>CAWFWU010000009.1:0-460204 GCA_963819605.1 uncultured Alphaproteobacteria bacterium | reverse complement strand
TTGATCATCATTGTTTCGCCGGCGACCATCGCGCGATGTCCGCCTTCTTTAGTCGCGGCACCCTTGATACGCGCAACAACGCCGGAAATTGTCGTTTCCCCGCCGCCAGCACTTTCTGGTTCGGCGGCAGCGTCGCTCGTGGAAGGCGCTGGCGCGGCCGGCTTGACGGGCGGAGCGGGCACAGCCTTTTTGACGGGCTTAGCGCTTAAACTTGGCTCGACAAGCGCACGTCCGCCGCTCCTGGCGCCGGTAAAGAGCGCACGGGTAATGGTCCAGAATGTTCCGAATAAGAGTGAGGCAAAGGCAACGAGTGCCGCATTTTGGCTCTTCTTCGGAGAGATGGGCAAGCTGGCCGCCTGGGCCTTTGAAATGATTTTGGCTTCTACAGGCTGCGCGCGCGCATCCTGTCTCTTGCGATTGGCTTCAACTTGCGCCTGAAGACTTTCAAGCTCGGTCTTTTTCGCTTTGACGCTGGCTTCCAGTTCCTGGAGCTTGGCCTCTTCCGGAGCGTTTTTGACGACCTTGGTTTTCAATTCGTCCAGGCTTTTCTTGATAGATTCTTCGCGACCCTGAGCGATCTTGGCTTCCTTATCGAGACTATCGACAATTTTCGAAACTTCGCTCGTAAGCTGACGCTTCAATCCGGAAAGATCGCCGTTGATCTGCTGCATACGCGGATGCCCCGGCAGCAATGATGCCGACAATTCCGAAATTTGCCGCTCAAGTCGCACGCGCTGCTGCACCAAATTCTGGATCAAAGGCGACTTTTGAACATCGGGCAGCGCGTCCGCGGAACCGAGCTTCATCATTTCGCGCGCAGACTTGGCGCGGGCGTCGGACTTGCCGCGCGCCGCTTTGGCTTTGGTCAATTCGGCATTGAGTTCAGACATCTGCTGTTCGTTCATGCCGATGTTCTGGTTGCCGCCTTTGAAACTATCAATCTGCCCGCGGTAACGCTGGACCTCGGTTTCGGCGGCCGCGACTTCAGGCGAAAGTTTCTCGATTTTTCCCTTCAGGACCTTTTGCTGGTCGTCGATCTCCGTGACGACGGCCGAGGCAAGCGAGTTGCGATAGGTCTCTGAAATCTTGTTCGCAATGTCGGCGGCAAGGGCCGGCTCGACGGATGTGACGCGCACGCCGATGAAGCGGCTTTCTTTTGCGGAGTAAACTTCGGTTTGCTTGAAGAGCGCGCCAAGTACCCGGTCGCGCTCGGATTCACCCGGCCGCGGCCCGCCAATGCCGGCGAGGCGGAACAATCTATCGGCAAAGTCAACAGGACCCTTGGCACTGTTGAACTCGCGCTTCTCGTTCAACTTCATCTCATCGGCAATTTTTGCCATCAAGTCAGGAGACTGAAGGGCGCGCACATGTGTGTTGATGGCCTCTTTATCCATCCGTGTTGTGACGATTTCGTTGCCCGCCCCGCCAGACTTGGCATCAGAGAAGGCGTTGGACGACCCCTTGGCCTCAATCTGGATTTCTGCCTGGCTCTGATATTTTGGTGCCAGTGTCAACAGAAAGGCATAAGTCAGCCCGCCAAGCACCGCGCTCCATAGCAGCAGCTTCGGCAAGCTCTTTTTGAGAGCCGAAAAGACCGAGCTCATTTCTATGTCGTCGGGGGAAGCAGTGTATCGTCCGGTCATGGCTCAACTCGGGTTCGGGATTAAGCGTTGATTCGGAATTAAAGGGCGCGGGCGGTTAGCAACTCATTAAACGTATCAAAAAAAAGCACCTGCTCAGATTTTCTTAACTCTCCCCCCCTAGTATGGCCAGAGTTGCTTTTTCCAGTTGGGATGTCAGGTGTCATGTCTGTACGCTTAAAGTTCGTTGCCGTTAGCTCCGCGTTGCTCCTCAGCGGATGCGCACATTTCCCCGGCGAATTGTTCTCAAGTGATATGACTCTGGCCTCAGACGAGGGCGCGATCGCCAGTTCCGAAGGCTCGATCAAGGACGGAGCCCCCGTCGCCACAGCAGACGGATACCCCGTTCCGGTCACGTCCGCCGAGGTATTGCCTCCCGTCCAGCAGGTTGCCTGGGGCGAGCCGGCGATGCCTCCCCACGACCTTCAGGGGCCGCACGCCGTTGCCGATACCGATGGTCCCTATCTTCTCGATAGCGGCGACCGCTTGCGCATCTTCGTCTACGGCCAGCCCAACCTATCGCGGCTCTATATCGTCGACCACGATGGCAAAATTGCAGTGCCGCTGATCGGCGAGATTTCAGCCCGCGGCAAGACCACGAGCGAACTCCAGGGCACTATCCGGGCCCGTCTTGGAGCAGAGTTCGTCAAGGATCCCCAGGTGACCGTAGATGTTCAGCAAAACCGCCCATTTTTCATTCTCGGCGAAGTGAAAAACGCTGGTCAATTCCCATATGTCTCAGGCATGACCGTCGAAACCGCTGTCGCAATCGCCGGCGGATACACGGAACGGGCGAGCACGCGCAAATACCGCATTACACGCCGCATCAACGGACTAGTCGAACAAATTGAGGCCCCTGGTGACTATGTGGTCAAGGCTGGCGATACAGTTCACGTGTTCGAAAAATTCTTCTGAGACCGAAGGGGCTCTTCGCTTCCCTCACTAGCCGGAGCCCCTTTGATGCGCATCCTTCACTGCTTACGCGCGCCCGTCGGCGGGCTCTTCCGCCACGTTCTCGATTTGGCGTCCGAGCAAGCCGCGCGCGGTCATGACGTAGGCATCCTAGCGGACAGCAACGCCGAAGACCGCCTGACCGGACCAAAGTTCGCAGCCATAGAACCAGCGATGAAACTCGGCGTCACCCGTCTGCCGATGGACCGCCAACCCGGATTGGGCGATTGGAAAGCCAGCAAAAGTGTTGTGCGCCACGCGCGGGAATTGAACCTCGACGTGTTGCATGGCCATGGCGCAAAGGGCGGCGCCTATGCGCGTCTCGCCGCAAGGGCACTCAAAAAAGAAGGGCAACCCCTCCGCGCATTCTATACGCCGCACGGCGGGACGCTCAATTTCAAGCCGGGTTCACTCGAAAGCTTGATATTTTTGCGTGTTGAAGCGCTGCTTGAGCGGCATACGGACGGGCTGGTTTTCGAAAGTGCCTATGCTGCCCGGATTTACCGCGAACGCGTCAGCGCGGCCGGTGCACCTGAGCGCATCATTCCAAATGGCCTCCAGCCGCAGGATTTTGCAGCATTTCCGCCAAGTCCCAATGCGACGGATTTCCTGTTTATCGGCGAGTTGAGACCCATCAAGGGCATAGATTTCCTGCTTGAATCGCTTGCAGCTCTAAATGCTCAGAGCCGGGTCACGGCTACAATAGTCGGCTCCGGCCCCAGCGCCGCAGAGCTGAAGCAGAAATCCATTGCCCTCGGATTGTCCTCAGTCGTCACATTCACGGGCGCATTGCCGGCCCGTGAAGCCTTGAAACTTGGCCGCGTCATGGTTGTGCCTTCGCTGGCCGAAAGCTTTCCATACGTCGTCTTGGAGGCTGCAGCCGCCGGATTGCCGCTGATTTCGACGTCCGTCGGCGGTATCCCAGAAATTGTTTCCGGCACCGATACCCGGCTCATACCGCCCGGTGACGCGGCTGCGCTTGGCGCTGCCATGCGCGACACCCTCGACCATCCGGATACTGCAACCGCGCGAGCCATGCGTCTGAGAGAGAATGTTTCAACCAAGTTCACGGTTGCAGGCATGACCTCCGCCGTCCTAGACTTCTACGCGTTAACCTCTGGTTAACCCTGTAGGGTAATCTCGCAGCCATTTGACGAGCTGTTAACCGCTCTTGGCACGGACAGTGCTTGCTGTACCCTAACTCCGCTAAATAGTAACATCTGCGAGTTGGTAAGGTATGTCCGCGTCCATGAAATCTGCCCTCTCTCCGAAAGACATCCAAAGCGGCACCTCTCAGCCGATTGCCTTTCGCACGGCACCGCCGCGCCTTGCCGATAGCGGCGTTGCCGCAAAGGCGAGCGGCATTTCTCCCGTCGTGGTTCGGGGCTGCGTGCGGCTAGCGGATTTCCTGGTTGTCACGCTCCTCGGCCTTGCCATTGCCGCGTTATACATCGACGAAAGTTATGTCGCGTCAAACCCGCGCTATCTCGCGGCCATTGCTTTGACCGGGTTTGCAACAGTCGGCGTGTTCGAGCTCCTTCGGCTTTACGAATTGCGGACTTTCTCGTCTTTCGTAAAAAAGACCCCCCGCGTCATCTTTGGCTGGAGCATCGCTTTTGCCGTACTCGTCGTCGGACTCTTCCTCCTCAAGATGGGTTCAGATGTATCGCGCGTCTGGCTAACGACGTGGTACCTCGCCGGAGCCGCTGCCTTCGCCGGAGAGCGGATGGTTCTTGCCTGGATGATGCGCAGCTGGGCCAAAAACGGCCGGCTTTATCAGCGTGCTGTGATTTATGGCGCGGGTGCGGTGACCGAGGATCTGATCGCGCAGTTTGAGGCCGATAGCGATCAAATCTTAAGAATTGCTGGTATTTTCGACGACCGGGATGATGATCGCGCACCGCGCGCCATTTCCGGATATCCGCGGCTCGGCGGCCTAAACGAGCTGGTCGCCATGAGCCGCACCACGCGTCTCGATCTCATTATCGTTGCATTGCCGCTGGCGGCGGAAACACGCCTCACCGAGGTTGCAAAACGCCTTTCTGTTCTGCCCGCCGACATCAAAATGCCGGCGCGTGCAACCACCTTGCGCTTTTCGCCGCGGACCTATTCGCATGTCGGCTCGGTCGCGATGATTGATCTTTATGACCGGCCCCTGGCGGACTGGGGCACGATTTCCAAGTGGCTCTTCGACAAGTTCGTCGGCACCATTGCCCTTGTCTTGCTGGCGCCGCTCATGGCCGCCGTCGCCATCGCCGTCAAGCTTAACAGCCGCGGTCCAGTATTGTTCCGGCAGAAGCGTTACGGCTTCAATAATGAGTTGATCGAGGTTTTTAAGTTCCGCTCGATGTATACCGACCGCTGCGACGCGGCGGCTGTCAAACTCGTGACCAAAGACGACCCTCGCGTCACAAACGTTGGACGTATTATTCGCAAGACGAGCCTCGACGAGCTACCCCAGCTTTTCAACGTGTTCCTCGGCGATTTGTCCCTCGTTGGTCCGCGCCCGCATGCGGTACAGGCCAAGGCCGGAACCCAGCTCTATGACGAGGTCGTCGACGGGTATTTCGCACGCCACAAAGTAAAGCCCGGCATCACCGGCTGGGCGCAGATTAACGGCTGGCGCGGGGAAACCGACACCGAAGAAAAGATCCAAAAGCGTGTCGAACACGACCTCTACTATATCGAGAATTGGAGTGTGTTCTTCGACCTCTATATTCTCCTCAAAACACCAGGATCCCTGCTCAAAACCGAAAATGCCTACTGAGGCCCGATCCTTGCAATTGCTCTGGGAAACACTCGAGCAACAGGATCATGGCCGCCATGTTGGGACAAATAGTTAACGCCATTGCCCGGAGCACGAAAACAGCGCCGGGACGGAGTTTTGTCCACGTTGCAACACTCGCGCTCGTTTGGCTGACAATGGCAACGAGCGGCTTCGTTTTTACAGAGCCCGCGCCTACCGACCTGCTGGCCCTCGCGCTCATCGTCATCCTTCCTGTCATCGGTCTCATCCGCCCGTCACCACTCCTCGGCCTTATGATTCTCATGTTTGCCGGTGTTGCCGCATCCGGCTTGGTCTCGGCTGCTCTCGCGCACGATACGGGCAAGGCTGTCACGCATACGCTTGTGTCGCTGTATCTCGCTGGCGCGGCATTCACCTTCGCCGGCTTCGTCGCGTTGAAACCAGTTGCCCACTTACGCCTCATCTTCAACGGCCTGACGTTTGCCGCCGTCATCGTCGCCGCGTCCGGTGTTGCCGGTTACTTTGATGCATTTCCCGGCGCCGGAATGTTCATAAAATTCGAACGCGCCTCAGGCACCTTTAAAGATCCAAACGTCTTTGGACCCTTTCTAGTACCGGCCTTCCTCTATGCCATCCACTCGGCACTCAATCGGCCATTGACGCGCGCAGCACTTCCGTTGGCACTCGCAGGTTTTTTAGTCTTTGCGACATTTCTGAGTTTCTCGCGCGGTGCCTGGATGAACCTTATCCTGGCGCTCGCCACTTATGTCGCGCTTGCCTTCCTTACGGCCGAATGCAACGGGCGCCGTCAGAAGATAGCAGTTCTGGCACTTCTCGGCGCATCCATGATTGCCTCAGTTGTGGCGCTAGCATTGCAGGTGGAAAAAGTCGCCGGCCTCGTTGGCGAGCGCGCCAGCGTTTCCCAGAGCTATGATGTCGGGCCCGAAGGCCGCTTCGGTGGTCAGGAAAAAGCGACAGGGCTCATCCTCCAACACCCCCTTGGCATCGGCGCGGGTGAGTTTGCCCTAAGCTATCACCACGAAGAACCTCACAACGTCTATCTCAGCATGCCGCTCAACGCGGGCTGGGTTGGTGCGGGTCTTTACATTGCTGTGATTGTGTTCACTTTGATGCTGGGACTCCACCAAGCCTTCAAGCGCACACCCTGGCAACCTCTCGTGCTGATTGCATTTTCAGTGTTTCTTGCCAATGCCGCGGAAGGCCTGATCATCGATACCGATCACTGGCGCCATTTCTATCTGATGATGGGCATTATTTGGGGCGTGGCTTCTGTTCCCAATCCTGCTCTTGCAACGAGTAGCGGGCTCCGCTTCCATGGCCGGCGCAGCGGAACGATTGTCGCGCAGCATAGTTCATGAACCAAGCACTGACCAATCCTGGGCCGCCGGCGATCTTGATCAGCCGGAAAGTTCGAAGCAAAAGCGCCGTGCATAAAATCGCGCAGATGCTGGTGTGGCTATGCGTTGCATCAAGTTCAATTGTCTTTTCAGAGCCGGCGCCGGTCGACGCACTGACCGCCGGCCTCTTCATACTTTTGCCTGTCATCGGTCTCGTCGATCCGCGGCCCATGCTGGTTGCTGGACTAGCGCTCTGGATTCCCATAGCTGCTTTCAGCTTTTTCGGCACCACGCTAGCCTATGATGCTCCGGCCTCCATCTCGCATGCTGCCGTAACATTATATCTGTGCGGCGCTTCTTTTCTTTTTGCATGCTTTGTCGCCAAGCGTCCCGGACCGCACACGCGCTTGATCCTAAACGGCTACCTGATTGCCGCAATGATCGCCGCCGTGCTTGGCATCATCGGCTATCTCGATCTTCTACCTGGCGCATATGAGTCTCTAACCCGATACGATCGCGCCGCAGCCTTATTCAAAGATCCGAATGTCTATGGGCCCTTTTTGATCCCTGGCCTTCTAACCGCACTCCATCTGTGGCTATCGCGCCCATTGGCACGCGGGCTTGTTCCACTGCTTGCTGCCGCCATACTTGCCGTTGGCATTCTGTTCAGCTTTTCGCGCGGCGCTTGGGCAGGTGCCGCCATCGCATTGGCGCTGTATTGCTACCTCTACATGCTTGGATCGGCACGAAATGTTGACCGTCTCAAACTCGCAAGTCTTGTCGTATCCGGTGCAGCTCTAATTGGTCTCGTCGTCGCGGCAGCGTTTCAATCTGATGACGTGGCAGCACTGCTGGAAGAACGCGCCACACTTACGCAACCTTACGATGAGGGACCTACGGGGCGCTTTGGCGGTCAGTTGAAAGCGATCGATCTGATACTCGACAATCCGCTTGGCATAGGTCCACTTCAGTTCGCACCCTATTTCCATCATGAGGAAGCCCACAACGTCTACCTCAGTATGTTGATGAGTGCTGGATGGCCCGGCGGTCTCTTATACCTGGCGCTTTGTATCCTGACACTGACCCTTGGGTTCAAGCACGCCCTAAAGGCAACCAGAACCCGCCCCCTCTTTCTCATCGTCTATTCGGCGCTCACGGCAGCTATTCTGCAAGGCTTGCTGATCGACAGCGATCACTGGCGTCATTTCTACCTTTTGATGGGTATTGTGTGGGGCCTGATGGCGAGCGATTCCCGCGAAATCCGCAAAGCCCGCATTGTCCGTGACCGGCGGCCCGTTCTGATGTTGCAGCAGTTGGTCATTCCGCCTACGCGACGGCAGGCCCGCATCGTTGGACGCGCGCCGGGACGCCTCGCCATAAGACAATCGGGACGGCAATTACCGCTGCAACGCGAACCGCGCATCCTGGCGCGTTATCGCTAATCTCAAACTGGCTTGAAATCGAATTGAGGCCGGGTATTGGCGATCTAAAACGCCGCCCGGTTCTTAGTCCGGCCGCGCGCGCAATCCGGGGTCGCTCAAAGCAACACCCGGCGCCTGCCCCCCAGTGACGTGCCGTTAAGCTGCCTCTGCATGGGTTGAACCACCATGGCACATCGATGGAGCGTCGTAAGCCAGACCGGTGACCGGGTTAACAACCAGAGACGCCCGGAACGAGTTCATTCTCAATTCCGCTTGGCAATTATCGATCAGTTCGACGAAACGGACCCGGTTGAGGTTCGACATGTAGGACTTGAAATCATAAGTCTTCATTGCAATTGGCTCCCTCTGGTACAGCCGTAGTTAATGCAAGCTGCCTGCCAAATGCCGCGTTGTGATCTACGCGCGGGTGTTATGGTTAAACAAACCTAAATACCAATAACGCGAAGACCAGTGACACTGCCAGCGCCGGCCAGAGGTTTGAGCCCATAAGCCCAAGCCAGGCGAGGTGAATAAAGGCGCTACCGAGCAGCGAGATAAACAACCGGTCACCCCGCGTCGTATCGAGACCCAAGACGCCATGGCGCGGATCTCCCCCCGGAGACGCAATTTCCCAAAGCGTCATCGCCACGAGACACATGGCTATGAAGGCAAAAAACAGTGCTGTTTCCGTCGTCCACGCCATCCACGAGAAGAGCGACGTCCCTTGCATTTCTTCCATATCGCAGTCTCCTCCAAACGCAGCTTAATTAAGCACGACCTATTTAAACGCGACCGAGGGCGAAGCCCTTGGCTATGTAGTTTCTGACGAAATATATGACGAAAGCGCCCGGAATGATGGTGAGTGTACCGGCGGCCGCGAGCAATCCAAGTTCGTAGCCAGAACTGCTCGCGGTCTTGGTCATGGTTGCCGCTATCGGCTTGGCGGCAACCGACGTCAGCGTTTTGGCAAGCAGCAGCTCGACCCATGAGAACATGAAGCAGAAGAAACAGGCGACGCCAATTCCCGCCGCAATCGTCGGCACGAAGATCTTGAAGAAGAATCCTGGAAACGAATAGCCATCGACATAGGCCGTTTCATCGAGTTCTTTTGGCACACCCGACATAAAGCCTTCCAAGATCCACACCGCCAGCGGCACATTGAAGAGCGTGTGAGCAAGGGCAACAGCCCAAGGCGTATCGAACAAACCGACTGCAGAATAAAGCTGGAAGAACGGCAGCGCGAACACCGCCGCCGGCGCCATACGGTTCGACAGGAGCCAAAAGAATAGATGCTTGTCGCCGATAAAACGGTAACGCGAAAACGCGTACGCCGCCGGCAAGGCAACCGACACAGAAAGAATCGTGTTGGCGATCACGTACTTCAGTGAATTGATATAGCCGTTGTACCAGGTCGGATCTGTGAAAATCTTGATGTAGTTGTCGAACGTGAACGTGCGCGGCCACAGCGTGAAGGAGCCGAGAATTTCGTTCGTCGACTTGAACGACATGTTGATGAGCCAATAAATCGGCAGCATCAGAAACAAGATGTATATGGCCGGGACCAGAGATTTGAGGCGCATCTCAATTCTCCTCGTTGCGCATCATCAGCGTGTAGAACAACCAGCTGAGGAAAAGAATGATCAGGAAGTAGATGATCGACATGGCCGCTGCCGGCCCGAGGTCGAATTGGCCCAGCGCCATTTTGACAAGATCGATCGACAGGAATGTTGTCGCATTGCCCGGACCTCCGCCCGTCAACACGACTGCTTCCGTGTAGATCATGAAGCTATCCATGAAGCGCAGCAGAATGGCGATCGTCAGAACATGCTTCAATTTCGGAAGTTGGATATATCGAAACACGGCCCAGCGCCCAGCACCATCGACCTTAGCGGCCTGATAATAAGCATCAGGAATTGAAACGAGGCCCGCGTAGCACAGCAGCACGACGAGCGACGTCCAGTGCCAGACGTCCATGAGAACCATCGTGAACCAAGCCGAGCCTGGCTGGCGCGTGTAGTTGTAGTCAATACCGAGGCCGTTGATCGCGCGACCCAGAAGTCCAATGTCGGGCAGCGCGAAGATGTTCCACATGGCGCCGACGACATTCCACGGGATAAGCAGCGGCAGCGCCATGAGCACGAGGCACACAGACACCCACGGTCCCTGCTTTGGCATGGCAAGGGCAATTGCGAGGCCGAGCGGAATTTCTATAATCAGGATGATGGAGGTAAACAGGATCTGCCGCATCAAGGCTTCATGAAAGCGCGGAGAATGCAGAACCTGTTCGAACCAAAGCGTGCCGGACCAGGTAAAGACGTTATCGCCGAAAGTTTCCTGGAACGCGAAGTTGACGACCGTCATCAGCGGGATGATGGCGTTGAACGCCACCAGCAGGAAAACCGGAAGCACGAAGAACCAAGCCTTCTGGTTGACTGTCTTTTTCATGACGCGCTGCCCTCCGCGCCCACCAGCCATCCATCGGCATAGACGCGCGTCCGGCTGGCATCGAATTTCAAGTGCCCGTTGCCTGCCGGTATGTTGGCACCTTCCGGCACCAGGATTTTTAGTGAATTCTCTCCGGAGCGTGCGGTAACGATACGAAAACGGCCGGCGTCGGCAACTTTGGTCACCTGCACCGGGACACCCTCGTTGCTGAAAGTCACGAATTCAGGCCTGACGCCGAGCTGCACTGCCTTGGCGCCACCTTTATACGATGATGCGTTCGCGGTCGCGATTGCCTGACCAGCAAACATGGCCTGCCCGTCTTTGACATCACAGGGCAAAAGATTCATGCCGGGTGAACCGATGAAATGCCCAACAAACGTGTGGCGGGGCTTCTCAAAGAGATCGACCGGTGTTCCGATTTGTACGATTTGCCCTTCGTTCATGACGACGACCTGATCGGCAAAGGTCAGAGCCTCCGTCTGATCGTGCGTCACGTAAATCATCGTGCGCTTGGTGCGTTGGTGCAGTTCTTTGAGCTTGGAGCGCAGTTCCCACTTCAAATGCGGATCGATAACGGTCAGCGGCTCGTCGAACATGATGACGTTGACGTCGGAGCGCACGAGCCCCCGGCCAAGGGAAATCTTTTGCTTGCCGTCTGCCGTCAGTCCAGACGCGCGTTTTTGCAACGTCGGCTTCAGATCGAGCATCGCCGCCACTTCCTGCACGCGGGCGTCGATTGTCGCCTCTGCGACACCCCTGTTGCGAAGCGGAAAGGCAAGATTATTGTAAACCGTCATCGTGTCGTAGATGACGGGGAACTGGAACACCTGCGCGATGTTGCGCTCTTCGGGCGACTTGTGCGTCACATCCACATTATTGAAGTGTATGCGCCCCTTTGAGGGCGCCAGCAAACCCGAAACCAAATTGAGCAACGTCGTCTTGCCGCAACCCGATGGCCCAAGAAGCGCATAGGCGCCGCCGTCCTCAAAGTCTAAATTGAGCGGCTTCAGGGCCCAATCGGCATCGCGCTGCGGGTTGGCAACGTAGCTATGACCGAGATTGTAGAGCGTGATTTTTGCCATCAGCCGACAAGCTCCCCATTCGCGCCGAAGTAAAGGAGTTGATCGACATCGACATAGAGCCGGGTTTGCGATCCGACCGCAAGCCGGTGGATGCCATGCGATTGCGACACCCAGGTCTTATCGCCTATCGCAAAGTGAATGACGCTTTCCGAACCACTGATTTCCGTGATTAAAACGCGCCCATCGATCGGGCCGAACGCTGAGGCTGGGACTGCGGTTGTGACGTGGTGCGGGCGAACAGCAATCGTGTAATCACCATCGGGAATGGTTGATGCAGCTTTTCCCGCCGGCCAGGACAAGCCGCTGCTCAAAATCACTTCGCCGCCGCGCTTCGTTACCGCATGCGTGTTTATCGGCGGATCGGAGAATACGGTTGCCGTCAAAAGATCCTTTGGCCGCCGATACCCCTGCAAAGTTGGCGCAAATTGCGTGATGCGGCCCTCATGCATGGTCGCTGTATTGCCGCCAAACAACAGCGCTTCGCCGGGTTCGGTCGTTGCATAAACGACCACGCACTTGCGATCTGCAAAAAGTTTGGGAAGCTCGTCGCGCAATTCCTCGCGCAGTTTGTAATCGAGGTTTGCCAAGGGCTCGTCAAACAGAATGACGTCGCTGTCCTTGACAATAGCGCGGGCAATGGCTGTGCGCTGCTGCTGGCCGCCTGAAAGCTCGGAAGGGCGGCGCTTCAGCATCGGCGTCAGGCGTAACAGCTCAGCAGCCTTGCCGACCCGCCGGCCTATTTCGGCACGATCCATACCGGCGACCCGCAACGGCGTTGCGATGTTATCTTCGACACTCAGATTGGCGTAGTTGATGAACTGCTGATAGACCATCGAGACGTTGCGCTTTTGCACCGGCACGCCCGTGACGTTCTTGCCGCGAAACCAAATCTCGCCGCTCGTGGGCTTCTCAAGACCAGCCATGAGCTGCATAAGTGTTGTTTTGCCGGCCAGCGTCGGCCCAAGCAGAACATTGAGATTGCCCTCCTCAAGCGTGAGGCTGGTCTCGTGAATAAAAATTTCCGCGCCAACGCGCTTTGTGACGTTCCTGAGTTCAAGCGTCATGGAATAGCCAACGCGCCTCTCTGAGGAGCAGATTTAATAGAGATTGGATATGGCAGTCTAAGGCCAAACTTGGTCCGGGGCGCGCCAGCGTGTAGCGCGCCCCGGATCGTCAACATCAAGTCGCAATCGGCTGCAGTTACTTTGCAGTCCAGCGCTTGATTAACTCGTCGTAAGCAACGGTCTGGCCTTTTTCCTTTTCGTTGGCGAGCTTGGCGGCAGGACCATCGGCCTTGCCTAACCATTCCTCGGCCTTCTTTTCAGGATTGAGGCGCGGACCGCATCCGCCATAAGCCTTGTTGGCTTTGTCGGCTGCTTCCATGCGCGACATGATCAGGTCCATTTCGCCAGCGAGACGGTCCATGGCTTGCTGAGGCGTAAAAGCACCCGAGTTCACGTCACCGATCTGCTGCCACCAAAGCTGAGCGAGCTTGGGATAGTCAGGTACGTTGACGCCTGTCGGTGTCCAGTTCACGCGGTCTGGCGAGCGGTAGAACTCGACCAAGCCACCAAGTTTCGGCGCGCGTTCGGTGAACGACGCGTGCTTCACAGTCGTATCGCGGATGAACGTCAAGCCAACATGGCTTTTCTTGACGTCAACTGTCTTGGAGACGACGAACTGCGCGTAGAGCCAGGCTGCCTTGCGGCGATCGACGGGTGTCGATTTGAACATGGTCCACGAGCCGGCGTCCTGATAACCGAGCTTCATACCGTCTTTCCAATACGGTCCATGCGGCGAGGGTGCCATACGCCACAGTGCATTGCCCTTGTCGTCAACCGTGTTGTTGCCTGACTTCTTGTCGGCAACCATCGAAGCTGTAAACGCCGTGTACCAGAAGATCTGCTGGGCCACGTTGCCTTGGCTCAAAGAGGGAAGCGACTGATAGAAGTCGTAGTCGGCAGCGCCGGGAGGCGCATACTTGCGCAGCCACTCGTCCCACTTGGCGATAGCGTAAACCGATGCCGGAGCATTGGTGCCGCCGCCGCGCGTGACAGAAGCGCCTGCCGGGTTGCACGAACCCGCTTCCATACGGATGCCCCATTCGTCGATCGGGCGGCCGTTCGGAAGACCAGGAGACGTCGATCCGGCCATAGAGAGCCAAGCGTCGGTCATACGCCAACCGAGGTCGGGAGCGCGTTTGCCGTAGTCCATGTGGCCATAAACTTTGACGCCGTCGATTTCCTTCACATCGTTGGTGAAGAATTCGGCGATGTCTTCATAAGCCGACCAGTTGACCGGCACGCCAAGATCGTAGCCGTACTTAGCTTTGAACTTGTCCTGCAGATCCTTGCGGTCGAACCAGTCTTTGCGGAACCAATAGAGGTTCGCGAACTGCTGGTCGGGCAACTGCCAGAGCTTGCCATCGGGACCGGTGGTGAACGGAGCGCCGATGAAGTCTTTGGTATCGAGGCCAGGATTGGTGACGTCTTTACCTTCGCCAGCCATCCAATCGGTGAGGTTCACGGCGCTTTGCAAGCGCGAATGCGTGCCGATGAGATCACTGTCGTTGATGTAGGCGTCATAGAGATTGCGGTTGGTTTGCATCTGCGTTTGCACGGCCTGGACGACTTCGCCTTCGCCGAGCAGCTGATGGTTGACCTTGATACCCGTAATTTCCTGGAACGCCTTGGTCAGCGTTTCAAACTCGTAGGTGTGTGTCGGAATGGTTTCCGACAGCACGTTGATTTCAAGACCCTTCAATGGCTCAGCCGCTTTGATGAACCATTCCATTTCCTTGATTTGCTCTTCTTTTGAGAGAGCAGAGGGTTGAAATTCCTTCTCAACCCATTTCTTGGCTTCGTCCATGCCGGCGAAACTTGTGCCGGACATCGTGACGGCCGCAGCAAACATAGCCACGGCAGATATACGTTTTCTCATTTGTTTTTTTCCTCCCAGTGCGTAGCAAGACGAGTCTTAAGTGCGACAGTCGCGTCCAGTGCGTAAAGAGGCCTCAACTATCAATCGAACCAAAACGAGTGTCAATTGGAAAGCCACAAGGCGCGAGCGAATGCAGCGCAACATGAATTCAATGCGCGTTTGCCCGGATTTTTGGGTGCTATTTCTAATAATCGCCTACAAAGCTCATACCCGCATGAGTTTCGAATAGCGGCGTAACGCTTGAAAATTCGAATGTTCCGCGCTAGCATTGCTCAATCTTGGAGATATCAATGCTTGCCGTCTCACCACGTCAACAAGAAATTGTCCGGCTCGCCCGCGATACCGGACGTGTCAATGTTGAAGGGTTAGCCGAGCGCTTCAATGTAACGCCCCAGACAATCCGCAAGGATCTAAACGACCTCTGTGAGCGTGGCATCTTGCAACGCTATCACGGCGGCGCCGTGATATCCTCCGGAGTGGCTAATTTTGGCTACGAAGCGCGGCGCCAACTTGCGACCGACGGCAAGCGGCTCATCGGCGCTAAGGCCGCCTCAATCATTCCGGACAATTCCTCTATTCTGATAAACATTGGCACCACCACTGAGCAAGTCGCAACAGCGCTCAGAAACCGCCACGGTCTTTTAGTTATCACGAATAATACTAATGTTATCAATATATTACTAGGCTGCGCCGGCATTGAAGTCATCGTCGCTGGCGGCGTCTTGCGGCATGCGGACGGCGGCGTTGTCGGCGAGGCGGCCGTTGATTTTATACGCCAATTCAAGGTTGACTACGCCGTCATTGGCACATCGGCCATTGATGAAGATGGATCACTCCTTGACTACGATTATCGCGAAGTGAAAGTCGCAAAAGCCATCATGGACTGCGCGCGCCACACCATTCTTGTCGCCGACAGCATGAAGTATGAGCGCACCGCTCCTGTTCGCATCGGTCACATCTCGGAAATCGACACCCTCGTAACTGATAAAGCACCGCCTAATTCCATCTCGGCCATCTGCCGGGAACACAAAGTCGAGATCGCCATCGCCAATGCGTCTTGAATTTTCGTTTTAGTGCGATAATCTTCGATTGTAGGCGGCTTCCTCGTTTCCGATGCTGCCTGGCCCAAAAAGCGAAACAAATCCGGTGCCGCAGGGCCCGTATTGCATCCATATCGAGCAGGGCACGTGTACGATATCGCGATCATCGGCGGCGGCGTGAATGGGTGCGGTATTGCGCGCGATGCAGCTGGCCGCGGCCTCAAGGTCATGTTGGCCGAGAAAGGTGATCTTGCATCTGGCACGTCTTCGGCCTCGACCAAACTCGTGCACGGCGGCTTGCGCTATCTCGAACACTACGAATTCCGCATGGTACGCGAAGCCTTGAAGGAGCGAGAAGTTCTCCTCTCAATGGCTCCCCACATTATTTGGCCCTTGCGTTTCGTTCTGCCGCATCACTCCGCGCTTCGGCCAGCCTGGATGATCAGAATGGGGCTGTTTCTTTACGACCATATGGGCGGCCGCAAGATCTTACCTGCTTCCCATCAAATCAATCTGTCGCACTCGGCGCCAGGCACGCCGCTGAAAGGCGAATTCACACGCGCCTTCGAGTATTCCGATTGCTGGGTAGATGATGCGCGCCTCGTCGTGCTTAACGCGATGGACGCAAAAGCTCGAAACGCCGATATCAGAACTCAAACCGAAGTCGTCTCGGCACGCCGCACGAATGGGCACTGGAGCGTTGAGTTAGAGAATAGGCGGACAGGCCAACAACAAGTCATTGAAGCGCGCACACTGATCAATGCCGCGGGGCCGTGGGTCGACGATGTGCTGACGCGGCGTGTCGGGAAAAACGGCAAGCCGCGCATTCGCCTCGTCAAAGGCAGCCATATCGTTGTTCCAAAAGTCTTTGAACACGACCGCGCCTACATCTTCCAGAATTCCGACCGCCGCATTGTCTTCGCCATTCCCTATGAAACAGACTTCACTCTCATTGGCACGACCGACGTCGATTACAAAGGCGATCCAGGCGCCGTCACTATAACTGACGACGAAGTCGCTTACCTTTGTAGTTCGGCCAACACATACTTTAAAAGAACAACGCGTCCTGACGAGGTCGTTTGGACCTATTCCGGGGTGCGGCCGCTCATGGACGAAGGCGGCGGCTCGGCGCAGGAAGCAACGCGCGATTATGTGATTGAACTCGATGGCCCCAACGGCGACGCGCCGCTTCTGAATATCTTCGGCGGCAAAATCACAACCTATCGCCGCCTTGCCGAAGAAGCGATATCCAAACTCTCCGGAAGTTTGGATACCGGTTCGGCGTGGACGGCCGGTTCGGCCCTTCCTGGCGGCGACTTTCCAGTCGATGGCTTTGAAAGCCTAGTCCGGGAAATCGCCGCAACTTGCCCAGGGCTGAAGGATGGCGGCGCGCGGCGCCTGGTGCGCAACTACGGGACGCGCGCGCGCGCAATCATTGCGGACGCCAAAAATGCAGGTGATTTGGGACAAGACTTCGGTGCCGGTTTGAGTGAACGGGAAGTCCGTTATCTCGTGGCCAACGAATGGGCGATTACAGCTGACGACATTTTGTGGCGCCGCACGAAGCTTGGCCTGCGGTTCGACGCCGGGGCCAAAAAGCGGCTTGACGCATGGCTCTCGAAAAACGCGGCAGCCGTGGCATAGTCGGTTTGCCGTAATGGGCACACGCAATCAATGGCACGAACAGGAAAACCTCATGGAAAAGTTCGTCCTCGCGATCGACCAGGGCACGACATCGAGCCGGGCCATTCTTTTTGACAAAAACTGCCGCATCAAGGCGGTCGCCCAACAGGAATTCGCACAACATTATCCGCATTCCGGCTGGGTCGAACATGACGCCGAAGATCTGTGGGAGACGACCATCTCAACCTGCAAGGCGGTGATCGCGAAAGCCGGCATCGGCGCGGCAGATATCGTTTCGATCGGCATCACCAATCAACGCGAGACAACGGTTGTTTGGGACCGCAAGACAGGCAAAGCCATCCACCGCGCTATCGTCTGGCAAGACCGGCGCACCGCCGAAATCTGCTCGGGGCTGAAGAGTGCTGGGCTTGAAGATACGGTCACAAAGCGTACCGGCCTGCTACTCGATCCCTATTTCTCTGGAACGAAAGTCGCCTGGATCCTCGATAACGTCCCGGGCGCGCGCGATGCCGCCAACGCGGGGCGGCTGGCATTTGGCACGGTTGATAGTTTTATTCTCTGGCGATTGACCAGCGGCAAGGTCCACGCGACAGACGCGACCAACGCCAGCCGGACGCTGCTCTACGACATCAATAAGAAGCGCTGGTCGCTGTACCTCCTCGATCTCCTTCGCGTGCCGGAAAGCATGCTGCCTGTCATCAAAGATTGCGCCGCGGATTATGGCGCAACTGATCCCGCGCTTTTTGGCACGGCCATTCCCATAACCGGTATCGCAGGCGACCAGCAGGCAGCCGCCATAGGACAAGCCTGTTTTACGCCCGGCATGGTCAAGTCCACATACGGCACCGGCTGCTTCGCGCTTCTCAATACCGGCACCACGCCCGTCTATTCCAAGAACCGCCTACTCACGACGGTCGCCTACAGCCTCAATAACGAGGTGCATTACGCACTCGAAGGATCGATCTTTATCGCAGGTGCCGCAGTACAGTGGCTGCGCGACGGGTTGGGCCTCATAAAATCAGCGGGTGAATCAGGCGCCCTCGCGGCACAGGCCGACCCCGAACAAGACGTCTATCTTGTGCCCGCATTCGTCGGCCTTGGAGCCCCCTATTGGGATGCAGAGTGCCGTGGCGCCATCTATGGTTTATCACGCGGCACCACTTCGAAAGAGATCATCCGTGCCGCACTCGAATCAGTTTGCTATCAAACCCGGGACCTTGTGGACGCCATGCGTGCCGATTGGGGCGCATCGCGTGAAACGGTCCTCCGCGTGGACGGCGGTATGGTCGAATTTGATTGGACCATGCAATGCCTGGCCGATGTCTTGGCGGCCCCAGTCGACCGGCCCAAAGTACTCGAGACAACGGCACTCGGCGCCGCATATCTCGCCGGTCTCTATTCCGGCTTCTATCCGGCACCTGCCGAGTTTGCCAAACTCTGGTCGCTGGATCGCAGATTTATGCCGTCCGTTGATGAAACAGAACGCGCGCGCAAGTATGCCGGATGGCAGGACGCTATTTCCAGGACTTTGACACGTCCGGGTTCATGAGGCCGTGCGTATCCGAGACGATAGGTTCGCGGCGCGCTGAAACTTTGCAATTCCTCGCGCGCCGCGGTCTCTAATGTTTTAGCCGCCGAACAGTACGAAGTCGCTATGAGTGACCGTGTTCGAATTGCCCACGCCCGCGAGCCGGATGGTGTCGCCGTCTACGATGACCAGCGTATCGGCACCGGCATCGAAGATGAGCACATGTGAAGCAAAGTTTGAAGCTGAAATTCCAAGTGCAGAGATGTCGAGTTTGTCCTGTCCGCCGGCTGGGTTCGCATCGAAGTCGTTGATGACATCGTTGCCGAAGCCTTTGGTGAATACAAACTTGTCGTTGCCGGCACCGCCCGACATTCTGTCGTTTCCAGCACCGCCATTGACGGTGTCGTTACCGTCGCCGCTACTGATGTTGTCATTTCCGGAACCGCCCCGCAACGTATCGTGGCCGTTGCCGCCGGACATACGGTCGTTGCCAGCGTTACCGTCAACTCTGTCGTTACCTGCACCGCCAAGCAACCTGTCGTTACCGCCCATGCCCTTGATGGTGTCGTGGCCAGTGCCACCATTCAGACTTTCGGAACGGCTTGTGCCAACGATCCTATCGTTATCGTTGATCACGTCCTGCGACCGGACCGCTCCAACGATAGCGTCATTTCCACCGCCGGAATTCAAGACGACGCGGTGGCTGGACGTTAGGCCAGTAATATCGACAGTATCGTTGCCCAGGCCGCCGTTGACGGTGATAGTGCTGAAGTTAAGGCTTGTGTTAGGAGCGTTGAAGTTACCAATCACGATATTGACTATCACTATTTGCAATTGCGCCACCGATTCGGAGACGCCATTTCCATTGTTAGTCCGAGACGTTGAGCGCATTGACTGTGATTTCCTCAATGTTGTTCAGTTCAGCCACGATGTTTGCGGCGGTCACTGCACCGACAACACCATTTGCGTTCCTGTGATAACGATTTCAGTGTTGGTGTTCAGGATGTCTGCGCAGGAACCAGCATTGTATGCGGCTAACGTGTATAGATATTGAAAGTCTCAGCACCAGCCACACCATTGAGGGTATAGGTGTCGTTTCCAGCACCGCCGTTGACAATAGTCACGTCCACCAGTTGTGGCGGTTTGACTATACTGTCAGTTCCCAAGCCACCATCAATGATATCATCTCCAAGTCCACCATTGAGAGTGTCAGCTGCCGTCATAACCAAAGATGGCTTGCTGGCCCGCTCCAAATGCGTTTCCAAAAACTGGAACAATTGAGTTTGCACCATTGGTACCATTCACAACGGTATAGTTCTGGCCGTTGAAACGCAGGGTTTCGACGCCGATGACGGTGTCGGTGCCCTCGGCTCCGGTTCCATCAGTGACAGTAATCGTACCGATCGTTGCGCCAGTGCTGACGCCGAAGTTCGTCGCGGCTCCAACATAGTTCGCGACGTCGCCGGGATTGATAAGCGGTATTACCAGTGTATTAGCACCACCATCAATCACATCATTTCCGGCACCGCCAGTCATAACATCATTGCCATCATTGCCGCGCAATTGATCGGCACCAAGATTGCCGTTCAGCGTGTCGCCAGCTGTACCGCCATCGGCGATATCATCACCAGCATTGCCAGTGAATGTTGTTGCAACGTTCGGTCCGTCCCAGTTGAGGCCGGTCACACCCGTCGGTGCCGAGAACACCGTTTCAAGCGTACCACCGCCATCCGTGTAAGTGACTTGCACGCGGAGCATCAGACCAGCTTGAGCACCTGGTGCGATGCCGGCCAAGTCTTGCGGCGTGAAGGTTACCCCTGTTGCGCCGGCAATGTTGGTCCACGTGGTGCCGTTGTTTGAAGATTGCCATTGGCGGGTGAACGCACCCAAAACATTGGTGTCGGCTATCGACGACGTATCAACTGTAAGAATGAAACCTTCCGTTGGTGTCAGGTCGCTGATTATGGCAGCGCCTGTCGGTGGCACGTTCAGTCCGATTTCGACATCGGAGAACCGCAACCGCTCGATATTGCGAAGCGTATCGGTGCCGTCCGCCTGCGTACCGCCGGTATGGGCAACCGTAACCGTTCCGTTGATATTGTTGGTGACGGTGTAGTTCGCACGCAGATCCGAGAAGATCGCCACGTCAACATCGCTGTTGGCGCTTTCGGTGATGATTTCACGGACGATCCGAAGTTGGCCCGGATTGTAGGTTCCGTTGAAAATTTCCGTGACCAGTTCGGTCAGGCTGTTGGCGCTGTCGATTTCGGCACCCGTGCCGCCATCTACACCAACGTCTTCGAATACACCGACACGCACGTTCAACCACTTGTCGCCGTCGATGATGTCATCACCGCCACGACCTGTGATTTCGTCGCTGCCCGCACCACCCAAAAGGATGTTGCCGGAGCTGAAAGATGAGACACCCGCGCCGAGCACAGCCTGCAGGCCATCAATGAGGGCAATGCCTTCAGCGGTCAGAACGCTGCCGCGGGCGCCGCCTTCCGACGAAGTAGACAGGTCTACGGCGTCGCTGCCGAGGATTTCGTCATTGAAGGCCGAACCCGATACCCCTTCAACGAAGGAGTATTCGTCGAGCGCGGAGTTGGGTGGCGGCAGTGGCAAGGCGTCAAAATGCAACCTTGTCAAATCGGCATTGGCGCCAAACTGGTAGTCCTTGTAGGTCGCCCAGTCGAAGCCGGACATGCCATCGAATTTGCCGCGCCCGAGCGTGCCAATCCAGATGTCGTCGCCGCCTTCGCCGATGAATTCGTCAAAACCACCATCGCCTCTGAATACGTCGTGTCCCTTGACTGCGTCGGCTGCGAACTGGTCGTCGAAGTTATCGCCGACAGCACCTGTCCAGGCACCAATTTCAATCCAGTCGTCGCCTTCGCCGCCCATGGATTGTTCGGTTGTCTTGCTGCCCAGCACATAGTCGTTGCCAAGGCCAAGGAACGTCTCGTCAAGCAAGTCTGCACCAAGGACAACGAAGTCGTTGCCTTCGTCGGCTATGACCAAATCCGTGCCCACACCTGCATTCACCGCATCGTTGCCAGCGCCGGAGCGAATGATGTCGTCACCGAAAAGATCGGTAATAATGTCATCGCCGTCGCCGCCGATGTAGGAGTTGTTGCCCTGGCCGCCTTCGAGCCTATCGTTGCCGCCATCACCGTAAAGCGTGTCATCACCTTCACTTGAAATGAGATGATCATTGCCGTCAGTACCACCGAGCAGAACGTGCTGGTCGCCGGTGTAGCGCAAGTAGTTGGTATCTGGTCCGTATGTTCCTGGATCGTTGCGGATGACCAGCGGCGTGAGAATTGAGCCGCCAGTTGGGTCAATGCCGAGGTTATCAACTGTTTCGTCCACCAGAGGAGTTCCAACTTGGTCCTCAATGAAACCATCAGCACCAGCTTCTTCACCCAAACCGGGATTGAACTGCTTGGTACGATCAACTTCCAAAATGAAGCCAGGCGTTGAGAACACATCCGATGGCAAGTGGCCAGCATCAGCGTTCTTCAAGATCAGCTTGGCAAACGTATTGTTTTCCATTTCGGCCAAGAGATGCAAACCATCAAGGCGTTGCAGGTAGTAGAAGCGATCGCCATCCTGCAGTTTTTCCATTTGAACTTCGAACACGAAGTTAAATGTTGAGCCGAGCATGCCGCCGCCAACCATGGTCTTTTCTGCGAGGCCGCCGATCCAAAGATCGATGACATCAACGCCTGTTGTGGTCGAACCATCAGCGTTGTTTGCATAGATACCAGTGCTGTTTAGGAAGGCAACCCGATCCGATGGAACGGTGTGGGTCCCGAATGTTTGGTTGAAAACAAGCGCCATGGCAGCATCGCGTTTGCCTTCAATGGTGTCTTCGCCTGTGATCGACGAGTGCGTACCATAGGCGGCGATGAAGTTGATAACCGACGCTTCATTCTTAAGGTTGGCTGCAAAATCAATCCAACTTTCATAAGGCTTCAATTCTGGCGCTTGATTGCTGACATCATAGAATTCACGACGCGCCGCGTTCAAGGATGGAACACCCGTATCGCGACCACGTGCCAAGTTAATTGTCGCCAAGTCGAGTGGCAGGCCAAGCAGATTATTGCGCAGAGCACCCGTAACGAATTCGTCGATTTCGTTGCCAACCTGTCTGGTCATGCCACGAATGATGTCGCCCGCGGCAATGCCGTCGGCGATTGTATGGCCGCTGTCAAATTCAACAGGGTTGAGGAAGGCCTGGATCAGGCCAATGTTGTCCGGGTTGAATTGTGCATCGACGCGATCGATGGTTTCAGTCAACATCGAGTGGCCAAAGCGATAAACGACGTGCGCAAATTCAGCAACGATGCTGGCATTGATATCGGCATGGTAACCATCGGGCACCACAAAGAAGTCGATGTTTGGCTGAATCTTGCGAGCGAAATCTTCGAACACCAGATGCTGATACTGCATTTCTGTGCCGAACTTGGCAGCCTGGAACAGTCGGTTGCCATCCCAGACGAGGTCATCAATCGCAGCGCCAACTGGAACAGCCGCCACATCGGTTGCCAACCACTCGTTCAAAAACGCCACTGCTTCAGCCTCAGTCGAATCATTTGCAAGCATCGTGGCAGCATCAGCCAAGACTACACTCTTGGTCTGTTCTGCAAGCCGGTTGTGCTCCGAATGGAAAACGTGATGCACTGCGGTCAAGCCGATGTTTTCGTTCACACGGCCATCGCCGGCGATGAAGTGCGCGTCGAGCAATTCGTTGTCGTATTCAGTTGAACCATTGTTCGGATTGGCCAAGCCAATCGTCAATGTCACCGTCTTCAATCTTGCCAACAGGCACAGCGTCGTGGGCAATATCAGCAAGGAACGCATGGCCTGTCCGCAACGCAAATTCTGTCGTTGGATTGACGGGAACGAGATTGGTTCCAGAGACAACAACGTCATCTGCGGTGTTTGGAATGCCATCCCCACCAATTCCGACAATCACTTGGGCAAAGCCTGTAAGCGGGTCAGGAATGAAGTTGCCGTACGCGTCAGTGCGCAGCAGCGGTACATTACCAACATCAAAGTCGGTCAATTCAATGCCAAGCAACAAGGCTTGAGCTTTGACTTCTCCCCAGGTGGCCATGCCACCTGCAGCAGCGCCACCGCCTTCGATGAGATGGCCGGTTGCAACAGGCCGGCCAGCGTCGTTCAACACATATTGGCGCAAGAACACCTGATGCGATGAGTGCGAGGTATAGGTTTGATTCTGATCGACGAACGATGTCGTGGTGTTGACAGGACGAATATCGTCCTCAGTTCCCATATGGCCATCCGTGCCTGCCGAAACCGTAGCACGGGTGAGCACCATGAAATTGGTATTGCTGCCAGCGACATAAAGTGGGTCATCTGGTTGGAGCGGAACAAAGACCGTGCCACTGCCGCCTTTGTTGACGAGATCGAGACCATGATCGAAGAACTGGCCGAACAAAGTGAACCATGAGTTGAATGGCGCCGACAATCCGGCATCGGTCGCAACGTTTGGAATGTTGACGTTGTCGCCGTCCATGGTGATGCCAAAGGCTGGAATTGTGCATCTCGCGCATCGCGAGCGGTTACAAGATCTGCCGCTGCCGTCGCGGCAAGTCCCGCAGCTGCTGTTGCAGCTGCGTCCAGTCGCTCGGTTGCAAGTAGTTGATCAGTGCTTGCAGCAGCCGACAAGCCTTTGCGCGTTTGCCGACAGCAACGCCAGTTTGATAGGCTGCATCAGCAAACGGTTGGAAGGCATTGTGAATAGCCTGAACAAGTCCAAGTTGTGTCAGGTCAGCGGCAACAACGCCGCCAGATGCAAGGGCTTTCAACACGGCCGCAGGGTTGCCCAGCGACTGGTCGACAATCAGGTTCGAAATTGTTCGAAGACTCGAGTCAAAAACGAGCGAGTTGGGATCATTTGAAGGGCTGTAATCGGCTGCTGTCGGCATGTCCGGTGCTGGACCGCCAGGACCATCTGGGTCAAACATCGTGCCATCAGCTGGACGGAATTCCAGCGGCAGATTTTCTGGAAATGGCGTATCGGCCGCGCCCCAGGTTTCTTGACCGGGCAGCAGGTTGTTGAATGTGCCATCGACGGTGCGGAGCCCCAGGCTCAATGTGTACGATGGAACAAGGCCGCCCGGTCCATACAACGGTTGGCCAGCAGCGTGTGCTTCAGCAATTTTGATTTGGTCGAGGATGAAATCGAGATCACTGCGAATATAAGTTACCATGACGCAACTCCGTGAGTATTTGGGTTTAATTGCCAGTTTCCTTCAAGCGCCCGGCTGCATGGCCAAGGCGGCAAATTGAATTCAAAAAATCAGCAAGGCACTGGCCGCAACGCGAAAGCCGGGACGCCATAGGCATCCATGGTGCGCTGCAAAATCGACTTGGCCGCCGTTTCCCGCGCGCAGCCAATCGAGGAAACTCCGCCGATTTTGATCTGCCGCTGAATGGAGGGGAGGCCGTTGACGTTAAAGCTCGTCGTGCAATGGGTCGGCATGTCCATCAACTCCCAAAATAACAATCGCAATCGAAATCAAGTCCTGCCAGCGGCCTAAGTCAGAACCCGGTGTGAATGGCCCGCGTTCAATTCTGACAATTCTTGTGACCCGCTGTAATCTCTCTGTAATTTATTGTTTCAACAAGGAACCAAGGCCGTACAGACGGGAGAAGACTGAGGTCGTGCGTGTGCTCAGACGTAGGTCTGTGTTTAGGACCACGACCTGACATGCAGGCGGACGCCGGACGCGGTCTAATCGCCAGAATCACTCAAATCGGTATAGATAATCGACATCGAGAGGGTTTCCGCAGAACTCCCCCGGCACCTAAAGAGGGCTACCTTGGCCTGAGCTCCGGCGATGAGCCGTCAGAGAATTGTCAGTAATCTTATGTACGTTAGGTTTCTCGTTACCGTCGATCTTCAATATCGTAGTCTGCGTTGAGGAGCCCTAACCTGAACCTTCTGAGCAACAGAAACGTGTTTCAGACGCGCCCAGAGAAAGATGGCATCCGCATCGCTTTAGTCGATGACCACGCGCGCGTACGTGATGCCCTCGCGGATGTGTTGGCGCGTGACGGCGATTTCGCGGTGGTTGCGACTGGTGCTTCGAGTGATGAGGCCCTGGAGATCGCAGAGACTTTTTTACCTAACGTCATGCTGCTGGACATCAACATGCCGGGCAATGGCATCAACGCTGCACGCCGAATCTTTCGCTCATGCCCATCAGTCAAAATTGTGATGCTGACATCGGCCGACGATACGTTTCACATCGATGCCGCCATCGCGGCAGGCGCACGAGGTTATATTGTCAAAGGCGAACCGGCATCGGTTATTGCCAGCGCCGTACGCGAGGTCGATGCCGGCCGTTCATTCCTCGCTCCATCGCTAGCGGGCCAGCTACTCGGTTCTTCTGGTCACGCCGCACCATGGGATTCGCCGCCTGAAGGACCGATCGAACTGGTGGAGCGCGAAGAACAGATCCTGCGTCGCTTGGCACAAGGCTTAACCTACACTGAGATCGCGGAAAGCATCGGATTAAGCGAAATTGCCGTCGCGGCATTTGTGACGAATATCTTGATGAAATTGCACGCTCAAACAGTGACCGACGACGCGCTGAAAGTACATTGAGCGGCAGCCCCGGCCAGTGGCATCGGTTCAAACACCGTTCTTTTTCCTGACCACAAGCGCTGCTTCAACACGGTTGCGAACCTGCAGCTTGTGCATGATGTTGGTCATGTAGTGCTTGACCGTTTTCTCGCTGATATTGAGAACCCGGGCAATTTCCTTGTTCGTCTTACCCTCTGCGACACCGTCGAGAATTTGTTCTTCACGCTTGGTAAGATCGGGAAGCGCGCCGGCAGCCTGCGGCGCAGATGGAATCGTTTTCATGATCGACAGAAGGCGCGCCGCAAGCTGAGGCGTCACGTAGTGCTCGCCGCCATGAATGGCATGGATCGTCCTGACGAGTTCTGCCACACCAATTCCTTTTAGAATATAACCGCGCGCGCCCGCTTCGAGGGCAGACGACACATGCTGTTCGTTCTCAGATGCCGTCAACATGATGACTTTAACGTAGGGACACAGCCTTACGATTTCTCGCGTCGCCTCGATGCCGCCCCCCGGCAAGCTGATATCGAGCAACAAAACGTCCGGCAATAGATCAAGAGCGAGTTGAATGGCCTGATCTGCATTGCCACCTTGGCCGATGACTTCCAAGTCAGGCATGCCATTCAATGTTGCTGCCACCCCCTCACGAAAAAGCGGGTGGTCATCGACAATCGCAATTCGTAATTTGTCCGGCGCTTGCACGTTCAAAACCGTCATCCTACTAACGAATATGAATTTGTAGGTATCGCTCAGCCGTCTCGACCATCAAATCTATCAAGCGAGACCTTGTCAAACCTGGCTCTCAATTTAGTCCCAACCCCTAGAGTTGATATAATCTCAAAGGTACCGTCGCAGGATTCAACCCTATCCTGAAGCCCTTTAAGACCCAATCCTATCGTATTGTCGGCCGCTACCCCCGGCTGTTCGGGCATGCCGGGGCCACCATCCGCAATTTCCAGCACAAGTTGGTTACCTTCCAGCCCCGCCCGAACCACTTGGTCCTTGCCGCCCGCGTGCCGTACCGCATTGTTCAGCCCCTCCTGCACAGTCCGGTAGAGACAGGTCAAAAGCAGCGGGGAGGCGAGCTTGGGTAGTTCCGGAACAATTTCAAGTTTAACTCTTGTTCGCGACCGGCGCTCATGGTTTCGAACGGCATACTCAATGACCTGCCCGATTGTCGAGCCTTCCATTTTAGGAAGCGATAGCCCGGAGGACATACCCCTAATTTCACTGAGGGCATCGCGGAGGGCGGATTCGACTTCAGCGAAATCTTCCGTCTCGCTCGCCTCCGTTTGGGGTACTTGCGCTACTGACTTCAGCGAATCCAGGCGCAACAATGCGAGAGCAATCAGCTGCACGGGTCCGTCATGCAGTTCCGCACCGATGCGCCTCAAAAACCTGTCGTTGATATCCGTTGACCGGCGATTTGCCTCGGAGACACGGCCCTGCAACTCTTCATTCTGAGACAATGCTAATGACAGTTCTCCGACGCGTTCGCTTAACACTTGCTGCTGCAAAGCTATGGTATGCCCACCTCGCCTGACGATCCCTGAAAGCGACGTCAGCATGGCGAGTGACAGCAATGCCAGAACACCGCCCGTCTGCCATCGCGTGCGGGTAATATCTTTATGCAACTGCCCCGCCGATTCATGCACCTCGGCCACCGCGATGATGCGCGCGGTGCCGCTGTGATGCATCGGCGCAAAAATCTTCAAGACTGGCTCGGCGGCGGCGAACCCATTTCCATCTTCCGGCTCGATCATTTCGAACTTATCTTCAACCCGGCCTAACCAAGCCCTTGAAACTTTCGCGGGCATCAGTCTGCGCTGCCCCTCGAGCCTCGGAATGGTTGAGAAAATGACGCGACTATCCGCTCCCCATATGGTGATGGATAAGATCGAATGCCCTTTGCTACCGCCTAACGCCAATGCAGAAAGGCGCCGCTCTGCTTCCTCGCTGAGTTGGTCACCGTCAACGAGTGTCTGCAGATGGGGCTCGACAAAACTATCGAGGTGCAGTGTGGCGTTTGTCGCCGCGTGCTCGACGACTCCCTTCTCGATCCGGCCTGCAACCCAGGATCCGAGAACAGCCATACTCGTTCCGATCACGAGTGCGGCAGCAAGAGCGAACTGCGATGCCAATCCCAGAGACTGCCACCAGCGTGAAATCGCCCCTGAAGTCTCGCTTACCATGGTACGGACCGGCGGCGCGACTGGCGAGCGTAAAACGGGAAAAGCACGCTCATGCAAAGCAGACATACGTCATTCACTCAAGTCACGCGAATCCTTGTTACCGCCCGCCCGACATTGAGGGGGCTCGTTGCTTGAGCGTTACGTAGCGCCCGCTTTTCCCAATCCAGGAAATCAAACGTCACGAGATAATCGCCCTTGGCAATAATTCCGCTCTTCTCAGGATCGAGATCGATTAGGATATCATTGCGGGCACCCGTCGCCAGATAGACGGGGTGATTGGGTTTCACGGGGCACCATTTTGACCAAGGATGCTCCGCACTCGCTAGCGCATTACCATCAACCGAGATGATCTGACCTTGCAGGCCTTCGATTTTGACACGCACCAGTGAGAAACTGGCATTGAGCAACCGGATGAGTACCTTGTCACCGGCCTTGGCGTCGATCGCTACACGCTCATCGTGCATGGCCTGGGTGTTGGGCACGCCGTTAATGAGAAAGTATTGAGGAACGAAAGGCCGCTCGCGCTCAGATCCGGGCGCACCCGAAAGCAGCCCGGCATCTGTATGCCATTCTGGATCAACGTCGTCGAGAACCCAGCAGCGTTCGACGTCGTAGGCCGGCCCACCACGATAGGCTCGTATCGAACCGTCGTCATCGGGCAGTGGATCGACAATCAACAACCCAAAGAGCCCAAGTTCAAAATCCCGGACCGAACTCAGATGGCTTTGATAGAGCCACGTACCAGCCTTCTTCGGCTGCCACTGGTAGATAAGGCTTTCGCGCTTCTGCACCGCCAGTATCTTGCCAGAACGCGCGAAAGAACGCGCGCCTTTGTGCGGCCAAGTCGAAGCCGCCGGCGACGCACTCAGCGTTTCCAATTTTACGTGCGCAACTTCGCCTTCGCGCAAACGAATAGCTGGCGAGGGAAATAACTTCTGTCCGGGTGCCGCGACGGGATCCTCAAAGCCCCAGAAAGGCACCACCGCGCCATCCGGCATCTGCAGCTTGCCGTCGGCAAACATCCGGCGTTCGAAGTATTTTCCGGGAACCTGCCATGAACTGTTGCGGCCGCTTTCGTCGTGCTCCAGTTGCGCGCCGTTTGTCCGGCCGGCCGCAGACAATTGGCTCGATTGCCTTGAGTTAAGCTGCTCCGCAGCTGTTCCGCCGCCGGTTGCTGCTATCGGTACTTGAACCGCTGAATACGCCATCACTTCAGCCCGCCACCAAGACAACAAATTGAAATATTATGCATGCACTATAGTCCGAGGCATTCGGCAATTCAAATCAATTTGCCCTTGTTTTTAAGTACGCTGGCGAGAAAATATTTTCTTTCAAATCACCAAATCGGCCACATTAATTGAGCTTCGCCGTTCAACCCGTACGGACGGCGGGGGCAAAATCATTCCTCACGGAAAGCCCGCGATATCTGATCACTAAATGGCTTGAAGAGATAAGATATAGCCGTCCGGCTGCCCGTTTCGACAAACGTCTCGACAGGCATGCCGGGTACAAGCTTAAGGGCGCGAACATCGTCCTGGTGTTCATCCGATATGGCAATGCGGGCGACATAATAGGACACACCCGTTTGCGGCTCTTTCGTCAAATCACCGGCAATCTGCTGTATTGCGCCAATAAATTCAGGCGTCGTGCGCTGATTGAATGCTGAAAACCTGAGTGTCGCTTTCTGCCCAATCGTAATCTGATCAATATCTGTTGGCGCGATTCTTACTTCAACGGCGAGCTTGTCGTCGCTTGGGATAATCGTCATCAGCGTCTCGGCCGGCTGTATGACGCCGCCAACAGTGTGAACCTGCAGTTCATGGACAACGCCCGAACGCGGCGCCTTGATATCGATACGGTCAAGCTGGTCCTGGGCCGCGTTGCGGCGCTCGGCCAATTCCGCCAAGCGTGCCTCGACTTCGCGCAATTCCTTCATGGATTCAGATTGCATCGTTTGATCGAGTGAGATGATTTGAACTTCTATTTCACTGATCTGGCCCTTAGCGCGGGCGACATTCGAGACAAGGGCACCGCGCTCGCCCTGCAGGCGCGTCACATCACGCTCGGCCGTCAAGACCCGCGTTACCGGCGTCAGATTCTTTTTGTACATGTCGCTGACACGCTCGAATTCCTCGGTCACCAATTTGACTTCGGTTTCCTTGGCAACGAGCTGTGCCTGCAGACCTTCGATTTCCTGACGAAACTGGCCGATCCTTTCGGACAGCTGCGATTTCTGCCCGCCCTTTGCAGACAACCGGGCGGCATAGAGGCGTTGTTCGCTTTGGGCAATTTCGGTGGCTTCAGGCGAACTCTCAAGATAGCCCTGTGGGAAGGTCACCTTAGAGGATTGGTCGCGCTCGGCCGCTAAACGGGCTCTGCGGCCTTCGAGTTGTACCTGTTGCGAAGTGACGACGCCGAGTGCCGCGCGGGTCTGAGTTGGGTCGAGCCGGATAACGACGTCTCCTGCTTGGACCTTGGAGCCGCCCTTAACCAAAATTGCGCCGATAACACCGCCTGTTGGATGCTGCACTTTCTTGCCGTGGCCATCGACGACAATGAGGCCCGGCGCGATCACCGCACTTGATATCGACGCAACCGCGCCCCAGCCACCCAAGCCGCCCACAAGCAGCACCGTCAGCAAAAGCCCCATGAGCAGCCGGCGGCGCATTTGAGTTTCGAGTCTTGGTACTCCGGCCTTCATTGCGTTCCTAGCGGGTCGGGTTCGACTTGACGTTCAGGCGGACCTTCGGGCGGCCCTATTGTGTCAGGCCCCCGCCATCAACCAACTTTGCCGCCACCCTGATTGCTTATTGGTAGCACATTTGACCCTTGTTTCGTTGCTTTGCGAATGATTTCGTCGCGAGGCCCAAATGCTGTCAATTGCCCGTTGCCAACCACGGCCACAAGATCGACCGCTTGCAGGACCGTCGGCCGGTGCGATACCACCACGGCGATACCGCCGCGTTGTTTGACCGACACGATGGCCTTCATGAGAGCGGCATCGCCGTCGGCGTCCAGATTTGAGTTAGGCTCGTCCAGAATGACGAGAAATGGATTGCGATAAAGTGCGCGCGCCAAGCCAATCCGCTGACGCTGCCCGGCCGAAAGCGATGTACCACGATCACCCATACGTGTTTCATAGCCGTTCGGAAGTCTCAGGATCATTTCATGCACATCTGCCGCCCGTGCGGCATCGAGAATGGCCGCGCTATCGGCGTTTTCCTCGAACCGGGAGATGTTTTCGGTGATTGTCCCTTCGAACAGATCAACGTCCTGCGGCATGTAACCGATATGTTTTCCGAGACTTTCGTTGGACCAGCGTTCGAGACCGGCACCATCCAACCGGATTGAGCCGCGCGCCGCCGGCCAAATACCAACCATGGCTCGCGCCAATGACGATTTGCCTGCAGCACTCGGTCCAATAATCGCCAGCGCTTGTCCAGCTGCGACATCCATCGAAATCGAATTCAACACAAAACGCTGACTGCCCGGAATGAGTACTGCAAGCCCTTCGATGCTGAGCGACTTGAACGGCTTGGGCAAGTCAATTGGCTCTTGCTCCGCCGGAAGCGCGGTAAACACTTTGTTCAAGCGTTCGGCAGCTTGCCGCGACGCCACAAAGCCTTTCCAGTTTGCAATCGCCGTCTCGATAGGAGCCAGCGCGCGCGATGCGGCAATTGACACGGCGATGATGGCACCGGCCGACATATCACCTTGGATGGTATAATAAGCACCGATGCCGAGTAACGCTGATTGCAAGAGCATCCGGAACACTTTGGACACCACCGACAGCCCGCCGCCCACGTCGCTCAGTCTTTCATTTGCAGTGAGGTGGCGTTCATTGGCATCCAGATAGCGGCGCTGCAACCTGCCGCCAAAGCCCATGGCCCGCACGACTTCAGCATTGCGCTCGCAAGCCTGCGCAAGACCAAGCCGTTCCGACGCAGCGATGGTCGCGTCGCCGGCTGGCTTTTTCACCATACGTTCGCTGGCCAAGGTCAAAAACAGCATGACAATCGCGCCGGCACACGTCACCACACCCAGCATTGGATGGAGCAAGAACACAAATCCGATATAGAGCGGCATCCACGGCACGTCGAATAGAGCAACCGGGCCCGCTCCAGCCATGAATGACCTGACTGTATCGACGTCGCGCATCGGCTGAAGGGCTTCAGCGCGCGACCCGCCGTAGAGCGGCAGACGCAGAGCGGCATCGTGAGCTTTTGCAGACAGCTGCCGGTCGACGCGGCTGGCTAGGCGGACGAATATCTGGCCACGAATGACTTCAAGTGCACCCTGGAAAATGTAGAGACCGATCGCCAGCGCCGAGAGCGCAACCAGCGTTGGAATACTGCGGCTCGAGAGCACCCGGTCATAGACCTGAAGCATATAAAACGAGCCAGTTAATGCCAACACGTTCACGACGCACGAAATTAATCCGACCGTCGGGATCAGGGGGCCGAGCGATCCCATTGCCGCCCTTACTTCCCCAATTTTGCCTTTTACCGCCATGACGCCCGCCTTCTAACTAAATACATACTCAGATTCGCAATGGCCTCGATTCACCGCACCGACGTTCAAAATTCCCGGAGGTGTCCCCTTAATATTAACGGGGGCCCTTGGTCCCAACTGCATTTTCCGTGCCGTCTCATTTCAAAACGCCCCGCTATTTCTAAAGTGCATCGAAGTCCCGGATGACGACGAGATTTGAAGCTTCAAAGACAAGGACTTCGCCATTGCCATTGTCGCTCAGCGCATTTGCGAACTGAAGCGAGTCAAACATCTCTGCGACTGGTTCAGTAACGTCGAAAACGTGATCGTCTTCGTAATAATCTGCGATGTCGTTTCCGTAGCCAAAGGCAAAAGCGAGAGTGTCGCTATTGTCATCATCATTGCCACTACCTGACGAACCTTTTCCGCTGTTGTCGTTATCGTCGCTGGCGTCATCCACATCGCTATTTGCGTCATAGTCATAGTCGTCGTCATAGTCGTCGTCATAGCCATAGTCATCGCCGCGGCCGGTCCCAGAATTATCCGAACCAGAGCCACTGCTGCTGCTTCCGGAAACGCTGGCATCACCGGCGGCGATCGACGCCACATTGATCGCGGCTATATCGTTCACCCGGATCAAGTCGCTGTCCAAATCGACCACAACAAGACTCGTCGTGCTTCCAGTGTCACCACTGACGCTGTCGGCGCTGGAGCTAAAATCCGACTGCGTTATGACGATGACCGCAACCGCCTGCGACGCGCTATCTTGACTTTGGTCTCTCGATTCACTTCCCGAGCCGCCCGACCCACTGTTATCGCTTACGCTGCTATCATCATCCGTATTACCTGGTACGGAACTCGGCGCCGTCTGCACGATCATGGCACTGATATCGGTGTCGTCGCCGTCAGCTTGTGTGTAGACGACGACGATACGGCCGTCGGCTAGCCCGGCGACGCTCAAATCGCCTTCGTTGCCAGTGTCATTGTCGTCGCCACTAATGCGGAAAACGCTGCCTTCTTGGTTGCCGTCGAGATCGAAGCGCGCACCGCTCACCCGCGAACCGCTGCTGCTCCAGCTCAGAAGTATTGTTGCATCGTCACCGCCTTGTAGTCCGAAGTCGAGATTCCTTGGTTCAGAATCGAAGGTCCGCAGTATGATTGCCGTTTCCGGCACCGACCAACCGCCGGTTTCTAGAGCGCGATAAACGGCGGCCGCCGCCTCGTATTGACCGTTACCGTTGCTTTGCACCCAGCCTATGACGATATCGCCTTGATCATTGGAAAGCAGCGATGGCTCCGTTCCGTGCACGATGCCATTGCTGATCAGCCCCGTGAGGTTGATGGCAAGTATTGAGGTGCCTCCGTGTGCCTGCAGTACTTCGCCAGCCACCACTTCGACGCCACTACCGGGGCTCGTTTCCTGCACCCAGGCCACGGCGATGCCATCGTCGCCACATCCGGAAACTTGAGGCGCACGGCCAATGACACTCTCTGCGGTGCCGGATTGCAGTTGGAATGGCGAATCGCTTTCGCTGTCACTCGAACTTGCAGAGCCATCGCGTCCTAGCGCTACAAGAACCAGACCGCCGTCCCCGTCGCCCGCGCTATCGCCGGGGTTTCCGGATCCACTGTTATCGACGCTATCACCGTTGCCCTGGCTGTCGCCATTGTTTGCCACAACGCTGAAGCGCTGGCCCATAATGCTGCCGTAGCCGCTCGCATCGGCATTCTCGACCCAAACTATGGCGACTTGAGCGGTTTCCGTGATGGGCGCTTCGGCGGTATTGACTGTGTCCGGAGCAGACGGGCCATCACTCTCATCCGCTCCTTCGTGCGTCGCGATGGTGCTATCTGAATTCTCGTCTTCGTCGCTGTGGTCGCAGTATCCGGCTGTCGCAAAATCTGAATACGTTGTCTCATGCTCTGCAGCCAGCGCCACCACGACCGGCGCATCGCTCGCCAGCTCACCATCGCTGTTGATCAATTGCAGGTTAAGCCGGTAATTCGTGTGATCTCCACCACCGGAGTCCGATACATACGCGACAACAACGTTGTCACCCGCCGTCGAAATCGATGGGCCGAGTTCGAGATTTGGCCGCTCAGCCACCTCGATGATGGCATCGGTCGCAACCACGGCCGTCGCTGGCACACCGCCAGAACCAACGACAGGGGTTCCGTCACTTTCAAGGAGCCCAACCTCAATGACCGATGTCCCTGGGGCTTCACCGGCCGATACATGCAGAATTGCGATGTTGCCGCTTTCGGTCACAACGACTTGTGGCGCCTTTTGCGCGACAGAATCGTTCGCCCCACCGGCAATGACAATCGGCGTTCCGGTGAGTTCAACGTCACCCGAAAGGTCCGGCAACGAAGATCCCAGCAACGGACCAGCAGCGATGTCCTCCGCTGCCTCGCTGGCGGCGCTTCCAGGGTACTTAGTTCCCCCATCGCCGACTGAAGTCGCACTATCCGAGCTGACATTCTGGAACGTCACGGGCGCAGAACTGCCGTGTGGCACTTGAAGATCAGCAATCTCACTCTCGGGCGTGAGTAACTCATTGCCGTCAGAGCCCAGCAATTGGCCTTCGCCCGCGTCGCCGTTTACAAAGGTGACTGCAAACATTGACCCGCCGTCGCCCGGTTCCGACTGGTAGCCGACCGAGACCCGGCCGTCGTCAGATACTTCGATGGAGATATTCGACGCAAACCTTGGCACCGCAACCGGTGAAACGTCTTTGACCGTCCACCCTGTGGCTTGGATGCCCGGCAGGCCAGTGCCCGCGTCACCAGCTGGGTCCTGCTGCAACATATAAAGCTTGCCCATGAGGGCAGCCGTAAATCCGAAATCCGCGATCCACAGCGCAGCAAAACCGCCTTGCCCGAATGCGGTAACTTTGACTCGTCCTTCGGCGTTACCTGCGCGCTGGCCGGCGCCGCCGAGATTGGCAAGCAGCGAATTTATTTGATCTGAATGTTCTGCGCGCGCCGCCGTCTCTTCCGGTCCGGCACCTTGCGCATCTGCGTCTGCGGCATAGCACTTCGCGTGAACAATACGGTCTGCGCCTATCCAAGCGACAACCGAACTTCCGTCTGCAAGCGTTGCCACATCGGCGTCGCTTCCGTAAACGCCGCCGCCGCCATCTCCGTTTTCTTCGCCAACCCAGTACGCATTGTCGTTGGCGGCTGACTTTGATTTTATCGCAATGTTTCCTGAAACCTGCGGGCCCTCAGGAGACAATATTCCTAAAACATTTTTGAGAAAACCAAACCCTGCAGGGATAACCGCGACCGGGTTTTTCTCAATTTCAGATCCGGCCGGACCGTCAGTCCGCGTAAGCATAACGCGACCACATCCAGCCGGCGCGTCCTTGTCGGGCGCAATCCATGCCTTCGCTTTGTCTGAGCCATCATGAGCTTGGGTACCGGGCACAACCGTCCCTGGCGCATCAACACCACCGGCAGCGAATTCTCCAGGACCTGGGAAGTCATTTGCCATGCGATAAACTCCCGTCCGCAGGGCGTTCGTGGCGCGAGACTGGAGCAAAACCCAGCGCCAGCGACGCACCGGATTTTGGCGCTGCAACTCCGAACATATGACTGTACCAAATATTCACGGTCACGCCTGCGACGCTTGAAAAGTCAGGTCACGTAATTCGGCAGCTTGAACCTGCCTGGAAGTGAGTGGGCAGATTGGTTAATCAGCGAAGACATCGTTAGCTTACGGTAAAACGAAAACAAGACATTCTCGCACTTAACTAGCGATAACTTAAAGTCTGAATCTCATCAGACTAAGGTCTGAAAAATGACGACAGGATGACAGACCGGGTTTTTTGGATCATCCGGCCTCGCATCTGCGGCGGGGCAGCATGGGTCTGCCCGTAAAACTCGATGTCTTGATGTCTAGCTCCCTCTTACGCCGCCGGCCTTGGATCGGCTTCTATAATGAGCCAGGAGAAATTTGAGCGAGCCATGTCTCGCGCCGAGAATCCAGACCCGAGGATTGTCCCATCCCCATTCGGGAACCTCGCCGAACGACCGCACTTGGGAACCCGGCGCCTCGAACAGTGTTCCTGAACGGCGTGCGCAAACCAAGCCGCATACACCGCCTTCCGTCTTTTGTGCAAACCACCTCGAGGTGTTGGCCAAGTGGTTGGCCAAGTGATTGGTATGTCAGCTGGATGTCAGCGCTGATCGGGCACAACAGCAATAAGCTTGAATAGTGAAAACCCTAGTTAGACCCCATGCGGACGGCACCTCAAATGGACGCAAAGCCCTTGCGCATTCTGGTCGTCGAAGACGAGCAGGGCGTGGCTAAAAATATGCAGAGATACTTGCGCAAGTCGGGCTACGTCACAGACGTCGTTCACGACGGCGAAGAAGCTTGCCGTCTTGGCGAGACAGAAGACTATGCGGCGATCATCCTCGACCTTGGCCTCCCCTATCTCGATGGCCTCTCCGTGCTGAAAAGCTGGAGAAAAAACGGCCGTACCATGCCGGTCATTGTCGTGACGGCCCGGGCCAGCTGGCCAGAACGCGTCAACGGCATCGACTCCGGAGCCGACGACTATCTCCCCAAGCCCTTTGCCGTCGAGGAGCTGGTCGCACGCATCGGCGCGGTTTTGCGGCGGGCGTCACGCCATTCCACGGCTCCAGACACAAATATCTTGCGGTTTGGCGGCTTCATCGCAGACGTCGCTCGCCGCGAATTCACCAGGGACGGCACCAAGATCGCGTTAACACCTCTAGAATTCCGGCTCTTTTCCGAACTCGCAAACCGCGCGGGGGAGATCATGTCCGCTCCTGAACTCCTTGACTATGTCTATGGGAGCACCAACGCCAAGGACATCAACGCGCTTGAGCGTCTCATGGTTAGGCTCCGGAAGAAAATCGGGCCGGATGTCATCGAGACCCAGCGAGGGCAGGGTTATGTCATAAGGACCAGCACGTGAGCGCCTCTTCGTCCATTCGCTTCCGTCTCATGGCGGCAAACATCCTCGTCAAACAGGTTGTGATCTTGGCGGCTGGCCTACTGTTGATGCACACATTTGACCGTCTTATTCACGAACAGGCCTCTCGGGAACTGGAGGCGGCCGCCGCCCAGCTTGCCCAGTCGTTCCGGCCTTCCAATTCAGCCGGCGAGGAGCCCGTCGCGACCATTTCCGATTCCCGCTTTACCCAACCACTCTCCGGGCGCTACTGGCAAATCGCTTATTTTGGCAAGCCGCAATTGAGGTCGAACTCCCTCGGCAGCACATTCATCGACATCGCGACGAATAGCTTTGATGTCAGCGGCACGCCAATCCGTGATCTCAAAAGTCCTGCCGGTCAAACTCTCTTCGCCATAGCCAAGACATCCAATGCAAGTCCGAACGTCACGATCCTGGTGGCGATGGACAACGAGGAACTTGCGGAGCTCATTAGTCAATTCCGCAATTACGTCGTCTTGGCACTCGGCGGCCTTGCGGCATTATTGCTGACATCGGCCTGGATCCAGGTCAACGTCGGCTTACGTCCGGCCGAGCAATTGAGAAATGCCATTGAGCGTATTCGCCTCGGCCACGACCGGCGTATCAGCACCGGTTTCCCCGACGAACTGAAGCCGCTTATCGACGAGACCAACAATTTACTTGAAGCGCAAGAATTGGCGGTGGAGCGGGCACGGATGCGCGCGGGGGATTTGGCCCACGGGTTGAAAACGCCTCTGCACGCTGTCTCGATGCTGGTATCGCAATTGCGCGATTCAGGCGAGATGGAAGCCGCCGGCGAAATTGCCAAACAGATCGACGCCATGAACCATCACATCCATCGTGAGTTGACGAAGTCCCGCATTGCGGCGGATGCCCACTTAACATTCAAAGCAGATTTGAACTCCATTATCGGCCGCGTCGTGCATACGATGGAACGCTTGCCGCGCGGCGACGATCTCGATTGGGCCATTGAGGCCGTGGGTGATACGACGACAATGATCGAGGACGCAGACGCGATTGAACTGTTTGGCAATCTTTTAGACAATGCCAGAAAATGGGCCCGCACGGCCGTTACTATTCGCATCACCCGTTCGGCAAGTCTTGTCGCAATTGAAATTGCCGACGATGGCCCAGGCGCACCAAAGTCTGACCACGCCCGGATCTTGAAACGCGGCATCCGGCTAGACGAAAGCATACCGGGAACCGGCCTTGGATTAACGATCGCCAAAGACATTGTGGATGCCTATGACGGAACGATCTCGCTCTTCGAGGCCGCAGAAGGGGGGCTTGGCGTGAGATTAGAGCTTCCAGCTGGTCAACCCGCACTAACGAAGCAGGGTGTGATCGGCGGCGCAAGTCGCGAAAGCGAAGATAAAGGCACCACCCAATCTATTATTGGGCCGCACCCGGCCGCAATTTGACATCACGCTTTGGGGCAGACAATTTGCTTTTGCCGCCATGCGGACTCCGGCAATCAAAACCGCGATTTGTATTGAAAATATTGGTCGGAGCGACAGGATTTGAACCTGCGACCCCTTGCCCCCCAGGCAAGTGCGCTACCAGACTGCGCTACGCTCCGATGCGCCCTCTTGTGCCTGCCCCGGGCCTTTAGGTCAACGGCCATCATGCCTGCGTAAAATCAAGCGCTCACAATGGCTGAACTCTACCTGGAACGTAGGTCTTGACCGCCAGCACGTCCGGCAAAGCGCGGCCCGCGACGCTGGCACAATAACCAGCGCCAACGTCCAGGTCACGCACGGCTAGCACGCCCACGAGTTGCCCTACGCCGTCCGGCGCTGTGCCGCCCGAGGCACCGAGAGTGTGTAAGACCCCGCGGCCATCGGCTTTTGAGAGGGCTTCGATACGCGTCCAGGCCTGCAAGAAGCGCCGGTCCGTATCAACTGGCAAGGCCCGGCCGCCGGCGATATCAAGGGCAATCCCCTCGATCTTTTGCCGCCGTGCCTCTGAAAAATTGCGGGAATGGAGCGCTTCGATATCGACGCCGATTGCCCCGGCACGCGAAATGCCAATCAACGCAACTTCAGCCGTATGCGACAAGTTGAACGATAGTCGAGCGCCATCTGATCGAGCAGCGAGCCCTTGCGCCAGTTCGGGCCGGCCGCCGGCCTGCGAAACGAACGGCACGCCGCGCATGTCTGGGCCACAGATGCGTTCCAAAATGTCGCGAAGTGCTATATGCGCGGCGCGCCAGAGGCGGCGCTGATCGGCGGCGCTCATCCGCTCGACGCGGGCTAATTCGTCCGCAGACAACCGGGCGTAACGGCGCTCTTCGATTTCGAGTTCAGCCCAGCAGCGGCCTAGATCGGCAAACCACACTTCATAGTTGGCTTCAGCAGCCATGCTGGTAAATGCCCCAATTGGTGGATTGCCCCAAATTGATTGCCACCCCCAACTCAATTGACGCCCAAAGGCCGCCGGTCACGTGCGGCTGCCCGCCCGCGCTTGTTTTGCTGGCGTCGCCAATCGGGGTTCACTCGTACCTTTTAAGAGTGCGCGACAGGCTTCAAGTTCGCGGATGGCCAATTTCAGCACCTCTAATTTTGAAGGGTGAACCGACGGATTTGTCGCCGCCAGAGTACCATCCTTCAATTTGACGGCTGCGGGCTTAGCATCACGTGCGTTCACCGCATCGCCACGATGGACTTGCACCAGCGCTGGCCCGGAACCTGCCTTGTGCCGGTTCGCCTTCTTGGCAGCGCTGCGCGCTCCAGCCGCTTCCATCGCATCGCGCGCAATCGTCTTGACCTGATCGATGCCCTGCTCTCGTAAGATTTTCTGGACACCTTTGATCGTATAGCCTTCGGCATGCAGCAGATGGCGGATACCGCGCAGCAGCTCCATATCCTCCGGGCGGTAATAACGCCGCCCGCCGCCGCGTTTCATCGGCTTGATTTGGGGAAACTTACCTTCCCAAAATCGCAGGACATGCTTGGGAACATCAAGCTCTTCCGCAACCTCACCTATGGTGCGAAATGCATCGGCTGATTTGTTCATCGCAAAGATCTCGCCCTCTGAAATTCGAGGCCATCTATCGCCTCTCACATTGTGAGGCCACCAGGTCTTAATGACTCAATAAAACGGCCACACCAGTGCAGGCCCAATATCGCTGGGACCATGCGGCTCACACGCAAGCACACGCGACGCAAACCATATCAGAAAAGCTCCGCCGCGTCTCAAATCTGCGTCAAACATGACGGACTTTTTGAGCGCCGTTTTCTACAACGAATTGACGGGCTTAGCCGCGGCGCTTGCCTTGACCCTGATTGATCCGGTCTTTCATGATATTCGACGGCCGGAATACGAGAACGCGGCGCGGCGTGATCGGAACTTCTTTTCCAGTTTTTGGGTTGCGCCCGATGCGCTGACCCTTTTGGCGAATTCCGAACGAACCAAACGATGACAGTTTGACCGTATCGCCCAGCGCCAAACTTCCCGAAATCTCTTCAAGAACTCTCTCTACGAGATCCTAGACTCTCGTTACGCGGTAAGCCCACCTTTTCCACCACCGCCTCTGCGAGATCGGCACGTGTCAGCGTCTTGCCTCCCATGTCTGGCCTCCCATGAATTTTTTCCCCGATTGCCGCCGATTTTCGATGGGGATGCTAACGGGCTAAATTGCCGCGGTCAACGTAAAGCGCAATCAAGCACCTGAAATCTCACGGAATTCCAATGCCGCAGCGCACAATTTGAATTTACTGACCAACAGAGGCGATTTAGGCTGCTCGCCGTCTTCACCTTATTGCCCGCCGATTTACCAGCGCGCCAATACCGCGCCCCAGGTGAAACCGCCCCCCATAGCCTCCATGAGGACCAGGCTGCCTTCCTTAATACGGTGATCTTCAAATGCCTGGTTCAGCGCCAGGGGAATGGATGCCGCCGACGTATTGCCGTGCTTGTCCAATGTCATGACAATTTTTGCGGGATCAACGCCAAGCTTCTTTGCAATGCCGTCAAGTATGCGCTGGTTTGCTTGATGCGGCACATATAGATCGATCTCGTCGGCCGCATAACCCGTTGCAACCAGCGTCTCTTCGATCACGCCCGATATTTTCTGCACAGCGTGGCGAAACACTTCGCGTCCGTTCATCCGCAAGTGGCCAACCGTTTTGGTCGAGCCTGGCCCGCCATCAACATAAAGTAGATCTTCGAAACGGCCGTCGGAGCGGATACGGGTTGAGAGAATTCCGCGATCATCCCGTCCGTTGTGTTGCGGTTGGGCTTCAAGCACGACAGCGCCGGCCCCATCTCCAAACAGCACGCAGGTGCCCCGGTCCGTCCAATCGAGAATGCGCGAAAATGTTTCTGCACCAATGACAATGGCGCGGTGGAACTGCCCGGTCTTAAGGAAATTATCCGCGACCGTCATCGCAAACACGAAGCCCGAGCAGACCGCTTGAATATCGAACGCCGCGCCTTTCGTAACGCCTAGCATTTGCTGAATGCGCACTGCTGTTGCCGGAAACGTCCGGTCGGGCGTTGCCGTTGCACAAACGATCAAGTCAATATCAACGGGATCAATACCAGCACGAATAAGCGCTTGCTTTGCTGCCGCCGCGCCAAGATCGCTGGTCAGCTCGTCGTCGCCTGCGATGTGGCGCTGGCGGATGCCAGTGCGCTCGCGAATCCACTCATCCGTCGTATCGACGATTTTCGAGATATCGTCGTTTGTCATGATGCGCTTCGGAAGATGGGCTCCGACGCCACGAATGACTGAACGTATGACTGCCACGCTTGCGTCCTTTCCTGCCTTCAGCCCGCCGCACTTATAGGGCGAACCGTCTCGCGACCGGCCGCTTCGAGCTTATGATGAAACGCATCGAGATCTGCGGTAAGGCGGGCGATTAGTCCGGACTCGGCCATCTCGTAGGCGAGGTCAACGGCACTCGCAAATCCGAACGCGTCGGTGCCGCCGTGGCTCTTCACCGCGATGCCTTTGAGGCCAAGGAATGTGCCGCCATTCAACCGGCGCGGATCCATCTTGGCTTTCAGTACCTTAAAGCCGCCACGAGCCAGCATGGCCCCAAGCTTCGTCACCAGTGAACTTGTCATGGCCCCTTTAAGGTACACGCCAATTTGACGCGCGGTACCTTCCGCCGTCTTCAAGGCGATGTTGCCGGCGAACCCCTCGACAACCACGACATCGACGGCGCCGTGCCCAATTTGATCGCCTTCGACAAATCCCTTGTAGTCGATTGGCAGGTCGGCCGTGCCTCGGAGCCAGGCATGCGCATCGCGCACTTCTTCAACGCCCTTGATGTCTTCGACCCCGACGTTAAGCAGGCCGACGGTCGGCCGCTCGATATGAAAAATGGCCCGGGCCATGGCGGCGCCCATCAGTGCGAATTCCGACAACTTGCGCGCTGTCGCACCTATGTTTGCGCCAACGTCGAGAACAATGCACTCTGAACGCACTGTCGGCCAAAGTGCGGCAAGGGCTGGACGATCGATCCCGGAAATCGTGCGCAGGATGACTTTCGCCATAGCCATCAGCGCGCCCGTGTTGCCGGCTGAAACGGCGGCATGGGCCTCGCCGGTTTTAACCGCTTCAAGCGCCAGCCACATGCTTGAGCCCTTGCCGCGCCGCAGCGCCTGACTTGGCTTTTCTTCCATGCTGATGACGTGCAACGTATGCACGACACGTGATTTGGCTTGCAGGTTTTTGTGTGGTGCGAGGGCAGCGCGTATGCGCACTTCGTCGCCGTAAAAAATGAAGCTCAAATTGGGATGGCGCTCAAGCGACAAAGCAGCGCCCGGTACAACGACTTCAGGTCCGTGATCCCCGCCCATGGCGTCGAGTGCGATTGTCTTGGGGCTCGCCATATTTTTGTGCTGGCCCTTGATGACCTAAGTGGATTTGCCGCGCCAATGCGGCAGACTTGTTATTCCGGCCGCGCCCGGGAAAAAGAGTGGCCAAAACGGGTGGACCATAGCCGTTTTAGGTCATGAGACAACCCGAATTCGCCCCTCTACGGCTGGGTGCCGCACTTCGACACCATCAGCCGTCATTCCTTGCCCTTGAGCCTAGCCAATACGGCGAACGGACTTGTCTTTTTCTCGTTCGAAACGACAGGCTCCGTCCAATCAAAGGAGGCGTTTTCCTTGCGCGGATAGGGGTCAAGCGCTGCGGCAAGTGTCTCGAAGACGATTCTCCCAGTGGGAATATCGTTCCCATCCAGTGGCTCGATATCAGGCCCCTGCAGCACGCTCAAATCGCCCCCCGACTCGTCTGCGCGCGCATCCTGCCAGAATTCGACATCGAACGATTCTTCCAAGTGCGCAGGCACCGGGTCTAGCGACACAATACAGGATTGCGCGACGTCCGCGGTTATTCGTCCGGCGAGCCGCCAGGCCCCGCCTGATATGCTGGTGATGCGGTAGTTCGCAACGAGCTTATCGAGCGAAATCAATTTCAGCGCACGCGCTATATCTTCGCGCTCGGCTTCGGATGCCGCGCGCTCTCGCGCCAGCCCCCGGTCCGGAATTTCTGTCGTCACATGCGACCAATTCGAAAGTTGCGTCATGTCGCTCGTCTCACTTCGCCTTCAAGCAAATATTGTCCCACTAAACCGCCGTCCAAATCCCCGTCAGGCGCGCTCCCAAGCCGGGCCGAGACCCGTTCGGCATATCTAGCCAAAGCGTCAACGTGAGCGCCGGCACTCCCGGCAAATACGAAGCGAGCCAGCGCCTCAGCCAATTCATCGCCATTGGTCGCGTTCGCGCCGCCAGAGTTCGCGTCCGCGAGGCTTGAGCGGTAATATCGCGCCCTCTCATAAAACGCTGCCGCCGCCCGTTTTACCTTTTTAGGCACCGTTAGATCCCCTACCCCCATTTCGCGCATGCAATCGTCCAAGTCGGTCACAAATGCTTCGATGGTCGCTTGAGTCAGCGCTTCGCCGTCCGGCTCCAGCCGTTTCACACGTTCCAAAACCAGAAATAGCATCAGCGCGACCATTTCAAACCGTCCCTCCGGGGTATCCGGGACACGGTATTGCCGGTAGAATGCAGGTTGACGGGCCGCGGCCACGACCGCGCCATAAATTTCCCCTGCTTTACGCCGGATATGAGACCGGCCCCTTAGCCACTGCAACATCACGAAATAGTCCTTGTCCAATCGCCAGCTTGCGCCAGATGACCAGGCCACAAAATTGGACCAGAATAATGGGCCAAATTGCTGGGGATGGTTGGACAAAGTGTACCAAGAACTACCCCCACCGGCTTTGCAACAGGCCAGCCGTCAGTCTAATCGGTTTATGCACCCGTTCGGAAATGATTCTTACCCAATGACACAGCCAATGCGCCGGAATGTTTTGCCATTGACGCAGCCCAGGCCCCTGTTCAGCGCCTTGGCACTTGGAATGGCGCTTGGATTAGCGATAGCCCTGGCAGGGTGCAGCGAAACCATCACCAAGCACGGCCATCAATTCCATGAAACAGACTTGCAGGCGATCCAGCCCGGCATGAGTCAAGAGCAGGTCCGCACAACGCTTGGCTCCCCCGCAACAACAGCCGTCGTCGGCAATGGGAATGCGTTCTATTACATCTCGAGCACTATGGGACAGTCGTCTTTCATGTTGCCCAAAGAAAAGGACCGCAAGGTCATCGCCGTTTATTTCAACGAAGGTCAAACGGTAGAGAGTGTCGCCAACTACGGCCTCAAAGACGGCAAGGTATTCGACTTCATCTCGCGTTCGACCCCCGCCCCCGGCGCCAAGGATGAGGGCGTCTTGAAATCGATGTTCCGCAACCTTGGCAAAAAAACCTTCGGCGATAGTTATTGATTTGCCTAAATCGCCTGGCCTGCGACCCACCCGCTCGACCACGCCCACTGGAAATTATAGCCGCCAAGCCACCCCGTCACGTCCACGGCTTCGCCGATCGCGTAGAGCCCGGGAACATTACGCGCTTCCATTGTCTTAGATGAGAGATTGCGCGTATCGATGCCGCCCGTGGTGACTTCGGCCTTGGCATAGCCTTCTGTACCGGCAGGCGAAAACTCCCAGCGCTTCAAACGCTGACCAAACGCCGCGAGCGTCCTATCGGGAATATTGGCCATTTCAACTGGCGGCAAATGTGCGGCCGCCAAATATTGCGCTAGACGTGCGGGCAAAAGCTCACCAAGCACTGTTTGCGGCAATGACTTAGCACGTGACCGTTTGCGCTCTATCAGCATCGCGGCCGCGTCTTGATCCGGCATGAAATCGGCGGCGATCACATCGCCCGGCCGCCAGTAGGACGAAATCTGCAAAATCGCCGGGCCAGAAAGGCCGCGATGCGTGAACAGCACGGCTTCGCGGAAGCTACGCTTTCCAACCGATACATCGGCATCAAGCGACACACCGGCCAGAGCAGGATCAAAGCCTTGGGCTCCGTCCGCAAGTTTAAACGGCACCAGCCCCGGCATCGTTTCTGTCACGCGCAAACCAAACTTCCGCGCGAGTTCATAGCTGAAACCCGTCGCGCCCATCTTTGGGATCGACAAGCCACCGGTTGCTAGAACAAGCGCGGGCGCTGCAAACGAACCGGTCTCCGACTCGACCTTGAAAGTCTCCGAGCGCGTCACACTTGTGACTTTCTGACTGAGCCTGACGTCGACGTGTCCGGCCGTGCATTCGTCGAGCAGTATCTTCACGATCTGCCGCGCCGAGCCATCGCAGAACAGCTGACCCAGCGTTTTCTCGTGATAGGCAATCCCGTGCCGCGCGACGAGACTAATGAAATCTTTTTGCGTGTAGCGGCTCAAGGCGGATGTGCAGAAATGCGGGTTGTCCGAGATGAAGCGTTTCGGTGCGCAATCGAGATTGGTGAAGTTGCAGCGTCCGCCCCCGGAGATCAGAATTTTCGCGCCAGCTTTATCGGTGTGCTCAAGCAGCAGTACGCGCCGCCCGCGCTGCCCCGCCGTCAAAGCGCACATCAGGCCAGCAGCGCCCGCGCCCAGAATGATCGCGTCGAATGTTTCAGCGCGTTCGGTCATCGCGTTTTCGAAACCGGTTTGGCCGCGAGTTCTCGGCGGCGCTTGCGATCAGCAAGTCTTTTTCAGCGCGCGAAAGCTGCTTGATGCGAAACTCTTCCTTGGAGGCTGCCGAGCGCGTTTCGAACGCGGCTTCATAAACAAGTCGCACGGGGCGGCGTGCCGAAGTATAGCGCGCGCCCTTGAGCTTTCCGCCCGCAGGATCGCCGTTTGGGCTAAGCCCGTTGTGTTCGGCAACCCGGCGCTGAACGTCCGTCGCGATGCCTGTGTAAAGCGTTCCGTCCGAACACGCGACGATGTAGAGAGAATAACCCATCACGCGGGCTTACTTGAGTTGCCCCAAAAATAAAGACCCCGGAGATTTCCCGTCGTAGCCTTGAGCGCGTGTCGCATCGATCGCTGGCAAACGCTAACAAACAAAGTGAACGCTTTTTCCTCAGCGCTAACCATAGGTTTTGATCGACATCGTTGCGCTCCTGTGGTAGGTTTTTCGTACGGTTGGAAGTGTAGGTGGTTAAGAGCTGAATGCTCTGGCCGCCTTTTTTGTTGGCGATTCCGATGCCACGTCGCGGTGCTGGCCGAAAACGCGGGGACGGAACTTCGTACTAACGTCATGGCCGAGGCGATGCGAAGCATCGCGTAGTCGTCGGCCACCCACGACAAGCATCAACACTCTGTGCCTTTCGGCAAATTACTCTGTTGCTAAGTGTTTGCAGACCTCTCGATTTCGCTTTTGGCCACTTGTCGTGGGTGGCCGCCTGTCGTGCGTTCCGCACGATCGCTTCGCGACGCGGCCATGACGGTGTGGGGAGGCGCGACCAGTCGCCTGCGCCGACGCTTGGCCACAAACTACAATTAGTCTGTCAAGTTGGGAGCTGCCTTTGCTTAGGTGGAGTACACATGTCAGCAACTAAAGAGCTTTTTTATAATGGAAGCTTCGTCACCGAATATGAAAGTACTGGCGACGATCACAAGGATCTAGCGCTAACTCTTGGCATCCTTCGCGAAAGAGGGCTGTATCAGGAGATCAATCGCGAGCGCGCGATGTTCAATCATGCGCATGCTTTCGCAACAACATCTTCATATCTATACAGCAAAGACCTCCCATCGGTGCCCAGAAACGGAGTGAGTGCAATCCCTTTTGTTGTGAACAGTGCGTTTGCCATCGAACTCTATCTGAAGACGCTTGGTCAATTGCACAATGCACCATCACGCGGTCACGACCTACTTGACCTATTCGACAAACTTCCGGGACCGGCTCGTGCCGCCATAGAGAAGCACCTTTCGCTGGCGAAATGGCAATGCGGGATAGCTACACTAGAGGAATATCGGAAGAGCATCGAGGAGCTACGTGGAGCCTTCGTCGATTGGCGCTATCTGTACGAGAGCCAGAATGTAAATTCGATAAAATTTCAACCTATGATTTTTGCAATGGAAGTACTTCACGAAACTTGCAAGACCGCACTGGGTATCTGCACAGCTTGATCTTGCTACTGCGCCACCACTTGTAGGTCGGCAAGAGAGGCGCGGAAATTCCCACTGTTACGCCTCGAATAAAAAAAGCCCCGGAGAATACGCCGGGGCTTTTCGATTTTCTTCATGCCGGTGGTGTCAGACCCGTCACGCCGGAGGCGTGTCTACGACACGACGGGTCAGACACCGTGCCAGCGCTTACTGATGCGCGAGAACGGCCAACATCAACAACGCGACGATGTTGGTGATCTTGATCGCCGGGTTGACGGCGGGGCCGGCTGTATCCTTGTAGGGATCGCCGACGGTGTCGCCGGTAACGGAGGCTTTGTGAGCTTCCGAGCCCTTCAAGTGCTTGACGCCGTCCTTATCGACGAAGCCGTCTTCAAACGACTTTTTCGCGTTGTCCCAAGCGCCGCCGCCCGAGGTCATCGAGATGGCAACGAAGATGCCGGTGACGATAACGCCCAACAGCATCGCGCCGACCGCCGAGAACGCAGCGCCTTTACCTGCAACGGCGCTGATAGCGAAGAACAGCACGATAGGCGACAATACAGGCAGCAACGACGGCACAACCATTTCCTTAATGGCGGCCTGCGTCAGCAAGTCGACGGCTCGCGCATAGTCAGGCTTTTCAGTGCCCTTCATGATGCCGGGCTTTGATTTGAACTGACGGCGAACTTCTTCAACGACGGAACCCGCCGCACGGCCAACTGCCGTCATCGCCATGCCGCCGAACAAGAACGGGATCAAGCCGCCAAGCAGCAGGCCAACCACGACGTAGGGGTTCGCCAGCGAGAAGTCGACCTTGACGCCCTTGAAGTACTGGAACGCAGTGGCGCCCGGCTTGTTGGCCTCCGTAATGAAGTGCGCAAGATCCGAGCTATAGGCCGCGAACAGCACCAGCGCGCCAAGACCGGCCGAGCCAATGGCGTAGCCCTTAGTGACGGCTTTCGTGGTGTTGCCAACCGCGTCGAGTGCGTCGGTCGAACGGCGCACTTCTTTCGGCAGACCCGCCATTTCGGCAATGCCGCCGGCGTTGTCTGTCACGGGACCAAAGGCATCGAGCGCAACGATCATGCCGGCAAGGCCAAGCATGGTGGTCGTCGCAATCGCTGTGCCGAAGAGGCCCGCAAGGTTGTAGGTCATCAAGATACCCACAACGATGGCAAGCGTCGGTAGGGCACAAGCTTCAAGCGAAACCGCGAGACCCTGAATGACGTTGGTGCCGTGTCCGGTGACCGACGCCTGGCTGATCGAGCGCACCGGGCGATAGCCGATGCCTGTGTAATACTCGGTGATCCAGACGATGAGACCCGTCAGCGCCAGACCGACGAGACCCGACAGGAACAGGTTCCAGCCGGTGATCACAAGGTCCCCAACTTTGCCAACTTCACCGAAGCCGATGACGTGCTGGGTTGCCGCGTAGAGGCCAATAATCGAAAGCAAGGCGGACGCGATCACGCCGCGATAAAGAGCGCCCATGATCGAGCCGTTGGAGCCCAGCTTGACGAAGTAGGTGCCGATGATCGAGGTCACGATGCAGGCCGCGCAGATGGCCAGCGGATAGACCATCAAAGCCGCAAGGTTCGGAGCGGCCGCGAAGAAGATCGCCGCCAGAACCATGGTCGCAACAACCGTCACGGCGTAGGTTTCGAACAAGTCGGCTGCCATGCCGGCGCAATCGCCGACGTTGTCGCCAACGTTGTCGGCAATCGTTGCCGGGTTGCGCGGATCGTCTTCTGGAATACCGGCTTCGACTTTTCCGACGAGATCGGCGCCAACGTCCGCGCCTTTCGTGAAGATGCCGCCGCCGAGACGGGCGAAGATCGAGATGAGAGACGCGCCGAAGCCGAGCGATACGAGCGCATCGACGACCGTGCGGCTGCCCGGCGCGTGTCCGAGGGACTCAGTCAGGATCATGTAATAAACAGCAACGCCGAGCAGTGCGAGACCCGCAACCAGCATGCCGGTGATGGCACCCGCCTTAAAGGCAATGTCGAGGCCCTTGGCGAGCGAAACCGTCGCCGCCTGTGCCGTGCGTACGTTAGCGCGCACCGACACGTTCATGCCGATGTAGCCTGCAAGACCCGATAACACGGCACCGATTGCGAAACCGATAGCCTGTAGCGGTCCGAGCAACGCCCAGGCCAACAGGAAGATCACCGCGCCGACCATGGCGATCGTGCGGTATTGACGATTGAGATAAGCTTGCGCGCCTTCACGAATGGCGCCGGCAATTTCCTGCATACGGGCATTGCCCGCGTCGGCCTTCATGACGGCATTCGACGTCACGTAAGCGTATAGGATGGATAGCGCCCCGCAGGCGATAATCCCCCAAAGAATATTGGTCATTACGAGGTCCCTTTTGGCCCGAGTGTTTTCCGGATACAGACAGGCAGACTGGCTCCCCTTGCCCCCCGTCCCGCCCGCCTTTTCGTTGCAAAAAAGCGAGAGTCGCGGCGGACCATGCCAAACCTGCCCCCGCGTTGCAACATGGGCACAGCCCTCTTTTAGTGCAGAACGAATGGACCCGATGCCTGCGAGGCACACGCGCCACTTGCTCATCCCCCATATGGGTGCGGCATCCTGACCCTCTTCCTAGTTTCAAGGGCCTAACGGTCAAGCTGCTTTGGTGCCCAGCCTGTTTTCGGCTAGGCCCCCATCCTCACTAGAGTGCTTCCGGAAAAGTGGGAACCGGTTTTCCGAAAGGAAGCACGGCAAAATAAAAAGCTAGGGTCTGTCCATGATTTAATCAAAACCGGACAGACCCTAGTCCGGCGCGATGTAGCCCTCTATACAGCCACCTGAACGAACACTGAGTGCTGGAGACACGCCTTGCAGATCGACCGAATCCTGAACGACGCCGCAAGCTCTGCCGTCATCAAAAACCTCGCGACCGCTTTTGGTGTCGATCCAGACCGGGCGACGCCCGCCATTGAAATCATGTTTCAGGCCCTGGCTGACCGGATTGAGCGCAACACACTCTCGCGCGGCGGCGTTGCCGATGTCGTCGACCTTCTCGGCAAGCCGGCTCTAGGCCTCGCCATGAATAACCCGCAGGGTCTCGCCTCGCCTCAGGTTGCGAATGCTGGCAACTACATTCTCGAAGTCCTGATCGGCAACAAGCACGTCAGCCGAGGCATAGCGGCCAAAGCCGCTTCGCAAACCGGACTAGACGTGGACGTCGCCAAGCGCATGCTGCCGGCTGCGGCGAGCCTTTTGATCGGCGCCATACAAAACAAGGCCCAAGGCGAAATCGGCGAGAAATTTGGCGGCCTTGCTGCCGTCTCAGGACGCAGACCTCTGCCGCTGCCCGGCGAAAGCCCACTCAGCCTTCCCGATTCTCCCACGGGAGATTTCGATTTTGATCTCCCCAAAACGGCGGGCGGCTCTGGTGGCGGCATGGGGGGGGCAACCGCCGGCAGCGGTAGTCCACTTCCCATCCCCGGTGACGAAATCCCTGGGATCAACGATGGTCAGAACGCGCCAAGTCGTTTCCCTCAACTGCCCGACGTCATCCGCCGCGGCGGCACGCAAGTGCCGGGTCCCAGCGGCGGCTCACTCGAAGGCATCATTCGTTCGATCCTCGGCAATCTGCTTGGGTTCAAGAACGGCGGCATCATGAGCTGGATTATCAATCTGCTCTTGTCGAAATGGTTCCTGGGATTTGTCATGCGAATTGTCCGGCGCATGCTGACAGGCCGCTAAAGCAAAAGAGCCGGCCACTTGGGCCAGCTCTCTAATCTTTGCAACTTGCGCTGCTGCCTACTTGCAGGGCCGCGCCTCGAGCGAGCAATCCCAGCTACCGCCCGACTGCGAGCACGACATGCGCTTGCCCGCCGCCTTGCCGAAATTCGCCCAAGCCGAGCCGTATTCGAAACTTGTGAACGACGACCACGAGCCAATGGCCGAGCGCTCTGCCGCCTGCCGGCTATTGCCGCTACCTGAGCCGTAGTGGGCGTGTTCAATGTAGCAAATGCGGCCTCCTTCGAGGCGTGAAGCGTGGGGCGCGTCCGCGATTGCCGCAGCCAATCCGGCACTTGGCGATGCCCGCACGATCCGCTTTCTTTTTTTCGCAGCTTCAGCCGTGCTCACCGCTGCAAGCATGGCAAAAATAGTGATCGAGGCAATCAATGTCTTCGATATCGGCATGTTCTCAATCCTGAAAAGCTAAATCGGTTGACCTGGCAATTCGCAGACCAGAGTCTTGCAGATTCAGGAAGGTGCCTCGACCAGAATACGCGCCTTTCAGGGTGAAATTTTCCAAACGCGGCAAAGGCGTCACACTTTTTACTGCGCTTGGCAACGTCTTTTGCCGGCCGCCCGCCAAGCGCGGAGGTTGCATCAGTCTGGATCACTTCGCCGCCACGACCGAGATCTCGACCAGCATACGCGGATCGATGAGCTTGGCTTCAACGCAAGCGCGTGCCGGCGCATCCTTGCCACCAAGCCAAGCTGCCCAAGATTTGTTCATCGCGTCGCGATGGCGGATGTCGTTCAGCCACACCGTCGCTTGCACGACTTTCGATTTATCCGTGCCGCATAGCTTTAAGAGCCGGTCGATCTCGGCCAGCACTTCTGCCGTTTGACCTTCGCAATCCTTTGAAAGGTCCGCCGGGATGACGCCCGCAGTAAATACAAGACCGCCAGCCTCCGTGGCCTTCGAATAAACGGCGGTGGATTCGTGGCGCATGATCGGCATTTGTGTCTCCCTGTGAAATGTCTGGCGCCCTCATAGCAAGGAGCAGGGCCTCGTGCGAAAGCCCCTAAAACAGCGGCGGATCGACGTGGCACCCGCACACATTCCGGATGCCCCCCACCGCAACGACAGCGATGGCCTGAGCCTCCACTATGTCTGAGCCTCCGCGCCGGGGCGCAGGCACTTCCACGCCTAAAAGAACCCTGCCAATTTAGTCTAGCACTTGGGCCGCAATTCCGCTACAGTTAGGAATGATTGTCATTTGCAAATAGAGTCCCAGGCCGTAAAACCAACCACCGCGCCTCAAACTGGAGACGGCATGTCACCGCTAGACGCTGGCCTTGAAGCCGCATCCAACCCGAAAACGTCTTGGCTGCGCGAGCGCGGCGACGCCCCGTTGACCGACATGTACCGCACGGTGCGCGTTGATCGCACGGGGCCACCGTGGCGGCGCCTCCTCGGTTTCTTGGGTCCGGGATACCTCGTCGCCGTCGGCTATATGGATCCCGGCAACTGGGCCACTTCTCTCGCGGGCGGCGCACAATTCGGCTACACGCTGCTCACCGTCGCGCTGCTTTCCAACATCATGGCGATCGTCCTGCAATCGCTTGCCGCGCGTCTCGCCATCGGCTCGGGGCGTGACCTCGCCCAAGCCTGCCGCGACGGCTTTCCGCCTTGGGCCGCTTATCCGCTCTGGGTCCTTGCCGAACTCGCGATTGTTGCAACCGACGTCGCCGAAGTCATCGGCACCGCCATTGGCCTCAAGCTGCTGTTTGGCATTCCTATGGCGCTCGGCGTCGCCATCACCGCGCTCGATGTGTTCATCATCCTCTACCTGCAGCGCTTAGGGTTCCGCTATCTCGAAGCCTTTGTCATTGCCGGGCTCGCCATCATTGCCGTCTGCTTTGCCATCCAGCTGGCTCTGGCCGATCCAGTATGGAAAGACGTATTCGCCGGCTTCATGCCGACGACCGAGATCGTCACCAACCCGCAAATGCTGTACATCGCCCTTGGCATCATCGGCGCCACTGTCATGCCGCATAATCTCTATCTCCACTCGGCCATTGTCGGCACGCGCGACTTCGGCGTGACGCTACCGGCCAAGCGCGAGGCTCTTAAATTCGCCACCATCGATTCAACCGTCGCCCTCATGCTGGCGCTGTTGATCAACGCCTCGATCCTCATTCTGGCGGCAGCCGTTTTCCATCGCTCCGGCCATGCCGATGTTTCTGACCTCACGCGCGCCAACGATCTGCTTGCCCCCCTCCTTGGTTCCGCCATCGCGCCAACTCTTTTCGGCATCGCGCTTCTCGCCTGCGGCTTGAATTCGACGGTAACAGCCACGCTGGCCGGTCAAGCCGTTATGGAAGGCTTCATCAATATTCGCTTGCCACCTTGGCTGCGCCGCCTCGTCACACGCATGATCGCAATCATTCCGGCCGCGGCGGTCACGATCTGGTACGGCGAACAGGAAGCCGGAAAGCTGCTCATCTTCAGCCAAGTGGTCTTGAGCTTGCAATTGCCGTTCGCGGTGGTGCCGCTGGTGCTCTTCACCGCGCAACGCTCTAAGCTCGGCGGTCTCGTGGCGCCACGCTGGCTGACCGCCTTTGCCGTACTGATCGCGGCCCTCATTATTGCCCTCAATCTAAAACTGATCTTCGATTTCGCGACGGGCGGCCTCACGGGCGGCGGGCATTAAGATAAGTCGAAGGTTGCGCCGGGGCGCGGGCCCGCGATAGATAGCGGCCATGAAAATCATCGCACCCATCCACGTCATCGGCGCAGGCCTCGCTGGCTCCGAAGCCGCTCATCAAATCGCTGCCGCCGGTATTCCCGTCGTGCTCCACGAAATGCGCCCAACCCGCATGACCGACGCGCACAAAACGTCAAGTTGCGCCGAACTTGTGTGCTCGAATTCTTTCCGTTCAGATGATTGGGAGAATAACGCCGTCGGCCTGTTGCACGAAGAAATGCGCCGCTGCGGTTCGCTCATCATGGCTGCTGGCGATTTGCATAAGCTCCCCGCTGGCGGTGCGCTCGCCGTTGATCGCGATGCTTTCTCAGCAGAAGTGACGGCGCGCCTCGAAGCCAATCCGCTCATCACCATAGACCGCAACGAAATCGCCGGCCTCCCGCCCGAAGACTGGCAAAGCGTCATCATCGCCACCGGCCCGCTTACCTCTCCCGCCCTCAGCGCCGAGATCGCCAAACTCACCGGCGAAGGCTCACTCGCCTTCTTCGACGCCATCGCCCCCGTCATCCACCGCGACTCGATCAACACCGACGTCGCCTGGTTCATGTCGCGCTACGGCAAGACGGGGCCCGCCGGAACAGGCGCCGACTATCTCAACTGCCCGATGAATAAGCCCGAGTACGAAGCCTTCGTCGACGCACTGCTGGCTGGCGACAAAACCGTTTTCAAAGAGTGGGAATCGAACACGCCCTACTTTGACGGCTGCCTGCCCGTTGAAGTCATGGCCGAACGCGGCCGCGAAACCTTGCGCTTTGGCCCGATGAAGCCCGTCGGGCTTGATGACCCGCGCACCGGACGCTGGCCGTACGCGGTCGTGCAGCTGCGCCAGGACAACGCGCTCGGCACGCTCTGGAACATGGTAGGCTTCCAAACCAAACTGAAACACGCCGAACAGGTGCGCATCTTCCGCATGATCCCGGGTCTCGAGAACGCCGAGTTCGCGCGCCTCGGCGGCCTGCATCGCAACACCTATCTCAATTCGCCTAAACTTTTAGACAGCACGCTGCGTTTGAAAGCGATGCCGCGCCTGCGCTTCGCGGGACAAATCACCGGCGTCGAAGGCTACGTCGAAAGCGCGGCCATGGGATTGCTCGCCGGCCGTTTCGCCGCCGCCGAGGTGCTTGGGCACGCACTCACACTTCCGCCCGCGACAACCGCGCTCGGCGCGCTCATCAATCACATCACCGGCGGGCATATTTTGGTTGCGCCTTCCGACTCCCCTCCGGGGAGCCGGCCGGAAGGCGCGGAGAATATCCCACGCTCCTTCCAGCCCATGAACATCAACTACGGCCTGCTCCCTGATTTACCATCCGCGCCGACCCACGACGCTGACGGCAAAAAACTCAAAGGCCCCGATAAAGGCCGCGCCAAAAAGCAAATGATGTCGCGCCGCGCACTTACCGATCTCGCAACCTGGCTTGGAGAGACCAAAGCGCAAGCTGCGGAGTGAGGTGGCGTAGGGCGCATAAGGCACGGCGTCTATTCTTCGCCGGGCCGTCATGCGCCGCTTGGCAACACACTCCGGCGCAAGATCATGGTGCCAGTGCGGTGCATGACGCCGCGGCCGGCTGCCTCGATGCGAAACAAATAAAGCGTGCAAAGACCTCGGCTTATGCACCCTAGTTTCTTTCTTTTGATTGTTCCATGTTACGCGCTACGTTTCTTCGTCACACTACCCATGGAACTCATTGCGCTGGCTTAACAAACTTCAACGTCATGCGGTCCGACTCGCCGATCTCCTTATTGGCACGCCACGCGTCCGAGTTTTTCTCGAGACCTCTCAGCGACGGCGGCAGACGCCAGACGTTGTCGCTTTCCGCCGGGCGATCCTTCGGATTGGCGTTGATCTCTTTGGCTTCCACGAACTTGAATCCGGCTGCTTCGAATGCTGCGATCACTTTCGTCTGTTTCAAGTAGCCGTTGCTGCCGTCCGCCCATGCGTCGGACGCCGACTCCTGCGCCCGATGCTGAACCACGCCCGCGATGCCGCCGGGCTTGAGAACGCGAAACGCTTCTTTGATCGCGTTGTCGAGATAGCCGCCGTCCTTGTTGAAGCGGCTGAGATTGTGCAGTGACCGGATGAAAAGAACCTTGTCGACTGTGCCGTTGAGTTGCTCCGGCAATTCCGTCATCGCAGCGCTGACAACTTCGCCACCCTTCGCCACCGGATCCGTGGTGACGAGCTTGGGCCAATTCACATTCTTCTCTAACACGCCTTGCAGCCGTTCTTTGTCCCAGCCGAACTTTTGATACACGGCGAGCGGATAGCTCGCGCCGATCAGTTTTCCGCTCTCGCCGAGGTAAGGATGCAGAATGCGCGAATACCATCCGCCGCTCGGCAGCGTTTCGACGACGACGTCGCCTTTGCGGACCTCGAAAAAGCCCAAGGTCTCCGCCGGATGGCGCGCGCCGTAGCGCTCTTTGACGTCATTTGGCTGCGCCGCAAGAATTGCCGCGAGAGCCTCGCTCGAGGCATCCCCGGCAAGGCCTACGGACGGCGCGCCAGCGGCGAGACAGAGTAACGGCGGCCAGTGGACAAAGGAGTCTCTTGAGAAGCATCGTCGTTCCTTTCATGAAAAGCTTTGTGCGGAGTCTTCCAGGGAAGCCAACTAATTACGGAACTTAAGTGCCACGACGTTTATCGACAAGACGGCTGCCATTTCTTACGTCTCTTGCACGACCCAAGCGCCGGTCATGTGCGAGGGCGGTGCATGACGCCGAGGCCTGCTGTTCATCCGCCGAAACAAAATAGAATGTGCAAAGGCCTCGACTTATGCACCCTACAGTCCGCGTTTCTGTTGCGGCGGCGCGTTTCCAATCGCACACGACGTAATCGAAGCTTTATAACGGCGTTGCTACTCGCGTGACGCAGGCACCGCTGGATCAAACCCGCCCCGCTCCACGACACCGGGATCGGGTTCGCCGACGGACGTGCCGCGCGCAGTATCAGAACCACTCGCTGCAGGCGGCACGGCATCTGGCGGCGCCCAATCCGGCGTCGCGGCACCCGCTCGGCACGGAGCACGTTCGGCGCGCGGCGATGGTTGAGGCGAAGTCTGAGATGCCGGCGGAGACGCACTCTGCGCCGGCGGCGAAACGCTGATGGCACCCGGCACTGCTTCCCCACCCGGCACACTTCCACCCGGGGGCGCAGCCTGCAAATCCGGCAACACAGCGCCCGGCTCATCCGCGGGCGGCGCTGGCGGCGTGTAGTCTTCCATTTGCGGTTCGGGATCAGGCCCCTGACCGTACTTCTGCAAAACTGTGCGCGCTTTCTCGGCCACCGAATCCGCAATCGCCGCGTGCCCTTCTGCGGTTGGATGAAACGCGCCCGAATATGTCGATGCCAGCAGCAACTGAAACCACTGCAATGTCTCGAGCTTCATCACCTTCAACATGAGGGACGCCGCGACGTGAAAATTTCCGGTCATGAAAGCGTCGTTGGGCGTGCGGAACCAGCGCTTGCGCGGCACATAGGCTTTGAAGTCGGCCGGATTGTAGGGGTACCAATTGCCATCCGCCTTGCGCGGCAAGCGCAATTCCTCCGCGAGATTCTTACCGTCGCCGAAAATGCCGGAACAAATGCCGCGATCGATAAACGCGCGCCGGTGCGTTTCGACGAACGTCCAACCATACGTGTAAGAGCTTTCGCGCATCAAGCGGTGCAGCTTGTCGCCGATCCACGCGCCTTCGCGCAGCTTTTGTTCACTCAAACGGAAATCAGGAACCACTTCAAGCCCCGCGCGCCCGTCCTTGCAGGTTTCGCTGCCGTCGCCCGTCAGCGCCATGCCGGGATAGCCGGTGAGCAGAATGCGGTCGCTTTCTTCCCACGGAATATAGAGCAGATTGTGCAGCGCGCGGTTCAGAGATTTATAGCGCGTATCCAATCTTGCGAGCTGGCTCGACGCCTGCGCTTGGCCGTGCACTTCGCCAATCCAACCACCGAGTTTTTTCAAATACGACTGATCGGCCAACACGGCATTGGCAACGAGTCGCGAAAATCCGACGTCGTTGCCGCCAATAGACACGAACACGAGATCGATTTTGCGCGCGTAATCCTTGGGGCACTTGCGCAGCACAAGCCCGCCCTTCAACTCGGCGATTTTGCCGTTCATGTGATAGGCTTCGGGAAGATCGTGCGCTTCCGTTTGCTTGTTTCCGCATTGCACTTCCGCCGCCGCCGAGACTTGGCTGAGAAGCGGCGGGTTCGGCACCCACTCGTTGCCCTTGTATCTGAGAAAAAGCCCAAACGTCACTTCGGCACCCGAGCACGCGAGCCCGGCAAACGTCACCGAGCGATGCGGATCTTCTATGCCCAACTGAAGTGCGGCGCGCATCTGGTGCGAATAAAGCGAGCGATGGCACGCCTGATCGTGCCAGCGCGCGTTTTCTTTGATGAAGGCCGGATCGCCGATCTGGCGCCAGTCGCCAACACGCGCGGGATACCCGGTTAGGTCTTCCTTCGCGCCCGACTTGCCGTAATCCGCCGTGCGGTCGCGCGAAAATCGCACCGGCACATCGGGGTTGCCTTCGCCGGAGCCGAAACTATCGCCCAGCGCCACGATCAAGACATCGCGCACCTTGATGTCGGCTTGCAGAACTTCGCGTCCGCCGATTTCAACTTTGACGCCGAGGCCGGCGGGATAGGCGACCTCGAACGAGATTGGTTCGCTGCACGGCTGCTCAATCACTTTGCCGCGCGCTTCCTTGCCGTCCGCGCGGCGCCGTGAGCCAGCGGCACGTCAATTCAGACGCTTCGTCGAGACCGGCAATTTCCGCTGTGACGCCGTGACTTTCCGGATTCATATAGTCGGTGTACTTGGCGCAGCGATAGCGGTTCTCAGCGCCGCTCCAGCACATCTTGCCAAGCATGGTCGCGGCCCAGCCTTCGTCGTGCCTGAGCTGCAACGCCTGCTCCGCAGACAATACCGGCGTCGATTTCTGGTCCGGCCCGAGCGCGCGATACGTTGCCCGGTGCACTTCGGTATCAGCCGGATCGGTAAAAAGCCGGAACGGATTATCGACGCGCCATTTTATAACGGGCGTTGCGTGCGCCGGCGACAGGACGCCGCCCATCGCGGCCCAAGCGACAGCCGCGAACAGAAACACCGAGCAACGAACCGAGAGCACTCGTGCAATCATAATCCTTCGCCTCGTGTCATCTCTTCAAATCCGGCCCATCATACGCGCCCGCCAAATGCGCCAAACGCGCGTCAGCGGCGCGACGTCACCAATGTGACGCGTCAAATCGTGATCATCCCTCTCCAGAGCCTGCAAATAGGGCTCTACCAGGGCAAGCGGCAGAAGTGCCAGCTTTTGTGGCTGCGTTGCATGCGCGAATGCAGGCTTGACACGCGCCAAATGTTCGCGCGCCACGCGCAGAATATAGGCTTTGGCTTCATCAAGCTTTACATTGACCGGCAACGGCACACGTCCCCGCGACGAGCGCGCGCGGATAATCGAGGCCGAGCCGCGCCAGGCCATAGGCCACGGCAGCACTCGCAATCATGTCTTGATCTTCATTGGCATCGGCATCACTGAGTATGCGTGCTGCGAGGGAAAGCGGAACGCCCTCCAGCAATTTGAGTTCAAGCGCCAAGGCGTCCTCGCTCGCAGGCGGATCGGCATAGAACGTATGCACGCGCGCATCGAACCAATCCTCAAGTTTTCCGCGCGGCAGGCTGTGGGTTGTAACAACCCGCGCGAATTGATCGGCGATTGGATTGCCGGATTTCTCTCCCGTCTCGGAACGCGCGAGCGCATCCCGCCACCATTGAAGTTTGATCTCGGCTAGCGGCGCTTCCCGAACCTCATCACCGATGCGGCGAATTTCAGCGACGTAGGCGGCGAGCGCAATCAAATCTCCACGAGCTCTGCGCGGCGACAAAAGTGCCGCCAAATACCGGTCCGCTTCCCCGGCCTTGGCCGCGGCGCGCACGATTTCTGAGAACTCAGCTTCAGAATTTGGCGGCATCACACCCGGCCATCCTCCACCGGAACGCGGAACATCTCGTCCAACATCTGCTAGGCAACGGCAATCAGAGCTGCTGCGACCACGCGCTTTTCACCAAGCATGATGTTGTACGTACGCACAGCCGCTCCCGTCGTCATGACTTCGAGACTGATACGCGTATCGATGAAAGCGGCAATCACATCGACGGGCGGATAGATTTGGGCGGCACCCGATCCAAGCAGCAAAACGCCGGGGCGCTTTAAATCCGCGAACACGCGCACAAAGTGTTCCGCCAAAAGCTCCGCCGCCGTCGCGGGCTCCCAAGCATACACGCCGCTCGGCAAACACAGGATCGAGCCCTTGTGGCTCATCTCCGCGAAGCGGAACCCGCCATTGCCGTAGGCGGTCACCGGCGCTTCATACGGGTAGCGGGCGGCGGCCTCGCTCATGATCGTTCCAATGCGTGGGTCACGTAAACTTGGACGTCAGACCTTCGCCGTCTTGCCGTCTTTCTCGACGCCAACAACCGTTTCGCGCTTGATGCCGAGATAATCGAGGATGGGAGCTGCAATAAAGATCGACGAATACGTGCCAATGATAACGCCGAACAACATGGCGAATGTGAAATTGCGAATGACTTCGCCGCCGAAAATGTAAAGCGCGATCAAGACAGCGATTGTCGTGACGCCGGTCAAGATTGTACGGGACAGCGTCTCGTTGATCGACAGATTGAGGAGATCGTTGATTTCCATCTTCTTGAACTTGCGCAGATTTTCTCTGATGCGGTCCGAAACAACAACCGTATCGTTGACCGAATAGCCGAGAATGGTCAGCAACGCCGCAACAATCGAGAGATCGAATTCCATATTAAAGAGCGAGAAGATACCAACCGTCACGAGCACGTCGTGCAACAGCGCAACGACCGTTCCGACAGCAAACTGCCATTCAAACCGGAACCAGACATAGGTGATAATGGCCAGGATCGAGGCTAGAACCGCGATGATGCCCGTGCGGCGCAATTCACTGGAAACCGCAGGCCCGACCACTTCAACACGCCGCTGCGTGTATCCATCTCCCAGAGCATCCGTGACCTTCTTCAGCCCAACTTGCTGTGCGCCGTCGCCACCCGGCTGCTCCTCGACGCGGATCAGCACGTCTTCGGGCGCACCAAAGCTTTGGATCTGCACGTCACCAAGTCCGAGCCCGCCAAGCTTTTCACGAAGTGCGCCAAGATCTGCGGGACCTGATTTCGATTGTACCTCAATGAGCGAACCACCCTTGAAATCGACGCCGTAGTTCAGACCCTTGAAAAAAAAGAGACCGAGCGAGATCGCCATGGCTAAAATCGACAAGGCAAAGCACAGGCCTTTGAATTGCATAAAGTCGATGCGCGTCCCGTGCGGGAAAAAGTCGAAGCCTTTGAAGTCGGGAACAAGAAACATGTGTTTTCAGCCTGCCTTAGATGGGGACTTCAAGAGTTTTGGTGTTGCCCTTGGCGTTCTTCAGCCAGAGCGACACGAGCAGCCGGGTAATCGTCACGGCGGCAAAGATCGAAGTCAGAATGCCGAGCGAAAGCGTCACGGCAAAGCCGCGGATCGGACCGGAGCCGAGCCAGAACATGATAACGGCTGCGGCCAGCGTCGTCAGCTGACTGTCCGCAATTGTCACGAACGCGCGCGTGAAGCCTGCATCGATCGCCGCGATGGTACCTTTTCCAGCACGCAACTCTTCGCGGATACGTTCGTAGATCAAGACGTTGGCGTCAACCGCCATACCAATAGTCAAGACGAAGCCTGCGATGCCGGGCAGCGTCAGCGTCGTGCCGATGGCCGTCATCAAGGCCAGAATGAGCAATCCGTGCACGAGCAGGCCGACAACGGCATAGACGCCGAACGTGCCGTAAGCAAGCGTGGTCAGAACGGCTGTCGCAACAAGACCGATGAGACCGGCGCGGCGGCCAGCCTCAATACTGTCGGCGCCGAGAGACGGTCCGACAGTTCGCTCTTCGACAATCGTGAGTTTCGTTGGCAGCGCGCCGGACTTCAGCTGAACCGCAAGCGTGCTGGCGCTCTCAACCGTATAACTGCCTGATATCTGACCCGAGCCGCTGAGGATGGCTTCACGAATGACCGGCGCTGAGAGCACCTTGCCATCGAGCACGATGGCGAACGGGCGGCCGACGTTATCTTTCGTGAACGCGCCGAACTTGCGCGCGCCAGATTGGTTGAAACGGAAGTTGATGACGGGTTGGCCGTTCTGCTGATCGAACCCGGCTTGTGCGTCGGCGAGGTCTTCGCCCTGCACGACAGGACTATCGCGCAACAGATGGTCGCCGCCTTCAGATGCATCTCCCGGAAAAACTTTGAACCCGGCCGGCGCGGACGTGAGCTTTGCGTCTTCGGCCGACGTCGAGGGGTGCACTTCGTGGAACGTCAACTTGGCCGTTTCGCCGATCAGGCGCTTCAATTCCTTGGTATCCTGCAAACCTGGGAACTGAATGAGGATCCGATCCGATCCCTGGCGCACGATGGTCGATTCCGACGTGCCGAGGTTATTGACGCGGCGGTTGATGGTCTCGATCGACGAGGCGGAGGCTTGAGAAATACGTTCGCGCACGCCTTGGTCCGTTGGCTTGATGAGAATTGTTCCGGCCTCAGTCCCTTCGGTAACGTCGATGTCGTTGGCGCCCGTTCCGAGAATGGCGTTGCCAATCGGCTGGATGAGTTTGCGTAACTCTTTCAGCGCAGTGTCCTTATCTTCAGGCTTTGACAACTTGATCTGCAGAGCTGGTCCCTGAACGCCAAGACCCGCGTAGCCGATCTTGGCATCGCGCAAACTTTTTCGCGACGCGTCGCGCAAATTCGACAGCCAGTCTTTCTTGATTTCTTCCGGGTCCATGGCCAGCAGGAGATGCGCGCCGCCTCTGAGATCAAGCCCGAGCGGCAGCTGCTTGTTCGGCATGAACGACGGCCAGGACGCCAGCGTTTCCTTGGCCACAAAATTGGGAAGCGAAAAAATCAAGCCCGCGAGCACAGTCGCAAGGATGGCGATGATCTTCCAACGCGAAAAATATAGCATGACTTGTGTTCTTCTCGGCTAACAGAGTTCGTGGAATTCTGGACGCAAAGCAGCGTCCCGCTTCGCCCATCAGGCGTCTTTGACCGGCTCGCCTTTGACGCGCACATCAAGCAACGTGCTCTTGACGATGCGGACTTTGAGATTGTCAGCGAGTTCGACTTCGATCTCGTCGCTCGTGTCGGTCACCTTGGTCACGCGCCCAACCATGCCGCCGGATGTCACAACCGTGTCTCCCCGGCGCACAGCATTCAGCCGCGCGCGTTGCTCCTCTGCGCGCTTCGACTGCGGGCGCAATACCAGGAAATAAAAAATGCCAAGCAGCAGCAGCATCATGAGCGGGAAGCTCAGGTCGGCAGCCGGGTTACCCGTCTGGGCCAAAGCCGGGGTGATGAACATGGGGTGTTACGTCCTCAATCGTGTATGCCAAAGTTGCGGATGCCAAACAGCCGCGCTCACCCGGAACCGGTGGTCCGGGGGGCAACAGCCGAATTCGGCGCGACTATAGTGTCCGGCCCCCCGATTGCAACATATCCGGCTACCTTAAGTTCAATCGCCCGTTGGCTTCGCCCCAGGACCCGATTACACAAGCATTTCTCGACCCTTGGAACGACCGATGAGCACACCCAAAGACGACAGCCCTTTGCTCGAGCGCATAGCAGCCGCGCTCGAACGTCTCAGCCCGCTTGCCCTGGCGAAGCCTGATTTCGAGGCCGCCCAGGCGTTCGTGTGGACCGCGGACGGCGGCCGGTTCGTGCCCATACCCAACGTCAACCGCGTGCCCCTCGGCCTGTTGAAAGGCATCGACCGCACGGCCGCGACATTGCTTGAAAACACCCGCCGCTTCGCCAAGGGCCTGCCCGCCAATAACGCGCTGCTCTGGGGCGCACGCGGCATGGGCAAATCGAGCCTCGTCAAGGCCGTGCATGCGGAGGCCTGCGGCACATTAAAGCTTGTCGAGATCCATCGCGAGGACATCTCATCGCTTCCCCAGTGCCTCGCGCATCTCAAAGCCAGCCCACACCGCTTCATCGTCTTCTGCGATGATCTCTCCTTCGATAAGGACGACACGAGTTACAAATCCTTGAAAGCCGTTCTCGAAGGCGGCATCGAAGGCCGCCCGGAGAATGTGCTGTTCTACGCGACCTCAAACCGGCGCCACCTGATGCCGCGCGACATGATGGAGAACGAGCGTTCAACCGCAATCAACCCAGCGGAAGCGGTTGAAGAAAAGGTTTCGCTCTCAGACCGCTTCGGCTTGTGGCTCGGCTTTCACAATGCCAGCCAAGACGACTACCTCGCCATGGTGCGCGCTTACGTCGATCACTTCGGCTTAAAGGTCAACGACGCCGAGTTGCAACGCGATTGCCTCGAATGGTCGACGACTCGCGGCGCGCGCTCCGGCCGCGTTGCGTGGCAATTTATTCAAGATCTCGCCGGGCGGATGGGCAAGAGGCTGGATACCTAACGTGGCGCATCGGGCGACAATTGGCAGTGCAATCTTCGCCGTGAGTATTGCCTTCTTGATTTCGTTTGCGACCGCAAATGCTGACAGACCCGAGCTGATTGCTCTCGGCGCTAAGCTCTTCTCCGATCCCCGCTTATCGAAAGACGGCACGATATCATGCGCGTCGTGCCACGATCCTAAGCAGGCCTTCACGAACCCAAATCCGCCCTCGCGCCCCGGCATCACAGATACGCGTCTGCGCCGCGACGTGCCCTCGCTGCTCAATGTCGCCTTTGCGTCGCCGCTGCATCATGACGGCGGCGAGCCAACTCTTGAAGTGCAAATTCTCGCGCCGCTATTCAACGAAGCGGAGATGGCGAACACGACGTTCGACGATCTGACAAAACGCCTCGCAGCAATCCCGGAATACAGCGAAGAATTTCAATCCGTCTTTGGAGAACCGCCAACGATTGAAAGCTTAGGCGCAGCACTTGCCGCGTACGAGCGCTCACTGATATCCAGCGCATCCCCCTTCGATCTCTGGCGCGAGGTGAATCAGGAGGACGCCCTATCTGCCGCCGCCAAATCCGGCTTCGCACTCTTTACCGGCAAAGCTGGCTGCGTTGCGTGTCACGCACCTCCGCGCTTCACGGCACACGACTTTATCAACACCGGTATCGGCTTCAAAAGCGATGCGCGGCGCGCCGCAGAAACACCCGATGCGCCGGCCGACCGCGGCCGCGAGGAAGTCACGCACAAACGCGAAGACCGCTACAAATTCCGCACGCCCACACTGCGCAACGCGGAACTCACCGCGCCATATATGCACGACGGATCAATCAAGACGCTTGAAGACGTCATCGCCTACTATAACGCAGGCGGCTCGACGGACCCCGAGAAAGACCCACGCGTAAAGCCGCTCGGGCTTTCAGACGAAGAACAAAAAGCCCTCGTCGCATTTCTGAAAAGTTTGACGTCAAGCAACCTGCCCGGCTCAGAAGGGCCCGCCCCGTAAGCCCCCTCTCCCCTCCATGCGCAGCATGGCTTCGCCATGACGGGGAGAGGGATGGGGTGAGGAGGTGGTCGCTTGCTTTGAAATTCCAGCCCGCCCCCTCACCCGGCGCGGAATTATGCTTTGCGCAGCAGTGGAACCGTACTGGCCGCGCCGGCCTCTCCCGTCCAAGCGAAGCTTGGCTTCTCCAAGACGGGGAGAGGCGAAGCTGCTGTCGCCATTCAAATACCCATCAACCGCGCGCCTCGTGCTTCGCGATCTCTTTGGCGAGATCGCGATAATCCTGGCAGGCGGCGTTGCCGCAGATGCGCTCGATCACCGCGAGTTCGATCTTTGCTTTCGCGACATCGTTCTTCTGTAGATGCGCCTCGCCCAAATACTGGCGCGTATTGGTGAGGCTCGGATTGAGCGCCAGTGCCCGGCCGTAGTACCCAAGCGCTTCATCGACACGCCCAAGATGCCGCGTGGCGTAGCCGATCATGGTCAGCACGCCCGTATCATTCTGGTTAGGCAACGCCCTCAAGACTTCCAAAGCCTTTTCATAATCGCCGGTTTTTGCCAGCCAATATCCTTTGGCAAACTGTTCATTCGCGCTCGATCTCTCATCGGGCTTCACCTGCCCCATGCATTCCTTCCAAGCCTTCGAATTCTTCTTGAGCTTGCTGCAAGGATTGGCCGGTGCGCCGAAGTTTGCGGCGGCCGACATCGTGCCAACCAGCGAGAGGCACGCAGCGGCTGCCATGACGACTGCGAGTTTTTTCAATTGGCGACTGAACATGAGCAAATCTCCTCGTGCAGGATCGTCTTGATCAACTGGTCAAGCGGGAATAATACGCCCATTCAATAATCCGTGCCAGCTTTTCCATGATGCCTTCCGGAAACGTTAGTCTTTGCTCTCCGGAGCCTTTGGCCATCTAATTTGGCGGTCCTTAGCTGCATCGGACTCCACTCGCCCTACGATTGGCCAGCCACCGTCCTCTGTGGGTGCCAATACTTTTCCCGGTTCGACTTCGAACATTAGGCTGTTCAACGCGGGCGGAGTGTTCGAAATCTTTGGTCGGGTGCATGCTCCATAGAAGTGTCGAACCTTACCCGCCGACAAGTCTTCAAGTCCGCCTATTTGCCAGTCCCTCGATAGTTTGAAGGCACGGCGGAGGACCGTGACAACCACACCTTCCACTTTAGGTTCATCAATATTCTGAAACATGATCAATCTGAAAAGTCCTGGATTCTCCGGCTCTGTACTTATCTCCCAATCAAATTCAATATTCTCCAAGGCCTCGGCGATTGGGGGAAGGTGTGATTCCAGCAGTTTTCTCTTGTTTGAAGTCTGGACATAAATACTCCAAAAGACATAAGCGCTCATCTATTTAAGCCCCCGCCCGATACCCGCGCAGCCCATAGTATAAAATATAAAGATATGACGGAACCGCGATCACCAGATACGCGAGCTGAAAATCGATTGTCTGCTTCAAAAGCGCAAAGGCGTAAGGCAACAACGCCCCGCCGGCGATGGCCATGATGAGCAGCGCCGAGCCAGTCTCCGTGTGCCGCCCAAGACCGCGAATGGCAAGGGGAAAGATGGCCGGCCACATCATGGCATTGGCAAATCCGAGCGCCGCAATAAAGCCGACTGAAATATATCCCTGGGTCAGGTAAGCGCCGATACTCAACAGCACACCAAGCGCCGCCGAGATCGCGAGATAGCGCTCCTGCGAGACGAAGCGAGGAATGAGCAACAGCCCTGCCACGTATCCAATCAACATGGCGGCCAGCGTGTACGACGTGAACAGCCGCGTGGCGTCCAATGGCAAATCGAAACCTGCGCCATAAATGCCTATCGCGTCGCCCGCGAGCACCTCAACGCCAACATAGAGAAACAAACACGCGACCCCGAGCCAAAGGTGGGGGAACGACGAAATACCTTTTCCATCCCCATCCGCGCGCTCGTTCACGGCCTCTGGCCGAACGTCCGGCAAGCTCGACCTTGTGATCCAAGCGGCAAGAAGCGCCAGTAGCCCCGCCATGATCATATACGGCCAGTAGACCTGCGCCGCGAACGCATTGAGCAGCGCATCGCGTGCTTGTGGGTCGGCGGCGGCTTTCACGCGCGCGTCAAAATTATCGAGACCCTGAAGTACCAGCGCACCGAACACGAGCGGCGCCAGAATGCCCGCAAACTTGTTACAAATTCCCATGAAGGCTATGCGCTGCGCCGCGCTGTCAATCGGCCCGACAATGGAAATGTAAGGGTTTGATGCGGTCTGCAGCAACGATAGTCCGGCGCCAATCGTGAACAGCCCGGTCAACGTTCCGGGATAAAACCGCATGGTCGTGAAGTGACCGAACACCACAGCGCCCGCCGCCATGACCAGCAGTCCCAGCGCCATACCGCGCTTCATGCCTGTCCGGCGCAGTATCCACGATGCTGGAAGGGCTAGAAAGAAATACGAAAGATAGAACGCCATCGGCACGAGGAAGGCGTTCACATCGTCGAGGTCGAAGGCGAGCTTAACAAATGTAATGAGCGGCCCGTTGAGCCACGTCACAAACCCGAAAATGAAAAACAGCACGCCGATGGTGATCATCGGGCCCAATTGGGATGCGGGTTGGCTGCTTTGGCCCGTGCGGGTTTCAGAAACTGTCACGGCATTCCCCCATTACTGACGTCGCTTGATAACGCACAGGCGAACTTGTCACAACTCGCACTTTCTAGCCCCAACACAGAAAAAGGCCGGATCATCGCTGATCCGGCCCAGACTTCCCTCATGCTTCGCCGCGTGGCGAACTCGACTTGTATGCGCTTGGCGGCTCGCTTCCCCGGAGGGCGAGTCGCCAAGCGCAATGACTTAGAGTTTCTCCATAAACGGCGTCGGATCGACGGGTTTTGAACCCTGACGCAATTCGAAGTGGACTTGCGGCTGATCGACGGTGCCGGTCTTACCGGCCTTGGCAATGACCTGCCCGCGCTTAACCTTGTCGCCGCGCTTGACGAGCATTTCGTCGTTGTGGGCGTAGGCCGTCACCCAGCCGTTGTCGTGGCGCACGAGCACGAGATTGCCGTAGCCTTTCAGTTCGCTTCCGGCATACGCGACGACACCATTTTCGGCGGAGTGCACCTCTGTACCGAGCGGCACCGACAAGATTGATACCGTCGTTATGCGTGCCGTCCGGGCGGCCGCCAAAGCCTGCGATAACTTTGCCATTCGCCGGCCAACGCAGTTTAGTGCTGCTCGTTGCTTGAACCGCCGCTTGAGGCGCTGCCGCGGCGATTTTATCGCCCTTCACGGCCGTACCTGTTGGCGCACTCGTCGCGGCGGGCGGTACGCTGCCGTTGATAATGGTCGGCTGAGCCGGCTGCGGCGCGGCGCGCGGCGCAACTGGAGCCGCAACGGCGGGTGCTACTGCGGTTGGCGCAAGCTCACCGGCAGATGGTTGAACTTCAGCAACCGCAACATTGCCAGCTGGAATCTTGAGCGTCGTGCCCGGCTTGACTTTCTTCGGATCAGAGATGCCGTTGACTTGCTGCAGTTCCATGAACGGCACTTTGTTGGCGCGGGCGATGACATAGAGAGAGTCACCCGGCTTCACGACGTAGGTGCTGTTATACTTGGCAGCCACGTCCGCAGACGGCGGCGCCATAGGCGGCGCTGCCATCTCAACCGGAGCCGCAACGGCAGGTGGTGGCGTCACAGCCGCTGTCGTCATCGGTTGAGCGGGAGCCGGACGAGCCATTACGGCCTTGCCGGCTGGCAAAAAGAGTTTCTGACCGGGCTTTAGGTCCGGCGTCGTCAATTCGTTGACGGCCATGAGTTCCGCAAGCGACACTTGGTGGCGCTTCGAGAGCCCATAGAGCGTGTCGCCCGGTTGAACGTCGAACGTCTCACCCTTCGCGACCGGCATACGAACGGCTGGGGCCGCTGCGGCAGGTGTCGCCGGGCGATATGCCGGTTGACGGGAAGGTGCCGCAACTGCCGGAGGCGTCGCGTCGGGCAAATTTGCCATTTCAACGCCCGAAGTAGCGGGCGGCCGCACACGGCCTGCGCCTGCCCCATAAGGGCCACGCGGCTGCGTCCGAGCCACGGGGCTTTGATAATCGGAATGACTGACGGCCGGTTCAACCGGCGCTGCAGCGGCAGTTTCCTGCGGCGGATCATTCAGATTGAACGACGAATTGTCGAAACGGGTCACGTCCGCACTGCAGCCAGCGGCTGCTGCGGAGAATAACATTACGGCACACAGCGCAGGTCTGAGGCCAAAACAGCCGCGCTGACCGAAGTCAGTTAAATACATCATGGTACGCACCTCTACTCGCACCAATCATTAACCTTCCTTCGGTTAATGCGGGGTTAATGCCCCAATGCGAATTCTGTTGCAGCCCTCCCAGCCGGTCCGGTCACTTTGCGCGCCCGCCTGTCTGGCAGCCATGCATCGATCAAAAACGAAATACGAAAAACCCGTTTCAGCCGGAAAGGCTTGAGCTTTCCTCGTAATGATCGATTGCGCTTTATTGACGGAGGGATTTCGGCAAACCGGCGGCTTTTCAAAGCCGCTTTTGGCGCTCACGCCTTCGGTTTTTTCGCCGTCGCGTCGAGGTGCGCGCCCAGAGTTGTAACCGCCTTTGCATCTGTCAGATCGACGCTCAGTGGCGTGACGGATATTTTTTTTACTGCGACCGCCGCGAGGTCGGTGCCCGCAACAAGCGTTGATTTGCGCCGCTCAAATCCAAACCAAAAATACGGCGTGCCCCAAGGGTCGGAGCGGCTATCGATGTGCAGCAACGCCTGATCGCGAATTCCTTGGGTCGTCACCGCGACGCCCGCAACGTCGGCCGGCACGACATCGGGGAAATTGATGTTGATAAGTGTCCCTGCTTGCCACTCGGTGTCGAGCAGCCGCGTGATGAGCTGCGGCGCATGCGCGAGCGGCGTATCCCAGATCGCGCGGCGCTCGCCATCTTCAAATCCCATCATCAAAGATAGCGCGATCGAGCGGATGCCAAGCAGCGTGCCTTCCATTGCAGCCGCGACGGTCCCGGAATAGGTGGTATCTTCAGCCAAGTTGGAGCCGTGGTTCACGCCTGACAAAACCAAATCTGGCGGCTGGTCCTTCAGGATGTGGCGCACCGCCATGATCACGCAATCGGTCGGCGTACCGGCAACCGCGAAGGTGCGCGTATCGATCTGGCGCAAGCGCAGCGGCTCATGCAGCGTCATCGAATGCGAGGTGCCCGATTGATTTGTTTCGGGCGCGACGGTCCATACGTCCGGCGACAAGCCCAGCGCAATGGCTTTGAGGACTTCGAGCCCCTTGGCACTGATGCCGTCGTCGTTGGTGATGAGGATGCGCATTTGGTGTCCTTTACCCCCTCTCCCCATCATCCTTCATGATGGGGAGAGGGGATTTCTCAGGCCTTCTCAATTTTGTTCATGCCGCCCATATAAGGCCGCAGCACTTCGGGAATTGTGACAGATCCATCGGCGTTCTGATAGTTTTCTAATACCGCCACAAGCGTGCGCCCGACCGCAAGGCCGGAGCCGTTTAAGTGTGTGCACGAACGCGGGTTTGCCGCCGTCTTTCGGGCGATAACGCGCATCCATGCGCCGGGCCTGGAAATCGCCGCACACCGAGCAGGATGAAATCTCGCGATATGCGTTCTGCCCCGGCAGCCAGACCTCGATGTCGTAGGTCTTTTGCGACGCGAAACCCATGTCGCCGGTGCAAAGCAAAATCGTGCGAAAAGCAAGACCAAGCCGCTTCAACACTTCCTCCGCGCACGCCGTCATGCGCTCGTGCTCTGCAAGGCTTGTCTCGGGCGTCGTGATCGACACGAGTTCGACTTTCGAGAACTGATGCTGGCGGATCATGCCGCGCGTATCTTTGCCCGCCGCCCCCGCTTCCGAGCGGAAGCACGGCGTCCACGCTGTCATGCGCATGGGCAGTTGCGCTTCCTCGAGGATTTGTTCGCGCACAAGGTTCGTCAGCGAAACTTCGGCGGTTGGGATGAGCCAAAAATCATTGGTCGTCTTGAACAGGTCCTCGGCAAACTTCGGCAAGTTGCCCGTGCCATAAGCCGCATGATCTTTGACCAACAACGGCGGGTTATGCTCTGTATAGCCGCCGAGATTTCCGCTCGCCGCGCTCGTGTGCAGATCAAGCATGAAGCTGCCCAAGGCGCGCTCAAGCCGTGCGAGCGGGCCTTTGGTCACCACGAAGCGGGCACCGGAAATTTTCGCAGCCGCGTCGAAGTCCATCATTCCTAAAGCTTCGCCGATTTCGAAATGCTGCTTTGGCGCGAAATCCAACTTCGGTGGCGTGCCAACCTTGCGCACTTCCACATTGTCGTGCTCATCCTTCCCCAACGGCACATCATCGCGGGCTAAGTTCGGAATAACCGCCAACGCCGCGTCGAGTTCCGCCTGCTTGACGCGCTCTTCATCCTCACCCTTGGCGATCGCGTCTTTCAGTGTGGCCACTTCGCCCATCAGGATCTCGGCCAGCGCGCCGTCCTTCGCGCCCTTGGCTTTGCCGATATCCTTGGAAACCGAGTTGCGCTTCGCCAGCGCCTCCTGCAGCCGCGTCTTCACAGCCCGCAACGCTTCGTCCTGCTTGATCAGGCCCGCCGAGAGAGGCTCAAGCTTGCGCCGCTTCAGTGCAGCGTCAAAGGCGTCGGCGTTATCTCGGATCCATTTGATGTCGAACACGGGAAGGCCTTTCGGAAACCCCTCCCCCTTGAGGGGGGAGGAAGATGCGTCCGCGGTTTAGGCGGGCGGACACCGCTCGGATAGAAATTTCAATACGCCCGGCTAAACTGCTGGACGCATCAGGTGGGGGTGTAGCGCCGAAGTGCGGTTTCGTCACCCCCACCCGGCGCGCCAAGGATGAGTTAAAACGCGCTCCGTGTTGGTGAAGCGTCAGAATAGCGCGTTCTAACTCATGGCGCACCGCCCTCCCCCCTGAAGGGGGAGGAGACCTACTCCACCGGCTTCACACGCTTTTCGACATAGCGCACCGCGTAAATCGAGGCCTCATAGAGCAGCACAGTCGGCAGCGCCATGATGACCATGCTCAGCGCATCCGGCGGGGTCAGCAGGGCGGACGCCGCGAAAATCCCGACAATGGCGTACCGGCGTGCGCCAACCAGACCATCCGCCGTTACGAAACCAGCGCGAGCCAGCAGTGTCAGAATAACCGGCAGCTGGAACACGATGCCGAACCCGAAAATCAGCGTCATGATGAGCGAAAGATATTCCGACACCTTGGGCATCAACTCGATTGTCGGCTGCCCGTCGCCGGTTGTTTGCGTCAACCCGATCGAAAACTTGATCAAAACCGGCATGGCAATGAAATAAACCATTGCCGCGCCAAGACAGAACAGAAGCGGTGTGGCGATAAGATAAGGCAGAAATGCCTTGCGCTCATTCTTGTAGAGTCCCGGCGCCACGAACTTGTAGATCTGCGCGGCAATGATCGGAAAGGCGATGAAGCCCGCGCCGAACATCGCAAGCTTCACATGCGTCATGATCTGTTCGAGAAAGTGCGTCGCAATCAAACGCACATGATCGTTGCCGGAGGCCCAGGCATAGGGCCAAACAAGAATACTATAGATTTGGCGCGCAAATGAAAAGCACACCAGAAACGCCACCAGAAACGCCGACAGCGCCCAGATGAGCCGCGTTCTGAGTTCAATCAAGTGATCCATCAGCGGCGCTTTGGAAGCGTCGATGTCGTCTTGGCTGCCCCCGGTCGCGTTCGGACCCGGCAGCTGCACCAGCACGTTTTTGAGTATCTTCAGCACCGGCTAAGCCCCTGGCGTTGCCGGCATGGGCACGCTCTCGGCTGTGGGCAGCGCCGCCTCGGCAACGCTTACTGCCTGGGAAACAACGCTTACTGCCTGGGAAACATTGGCCGCTTCTGCGGGCTGTACGATCGTTGTGCCAGCCATCGGATTGCCCTGCGCAGAAAGCGGAGTCGTAATCGATGATGGATCGAACTTCGCCGCCGCGCCTGCTTCTTCGAAGGACTTCGTCGCGCTCATGACCTCGGCGTTGACCGACGCCTGCATGCTCTCCATTTCTTTCTTCATTGTGTCGAGTTCGGCTTCGCGCATCGCCGCATCGAACTGCGCACGAAATTCGCTGGCATGGCGGCGCACGGTCCCCGCATAGCGCCCAAGAGTGCGCAGGAATACAGGCAGCTCTTTCGGCCCCACGAACAGCAGGGTTACGACGGCGAGTATGAGGAGCTCGCTCCAGCTGATCTCGAACATGGAAACCGTCCGGCCCTAGTGGGGCAAAGAAAGCCTTGGGCTTTCTCAGCCGGTCTTTTCGCGCGTCTCGTTATCGATTGTCTTGCCGGGGCCGGGCTTAGCAACTTCTTCGTCGTCTGCCATGCCCTTCTTGAAGCTCTTGATGCCTTTGGCGACATCACCCATCAATTCCGAAATCTTGCCGCGCCCGAACAAGAGAAGCGCAACGATCAAGAGGAGAAGCACGTGTTGAGCACTGAGACCCATAGGGGAACGCCTTTCGACAAAATTTGCGCGTAGCCGATCCTGCGCGAGTGTTTCTTATCTAGGGTGACTATCGCAGAACTGCCACCCCCGGGCAAGTTCTGCGCGACTTCCGTTGGGTGCGGGAAGTGGCCTTAACCTCTTATCTCAGCCGCCGTTTTCGGCGCCGAACACGAGAACACCGTTAGGATCTACCCCCACCCGGACTTCTGTTCCGCGCGGCAGAGCGTCTTTTTCCGCAACCCTGATCTTTAAGGGCTGATCGAACCCCTGAACGGCAACGTCAAGCCTTGCGATGTCGCCAAGGAATTTCTGATCCAGCACCCGGCCCGGAAGGCCTACGCCCGCGCCATTGCCCCCGGCATTTCCATTGGGTTGCACAGACAGCCCACGCTCGCGGATACATAAAACCGCCGCAACGCCATTTTCGAGACCCGGCGCGGCAAACGATCCCGCCGCCGTTTCGATTTTGCCGTCACGCACCCGCGCCGGGATCTCGTTAATCTCCGAGAATAGCCGGGCCACGAACAAGCTCTTTGGCTCGCGATAAAGCTGCTCTGCCGTACCGGTCTGCACGATCCGGCCATCGCGCATGACCACGATCCGGTCGCCCATGCGCATGGCTTCTTCCGGATTGTGCGTGACGATCAGCGATGTCGCGCGCGTTTCGCGTAACAGCCCGAGCGTCTCTTCCAGCATGCTGTCGCGCAGCTGCACGTCGAGACCCGAAAATGGTTCGTCCATCAGCATGACGGCGGGTCGCGGGACGATGGCCCGGGCAAGCGCCACGCGCTGTTGCTGGCCGCCCGAAAGAACCGAAGGGTAGGCGTTGGCCATATTAGCAAGGCCCACGCGATCAAGAATGGCGCGCGCCGCCTGGCCTGCTTCGGCACGCGATAAATCCTTTAGACCGAACGATACATTCTCCAAGATCGTCAGGTGCGGAAAAAGTGCGAAGTCCTGAAACATCAATCCAACGCCGCGTTTTTCCGGTGCTTCGAAACGGTTCGGCCCTGCGACCTCGCGATCGTTGATCAAAACGCGGCCGGTCGTCGGATGCTCGATACCTGAGATAATGCGCAACAACGTCGTCTTACCGCAGCCCGATGGGCCGAGCAGACAAATGATCTCGCCCGGATTGACGTCGAGATCGATGCCAGCGAGCGCGTCGCCCGGCTCATATGACTTCGTGACGCCTTCAATCGTAAGACGCGCGGCAAATGTTGCCGCCGCTCGACCACGCGCACCAACCGGAGCACTCTCCGGTGACGTCACCGGGCCGGCCGAATTCGAGAAAATGCCTTTAAATGCCACGCACACACCTTATGGCCAGCCGGATCGGTCCAAGTCACGCCCAGTTTACGCCCAAGTCACGCCTTGGCGTCCGGCTCCTTATTGCCGTCTTCGGACTTAACGGCCTCAGGTTCGCCGTGCAAGCCGTCTTCGCTCGCGTCGTCCTCGCTGTCATCTTCCAGCGGCAGGTCTTCTTGAGTTTCTTCTCCGTCATCTTCAAGCGGCAGTTCGTCCGGCATGAGCGCTGCCACATCCGTCGGCTCGGGCACAGCAAAGCCTGGCGGTAGGTTCGCGTCCAACAACCCAGCTGCCTTGAGTTCGGCTATGCCGGGAAGATCCTTAATGTTGTCGAGCCCGAACTGCGTCAAAAACAGCTCCGTCGTCCCATACGTGATCGGGCGGCCGGGCGCGCGCCTGCGTCCGCGCGGTCTGATCCAAACGGTTTCCATCAAAAGATCGAGTGTGCCGGGCGAAATCGAGACGCCGCGGATCTCTTCGATCTCGGCGCGCGTCACAGGCTGATGATAAGCAATGATGGCCAACGTCTCGAGCGCAGCCTTAGAAAGCTTGCGTTCTTCGCTCGTTTGTTTTTCGAGAAGAAACGATAGATCGTCGGCCGTGCGAAACAACCACTTGCCCGCGACCTTGACGAGGTTCACGCCGCGCGGCTGATACTGTTTTTGCAATTCCAAGAGCAACTCTTCGGCATCGTCGTCTGCCTCAAGCGCGCGCTTTAGCGACTTAACGTCAAGCGGCTGCGCGGACGCAAACAGCATCGCTTCGAGCTTGCGCAATTTCTCGCGCCGCGCCTGTTGTGCAAGACCACCAACCACTGTTTCTGGATCCTGATACTCAGCAGCGCGCGCAGAAGCGCCTCGTCCCGCAGCCGTTTCATCTTCGGACGCGCTCTCGTCCATTTCGCGTGCATCCATGTCGCGTGAATTATCCGACACCAGCGTCAATCTCGGCGGAACCATTGGCGTATCTGAGCCCCCTCGTCTCTAACTCATTTTACGCCGCGCTACCGTTTACCTTGTCTGTACGCTTAACCGGCTTTTTCCCACACGGCGCCAGCCTGGCGTTTGCGCATATAAATCGGCGCAAACGGCTCATCCTGGCGAATTTCAACCAAGCCTTCGCGCGCCATTTCCAGCGTCGCTCCAAACGAGCTGGCAATCGCGGTGCGCTCTTCTTCGCCGTGCGGCATATAGTGCTGCAGAAAAAGATCGAGCTGCGTCCAATCTCCTGCACTCGCCCCAATCAGCTTCTCGAGGCGCACACGCGCATCCTTGACCGACCAAACCTTACGCGCCTTCACAACATGCGCAACGCGGACCGTGCGCCGGCGTTGCTCGGCGTAAGCCTTCAGCAGATCGTAAATCTCAGCCGTATAGGTCGTGTCACGCACCGTCATGACCGACTCCGGCTGCCCGCGCACAAACACGTCGCGCCCGAGGCGTTTACGCGTCATCAACCTTGCCGCCGCATTGCGCATGGCGTCGAGGCGCATCAAGCGGAAGGCCAAGCGCTGCGCCAGCTCTTCGGCACTTTGCGTACCCGCTTCTTCTTTTTCGCGCGGCAGAAGAAGTTTTGACTTGAGATAGGCGAGCCACGCCGCCATCACAAGATAGTCGGCGGCAATCTCTAGTTTGAGTTTCTGCGCTTCGGCAATGAACTCAAGATACTGCTCAACGAGCGGCAGGATGGAAATTTTCGCAAGATCGACTTTCTGTGTGCGCGCCAGCGCCAGCAACAAATCGAGCGGACCTTCGAAGCCCTCAACATCAACAACAAAGGCACTCGCCTCGCCCGGCAAGCCATCGCCGTCGGGAGCTTCCCAAGCCCCGGCGTCGTCACCCATTTCGTTTGCCGTTTCGCTTATCATCGTCTCAATCGAGAGGTTGCGCGGTTGATCCCAAAGCCAAGGTTACACTGATTCAGCGGGCCGCGCCTGTGGCCGCAGCATCTCTTCAAGTAACCATATCGCTTCAGATTCGTCGAAGTCTTCCGAACGCGTTGTCACAGCAAATGCCCGCTTAAAACGCGCCAGAGCTTTGCCCGCAAGTTGCGGAACACCTTCAGCGGCAGCACGCATCTCGGCTAATTCGCCATTGCAATGCAGCGCTATATCTGAGCCGGCGCGAATGACCGATTCGGCACGCGACTTGATCGTCCCCGAAAGCGCCTTCATACTGAGATCGTCGCTCATCAAAAGCCCATCGAACCCGATCTCGCCGCGGATGATTTCTCGCGTGACGGCTTCAGACGTGCTCGCGGGCTGGTCCGCATCGATCGCGTTAAACACAACGTGCGCCGTCATGGCCGCCGGCATCGCATTCAACACGCGGAACGGCGCGAAATCGCTGGCCGAGAGCACGTCGCGTCGTTCGCTCACGACGGGGAGTTCCAAATGACTGTCGGCGGTCGCGCGGCCATGTCCGGGAATATGCTTGATCACCGGCAACACGCCGCCGCTCATGTAGCCTCGCGCCACCTCGCGCGCCAGGACCGCGATGCCTTCGGGCGTTTTCCCGTAAGCGCGGTCACCAATGATATCATGTGCTCCCGGCACCGGCACATCGAGCACGGGCGCACAATTGGTATCGATGCCGAGGTCTTTGAGCTCGGATGCAACGAGGCGCGCAATTTGAAAGGCCGCGCTTTTGGCGGCTTCGGGGTCCAGCGCAAAGAGATCCGCGTAAGCCTGACCCGGCGGCAGTGTGCGGCCCAAGGGCGGGCGCAGCCGCTGAACCCGGCCGCCCTCTTGATCGATGAGCACCAGGAACTCTTTGTTGCCCACCACCATGCGCGCTTCGGCTACAAGCGCCTTGATCTGATCTCGAGATGCACAATTACGGGCGAATAGAATGAGCCCCGCAGGCTTTACGTCCCGGAGAAAATCGTGCTCCTGTGGCGTCAATGACGTGCCGCTTACACCAATGATCAACGCTGACGTCATGATGTTTCTCTCTTCAGCGTTGCTTATGGCTCACAAACGCAAGCGGCCGGCACTTGAGGCCGGCCGTACGCATTTCCAGCATTCCAAGACGCTCAATCAATACGATGTCACCCAGCAGTCGCCGTAGCCCTGCGTTTTGAGCTGCGAGCACACGGCCCCCGCTTGTTCACGCGAACCAGGCGGGCCAACGACAAGGCGATGATAAGCGCCCTTGGCCCCGAGATTGGCTTCGGCCACGTCAGGTGTCTTGCCGCCAAGCACGCTGCCGTACTTCTGCTGCATGTCGGCGAAGCGCTTCAACGCATCGATGCGGCTTGAATCCGAACGCGGCACGGACGCCAGAACCGCCACAAAACCGTTTGAACCGCTGCCAGTCGTTGCAACCGAATTCGACACCGGCGCAGGTGCTGCTCCTGCTGCTGGCGCTGCTGCGGGCTTCGCAGCTACGACCTTCTTAACTGCTTTTGCTGGTGGCGCGGGGGCCGCTTGCACCTCAGGCTCGATGCTGCCCGTTGCTGCAGCTACGGCAGCCGGTGTTGCCTTCGCAATTGTGATCGGCTTCGCGGGCGCTGCCGGCGGCGCCACAACCAACTTCTGCGGTGCGGCAGGCGCAGGTGGCGCTGCTTTAGCTGGAGCAGGCGCTGCCGGAGTCACCGCCGCCATTGCGGCAGCGGCAGCGGGCGCACGCGTTGGCCCAAGTCCATCGACAACGGTCATCCCTGGAACCGTGACGGAGTTGTCAGCGACGGTTTCCTCAGCCGGTGCGGCAGCAGGCGCTTGAATGCTGCCGTCGCGGCCGACGACAAGAGTTGAAACTTTGCGTGTGCCGTTGGCATCGACTTCACCGGCACCGGCGGAGTTTGCCGCAACGGACGCACCGGCGGCCGCGCCCGAACCATCTCCAAGACGGCCCATGATCTTGCTGTCGGTGTGAGCAAATTGCTTGCCGCCGCCATCAGCCGGTTTAATCTTAGCAGGTTCGTTCGCACTCTTGATGATGGGCGGTTCACCTATCGACGATCCGCCCAAAAACGTCTTGTATCCGTAAGCCAGACCACCACCGACGAAAATAGCACCCGCCAGCGCAGCGATCATCATCAACGGACGGCGGCCACGCGGTGCGGGCTCGGTGTCGAACTCTTGGCCTTCTTCTTCTTCGGCATAACCCTGATCGAGTTCCCCGCCGGCCGCTTGCGCGAAACCCATGTCGCCATGGCCGTGTTCGGCCTCGCCCTGATAACCGGCTTGGTGATTCCAATCCTGCGTCTGCGGCTCTTGATGGACCGCGTCGCCGCGATACCCATTCAATGCCGGCTGCTGATGCGGCAGGTATGACCCAAGATCAAATCCGCGCCCGTCCTGTGACTGGCCTGCCTGCTGCTGGCTTGGCCACTGTTGCGCGGACGATGCCTGATGCGCCGCTTGAGGTGCTGCACCATATCCCTGATGCGCTTGCGGCTGTTGTGCATATGCGGGCGCTGCTGCCTGCTGCTGATAAACCGGTTGACCTGCGCGCGGCGCGGCTTGCGGCGCGGCGGTATATGGCTCGAACTGCGGAGCATAGGTGTTCGTTTGCAGTCCACCGTAGTGCGCATCTTGGGGCGCCGCCTGCTGCGCCACCTGCTGCGGAAAATGATAATCTTGCTGTTGACCGTAAACAGGTGCCTGGCCGTATCCAGGAGCGGCCGTCTGCTGCGGCTGTCCGCCGTACTGGGGTGCATAACCCTGCCCCGGCTGCGGATAACCTGTCGTTGGCGCGGCGGCCTGCGGCGCAGCTGGGTGTCCCCATTGCGTCTGCGGCTGTGCAACTGATTGCGCGTTTGGCCTGCTTCCGTGCTGGCCCTGCGAACCGTTCACCAGAGACATTTGCTCACCCCTCGAACTGGACCCGTGTGACTATCCCGCAAGGTCCTTCGAATCGCGACTCTATCTCATCGCATCGGGCGCCTCGACGCCGAGAACCTTGAGGCCTGAAGTTATCACCTGCTTTGTCGCGGCCACGAGCGCCAAACGCGCTTGTGTCGCAACCCCGTCATTTGATTGGATAAATCTCAAATGTGGCGAATCGTTGCCCCGGCTCCACTGGGCATGGAACGCACTAGCCAATTCGTACAAGTAGAAGGCCAGCCGGTGCGGCTCGTGCGCCTTTGCCGCGCCTTCGACCAGACGCGGGAAGGCGCCCAGACGCTTGATCAGATCAATCTCGCCTTGGTCCTTCAAACCTGACAAATCCACTTTTTTCAGTGATTCCAGAGAGATATCGAGGTCCGGCATTTGCTCAGCGGTGTTGCGGAAAATGCTCGCTGCACGCGCATGCGCGTACTGCACGTAGAACACGGGGTTGTCTTTTGACTGCTCGGTCACCTTGGCAAAGTCGAAGTCGAGTTCCTTCATGTTGTCCCGGTAGAGCATCATGAAGCGCACGGGATCTTTCCCAACCTCGTCCACCACGTCCCGCAAGGTGACGAACGTCCCCGCCCGCTTCGACATCTTGAACGGCTCGCCGTTCTTGAAGAGTTTGACGAGGTTGACGACCTTGATGTCGAGGTTGGCTTTGCCGCCCGATAGCGCTGCCACAGCCGACTTCATGCGGCTGATGTAGCCGATATGATCCGCGCCAAACACGTTGATGAGTTGCAAGAAGCCCCGGCTCAGTTTGTCGTAGTGATAGGCAATGTCGCCGGCAAAATAAGTATATCCGCCGTTCGACTTCTGAATGGCGCGATCTTCGTCATCTCCAAAGGCGGTCGACTTGAAAAGCGTCTGCGTGCGGTCTTCCCACTCTTCGTCGTCGTGACCTTTTGGCTTTTCAAGCGTGCCTTCGAAAATCAGGCCCTTCTTGCGCAAGTCATCGATCGCAGCCTTGATCTGATCTTTCCCGGCCCGCGTCAATGATGCTTCGGAAAAGAAGACGTCGTGCTTGATGTTCAACGCCGCGAGGTCGTCGCGGATCATGTCCATCATCTTGTCGATGGTGAACGTGCGCACGAGCGGCAGCCACTCGACCTCTTTCATCGCAAGCAGTTTCTTACCGTGCTCTTTAGCAAGCGCTTCGCCGGCAGGCTTCAAATAATCGCCTGGATAATATCCTTCCGGGATCGGGCCGATGTCTTCGCCGAGCGCTTCGCGGTAGCGGAGAAACGCCGATTTGGCCAGCACATCGACCTGCCCGCCCGCGTCGTTGATGTAGTATTCGCGCGTCACGTCATAGCCCGCGAACGAAAGCAAGTTCGCCAGTGCATCGCCAAACACCGCGCCACGGCAATGACCAACATGCATCGGCCCAGTCGGGTTGGCGGATACGTATTCAAGATTGAGCTTCGGGTGTCCACTCACGGAACCGGCCCCAAACTTGCTGCCCTCTTTCAAAATAGTGCGCACGAGGCCCTGCCAGACCTCGGGCTTGAAGGTGATGTTCAAGAAGCCCGGGCCCGCGACGTCGATTTTCGCGACGTCCGCTGCGACTTCAAGCTTCGCCTTGAGCACGTCTGCGATATCGCGCGGCTTCATCTTTGCAGCCTTCGCCAATACAAGCGCGGCATTGACGGCAACGTCGCCATGCGTGGGATCGCGAGGGGCCTCGCCCAAAATTTCGGGGATCGCGAGGTCAGAGGGAAGTTTTCCTTCCTTTTGCAAGGCTGTGATCGCAACAACAACCCGTTTTTCGACGTCAGCAAAGATGTTCATGTACTTCTCAAGATTGGTGATCGAAGGCTCCGCACCAACATATGTAGAGCGTTCGCATATGACGGATAGGGGTGGGCACGCACGTCTCCCCTCCCCTTGATGGGGAGGGGCCGGGGGTGGGGTGAAGAAGGAAAACCGGTTTCCCGTCGATCCCCCCACCCCTACCCCCTCCCCGCGAGGGGGAGGGGGATTCACAGCACTTCTCGCGGCAAGTTCGAATAGGCCATCACTGAGTGGATACAGTATTCGCGCTCTATCGCATATCCGGCGTTGCCGCAAACAATCGCTGATGTTCCGCGATGGCAAAGCGGTCGGTTTGGCCGGAAACAAAGTCGGCGATGAGCCGCGCCCGGCGCCGTTCGCTGAGGCCCTGGGCCGCCCGCCGCCAAGCCTCCGGCAGTGCCGAGCCATCGGCCAGATAATAATCGAAGAGGTCGCGCAGGATGGCTTCCGCGTTCTGCATCACGCCCATGACGCGCGGATGGCGGTAGACATTGGCAAACAGAAACGCCTTGAGCGCGGCAAGATCAGTGGCGTATGCCGCCGAAAAACCGACTGCCGCTCGCATCGGCCGCGCGAATATCATCCGGCGATACGGGCGCAAGCTTCGCGAATTCAATGCGTGATTGCGCAATGAGATCGGCAATCATCACTGTAATCATGCGCCGCGTGACCTCATAGATCGCGCGGCCATCCGAGCGCTCGACCGCAAGCGCCGCGACCTTCGCCGCTATTGGCCCGACAAGCGCTAAAGGTTCCAGCATTTCAAGAGTCAGCAACCCCGCGCGCAAACCATCATCCACATCGTGGGCCAGATACGCGATATCGTCCGCCAAACTTGCAACCTGTGCTTCGGCCGACGCCCACCGCCCGAGATCGAGACTGCGCCATGCTTCAGCACGGCGCACCGACTTGGCAACCGCGCCGTCAAGATCAAGCACCGGCCCGTTGTGCTTGGCTAAGCCTTCCAGCATTTCCCACGTCAGGTTCAGGCCGTCGAACGCCGGATACTTACGCTCCAACACCGTCACGACGCGCAACGATTGCGCATTGTGATCGTAGCCGCCATGCGCATGCATCGCCGTATCGAGCGCCCGCTCTCCCGCGTGCCCGAAAGGCGAGTGCCCGAGATCGTGCGCCAGTGCCAAAGCTTCTGCCAAGTCTTCGTCCAGCCGCAGCTGCCGTGCGATGGTGCGCGCAATCTGCGCCACCTCCAGCGTATGCGTCAGCCGCGTGCGATAATGATCGCCCTCGTGAAACAGAAACACCTGTGTCTTGTATGTGAGACGGCGAAACGCGGTCGAATGCAGGATGCGGTCGCGGTCGCGCTGAAACGGGCTGCGCGTCGGGCACTCCGTTTCCGCAAAAAGCCTCCCCCGCGAAGGAACGGCACTTGCGGCATAGGGGCCGGACCGGCGCTCCCCGGGCGCCAAGTTTCGCCCATAATCGGCGGCGTCGGGCAGCGAATTTCAGGCGTATTGTCATCATGAACCCATAGCGGGGTTTGACAACCCCAGCTTCGTCCCTATCTTCCTAGTGTGCGCGTGATGCGTCGCGCAAGCCGCTTTTCAAGAGACAAATAGCCCAGATGACCCAAACTGCCGCCCAATCCGACACTCAATCCGTAACCCAATCCGTGACCGTGACCGAACGCGCCGCCAAGCGGATTTCCGAGATTGCGGCCGGCGATCCGGCAAACCCGCTTCTGCGCGTGTCCGTCGAGGGCGGCGGCTGCTCGGGATTCCAGTACAAATTCGATCTCGTGGGCAACAAGGCCGCTGACGATCTCGTACTTGAAAGGGCCGGCGCCACGGTTGTCATCGACCCTGTCTCGGTCGAATACATGAAGGGCTCGGAAATCGATTTCGTCGATGACCTGATGGGCGCGGCCTTCAAGATCAAGAACCCGGTCGCCACCGCGTCCTGCGGCTGCGGTACGAGCTTTACGATCTAATTTAAGCAGGGGCGCATGAAAATTGCGAGCACAGTAGGTCTGTCCCTGATCCTTCTAGGACTCGCCTGCTTCGCCCCATTGACAATTTATGGAGACGGCAAACATACAGAACTTGCGTGGCTCGGCGTGTTCTTGATTATTGCCGGTGTAGTTGTTTGGGTTTTCCTGGCGATCCTGGCGTATTTCGCTCGAGAGAAGTAACTAGAAATGCCTCGCGTAACTTTTGGTTCGGCCCTTCAACGACATGTGCTTTCCCCGCCGGTCGATGTCCCGGGCGCAACCGCACGCGCGGCGCTCGATGCCGCGTTCGCAATCAATCCTGCCGCTCGCAGCTACGTCCTCGACGATCAAGCGCACGTCCGCAAACACATCTCCATCTTCGTCGATGGCACGGCACTGCGCGACCGCAAGACGCTCACAGACAAACTCTCGAGCACAAGCGAAATCCTGATTGTCCCAGCCCTTTCGGGCGGCTGACACACCTCCCCCTCGTGCCGAAGGCGCGCCTTCGGCACGACGAGGGGGGAGGGCGGTTCGTCCGCGGTTTAGCTCGGCGGCACAAATCTCGATCAAGCGTTCATCGCCGGGCTAAGCCGCTGGACGAACCGGGTGGGGGTGTCAAAGTTCGAAACGAAAAATTTCACCCCCATCTGAAACGCCATCAGACTTAGCTGGGCCAAATTTGTTATTTAAATACCGAAACGGCCCAGCTAAGCCTGTGGCGTTTCTTCTTCCCCCCTCAAGGGGGAAGTGGCGTCACAGCATGTCTTGCGGAGGTTTGTTTCATGACCCTTAAAGTTCTCGCCGCCACACGCAAAGGCCTGTTCACGCTCGCCAAGACCGGCACCAAATCCGCGCCGTGGCAAATCGAGCGCGCGGATTTTCTCGCCGACAACGTGTCGATGGTCTTGCATGACAAGCGCAGCGGAAAAATTTACGCGGCCCTCGACCTCGGCCACTTCGGCGTCAAGATGCACCGCGCCGACGGCTCAGGCGCTGCTTGGACCGAAATGCCGACGCCCGCCTACCCGCCAAAGCCTGAGGACGCCACCGACAAAGATATGTGGGGCAACCCAATTCCTTGGAGCACCGTCCGCGTCTGGGGCTTAGAGACGGGTGGGCCAAAGGAAAAGGGCGTGCTCTGGTGCGGCACGCTGCCGGGCGGCCTCTTCCGGTCTGACGATCACGGGGCAAGCTGGACAATCGTCGAGACGCTCTGGCGGCACCCCAAGCGCCTCGAATGGATGGGCGGCGGCGCCGACTTACCAGGCCTGCATTCCATTTGCGTCGATCCGCGTAATCCGAAAACCGTGCGCTGCGGCGTCTCGTCGGGAGGTGTGTGGCAAACGAAAGACGCGGGCAAAACCTGGACCAATGACAATAGCGGCATGTGGCAGGACCACGCGCCCGAAGAACACAAGTTCAATCCCAACGGCCAGGACGCGCATCGCCTGACGCAGTGCCCCGGCCAGCCGGACCGCATGTGGATCCAGCATCACAACGGCATCTTCCGCTCCGACGACAGCGGCAAGACCTGGAAAGAAATCGAAAACGTCAAACCGTCCTCATTCGGCTTTGCGGTTGCCGTGCACCCCGAGGACGGCGACACGGCGTGGTTCGTGCCCGAAATCAAAGACGAGAAGCGCATTCCCTCCGACGGCCAATTCGTCGTGACCCGCACGCGCGACGGCGGCAAGACGTTCGACATTTTACGCAAGGGCCTGCCGAAGGAGCCGAGCTACGACATCGTCTATCGCCACGGCATGGACATCAGCGCGGATGGCAATTCACTCGTCATTGGCTCCACAACGGGCGGCCTCTGGGTCACCGACGACCAAGGCGACTCGTGGTCCACTGCCGCCGCCCGCCTGCCGCCCGTTTATGCGGTGCGGTTTTTGCAGGGGTGAGTGAATTCCAAGTTGATGTCCGCATGCCCTTCGATCTCGACAGGCCAAATCAATTGGCCCAGATCAATTGGCAGTGTCGAAACCAATTGTAACCCGCGCGCCGGCCCGCAGTTCCCAGAGATCCGTTGTGCCTGTGCGCGAGGCCGTTGTATCCCCTGGCTGGTTGTTGGCCATGAGGGCCGTGCCAACGTCAGAGAAATAATCGGCTTCAGCAAACGTCTCCAGATTGGCCGTGCTCGACAATCTGAACTTCAGACCCGCACCGAGCAGTCCGCGGAAACCGACGCCGCTGTCGCCGTCTGACAATTGGCTGGCAAAGAAGCCGTCGAGATCGTCGGACGAGCTGAAATCGCCGTCCGCATCATATCCGTAAATGCCAACGCCTATGCGGCCGACGAATGCGACGTCATTGGTCAGCCACACTTCAGGTTCGGCGGCGATTAAAATGCCGTACATCGTGGTATCGACATCGCCACTGCGGAAAAGGTTGCAGCACTGCGTGACGAGCGTGTCGGTTTCTTCATTCGACCAGCGGATGAATGGGGAAACCACCCAAGTCATGGTCGTTGTGGCATTGACTTGATCATCGCCTTCGAAGCGCAAACCGCCTTCGAATGTGCGCCGTTCGGACGAAGTAACGCCCGATGCGCCGCCGCCTACAAGAACAGATGCGTCTACGTTCTTGAGGGAAGTGCCTACAAGCGGCGGTGCCGTATGGCTCGCGTCGTCATCGGTGCGGCCATAGAGGCCATAGATCTCGAAGCGGCGGAACGGAAGGCCTGCGATGTACGCGTCGCGACTGGCAAAGCCGATCATGCCGCCGGCGAACCACCCGCTATCCGGCGACACGAGAACATCGATGGTCGTGCCAGCCACGGGGCTAATGCCATGTCCAATGACGTCTCCGCTATCCTGATAGAGAAAACCGCCTTCGATCGAGCCGTATGTGCCCTCACTGACAGGTGCCTTGCCCATGTCGGCGAAAGCTGCAGCTGAGCCAGCAGCAAAAATGACTGAACTCGCTAGAAGGCGAATAGAACTACGTTTCATGGCCGCAAACCCCGCGCATGCCCAAAGAATTTTCATAGTATGTTAATCAATTACGGCGCGCGGCAAACGCGAGTCCAGAAGCAATGGCGATTTGCTCAATAAAGCCGGGAAAACGCTGCAAAAATGCAACAAAAATCAGTGTTTTTATGGGGGAAACGCGAAGTTGCGGCCGCCCCGATAAGGACGGCCACCGGATTTCGTTGCGGCGTTGCTAAATGAAGAGCAGGTGATTGGAATTCTCGAAGAACAACTTCACCGGATCCTGATTAGTTGAACCGTAGTTTTCGAGTTGGGTCACATCGACGAAGTTGGCGCCGCCCAGGAGGCCATCAAGATCCACCTGCACAAGGATATCGTCACCCGTTTGCTGTAGGCGAGCGAAATCCGCGACGATGCTTGTTGGCCCGAAGTTGAGATTGAGAAGCGCCGAGAGATCGATGACGTCACCTTCAGAGTATGAGTAGTCAACAATAGTGTCACGATCAGCGGCAGCCGTTTCGGAAAGTACGAACGAGTTGAAGCCTCGCCCACCTGAGAGCACGTCATTACCCGTGCTGCCGGTGAGGATATCGTCGCCGTCGCCGCCGATGAGCAGGTCATTGTTGGCGCCGCCATTCAGATTGTCGTTGCCAGCGAGACCCACGAGGATGTCATCGCCGCCTAGTCCGGTAAGAGTATCGCCGGCAACAGTCGATGTGGTTCCGATGATGAGGTTGTCGCTTGCGTTAGGCGCCCCGACTTCCGTGGGCAGTGGCTGGGCTGGCCCATTTATTCCGAAAATGCCGACGCCATAACCCGTCGCTAGCGCAATGTTCACAACTTCGAAGCCAGTAACGTTCGCATTCCAACTCGTGTCGTCCAGTGCGAGTGGCGGGTTCGTCAGCGGGACGGCTAGGTAGTCGCGCAAGTCATTCTGATCCGATGTCGAATCCAAGATCGCCGCCAGCTGATCTGTCGTGAAGACGAGCGTGATCGTGTCGGTTCCATCACCGCCATTGTACGTCACTCCGGATATGTCCTGATGGACCCATGAGGTAATGATCGTGTCGGTTCCAGTTCCGCCATTGGGTGCTGTAAATTGGTTGTCGAGATTCACGCCCGAAAGGTCGACGTTGCTGTTGCCGTTGAAGTCCGGATTGAACTCTGCAATGGTAACTGACGTTGACGTTACATTGCCTCCGGCAGTAGCCCCATTATCATCGATAGAGATCGACAGAGTTCCGCTATCGCCATCTGTTGATCCTGTAGGATTCCACTGAACCGAGCCGGCGAATATGAAGGAATTGATTGCGGCAATCGTGCCCGTCAACTGCAGGGTGTTAGAACCGCTGCCAGTTTGCGTCACGCCGCCGCCACTCGAAGCAATCAAATCATCAGCTGCATTATTCATCGTTAGTGTGACGCGAACTGTTGCACCGGATGAATCCGCATCTTGGAAACTAATGCGATTGATTGGCGACACGTTTCCGTCTGGATCGCCCGACCAATAGAGCAGATTTGGCGCGTTGATGACCGGCGCAACAGACGGATTGTTGAAGTCGACCGTAATGTTGCCTGAGACCGCGTCGCCATCGCCGTCGGTGACGGTCGCATTGAATACGAGGTTTGGCGGATCGCCCTGGGTGAAGTTTTGCACGCTGACGAGGTCGACCTTTGTCTGAGCGCTGGCAGTATAGAATTCTACATTGGCGATCGTTGTAGTGCCTGGCAAAGCAGGCACAGTAATCGGTGCTACGCCATTCGTTGTACCGAACGTCGATGAGCCATCCGTGAAGTGTACGACATAATGGATCGTTCCGGGAACTCCGGCATTGTCGAACGCAAATGTGGCGCTCGTCACACCCGGCCCTGAGAATGCGGGCGCTATATACGGGCCCGCACCGTCGAAATCCTCTGCTGCACCGAAATCAAAACGCATGAATTCGAAGTCGTTGAAGTTGGCGTTGTTGATGCCCCACCCGAGCGTCGAACCATTGATTGCAGCAAGGGAAACGCCGGTTGCTGGATTTCCAGCCTGCCAATTTGCAAGATTGAACCCGCCGGCGGACGGCGCCAGCCAACCCGAAACGACGGATATCGCCGTTGTGCCACTCAACAGGATTTGAGATACGGAGGGGCCCGAGCCAAAGGCACTATTGGCGTCGATGGGAGACGTCACCAGCGGCCCGTCAATCGGCTTGTAGAGGTCGAATTTGTACTGATCCGAGCCGGGCGTCAGGGTTAGTTTGAACACTTGGCTGGTGAGCGCCGGCACGGCCGGCGGAGCAATTGTTGTGCCGGTGTAGCCGATGAGAACGGCCGGATTTGCCGGATCGATATAGTAGCTGACAATGGCGCCGCCCGATTTCAGTCCGGCAGGAGCCACGTTGCCGAGCAGACTTGCGCCGCCAAGTCCGTCCGCGCCTTCGTTGACGGTGAACGTCCGGGTCGTCGACTGTCCGATAGCGTTGTTGATGGTCGCTGTTTGGATCAGCCCAAGCGTCGGCGTGTCGTCGTCGATGGTGAGTGAGAGTGTCCCTCCCGCCGTATCGCCGTCACCGTCCGTCACCGTATACGTGAGGTCAAACGTGGCGTCAGTCTCGACGTTGTCGGCGAGCAAGTGATGATCTAGCGACGACAATTGCGTAATGGTGTACGCGCCCGTTGCCGGATTGACGACGATCTGGAAAACAGGTCCTTCGCCGTCATTCGCCGTCAGCGTATTCGTGCCGCCATCCCAGCTGAACGTGACAGTGACGCCGTTGATGTTCTGGGTTTGGGTGTGCATGTCAGCAAAGCTGATTGAGTCCGGACCATCAGCGCCGAACAGCGCCGACAAGGTTCCGGTCGCGGAAATTGGACCGTTGCTGCCGGTGTTAAAGTCATTAGTGCCGGCCAGGTTGCCGCCACTCAGTCCATCTTCGTCCAGCGTTACGGCGGTATTGGTACCAGTCGATGGCACGCTATCGACAAGATCGAAATTGATGGTGCTGGTGGCGCCATCGCCGTCGCCGTCGGTCAAAGCGACTGTAAAGGCGAAGGACAGCGTGTCGGCATCAAGTCCGGGATGATTGGCGGGAGCAAGCTGCTGGACTGTATACGCGCCCGAAACCGGATTGAGCGTGACCTTCAGGATATCGATCCCGGCCTGTTTGACGATCAGATCGCTGCTGGAGAGGACGTACGTGAAACCTGCCGGCGGCGTGCCTGCCGCCGTCAACGCTGCCGTGCCGCCATCGGCGCCGAAGCTGCCGGCAATTGTGCCGGTCGCAAGCACGGGCGCGGCGTTGCCGATCAGCGTTGCCGAAAGTTGCGAAAGATCGGTGATGAGGACGGAGTTGGCTTCGGCTGGCGTCACGCCGTTATAGGCGATGGGGTCGAGGAAAGCGGCGTCGGCCGCGACCAACCCGGTGCCGATTCCAAGCGCGAACGAAACGATGTTGTTGCTGTCCAGGAACGTTTCCCAGTTGTTCTCGTCGGTTGCTCCAATCTCGTTACCCAGATTGGGCCGGCCGTCCGATAGAAAATACGAAACGTTCTGCCCGCCGATGAGCTTGCCTGCATCGGGGAATGCGCCCTGCGCCGCAGCGAGTGCTGCGTCGTAGTTCGTACCGGAGCCGGTCGTCAGGGCATTGATTGCCGTAACGGCCGCAGCTGCGGTCACCCAGACCGGCCCCACTTCGTTGCCCAACGAGTTGAACTTGACCAGACGAACCATGACGTCGCCGTTGGCGTCATACTGATTGATGAGATCGATCATTGCGGCTTTGGCGGCGTCAAGCCTGGTCGTGAAGCCTGGAACGCCCGACGGATTGCCCATGCTGCCGGAAACGTCGACAATCAACATGAGGTTGGTCTGCGTGGCGATTTCCGTCGCGTTCGCCGTCACCGTTCCGCCAACCGGCGTGTCGTCGTCGACGTTGATGGTGAGAGTAGCGGACGACGTGTCACCGTCGCCATCGGTCACGGTGAAATTGAACGGCAACGCAAGATCATCCTCGTTGCTCGGAGTGAACAACGGATGCACGAGGGCGGCGCTTTGGGTGAACAGATATGAGCCGTCGGCGTTGATGGTCAGCGTGAACGCCGTACCGGTATTCGTTCCTGTTGCCGTCAGAGTCACATTGCCTAGTAAGTCGGTTGTTGACGCATAGCTCAGCGTCTCTTGGGCTGGCGAACCGTCCGGCTGCTCGTAGATCGCCTTGACGCCTGCCGGCCCTGTAATCACGATCGATTGCAGGCCGTCGGCGCCAGGGTTGAACAAAGCATTTGGCGGTCCGGAAACGCTCGGAGGCGATCCTGGAAAATCGGCATCCGTGCCAAGAGCCGTCGATTTGCCCTCGTTTGAAATTGGAGCAAACGGGCCTTTGCCTTCGTCGTCGGTGAGGTTAGGGTTGTTGACGCTTGTCGCCGCCGGGCCGTCGTCGACGATCTTGATCGTCAATGTCGCCGTCGCCGTACTCGGAATCACGTCATCGTCAGTCAATGTAACGGTGAAATTTTCGAATAGGTTATTCTCACCGCCTCCTGACGCATGCGTCTCGGCAGCGTTCAGCGTATAAGTATAGGTGACCTCGCCCGTGGCCGGGTTGAAAGCCGTGAACGACAGTGTGTTGCCAAACGGAGTTGTAATTGTAACTGGCGCGAACGCACCGCCGACGATCACATTTGCGGTTCCAACCGTCAGATTGCCAAGCCCATCCGGCGCGGAAATCTTGAAAGTGCCTGTGGCCGTCAGCGAGTTGGGAGATGTGTCAGATCCCGCCGGCAAATCGTCTTCATCGACGGTGGCGTCGCCGCCATTGGCGGCTGGAGTCAGGTCCGTGATCCTGACGGGATCGTCGGCGCCTTTAACTTCGATTGTCAGTGTCGCTTGCGAGGAGTTGCCGTCGCCGTCGGTGATGGTGTAGGCGAAGTTTTCATCCAGGGATTCGCCGTCGCTGAGCGCGACGATGAGCGGATCGGCATTGTTGAGCACATAGGAATAGTCGCCGCTGCCGTTCACGGTCAGAACGCCGTACAGGCCCTGCACTGAACCGCCCAACTCGCCCGTCCAAGCGATGCTGCCGTAGCCGTCCGCGCCAAGTGTATCGGCGACGCCGTCGGTTCCATTCGTGTCGGTCCCAAGTCCGCCATCAGTCTCGGTGACCACGTTTCCGGTTGCCGCGGGACTGGATCCTTTGGTGGTGAAGTCGTCGAAGCCAAAGTAGTTGCTGGCATCGAACGCGATTCGATCGACATTCGAGAAGCCGGCCACGTTGGTGAAGTCGACGAACACCGGAGAGCCGGAGTAGGCGGTGAAGGTGTAGGTTCCGAGACTGACGTTATTGGCAAACGCCTCGGCTGTGATGAGGAGTTCCGCGTCGAAAGCGGAGACGAACGATGCGCCGATGAACGAGAACAATCCGTCCGATGCCGTCACCGGATCGCCGGCAATGCCGGGATAACCGGGACCGCCAAATTCAATACCAGTTGCTTCAGCGAAGAATGCCAAGTTGTCGCCCGAACTGGGGACGTAGCCCGGTACCGCGCCATTAGGATTGTAAACGCCGGTCTGGGTCCACGTGAACCCGCCGTAGTTGGCCGGGATCGGCTGTTCGCCGCCGTCAGCCAGAACGATATCGTCGAAATTCAGAACCTGCACCGAAGCCGCGACGACGCAATCCGTGTCCGAAACCGCCGACGGGCCGTCGTCCTTGAAGGTAACGGCTCCGCCGACATCGACCGAGGTCGCAGCCGTATCGCCGTCCGCGTCGGTCACCGTCGCCGTTGCCGTGATCAGGCCCGCGAGGTTGAGACTATCGTCGTGGGCTGCTGGCGTGCTGCCGTCCGTCAGGTGTTCAAGCGCTACGCTCTGCGTAACTTTGAGCTTGCCGTCGGCAAGGATCTCGACCGTGAACGCCACGTTCGTTCCGTTGTAACGGCCTTCGATAACCGCGCCGTTCTGGAACATGCTGATCGGGAAGTCCCCGTCCGCCGTCGCAAGAGCCACAGGCTGGGCTGTAATCGAGAGCGCGTATGTCGTCGCACCCGCACCGTCCGCACCGTATGCCGACGCAAACGACAGGATCGACGCCGCACTCGTCGCGCTGATCGGACCGGAGACGAAGTCCGCGCTCGTCTCGTCGAGAAGCACAGAACTCCCGACCGTGCCCGCCGTCGCCGTTGGCCCGTCGTCTTCGATGGTGAACACGCCGGTGCCGAGATCGCGGAATGCGGTTGCCGTATCGGCGTCGCCGTCCGTTACCGTCTGCACAAGGCGCAGGAACTCGCCAACGCCGTCGAGCGTGAGCGTCGCAGCTTCGTCGTAGCTGGTGCCCGGCGCCGGGTGCCAGATGTTGTCGAGCTGCGTGAAGGTCACGTCGCCTGTCGCTGGTACAATGGTGATCGTGAAGTAGACGTCGAGACCCACCGAGCCGGTGATCGTATTGCCCGACTGCGACAGCGTGATCTCGGCGCCTTGCGCGCCATTGATACCGAGCGCGAACAGCCCGGAACCAACGCCCGCCGCACTCAGGCTCAGTGCATAGCTCGTCCCGCCAGGGCCGTCTGCGCCGAAGTCAGCCGCCCCGAACAAGGTCGCAAGCGTCACCGTCTTGCTGGCATCGCCAACCGAACCGCCCGGACCGCCGAGATCGGTGCCTTCAGCGCGCGTCTCGTCCAGTACGATCGCAGCGATCGCGCCCGTGCCCGCCGTCGCCGTTGGCCCGTCGTCTTCGATGGTGAACACGCCGGTGCCGAGATCGCGGAATGCGGTTGCCGTATCGGCGTCGCCGTCCGTTACCGTCTGCACAAGGCGCAGGAACTCGCCAACGCCGTCGAGCGTGAGCGTCGCAGCTTCGTCGTAGCTGGTGCCCGGCGCCGGGTGCCAGATGTTGTCGAGCTGCGTGAAGGTCACGTCGCCTGTCGCTGGTACAATGGTGATCGTGAAGTAGACGTCGAGACCCACCGAGCCGGTGATCGTATTGCCCGACTGCGACAGCGTGATCTCGGCGCCTTGCGCGCCATTGATACCGAGCGCGAACAGCCCGGAACCAACGCCCGCCGCACTCAGGCTCAGTGCATAGCTCGTCCCGCCAGGGCCGTCTGCGCCGAAGTCAGCCGCCCCGAACAAGGTCGCAAGCGTCACCGTCTTGCTGGCATCGCCAACCGAACCGCCCGGACCGCCGAGATCGGTGCCTTCAGCGCGCGTCTCGTCCAGTACGATCGCAGCGATCGCGCCCGTGCCCGCCGTCGCCGTTGGCCCGTCGTCTTCGATGGTGAACACGCCGGTGCCGAGATCGCGGAATGCGGTTGCCGTATCGGCGTCGCCGTCCGTTACCGTCTGCACAAGGCGCAGGAACTCGCCAACGCCGTCGAGCGTGAGCGTCGCAGCTTCGTCGTAGCTGGTGCCCGGCGCCGGGTGCCAGATGTTGTCGAGCTGCGTGAAGGTCACGTCGCCTGTCGCTGGTACAATGGTGATCGTGAAGTAGACGTCGAGACCCACCGAGCCGGTGATCGTATTGCCCGACTGCGACAGCGTGATCTCGGCGCCTTGCGCGCCATTGATACCGAGCGCGAACAGCCCGGAACCAACGCCCGCCGCACTCAGGCTCAGTGCATAGCTCGTCCCGCCAGGGCCGTCTGCGCCGAAGTCAGCCGCCCCGAACAAGGTCGCAAGCGTCACCGTCTTGCTGGCATCGCCAACCGAACCGCCCGGACCGCCGAGATCGGTGCCTTCAGCGCGCGTCTCGTCCAGTACGATCGCAGCGATCGCGCCCGTGCCCGCCGTCGCCGTCGGACCGTCGTCTTCGATGGTGAACACGCCGGTGCCGAGATCGCGGAATGCGGTTGCCGTATCGGCGTCGCCGTCCGTTACCGTCTGCACAAGGCGCAGGAACTCGCCAACGCCGTCGAGCGTGAGCGTCGCAGCTTCGTCGTAGCTGGTGCCCGGCGCCGGGTGCCAGATGTTGTCGAGCTGCGTGAAGGTCACGTCGCCTGTCGCTGGTACAATGGTGATCGTGAAGTAGACGTCGAGACCCACCGAGCCGGTGATCGTATTGCCCGACTGCGACAGCGTGATCTCGGCGCCTTGCGCGCCATTGATACCGAGCGCGAACAGCCCGGAACCAACGCCCGCCGCACTCAGGCTCAGTGCATAGCTCGTCCCGCCAGGGCCGTCTGCGCCGAAGTCAGCCGCCCCGAACAAGGTCGCAAGCGTCACCGTCTTGCTGGCATCGCCAACCGAACCGCCCGGACCGCCGAGATCGGTGCCTTCAGCGCGCGTCTCGTCCAGTACGATCGCAGCGATCGCGCCCGTGCCCGCCGTCGCCGCCGGCACGTCATCGAGAATATCAACATTGAAAGTGCCAGATACGGTATCGGTATCGCTGTCGGTGACCGTAAAGCTGACGCTCAACAAAGACTCAAGATCTTCGTCCGGGTTTGCCGGGTGCGCGATTGGCTGCAGAAGTGTCGTCGTGTAGGTATAGGTCACAACACCCGCGACGGGTGCAGACGCTGCCGTGATTTCGATCCGAATGACGTTGCCGCCGCTGACCGTGCTGCCAACGAGCGCCCTCGGGCCGTCGTTCGCAAACGTCACGGGCTCGCCGTTGAGGCCAAAGACTTGCCAGTCAAGCGCGAGCGTATCATTTAAGACAATGGCATTTAGCGGATTGGCCGGAACGTCGTTGCCGAAATCGATCTCGATGATTTTGCTGTCCGAGAGCGACTCCGTGCCGGTTACTTCCCCGCCGCGCGCGGTGGCCGCATCGTCGTTGGACGTCGCAAAGCCGTCTTCGTCTACTGCAGAGTTCTGCACCAGTTGAACGGACGGAACCGAATCCGGCGCGACATTGAGCGTCAAAACTGCACTCGACTGATCGCCGTCCGCGTCTTGGATTGTGTAATTGATCGTCACCGGGCCGGCAAATCCGGGTGCGGGGTGAACGTGATGTTTCCGTTGGCCGCAGCAAGTGTGATGTTGCCGGCGCCAAGCGTGGCAAGCGTCGCCGAAACGAGCGTCACTGGTCCATCGGCACCCGGGATGTCGCTCGTGCCGTCGCCATTGGTGATGACGTTGTACGTAAATGGAACGTCTTCGGCTTGCGCGCCCGCATCGTCGTTCACAGCCTTCGGCACATCGTCGATGATGTTGATGTCGATGACGGCGCTGTCGGTGGAGCCGCCAGTATCCGTGACAACGACTGTGAAGCTATCGAGGACCTTGGCATCAGCGCCAGGTGGGTCGTGATCAAGGCTGTTGTCCTGAAGGAGGTACTTGTAGGTGACCGTTCCGCCGCTAATTTCGCCGTTTGCGTTGGTTGTGGTTGTGTAACCGGTAATTGTCAGCAAACCGAGTGGCGTATCAACGGTGGCGCCCACAACTACGGTGACCCCATTGATCGTGATCGTGGCCAATCCATCCACTGAGGTAAAGTTGAAGAACCCAGTTTTAGTCAATGCCGGATCGTCGGGATCCGATCCGTCCAGAAGATTTTTTTCGAAGACCGTCACCTCGGGTGCGGCAAGGTCGAGTTCAGAAATCGTTACAGGATCATCGGCGCCATTGATGACAACGGTCACGATCTGTGTATCGAAGCCGCCGTGCCCATCATCGACTTTGACCGTGAAGGTTTCGGTCGCTTGTTCGCCGGCGTCGAGATATTGAACGAGGCTGTTATCGACGGCATACGCCCACGTGATGGTACCATTGCCGGCGCCCTCAGCCGTCTCAGTAATGACTGCGGTCAGTGTGCCGCCGCTGCCGGGCAGATCGCTCGTATTCTTGGTGACGCTTGTCGTGTGGGTGTCTTTTAGGTCTACGTCATCGAACGTGAAGGTACCAGTGTCGGTGAGTTTTCCGTTTATCGGGTTCACGTCTTCAGTGACTGAGCCAAATGGAGGGAACTCTTCGTCACCGTCATTGAACGACTGGATCTGCGGCGCGTCGTTGGTGCCGACGATGCACACAGTGACGATCTTTGATGTTTTTCCGCCGTGACCGTCTTTGATCGTGATCTTGTATTGTTGCACGAGGGTTTCGCCCTCTTGCAAATGGTCGATCGCTAAGTCTGCAACGCTGAAGGTCCACTTGACGGTGTTCGCAGCCTGATTGACGGGACTGAGGTCGAACGCACCGAGATAGCCTCCCGCTAGCGGGATGACTTTTGCTTCGTGTCTGTCGCTTGGGTTGCGGTCCGTGAATTTCAGGACCTGCGACCCAGTATGAGTGAAATTATTTTCGGCGGGGGCGCCGTCGGTGATTTCTTTGATTTTGATGGGGGAGAAGCCCGACCGGATCACCGGGGCGAAATTCGCGATTCCGCAAAGGGCTGAAAACGATACCTGAATAGGCTTCTTAACGATTGCCATGACGCAGCTCCACGCAACACTACGCAACTTCGGCTCGCGCGCTGGTTCGTGAGAGCTACAAAATGAAAAATGGGAGTGGGCCTACTCGTTCGAGGACGCCGCATCGGACTCTCATGAGGTCGACTATAACGTCCCCGTCCAAATTCCCAACCAGGCTCCGCAACAAGACTGATCAGTTTAAAAACTGTTAATAAGCTAACGACAAGTTGAACCTTAATACACAATTAAAATTAGCCAAGGGACTAAAGTCTGAATTCGCTCGACACTGCGGAATAGACACACCTAACGGTTTTGATTGTCGGCCCAGACCAACCACATGTGATTTTGCGCCGGTTGCCTGCGAGGAACAGAGCGATTGGTCCGCCAGGGTTGCTCGGATCGGCGCATAGTGAAACAACTGTGCAAGCTGCTGCCCCTCTTACATCTTGCTGGAGCTGCCCCTCACCCTTTCCCCCTGCAGTGCACGCAGGGGGAGAGGGGACGCGAACGGTCCGCCGACGCCCGCATCCCGGTAGTTTATGCAGTCAGGTTTTTGGAGGGGTGAACGCGATCACCTCTTCCCCCTTGAGGGGGGAAGAAGAAACGCCTTGGGCTTGGACGGGCAGACAGGTGTCCGCAACACGATACCGCCCGGCCAAGTCCTTAGGCGTTTCAGATGGGGGAAATTGTCGTATTAAACTTTGACACCCCCAACCGGTTCGTCCAGCGGCTTAGCCCGGCGACAAACTCTTGGTCGACACGTGTGCCGCCGAGCTAAACGGCGGACGAACCACCCTCCCCCCTCAAAGGGGAGGCGCACGGAGAAACACCCCCACATGCTCACCGGCACCTGCCATTGCGGCGCACTCTCTTGGACATTCGACGGCATGCCGGAGTCCGTCACGGCCTGCAGCTGCACGCTCTGCCGCCGCTACGGCGTACTTTGGATCTACGACTTTGAGGGCGAGAAGATCAAACTCTCCGGCCCAAGCGCCGTCTACACACGCGCGGACAACCCAAATCCCGCGCTTGAAATCCGCTTCTGCCCAACATGCGCCTGCGTCGCCGCTTGGCGCGCCCTGGGTGCCGACTCTGAGGTTCGCCGCCGCATCGCCGTCAACTTGAGGCTCACAGACCCCGGCCCGGTCGCGCATCTCCCCATCGATCACTTCGACGGCCTCGACACCTTCGACGACCTGCCGCGCGACGACAGGTGCGTCAAGGACGTATGGTTTTAGCCATGCTGCATAAACCTCAATCACTCCTCGCAGATTTGCTCGCCGCGCCCATGCGGCCCGGCAACCTTGTATGGATCGGCCTGCGCCCATCGCGCAGCGCGCCCGTCGTCACGCCCAAATCTGCTCACCTGACTGCGGCACGCGGCATCGAAAACGACCGCTACGAGACAAACCGCGACGGCGCGCGGCAAGCAACGCTCATCTCTGCCGAGTCGCTCGCCGCGATTGCCGCCTACCTCGGCCGCGACACGATCCCGCCCGAACTCCTCCGGCGCAACTTCGTCACGCAAGGCATCAACCTCGCAGCTCTCAAGAGCCGCCGCTTTCACATCGGCCATGCGCTGCTCGAATACTCCGGCGAATGCGCGCCCTGCAGCCGCATGGAAGCGGCGCTCGGCCCCGGCGGCTACAATGCCGTGCGCGGCCATGGCGGCATCACCGCCCGCATCCTCGAAGGCGGTGAGGTGCGCCTGGGCGATACAGTCAGCCGCGTGGATTGAACCCTACCTCGCCTTCAAGTGGGCGAGGGTTGGGGAGTTTGCCAACCGCTGGTTCGAATGTGTTGCCGCCTTTCTATCTACCCGCGTTCCCGGCCTAAAGACTGCGGAAGCAGTCTGAAGAGCCGGGATCTTTACCGGGTCATGGCGTGCCTCAATGCGGCGGGTAAAGATCCCGGCTCGCGCGCGGAAATCTCATTCAGGAAATGATTGTAAGCCGGGGCCGCGCTTGGCCGGGAAAGCGGGTGATTGGCCGCAACAATGAAGTCTTCAAACCTTCCGGCCAAGAACAATAGGCCGATTGTACCAGATACCCCAGCCGCTCAGAAGCGTCGCAATAGAAAAAACCAAGGCGAAAGCGATGCTCGTAAACCGGGTTGACGAAAGGTCTTCCACAACAACCGGCGGCAGTCGAGACACGCCATTTTCCAGTAGATAGATGATACTGAGTTTTCTGTCGTCGGGCACGAGCCTTTGCAGCCTACTCCAAAGGCTTTTCGTAACACTTGCACCGCCATAGGTCGCCGTTGACCCGGAAGAGTCTTGCCAGCGCAGTTTGACATAACGGCTTCTTCTATAACTCGTGAGTTCTTCGACTTGCGCAGTCGCGTGCACCCCTTTGGTCGATACGACATACCAGTTCCTGATTTGCCGGGCCTCGTAATACGTGAAGTACGCCATGAATGGGAGAAGCATGAGACAGATGATGAGCAGAACTCCAGCCTCAACTTTCCGCTCTTGCTCCGGCGTTTGAGGCTCTGGTTCCGTGTAGGCCATGACGTCCCCTATTTAATGGTCGCGTTCCAGGTACGGTCTGGCCTGCGAATTGTCTGAGAAAAGATAATTCCTCCGGAACTCCCCGTCGCGTCCTAGAATCCCCGTCCCCCCTCGATGCGAAGCATCGCTCCGCGATGATGCGGGGAGGGGTTAGGGGTGGGGGTAACGCAAAAGGCGTTGTGTAGAAATTTTGCCTTGAGTTAAGCCAGCCAGGGCTAAGCAAGAGAACTATTCAACCGCGGCAAGTATCCGGGCGGCGGCTTGATCTTTTTGTAGCCGCCCTCACCGTCATGTCGAAGACATGCTTCCAGCATGGCCCTCTCCCCATTGAGTGCAGAAATGGGGAGAGGGTATTACCCTACTCCCTCGGCGGGCTTCTGCGTTCAGTTGAACCATTTGCGGTATTCGCCCATCTTGGTGCGTTGCGCGGCTGGAGCGCGCCGCTTGCAGGTCGCGGCTTCGTCGCTTTTCTCAGGTGCGCCCCAGCGCAGCTCAACGCAGTCGTTCAGATTGTAGGCCATCTCAAGGTCCGCAGTCCGCGCCATCATATCCTTGAGTGCCAGCGTCCACGCCGAGCCATCGCTGCGCGTATAGGAGAACTTGCGCGCGTCTAGTTCGCTTGCGAGCGTCGTCTCCAATTCGGTCTTCACGTCCGCGACGCTTTTGTCCTTCGGCATCGCATAGCGCTCGGGCCGCCGCGCCACGCGTTCGGGAAAGCCGCGCACGACATCTATGGCGATCAACAGCCTCAAATCGCGCGAGGGGGTCGCAAAATCTTCCCACGCACCCGTCGTCTCGAAGATCGCCGCGCCATCGGGCATCGCCGCTTCGCCACCCCCGCCCGCGTGATACTTCCGCCCGTTCTCGACCGAGTTGACGCGCGTCTTGGCCTGCTCTTCGAGTGCCGTGATGACCTCTTTCATCGCGCGCACGGGATCGAGCGGGTCGGGCGACATCACGTCTTCCATTTTGTCGTAAAAGCCTTCGACATCGACCTTCGACTGATCGAGCGAGAAATCTCCGAACTCCGCGTTCTTGGCGATTTCATCGTTGGTCAAACGCCTCAAACCGCTCTTTTTCTCGCGCATGATCGGGCGGAAGCGTTTGAAGCCGGGACCGCCGAGCGCGGGATCGCTCGCGAACAGAAAATTTCCGCGCCAGAACCGCTTGCGCGCGACCGTGCCGTCGGGTTGCCCGTCAACCGCAAGCAACACGCCCGCCGCATCGCCCGTTTGCGCAACGCGCTTCACGAGCACCAGCAGGTGGCCGTAAGGATCGGCGTAGACTGTGCCGGGGCGGAGCGACTCATGGCTGAGCGGCACAGGATAATAGTCGGTCTTGTCATCGTTCGCGGCGGTGCGGCCCGAGCCCGAATGGACGCCGTTGGCAACCGTCGATTTCAAATAAGCCCCAAAACCGGGTGCCAAACCCGGCGGCCGCAATGCGGCTTTCTTTGCCGCCCGTTTCGGCTGTCCGAACACGTTCGACAATAAGCCGAACTCGTTCTTCTCGTCTGGCGAAGCGGGCGCGGGCTCCTCGTTTTGAATGTTCCACCAGGCCGGGCATTGCGGCGCCTTGCCGCCGCCGCCGCGCGAACACTTCGAATAGCCAAACGGCAGACCCATCTTAAACGCGAAATACGCGCGCAAGAAATACGGCAGGTCGGCGCAATCGGGCTTTATGACGGTGCCCTTCTCGTCTTCTTTGAGACCCAGATGATTGAACAAGATGTTACGCGATTTATCGCGCAGCACTTCATGGAGCGCCGGCCACGATGGCGCAGCATCGAGCGGCGCGTCGAACAGCTTCTCGATCCAAGCGGAGTACAAGTTTTCGTTGGCGCGATTCCATGTGTCTCTGAGCGGCCAAACGCTACCTTGCGTTACGCTTGGCGATGCCGCAGCTGTGCGGCGGACAGTGATCTCGCGCGTGATGGTGCTGCAGTCCGCCTTCGCGCCATCGCGCGTCAGCTTTGCTTGCCATGTGCCCACAACAGGCGCCGCAACCTCCGCGAACCAATAGTACGGCGGCCCGCCTTGACGTTCGCGCGTTTTGACAGAAGCATTGCCGTCCGGCCCGATAAGCGACAGCTCCCCGTCGAACGGCGTCTCCGACGTAACGACGACACGTAACGGCGCACCCTTCCATGGCGCAACCGGCGAGGACAAAACCGATATGCCGATAGCCGCACTGCAATCGGCAGATTGCTCCTTTGATTTCGTCTCCTCCGCCGTAACGGAATCGGCTCCAGCCATCAGCAACATCGCGGCGGCGGCAACAAGAATTTGGCGAACAGAAAACAAGCGGACCCCCGGGGAACCCTGAGCAGAAGTCTCGAACCATATTGCGAAAGCTGCGGCTGAACCATGGCAAATCGGCTCGGTTGAGAGAAGATGCGCCACGCCATTTGATTTACGCGCCCGCTCATGCCATTCACACCCCCATGAAAATCACCACCTGGAACATCAATGGGGTCAAGGCGCGGCTGGCTATGTCCTCTTCCCCCTCGTGCCGAAGGCGCGCCTTCGGCACGGGTGAGGGGGGAAGAAGAAACGCCACGGGCTTAGACGGGCCGGTGATAACGCCGGCACCGCAACGAAGGCCCGGCTAAGTCCGATGGCGTTTCAGATGGGGGTGAAACAGCGGCGCACGATGCTCGTCACCCCCACCCGGTGCGCCAAGGATGAGTTAGCCCGCGCTCCATACCTTGGGTGACAGCTGCAATGCGCGATCTAACTCATGGCGCACCGCCCTCCCCCCTCAAAAAAGGGGGAGGAAGTACATGCCCATCATTTGCATTGTGCTTTGAGCAATGCCACACACTCCCGCATGAAAATCACCACTTGGAACATCAACGGGGTCAAGGCGCGGCTGGCTATGTCCTCTTCCCCCTCGTGCCGAAGGCGCGCCTTCGGCACGGGTGAGGGGGGAAGAAGAAACGCCACGGGCTTAGACGGGCCGGTGATAAAGCCGGCACCGCAACGAAGGCCCGGCTAAGTCCGATGGCGTTTCAGATGGGGGTGAAACAGCGGCGCACGATGCTCGTCACCCCCACCCGGTGCGCCAAGGATGAGTTAGCCCGCGCTCCATACCTTGGGTGACAGCTGCAATGTGCGATCTAACTCATGGCGCACCGCCCTCCCCCCTCAAAAAAGGGGGAGGAAGTACATGCCCATCATTTGCATTGTGCTTTGAGCAATGCCACACACTCCCGCATGAAAATCACCACCTGGAACATCAATGGGGTCAAGGCGCGGCTGGCTATGTCCTCTTCCCCCTCGTGCCGAAGGCGCGCCTTCGGCACGGTGAGGGGGGAAGAAGAAACGCCACGGGCTTAGACGGGCCGGTGATAACGCCGGCACCGCAACGAAGGCCCGGCTAAGTCCGATGGCGTTTCAGATGGGGGTGAAACAGCGGCGCACGATGCTCGTCACCCCCACCCGGTGCGCCAAGGATGAGTTAGCCCGCGCTCCATACCTTGGGTGACAGCTGCAATGCGCGATCTAACTCATGGCGCACCGCCCTCCCCCCTCAAAAAAGGGGGAGGAAGTACATGCCCATCATTTGCATTGTGCTTTGAGCAATGCCACACACTCCCGCATGAAAATCACCACTTGGAACATCAATGGGGTCAAGGCGCGGCTAGAGAACGCCGTCGCGTACTTGAAGCAGGAAAGCCCCGACGTCGTCTGCTTCCAGGAAATCAAATCGGTCGATGAGGGATTCCCGCGCGCTGCCTTCGAGGATCTGGGCTACAACGTCGAAACCTACGGGCAAAAAGGCTTCAACGGCGTCGCTATCCTCTCGAAGTCACGGCTCGAAGACGTTGCGCGCGGCCTGCCAGGCAATGACGAAGACCCGCAATCGCGTTGGATTGAAGCACTCGTTCCCGTTGGCCGCCGCATGGTCCGCGTCGCCTGCCTTTATCTGCCGAACGGCAACCCCATCGGCACGGAAAAGTTCACTTACAAGCTCGCCTGGATGGAGCGTCTGAAGGCGCACTCGCGCCAGCTCTTGAAGGACGAAACTCCGCTCGTGCTCTTGGGCGATTTCAACGTCATCCCCGAACCGCGCGACGCCAAGCGCCCCGACGCCTGGGTTAACGACGCGCTATTCCAGCCCGAAAGCCGGAAATCATTCCGCGCCCTTCTAGGCCTCGGCTTCACAGATGCCATCCGCGCCGCCCACCCCGACAGTCACGTCTACACATTCTGGGATTATCAAGCGGGCGCGTTTCAGAAAGACGACGGCATCCGCATCGACCACATTCTTTTGTCGAGCGAAGCGGCCGACATGATGGATGCGAGCGGCATCGACCGCTTCACACGGGCGTGGGAAAAACCGTCAGATCACGTTCCGGTCGGTGGAGTCGAACCTCAGATTGGATTGAGCAGCGCCCCATCCGCTTTCGCGATGACCAATGGCGCCGCGCACTCACTCCTCCGGCGCAAACCCGGTACCCACATCGCGCATATCCCGTCCCGTATCTCGTCCGGGCGGTGTTGGCAGTTCGATAACGCGCTCTTCGGTCTCGGCGGGCACGGCAGGCGCTGCAGCATCCTTCTGCACGCCGATTGCCTTCACCGGCTCCCCGTTCTCGCACGTGCGCACAGGATCCGCGGTCAAATCTTCAAGTCCGTTTTTGCCGCTGCTGCCTTCGTAGCGCCGGCCATAACGATTGCGCCATTCCGCAACGCGTCCCGTAGCTTGGCTGCGTACGCCCTCGCCCGCATTGCAATAGATGTTCTGATAAATGTCGTCGATCCAAACACGCTCGTTCGGCGGGGCATTGGCAACCGCGACGTCGATGAGATTGAGCGCGTTGATCTGATCCTTGGGCACATACTTTCCGCGCCACATGAGATCGGCCAGGAAAGCCTGCGCACCCGCGTGCCCGCCGCGCGACAGACGCGACAGCCAGTGGCGGCCATTCTCGATCTTGCTATCTTGATCATCGGAGCCCGCTGGATTGATGTCGGGGCCTTCGCCGCGCAACAGCACTTTAGCCAGTTCGAACTGCGCATCTTCGTTATTGAACGAAAGCGCGGCGCGCTGCAAAGCCCGGTCGGCAGCCGTAACGTCCGGCTTCAAGCCCGTCGCAGAGAGACCTTCGCGCAGGTAGTTCGATACGTGCGTCAGCGAGCGCGCTGCAATCGGCGCCATATCTTCATCGTCCGGATCGACATTTCGCAACTCGTCCGCCAACTTCTTGAAGATGGAGTAGGCTTTGGGATGATCGGTATAAGAGCCTTCGTTATCGGCATAAATGCGCGCCAAATAGAACGACCCAACGATAGGGCTCGAACTCTGAAGCGGCCTCAAGCGCTGGCACCGCCAACTCATAGTAGCCGCCGTTAAAAGCTGAGATGCCCTGATGCAGCGCGTCGTCCGGCGAGCGGAATGTTATGCCGCCGCCTGCCGCCACTGCTGCCGAAAGCACAGTCGTGGCCAGACCTGCAATCAAAAGCCGTTTAAGACTAGATATCCGCATAGCAGTGTACTTCCGCCTTTCCACCAGCATGTGTCACCGCGCCGTAGCGCGCTGGCCCAACCTGGTCCGCAAATTTTCTAAGCGCGCCCGACTGATATGGGTTCGGCGGCGCCTTCCAAGATTTCCGGCGCAGCTCTAATTCAGCCGCATCGACTTCGAGCTCGATGGTGCCGGCTTCTGCGTCCAACGCAATCATATCGCCGTTTTTGATGAGTCCGATCGGCCCGCCGACGGCCGCTTCCGGACCAACGTGGCCAACACAGAACCCGCGCGTCGCGCCTGAAAACCGCCCGTCGGTGATGAGCGCGACCTTGTCGCCCGAGCCCTGGCCGTAGAGCGCGGCCGTGGTCGAGAGCATTTCGCGCATGCCGGGGCCGCCCTTCGGCCCTTCGTAGCGGATGACGAAAACGTCGCCGTCCTTGTACTGGCGCTTTTCGACGGCACTGAACGCATCTTCCTCGCAATCGAAACAAATCGCGGGCCCACGGAACTTGAGGTTCTGCATGCCCGCCACTTTGACGATGGCGCCGTCTGGTGCGAGCGAGCCTTTGAGGCCAACAACTCCGCCCGTCGGCGTGATCGGATTGGAGACTGGATAGATGACCTTCTGGTCCTTGTTGAAGGTGATCGACGCGAGGTTCTCGGCCATTGTCTTGCCGGTCACCGTCATGCAATCACCATGCAGGATACCGCCTTCCAGCAACGCTTTCAAAATCTGCTGCACGCCGCCGATGTCGAACACGTCCTTGGCGATGTATTTGCCGCCGGGCTTCAAATCGGCGATGTAGGGCGTCTTCTTGAAAATCTCGGCCACATCGAAGAGATCGAATTCGATGCCGCATTCGTGCGCCATGGCCGGCAAATGCAAAGCGCCGTTGGTCGAGCCGCCTGTTGCCGCGACGATGACGGCCGCGTTTTCAAAAGCTTTGCGCGTGCAGATATCACGCGGGCGCAGGCCGAGCGCGATCAGCTTCATCACCGCTTCGCCGCTGGCGCGGGCATATTCGTCACGGCTTTCGTAGGGAGCGGGCGCGCCAGCAGAACCCGGCAACGCCAGGCCGATGGCTTCCGATACGCACGCCATCGTATTCGCCGTAAATTGCCCGCCGCACGATCCAGCCGAAGGACAAGCGACACATTCAAGTTCGTGTAATTCTGCGTCCGACATTTTGCCGGCCGAATGCATTCCGACGCCTTCGAACATGTCCTGCACGGTGACGTCGCGGCCTTTGTAGCGGCCCGGCAAAATCGAACCGCCATACATGAACACGCTCGGCACGTTGAGGCGCAACATTGCCATCATCATGCCGGGCAAGCTCTTGTCGCAGCCCGCGATGCCGACGAGCGCGTCATAACAATGGCCGCGCATGGTCAGTTCGATCGAATCCGCGATCACTTCGCGCGACGCAAGGCTCGACTTCATACCCTGGTGACCCATGGCGATGCCGTCTGTGACCGTGATCGTGCAGAATTCCCGCGGCGTGCCACCGGCTGCCTTGACACCGGCCTTGGCCGACTGCGCTTGGCGCATCAATGAAATATTGCAGGGTGCCGCTTCATTCCAGCACGACGCGACGCCGATAAACGGGCGGTGGATCTCTTCCTCCGTCAGCCCCATTGCGTAATAATACGAGCGATGCGGCGCGCGCGAGGGACCTTCCGTGACGTGACGGCTTGGCAGTTTCGATTTATCGAACGTCTTCGCGTCCATTAGTATTCCTCTTCAGGTCTTGCCTAGACTGACGGACCAAGACTGACGGAGCTACCTCAGCCGTTTGCGCGGTCGCGCAAGGGATGAGCGCCAAGCGAGCCACGAGGCTCAAAACACTTCCCTTCCCTTGCTGTTGCGCGGCATTTGTGGCCCGATAGTGGCATAGAGCCCATGTGCCGTGGCTCTTTGGCAACATTTGCTTAATGATCGATCTGAGGAAGGACTTAAAACCACATAAGCCTTGCGTCTGAGCGCCACCTGCGCGGCCCATTACCGGCCGATTAGGAGATTGCGATAGGTCGATAATTCCGTGCCTTAACCAGCACTTCGCATTATCAACGTTAAGAGGCAACTTCGGCCCTCTAAGGGCCTGAGTTGGGCATCTCAGGGGCAGCTTGGTGGACATTTTTTCGTTATCAATTCATAGCCGGGCTTCATATTGTCCGCCACGAGATGATACCAGCCAGCAATTTTCCGTTTCCCTTGGGGTCGCCTATGAACACGCTTTCCGATGCCGGCCCGTCCGCCTCCCCTCAGCACGCAATCGACATCGCGTTCGACTCCAAAGGCGACAAACTGCTTAGCCTTGGCCTCATCAACGGCCTCCTAAAGGTTCTAACCCTCGGCATCTATTCGTTCTGGGGAAAGACCGAAGTCCGCCGCCGCATTTGGTCGTTCACGCGGCTGAACGGCGAGCCGCTCGAATACACGGGCACCGGCAAAGAATTGTTTCTCGGATTTCTGGTCATATTCGGGGCGGTATTGCTCCCGGTTTTGATCGCCGGTTTTGCCATCGTTTATTTGTTCCCTGGCAACAAAACCGCGATCGCGGCTTATCAAGCTGGGACCTACCTCGTATTTTTCATGCTCGTTGGCAACGCCATCTACAGAGCCCAGCGCTTCCGCTTAAGCCGCACGCGCTGGCGTGGCATTCGCGGCAGCTTGGAAGGCAGTCCCGCCGCCTATGGCTGGTCCTATTTCTGGACACTTGCTGTACCCTTCGGACTGGTCGCCGCGCTTTCGGGGGTTGCCTCGTGGGCCATTGGTCCACAAGTCGGCGGGCTCATTATTGTGCTCGGCTTTATTGCTGCACTTTGGATCTTTCCCTGGCGCGCAAACAAACTGCAAGGATTGATCACCAACAACATGCGCTTTGGCGATAGACCATTCTCTTACTCCGGCACATCGGGTCCGCTTTACAAGCGCTATTTCTTTGCTTGGCTCGGTAGTGCTGCCATCTACATCGGCGCCTCCGTCGCTGCAATTTCCTATGCCTATAGCGCAGGCCTGTTTGAAACGATGAAATCAGGCCTGCCGCCCTCGGGCAAAGAAATGCTCGCCTTCTTCGCCATTGGCCTTGTCACTCTTATCGGCATTGGCCTCGTCACCGCCTGGTATCGCGCCAATCAGATGAACCACTTCGCCGAACACACGCATCTCGAAGGCGCAACGTTCAGACTGCAAGCTTCGGGCCGCAGTCTGATGTGGTTGTTATTCTCAAATTGGATGCTCGCCGCATTTGGATTGATCCTTGGTTTGGCTATTGGCACTGTACTTTTTCAGGTCTTCGGCCTAGCACCACGGGCCCCGGGCGAGGAAATTGGAAAATATGAAACCGGGCTGCTCCCCATTTTAGCGGTCGTGCTCCCCGTCGTTTTGACGACAACCCTCGCCACAACGTTTGCGCAATTCCGTTCGGCCCGCTATTTCTTGTCGCGCTTGAAGCTCGATGGACCGCTTAATCTCAATGCCATCCTGCAGAGCCAAACGACCGGTCCCAAACGCGGCGAAGGCTTAGCCCAGGTGTTCGATCTCGATGCTTTCTAGTTCAAACTCTGCCAATTCACACTTTGCAAGATTCAGCGATGGCAAAACGGCCGCCGCCCGCAACGCCCAAGTCCGGATTGATCTCAGCGGGCTCGACGTTTCCGTTGAAGACCCAATCGAGCGCTTTCGTTGGCCCTACGACACCTTGCGCGCTGGCGAACCCATTCGCCCTCATTCCGTCGATGTCCTTTTAAACTCGTCAGCGACGCCGGGAGCCACGCTCTTCATTCCGGGCGCAAACTTCGCGACCGAACTTGCCAAGCGCGCCCCACACTTGACGGCCAAGGCGGAACGCTGGCGCCACGCGCGCCCCTGGATGATCGGTGCCGGCGCCATAGCTGCGTTCTTCGTTTTTCTTTCAGTTTCCGGCTGGAGCCCCATTCGTACCATTGCGGCCCTACTACCGCAAAGCTGGCGCGACCGCTTAGGTGCCGCAACAATCCAGTCGATCGCCGAAGACAAAAAGCGCTGCACCGATACAAGTGGTATCGCGGCGCTAGAAAAATTGTCGGCGCGCCTGACTAACGCTGCCGGAAATGGCACGAAATTCAAAGTCACCGTTGTCGACTGGTCGCTGATGAACGCCTTCGCGGCGCCTGGCAACCAGATCGTCATGACCAAGGGCCTAATCGAAAAAGCTGACAGCGCCGACGAAGTTGCTGGCGTCCTGGCGCACGAAATGGGCCACGGCATCGAGATGCATCCCGAGACCGGGATTATCCGCGCCGTTGGCCTGGCTGCCGCCGTCGAACTCATGCTCGGCGGTACGGGCGGCACGCTCGCCAACCTCGGCCTCGTCCTCGCCCAACTCGGCTATACCCGCGTCGCGGAACGCGAAGCCGACCGGCAAGCCCTTGAATTGCTGAAAACGTCGGGGATCTCGCAGCAAGGCTTGCTGGACTTCTTCAAGCGCGTGCAGAAAATCGAAGGCGGCGACGAAATCAGCAAAGCCATCAAGAGTTTTGATATGCTGCGCACGCACCCGCCGACCGAAGAGCGCGCGGAATTGATCCGGCGTCAGCCCTCGTATCCCTCGACGCCAGCCCTTGATGCGGCAAGCTGGGACGCCTTGAAAGGCGTGTGCAGTAAGACTGAAACTGCAGGAGAATCCGGCACCTAATTGGCAGATGGCTGCGATTGCAGCTGCAATGGATGAACTGTTTTCCGCGACGCGCGACTAAATGTGAACACGCTGGACGCGATGCGACAGAAGATCGCCAGATTTCGCCTGTTTACTGCCAACTACCGGAATTTGCTGTTTCAACAATTTTGACTCGGGAACCCGCATGAAGCGCCTCCTCTTCAGAGCCACACTGCTGACGCTGGCCATCGCCGCCTATATCGCCTCGCCTTTCGCGGCCGCGTGGTCGATCCGCGAAGCCGTGCGCAATGGCGACGCCGCCTACCTCGAACACAAGATCGATTGGCCGGCGGTGCGCGTGACGCTCGCTCCTACAATCGGCAAGCTGCTTCTCGACGTTCCCGATCCAGAGCCGTCGGCGCTCACAGAGCCCGGACTTTGGCAACGCTTCAAGGCCTACATGGGCCAAGGTGCCGTCAACAGCGCCATCGAGAGCTACGTCACGCCCGAGGGTCTGACCAAACTCTTCAATTACCGTAAAATGTATCGCGACTATGTTGCGGGACAGCCCGACGAGTCGAAGCTCACCGTGACGGAGCGCATGAAGCGCCTCTGGGCCCGCGTGAAGCGCGCGGAATTCACGAGCCTCACAACGTTCGAAATCGACATGGCCGACAAGCACGATCCTGACCGCGTGTACCTCGCCAAACTTGCGCTTGAAGGCATCAATTGGAAGGTCAAGGAACTGCGCATTAAAACGCTGACGACGGCGGACAGCGGGCCAATGAAACTGTTTGATGCGCCCGCTGCCGTTCCCGGAACCTAGGCGTCCCGGACCCTAGGCGCAAACGCGGCCGATGGTGTCTGACCCTCTGGGTCTGACACCAGCCGCCAAGAGACAAGGTTGGGTTAGGCGCGCCTGCGCGGCTGCTGCGTGGACAACCGAAGCGCAGAAAGCGCGCCGTAACCCAACAATCAAGCCCAGAGAACCCAGACACAAAGTTGTTGGGTTACGCGCGGAACGAAGACAGGCTGCAATTGATCGGCATCGGGGCCGCGCTAACCCAACCTACAAGTGAAAAATCAATCTCCCAAGCGCTTCAGTGCCGCCGAAAAGCGTTTCAGCTCGGCTTCAAGCTCAGCCTTGCGCTCCTTGGCTTCTTCGATAGCCTCTTCCTTGGCGCGCTCCATGAAGCTCGGATTCGAGAGCTTCGCATCCATCTTGCCGAGATCGGAATTCGCGCTTTCAATCGCTTTTTCGAGGCGCTTGCGTTCGGCCGCCATGTCGATAATGCCAGCCAGCGGCAGCGCCGCCGTCGTCTCGCCAGTCACGATCAAAGCCGCCTGCTTCGGCGCGGTCTTGGCAAATGAGATTTCGTCGAGGCGCGCGAGACGCATAATCGTGTCCTCATTGCGTTGCGTACACGCTTTCAGAGCCGCATCCGCGCCGACGATGACGAGCGGGATTTTCGCGCCCGCCGGCACGCTCATTTCGGTTCGACCGAGCGGATTTCGGAGACCAGACGCACGATCCAATTGATCTCGTCGATGGCTTCCTGATCGACGAGGCCTTCCAGGCGCGGCCATTCGCTGTGGCACAAAAGATTGCGGCGCGCGACGCCATGCTCGACCATATGCGCCCACAGTTCTTCCGTGATGAACGGCATGAACGGGTGCAGCATTTTCAAGATCTGATCGAGCACCCAGGCGGTCGCCGCCCGCGTCTCCGCCTTGGCATCTTCATCATCGCCCGCTAACAGCGGCTTGATGAGTTCGACGTACCAGTCGCAGAACTGGCCCCAAACGAACTCATAAGCGGAATTCGCGGCCTCGTTGAATTTATAAGCTTCGAGCGCTTCGGTGACGGCTTTCGTGGCAAGTTCCGTTTCGCCGATGATCCATTTGTTGATTGTTTGCTCGACCTTGGCGGGATTGAAATCCTGCTGACGCACGCACTCGTTCATTTCGGCAAAGCGCGAAGCGTTCCAGAGCTTGGTCGCGAAATTGCGATAGCCTTCGACGCGCGACTTCGCGAGTTTGATGTCGCGGCCCTGCGCTGCCATGGCAGAGAGCGTGAAACGAAGCGCGTCGGCGCCGAACTCGTCGATCAGCACCAAGGGGTCCATGACGTTGCCCTTGGATTTCGACATCTTCTGCCCCTTCTCGTCGCGCACGAGGGCATGGATGTAGACCTGCTTGAACGGCACTTCCTTCATGAAGTGCAGGCCCATCATCATCATGCGGGCGACCCAGAAGAAGATGATGTCGAAGCCGGTGACGAGCACGCTGGTCGGATAATATTTTTTGAGCTCAACTGTATCGTCCGGCCAGCCCATGGTCGAGAACGGCCACAGTGCGGATGAGAACCACGTATCGAGGACGTCTTCGTCGCGCTTCAGGTCGTTCAGTTCAAGACTAGAATACCCCTCACCTTGAAGCTGTTCCTTGCTCCCCTTCGGCGATTTATTGGCAAGTTCTCGGTAATGGGACTGAGCGATCTGCAACGCTTCAATTTCGTTGGCCGCAACAAAGGGACGCCCATCCGGACCATACCACGCCGGTATCTGATGCCCCCACCAAAGCTGGCGCGAGATGCACCACGGCTGAATGTTGTGCATCCACTCGTCGTAGGTTTTTTTCCAGTTGGCCGGAATGAATTCGGTCTCGCCCGAGTCGACAGCCTTGATCGCTTCTTTCGCCATCTCGGCGGCGTTGACGTACCATTGGTCCGTCAACCACGGCTCGATAACGACGCCCGAGCGGTCGCCGTGTGGCACCGTATGCGTCGTCGGTTCGATCTTCTCTAAAAGACCCAGCGCATGAATTTCCGAAACAACCTTCTTGCGTGCTTCAAAGCGATCCATGCCGCGATACGCTTCCGGCACTTCGTCGTTGAGTTTGCCGAACGCGTCGAGAATGTTGATCGGCGCGCCATCTCCTTGAGGTGCCGCTTGCCAACTTCAAAGTCGTTGAAGTCGTGCGCCGGGGTAATCTTCACCGCGCCGGTGCCCTTGTCGGGATCGGAATACTCGTCCGCTACAATGGGAATTTCGCGCCCAACCAGCGGCAGCTTTACTTTCGCGCCCGACTTTACAAGCGCCGCATAGCGCTCGTCCTCGGGATGCACGGCAACGCCCGTGTCGCCCAGCATCGTCTCCGGCCGCGTCGTCGCGACGACAATGTAATCGTGCGCGTAGCCCGGCACGTTCTTCGCCAATGGATAGCGGAAATAATACATGTGCCCGCTCGGATCCTTCGCGAGCACTTTGGCCAACGCCGCTTCATCAAATGGCTTTTCCGGATCACCCGCGGCCCATGTGAATGAGCCGCGCTTCTCCATCTGCACAACTTCGAGATCGGAAATCGCTGTCTGGAACTTCGGGTCCCAATTGACGAGGCGCTTGTCTTTGTAAATCAGCCCGGCGCGATGCAGCTCGACGAAAACTTTGACGACGGCCTTCGACAAGCCCTCGTCCATCGTGAACCGCTCGCGCGACCAATCGCACGACGCACCCAACCGCTTCAACTGATTGACGATCACGCCGCCGCTTTCGGCTTTCCAGTCCCACACGCGCTTTAAGAATTCTTCGCGCCCCATCTCGCGCCGCGACGGCTGCTTGTCGGCGGCGAGCTTCCTCTCAACTACCATCTGCGTCGCGATGCCTGCGTGGTCCGTACCCGGCTGCCACAGCACGTCGCGCCCGCGCATGCGCTCGAAGCGCACCAGCACGTCCTGCAACGTATTGTTCAGAGCATGCCCCATGTGGAGCGAGCCCGTCACGTTCGGCGGTGGGATCACGATCGCATAAGGTGCGTTCGCCCCCCCGGCCGCGCCGCGCCCCGCCTTAAAGGCGTCCGCCTTTTCCCATTCGGCGGCAATGCGCGGCTCAATGTCGGCCGGCTGGAATGTCTTTTCGAGCATGGGAATGAAGATCGCTTATGAACCTGGAGGAAACAGGTCGTAAGGCGCTCCTTCCCGTGCTGTCAACCTCAACGCGGTTTGGCCTAACGTTGGGGCTTATTGGGATCGTTGGGGTTCGAGGGCAAAAAATCGCCTTGCACTTCGCTCAGAAGCGCCTTTTCGACAATTTTTGGCATGTTTTCTTGCAACCACTGGCGCAGCATGGGCCTCAACAGCTGCGCCGCGGCATCATCGACGGCATTTGCGGCATGCTGCTGGGCAAGATTACCCTGGGGCAGCGTCGGCGGTTGGCGATGCACGGGTGCCGGCGCAGGCTGCGGCTGTGGCGCGGGTTCTGGTGCTTGCGGTTGATAGACTTGGCGCGACATCTCGCCGAGTCTATTGATGCGCGTGTCGAAGAACGACGGCATGACGCGGGTCACCTCACGCGTTTCCGCTCTTACGGGTTCCGGTGGCGGATTGTAGCGGCTGGGTTCGCTTGACGCTGCCGCCATCTGCAATGCGGCAGGTGGTTCGATCATGCGCCCGTTCGTGGCTCCGTTGGCAGCCCCGTTGGCACTAGAGGGATCAAACGGAATAACCGTGCGTGGCCGGCCGGTATGGCCGGTCTCCTGTGGGGCATTCGATTTCAAAGCTTCGCTCAGCCGCCCAAGAAGTTTGGGCCTCTCAACCGCTGCATGATGCCCGGGCTTGAAAATGGCGGGCAGTTCAAATTCGGCTGCTTCCTCTGCCGGCGCCGGCGCGTCGCGCCGTGACTGGAAAGGGTGATGCATCGGCATATGGATTTCTCCCGATACCAAGCGCGAGGCTCCTGCTTCATCCGCGATGCTGGTCCGGATCGAAGCCAGAATGTCTTCTACGTTGTGGTGGTAAACCCCATTGATTGTCGTCATGACGCTTCCTTTTCTGCGTACGATTTAAAAACCGCAGAACCGCGCCGGCACCCCGTTATATTGCCCCGATCGGTTCGAACTTATCTCTGGTTTGGACATTACGCGATTTGCAAAGCTTGCTGCCGTGGCCCGAAGAAGGCGCGAACTCCGTTTTCACCCCCGGCCGGTGAAAAAGTATTTTTCGCGCTTGGTGTTGCAATAACGCCAATAGTTGGCGCTCGTGTGGCGGGCGCGGCAAATTGCCGTTTTTTTCATGACAAAAAAATAGAGCGCCCGCAATTTTGTGAGCGCTCCAACCAATATTCAATGGAATAAAATTCAAACGCGCAGTCCGTTACTCCGCCGCTGTCTTGTGCTCGGAATGAAGACTATCGTCGATTTCCTTGCGTAACGCGCGCTCAACAATCTTCGGCATATTTTCAGCGAGCCAACTGCGCAGCATTGGCCGCAATAGTTCCGCAACCGTATCTTCCATCGAGCGCGCTCCAGGCATGGCCAGATTTTGCATCGCCGGAATTTGCACCGCCGAAATCTGCATCGCCGAAATCTGCGTCGCCGAAATCTGCGTCGTGTGGAATGGCGAAGGCGCATACGCAGCAGGTGACATCATCTCTGGTTCGGCGACGACCATCTCTTGCGCCAGATCACGAACAAATTCGCGTTCCAATTCGCGCACCATTTCTGGGGCGGCGATAGGAGCTGGCTCGACGATTTCGACGATGTCTGCAACGGATATTTCGATAACCGGCGTCGCGGCGGTGTCGGCTTCGGGCGCGGCCTTAACCTGAACCGCTGGCGATGGTTGTGGAGTGGCCATGTCCGCTTCAACCGGCGCTACAGCGATCACCGGCTCCGGTTCGCTCGCCACGGAGCCCGATACTTTTTCGGGCGCGGCGGCCTGTTCCAATTTCGACTTGAGTTCAGCCAAAACCGTATCGACGCTCGCCAACGCTGCCGTGGGAGAGGAATTAGCTTTCGCCGAACCGATAATAGCGTTTTCAAAATCCTTGAGCGTCGCCGCTATCAACTCAGGTGATGGCGACTCAGGTGACGGCGACTCTGGCGATGGCGCGCCGCTCACAGTTTCCTCGGCAGGCGCGGTCACGACGCTCTCCACCGCTGGCGCGGCGAGAACCGCCTCAGTGACCGCAGCATTGGACGCACTGGTATCGTCCAACTTGGCGGCAACGGGCGATGCCGTCACCTCGGGTTCACTGGCAAACGGGCGGGTTGGAACCAGCGTGCCGAAATCCTGGTAACGGGTATCGCGCACTTCGGGCATCGATGTATCGAGCGACGGCTGGGGCGCAGAACGGCTCGCGAAAGGAGATGGCCCGAGCGAAAATTCGAACGGGTCGTTGCCAGGTGCGTTAAGTGGGGCGTTAAGTGGTGCTTTCGCCGGCGCATCAGGCACGAAGCCATCGCGCGCAACAGTAAAGCCGGGGCGTGGATCGGGCGAAGGTGATGCTGGAAAGGCCGGCGCCCTCGTAAGATTGTCGAGCGTAAGGTTGTCGAGTGAAAGACTGTCGATCGCAGCTCGCACTTGCGGCGTCACGGGATCGAATGCCGGCTCAACATCGCGCCGCGGTGCACCCCCGCGCGTCTTGCTCAGAACCTCCGCCATCTGCGCATCAATATCGAACGGCTTCGCCGTAGTATCGAACGGCTTCGCCGTAATATCGAACGGCTTCGCCGTAATATCGAACGGCTTCGCTGCTTCTGCGGGCGGCGCAACACCCGGCGTGCTGGAAAGCGACGGCATGACATTGCGCAAATAGGGTTCACTGGCCGATGCCGCTTTTACAGGTTCGTTACGTGCTGGCTCGCTCACGCGTTGCAAAATGCGCTCGGCGACAGACAGCGGCGCGGGCTCAGTGCGTGGCTCCGGCAGGGCACGCGAGCCCGGCGGATCCTCGGCGATGATCTTGCGAATGGAGGCGAGAATATCCTCCATGCTTGGTTCACCGGCTGGGTCTAATCGCGTCATTCCGCACCTATCTTATGTCCCGGTTCTCACACTCAAAGGCTCAGCCGTTCGTCCGGGCCGCACGACTATCGATCAACCCGGCGAGCCGGTCGCTGCCAGCCAGCCGCATCCCGATGCCCGGCCAAGTCCCGAGTGTCAGACATCAGTATAATCACAACCCAGCGGTTTGGCGGCCTTCCAACAGCGTTTACCACAAGGAATTATCCGCCTGCCGCGGCGCTCTCAAGGCAAATTCAATGCGATTTTACAGAACCGGCCCGCGACCCGGCCCCGGGCAGGGCAAAATCGGCCCTGGTTCGGGCTTATTTGACGGGCGCGTGCTCGACTTGAGTATTCCACTCATCGACGACAGCGTGGCCGCGCCGGGCGTCGTCGTGGGTGATGTCGGTACCGATCCACTTGCGGCGCACTTCGTCGGCGTGCGGCACGGGATCGTAGACGGTGCCAACGGCACCGAGTTCCGCCACGTTTAAGCGGCCGATGGAAGCGATAACTTGATAGGTGAACACAACGATTTCTCTCTTCGTTGCCTCAAGTTGCTCCTGCGACTGAATCAACTCGACCTGCGCATTGAGAATATCGAGCAGCTGGCGCTGGCCGACCTTCTCTTCCTCGCGCACACCATTGAGAGCAATTTGGTTGGCTTCGATCTGCGCCTTGTCGGATACCAGCTGCGCCTTGGCGCCTTGCAGCCGTGCCCAGGATTGCGCCGCTTGGGCCTGTGCGAGCGCCCGATTCTGTTCGATCTCTTGAATGCGAGAAATATGGGTATGTTTGGCTTGGCGCACGCGCGCATAGACGATGCCGCCCTCATAAATCGGCACATTCACACGGCCGACAATCGAAGCTGACTCCGTCTCGTCAATTTGGCGTGATGCATCGTAGCGCTCTTGCCAGGTCGCCTCGAGCTGAGCTTCAGGCAGAAGCTCGCCGCGAATGGTTTCAACGTCGAAACGTGCGCCTTGCTCACGGTAAAGAGCCGCAACAACAGCCGGGTTTTCTTTCGAACTGATACCGATCGCTTCATCGAGGCTGCGTGGCAGCAGGTTCGATTTCAAGCTTGGATCGCTCAACTTACTTGGCGGATTACCCACGACTTGCTCGTATCGGGCCCGGCTGGCTTTGAGTGTCGCCCGCGCAAAATCCAATTGGCTCAAAGACTGCGCACGCCGGGCTTCGGCCTGGGCGACGTCAGTCCTAGTCACTTCACCAACCGCAAAACGATCCCGCGTGGCCTGTAATTCCTGCGAGAGAAACCTAAGACTGTTCTCACGCAGAGCGACGATGGCTTGATCTCTGACGACGTCAGCATAAGCCTCAACAGCGCTCTGCAACACTTCCTGCTCAACGCCCCTCAACGTCTCGCGGCCAGCACGCACGTCCGCTTCAGCGGAATTTACGGCGTTGGTTGTACGAAAGCCGCGAAACAGCGGCTGAATCAATTGCACCGAATATCCGCGGGGTGAAGTGTGCCCCTCGTTGGTCGTCGCAGGCTTTGTTTGTGTGTTCTGGTGCCCCGCGTCGGCCCGCAAATCGATAAGCGGACGATAATCGCCCATGGCCCGCGAGACGCCTTCGTCCGTCGCCCTAAGACGCGCGCGCTCGGCATCGAGCTGCGGGTTGTAGCGATAGGCTGCCGCGAGCGCGTCGAGCAAGTTTTCAGATCGCGCAGGCCCCGGCGCAAACGCCAATACGGCACTGAGCAGAACAGGTGCTACGACCCGCTTTGCCAATACCGTCCAGCCGCGTCCCAGTTTACCTGAAACCCCCAACGACATTTCTCAATCCGCCTTATCGCCCGACTAAAAATTTCTGCTGTCGAGCAGACCCCCAACCCCACGGACTTTCCCGACAATTCCGGGCTAGCTTGATTCGCTAATTTCCTTAGTCCGCATGAATCACCTGTCCACAAGACAATAAGCTAACAAACCATGGATCGGCGAGTGCGTAGCAGCATTGGGCGCCGAATTCGCCATTGGGGGTGGCTGAATTCCCACACGAATTTTGCTGGTTGAAAGGGGAGTGGAAAGGGGGTGGGGTTAACCACCCTATCGATTCCGCGATGCCAGACTATTTCACAAAGCCAGACTATTTCACAAAGCCAGACTGGTCCACAAAGCCAGACTGGTCCACGAAGTCAGACTATTCGACAATATCGGTGACATCGACTTCGGTATCATTGGCCTGGTAGGGATGGCGGCGGCCGTCTGCCCTCGTGATGTCGATACCAAACCAATTTTCGCGGGCTTCAAGTAAATGCTGTTCAGGGTCGTAAATAGTCGAAGTGAGCAAAATGTCTTCAGCCGTTAATGTACCAATTGCCGCCAGCAGCTGATAGCTGGCAACGACCACCTCACGGCGCGAATTGACGAGGTCAATCTGCGCGTCGAGGTATTCCTGTTCGGCGTTCAAGACGTCGAGCAGCGTGCGCTGGCCCACCTTTTCCTCTTCCCGTGTGCCCTCAAGGGCTATCCGGTTGGCTTCGACCTGAGTGGAATCGGCTTTGAGCTTGGCGCGCTGCCCGTTCAAGGCGGCCCACGCCGACGTCACTTGCGCGACCGTCTCTGTTCGTGCCTGCTCGATTTCCTGGAGCCTTGAGACCTGAGTATGTTTGGCTTGCCGCACGCGAGCGCGGATTTCGCCGCCATCGTAAAGCGGAACACTGACCCGCCCGCTGATACTCGCCGAGTCTTGCTGTTCGAAAGCAGAGTTCGGGTTCTCGCGGTGACCGTAGCTGGCTTCGACGTTGACTTCCGGCATAAGTTCGCCGCGCACCTTGTCGACGGCAAAGCGCGCCGCTTCTTCGCGATACAACGCCGACGCCAAGTTCGGGCTTTGGCGTTCGGCAATGCTCCAAGCTTCTTCCAGGGATCTAGGCAGAAACTTGAGCTTCATGGGCGGCATGCCGGTGGCGGACGGGGCATGCCCGATAACGCGCTCGTAGCCGGCGGCGGCGGCCTTCAAATCGGCTTTGGAAAGATCGGCGGCGGCGACGGCGCGAGCGTGGCGCGCTTGGGCTTGGGCAACGTCGGTCTTGGTCACTTCCTTGACGCTACGCCTTGTTGTGGCGGCCTCGAGTTCTTGGGCCAGGACCGAGACGTTGCTCTCCCGGATACGCACGATGGATGTTGCCGTGACGACGTCCATGTAGGATTTTACGGCATCAAGCAGAACACCGCTTTCAACCAATCTTAGATTTTCCCGTCCCGCTTTGACGGAGGCTTCGGCTTCTGCAACCTCATTTTGCGTGCGAAACCCTTGAAAAACCGGCTGACGGACAGACAGCGTATAGCCCCAAGGGCTCGCATCTCCCGCAGTCGCACTGCGCGGCTCGGACGTTGTGCGCTGGTGGCCAATATCGGCTGATCCTTCAACGATTGGCCGGTATCCGCTTTCCGCCCGCGAAACATCCTCGTCTGTCGCCCGCAATTTTGCGCGTTCGGCGTCCAGTTTCGGATTGCTGTGGTAGGCGGATGCCAAGGCTTCGCGCAGACTTTCGGCGCACACTTGTTGAAACGGAAAGAGCGCAAACGCCGTTGCGAGCAGCACCGCACGGCTGTGCGATGGCCTACTCTGGCTCATTCGTGTTCGACGCGCGAACTCCACCATGATCAGCTTCCACAACCCTCAAAGCCCGAGATCTCTCGGAATCGGATTGGCGGCTGATTCGCTAAACGAAAGGTAAACCCCGCGCCCGCGCGTTAAGGAATGGGGACGGTTAGAACGCGAACACCGCTGGCTTTTCAAAGCCAGGAAGTAGCGTGCCTGACGCTTCAAAAGCGACGCGTTTGGTCAGCCCGCTTGCCGATTTCGTGACAATGACGGCTTGGCTCAAACGGCGGCTGGTTGTCTCAATCGCGACCAGTCTCCCGCCTAGTGCAAGTTGGCTCGTGAGAGCTTCTGGAATGCGGCCGGCGGCGCCTTCGACGACAATCACATCATAGGGTCCAGCGGCCGCGTGTCCCGCCGCAAGGGCCCCCGTGACCACGTCAACGAGCTTTGCGTCCTGTGCCGCGAGCAAGGCCTTGGCCGTCCCCGCCAAAGCGGCATCGCTTTCCAGCGCCACGACTTGGCCGCCCAGGCGCTTGAGTACGGCACTCGAATATCCAGTCAGGCAACCGACATCCAAGACCTTGTCGTCCGGGCCAATATTGGCGAGTTGCACAAGCCTCGCAAATATTCTTGGCGCCAACAGGCCTCGTCCCGGACCAAACGGAATTGTTTCGTCCATGTAGGCCAATGACTGCTGACCCTCCGGCACGAAGCGTTCGCGCGGGATGTCCTGCATGGCCGCCATAATGCGCCGGTCGGTCACGTCACTTGGACGCACCTGGCTTTCGACCATGTTTTTGCGCTGCAGGGCGCTGTCGGCCATTGTCTTGATCTCCCTAAGACCCGCGGAACATTCGGCAAATCCCGTGGATGCGGCGTTAATATACTGAACCTGTGCGCTCCAGACGACTGGAATGCGGTCGCAACCCATTCTTTGCCCTATCAACATCTTGTAACCACTTCCATGACTATGTTAGACGGCCTGTCTGCCCCGGCTTGCGATGAGCTTGTCCGGAAACGACGAAAGCCCGCCAGTCCTGGTGTATGGAGTCCTGGCGTGTCAAATGAGGCCACGTGGCGGAGTGGTTACGTAGCGGACTGCAAATCCGCGCACCCCGGTTCAATTCCGGGCGTGGCCTCCAAGACATATCTGGAAGACTTAGGTCTCAACCCGCAAGGGCCGGCTAGGATGTGACGACTTAAACCACTCGCCTTGAGCGGACAGTTCTGTTAATCGGAGCGCCTGTTCAAGTTCGACACGGTATTCCGCGGTAGCTCAGTGGTAGAGCGTTCGACTGTTAATCGAATGGTCGTAGGTTCGAATCCTACCCGCGGAGCCAGCTACTTTCTTTAGCCCATTGAATAACATTCATATTTAGAGTTAGAAGAATCTTCTCGGGGAACCTGGGGCACTATTTTTGCCACAAGCCCGCGCAAAGAACTCACAAAGTCCTGAGATCTCATTAGCGTTTCTTCGGCTTGATGGGCGGCTTTTCCAAAGCGGCCGCAGTTTCAGCGGCCTTGCGAGCGGCAAGCTTGACGCGCTCAGTGTCAGTGAGAAAGTTTCCAGAGTTTGCAATTGTGCGTCCGATTTCCTTCTCTATTTCGCGTGCCGCGTTACCGGCTACTTTTGCGCCAGTAAGGGACGCGTTTTTGGTTTCTTCAAACGTCTTTGTGTTGCGAGCCTTGACAATTTCTTTTGCGGCGCGCTCGCCGAGCGTCACAACGGCAAGCTCTAGATTGTCCATGTGATCACGCAGCTCAATGCTATCGTCGATGCCCTTTAACGTGCGGTGTTCTTTTGGTGTGTGGCCAAGCATCTCCTTTCCCATAGCGGCCGTGATTGGGGCTCCTTTGACGCCTTTTGCGCCGCGCTCTTTCCATTCGTCTGTAAGCTCATTGCGTGACGAGATGCTCTGCAGACGGCCATCAATCCATTCGTCTTCACGGCCTTTGTCGCGATACGTCTGAATTGCGCGGTCCACAATGCGCGACGGCTGCGCAACTTCTTCTAGTCGCTCTGCGCCGACTTTGGCGAGGAACTGCTTGATTGGTTCTGCGCGCTTCGAGGGAACTGACTGGATGATGCGGAACAGCGTTTCCGTGGTCGCGCAGTCGGTCTTGTAGTATTTTCCATCCGAAGCCGGCAATTTCAGTTGGTTACAATTTGTAACCGACTGGTCGGCACCTTCGTCCCTTAGTCGCTTCTTGAGAACCTTCCAGTAGTTGCGGCCGTCCGCACTCTCAGAAAGTGCACCAACGACGTCAACGACAGAGTGCTGCCATTCTCCTTTGTGCCAAATCCGGCGAAGCGTGTAGCCATCCAACTCAGTGGTGGCAACGCGGCCCTCAGCCGTTCCAGCCTCATGATCAGCGAGCGACGTGAATCCGCGAATGCGATCCGGCGGCGTAGATCTTTTACTTGCGGTCATAAATTGCGCTCCCTGTGTGGGACCGAGATCGCGCCGTTCACGCGGAACACGGATACAGATTCAAAGCAGCATCGGCCGTCGAGGTCGGTATTATCATCGTATTGATTTCGAACCCGGTGCGCTCCAATGTGCCGGGTTCATCCTTTGTGAGCTGTCTCGCACCAACTAGCAAGAGGACACCGCCCATATATTGCGGTGGCTGCTTCAACTTGAATATTTGAGGAGTGGCCAATGACCCACTGGCTACCCTGGCTCTTTGAGCTACCTTTTGTGCCCCAGAGCGCAAAATTCCAGCGCCTTTTCAACAGCCGTGTCAGGCAGAGGCTCCTACCCGCGGAGCCAGATCACAATTCCAAAATTTTCTGGTCCCATATTGTCTGGTCCCAAATGTCCGGTCCCAAATTGTCCGGTCTTTAGGCGCTTACGGCGCTAGAGCATTTGCGGCGGACGCGGGCGGCTTTTCATCCGGATCGTTCCACGGCTGCGCTTGGCCAGCCCCACTATCGCGCCCATAGATATCGGGGCGGAATTCGACGTGTCCGTCGCCCGGTTCGGCCCAGGCCGTGATGTAGGCAAAATAAACCGGCAGCGGGCGCGTCAGCGTTAAGTCGAGTGCTTGGCCTGCATCTAAAACCGCCCGCACCTGACCCGGCTGTTCCCAGCCCTGCTCATAACGCGCAATCCATTCGGCGAGCTGAAAGACTTCCTGCACCCGCACGCATCCAGCGCTGAAATTGCGCGTGCGCTGCTCAAACAGTTTTTTCATCGGCGTATCGTGCATATAAACGCCGTGCTCGTTTTGCATATCGATGCGCACAAGACCGAGCGCGTTCTTGTCGCCGGGGTCCTGCTTGAATTTGAAATTCGCGACCTGCGGGGCATGCCAATCCACCTGACGCGGATCAAGCTCGGGGCCATTATAGCCGTCGTACACGCGGATGATTTCGTTTTCGAGATACTCGGGCTCTTTTTGCAGCTTCGGCACGAGATCGAGCTGGGCAACGCTATCGGGCACACGCCAGAACGGGAAGAAGTTAAGAGCTTTGATGGTTGCGCGAACATCGGGCGTCTGACGCTCGTTCCGCCCCACAATCACGCGGTGGCGCAACTGCACTTCGTGGCGCTCAACTGCTTCCAGCTGGAACGCCGGGACGTTGACCAAAATGTAGCGGTCTTCGATGCCATTCATCAACCCGCGCAGGCGCTCGAAGTTGAGCTTCAACTGCGCAAGCCGCTCAGTCGCCGTGATATTGAGGATTGGGTAGACCGATTGCTCGATCCTGCCTGTCGGGCGAATACCATTGCGCTGCTGGAACCGGCGCACGCCCGCTTCAAGTTCTGAATCGAACGTATCGTTGTCGTAGTATTGCCCCTTGGCCGGCATGTCGCCGGAGGCACGCAGGCGTTTGCGCAAGGCGGGCACGCGAGGATCGTTATCGCCTTCGCGCATCATGCGGCCAGCTGGCACAACCGGCCAACCGCCGCCGGCGACGATCTTCTCGTAGCGCTCGACGGCACCCCCTACGGCATTGAGCATGACGTCGCTGCGCCAGGGTGTTGAATCGGGCCGGATATCGTTGAGCGACTCTGCTTTGCGTTCGACGGGCGCGGTGTTCGTCTTCCGCCCGTCTGTGCCGCCCGGCATACCATCGACCCAGCCCTGGGCGAAGGCCACGCTCACACCGTCCGGTCCGGCCAGAACGGCCAAGGCAACCAGCGCAATCCGGCGCAGCTGCGGCCAGCTCAATCGAAGCAGATTATTGGATCTCATTCCTGACGCCCGGCCCACCCTGTCAACGATCCTCACTGCCTTAGCTTCATGTCCCTGCCCGCGCGTAATGCGAAGCAGCGCCAAGCCTTACATCTGCCGATGCATATGGCCAAACGGTGACCGTTTAACAGCCCCCTTAGCCCCCTGCTATACGTTGAAAGGCGCAGCAGTGTTGCAGTTCTGCTGCCCTTGCCCAAATAGCGGGCTTTGGGCCCGCGATACTGGGCTGTTGTGCGGCGTTCTGTCTTGCCGGAAGCCTCCGCTCAAGCGAAGTGATCGTAGCCACCGCGGCTGAATTGCATCGCTTGGCCCGATTGATCCAACAGCGTCACGCCACCGCCTGCCTCAAGTCGTCCGATTTCCGTGACTTGAACGGGAATCGCAGGTGTCATCGTGCGCAGCGTGTCGAGCTTTCCTGGGGGAACAGCGAATAAGATCTCGTAGTCGTCCCCTCCCGTCACGATATCCCCGGCGAATGTAGGCATCGCCTCGATCATGTGCCGCGCGGGCGGCGACAAGGGAAGCGTTTCAAACCGGAGCGTAGCCCCAATGCCAGCGGCAGCGGCCATGCGGCCCAGATCCTTGAGAAGTCCGTCCGAAATATCGAGCGATGCCGATGCCGTCGCGAGCAGCAGTGGTGCCAACGCGACGCGCGGATTGGGCCGAAGATAGCGTGCCGACAGAAATGCGCGATCACCGCTCGTCAGCTCGCGGTTCATGAACGCTGGATCGCGATGCAGGAGAAGTCCGAGCGCCGCGTCGCCAAGGGTACCGGTCACAAAGAGATGGTCGCCCGCCTTGGCCGTTGTGCGCTGAACCATGCGGCCGCGCGGCACCGGCCCGAAAGCCGTAATTGCGATCGAAAGCGCTCCGCTTGCGTGATCGGTGTCGCCGCCAATCAAATGGCAGCCGAATTCCGTTTGTGCGGCGCGCAAGCCGTCCGCAAAGCTCTGCATCCACGCACGTTCCGGCGCGGCGGGAAACGCCAATGCCATCGTATAGGCAAGCGGGCGCGCACCCTTTGCCGCCAAGTCCGAGACATTCACCGCCAGCGCCTTCCAGGCGATATCATCGGCGCGGTCGGTCTCGAAAAAATGCACGCCTGCACGAACCGGATCGGTTGAGATCACCATGTCTGTTCCGGGCTCCGGCGAAATCAGCGCCGCGTCGTCCTTCAATCCGAATGCGCCCGGATGGCCGGCCGCAAGCGGCGCGAGGTAGGTTTGGATAAGGTCTGTTTCGCTTTTGACACGATCCGTCACGGCATTCGATCCTGAACTCGCTACGTCACCGACCTTTAGGCCGTGCCGCGCTTGGCTTCGAATTCCTTGGCACGCACTTTGCGCGCAATTTTATCGAGCACACCGTTGACGACGCGCGGCTCGTCCTCTGAAAAGAAAAAGTGCGCTACATTGATGTATTCGTTGATGACCACGCGGGCTGGCACATCCGCGCGCTCCAAGAGTTCGGCAACGCCCGCGCGCAATATCGCCCGCAGAATGCTATCGACGCGCACAAGCCGCCATCCCGTTGCCAGTTGATCGTCAACCAGCGGGTCGATTTCCCTCTGACGGCGCAAAACACCTTTCAGAATATCGGCAAAGAACAGCCGATCCGTTTTCTTCGAGGCTATATCCGTCTCCTCATCATCCGGGCCGCGCTGAACATCGAAGCGTTCGCGCATGAATTCCGCTATGACGTCATTGAGATCGGTACCGGCGAGATCCATCTGGTAGAGGGCCTGAACGGCAGCAAGCCTGGCTGCTGTGCGCGCGCTGATCAACTCGGTCTCGGGTTGCTCCGGCACGCTCATGCCGTCTGACCCCCAGATTGGCCCCCAGATTGTCCCCAGAACCCGCGCTTCAACTCGATCAGCCTCAAGCACGCGCGTGCCGCGTCTCCGCCCTTGCCCTTTGAGCCGCCTTCGGCGCGCGCAAGCGCTTGCGCTTCGCTCTCGACAGTCAAAATGCCGTTGCCAACGGGCACGTCCTGGCGCATCGCGATATCCATCAGCCAATGATTGGCATTGTTGCACACGATATCATAGTGTGCCGTCTCGCCACGTATGACACAGCCTAACGCGATTGCCCCATCGAACGACGACCGCCCTGCGGCACGCGCGGCCGCGGCAGCTCCCAGAACTTGTGGAATTTCCAGCGCGCCTGGAACGGGCAGGCGCGTATACGTTGCGCCGCGCGCGGTCAACTCGGCAATCGCACCCTCGACCATCAAATCGGAAATTTTCTCATAAAAGCGCGCTTCGATGATGAGCACATGCGCATGAATTTTCGGCTCCGCTTTCGCGCCAGTTGCACTCGTCTCGTTTGTCTTCACAACCATTTAAATTACTCGATGATGCGGGTGCCGGTGACCCTGAGCCCAAATGCTTCGAGACCGACATAAACATGTCCCGCCGATGACGTTAAGAGTTCCATGTCTTTGACGCCGAGATCGGCGAGGATTTGCGAACCGACACCGATTTCAACTTGGCGCCGGTTGCGCGCCGATTTCATGCGCGCCCAGAGGCTGCTGTTGGCGCTCGACCCAATCGGACACCGACTTCGGCCTAATATCCCGGATTAGCACAATCACGCCGCGCCCTTCTTTTTCGATTGCCCGCATCGAGCGCGAAACGATTGAATCTCCGTCAGCGGCACCACCAATACCGAGCACATCTCCAAACACGTTGACGGCGTGCACGCGTACGAGCACCGGCGCGGCGCCTGAGATCTTGCCTTTCACGAGCGCGATATGTTCCGCCGGTTCCGCCGTCGTCTCATAGACATGCAGATCGAATTCTCCGGCGATCGCCGTTTCAACATGAGTCTTCGCGACGTGCCTGACAATGCGCTCTTTCTTTAAGCGGTAAGCGATGAGATCCTCAATCGCTCCAATCTTCATTCCATGCTTTTTGGCAAACGGCACAAGATCCGGCATGCGCGCCATGGTGCCGTCGTCGTTCATGATTTCGCAAATGACGGCAGCGGGATAGAGCCCGGCCAGCCTTGCGAGATCGACGGAGGCTTCCGTGTGGCCGGCGCGCACAAGCACGCCGCCTTCGCGCGCAACGAGCGGGAAAACGTGCCCTGGCGAGACGATATCGTTGGCGCCTTTGCCGGCGTCGATTGCGGTCGAAATCGTACGCGAGCGGTCGAACGCCGAGATGCCGGTCGTAATACCTTCGCGCGCTTCAATTGATTGCGTGAACGCCGTGCTGCGCCCCATTCCGGCACGTGCCTGGGATTCTAAGCGAAGCTCGCTCGCGCGCCCCTGCGTCAGTGTCAAGCAAATGAGGCCCCGGCCGTGCTTGGCCATGAAGTTGATCGCGTCGGGCGTTGCCATTTGCGCTGGAATAACAAGATCGCCTTCGTTCTCGCGGTCTTCCGCATCAACCAGCACGACCATGCGCCCGTTCTGCATTTCCTCAACGATCTCTTCGACCGGAGACAGCACAGTCACAGGCTTCGCGGCGGCGGTTTTTGGCAGGCCCTTGTTCACGGGCGGAACTCCAAGAGACGCGCCACATAGCGCGCAAAGACATCGGCTTCGAGATTGATCAGCTCGCCAGGGGTTTTGGCCCCCCACGCCGTCACCGTCAAGGTATGAGGAATGACATTAACCCCAAAGCGGGTGCCCGAGACCTCATTCACCGTTAAGGACGTGCCATCGAGCGCGATAGAACCCTTGGGCGCAATATAGCGCGCGAGATGCTCAGGCGCGTCAAAGAGGAAGCGGCGGCTCTCGCCGTCGTTCGTAATCGAGACAATTTTCGCGACCCCATCCACGTGGCCCGAGACGATATGTCCGCCGAGTTCGTCACCCGCCTTCAACGCGCGTTCTAGGTTGACGGCGCGGCCTGCGGCCCAGTTCTGGAGCGTGGTCTTTGATAGTGTTTCGTTTGAAACATCGACTGTGAAGCGCGCTCCTTTGGGATCGTTTGCGATGGTTGTAGCGGTCAGACAAACGCCATCGCAGGAGATCGATGCGCCGAGAGCAATCGAGCCCGCCGGATAGCGTGTTGCAATCGTGAACTGCCCGCCTTTTCGGGCGACGACCTCGCCGACGTCCGTAATGAGCCCGGTGAACATGCTCAACCTTCCTTCTTTTCTGCGACGCGGCGCAAGCGCCAAAGTCTATCAGGTCCAAGTCGTCTTTGGTCGAAAACCGCGAGCGGCAGCGGTCCGAGCCAGCGCGTGACGCATTCGAGCGCGGCCGCTTCATTTGCCCCGCCCCCTGCGTGATAGAGTGCAACCTCATCGGCAAGGCCCAAATCCGCAAAGGCGCGCCACACGGCCGGGCCGCCCTCAACTAAAAGCCGCGTCATGCCGCGTGCGACGAGTTCTTCCATGACGGAGGGAAGCCAGAGCTTGCCGCCAACTTCGTTGACTTCCACGACCTCGGCACCATTGGCTTCGATGGCTTTCCGGCGCCCGGCGTCGGCGCCGCGTGCCGTTACAGTGAGTGTGGGAACCCGCGCGGCTCCCGTAAGAACGTGTGCCGTCATGGGAATATCGAGCGTTCGTGACAGCACGACGCGCAAGGGCGAACGCGCCTCCATTCCAGGCAACCGGCACGTCAATTCGGGGTTGTCAGCCAGCACTGTTCCCGAGCCAACAAGGATCGCGTCGGCCTGGGCACGAAGCAAATGCCCATGTGCACGGGCTTCCGGCGACGTCACGAACAAAGGTTTGCCACCCGCGCCGCGCGGGACCTCGCCGGCCGCATCAAGCGCCAGCTTGAGCGTGACAAACGGCCGCCGCTCGGTCACACGCACGATATGCCCGCGCGTCACCCATCGCGCATCCGCAGCGCCTACGCCGCGCACGACTTCAAGTCCTGCTGCGCGAAGTTTATCGAGGCCACGCCCGGCAACGCGCGGATCTGGATCTTCGATTGCGACAACCACGCGCTTGAAGCCTGCAGCAATAATAGCTTCCGCGCACGGCCCCGTTTTGCCGTGATGCGAGCAAGGCTCTAACGTCACATAGATGGTTGCACCGCGCGACCGCTCACCCGCTTGCTCAATAGCAATCGTCTCGGCGTGCGGCCGCCCGCCAGCTGCCGTCACACCGCGCGCAATGACTTCGCCCGTCATCTCATTCGCGATGACGGCGCCAACAGACGGATTGGGCGCAGCAAGGCCCAGCCCCCGCCGCGCCATGGCGAGCGCGATTGCCATCATGTGGGTGTCGAAGGAATTCTGATCTGGCATCATCTGAACTGCGAGCGTGCGGCCGCCCCCGGATTCCCTCCCCCCTCGCGGGGGAGGGTTAGGGAGGGGGGAGCGAAGACCAGCGATCGTTTGGAAGCCACCCCCACCCCAACCCTCCCCGGTCAAGGGGGAGGGAGTAAGCACGAGCCGCTGCATCTCTAACTGTTGCGACCTTCATCCGAGTATTGCTCTAAATTTTTTTGGCTGCCGCTTCTTCATCATTCTCTGCGGAGAACTCTTCCCCGCCCCGCCGCTCTGTCACGTCGGAGGCTATTTCTCGCACAACCGCCTGGAAATCCGAGGCATCACGAAAATCGCGGTAAACGGAGGCGAAACGGACGTAGGCGACGGGGTCGAGATCGCGCAAGGCGGCCATGACCAATTCGCCAATATCCGAAGTTGAAATCTCGGTCTCTCCCGAGCTTTCGAGCTGGCGCACCAGCCCCGTCACCAGCCGCTCGATGCGTTCCGGCTCAATCGGGCGTTTGCGCAACGCCACTTCAATGGAGCGCGAAAGCTTGTCGCGATTGAACGGCACTTTGCGGCCCGACTTCTTGACCACGACGAGGTCGCGCAACTGCACCCGTTCGAACGTCGTAAACCGCCCGCTGCAATCGGAGCACACGCGGCGGCGCCGGATCGCCGAATTCTCGTCCGACGGGCGGCTATCCTTCACTTGGCTATTTTCGCTTCCGCAAAACGGGCAGCGCATAAGTCAAAACTCCTGATGTGGCCACTCAATCGGGCGAGATAACGTCTTGTGGGTCGATTCGGCCATCTTGCGTACCAGACATACTCATGCGCTCCACCCCGTCGTTTACGCGCAGAGCAGCAACCTGCCCTTTCAAGTAGGCTGAAGCTGGTTCTTCGAGCTGGTCAGCTGTCAACATACCCGCATCCGGAGCAATGAAAGTCTCCGCCGGAGCGTTCCACTGATCTCGCAAACCGAACTGCTTAATGAGTGACATACCGGGCCTCACTGGGTCGGGGTACCGGTATAGGTAATGCCCAGGATGGCATGCTTTGAGTTCGAAACCGCAAGCAGACATGATCGTCGGTTCGGTAACGAGTGCTTGGTCGCTTGTCGTCGGAAAATATATGCGCTCCTTCGCTACGCCAACGATCCCCACGTGCTTCGGTCCGACTATGTCTGAACCAAACACGACAAGCCGCGACACCGCCCCAACATCGCCCGAAAAGCGCCAGATTATCGAGCCGCCGCTCGAAATACTGATGTAGCGCTTCGCGACACCGGGCTCGATCACCACATCAAGAATGCGCGTCACGTTCTCAAACCGGGATCGTCGATTGGCTGGCAGCACGAAAGTCGACAGAGTTCCACCTTGTTCAACCCGCAAGGCGAAAACCTTTTCGTCAGAAGTGGCGAGCGGTACGTCACATAACGGCATGCGCGACGGATGCGGAATCGCAACCGCACACGCGGCCGCGTGTTTCGACGGCACTACGACCGCTAGGACTGAAACCAAAACAGCAAGCGCAACTCTCGCGAACATCTCGTATGAAATCCGATATGCCACCTAAGCCTCCATAACAAAAAACGCTGGGCATCGCTCCTTGGCGCTTTCTATAGACCTCGGCGTGGCATCTCGAAAATGTCATCCTGGCCGGAGCGAAGCAGAGTGCCTGGATCCAGCATTGGCAGCGCTCAACACCGCCTTCTAAGCGGCCTTCCTTCCACGTTTAGCCGAAACTATGGCCTTCGACAAATCATGCAACATTTGCAAGTTCATCCAGAACTCGGGCGACGTCCCGAAGCGGTCGGCAAGCCGCAAAGCCGTATCGGCGGTCATGCTTCGGCGACCCGCGACCAGCTCGGTCATGCGGTTGGCAGGAACGCCGATCTCGACTGCAAGCGCACTGGCGCTGATTTTCAGCGGCACCAGAAATTCTTGGGCAAGCAACTCGCCCGGGTGCGTCGTGACCCGCCGCGTCTGCCGGATATCGTCTAACCTTGCCGTCTTTTTCCGGCCGCCGCCTTCTCGTGTCATGATACGTCATCCCTTGTGATAATCGACAATTTCGACGTCAGCAGCGCCGTTAGCAGTCCACCGGAAGCATATCCGCCACTGGTCGTTTATGCGTATCGAATGCTGCCCGTCGCGATCGCCTCTGAGGGGCTCAAGCCGATTGTTCGGCGGCGCACGTAGATCCTCAAGCCTGACAGCCGCACGCAAAGCATCGATCTTGCGCAGCGCAACTGATGCTACGCCCTGCCAGCCCCGACGCGTTCGTCCAGTGACTGCAAACTCAGCCGTCTCATCATCGGCAAAGCTGACGATCATTTCTTCTATATATCATACGTACTGCGTACAAACAACGGCAAAAAATTGTCCCGGCAATAAGCAGTGCCAGGACAACGCGAATGCGCAATGCGGTGTCAGACCCAGAGGGTCAGACACCGCTAACCGGTCAAGTATAAATCGGAAACTTGGCGCAGAGCGCAATGGCCTTGGATTTGACGGCCGCTTCGACAGCGCCGTTGCCGGCTTCGCCGTTCTTCGCCAACCCATCGAGAACTTCCGATATCAGGCGGCCGATTTCCTGGAATTCGGCAACGCCGAAGCCGCGCGTCGTGCCAGCAGGCGAACCCAAACGAACACCCGACGTCACCATCGGCTTTTCCGGGTCGAACGGAATGCCGTTCTTGTTGCAGGTGATGTTGGCGCGGCCCATGGCCTTTTCGGCCAGCGTGCCCGTCAGCTTCTTCGGTCTGAGATCAACCAAGATCAAGTGGCTGTCGGTGCCGCCTGAAACCAGCGCGAAGCCGTTCTGGACCAGCACTTCGCCCATGGCGCGCGCGTTATCCATCACATTCTTGATGTAGATTTTGAAGTCCGGGCGCAGCGCTTCGCCGAAAGCAACGGCCTTGGCGGCGATAACGTGCATGAGCGGACCGCCCTGGATGCCCGGGAAGATGGCCGAGTTGAACTTCTTGGCCAAGTCTTCTTCGTTCGTCAGGATGATGCCGCCGCGAGGTCCGCGCAAGGTCTTGTGGGTCGTCGACGTCGCAACGTGGCAATGCGGGAAGGGGTTGGGATAGAGCCCTGCCGCCACGAGGCCGGCGAAGTGCGCCATATCGACGAGGAAATAAGCGCCGACTTCATCGGCAATCTTGCGGAATGCTGCGAAATCGATTTTGCGCGGATAGGCCGAGCCGCCGGCGATGATAAGCTTCGGCTTGTGCTCGCGTGCGAGCTTCGCCACTTCGTCCATATCGATAAGGTGCGTATCCGGCTTCACCATGTAGTGCACCGGCTTGAACCACTTGCCCGACTGGTTGACCGGAGCGCCGTGGGTCAAGTGACCGCCGGCTGCGAGCGACAAGCCCATGATCGTATCGCCGGGTTGAAGGAGCGCGTTGAAAACGCCTTGGTTCGCTTGGCTACCAGAGTTCGGCTGGACGTTGGCAAAGCCGCAACCGAAAAGCTGCTTTACTCGGTCGATCGCGAGCTGTTCCGCTATATCGACGTACTGGCAGCCGCCGTAATAGCGCTTGCCGGGATATCCTTCTGCGTACTTGTTGGTCAGCACCGATCCGGCCGCATCGAGCACGGCTTGCGAGACGATGTTTTCCGAGGCGATGAGTTCGATCTCATGCTGCTGACGGCCGAACTCTTTCTGAATGGCGCTGAAGACTTCCGGGTCTGTCTCCGACAGATGCGATTTGAAAAAGCGCGAAAGCTGGGTGTTGGCGGCGGCCGGTGCGGTCGACATGGGCGATCCCTCTGCTCGATGGTTTTTTGAAACTTAGCATACGTAAGGACGGCTCGGGTGGACCCGAACAGCCAAAACCTTCGACCACAATATGTGGGCGGCCAACCGCGCTCAATACCCTACCGGGTAGGCCGAGCCGTGTAAAAACCGCGCGGGAAACCGTTTTGTTGACTTACGTTTGGGACCTGGGATTTGGATTACCCGGGAATTTACTCTGCCGCCTGCCTGAGCGTCGCCTCTAGGGTCAACGGGCACTGCGACCAAAGCTCCGACATCGCCGCAACAAGGCGGTCCATATCGTCGTCGGTATGCTGCGGAGAGGGCGTCAGGCGCAGGCGTTCCGTGCCGCGCGGCACGGTTGGATAGTTGATCGGCTGCACATAGATACCGTGCACGTTTAACAACACATCCGAGAGTGCCTTGCAGCGCACGGGATCCGCGACCAGGATCGGTACGATGTGGCTCGGCCCTGAGATGACGGGGAGGTCCGCTGCCATCAAGCGCCGCTTTAACGTGCGTGCACGCTCCTGGTGCCGCTCGCGCTCGGCCGTGCTCGATTTCAAATGCCGGATCGACGCCAAGGCGCCGGCCGCGATAACGGGCGCGAGCGACGTCGTGAAAATGAACCCTGGCGCATAGGAGCGCACGGCGTCGATGAGCGTGCGCGTGGCCGCGATATAGCCGCCCATGACGCCGAAGCCCTTGGCGAGCGTGCCGTTGATAATATCGACGCGATCCATCACGCCGTCGCGCTCGGCAATGCCGCCGCCACGCGGGCCATACATGCCAACCGCATGCACTTCATCGAGATAAGTCAGGGCGTTATATTTTTTCGCGAGGCTGCAAATCGCGGCAATGTTCGCAACATGCCCGTCCATCGAATAGACGCTTTCAAACGCGATGATTTTCGGCGTGTCGAGCGGCACGGACTTTAGCTTGGCTTCGAGATCGCCAAGATCGTTGTGCAGGAAGATCTGTTTCGGTCCGCGGCCGTTGCGGATGCCAGCGATCATCGAGGCGTGGTTCTTTTCGTCCGAGAAGACGACGCACCCGGGCAGCAACTGAACGAGCGTCGAAAGAGCGGCTTCGTTGGCGACATAGGCGGACGTGAACAGAAGCGCCGCTTCCTTGCCGTGCAGGTCGGCGAGTTCGGCTTCGAGTTCGACGTGATAGTGTGTGGTGCCAGAAATATTCCGCGTCCCGCCAGAACCGGCGCCAACGCGATCAATCGCTTCATGCATGGCTGCGATCACACTCGGGTGCTGGCCCATGCCGAGGTAGTCGTTAGAGCACCAAACCGTGATTGGACGGCCGTTGCTGGAATTGGCGCCGGAACCGTTGGCCGCCTGCACGAAATCGGCTTTCGGGAAGTCGCCCCGGTGACGCCTCAGATCGGCGAAAACCCGGTAACGGCCCTCGCGCTTAACCGCCTCTAGAGCGTCATTCAATTTCTTCTGATAATTCATGAAGCGCGGTACACTCCCGAAGACTTTTTCATGACGTTTATCGCCGGGGTTCAATCCCGATCAAAGCGTTGTTTCGTCGCGTGCCGTCCGTTTCGCGAGAATTTCGCACTTTTCCATGCTGCATCAGGCAATTTCGAGGCGATGTAGTCTAAATCGCAGGCCCCATCGTTGCGCAAGATCAATCGCTGTCAGGACAACGCAGACCAGGCCTATATATTCCAACGGCACCGCACAAACCGCCAAAATAACCCCATACAATCAATTGCTTGATTACATGTTGTCATGCTTTGCGCAACGGCCTGGGCGCACCGGCCTGGGCGCAACGGCCTGGGCGCACCGGCCTGGGCGCACCGGCCTGGGCGCACCGGCCTGGGCGCACCGGCCTGGGGCTCACTGAACTCCAGGCCGCGCACTTTGGGCTGGCAAGTCTCGGCCTGCTAAGCCGCAAGGTCGTGACCTTGCAGTTTGGCGCGAATGCCAACGTCCACCCAAAAGCGGAGCTTATTTCTTAGGCTCAGCGGTTACGACCAGTTTACGCTGGGCTTCAAGGCCGGCCATCAACTCGCCCATTTCCTTTTCAGGAACGCCCAGCTGATAAAACGTCTCTTTGCATTCATGCAGGATGATGTCGAACTCATTCGCCGTGATGGAAAGATGCGCATGGGCCGTTTTCATGTCACGGCCGATATAAACCTTGGGTCCGCCGGTGTTTTCAATAACCCATGTCGCGAGTATGAGCTTGAATGCGGCGCGCTCATTAAGATCGTGCACGGCTTTCAGGGCCGGGTTCTTATTCAGCGTGGCGTTTTTGTAGATGTTGTCGACAAGGTGGTCAGCGGCTGCGGCGACAGCTTTATAACCGCCGATGCGCTCATAGAGCGGCTTCTCTTCGGCTGCCGATGCCGGCAATGCGAGGGCAAAGGCGCATGCGGCGAGAACTGACATCCGTTGAAGTGCCGGTGACTTCGTTGTGAGTTTCATTTCTAAGACTCCCTATTGTGATCGGTATTCTTGTTCAAACTGTCCCTAAGGTTTCGCCGCGTGCGCATTGACTGAGCTTCGCGGTGTCCAGCTTTCTGCCGCCGCTCCCGGCCGGTCTTACGGGTTCGAGAGCGGTCGTGAATGGCAATTATTTTGCGCAACATTTAATAGCGCACGATGCAATTTTTGGCCACTATCAACTGTGGTGTGCGCACAAAATTCGTCGCTGCATTGCGAAGAAGGGCGCTGCTGGCCGAGCGAAAAGCCCGGCGAATTGATGAAAAGAACCGGTGCCCCTACTCGGCGGCGTCGGACATGCAGTCGTTGCCCAGCCGCCCGATCAAGGCCATGAGATCGCCGCGTAGCGCCAGAATTTCCGGTTCGCTCATGCCGAGCCGGCAAGCAACATGACGGCGGGCATCAAGGACATCTGATTTAAGCTTTAAGCCCTTTGGCGCCAGCGTAACCCGCACTTCGCGCTCATCGACCGTACCGCGCTTCCGATTCACAAGCTGCATGGCCTCGAGCCGCTTGATCAGCGGCGTGAGCGTTCCCGAGTTCGAGGAAAAGTTTCTGGCCAATTTCTGAAACGGTCACATCCTCGCGTTCCCACAACACCAGCAAAACAAGGTATTGCGGATACGTCAGCCCGATGGGTTCCAGCTTTTCGCGATAGGTCTTGGTGATAGCCCGCGTTGCCGCGTAGAGGGCGAAACAAAGTTGATTGTCGAGCCGCAACAAGTCAGCGGGGGCCGAGCCGGCGCTGGTTGACTTCTTCATCGACACTCGGAAAATTCCTTTGGGTAACACCGGGCGGAAGGGTCAGTTTTGCGCATGCGAGCACGCGCTACCTCAGTTCGTAGCCCATCAGATATACAGCCCGTTTATGCGGATATCAATTAATGCGGCCTTACGCCGCCGATAAACCTGGCTCCAACAATGCATCCGGGAGGCTGAATTAACTAGGTTCAGTAGTTTGCCGCCACCGCGCCAACGCCGTCGCGCTGATAAAGGTCGCGCCGGAACTGAACGACACCATCAGAGGTTGCCCAGGCGGTGACATAGACGAAGTGCAGCGGCACTGGCTTCTTCAGCCGCACATCGAGCCGCTTGCCCGATTGCTTCATGTCTTCAACCCGGCCGTCGCTCCAGTCGCCGTTGCCGGCAAGCAGCCAAGCGGCGAGGTGTTCGATATTGTGCACGCGCACACAGCCGGAGCTTGCCGAGCGGAAGTTGCGGCCGAAAATGGTCTCGGACGGCGTGTCGTGCATGTAGACCGAATGGGCGCTGTCAAAATTGATCTTCAGGAAGCCCATCGGGTTATCTTTACCCGGCTGCTGGCTATACGTGTAGGTGCCGGGCGAAACCTTGTTCCAATCGATCTTGTCGGGGTCCATTTTTTTGCCGGCGCCGTTATAGGCGTCGATGTGGAATTTATGGAGCACGTTCTGCCCCTTTTTCTGCATTTCGCGCCCGCGCGGGATCAGGTCTTCGGCTTCAACCGTCGGCGGCATGCGCCAAATCGGATTGAAGTTGAGATCGGTGATTGCCGAGCGCAATAGCGGCGTTTGCCGGTCGATCTTGCCGACAACGCCGGCATAGCGGGCCACGATCTGCCCATTCTCAACAGCTTCAATGTGCGCCGAGGGAATGTTGACCATCAAATACTTTTTGTTGCTGGTCGAGTTGGCGAGATCCTGCAAGCGGCTGAGATTAGTCTTCAGCTGCTTCAAGCGAGCGGCCGCCGGAACGTTGAGCGCGGCAATAGTGCGTTTATCGACAATACCCGTTGGCGTGAGACCGTTCGACGCCTGGAAGCGCTTCACGGCTTTTTCCAGATCAAGGTCAAAACTGGCCGAGCCATCGTTCTCGCCCTTGTAGTCGCCGGAAATCGAGAGCCGCGTACGCAGCAAAGCAACGGCCGGGTTGCTAGTGCCCGCTTGCAACTGCTGCTCCGGCACCGGCGCCCAGCCGCCTTGCGCCACAATATCGGAATAAATCTTTATTGCTGCCTTGGTCGGCTCGACGTTGGATTTCGAAAGCGTGGCAAAGCCCTTGGGCGGGTTCGCTTCCCACTCGCGAATGAACTCGCGGTCGTAGGTGGAACTGGAGCCAGGCAATTGGCCCGGCTGTCCGAATTGGAAAAAGGCAGTGCTGTCCTGAGCCGAGGCGGGCCCGGCGAAAACGGCGCCCAAAACCAGAGCCGCCATGTTCCTCAAGGCTCGGATCCGCAAAGCAGAGACATTCAATATCATGGCGTGCGCAATCTTTCCTGGCATCCCTGGTCGTCTTCTGGTGTCACTTTTCGTCATGGCCGCACGCGAAACGCAAAATACCACATGCACGAGTAACCACTGACTCTAGGGCTCCTCGAAAACCCTTAACCAAAGGTTGCCGTCACTTCAAAAGTCCTTGAGGTGTGCTTCCCCAGCCCACCCCCAAGCTCACCCCCAGCTCACCCGGAGCACCGTGGCGGTGTTATAGGGGCGGCGCAGCGTCGCGGCGACCCCCGTACGGGCTATATCACCCGAAATTTGCTGCACCGCGTTCAGCGGGCAACAGTTAATCGCCAGCCGCCGCAAGAACGCGCAAAAATGCGAGAGGCCACCCGGTTTCCCGGATGACCTCGCATCGACCCCCGCCGAAACTGCCTGCCAGCAGCCTTTTTTGGAACCAGTACTGAGTGGAGTCAGTACTGAGTACCTGCCTTACAGCCTGTAGCGGATCTGGTCGGACCAGAAGCGCTCCAGACGAACAAGTGCTTTATTCAAGCCCTTGAAGTCATCGCCCGAGATTTCACCAACGGCCTGAACCGAACCAAGCTGGCGGTGATAGAGTTTGTGCACGATATCGCAAGCGGCCATGCCCTTGCCGGTCAGGCTAACACGTACCGAGCGGCGATCCGTGTCCGAGCGCTTGTAGTGAATGTAGCCCATATCGACGAGCTTCTTGAGGTTATACGAAACGTTCGACCCCAAGTAATAGCCGCGCGACTTCAATTCGCCGGCCGTCAATTCACTGTCGCCGATGTTGTAGAGAAGCAGCGCTTGCACGCTGTTCAACTCGGCTTCGCCCTGACGGTCGAACTCGTCTTTGATCACGTCGAGAAGAAGACGATGGAGACGTTCAATCAGGCGCAGAGCCTGAAGATATTCGACGCGGAACGTTTCGTCCTGTGCTGGCGCTTTCTGGCGCGCCAAATCCAATGCAATACTCATGACCCTGCCTCATTACCTGTTTTGACGTCTTGTCCCGATTATTCCGGGTTGCCCAACAGATAACGCAGATGAATAAAGACCGACTAAATAGATATAGTAAAAGAATAGTAACGGGGGGTCAAAAACACGGACTATTAAACTCGATTATCCCCAAATTGCTGGTCTGGGCAATAAACAGCAAAGAGATTGCATAAAATTTTATGCGATTGAAGCTGCCAGCGGTTAAAAGCGCGCGGCCTGCATGTCTTCGCGCGACAGGAAGGGCAAGATCGTCCTCTCCGAGCGGCGCGAAGTAGGATTGCACCAATTCAGGCGTTACCCGATCAAGCGATGACGGCGACCATTTCGGGCGGTTATCTTTGTCGATAAGCGCCGCGCGCACGCCTTCCGCAAAGTCCGGCGCCTCCAGGCAGCGCCACGCCAAGCGATAATCCTGGATCAGCGTTTGACGGAGATCGAGATTGCGGGCAGCGCGAATATGCCGGTCTGTCATTGCAAGAGACAACGGTGAACGCTTCATTAGGTCCTCCAATGTCGCATTCGCCCAAGTCTTTGCAGCGCCCTCTGCACGTTGCAGCGCGCTGAAGATATCGCCAATCGACGCTCCGGAAAAAAAGTCTCCGATCATATGGGCTTCGTGATTGCAGCGGGCCCGCTCCTTGCGCCTCGTGCAAATTGTCAAGCAGCGGATCGATCGGCTCGGCCTCCGAAAGCATGGCCATTATTTTTTGGTAATGTGCAGATGAAATGCAGTGCGTCGCAAGTCCAAGCCAATGGGCGTCCGCGCGATTGACGCTGCGCCCCGTGAGCCCCAGATATATCCCCATGGGCCACGGCATCCGCGCCAGCACATGCGCAACGCCAACATCTGGAAATAAACCGATTGCCGTTTCCGGCATTGCCCATTTGTAATTCTCGCCCGCAACGCGGTGCGTATTGAAAGACGTAAATCCCGCGCCCGAACCCATGCATATGCCGTCGATCAACGAAACGGCCGGCTTGGAGAAACAATCGAACTGCCAATCCATCTGATATTCGTTGGCGAAATACTGCCGCGTTTTCACCATGTCGCGTTTGGCTTCGGCAACGAGTGCGCGCACATCGCCGCCGGCACAAAATGCTTTGGCGCTCGCCGACGAAAGGACAACGGCGTAAATATCGGCATTGCGGGCGATGCGGGGGATCTCGTCGGTCAAGATCCGGCGCATGTCGTCGTCGAACGCGTTCAAGACGCTTGGCCGGTTCAGGACGAAGTTGACCAGCGCGCCCTTGCGTTCGACAAGTATTTTAGGGGCGCTGAATTGTTGTTTTGGAGGCGTATCGAGCACTGGTCTGTTCATTCCCGATTTCTATCAAGTGTTATACGTTTAGGCGTTGTGGGCAAACCGCGTAAATCCTTGCTCTGCCACATTTTGTATCTATACAGGCCACGGTTTCGACATCAAAGTCGAGGGGCTGATTCGCAGCTCTTTGTTGCTGGGCATGTCAAGTGTATGAGTGGAACAAGCGGGGGCTTGTCCACAGGCAAGTCTCTGGGGAACTATCGGCTCATGGGCATCGCACGTAGCGCCGCTGCGCTAACACTTCTATTGACCTTTGCCGTAGCGGTTCCCGCGTTGTCGGAACCAAAGCAAATCACCGCGCCCGCCGCTAAACCCGCCCCTGCTACGCAAGTCCCGGCTGCAAAAGTCCCGGCTGCGCAACTCCCAACACAGCAAGTCCAAGTCCCGGCTTTGAACCCTGCCGCAAAGGCCTTCCCGGTTACGCTTCCTGACGCCAAAGCAGCTGCCGACGCCGCGACGAAGCCGCCGGAGACATGGTCCGCCGGCGAGATCACAAACGCCAAAGCCCGTTGCACGGCCATTCTGAAACGCATCCAGGCCGTCGCGATCGCCGAAGCCCCGATCAAGCAAGGCGTTTGCGGCACGCCCGCCCCCATCCAACTCATCAGCGTCGGCCGGAACCCGGAAGTCGCGCTCTCCCCTCCGGCCATCGTCACCTGCGAAATGGCGGAAGCGCTCTATAACTGGATGAAGGACGACGTGCAGCCGCTCGCCAAAAAACGGCTTGGCGCCGAAGTCATCAAAATCGAAACCATGAGTTCGTATTCGTGCCGGAATGCTTACGGCCGCAAAGGCGGCAGGTTGAGCGAACACGGCGTTGCCAATGCGCTCGACATTCGCGGCTTCGTGACCGCTGCCGGTAAGACCGCTTACGTCCTCGAACATTGGGGCACACCGCAACGCGAAATCCTGGCCCGCATCGCCGCTGAAAAAGCCAAGTCTGAAAAACTAGCGGCCGAACGCACCTCGGCAGATAAAGCCGCGCAAGCCAACCAAATGGCGGCGAAGACTAAAGGTGCTGTCAAAACCCCGCCGGGCGATCCGCCATCCTCAGAAGCCTCGGTAGCTGGGACACCCGGTTCCGGTCTGGCGAAGAACACCATCGCTGAAGGCACATCCAAAGTCACAGTCACGCTTCCCGGCGCCAGCGAAGAGCACTTGTCCGAAACCGGTGACGAAGCAACCTTTTCGATCACACCCAACAAGCTCGGCGGCCCGAAGGCCGTGCAAAAAGTTCCAAGTCAGAAATCCGCTGTTGGTTTAGCCGCAGCGCCTGCAGCAAATCCTGCCGGTCTTTCCGAACCCGCGCGCCGCGAGGCCTTCCTGCATGACGTTCATGCCTCGGCCTGCCGCCTGTTTGGCACGACGCTTGGGCCGGAGGCGAACGCACGCCCATCGCAATCACTTCCACGTCGATATGGCGCAGCGTAAGTCGTTAAAGATCTGCGATTGAGTGGCTTCTATCCAATTCGCTAACCGCTTTATCCCGGCGAGCTTGTCAAAAGACCTGCGATCCGCTCATGTGCAAGCGCCGTTTCTTATTCGCGCCCGCCACACTGGATCCCGCACTTCATGACCTCCCGCAAATCCCCGCCCGTTTCAAAACCCACAGATGACGCTTTGTCCGCCACGGCAACGGGCGCATATCCCGCCGTGCGCCTGCGCCGCAATCGCAAAAGCAACTGGTCGCGCCGCCTCGTCGCCGAGAACACTTTGTCGTCTGGCGATCTTATCTGGCCGATCTTCGTCATGGACGGCAGCGCCAAGCGCGAAGCAGTGTCTTCGCTTCCCGGCGTCGAACGTCTCTCGGTTGATCAGGCGGTCGACGCCGCGCGGGAAGCCTCAAAGCTTGGCATCCCGGCTCTCGCGCTCTTTCCCTATACCAATCCCGAAACTCAGAAGCGACGACGCGGCCGAAGCCTTCAATCCCGAAAATCTCGTCTGCCGTGCCACGCGCGCCATCAAAAAAGCCGGCATCGACATCGGCATTCTTCTCGACGTGGCGCTCGACCCCTACACGAGCCACGGCCACGACGGGCTTCTGATCGGCGACGAGATCGTCAACGACGAAACGATTGCCGCACTCATCAAGCAATCACTCGTTCAGGTGGAAGCCGGCGCCGACATCTTCGCCCCCTCCGACATGATGGACGGGCGCATCGGCGCCATCCGCGCAGCACTTGAAGGCGCGGGCCACAAAAACACACAGATCATGAGTTACGCGGCAAAGTACGCCAGCGCGTTTCTACGGGCCCTTCCGCGACGCCGTCGGATCGACCGGGCTCTTAAAGGCGACAAGCGCACCTATCAGATGGACCCGGCGAATTCGGACGAAGCGCTGCGCGAAGTCGCGCTCGATATCGCCGAAGGTGCCGACATGGTGATGGTCAAGCCCGGCATGCCCTATCTCGACATCGTGCGCCGCGTCTCAGAGACGTTCCAAATTCCAACCTTCGCCTATCAAGTCTCCGGCGAATACGCGATGATCGTGCGCGCGGCCGAGGCGAACGCCTTCGATTGTGACAAGGCAATGATCGAAAGCTTGCTCGCGTTCAAACGCGCGGGCGCGGCCGGCATCCTCACCTACTTCGCACCAAGAGCGGCGAAGATGCTGCAGGGCAGCTAGATTTTCCCGATCCACCTTCCGCCCTCGCCAATCTCGGATATAGTCCCCTCATTGATTAGGACGTGTATTTTCGTTGGGGGCGAATGATGTTTCGCGTGTTGTCCTCGCTGGTTCTTTGCTCTCGTCTTAAGCGCGAGCGCGCACGCTCAAGACGCCAAGCCGCTTTTTCCAGAACCCGAGACCTGCGCCGCGCCCCTGAACGACGGCGATATCGGCGCAGACGAACGCGGCGCGTGGTCGGACTGCGAAAAATGGGTTTGGTCGTGCATCGTCAAGGGTGAGGAAGCCAATCTCTTCGCCAAGCGCCCCGATGCGTCAACCACCCGATGGCTGCCGCAAGGCACGCTCCAAGGAAGCCTCCGAACTGCGCACACGGCTGCGCCTCGCGGCCTTCAAAGATCCTGGCCGGTTTGAAACGGCCAACGCGATCAGCGACAAGTTCCTCCTCACAATCCTGACCAATCCGGCCTACGCGAGCCGCATCCCGCCCTCGGGCATCAGGATTTTCGGCGCCTACTTCAAAGACCCGATCAACCTCGAAAACCTGACGACAACCGTCAACATCGTGCTCGACGCCTCCATGATGAAGCGCGGTCTCCGGCTCACGAACTTCAAAACCGAAAAAAACCTTTCGCTCGACTATTCCAATGTGCGCGGCTCGATCTTCTTGATGCGGGCGCGCATTGAAGGCTCGCTGTTCATGGAGAAAGGCGTTTTCGATTCCGTCGATCTCAACGATGCCCGCATCGGCGCAAGCCTTGAGGCCACAGGCTCCGTATTCAACGATGAACTGCGCATGCACCGGGCCTTTGTGCAAGGCAAAGTCATCCTGCAGAAGGCTCGTCTCACAGCATTGTCGGGCTGGAACACGCGCATGGGAAGTTCGCTCGAAATGCGCCTTGCCGATATTCGCCTCGGCGTCGATCTCACGGGCTCCTCGATCGATGGCGACGTGCGCATGCAGGACGTCACCTTCGGCCGTCATGCGTCGAAGAACTCCGTGCGCTGCGACTGGGATCCGGCCTCTGCCTCCAATCACGTGCTGAACGAACTCAAATCGTCGCTCAATGACAAGGATTTCGAGGCGGCCATCAAGGAAACCGTTACCGAGCGGCCGAGTAAGGCCGATGGCGTGCAACCAAACAGCTGCGAAGCGGCTGAAAAGAATGCGTCACTCAGCGACAAGACCAATGCCCTCCTGCGCGACATGAAAATCAAGGGTGCTCTGTGCCTCGTCGACGTCACCGGCGAGATCGCGATGGCTGACGGTAGCAAATCGACGAAGCACATCGGCAAGATTTCGCTCGATGGGACGGACGCGAATTCGACAATCCTGAGCTGGAAGCCCTCAGAGAGCCAAACGCTTTGGTACATGGTCAACTTCAAAACCAATTACCTGCTCATCAATCTGCAAAGCCAGCCCCTCGTCCATTACACCGACAATATCAACGTCGGCGCCATCACGCTGCTCAAGGGCGGCGATGCAGATGCCGGTGAAGCGAAAAGGACCGACGGGCGCAGCGAGGAATATCTCGTCAAAGAAAAATGCGACGTGACGCCGGGTCCAAACACAACGCACGCCGCCGACGATCGCGATACCCAAGACCGTATCATCGGCTTCTTCAAGTCGGATCAGGCGGCCGGCGCACAGCCGTTCGCAAACATTGTCGCGCGCATCGAAGACATGGGCGTCAACACCACGCATCTCAAAATTGCGCTGAGCGAACACAAGAACCGCAATGCCTGCGCCTCGTCTCAGTTAATGCGCAAGTGGAATGAACTGCCCTGGACGGGCGTTGGCGAGCGCTTGAAGACCCTCACGGTCGATGAGACACGCAAGTTCGCACTCGACGGCGTTTGCCTTGCCGGGCTTGCAGGGCTCAAATACTCAGTGTCCTACGGTCACGAGCCCCATAACCTGATTTTCTGGGCCATATTGCTGGTGTTCCTTTTCGCGGCCGCACTGCGCTTGGACCGCCGCAACCCGAACATCATCAATCCCGGCCCGCCGCTCGGACTGACCTATTCCCTCGACACACTCAATCCGCTCAAACCCTACCGGATCGATCGCCTGCGCGCTGAGGAACGCCCGGCAAGCCGCTGGCTTCGCGTTTATCTCGCGGTGCACCGTGTGCTTGGCGTGGTGCTGGCCGTGCTGGCCTTCTTCTTCATTTACAAGGCATCGCAATAGCGCTTGGCGCAACAGAAAACGGTGCGCACCTAACGCCGCCGCAACCGTGCTGCGAGCACGCGCATGATCGAGAGCGCAAAACCGGGTTCCTCGCGCACCAGCGCCGCAAACAAGTCCCTGTCGATCACGACAACTTCGCTAGCCTCAGCCGCCAGCGCCGCAGCACTCCTTGGCCCTTCGTCGATAAGTGCCATCTCGCCGAACATGCCGCCCGGCCCCACCTGCTCAAGCACGCGGCCAAAGGTCAGCACGTCGATGCGGCCTGAAACCACAACGTACATCTCGTTCCCCGTCTCGTGCTCAAGGAATATCTTTTCGCCAGCCTCGATCTGCCGGACTGGGACGTTGCGTTGCAGCAGGTTGCCTAACTCGAAGCGTTGGTCCATGAGGCGCCGTTTGAAAATCGTGGAATAGCTGCCGGTCAGCACGGCTGACCGTAGCCTGAAATCCAAGATCGAAAAAGCACGGCGCGGGCCTAACGTGCGAATAATCAGGTGCGGCCTCTAGAGTTGTCCTCTAGGGTCTGTCCGGTTTTGATTGAATCATGGACAGATCCTAGCTCTTTGTTTTGCCGTGCTTCTTTTCGGAAAACCGGTTCCCGCTTTTCCGGAAGCCTCTAGCGCCTAACTGGGCGGCGGCGTGGCGGGTCGGCTGGCACATCTGCCGGCGCGGGCTCGGCAGCCGCTGGCTCCTTACCATCCGCCGGCTTTGCCTTCGGATCGGGTGCCTTCTGCGCGACCGCATTTGTTGGCTTCTGACATTCCGTCAGCCAGACATCGATTGTTGGATGCTCCACGCCGAAGAGGCCAGGACTTTCGGCGAACATCCAGCCAGTGAAAATGCGCTTTTGCTGTCCATCGAGTTGCACTTCATCGACCTCGACAAACGTGGTCGTCTTGGGCAGTTCGGTTTCAGGCCTTGAGTAACACGCGCGCGGCGTTACCTTGAGAGCGCCAAAGGTCGCCGTCTTGCCAAGCTCGACTTCAAATTTGGAAATCCGCGCCGTGACTTTGTCGAGCGCGGAAAACACCGCGACCTGGTTCTCAAGCCGCTCGGCCACCGCTGCGTTCGAGAACACGGCTAGCCCGCAAAACAGTACCGGCACAACCAGAGCGCGCTGGCAACTTGCCCGTGGTGTCCAAATTTTGCCGCCAAATTCCACGTCTCATATCCCACGCTTTTGTGACGGGCTGTCCCATCCAATACTGAACTTCATTCCACGGGAATGGTGTCTGGAGCAAGGCTCTCTCGCCGGTTTCCATAGGAAATCCAACGCTTGGGATGTCAACGCCTTGCGGCGCGCGCGCATCATCGCGACTATACCGGACAGGTGCGGCACTTCAGTGGTTGCGATACCGGGCGTCATTCTGACGACGGTCCGCGTCCTTTAATCTCTGCTCCGCTGCACTGCGGCGCCTGCGCCAGAACAATGTGGCTACGATCAAAAAGGCAAACAAGCCTAGTGCAGCATTGCCATAGGCATCCCATAGCTGGGCGGTCGTGATGAGGAATTCGTCCATAGCGCTCCCATTCGAGTGGCAAGTTCCAATCAGCCCTAAACTGGCCACGGAAATTCAAATTCATGCCCGTCTGCGTGTCACAAGTCTGCGTGTCACCAGTTTGTTTTCGCCGCTGGCGTGTCCCGGACATAAATCAATCCGGGTTACATTTGCCTGACAGAGCGCATGCCTGACAGGACGCAGCCTTTTGGGTGATCGCCCGCACTAAGGCCGCAGCGACAAATATGAATTTGAGGGGCGCCGCTCGTTTACACATGTTCCGTCGCGCCGTGCCCAGCAGCGGGCCGGCCGAAACCAATGAGTGTAATGTAACGATCTTGAGTTATTCCGGCTTCCAGGCCGTGTAATCGCTCGTGGTCTTGGCGCGCGGCGCTTGCCCCAGGATCGAACCCGCTGGCCGGTAGGCACCCGCCGTCCCTGTCATATTCATCTGATGCGGCTTCTGCCACGGCTTTGCCTGGTAGACTTCAGCCGACGGCAATTCATCGACGGTATGATGCAGCCATCCATGCCAATCAGGCGGCACCTGGGAGGGCTCCGACTGCGATTTGTAGATGACCCAGCGCGCGGGCACGCCGAGTGGACCAATACCGGAACGCTGAAGAAAGTACCGGTTGCCGAAGTCGTCTTCTCCAACCTGCTGACCCTTGCGCCACGTGAATAGTCGCGTGCCCCAGGTATTGCCGCCCCACCAGGAAAAGATTTCGCTGAAAATGCTCATGTTCCAGAACCTGTTGCGGGTGCCAATCGGGGGGACTGTTTCGGTCCCGAAAGTGATGCTCAGTTACAGCTATTCTGTTCGCACTGTCTAGACGGCCACGGCGAGCGGCAAGAGTGCCACACCGGCGCGCCGGAATCGCATTATGCTGCACACACCGGACAAGCTGAAGGCGCCCATTTGCAGCCTTTCAACAGGCGCTCAATGAGCGGTCCCCGCCGCTAAAGCCCGGAAATACTCATCTTACCACCGTTCACCCCACAGGTTGCCAACACCACTACATCTTGTGTCGGTTGTCTCTGCCACCACAATATAAGCTGTTCCAGGCAGTGACGGACCGCTCGAATTGGCCTAGCTTCTCTCTACGGCGGCAAGATTGTGACGCAGCGAAATCTGCGAACGAGGCAAGCGGCCAGCGGACCAGAGCACTCGATTTCGAGGCTGGTCCGGCAAATTGTGGCTCGTAGCGTTCGTGTCGTGACTTTTGTGGCCTTTTGGCCGTTCGTGGACAATTCGCGGGGGCGTGCCCGCTAGACAAGGTGGCAGCACCTTGGAGGCGGGGAGAGAGGTGTGTGAATGGTAGCGTCGCGTAACAAGACTTAGGCTGTGTACCGGGGGGTCCGGGGCGCGGTTCGAACCAAAAAAACAATCATACGGGTCTTAGAAACGTATTTAGTACTTAGACCCCCGACAAATACGGGGGCACTACCAACATGAAGATTACGCGGCGCTTTACGACGGCTGGCCAATCGCCTTACGCAACGATGCCCTTCCGCAGGGCGGTATCCGAAATCAAGAACCCCGACGGCTCCGTCGTCTTCCGCCTCGATGGCTTTGATGTGCCTGAGCACTTCAGCCAAGTCGCCGCCGACATTCTGGCGCAAAAGTACTTCCGCAAGGCCGGCGTTGCCCGCCGCTTCAAGAAATTCGAAGAAACTCAAGTTCCCTCGTGGCTGTGGCGCTCCGTCCCCGACGAAGCAGCGCTCGCCGAACTCCCTGAAAAAGAACGTTTCGGCGGCGAATTTGATGCGCGCCAGGTTTTCGATCGCCTCGCCGGCACCTGGACCTATTGGGGCTGGAAGGGCGGCTACTTCACGACCGAAGACGACGCCCGCGCGTTCTTCGATGAGCACCGCTACATGCTCGCCATGCAGATGGCGGCCCCGAACTCCCCGCAGTGGTTCAACACCGGCTTGCATTGGGCCTACGGCATCGACGGCCCCGGCCAAGGCCATATGTATGTCGACTTCCAGACCGGCGAACTGACCCAATCGTCCTCCGCCTACGAACATCCCCAGCCCCACGCCTGCTTCATCCAATCCGTCGCTGACGATCTCGTCGGCGAAGGCGGCATCATGGATCTGTGGGTGCGCGAGGCACGTCTCTTTAAGTATGGCTCGGGTACGGGCTCAAACTTCTCGTCTCTGCGCGGTGCCAATGAAAAGCTATCGGGCGGCGGACGCTCGTCGGGCCTGATGAGCTTCCTCAAGATCGGCGACCGCGCGGCCGGCGCCATCAAATCGGGCGGAACAACCCGCCGTGCGGCCAAAATGGTCGTCGTCGATGTCGATCATCCCGATATCGAAGAGTACATCACCTGGAAAGTGCGCGAAGAACAGAAAGTCGCCGCCCTCGTCACGGGATCGAAGATCTGCCAGAAGCGCCTGAAAGCCGTCATGTCGGCGTGCGTCAACTGCGAAGCTGATGTCTTGCCGGAGGCGAGCCGCGATGAGCGTTGCTTCGACGCCACCAAAAATCCGAAACTCAAACTCGCCATCCGCGAAGCCAAGCGCGACGGCGTGCCAACGAACTACATCCTGCGCGTCGTCCAGTTCGCCAAGCAGGGCTACACGGAAATGTCGTTCGACACCTACGACACCGATTGGGACAGCGAAGCCTATCTGACGGTCGCCGGCCAGAACTCCAACAACTCCGTGCGCGTGACCGACGACTTCCTCAACGCGGTCGCTGACGACAAAGACTGGAACCTGACGGCACGTCTCGGCTCCAAAGTCACCAAGACCATGAAAGCGCGGGATTTGTGGGAACAAATCGGTTTTGCCGCCTGGGCCTCCGCCGATCCCGGCATCCAGTTCCACACCACCATCAACGACTGGCACACCTGCCCCAAGTCGGGGCCGATCCGCGCCTCGAACCCATGTTCGGAATACATGTTCCTCGACGACACGGCGTGCAACCTGGCGTCGCTCAACCTGCTGCGTTTCCGCCGCGAGGACAAATCGTTCGACACAGAGTTCTACGAACACGCCTGCCGACTGTGGACCGTCGTTCTCGAAATCTCGGTGTTGATGGCGCAGTTCCCGTCACGCCAGATCGCGGAACTCAGCTATCGTTACAGAACACTTGGCCTCGGCTTCGCCAACATCGGCGGCTTGCTGATGTCGGCCGGCATTCCCTACGACTCGGACGAAGGCCGCGCCATCTGCGGCGCCATCTCGGCCATCATGACCGGCGTCTCGTACTCAACGAGCGGCGAAATGGCGGGCGAACTGGGACCCTTCCCGGGTTACGCGCCGAACGCGCCCGAAATGCTGCGCGTCATGCGCAACCACCGCCGCGCGGCTTACGGTTTCGCTGACGGTTATGAAAAACTCTCGGTTGCGCCGGTTCCGCTCGATCATGCCTCGTGCGACGACAAGCGCCTCGTTGAGGCCGCGCAACGCGCCTGGGACCGCGCACTCGCACTTGGCGAAGAGCACGGCTACCGCAACGCGCAGGCAACCGTCGTCGCGCCAACCGGCACCATCGGCCTCGTCATGGACTGCGACACGACCGGCATCGAACCCGACTTTGCGCTGGTCAAATTCAAGAAGCTCGCGGGCGGCGGCTACTTCAAGATCATCAACCAGTCGGTGCCCGAAGCCCTGCGCACGCTCGGCTACCCCGAGCACCAGATCGCCGAAATCGAAGCCTATGCGGTCGGTCACGCATCCTTGCGTCAATCGCCTGCAATCAATCACACGAGCCTCAAGGCACGCGGCTTCACCGACGAAGGCTTGGCGAAAATCGAAAGCGGCTTAGGCGCCGCCTTCGACATCAAGTTCGTGTTCAACCGCTGGACGCTGGGCGACGCGTTCTTAATAGACACACTCAAAATCCCGGCTGAAAAGCTCTCCGATCCCGCCTTCGATCTCTTCGCCCACCTCGGCTTCTCGAAAAAGGATGTCGAAGCCGCGAACGAGCACGTCTGCGGATCGATGACCTTGGAAGGCGCGCCGCACCTCAAAGCGGAACACCTCTCCGTGTTCGACTGCGCCAATCCGTGCGGCCGCAAGGGCAAACGCTTCCTCTCGGTCGCCAGCCACATCCACATGATGGCGGCGTCGCAGCCGTTCATTTCAGGTGCCATCTCGAAGACCATCAACATGCCGAACGACGCCACGGTCGAGGATTGCAAACAGTCCTACATGCTGTCGTGGAAGCTCGCGCTCAAAGCCAACGCGCTCTATCGTGACGGCTCGAAGCTGTCGCAGCCCTTGAACTCTCAAGTTCTCGGCGACGACGACGCGGACACGGGCGAAACCGCTGCCGAAGCCTTGCTCGCCAACGCCGGCATGGCCGCCCGTACAGCGGTTGTCACCGAGCGCATTGTCGAGCGCATCGTCGAACGCGTCGAATACATCAAGCAGCAAGACCGCGATAAAATGCCGGGCCGCCGCAAGGGCTACACGCAGAAAGCCACTGTCGGCGGGCATAAGGTGTACCTGCGCACCGGCGAATACGACGACGGCCGCTTGGGCGAAATCTTCATCGACATGCACAAGGAAGGCGCCGCCTTCCGCTCACTTATGAACAACTTCGCCATCGCCATCAGCCTTGGCCTGCAATACGGCGTGCCGTTAGAGGAATACGTCGAAGCCTTCACCTTCACGCGCTTCGAACCCGCCGGCCTCGTGCAAGGCAACGAGACCATCAAGAACGCAACGTCGATCCTCGATTACATCTTCCGCGAACTCGCCGTCTCCTATCTCGCCCGCCACGACCTCGCGCACGTCGATCCGCGCGAAATCGTCGGCGAGACCGGCCTTGGCTCGGGCGACGACGCAACCGACGCACAACTCGCTCTCGAGTTGCCGGAAAGCGTCTCAAAAATGGTGTCCAAGGGTTTGCTGCGCGGCAATCCGATTGTGCGCTTGGCCAGCCGCACGAGTGGTGCTGCTTCGGCGAACGCGGCTGCCAACATGGACGCCCACTTGGACGCAATGCGCACCGCTCAACAGGAAGTCACCGGGTTGTATGGGGACGCGCCTGTCACCATCGGCGCGACCGCGTTGTCGCTCGACACGCAGGTGGTTGCCCTCGTCAACGACGGCACGCGCTTGGAAGCGGCGGTGACCAAGTTGCAGCAGACGGAACTCTATAAGAGCGCCGCGCCGCCTCTTCTGACCAAAGCCGAACTCGCGAAACAACGCATGTCGGAAGCCAAACTGCGCGGCTACGAAGGCACGTCCTGCTCCGAATGCCACAACTTCACGATGGTCAGGAACGGCACTTGTCTGAAGTGCGATACGTGCGGCAGCACGAGCGGGTGTTCGTGAGCTCTCACCGGTGTCTGACCCTCCGGGTCTGACACCGATAACTTCGATGTGGAGGATGTAATGTCTGAGTTCAGTGACCGAGTAAATTGGATGAGTCACCCAGTCGTAACAGCGGCTATCGGTTGTGCGGCAGGTGTTGGCTTTGCAATGCAATGGCTGGCGCCGGCTCAGTTGGGCAATTTGCGCTATGAGGTCGAAGACGCTCGAAGAATATCAGAAAAATCCAAGGCAGACGCTGAAACTATCTCCGGATTAAAACATCAGCTTAGCGAGGCTCAAAAAGCGGCATCTCTTGCAGAGCTAAACGGCCTATTATCTCTTGGCAGTCCTTACCCATCGGGGCTTGCACACATCAAAATAGGTGATCAAATATCGATCTTAGAGTCGTCCTTTGCGGTCGATCAGATTGAGAAACAATCGACCAGTTATTGGTTCATCAAAACCGAACACAACCACTTCAACAGGTTGGCAGCATCATTTTCAGGCAATACGCCCGATGTTAAGATTTCTCGGCTAGTATATTTCGTCGCCTATGATTCACCGCTGCGCACGAATTCGCTTCTTCGACATCGGCTGATTGAATGTTTAGGCCTTCCAGAGACAACAACTGGATCATCCAGCGATAGCTTGTACTACTGGACGCTCCCAGCGGGTTTGCGAATTTCAGCTAGCGAATTGTATTTCGCTGTAGAAGCGGATACAAATGTAACGTCCTCGATCTCCAAACCGAATCCGAAGAAAAAATAGCCCGCGTAGCCCGCAATAAAAGCGCGGATAGTAGGGTGCATAAGCGTCGCCCTGCCCTCTTGCTCCGTTTTGCCGCCACCGCGGCGACGCGTCATGCACCGCGATCTTGCGTCGGCGTTTGCCGCATGACGGCGCATGACGCTTCGCATAAGTGCAGTATGCGAAGCTTATGCGCCCTACGCGCCCAGCATTCGCGTTCAACCGAATTGGAAACATACGTCATGGCCGCGTCGTGAAACGATCGTTGCGAAGCAACGACAGGCGGCCACCCACGACAACCGTCCGCGCGCTTGGTGCCGAAAGGTGCCGCCCGGTCTCGACGGATCACTGAAATCTGTTGCGCCGATGCTTGTCGTGGGTGGCCGACGGCTTCGCGATTGCAACGCAATCGCCTCGGCCATGACGGCTTGGGTTGACCGCTCGGATCACCCAACCCCAACAAAACTCCGAACCTTCGTCCATCACTCTGGCCACGCACTTCCTCTTCCCCCTCGAGGGGGAAGAAGATGCGTCCGTGGTTTAGCCCGGCGTTCGCAGCATGGCCCACACATTCAAGACGCCGGGCTAAGCCACTGGACGCATCAGATGGGGGTGCCGGAAATCGAGTGCGAAATCATCACCCCCACCCCGGATCGCTTCGCGTCAATGCATGACGCGGTCCGGGGCAGGCTCTGATGCGCCGGGAATGAGTTAGACCGCGCTTCGATTACGCTGAAAAATTTGCATGGCGCGCTCTAACTCATGGCGCATCTTCCTCCCCCCTCGTCGTGCCGGAGGCGCGCCTTCGGCACGAGGGGGAGGCGTTCGTTGCTGCCTCCAAAATCGATTGAACAACTCCGTCAATGCTTTGCATCACATCGTTGGACCAAAAGCGGATGACGCGATAGCCTTCCGCTTGAAGCCATTCGGTCCGCCGCGTGTCATGTTCGATCTGATCATTTTCGGTATGTTGACTTCCATCGACCTCAACGACGAGCTGGCGTTCGAGGCAAACAAAGTCGGCGATAAAGAGACCGATGGGATGTTGCCGGCGAAATCTGAAGCCGCTCACTTTGCGATCGCTGAGCGCCCGCCAAAGTTTGCGTTCCGGCACGGTCATCGTTTTGCGCAAATCGCGGGCACGCTCGTTGGCCATGGCGCGATTGTATGCGCGTGCGGTCGCCTAGAACACCCCCATCTGAAACGCCATCAGACTTAGCCGGGCCATTCTTGACGTGGCGGATTTCAGCGTTGGCCCGGCTAAGCCTGTGGCGTTTCTTCTTCCCCCCTCAAGGGGGAAGAGCGCCACTGCCCACCTCGCAACTTCCCTAACCCGATTGCCTAATGCCGATTGCCGATTGCCGAATCTTTTTTCCCATCAACCAAACATCGCCGTTCGTTTTCCCATACGCGGCAACACGCGCTATACTCATCTCACCTCGCCTCGGTTAGCGGCGGACAGTCTCGAGAGCGTCTCGATCTGGGGGTGGGGGCAGCGTGCGCGATCAGCACATACAAGGGCGTAACGTGCCCGAGTTTTTTCGCGTAGCGAACCGTATCCGGTGCTGTCCAGATCATAACTGGAACATCCGGACCCGCCGGCAGGAGGAGTAAGGTGCCTCCCACTCGGATACGGCCGGCAGAACAGCTGTCGTGGAGCGCGTCAAGGCGCCCGTTCTTTCTTCGGATCGACAGGCACCTGGTGCCAGCGCGCTCCACATCCGTTTTTTAAATCGCCGGTGGGCAGCCACGCGGCGGTGTCAGCGCATATTTTCATCGGGCGGGTTCCCGCTCAGGCGCCGCTGATCGCGCTCACGCCGTTTCTCAAACGCGATCCAAAGCGCAACAACAGCGACATTAAGGGCGATCACAACGCCGACCGCGTGCCAAGGCCGGCGCAAGACAAACTCACTCAATGCGTCAAGTGTTTCGATCATTGTCCCTCAAAACATGCGGCCCAGCGAGCGGCCTCAGATAATGATGGAATTGGAGCCAGTCCCGCCACATCCTCGACGCGGGCGGGCCCGAGGTGACGCGGAACTGGCAGGGCGTAACGCCGGGCTGGCGTAAACCGGCTATCTCAAGCCCATGAGCGTAAGCTATTCCCAATACACTGACATTTCACTGACTCAACGGGGACTTAACGGGGACTCAACGGGGAAACGGTCGCCGCGCATCCACGCCGCGCATCCAATGGACACAAAAAAACAGGGGCCCGTTGCCGAGCCCCTGAGTTAAAAGTGCGTTGAAGGACGGGAAGTCTAGATGGACACGGCATGCAAAAAACGTGGGATATAGGTCTCATCAGCTGACGCTGATCAAGCCGCAGCAATTCCTTCGTCGCCCGGATCGCGCAGCACGTAGCCGCGGCCCCAGACTGTTTCGATGTAGTGCTTGCCGCCGGTTGCAGCCTGCAGCTTCTTGCGAAGTTTGCAGATGAACACGTCGATGATCTTGAGTTCCGGTTCGTCCATCCCGCCGTAGAGATGATTGAGGAACATTTCCTTGGTGAGCGTGGTGCCCTTGCGGAGTGAAAGCAGCTCCAGCATCTGGTATTCTTTGCCGGTCAAGTGAACGCGGGCGCCGTTAACATCGACGGTCTTGGTGTCGAGGTTGACGCGCAGATCGCCGGTTTCAATAATCGACTGAGCATGACCCTTCGAACGGCGCACGATCGCCTGAATGCGCGCGACCAGTTCGTCCTTGTGGAAGGGCTTGGTCATATAGTCGTCGGCGCCGAAGCCGAGACCGCGCACCTTGTCGTCGATGCCGGCCAGACCGGAAAGGATGAGGATGGGTGTCGCAACCTTGGAAACGCGCAGCGTCTTCAAGACTTCGTAGCCGCTCATATCCGGCAGGTTAAGATCCAGCAGGATAATGTCGTAGTCGTAGAGTTTGCCGAGATCGACACCCTCTTCGCCAAGATCGGTGGTGTAAACGTTAAAACCTTCAGATTGCAGCATCAGCTCGATGCTTTGAGCCGTGGCGCTGTCGTCTTCAATTAGTAGAACTCGCATAGCCGTTCCTCTCGTGCCTCGTCCGCGTTCCGATGCTCTCCGCCCCAAAGAGAACGCACAACTGCTTCGAGCTAAGCCATTCGTTAGGAAGTTAGCGATGAGAGGTTAACAAACCCTAATTTTCTCTTGCCAGTTACAGATCCCCTCAATCGTCTCGAAAGATTTATTTCGAGTCTCTTGAAACGCAATCCGGAAGTTGGACCGCGGCTTGCCGCCAGCTGAACCCAAAGGATTCCTGCTCGCGCCAATGACGGCCCGCTGCAACTGCTTGATAATTATAGAACTTGTGCCCTCTCGACCGCCTATTTAGCCAACCCACGCCTGTTCCGATCGGGGCGCCCACCCCTCCCGGCGCAGCCCCTGTGTGGGGTGGCCGAAGTTCGATACGAATCAACAGCTAACAGAATTCGCGATTTGTCCCTAGGGGCTTGCTGGCAAAAAAGTGACCGCTGGACGCTGCTTACTCGAGAAAAAGGATTGCGTTGCTTTACCGCAACTTAATGGCAGAGTGTTATACCAAGTCTCAAGGCTAATTGCTGCTACGGCAACTTGACCAAAAGTTGGCCTTAGCGCACCTTAATAGGGCTTTCACTGAGTAGCTCTGACTGCGCCCGCCTCTGTTGGCACGGTTCTTGGGTAATGCAGGGGTAGCACGAGTTCGAATTTGTAAAGGGTATCGAACAATGAAGGCACGCGAAAACGCTATGCGCCTGCGACGGCATGCAGTTGACGAAAAGAGCCGCAAAGTCGACGAGCTAGAGCGCATAATCCGCGAATTCGATACGATGGCTGTCGATCTGGACCGGCAAATCCAAGCCGAGGAAGATCGCACAGGCATTCGGGATCGTAGCCATTTCTCATATTCTACGTTTGCAAAGTCCGCAGCCCAGCGCCGCGACAACCTGCGCACGTCGACCGAAGCAATGCGCGACCAACTGACCGAAGCCGTGCGGGAACGTGACGACGCGGCCGACCAATTCGCCAAGATTTCGGCTCAAAACGAGACCCGGGACGATATGCGCTCCGGCCGCCGCCGGACCAGCGGGATGCTAGGTGCGGGACTGCGCTGATAGCGGCCGCATTCAGCTCTAATGTGCTCACATTGATTATTTTTGGGCGGTGCCACCTCGGCGCCGCCTTTTTCACGTTTGGTGTGGGATCAGGTGCGCTTCCGGTGCCGTGGATAACCATCTTGCTGGAAACGGCAATTGGCTGCAAACGGTAGGCGGGGCGACGGCACGCAGGGACTTAAGACTTGATTATCAAGCGGCAAAGCGTTGGACTTTATGGAATTGTTGCCATGGAAATTATTGCCATGGGACTTGTTTCCAGCGGTTGCTCAAGCATGAGCGAAAGCCCGTCGTGGACTATGCCAGACGCTCCGAAATTTCCTACTCTTGATTTGGTTGCAGCCCTCACCGCGCCCGCAGAAGCGGCACCGAAGGGATCGGCAACAGAGTTGTACACGAAAGTTGCGCGTGGAGCGGTCGGATGCTGGTTTGGTGCATCTGGTCCGCTCAAGGCCGCCTATATTTACCACGCCGAAGCGGATGCGCCGTCGCGTGGCGGCAAGGCTGAAATCACCATTCATCAGCGCGATCCAGGCAATGCCAATCCTCGCGGACCCAAAGCATACCTGATCAGAATTGATCCAAAGGATGAGTCGAACGCAACAGTCGCAACCGAGAACTTGAAGATGCCCGAGCCCATGTCGGCGAACATGACTGCCGACGTAAATCGCTGGTCACGGGGTGACTCAGGGTGCGGCGCTTCAACGGCGGCGGGCTGGTCGCCTCAGGCGCCAACTGCTTCGGGCGCCACAACGAAACCTGCAGCGACTAAAACAACAGCTGGCGCGCTCAAGAAAAAGGCCGGTACACCGCCAAAACCCGCCGCGCCCTGATCCGTTTCCCGCCAATTGTCGGCCGGCACTTCGAGAGAATGCTGATGCCTGCATAACAAAAAACGAGCGGCACGCACAGCGCGCTACTCGTCTAAAATTCGAACGATTTGATTGAGGTTACTCGCGGTAGTCCTGGATCCGCGTAGCGCGCAGCCCGGGCAGACCGTGCTTGTCGATGGAACGCTGCCAGGACAAAAATTCGTCCACAGTCAGCTTGTAGCGCTCGCACGCCTCTTCCATGCTGAGGAGCCCGCCGCGTACGGCAGCGACAACCTCGGCTTTACGCCGTATTACCCAGCGCTTTGTATCGCGCGGAGGCAAATCGGCGACTGTTAGCGGGGACCCATCCGGGCCAATCACGTAGCGCCCGCGCGCTCTCATCTGTTGCTCGGTCATGATACTCATTACACCTTCAGACCACTCTCGTTTGTTCTACTTGGTTGCGATTAAATTAGCCCTAACCCATTGAGTAAACATGGCATAAATGGGAGTGCCAATTCTAGCTTTCGCAGACCGTTCGTGCGCTTCGCCTTAAGGTTCATCCCGCTTTGGGGCAGGAATATCTCCTTGAGGTTGGCTAAAGCGAATTCCGGGCCAAATTGATGAATGAAGCTCAACCGGCACTTCGCCGCCTTGCCAGTGGCACGATTATCCGAATAATGGCGGCGGCTATGGCCCCGCACTTTTGGCCAGACCACACTAAATCGTGTCTAGTCTCTTGATGTGACACGATAATTGACTATTTCACGTCCGTACCGGGAAGCGTTGTCGTCCTAAACCGGTGAGAGAACTGCTTTTATTGAGGGGCCAATTGCGCCCGCAGGCACCCGAATGACCCGGATAATCGAAACAACCGAACGAACTCACCCGGCCGCCAAGCGCGTTGTCGTTGCGATGTCGGGCGGCGTAGATTCCTCCGTCGCGGCCGCCCTCATGAAGGAGCAAGGCCATGAGGTCATCGGCATTACCCTCCAACTCTATGACCACGGCTCTGCGACGGGGCGTAAGGGCAGCTGCTGTGCTGGCCAAGACATTCACGACGCCCGCCGGGTAGCCGAGCAGATTGGCATTCCACACTATGTGCTCGATTACGAAGCCCGGTTCGCAGAAAAAGTCATAGAGGGCTTCGCCGCAAGCTACATCGCCGGCGAAACGCCGATTCCATGCGTCACCTGCAATAACGAAATCAAGTTCCGCGATCTGTTAGAGACCGCGCGCGACCTTGGCGCCGATGTTCTTGTAACCGGACATTACGTGCAGCGCCTCGAAGGACCAAATGGGCCGTACCTCGCCCGCGCCGTCGATGCCGACCGCGATCAGAGCTACTTTCTTTTTGGCATCACTGCCGAGCAACTCGACAAGCTGTGGTTCCCCTTGGGCGGCATGCCAAAAGCAGAAGTGCGGGCACTCGCCCGCAAGTTCAATCTGCCGATTGCCGAAAAGGCCGACAGCCAGGATATCTGCTTCGTTCCCGCAGGGCGCTACACCGATGTCATCGCTCGTCTGAGGCCAAACGCCATGGAGCCGGGCGACATCGTCCACATCGACGGCCGGGTGCTCGGCCGCCACGAGGGCATCATCAATTTTACCGTTGGTCAGCGCAAAGGCCTCAAAATTCCGGCGGCGGAACCACTGTTCGTGGTGCGCCTCGATCCGCAAACCAACCAAGTCTTCGTCGGTCCGCGCGCTGCGCTTGAGACGGCCTCCCTGCTGCTCCGTAATACGAATTGGCTCGGGGAAAAGCCACTTCTTGAGGTCGCAGCCAACGGAATACCGGTATATGTTCGTATGCGCTCGTCACAGCCTCCGCGCCCCGCCACGCTCTTTGCGGACGAGGACAGCCAAGTAAGAGTGGTCCTGTGCGACGGTGAAGAGGGTATTGCGACCGGTCAAGCCTGTGTATTCTATTCGGATGGCGGGCCAACAGCGCGCATCCTGGGCGGCGGATCGATTGCGAAAACGATAAAGGCAGTTGTAACCGGTGCGGGTGATCGGCACCGGTTGAACATCGCCGTACGGCACTGATAAATGCAGGTCCTGGGAATAGGCGCTGCGATTAAGACGTTAATGGAGGCTTGAAGTGAGTCAGAACCAGCATTTGAGAACAGCGAGCCGCGATGCGCGCAGCAAATCTCCGCGGCCGCTTTTCGCCAGTGCCTCAGACGCGGCGGCTCACCAGATGGACGAAGCCGATGTGCGCGAAGCCTATCGCCGCTGGGCGCCGGTTTACGACTATACGTTTGGCAAAGTTTCAACAGCTGGCCGCCGCCATGCAGTTGAGATCATCAATAGCGGTGCAGGCAAGGTTCTTGAAGTTGGCGTCGGCACAGGCCTCTCGCTTCCGGAATATAAATCGCATCTCGAAATCACCGGCATCGACCTCGCGCCGGAAATGCTTGAGCGCGCGCGCGAACGCGTTGCCGCCGAAAAGTTGACCAACGTTGCGGGCCTCCATGAAATGGACGCCAGCAATCTGCAATTCCCGGACGCCACCTTCGACACGACCGTCGGCATGTATCTGATCACCGTCGTGCCCGATCCTGAAAAGGTCATGCGCGAACTGGCGCGCGTGACGAAGCCCGGCGGCGAAGTCATGCTCATCAATCACTTCAGCCAGGACGACGGTGTGCGCGGCTGGGTTGAGCGGCGCATGGCACCGTTTGCCGATCTCGTCGGCTGGCACTCGGTATTCGACGTCTCGCGCGTCATGGTTTGCGACGACCTGAAACTCATCGAGCGCCGTTCGTTGCGCCCATGGGGCTTGTTCACGATGATGCGCTTCCGCAAGGAAGCCAACGCCGGACGCCATCAACTCGCGGCGGAATAGTCAAACTGGCAAATAAGCGGGCGGTTTGGCGGCCTCTCAGAGCCGTATATCAAGTTGACGGCGCAAGGCCCCGTACCTATAGACGGGGCCTTAGTGCTTTGAAGTGCTTCTAACCCTCAAACGCGTGTTTGGCGGTTCAATGGCTGGATAGCTCAGGTGGTTAGAGCGGCGGTCTCATAATCCGCAGGTCGGCGGTTCAAGTCCGCCTCCAGCTACCATTTTGTTTGTGCTTGGCGACTCCCCGGTGGGGAGCCGGCCGCCAAGCACTCAAACATCACCTCAAGCACCGCAACATTTTTTGAATTTCTTGCCGCTGCCGCACGGACACGGATCGTTGCGCCCGATTTTGGGCTCGTCACGGCGCACGGTCTCGCCGCCATGATTGTGGTGATGGTGATGGGCCTCGCCTTCGCGGTGGCGATGACCATCTCCGCCTGCATAAGCCCAGTGCCCAGTCGCGTTACGCTCGAAGCGCGACTCCTCGTGATGATCCCACGTCTCGCCACCCTGCGTGTACGTTGCCACGAACTCGACGAGCCCCCTGCGATCACCCTCGCCGCCTTGGGTGGTGCTGACGACCTTCAGGCGCTTGAAAGTGCCCGACGACGCCCAGTCCTGGGCACCCTTAGCGTGCGCCTCCGCTTGAGATGGAAGTGCAAAAGTTTTCCCGATATAGTCATAGGCACCTTGGCTGAAAGCCGTATAGCGCGACCGCATCAGCGCTTCGGCGGTCGGCGGCTTAGCGGCGTCTGAGATGTAGGGACCGCAGCAGACGTCTAAGTCTTTGCCGGAACCGCAGGGACAGGACATGTATCACCCTCTTCATGAAAAGTTGGGTCTTTAAGCCGCTTCAAGGCGCCTTTGACAAGTCCATACTGTTCGACGCACAATCCAAGGCAGTTCCGGCCGGCTTGATACAGAGTTGAGTGCTTGCGGCCAGTTCGACAAACTTTCGGCAGTTCCGGCCGGCTCGAGGAACGAGAGTCGGAACTGCCAAGCAACAAAGCGTGCCTAGCTCAATTGGATAGAGCATCGGATTTCGATTCCGAGGGTTGGGGGTTCGAGTCCCTCGGTGCGCGCCAGAACTCTTTTGCTTGTCGCTTCCGACTCCCCTGCAGGGAGCCGGCCGGAAGCGACGAGACATCGAGCGAGACGCCAAGCGCGGAGTCGGAATAGCTAATCTTCCAGCATTAACGTTGAATATTCTGGAGCGTGTCGCTCACCTGTGGTAGATTACATACACTGCCGAAGTTCGCACGTCAGACGCCGGTTCGTTTATCGAGCCGGTTTTTTCTTTTTGGTGCCGGGAGCAAGCCCTACGCTATTGTAGCAAGCAAAAAATGCGAAACGCGGCACACCAACTTTGATCTATCGGCCATATGCTCAATAACCAGCCTTCCCAAAACGCGGGGTTCTGGCACTGCACTTGCGAAGAAACCTTGGAACTAAGACGGCTACGTCGTAAGCATTCCAGGGCATGCAAAATTGAGTTGTATTGAGGAATTCTGAGTTGGCCATCAAAACCGGAAATGCCAGACGAAACATTCTGACTGGCACGAGCAGGGCAGATCTCATTCAAGGCCTTGGCGGCGACGACAGGCTGTTTGGCCTGGGCGGCGCGGATATCCTTAGGGGCGGCGCAGGAAACGACTTCCTCGACGGCGGCACCGGCAATGATAGCCTATACGGAGATGCTGGCCGCGACACGCTGCTTGGCGGTAGAGGCAACGACAAACTTTTCGGCGGCACGGGCAACGACAAGCTTACGGGCGGCATCGGCAACGATATTCTCGACGGCGGGGCTGGCAACGATACCCTGATGTTAGGCCCGGGCATTGATATCTATCGAGGCGGGTCGGGCACCGACACCGCCGATTTTTCCGGAGCAGACGGCATCGGCAGTACGATCATTTTCAACGACTCCGGCGTCGGGAGCATCGTCATCTTTACCGCTACAGGAGCCGACAGAAACGCCGGGACGCTGATCGGCATTGAAATCGTCGTCGGCAAAGACGGGCGGGATACAATCATCGGCAACAGCACCGCAGTAGTCCATCAAACTTTCTTCGGCGGCGGCGGCGAGGACACACTGGTTGGCGGCGCCGGCAATGACAAACTCTACGGCGGCGCGGATTTCGATATTATCGAGGGCGGCACCGGCGACGATATCGTCGATGGAGGCGACGGCGACGATTACCTGACCGGCAACGCGGGGGCGGACAGACTTGTGGGCGGCGCAGGTAACGATTGGGTGTTCTACAGCAACCAGACCACCGGCCTTACAATTGACCTTGCCAATTCCGCGAACAACAGGGGGGCAGAGGTTCTTGGCGACACGTTCAGCGGCATCGAGAATGTCTGGGGCACTCGTAACAACGATACGATCAGGGGCGATGGCAGCAACAACATTTTAGCTGGGGCCGGCGGCGCTGACATCCTAACGGGCGGCGCGGGCAGCGACACTTTCCAATTCCACTCCCAATACGTTCCCGCAAACCCCACTCCCGTGGGCGCGGGCGATTTGATCACCGATTTCGTTCGAGGCGAGGACAAGATCGACATCAGCCAGATGGCCGGTCCGCTGTTTGTGTTCCTGAACGGCGGCAATGTTGCTTTCACGCTGGCAGCCCCCGAAATCACGTTCGGCTGGGCCGTTGAAAATAATCAAAACGTGACCATTATCCGGGGCGATAACGACGGCGACGCTGAGGCCGAGTTTGAAATCAAGCTCAATGGCCTTATTTCTCTGAACGCGGACGACTTTATTCTCTAGGCCGTCGGTGTCTGACCCGCCTACCTTGCCCGCCATCGGCGGAACGGGTCTGTCACCTGTCGTCACCCCAACTCAACCCCCAGCACCTTGGCCCACTTAAGCCCCGCAACTGTCTCTCCGCGCGGTTTGTATTCGAGGCCGATGTGGCCACTGTAGCCGCTCGCATCAATCGCCGCGAGGAGCGTGCGGAAATCGAGGTCGCCAGAATCGGGTTCGCCGCGATCGGGCGGCGACGCGATCTGCATGTGGCGGATGAAGGGCTTGGCTTCTTTCATGCCGGCCAGCACATCGCCGTCCATCATGTGGCGGTGATAGAGATCGAACTGCAGTCCGGCGTTTGGGCGTGCAACATCCTTCAAAATGTCGAGTGCCTGACGCGTGCGGGACAAGAAATAGCCCGGCATGTCGCGTGTGTTGATTGGCTCGATGACGAGCGTGATGCCCTCTTCGCTGGCGCGCTCTGCAGCCCGCTGAAGATTGGCAACGAACGTGCCCCGTTCAGCGCCGTCCGTCACGAGCCCTGCCATTACGTGGATCATGCGGTTGCCGAGCACATGCGCATATTGCAGCGCCTTCTCGATTGACGCCTCGAATTCCCGTTCGCGCCGGGGAATGGCGGCAATACCGCGCTCACCCGCCGTCCAATTGCCTTGCGCAGTGTTAAAGAGCACGAGCGAAAGCCCGTTTTTGTCGAGAGCCGCACGCAGGTCTTGCGCCGGGTGCTCGTAGGGAAACATGAATTCGACCGCCTTGAAACCTTGCGCCGCAGCCGCGGCAAAGCGATCTAGGAACGGCAGCTCCTGGAACAGAAAACTCAAGTTGGCGGCGAAGCGGGGCATGGAGGGACAGGCCTCAATCGTAATCGTGTTTCGACGAGCGCATTTTCTTGACGCTTCCGCGGACATTCTTGGCCTTGATGCGCCGTTCCTTCGAGGCGCGGCTCGGTCGTGTTTTGATGCGCGGCTTTGGCGCAATCAGAGCTTCTAATATCAAATCGGTCAGGCGCTTCCTCGCGTCCGAGCGGTTCATCTCTTGGGTGCGGAAACGGTCGGCCTGGATGATGAGCACGCCGTCGTCAGTCAGGCGCCGCCCCGCGAGACGAACGAGACGCGCTTTTGCGGGTGCTGGAATTGACGTGTTGGCGGCAAGATTGAAACGCAATTCAACCGCCGTTGAAACCTTGTTGACGTTCTGCCCGCCCGGCCCCGAGGAACGCACAAAACGCTCTTCGAGTTCATTGTCATTGATGGCCAGGGTTTGATTGATGCGCATTTCGGCTTCTAGATTTCGGGCTCTTTGAAGAACGTAAGCCGGTTGGCAAACGGATCGGCAAGCGTCAACTCTTCTCCACCCCATGGCGGCGTATCGATCGCAGGTCTCAATGCCGAATACGCCTTGCACTTCAATTCCGCAAGTAACGCATGAACATCGTCGCAGCCGATGCGCAAGTTTGCGCCAGGGCTTCCGTCGCCGTGATGGCCAGAGAGATGCAGCAGGCATTCGCCGCGTGAGACTTGCATATAAGCCGGCAAGCCCGGCTCGAAGCGGTGTTCCCAGTGCAGCTTGAATCCGAGATAATCAATGTAAAAGGCACGCGCCGCGGCTTCATCGAAAATGCGCAGGACGGGGATTGGGCTTGCGAACGTCATGCATAAACTCTCAATTCCGGCGGCGGCCGCGCTTCAAGTCCTTGATAATTTCGCGTGCCGCGTTCATGCCCGGCACGCCCGTAACGCCGCCGCCAGGATGCGCGCCGGCCCCGCAAAGATAAAGCCCTACGATTGGCATACGATAATCGGCATATCCCAAGACCGGCCGCGCCGAGAAGAGTTGGCCGAGATTGAGCTGGCCGTGGAAGATATCTCCGTCAACGAGGCCAAAACGTTGCTCAAGATCCAGCGGCGACAAGAGCTGGCGATGCAGAACCGCTGACTTGAAGTTCGGCGCGTGACGCGTCACCGTTTCAATGACCAGATCGCCGAAGGCTTCGCGTTCATGCAGATTGGCCCAGCTGCGTGGGCGCGGCAATTGCGGTGCGACGTATTGAACAAAGAGGCTGGCGACATGCTGGCCCTTCGGGGCAAGCGTATCGTCAAGCGTCGAGGGGATGAGCATCTCGATGACCGGAGACCTGAGCCCAGCCGAGCGTGCGCGCGTCGGTGTAGGCGTCCTCCATGTAACGCATCGTCGGCGCAATCATGATGCCGGACGCGTGATGGTCGCCCTGCGACTTGCCGGGGCGCGACGTGAAATCCGGCAGTTCCGAGAGCGCGACGTTCATACGGAAAACACCCGAACCGGATTTCATACCCGTGAAGCGCGCGCGCACTTCAGGTTGTACGGCGTCTTCTGGAACGAACGCGCGGAACAATAATTTCGGCGGAATGTTCGAGGCAACAGCGCGCGCTCGGATTTCTTCGCCGCTATCCAGGACGACGCCAGCGGCGCGTTCGCCATTCATCTTGAGCCACACAACCTGCGCGTTCGTGCGGATCTCAGCGCCGCGTTCGCGTGCTGAAGCGGCCATCGCCTGCGTGATTGCCCCCATCCCGCCAATGGCGTGGCCCCACACACCTTGCTTGCCGTTCACTTCGCCAAAGCAGTGGTGCAGTAGAACATAGGCCGTTCCGGGTGCGGAGGGCGGCACATAGGCACCGACAATGCCGTCGTAGGCAAACGCCGCCTTGACATGATCGTTTTCGAACCAGCGGCCGAGAAAATCTTCGGCACTCGAGGTAAAGAGATCGAGCAGCACGCGCTGCTCTTCGAGGCTGAGTTTCAAAATGCGCCGCCCGAGCGCGCCGCCGCGGATCAGCTCCACGATACCCCCGCCCGCGTTGGGCGGCGTTTTCGTCACGAGATCGCGTAGCACGTCCGCGGCGCGGGTTAACATGTCATCGTAGGCTGGCAAGCGCTCAGCGTCCCGAACTGAGAACGCGGCGATCGCGCGTTGTTTGGCGGCCAAGCTCCCATAAGGAATGTGCAGAGACTTACCCCCGTCGAGGGGCCAGAAATTGCCTGCCGGGCGATGCACGATCTTTAAACCGTGACGCGCGAGTTCGAGATCCTTGATGACCTTGGGATTGAGCAGGCTCACAGTGTATGAGGCGACGGAATTGCGAAAGCCTGGCGCGAACTCTTCCGTTACCGCCGCCCCGCCGACGCTGGCATTTTTCTCAAGAACGACGACTTTCAATCCCGCACCTGCGAGATAGGCGGCGGCCGTTAACCCATTATGTCCGCCACCTAGGATCGCGACGTCATAGCTCTTGTCAGCCATTTGTACCCTTTGAGCTGGTATCAGCGCTTATGGCACGCACTGAGGCAAGGACGAAGCCTAGGCCTTTTGGGACAAGGCCGAATGAAACCAAAGGATGCTGCATTGCGGCATGGAAAGTTGAGGGTAACTATTTGTTTTCTTTGATGACTGCTCAGTTTCGCCGCAAGTCCGGAGTTAAGGTTGTCTTTAATGTTTGCCCCTATTTTTTCCGTGAGCGGGGACCAGCCCCGGCACTTATAAAGCGGAGTAAATCATGACCGCAGTAACCACCCTGGCTTTTCCTGTCACGTCAGCGTTGGCTCCCGCCGGCGACGTCGCGGCAAAGCTTTTTGGGGTGTTGATTGCCGCCGTCTTGCCAGCGGTCTTTTGGACTGCGTCAGCCGCTGGAATTGGCACATTTTTTGGCGTTACGTTCGCACTATCGTCGTTGCTCTTTGCGGGCTCTGCCATTGCAGTATTTCTCGGGGCCGTATGTGCTCCAGTCATGCTCAAAGCGTAAGCAGCCCCTCTCTGCGAGCCTGAACAGCTAAGCCGGGCACGGTCCAGGCGGGCGCGCCGGACCAGACACGCCCCTCCATACCACCCCCCCCCTCCATACCATCCATCGGGCTTATTCTGCCGCAGCCCGCTTTTTCGGGCTGACGAGCGCCATGTAGTCGCTAAGTAAAGTTTCGCAGATTTGACCTGGTTTATAGTGGTGCGGACCGATCTCCGAAACTGGCGTGATTTCAGCCGCCGTACCCGTAATGAAGCACTCGGAAAATCCGCCCAGCTCGTCTGGCAAAATGGTGCGTTCAATCACCTTGATGCCGCGCGCTTTGGCAAGGCCTATCACCGTTCGCCGGGTTATTCCGTCCAGGAAGCAATCGGGCACCGGCGTGTGGATCGCCCCATCCTTAATGAAGAACACGTTTGCGCCGGTGCATTCCGCAACGTGGCCGCGGTAATCCAGCATCAAAGCGTCCGAATAACCTGCCCGTTCGGCGCGGTGCTTCTCGATGGTACAAATCATATAAAGACCGGCCGCCTTAGCGCGGAAAGGTGCTGAATCAGGCGCTGGCCGCCGGTAGGTCGCCATTGCGATGCGGATACCCTTAAGACGTTGCTCCATGGGGAAATAGGAGCCCCAGTTCCAAGCTGCGACTGCAAGGTGAATTTTGGCCGACTGCGCCGCAACGCCCATCATTTCGCTGCCGCGCCAAGCAATTGGACGGACATAACAATCAGCGAGATTATTGGCCCGGATCACGTCCCGGCAAGCCTGATCGATCTCTTCGGCCGTATAGGGGATATCGAAGTCCATGATCCCCCCGCCCTCAATGAGACGCTCGGAATGCTCGCGCAGTTTGAAGATCTCGCCATTATAGGCCCGCTCGCCCTCAAAGACCGCGCTGGCGTAGTGCAATGCATGCGTCAGAAGATGAACCTGGGCCTCGCGCCAGGGAACCATCCGGCCGTCAAACCAAATAAAGCCATCGCGATCATGATAGGGTACGAGGTCAGCCATGTGAGGTTCAGATCCCAGTATATTTTGGCGCTTGCAACAGCCCGCGCACCGGTTTTCAGAAAGCTTGGGGGAACCCCTGACGATTACCCTTCAATCCCTTGCCGGGCAAGCCCGTAAGCCATTTTTTGACTTTGAGCGGCCCGCTCAACAATTTGACTTGAAACAGGAAACAATCAAGGCCAATAAGTCAACATGACTGACATAACGTCCGATACCACTTCAGGCCGCCTTCATGGGGCCCAGGTTGCGGGTAAGTCCAGCGTTTCCAACGACAGTCCGGGCGCGGCACCGCCGCTGGATTTAGTCGCCTGCGTCGAGCTTTTCTTCTTCGCTTATCGCGACTTCACCTGCGACCCAGACATTATCCTTGACCAATATGGTTTCGGCCGCGCTCATCACAGGGTCTTGCATTTCGTCCGCCGGAATCCCGGCCTTAAGGTCGCAGAGCTGCTCGACATCTTAAAGATAACCAAACAGTCGTTAGCGCGCGTTCTGAAGCAACTTATCGACGAAGGTTTCATTATCCAGCGCGCCGGCGACGAAGACCGCCGCGAACGCCGCCTCTTCGTTTCTGCTAAGGGGGCACGGCTCACCGACAAACTGACAGAAATTCAGGTCAAGCGCATCGAAGCCGCGCTACGCAAGGCGGGGCCCGGAGCCGAAGCCTTAGCGCATAAATTTCTCTACGCAATGATCGCCGAGAAGGATCTTCCTCAAGTGGAAACTCTGATCAAGATCGACCGCAACGGCAACCACACACCCGGCATCATGGTGAGCAAATGAAGAGCTCCGGCCCGCAGTCTCGCGCGGAGCCGTTGCCCGACAACGCGCCGCATATTCTTGTCGTCGACGATGATCAGAAAATTCGCGAGTTGCTTGGAAGGTTTCTTGTGTCGAGCGGCTTTCGCGTAACAGAAGCCGCCGACGCTGCGGCTGCCCGGTCCTTTATGCGTGGCCTTGCCTTTGATTTGGTCCTACTCGACGTCATGATGCCCGGCGAATCCGGATTGAGCCTCGCGCGAGATCTCAAGGCAACGCGGCCGGTGCCAATTCTCATGCTAACGGCACTCGCAGATGCGGAAGACCGCATCACCGGTCTCGAAGCCGGTGTCGACGACTATGTCACCAAGCCCTTTGAACCACGCGAATTGTTGCTGCGTTTGCGTAACATCCTGAGGCGCGGTCAGGCACCGAACACACAGAACGATGAAATACGCATGGGACCTTGCGTCTTCAGCATTGTACGAGGCGAGCTGCGACGCGATCAGGAATCGATAAAATTGACCGAGCGCGAACGCGATCTGTTGCGGCTTTTTGCATTGCGCATCGGCGTTCCGGTCCCACGCCACGAGCTTTCGAGCGATGAATCTACCGGAAGCGAACGCGCGATTGACGTACAGATCAATCGCCTCAGACGCAAAATCGAAGCCGATCCTTCTAACCCGGTGTACCTGCAGACGGTGCGCGGCAAGGGTTACATCCTATATACTGACTGACTCTATTAACATGGACGGGCGCCAGCTTCTTGGAGGCCCCAGCTTCTAGGAGGCTAAAGCCGGGAATGGTCGCAGCGCGTGAACCCGATACGCAACCCCAACGATCCGAGCCCTGGCTCGTGCGTATGCGTCAGCATGCGCTCACTCAGAAATTAATGGCTGTTACAGCCGAGCTTTTGCCGAAAGGGCTATACGCTCGCGCCTTGCTCATCATCATCACGCCGATCGTTGTACTCGAGGGTGTGATCGCGTTCGCATTCATGGAGCGGCACTGGCAGGCCGTGACGCGGCGCTTGTCAGAAGCAACGGCGCGCGACATCGCAGCGATTGTCGATTTGTACGACAGGCTGCCAAACAAGTCGAAAACGAAGGATCTGGTCGACCTCGCCAAGGAGCGCCTCAATCTTGATCTTCAATTCCTGCCGACGGGTGACTTGCCGCCACCGGGACCCAAACCACTTTTTACACTGCTCGATAGGGCCCTTTCGACCGAACTGAGACGCCACGTCAACAAGCCGTTCTGGATCGATACGGCCGGAGACGTTCGCCTCGTTGAAATCCGCGTCAAACACGACGATTCCATCCTCAAGGTCATGGCCACGCGTAGCCAAACTTACGCCTCAAACTCCCACATTTTTCTGCTCTGGATGGTCGGCACTTCGGTCATTCTCTTGACCGTCGCCATACTCTTCTTGCGCAACCAGATCCGGCCCATTCTGCGGCTTGCAGAAGCCGCCGATGCCTTCGGCAAAGGGCGGGGCATCCCGGATGACTTCCGGCCACGCGGCGCTCGTGAAGTGCGCCAAGCGGCAGAAGCATTCCTCGAAATGCGTGATCGCATCAAGACACACGTTGAGCAGCGCACGACCATGCTTGCTGGCGTCAGCCACGATTTGCGCACTGTACTTACGCGATTCAAACTTGAGCTCGCATTGCTTGGAGATTCCAGCGACACGCGCGCACTCGCCGCCGACGTCAATGAAATGCAGCACATGCTGGAAGACTATCTGGCGTTTGCAAAGGGCGACGGCGGCGAAGAGGCCAAACCCACCAACCTCAAAGAACTACTGCAGGAGATCCACGCGGACGCGCAGATTTATGGCCGCTCGGTCGAACTCAAGATGCGCAAGAAGCGGCAGGATCTTGTGTTGCCGCTCAAACGTCAGGCCCTGAAACGGGCCATTACCAACCTCGTTTCGAACGCCGCGCGCTATGGTGATCAAGTTGTGATCCGCGCTGCAACCGAAGGTCAATGGGTGCGCATCGAAGTCGATGACAATGGCCCAGGCATTCCGGCATCCGAACGCGAGAATGTGTTTAGGCCATTCTACCGGATCGACCATTCCCGCAACGTCGACGACGGCAATTCGGGTCTTGGACTCGCCATTGCCCGTGACATCGCCAAAAGTCACGGGGGCGAAATTGCCCTCGGAGAAAGTTCGATGGGTGGACTGAGGGCCATTATTTCGCTGCCCATCTGAAAATCGGGGGCACCGGCTGAACCGCTTCCAGGCTGGGTCAGGCACCAAGCTCGCGGCTGCGTTTTTGGGCAGCGGCGACAGCTTCGATCATCAGATCTTTCAATCCACCGCGTTCACGCATCAGCACGCCAAGTGCAGCGGCCGTGGTTCCACCCGGTGAGGTCACGTTCTGGCGCAATGTGCCAGCTTCGAGGGGAGACGCATCCATCAACGCGCCTGCCCCCGTAACGGTCGCCCTCGCGAGTTTCATTGCAACGGCCTCATCGAGCCCGGCAGCACGGCCAGCCTCAGCCAAACATTCCGTCAAAAGAAAAACGTAAGCGGGACCAGATCCTGAAACAGCCGTCACGGCATCGATCAAGGCTTCATCCTCGACCCACACGATGTCGCCGACTGCGCTTATTAGCGTGTCGCACGCAGCTTTCTGCGTTGCGGTTACATGCGCATTCCCAACGGCACCCGTTATGCCCCGTCCGATTGCGGCCGGCGTATTCGGCATGGCGCGAACCACCGCGACACCGGGGGCCAAATGCTTTTCAAAACTCGCAATTGAGCGCCCAGCGGCAATTGAAAGTACCAGCGTCTTCGGTCCGGCGAATTTGGCGAGCAGCGGGAAAACCTGATCCATCACTTGGGGTTTTACCGCAACGACGATGACGGCGGGATCACTTGGAAGAGCGGTAAAAACGGCCTCAGTGCGCAATCCATGGCGCGCGGCAATATCCGCCGCCTCGCCCGACAGCGAAGGCTCCTGCACAAATACCGATTTCGGATCGAGACCGCGCGCGAGCCAGCCTGAGAGCAACGCTGCGCCCATTTTCCCGGCGCCTGCAAGGAGCACCGGTCCGTTAAACGATAAACTCATGACATCAGAACCGCGAAAAAGCCAAAAGGACTAAGCCCGGCCCTCGGTCTCGAACATCGTCGAAACCAGTGCCTCACGGCTTTCCTTACCTGCCCAGACGACAAACTGGAAGGCCTGGTAGTAGCGTTCGCAGCCTTCGAGCGCTGATCGAAGAAGCGCTTCGCACTGCCGGGTGGTCGCAACAGCGCCATTAAGCAATAGTGCGTGACGGAACATCACTAACCCTTCAGTGGTCCACAAATCGAAGTGCCCAAGCCAAAGCTGCTCGTTGATCTGAGCAACCAGCCGGTACATTTCGGCTAAGCGGTTTTCCGGAACTTTGAAATCGAAGGCACAGGCCAAATGCAGCGCTTCGAGATCTTCGCGCCAGTTGAGTGAGACGTGATAGTCGGTCCAAGTTCCGGCAACAATCAGCGTCAGTTCGTCGTCACTGGCGCGATCAGCAGCCCAATCGTGCGCCGTGGCAAGTTGTTCGAAAAGATCAATCGGATTGATCACGCGCTCGTAATTGCGTTCGGCCGTTGCCATTCAAAATGATCCTTTTTAAGCGCCCGGACGAAAGTGCAGTGTCCGCGCGTTAGACGCGAAACAAACCGTGCCTTCAACCATGGGCCGCACGAAAACAGACGGCTTCCCGAGTCGCAAGGCAAGCCAAGCCTTGTCCACGGTCAAAGTGGCAAAGCACGGGCAAAGCGCGAAAATCCGCTTCAATTCAGCGGAAGATGTTGAGAACTTGTGCGCAGCTGTGGATGGTGCGCGCCGGCACTCGACGTGACTATAACCGCCGGCCGGTTGGCGATTCCAAAACACGCTGTTGAACTGGTGCTATATTGTTCGATCAGGCCATTCCGAGCTTTGCTTCGAGTACCTTGAGCCGCGCTTCTAGTCTCTCATTCTCAAGCCGCGCCTTTTCGGCCATGGCCTTAACAACCTCAAATTCATCGCGTTTGACCACGTCCATGCCCTGCATGAAGCGCTCGGCTTGGCTCTTCATGACGGATTCGACTTCTTTCTTCATGCCGTCGGCGGCACCAGCCGCATCCGTCATGAGCTTGGCGAAATCGTCGAAAATGCGATTATTCGTTTGAGTCATGAGCCTGCCGCCTGTTGGATTGCACGAAAAGTAGACCGGGAACGCCGGCAATTATGGCCTTTCACTCAGCCGCCTTCAAGACACCTTATCGCGCGTCATGCTGGATATGTGCCTGCCGGTCCGGCACTTGACAGTCCGGTCTGGTTCCCGAAAAACCCCTTGTTAAGACCGGTTGCTCGACGCTGAGCTCCTGGACGGACGACGAGAGGCCGCACGAGGACAAATGACCAGCATTTTCGCAGCGCTCACCTATCCGGACATCGGCACCGTCGCTTTTTCCATCGGCCCGTTCCAGGTTCGCTGGTACGGTCTCGCCTATATGGCGGGCCTGATCCTCGGCTGGCTTTATATCAAACACCTGCTCAAAGACATCCGCCTTTGGCGTGCGGGTACTGCACCCATCACTGACCTTCTGACCGACGACCTTCTGCTCTGGATCACACTTGCGGTGATCCTTGGCGGACGTTTAGGCCAGGTTCTGCTCTACGATCCGGGCTACTATTTCAATCACCCCGGCGACATCCTGCAAGTTTGGAAGGGCGGCATGTCGTTTCACGGCGCTCTCATCGGATCGGGCGTCGCTATTCTCCTCTTTGCGCGCCATTTCAAAGTCTCAGCCCGTTCGGTCATGGATCTGTGCTGCGCCGCGGTCCCATTCGGCCTGTTCTTCGGACGCGTTGCCAACTTCATCAACTCCGAACACTGGGGCCGCGAGACGGACGCTGCCATCGGAATGGTTTTTCCAAACGGCGGACCATTACCGCGTCACCCGAGCCAGCTTTATGAAGCCGTGCTCGAAGGGCTTGTGATGTTAATTATATTGCGCATCGTCACCCATTCCATGCTGGGCCTCAAACGCCCAGGGCTCGTCACTGGAATCTTCCTCGTCTGGTACGCGATCGCCCGCACGGCTTGCGAATTCTTCCGTGAACCAGAGCCGGTGCACGCTCTGAACCTCGGGCCCTTGACAGCCGGCCAGATGTATTCGATCCCCATGTTGCTTCTCGGACTTTGGTTTATCGCCACGGCGAACCGCGACAGCCAACCGGAAAAGGCTCAAGCGTGACCTATGATCCGGACCTAAGGCGCCAAACGCCTCTGGCCATCAAACTCAAAGACGAGATCCAACGCCGGGGACCGATACCGGTCGCCGAGTTCATGTCGCGCTGCTTGTGGGACGATGAACACGGATACTACGCCACTCGGAGTGCGATCGGCAAAAACGGTGATTTCATCACTGCGGCCGAAATCAGCCAGACCTTCGGCGAAATCATAGGCCTATGGGCCGGCGTCGTCTGGCAACAAGTGCTCGGCGCGCCAAAAGCCGTTCAGTTGGTTGAATATGGGCCCGGCCGCGGCACCATGATGCGCGATGCGCTGCGCGCCGCTCGAGTCATTCCTGGGCTGTGCGAAGCAACATCGGTGCATCTCGTCGAAATGAGCCCGGAATTGATCGCCGCCCAGCGCGAGGCTTTGATCGACGCCCCGGTGCGCGTGACATGGGGGCACAATCTCGTGGGCTTTCAAACGCCCGCCATCATTGTCGCGAACGAGTTTCTCGATGCTTGGCCCTTAGAACAGTGGATCAAAGCGAGTGACGGTTGGCGTCAGCGCGGGATCGGTCTCGATCTCAGAGGTGAACTCTGTTTTACCGAGGTCGCTTCGTCTCCGGTCAACAGCGGTCTTGATGCGCGCTTTCCCGATGCGCCCCTTGGCGCACTGGTCGAAAGCCAACGGCTGGAACGATTGGCCGAAGCCTTTCAAACACTGGCCCGAAGCGGGCCGGTTACGGCGCTCATAATCGACTATGGGTATGCGGCCGCGTCCGCTGGCGATACTTTGCAAGCCGTTAGAGAGCACAAGTATGAGTTGCCGCTGACGTCACCAGGCGAAGCCGATTTGTCCGCGCACGTCAGTTTTTATGAACTCGCCAGCGTCCTCCACTCTTCCGGCCTGGCAATCGATGGCCCCGTCACGCAAGCGGAGTTCCTCGGCTCGCTCGGCATCATTGAACGGGGCTCGCGCTTGATGCACGCCAACCCGGCGCGTGCCGGAGAAATCGAAACGGGTCTTGCCCGCCTGCTTGCCCCAAATGGGATGGGAACACGCTTTAAGGCCATTGGCGTGCGGTCGCCGCAACTGCCCCCTCTGCCTGGGTTCGGTGTCGCGCGGGGCGAGTAGCGAGTAGCGAGTAGCGAGTAGCGAGTGCGGATATATGCCGCTCATGCCACTTCCTATTCGCAATTCCCTACACACTATTCGCTAAAGATTGGCGCAGGATCATGCTGTCACCCATCGAAGCCGAAAATCTGAAAAACCTCCCCGGCATCCGGCATGGGTTTTTCACCCGTCAAGGCGGCGTATCGAGCGGCATATATGCGGGTCTAAATTGCGGCCTCGGCTCTCATGACGAATCCACACTCGTGATTGAGAACCGGCGCCGCGTGGCCGCACATCTCGGCGCGGACCACGGCGGCGTCGTTACGCTCTATCAGGTGCACGGTGCGGCGGCGCTAACCGTCACCGGGCTGGTGCCGCGCGAGGGTTTGCCAAAGGCCGACGCCGTCGTGACAGCAACGCCCAAGCTCGCCATCGGCATTTTGACCGCCGATTGCACGCCGGTTCTCTTTGCCGATGCCACGGCAGGCGTGGTCGGCGCCGCGCACGCGGGCTGGCGAGGAGCTGTCTCGGGTATCCTTGAGAGCACCATTGCCGAAATGGAGCGTCTGGGTGCGCGCCGTGACCGGATTCGCGCAGCCGTCGGCCCAACAATCAGCCAGGAGGCCTATGAAGTGGGGCCAGAGTTCGAAGCGGAAGTCGTCGCCCTCGATGCCGCCAACGCCCGTTACTTCCGCATACCGCAGCCGGGCGCCCGGGCGCACTTCGATTTGCCGGGCTTTGTCGCCGCAAGGTTAAGAGCCTCGGGCGTTGGTTCGATTGAGCTGGCAGCACCCTGCACGAGAGCAAACGAATCGAATTTCTTCAGCTACCGGCGCTCTCAAAGCCTCAAAGAGGCGGATTACGGCCGCCAAATCTCTGCCATTGTCGTGGCTTAACTGCACAATCCACAACGATTTATCTCTTTTGGCCCCCTAGTAGCGGGCCTGAACACGATTCCTGTGGCCGCCCATCTGGACGGGCACACTCCAGCTGATTTACAGGTGCAGGAGTGGGTACCGGTAGTTTATGTATCAGGAGTTCAAGGCCGCAGAGTTTGTACGTCGGTCGCCGGAAAAGTTCGGGAAGACAAACGGGGGATGTCGCCGTGACGACCTTAAACTCTGCTGATTTAGCGAGACGCTACGTCAGGCCAATTCGAAGCATGGTCCTGACGTCGATCATGGCTTTGGCGCTCGCTGGTTGTGAAACCGGTAGCAGCCTCTTGAGCGGCGGCGGTGACGGCACCGCGCCACTAGCTGGTGTTGCCAATCCGATTGCGAGCCCGCCCGGCAACGTGCAAACGGCCAAATTGGAAATTGCTCCTGTGATCGGTGCGCCTGAAAGTGTCTCTCGAGACCTGCAGGCTCAACTCACAACCGCTATAGAGCGCAACAAAATTTCGGTTGCCCGCGGTCCGGGTGGCAAAGGCGAATATACTTTGCGCGGGTATGTTGTGGCAGCGCGCGAGAAGTCAGGCTCGAAAATTTCTTACATCTGGGACGTTACCGATCAAACCGGCAAACGCGCCAATCGCATCACAGGCGAAGAACTCGCCGTTGGATCAGCTACCGCCGATCCGTGGTCAACCGTTAGCCCACAGATCGTCCAGGCTATTGCGGACAAGACTGCGGCACAGATCACCACCTGGTACCAAGGCACCGCTGGCACACCGGTCGCGAGCAACGCAGCGTCGACGGTTACCCCGGGTAGCCCTCCGGGTAGCCCGGGTAGCATTGCAGCACCCAATGCCGCAACTCAAGCGGTCGCTGCTGCTGGCCAAGCGCCGGCTGCTGCTGCAATCGCCAAGAACGCTATTGCGACGGGCCAGACGCCTGCGGCCACGACCGCGGCGCTCACTCCTGCTGCGGCGACAACGGGCAGCATCGAGACACCTGGGACTTCTATTACGACGGTTCCATTGGTTACGGGCGCTCCGGGCGATGGTAGCCAGTCGCTGACGTCCGCTATCCAGCGCGAGTTGACCAAGAACGGCGTAGCCTTGACGAACGCACCAACGAGTCCGGCCTACAAGGTCGAAGGCAAAGTTGTGATGGGCCAAGGCAAGGACGGAAAGCAGCCGATCCAGATCGATTGGAACGTGCTCGATCCGAAAGGCAAAAAGCTCGGCACCGTGTCTCAGAAGAATGAAGTGCCGCAGGGTTCGCTGGACGGTACGTGGGGCAAGACCGCTGATGTTGCAGCCGCTGCGGCGGCGCAAGGCATTGTGAAGCTACTGCCACCCAATAAATAAGCCTGGCAGCACTGTTTCGACCTCTGGTTTAACTGCGTATTCAGTGATTAACGCGATTAGCGGGCCCGGGCGGTTGCCACCACCGGGCCTGCTTGCTAGAAGCCGCGTCAGAGAAGCCAGTTTGGGCCCGTTCGGGGGGAGTTATCATGCCCTTTGATGCCCGGGACGGAAACGCCCCTAGAGAGAGCCGGGGAATGCAAGCAGTGAAGCTCGTCGCCGGCAACAGCAACCGCCCTCTCGCCGACGCCATCAGCGCCTATTTGAAACTCCCGTTGACCAAAGGCCAAGTGAAACGCTTCGCCGATCTTGAGATCTTCGTCGAGATTCAGGAAAACGTGCGCGGCCAGGATGTCTTCGTTATTCAGTCCACGTCGTTCCCAGCCAACGACAACCTCATGGAACTCCTCATCCTCGTTGACGCATTGAGGCGCTCCTCCGCGCGCCGCGTGACGGCTGTCATCCCCTACTTCGGCTACGCCCGGCAGGATCGCAAACCCGGACCGCGCACGCCCATATCCGCCAAGCTCGTCGCCAACATGATCGAGCGCGCAGGCGCAGACCGCGTCCTAACACTTGACCTTCACGCAGGCCAAATTCAGGGCTTCTTCGACATTCCGACGGATAATCTCTTCGCTGCCCCCGTCATAACCCGCGACATTGAAGAAAACTTTGGCAAGTCGGACGACCTCGTGGTCGTTTCGCCCGACGTCGGTGGCGTGGTGCGCGCACGCGCGCTTGCCAAGCGCATCAATGCACCCATCGCGATCTGCGATAAGCGCCGCGAAAAGGCTGGCGAGAGCGAAGTCATGAATGTCATCGGCGAAGTCGATAAGAAGCGCTGCATCTTGATCGACGACATTGTCGACAGCGGCGGCACGCTTGTGAACGCGGCAGAAGCTTTGTTAAAGAACGGCGCGACAGAAGTCTCAGCCTACATCACGCATGGCGTTCTTTCTGGCGGCGCCGTCAATCGCATTCAGAACTCGCGGCTGAAGTCACTGGTGATTACCGATTTAATCCTGCCAACGGAAGCCATCCGGGCCGCAAAAAACATTCGTGTTGTCTCCATCGCTCCGCTCATAGGCGAGGCCATCGCGCGCACCAGCCGCGAGGAAAGCGTTTCGAGTTTGTTTTATTGAAGCACCCCCTCGCCCCATCATTCTTCATGATGGGCGAGGGAAAAGAGGTCACTCATGCGGCTCCTCGTTGCCGGTTCTCACGGGCAAGTGGCAAAAGCCTTTCTCGAAATCGCACCATCCGCGCCAGATATCGACGCGTGCGCCATCGGCCGGCCGGGCCTCGACATCTGCAATTCGCGCACGATCGAACGTTCGCTCGCCGACATCACGCCCGACGTCATCATCAATGCCGCGGCCTATACGGCTGTCGATCAAGCAGAGGACGAAGCGGAGCAAGCGCACGCCTTGAACTGCACGGGCGCGCGGCTGTTGAGTGAAGCAGCCGCCCGGCGCGGCATCCCAATCGTCCACATCTCGACCGACTACGTGTTCGACGGCGAGAAGGCGGGCGCGTATTTGGAGAGCGACGCAACAAGCCCGCAGTCGGTCTACGGCCGCACGAAACTCGATGGCGAGCACGCCGTCGCCAGCGCCAACCCCCACCACATCATTCTGCGCACGGCCTGGGTCTACAGCCCCTTCGGCAAGAACTTCGTAAAGACGATCCTGAACAATGCCGCAAAGGGCAATCCCTTGCGCGTCGTCAACGATCAACGCGGCAGCCCGACATACGCGCACGATCTTGTCGCGGCCATCTTGGCGGTCTGCCGCGAGATCACGAAGAAAAATGCGGCGCCCGAATGGGGCGTTTATCACGCGGCCGGAAGCGGGAAAGCGACGTGGCATGAGTTCGCGGCGGCCATTCTCGACGAATCCAAGAAGCACAACGGACCGGCAAACTTCGCTCGCGGCCATCGGCACGGACGGCTATCCGACGCGCGCGGCGCGGCCCAAAAACTCGCTACTCGATTGCTCGAAGCTCAAACGCACCTTCGGCGTGGAGCTGCCGCATTGGCAAACAGGCGTCGCGCTTTGCGTTAAGCGGTTGCTGGAACATCCAGCGGCGTGAATCGCCTCTCCCCTTGGGGAGAGGCCGACGCGCATGACGAACTCACCACAAATCCGATGCGCGCCGGGTGAGGGGGCAGTCACAATTCCGCCGATCTCAAATGAACACCCCCTCACCCCAGCCCTCTCCCCAAGGGGAGAGGGGTTCACCCCGGCATCACAGGGGGCGTATAGGTCAGTGTTCCAGCCAAGAACCAGAGCAAGAACAGCACCACCGGCACGTGGATCACGAACTGCAGAAACGTGAAGCCAACAATATCGCGCGCTTTCATGCCCAGAATGCCGAGCATGGGCACCATGAAGATCGGGTTGATGAGATTGGGAAGCGCCTCCGCCGCATTATAGACCTGCACCATCCAGCCGAGATGCACCTTGAGTTCGTTGGCCGCTTGCATCACGTAGGGTGCTTCGAGAATCCATTTGCCGCCGCCTGACGGCACGAAAAGCCCTAGAAACGCCGAATAAATCCCGACCACGACCGGGAACGTGCTCTGCGTCGTCGTGCTGATGAAGAAGTGTGCGAGCTGATCGGACATGCTGACACCTGCGGCATTCTTGGCGCCGGTCAGGATCATGGCAATGGATCCATAGAGCGGATACTGCACGAGAATGCCGCCAACCGCCGGCATCGACTTCGTAACTGCATTCAAGAAGCTTCGCGGCCGCCAGTGCAGTAACATCCCCAGAATGATGAAGACGAAGTTATAGGTGTTGAGACTTGAGATGAACATGATCGCGGCTGAACCCGCTGACCCCAGCGCCGTCCATTGCGCCGAAAATTCCCGCGCCACCCACAGAAAGCCGAGTGCCACCAAGACCAGCGTCATCAGCGGAGAATACTCGAGCCATTCGGCCGGCTTTACGGGCTTTGCCAACTCGTGCGGCGCTTGGGTAATATCCGCGCCCAGATCCTCGGCTGTTACGGCATGTGCCCCCGAGGGTGCCGAGAGATAGGCAATAATCACCGACAAAACGAGAATGATGGCGCACATGACCATCGACTGCCAAAGGAAGATCGTATCGGTCAGCGGGATGACGCCGGTAATTTTGAGAATGTTCGGCGGCAAACTCTTCTCATTGGCCTGCAACAGCGCAGCCGAGGACGAAATCCCAAGCGCCCACGTGGCGCCGAGCCCCAAATAGCCGGCAGCACAGGCGGCGCGAATATCCATATTGAGTTCTTTTCGCCGCGCACAGGCGCGCACGAGAAATGCGCCGAAAATCAAACATAACGCCCATCCGATCAGCGACACGAGCATGCTCATCATGGCGATAAACGCCACCGCCCCGCGCCCGGTTTTTGGGATTTGGCTCAACCAGTCGATGGAGCGGGCAACAGGCGGAGATATGGCGACGACGTAGCTCGCCACCACCATGAAGACCATCTGGAACGTGAAGGTGATGAGGCTCCAATAGCCGTCTCCGAACGATTTGCCGATGTCGGAAGGCGAGGCCCCATTGAGCAAAGCGGCAATCGCCACGATCGCAACCGCGATCACGCCGAAAATGAAGCCATCGGGAAACCAGCGCTCGGCCACGGCCGCAAAGCGCAACGCCGTGCGCTCCATGGGGCCTTGGGCCCCTTGCGATTGTGTTGCAGGCATCTCTCTCTGCTGCATTTACGGCTCCCCCGGAGTGAATGCGGCCTCTTATAGAGCATTTGGGCAACGCCCGCGCGCCTCCGAAAGACTTAAAAACCGCAAATTCCATGGGGAGAGTGCGGTCCATGGCACACGTCCGGTGCACTGCCATGTTTGCAGGTGCACACCAATCAGCTAAACAGGGGGCCGCGTGCGCGTTATAAACCGGAAAGCACTCATGGTTCGCTCACGCACGGTGTTGGCCATCCTGGCTTTGACGTTCGTCTCAGCAAGTGCACTTCGCGCCGAGTCACCGCCCGAAATCGCCACACCCACTCCGGACGTCAGTCAGAAACCCGCCATTGCAGACCCGTTGGCCGAAGTCCTAAAGGCCAAGCTCAGCGCATCACAGCCAGGCGCACCGGACGAAGACGTGAAGGAGTGGGACGCGCTCAAGGCCTTCTACGAGGGGCGCTCGCATGCGCCGCTTTGGATCACCGCCGGCCAACACAGCGCAAGAGCCCAGTCCGCCATTGCCGAATTCAAAAATGCCTGGGCCTACGCCCTGGATCCCGAAACATATGCACTTCGTGACTTGCCGGCGGGAGTAGACAGCGAACAACTCGCAGAAGCCGAATTGAAACTGACCAAGGCAGCGCTGCTCTATGCGCGGCACGCGCGCGGCGGACGCATTATGAAGCCGTCAGAAATGCTGAACTCAAATCTCGACCGCAAGGCGCAAATCATAGATCCGAAAATCGTTCTCGAAGGTGTCGCGAGCCAAGACGACGCGGGCGCTTACTTGCGTTCGACGCACCCCAAACACGCCCAATTCGAAAAGTTGCGGCTGGCGTATCTCGAGGCGCTTGGCAAAAAAACCGGCGCTGGCGGCAATAAACTTAATCCGAACGCCAAACGCTTGCGCGCCAACATGGAGATGTGGCGCTGGATGTACGACGACATGGGCGACGTGCATGTCCTCAACAACATCCCGGAATTCATGCAGTACGTTTACAAAGGCGGCGAAATTATTCGCTCGGAGAAAATCGTCGCCGGCATGATCGACAAGCAGTCGTCAATTTTTTCCCGGCCATTAAAGTACGTGGTGCTGCGGCCGCAATGGCGCGTGCCGGAATCGATCAAAGTCCACGAAATCTGGCCGAGTCTCAGACGCGGCGGCGGCCTCATGCGCCAATATGGACTTCAACTTGAAACCAAAGACGGCAAGACGCTGGACTGGCGCAAAATCGACTGGAGTAAAGACGACATCCGCAACTATGATGTGACACAGCCGCCAGGCGGCAGTAGCGCACTTGGTGTCGTGAAATTCTCATTTCCAAGTCAACATACTATTTTTATGCACGACACTCCCGACAAATGGATGTTCAGGCAAACGCAGCGCACCTTAAGTCACGGCTGTTTGCGCGTGCAAAAGCCCGTCGAACTTGCCGAAATCATGTTGCGCGAGGGCAACGGCTGGACGCGCGAAAAGATGCTCGAGCAGATGAAGTCTGGTCCGCTCAATAACGAAGTTGAGATCCAGAAAAAAATCCCCATCCACCTCGTCTATTTCACCGCCTGGGTGGACGACAAGGGCAAGCCAACATTTCTATGACGTCTACGGCCACGAACGGCGCGTCACGCAGGCGCTCGACGGCCAGTGGGCCAAGATCTCCAAGGGCCGCGATCACCTCGCTGCCCCGGTACCAAACTTCAATCCCAGGGCACCCGTGCCCCAAGTCGCTCAGCAACAACGCAAACGCAAGCTAGAGACGACCGGCGGCATCATCAGCGACGTGCTGGGCTTGAGTTTTTGAAGGCGCTCCTTCTCCCCATGCCGTCCCCTTTGCATGGGGAGTTGGGGGCAACACCGCTGCCACACACGAATTAGGTCAACAATCTCAATTCATTAATGCCTAAACCGTCACCCCAGCCACATCCGCGCATCCCGTTGCACTCCCCCCCAAACCCCCGTATAACCCCGCAATCTCATGAATACCTTATGAGACGCCGCCCGGCACCCTTGGAGGCCGGTTTGCGGCTTTTCCGGTTGCCCGCACTCAAAGGGCGACCCAACACCCGGAGAACTGCCATGTCTGAGCTCGCATCGCTCAAGGCTACGGCGCGTCCGCGTGCAGGCAAGGGGGCCGCACGCCAATCGCGCCGCGACGGAAACGTACCAGCCGTAATCTACGGCGACAACAAGACCCCTGAAACGATCGCCATCGAATACAACACGCTGTGGAAGCAGGTCATCAAGGGCCACTTCACATCGACGGCGTTCGAACTCGATGTCGATGGCAAGAAGCACATCGTGCTCGCGCGAGACCTCCAGGTCGATCCCGTGCGCGATATGCCGATCCACGTGGATTTTCTACGCGTCGGCAAAGACGGCATCATCTCGGTCTCGGTGCCCGTTCGTTTCGTCAATGAAACGTTGTCACCTGGTCTGAAGCGCGGCGGCGTGTTGAACATCGTGCGCCACGACATCGAAGTCTATTGCAACTACGCCAAGATCCCGCAGTTCTTCGAAGCTGACTTGACCGGCCTCGAAATCGGCCGCGCTATCCACGTCTCTGCAATCAAGATGCCGGAAGGCATCAGCCCCGTCATCAAGAGCCGCGATTTCACCATCGCGACGATTGCCGGCGCTCTCAAAGGCGACGACGAAGCGACGGCGACCACGGATGCAGCAGCAGCTCCTGCAGCAGCGGACGGCAAAGCAGCTCCCGGCGCTCCCGCCGGCAAGGGTGCTCCAGCCGCGGCAGCTGGCAAAGGTGCGCCAGCAGCAGCAGCCGGCAAGGGCGCTCCTGCAGCGGCCGCCGGCAAGGGTGCGGCACCTGCCAAACCCGCTGGCAAGAAGTAATCGTCAGAAACAGACCGGCGCGGGATTTGTCTGCGCCGGTCCTTTCGCCCGGGGATGCCCATGAAGCTCTTCGCCGGCCTCGGCAATCCTGGCGCCAACTACCAGGGCAATCGCCACAATATCGGTTTCATGGCCGTCGAGCGCATCGCAGACGCTCACGGTTTTTCGCCCTGGCGCAAAAAATTCAACGCCCTCATTTCGGAAGGCTCGATCGGCACGGAGCGCGTCATGCTCTTGAAGCCGGAAACCTTCATGAACGACAGCGGCCGCGCAGTAGGCGAAGCCATGCGCTTTCTCAAGATCTCTGAGGCGGATATCTACGTCTTTCACGACGAACTCGATTTGGCGCCGGGCAAGATCAAGGTCAAACTCGGCGGTGGCAACGCGGGGCACAACGGCCTCCGCTCGATTTCGGCCCACATCGGCAACGAGTACGCCCGCGTGCGTCTTGGCATCGGCCATCCGGGCTCCAAGGACGCGGTCACGCATTACGTGCTGAACGACTTCGCCAAGTCCGAACGCGACTGGCTGAACGAACTGCTGGATGCCGTCTCGGATTCAGCGGGCCCCTTGGCCCGGGGCGACGACGCCCGCTTCCTGACAGACGTTGCCCGCCGCCTGCAAGGTGAAAACGCTGGGGCGGATGATAAAACAGATACACCGGCGAAAGCCTCGAATTTGCCTGAGAAAAAGCGCGCAATCGGCCATCCGGCAGGCGAACGGGCCAGTAAACGGGCGTCTGCGCTGGCAGAAAACTTGAAAAAATGGCTGGGCGCGCGAAAATCCGAGGATTAGATGCTTCGGGGACGCTCAAAGCAGGCGGCCGGGACAGAGTAAGGGTGACGTCGATGGTGCACTACGAAAAAGAATTCGGCGACGGCAAGGGCTCCAATCGCACCGGTGCACTCGCCCAATCCGAACAGGCTTATTCGCGAACGGGGTGGCTCGACTGGTTCACGCGTTTGTTTGGCGCGCGCGAGGAAGCCTTGATCGGCGCGCTCTCGCTGTTGCTCGCGACGGGGGTTATTGGCCTCGTCATCAAAGACGCGCTTTTTTCCAAGTATAAAGACAAGAGCGGCCTGCAGCGCATCATCGCCAAGAAATGGAACGAGCGCACGCTGGTTTTCCCGATTGAAGGCACCGACAGCGCCGGGCGGCGCGCACTTTTCGACGTTGTCGTGCTCACCAAAAACTACGGTTGGGTCAAAGGCTCGACCACAGAGCTTGAACGCGACACCACGCGGTTGTCGCCCGAGGACATTCAGAATGAAGTACTCGCGCCCCAATTGCGCGAAGGCTTGGGCGGCTCACGCGAATTGATCGCCGTCGGCTTAGCAAGCCAAGAAGGTGAGATCGACAAGGAAATCCAGCGCGGTGGCTTGCGCGCCGCCCGCATCGCCGAATGGGTCAAATCCGTTGTCGATGTCAATATCCCGATGTCGACCTTGAATCTCGGCCGCTATCTTGAACCTTGCGCCGAATGCGAAGACGCGGACACCAGCTGGCAGCGCCCGTTCGTTGTCATTGCCGTGCGCGAGGCCGATCCCGGCACAAACATCGGCGAAGCCTTGAATGTGGCCATGTCGGACAAAACAAATTTGCCGAGCCCATCGCGCTATTCGACGTTCTCGCTCGCGAAGTATAAGAAGTGACGATGGGCATCGCTTGTATCCGCATCTGCGCAATCGCGGCTCTACTAAGCGGCGCCGTTGCGTTCGCGTTCAGTGGCATATTACACGCCGAGGAGGCACCCGAAACGCCTCAAGTGGATCTCGCCAAAAATTGCCAGCAGGATCATACAGCGTGGCTCGCAATCCGCGCATGCACGGCGCTGCTCAATCGCGCAGATGGTGACAGCAATGCCCGAAGCGGCTTTCATAGAAGCCGTGGCTTCGCTTGGCTCAAGGAAGAAGAACCGAAGGAAGCCTTGGCTGACTTCACGCGGGCCCTTGAACTTGATGCAACCGACCTCAATGCCCTCGCAGGACACGCCCGCGCCAACGCGGCACTTGGTGAACACAACGCGGCCGCAAGCGACTGGACGCGTGCGATTGAACAATCCGCCTCGACCAAGCCTGCCCTCAACGGCGGCATCGACACGATGTATCTCGAACGGGGCTCGGCATGGCTCGGCGCGGGGAATACCGATGCCGCGCTGGCTGACTACGCTAAAGCACTCGAACTCAATCCTAAGAATACGGCAGCGTACATAGCTCGCGCCCACGCCTATTTAAAACTGAACGATAGAGAGAGTGCGCTGAATGAGTTTGATCGCGCCGCGACAATCGATCCCTACGATATTCGCCCCTACATGGCGCGCGGCGAAGCCGCTGAACGCTTGGGCGATACGCAATTAGCAATAGATAGCTATTTGATTGCCGCCAAGACAAACCCCCGAGGTGCCGGACAGGCGCGCCAGGCTCTGAAACGCCTTGGCGTCGACAAACTGCCATAACGCCCAGGCCCAGCCGCGTCGCCCTGCCCATTGATCTCGCGCGGGCGGTTTCAAACTCAATTCCCGCGCAAAACGGGCTCTGCGTATTCGCGATCCAGCACTTGCCGTTCGAGGCGGCTACTGCCAAAATACAGCCATGAACAAGCATCTCACGCCCGCTGAAATCCGCCAGCTTCCGGTCTCCGAACGGCTTCGGCTGATCGAGGAGATTTGGGACTCGCTCGACAGCGAGGCCGAGGAATTGCCGCTGCCCGAGTGGCACCGCGCCGAAATCGACAAGCGGCTTGATGCGCTGGACCAAGGAAGCTCAAGCGGGGCGGCTTGGGACGATGTGCGCCAGCGCATTTCCGGCAAATCGTGACTGCCACGATCATTGTCCAGCCCGAGGCCGAAGCGGACTTGACGGAAGCATTTCATTGGTACGAGTCCCGGCGCGCCGGACTTGGGCTGGAACTGATTGACGAAGCGGGGCTGGCCTTTTCAAGAATTGCCGGAAACCCGCTCCGCCCACGCGCATTGCATAGAAAGTCGCTGCGCGTCCATCTTCGGCGCTTCCCATATGTGGTGCTCTACATCGCGCGCGGAAATCATGTATTCGTGCTTGCCGTGTTGCACGAGCGGCGGAGTCCCAGATTGTTCCGGGCTCGTGCCCGGGATGCCCCGCGCGACAACGAGTGACAGCCTACCTGTGGACCACACCGCCCAGCCGCGTCGCCCTGCCCATTGATCTCGCGCGGGCGGCAGTGTAACTCGGCCCTAAGCAATTAAGGACATATGATTTATGGGCTTCAAATGCGGTATCGTCGGCCTGCCGAACGTCGGCAAATCGACCCTCTTTAACGCGCTGACGCAAACAGCGGCTGCGGAGGCGGCCAACTATCCCTTTTGCACGATTGAGCCGAACGTCGGCGAAGTGGGCGTGCCCGATCCGCGCCTCGATAAGCTCGCCGCCATCGCGGGCAGCAAAGAGATTATCCCGACGCGCCTGACCTTCGTCGACATCGCAGGACTCGTGCGCGGCGCCTCCAAGGGCGAGGGTCTCGGCAACAAGTTCCTGTCCCACATCCGCGAAGTCGATGCCGTCGCCTACGTGCTCAGATGCTTCGAAGATGGCGACATCACGCACGTCGAAAACCGCATCGATCCGATGGCAGACGCCGAGACGGTCGAAACCGAGCTTATGCTGTCCGACCTTGAGAGCTTGGAAAAGCGTTTCACGATTGCTGAAAAGAAAGTCAAGACGACGGGCGACAAGGAAGCAAAGTTCCTTGTCGGCATCATGGAAAAAGCTCTAGTGCTGTTGCGCGAGGGCAAACCAGCACGCCTTGCGCAAATCTCAACCGACGAAATGCTGGCGTTTCGCGGCCTGCAATTGCTCACGTCAAAACCCGTCGTCTACGTGTGCAACGTCGACGAGGCTTCGGCCGCGACAGGTAACGCGTTTTCCAAAAAAGTCGAAGAAGCCGCCAAAGCCGAAGGCGCTGTCTCGGTCGTCATATCCGCCAAGATCGAGAGCGAGTTCGCAGGCCTCGGGCCTGAGGATCGCGACGCTTTTCTCGCTGAAATGGGACTTAAAGAACCGGGCCTCAACAAGCTCATCTATGCCGGCTATCAACTTCTCGATCTCGTCACATACTTCACCGTCGGCCCCAAAGAAGCGCGCGCCTGGACCATCACGCGCGGCACCAAAGGGCCAGCAGCAGCCGGCGTTATTCACACCGACTTCGAAAAGGGCTTCATCCGCGCCGAAACCATTGCCTATGAGGATTACATCCGCGGCAACGGAGAAAGTGGCGCCAAGGAATCTGGCAAATTCCGATTGGAAGGCAAAGAGTATGTCGTCCAAGACGGCGATGTGATGCACTTCAGATTTGCGAATTAAGGAGTCCATACATGTCCGATACTCTCCCAGACCGCCTGTGCATCAACCCGAAGAGCCCATTCCACGATGCCGAACTCTTGGCCCGGAACGTCGGCATCCTCTTTAACGGCGCCGAAAAAACCAACGTCGAGGAATATTGTGTCAGCGAGGGCTGGATCCGCGTCGCGGCCGGCAACGCAAAGGACCGCTTTGGCAACGCCATGACGCTAAAGCTCAAAGGCAAGGTTGAGCCGTTTTTTAAGAGCGTGGAATAAGTTAGCAGCACTTAACTATCTCGCCGCGATGCTAAATCTGCGCCTAAAACGATTTGTAATTTGCCCGCGTTCGACGGCGGTCCTAACATCGTGCAACGACGCAATCATGCGTCAGAATATGAGGTGGGCGCCATGATCTCCAGAGCACTTGTTCTCGCAGCATTTGCGTTTATTTCAGCCACGTCCGCATCCGCCATGTGCGGCGGTGGAGGTGCCATGGACATGGGCGCGACGAAGGCCAAGCCGGCCGGCGGTATGCAGTGCGGCGCCGGCATGAAGATGGACGGCATGGATATGGGCGAGAAGAAAAGCCCTGGAGCTAAGCCCGCTGACCCGCACGCTGGTATGGATATGGGTGAGCCAAAGGGTGACGCCAAGAAGTCCGGTGGCTGCGGATGCTGCGGCGGCATGGGCAGCGACGGAAAATCTGGCTCGCAATCAGGCTCACAATCTGGATCCATATGCGGCAAGCAGGCGGCTGCAACCATCGACGGCAAGAACGACCCATTGCTCAACGATCCGATGTGGAACAAGGGTAGCAAGCCGCCGCAGAGCCACGCACCCGCAGCTCCCTGAGAACTTTTTCGCGTAACCGTGCGTCGACTAACTCTGACCCTTCTGCCCATACGTCTTGAATTTTTCGACCATCTCTTCCATGGCCGCGTCAGACAAAATTTCTGACGAAACATTCAGCTCTCCGAGCAACAGAACCTTGTAGTACTGCTCGGCCAGCGTCTCGACTTCGAACGCCAATTCGAGCGCTGATTCCAAGTTTTCTCCAATGGCAATTTGCCCGTGGCTTGCCATCAAACACGCATCGCGCTCCTTCAAGCCGCGCGCGACGTGACGGGCAAGTTCGTCCGTGCCAAAAGTTGCGTAGGGTACGCAGGGAATGTCAGATCCGCCCGCAACGGCGACCATATAGTGGAAGGCCGGGATAGGTTTCTTCACACAACTCAAAACCGTCGCGTGCAACGAGTGCGTGTGCACCACCGCGTGGCGGTCCGGACGCGTCTGATAAGCACTCAAATGAAAGCGCCATTCGCTCGAAGGCTTCCTTTGCTTGCCAGAGACGCTGCCATCGCTTTCAACGAACACGATGTCGTCAGGCTCAAGCTCATGATACGCCATGCCCGTCGGCGTAATCAGCATGCCGTCCTTGAAGCGGGCGGACACATTGCCGGAGCGGCCCGGAGAAAGCCCGCAATCAGACATGGTCAGCGCGGCTTCGATGATGGCCTTGCGTAGGCTTTTGTCACCCGGTTTCTTACTCATGCGACAGCCAACCCTCCACTGCGCCGTTCGGGGAACAGCGATAACAATCCATCGTGCGAAGCGGCGCAGACGCCGCGTTCGGTAATGAGCCCAGTCACGAGACGCGCAGGCGTCACGTCGAAACCCGGGTTGCGCGCTTTCGTTCCAGGCGCCGCGATGTCCACAGCGGCAACTTTACCATCCGTTAGCCGTCCCGATATTTTCAAGACTTCGTCTCCCGAGCGCTCCTCGATTGGAATATCGCTTCCCTCCGCCATGTTCCAATCAATCGTTGAAGACGGTAAAGCCACGTAAAACGGAACGTTGTTATCTTTGGCCGCGAGTGCCTTCAAATACGTGCCGATCTTATTGGCAACATCGCCATTCGCCGCCACGCGATCCGTGCCAACGATGCAAAGATCAACCTCGCCCTTCTGCATGTAGTGCCCGCCCGCATTATCGACGATGAGCGTATGCGGTACCCCGTGTTGCATCAACTCAAATGCCGTGAGTGCCGCGCCTTGATTGCGGGGGCGCGTTTCATCGACCCATACGTGGACGGGGATTCCGGCATCGTGCGCGTGATAAATCGGAGATGTCGCGGTTCCCCAATCGACGCAAGCGAGCCAGCCTGCGTTGCAGTGGGTCAAAATGTTGACCGGTTTGCCGCCCTTCTTTGCAGCAATGCCTTTGATGATTTCAAGCCCGTGGCCGCCGATGCCGCGGCACATCTCGACGTCATCCGTCGCAATTTTTGCGGCATGCTTGAATGCCGCCCGCATGCGCTCCGTTTCAGGCAGCGGCGTCAAAATGCGGCGCATCTCATCTAACGCCCAGCGCAGATTGATCGCGGTTGGCCGCTGCGCGGCGAGCATTTCGATTGCCTCTTCGAGATTGGCGCCCGCCGCATCTTCACGCATAGCCAGCGCCACGCCGTAAGCCGCCGTCACACCGATCAGCGGCGCGCCGCGCACGAGCATAGCCTGTATTGCGTAGGCCGCGTCGTCGCTGGTCTTGAGGGCGACAATCTTGATCGCATGAGGTAGCGCTGTCTGATCGATGATCTCAACCGGAAAGCCTTCAGGCCGCACCCAGATCGTCCGCGTCGCCTTGCCGTTGAGTTTCATGACGTGATCCCACTTTTGCCAATGAACGCTTCAATCGCTCGCGCGGTAGCTCCGGCATTTGTCTGCAATAGCATGTGTGGCCCATCGAAAAGCTGCAATGTTGCGCCGGGTTTGGATTTCACCGATTGCTCGACAGAAGTCCGCGGGACAAGCCAGTCCTTCGTGCCGTGAAGCACCAGAATCGGACACTGCACCACCTTCAACCGGTCTCGCACATCCGCGTTCGCCACTTCGCGAAGCCGCTTCAAGCGCACATCAGGCGCCATTTCGGTCAGAATTCTCTCGATTTCTAGGTCCAGATCCGGATCTGTATGCCCTCCCCTCAAAATCGCGTTCATCAACAGCCGGGGTGATAGTCCGGGATTAAGCCGTGCCGCAAAGCTGACGAGCCATCTCGGCCAAGGGCTGCGAACAAAGGTTGCTGCAAGAATAAGACCCCTAATCTGATTGGGCATGGAGGCTGCGATCTCAACAGCAATCGGCCCTGAGAATGACTCTCCAAGTACAATGACATTACGACTGCCAATGAGAGTGCGGACGTACTGTGTCAATTCCCGATACCCAAGCCGCGCATCAGCCGGATAGCTGACAACCTGCAAAGGAATGGGGCCTTTGTATTCGGCCTCGAGCCATCGAAACAGCCGTCCTGTGCCGTCCAAGCCCGGCAGCAAAACGATGTGTGAGAATTCTCCGGTCAAGGAACCGATCCTTCCTTGAAAAACGAGAACAAGAAAATCTAAAACATATTCGGAGGTGCGAGCGGTATATGGACCGTTGCGTCGAGACCGCAAGCCCCGCACCTCAATGCATACCATTCCGCATAGGGCCGTGCCGAATGATCGGTGATTTTGAGACCGCTGCCCCCACAGATTGGACACGCAATCGGGATGTCAGAATTCGTGCGCCACTGCGCAATCGCCGCCAGCGCCTGCCCCATCCGCTCCGGTGCAAGCCCGATTGCCATCGCTAATGCCCCTCGAAGGCAACGAGTGCGTGGCTTTCTATGCCATGCTCGTTTAAACGTTTGACGCCGCCCAGGTCCGGCAGATCGATGATAAAGGTTGCCCCTACTACGACACCTCCGGTCCGCTTGATGAGTTTCGCGGCTGCCTCTGCCGTCCCTCCCGTCGCAATCAGATCATCGACGATTAAAATCCGCTCGCCCTCCTTGATGGCATCCTCGTGAATTTCGATCACATCGACGCCATATTCGAGCGTGTACTCCTGGCCAATTGTTTTCGCCGGCAATTTGCCCTTTTTGCGGATGGGGATGAAACCGCAACCCAAACGATCGGCGACAGCGCCACCGAGAATGAAGCCGCGCGCCTCAATTCCCGCCACTGCATCGATCTTTTTGTCCTTAAACGGCCTGGCCATGGCTTTGATTGCCTTGCGAAAGCCCTTGGCATCGGCAAGCAAGGTCGTCACATCCCGGAACATGATGCCAGGCTTGGGGTAGTCCGGGATGGTCCGGATCAGCTTCTTGAAGTCTTTCATCCGCTCGCTTTCGACTGTTGCCCGCAATGGGCACGCTCCGGTCAAATTCACGGCGCAAAATAGCAATAACTTCAGGTTCAAGGTACAACGAATATTGAGCACCCCGTTGTCCGATTGATTCGGCGCAGCGAGACGCATCACGCAGGGGATTTATGACGATGGCTGGAGGCCCGATGGCTATGGCGGACCACAATTTTGGGCCAATTGGCGATGAACCCGGCGACGACCTGCCACGCACGTTTAGGCGTGAAAAAGAGGCCCGTGCGCGCGAGGCCAAAGAGCGGGCGGACCGCGAACGCGCGGCGGCGCCCAGCCTTTCGACCGCGCCCGATCTCAAACCCGCGGCTGCCTCACCTAAAATCTATGCTGAACCCATCGCCGCCGAGTCCGCTGCCGCTGATGCGCCTTACCCGGCCATCGTTCACGGGTTCGATGTTCCGTTCCTGCACTTGGTCAAGTTTTTCTGCAAAGCGGTCTTTGCTGCCGTTCCGGCGCTCATTCTCTTGACGGCTATTCTCTGGCTGCTCGGCGGGCTGTTGCAGGCCTTCTTCCCCGATCTCATCAAGATGAAAATCCTGATCGGGTTTGGGGGCTAACCCAGAAACCGCCCCGCAACCGCATCGAGTTTTTTCATCAATGCGGAATCGCGCGCTTCAGGCGCTGTGATGATTGCGAACTCAAGCGCCTTGTCTGAGCCTATCGGGCACGCCTCGTGCTCGCGCGGAAAGTCTTTGGCCAAGCGATGAATTAATCGCTGCGCCTTTTCCGTGTTGTCCTTCATAACCGCCAAGATCGACTGAATATGGACGTCGGCATGATCCTCGTGCCAGCAGTCGTAATCCGTCACCATGGCGACGGTCGCATAACAAATCTCGGCCTCGCGCGCGAGTTTGGCTTCCGGCATATTGGTCATGCCGATGACGTCGCAATCCCATGAACGGTAGAGATTGCTTTCGGCGCGCGTCGAGAATTGCGGACCTTCCATCACGAGATACGTGCCGCCCTTGTGGAATTCGATATCCTCTTCCTTAGCAGCTTTCTCGATGCGTTTGCGCAAGCCTGGACTGACCGGGTCCGCAAGCGCCACGTGCGCTACGCAACCCTCACCGAAAAACGACTTTTCCCGCGCGAAAGTCCGGTCGATGAATTGATCGACGAGCACGAAGTGCCCAGGCGCATACTTCTTCTTGAGGGATCCACACGCAGAAACCGATACCAAATCTGTGACGCCCGCGCGTTTCAAGCAATCGATATTGGCGCGGTAATTGATGTGACTTGGCGAAATCTTATGCCCCCGGCCGTGACGCGGAAGAAATCTCACAGGCAGTCCATCCAGTTCTGCAAACATGATCTGGTCGGAGGGATCTCCCCACGGGCTCGTGATCGTTTCCCAGCGGGCATGATCAAGCCCAGGCAAATTATAAAGACCGCTTCCACCAATGATGCCGAGAACTGACTTCGTCATAATTTGCCCCGATTGAACAGTTTTCCGAAGGACTGGCACGCTGCGATGACTTGCGCAATGCCTTTGAATCTATTGGGATTTGATTCCGCTGTGACCGGCACGCCCCGTACAACCTCTGCTGCTGCCTCAGGGCAGAGCAAATCTCAATGAAACTGTTTCGCCCCGCTAAGAGCTTATTTCCGGCACTACAATTATATTTGAGACAGCGTCTCACCACGCTATGGTAGTTTGCTCCGACAACATCTGAATTACTCCCCCAATAACGACAGGATAAAAACATGAACCTCGTATCCATGGCCATGCAGTATCTGGCCCCCGTCATCATCAACAAGATTGCCGGAAGCCTTGGATTAGGCCAGGGGCTCGTCGGTAAGGCCATCAGCGCCGCGCTTCCGGCTATCCTGGCCGGCCTTGCAGGCAGTGCCTCAAAAAGCGGCGGCGGCGGTGCTCTCGCTAGCATCCTGGGCAAGCAGGATCCAGGTCTCCTCGGAAACCTCGGCAATCTCATCGGCGGCGGCGGTCAACAACAGTTGATCGATGGCGGCAGCAATGCATTGACCTCACTTCTGGGCGGCTCGCAGTCGAGCGCCCTTGCCAGCGCAGTTGGCAAGTTTGCTGGTCTGGACGCTGGCAAGAGTGCTTCCCTCATGGGCATACTGGCACCCGTCGTTCTCGGCACACTCGCAAAGGAGCAGAAGTCGTCGGGTCTCGACGCCGCTGGTCTTACGAACCTGCTGAATGGCCAAAAGGGCAACATCGCGGCTGCGATGCCAGCTGGGTTCTCTGATCTCTTGCAGGGCTCAGGCGTACTCGATTCAATTGCTGGAAATCTCAAGGCAGCGGCTCCCGTCGCGCACGCCGCCCCGGCCTCGTCTGGTGGCGGATTGCCAAGCTGGCTCCTGCCGCTCGTACTTGGTCTTGCCGGCCTCTATCTGCTCTCCAGCTACGGCTGCAACCAAGCTCCCATGGTCGAGAAAGCAGCGCCCCCGCCAGCTAAAACCGAAGCACCAGCAGCAGCCCCGAAGGCTGAAGCACCGGCTGCGACGCAGGTTGACGTTGTCGGTCTTGCCTCGAAGGCACTCAGCAGCCTGACTGGCTCACTCGGGACCATCACGGATGAAGCAACGGCGAAAGCCGCCGTGCCGGCACTGACCGACACTGCCAAGCAGATCGAAGCTGTTAAGGCGGCGGCAGGTTTGCTGACGGGCGACGCGCGCAAGCCGTTGACGACGCTTGTCGGCGGCGCACTCCCGGGGATCTTGGCGGCTATCGAAAAAGCAACCGGCATTCCGGGCGCTGGCGCAATCCTGAAGCCAATCGTTGAACCGATGGTTGCGAACCTGACGGGATTGTCCAAGTAAATCATCTAAATCTTGAAATGAAAAAGGCCCGCAAACGCGGGCCTTTTTTTATTGTGCATTGAATAGCGAGGCTAGTGCAGCTTCGACCAGATCCGCTTCTTCCCGAGATAGAGAAGCAAAGTCGTGACGAGCAGATACAGCATCACCTGCCAGCCAATACGCTTTCTCTGATTGTGCGAAGGATCGGCGGTCCACGACAGAAATGCGGTCACGTCGCGCGCCATGTTCTCGACCGTCGGCGGTATTTTGTAGCCGTCTTTTTCAGTCAATCGTCGTTCGCTGAGCGGCGCCGGCATGGCCAGCTGATGGCCCGGGAATACGCTGTTGTAGTACATGCCGTCGTTGACCTTGACGTCAGCGGGTGCGTCCACATAGCCGGTCAAAAGGGCGTAAAGATAATCAGCGCCACCTTCCTGATAGCCCCTGAAAATATCGCCAAGCATCAGGAACGGGTGCACCAACCAATGCGGATCGCGCTGGACCGAGCGAGCTTTCGCAATCAGCGTCAGGTCGGGCGGCAACGCGCCGTTCTGCGCGGCCCGCGCAGCTGCGTCATTGGCGTAGGGCCCAAGGATCGGATCGGAAGGCCGTGCCGGACGTTTCAAGAGTTCGCCGCCCTTGGCTGCGATCTCGCCCGCGTCGTTCATTTCCGGGATTTGATTGAGCCATTCGGCAGCGAGCTGCTTGACCGCCGCCTCGTCAAACTCCGGACCGCCCGGTTCCGACAAGTTGCGGAAGTTCAACCGCTTCAAGCCATGGCACGAAGAGCAAACTTCTTTGTAGACCAGGAAGCCGCGCTGCAGCTGGTTCTTGTCAAACTGACCTTTGAATCCCGAAAACGGCCATTGCTGGCGCTGAATTTCAGGGCCATGACCGCTCGCAGCATGGGCGGCCGTTGAGATCAGCAAGACCCCAGCAACAACTGCGGCCCGGGTAGGGATATACTTCATCATTGGTCTCATCCCTCGCCTCAGTGTTTTGCCGTTGCAACGGCAGCGCCGTCGCCAAGTACAGCTTCGGTGATCGACTTCGGCAGTTTCTTCGGCGTTTCAATGAGGCCGATGACCGGCATCGCGACAAGGAAGAACAGGAAGTAGAGAAGCGTAAAGATTTGCGCCCACATGACGTAAACGCCTTCAGCGGGTTTCGATCCGAGGTACCCAAGCGCGACGCACGTAAAGGCGAAAGCCCAGAAGAACCATTTGAAGATCGGCCGGTACTTGGCGGAACGAACGCGGCTGGTATCGAGCCACGGCACGAATGCCAGGACCAGGATCGATCCAAACATTGCAAGCACGCCAAGAAGTTTAGCGAGCGATCCAAGCGGAATACCGAGGAACGAGCCCGTAAACGCGCGCAGAATTGCGTAGAACGGCAGGAAGTACCACTCCGGCACGATGTGCGGCGGCGTTACCAGCGGATTGGCTTCGATGTAATTGTCGGCGTGGCCGAGGTAATCCGGAAGGAAGAACGCGAACCACGCGAACATGATCATGAACATGAACATGCCGACGATATCTTTCGACGTCGCGTAGGGGTGCATCGGCACCGAGTCCGACGGTTGTTTGATATCGAGACCGGTTGGATTGTTCTGCCCCGCTGTGTGCAGCGCCCAGATGTGCAGGATCACAACGCCCGTCAGAACGAACGGCAAAAGATAATGCAGCGAGAAGAACCGGTTCAGCGTGACGCCCGAAACCGAATACCCACCCCACAGCCATTCAACGATGCCGGTCCCCAGTCCTGTCCAGATAGTATCGAGCGCCGAGAACAGATTGGTGATGACGGTCACACCCCAGAAGCTCATCTGACCCCAGGGCAGCGTGTAACCAAGGAACGCCGTCGCCATCATCAAAAGAAGGATGATGACACCCAAGATCCAAAGCACTTCGCGCGGCGCCTTGTAAGACCCGTAATAGAGCCCGCGGAAAAGATGAATATAGACGGCGATAAAGAACATGGACGCGCCAACGGCGTGCAGGTTGCGCATCAACCAGCCAAAATTCACGTCGCGGCGGATGTGCTCGATCGAATTAAAGGCCGCAACATCGCTTGGCTGATAGTGCATCGCCAGCACGATGCCGGTCACGATCTGCGCGACGAGGCAGAACGACAGAATGCCGCCGAACGTCCAAAGATAGTTCAAGTTGCGCGGCGTCGGAAAATCGACGAATGACCCGTGCATCAGCCGCGCAATTGGCAGACGCTCGTCCCACCATTTGCCCCAGCGCGATTTCGGCTCGTAGGTCGAAGCGTGACCTGACATGAATGAATGCTCCTCAGCCGATTTTGATTTTTGTGTCGGAGATGAATTCATAAGGCGGCACATCGAGGTTCCGCGGCGCAGGCCCCAACCGGATGCGCCCCGACGTGTCGTAGTGCGAGCCGTGGCAAGGGCAGAACCAGCCGCCGAAATCGCCGCGCGAGTCACCCATGGATTGGCCTTTGGGGATGCAGCCTAAGTGGGTGCAAATGCCGACAAGAACCAGCCAGTTCTCATGACCTTTCTTGACGCGATTTTCGTCAGCCGCGTCAGCTCCACCAGGAATCGTATCGAGTTCAACTTTACGAGCGGACTCAATCTCGGCGGCTGTGCGGTTGCGAATGAAAACCGGTTTGCCGCGCCAGAGTACTGTGATGGCCTGCCCTTCTTTGACCGGTGCCAAATCGATCTCAGTCGATGCCAAAGCCTTCGCGCTGGCATCCGGGTTCATCTGCTGCACGAACGGCCAGAGCAGCGACGCTCCTCCAATAGCCGCGAATGCGTTACCGGCAAGCACGAGAAAGTCCCTGCGGTCTGCCTCGTCAATTTCGTTCGTGTGAGATGCCACGAGTGCCTCCGGTTAGAAAACGTGCGAAATGTCCGGCGCTGGAAAAGACTTACGTCCCGCTGTCCACCCCTACGCTTGCGCGGTCCGGGCGGACTAGATCGATCAATCAGCGGTGACCTTTTGACACCGTTCGCCAACCCCCTCAAGCTCGCCAGCGCCACATGGACCGGGCAATAGACGGGGCAATTTGGCGCATCGCTGATGGGCGTCCTGCGCGCGCTTCCTGAGTGAGGACTTTTGGCCTATGAGAAATCCATGAGACTGGCCCTCTATCAACCCGATATTGCCCAAAATACTGGCACGATTCTGCGAATGGGCGCGTGCCTCGGGGTGCCCGTGGATGTCATAGGCCCGACTGGCTTCGATATGACCGACCGGTCGCTCCGGCGGGCGGGCCTGGATTACCTCGAACATGTAGATCTCACGCGCCACGAAAGCTTTGCCGCATTCGAATCAGCGCGGGCCACGCGCGGCGGTAGACTGGTCCTCCTCTCGTCGCACGCTGACCGCCCGTACACGGATTTTGAATTTTGCGCGACCGACACGCTGCTCCTTGGCCGCGAAAGCGCCGGCGTACCAGACGCCGTCCACAATGCAGCGGACGCGCGCATTGCTATCCCCATGCGCCCGGGACTGCGTTCTCTCAACATCGCAGTCGCGGCCGCCCTCGTGCTCGGCGACGGGCTCCGGCAAACATCCGGCTTTCCTACGCGTTAACGTGTTTCTTAAAGCGCCGCCAGAACTTCACGCACTTTTCACAGGCAAGTGTTGGACGCCGCAGATCGAAAGCCTATATCTTCACGTATTGAACACAGCAGCGCGGCGGGCCAGTCAGGCACGAACCAATCGCGCAGTGATTGAGGAGACGACGCACCGATGCAAAAACTTCTGATAGCCTGTTTCCTGTCCCTTGGCCTTGCCGCGTCCGCTCTCGCCGATGATGACGACAAAGCCGGGACAAAATCAAAAATGAAGTTTTGGAACTTGACCGGCGAAGATCTGACCGAACTGTTCCTGGCGCCCGAAGGCTCAGATAAGTTTGGCGACAACCAGGCCAAGAACGACGACAACAACGTCGCCGAAGCCGACGAGCGCTTACCCCTGACTGACGTCAAGGCCGGGGTCTATGACGCCAAAATCAAGGACAAGAGCGGCCGAACCTGCCTGGTGAAAGGTGTCGAGTTGCGGGACACCGGGCCTTACTCGTTCTCGCTCGAGGCCGATCAATTGACGGATTGCACCACCCCGAAATAACGAAAATGGGCGGCCGGAACCCAAAAAAATCCCGGCCACCCAAGTTTACCGAATCATCACCCCGGAAGGTGGGTACTGGACGGGGGTTCGATCACTAGAATTTCGCGCCGACAGTCACGTAAACGGACGTTGGCGCCCCCGGCATGATATTGTTGTTGTTGTGGGCCGAGGCGAAGTAATCCGTGTTGAAGATATTCTCGACATTGACCTGCGCGCTCCAGTTCTGATCGATATCGAAGAACAGCGCGGCATCGAAGCGCGTGTAACCCGGGATCACCACCTCGTTGTTGGAGGCGGCGAAGAAATCGGTCTTGTGCACCACGCCAACGCCCGCGCCAAACATCGGCGTGAACTGATACCTGTTCCAAAGTGAAAACGTATTGTGCGGCACCCACGGCACTTCAAAGCCGGTATGCTCGACGAGCGCGACCTGATGCGCGAAGGCTGCCGCCATCTGCCACTGATCGGTCACGTACCCGGTCAATGCCAACTCGCCGCCCTCGGTACGCGTATTGCCGATTTGGAAGGTTTGCGCATCGACAACAACGGCTTGGTTCTCGCGATCAAGCTGGAACAATGCGCCGGTTAATGTCAGTCGATCGGTCACGTCCCACTTGAAGCCGAATTCCTTGTTGTCGAACTCTTCCGGCTTCAAAGTCTCGCTTGTCACGTCGAGAACATTGAACTGATCGCCGCCGCTCGGCAAAAACGATCGCGAATGGCTGACATACACGGACAAGCTTTCCGACGGCTTAAAGACGGCGCCAGCGCGCGGCGACCATACTTCGTCAACCCGGCCGAACCGATCGCCCGTCAGACCATTGCGGAAATCGAGGTCGAAGCGGTCGAAGCGGATGCCGCCGATCAGTTCGAAGTACTTTGAGACTTCGAGCTGATCCTGGACATAGATACCGGCTGTCTCAAGTGTCGACTCCCGCCGCCGGTTTGGCGTGTTGAAGAACACTGGCGTGAAAAAAGTGGGGTTCGCGAAGGGAACGGTGATGCTGCTCCCGCCGGCGGGCGTTCCGAAATTCGGATTGTCGCGCTTGTTCACCGTTTCCTGGCGGCCGAATTCTGCGCCTGCCAGAATGGTGTGCCGTATAAATGGCGCAACTTGAATCTTATAGGTCACGTCCGTTTGGTTGATGAAGCTCTGACGCTGCGTCTCGTCCCGATAGCCTGAGATCTTGACATCGCCTGCGTCGGAAACCGGACCATCGGCAAACGTGTTGGCGTAAACCTTGTCCGCATCTACGAACGACGAATGATTGCGGACTTTGAGACTGTTGTCGAAGCGGTGCTCCAGCGTCACGCTCGCGCTGTGCCCTTCAAAGGCTGCAGCATTTACATCCGGGTTGCCGAAGAACGCTTCCTTACGTCCCTCGGACGGGCCGCCATTGCGCGAGGGCACGCCGCGATCGACGGTCCGTTCGTCATTGTAATATTCGTAACTGACGAGCAGCTTAGTGCTGTCCGTTAGCTTGAAGCCCATGGTCGGATTGATGCCGAACCGCTCAAGCTCGAAGAAATCGCGGAAATTGCCGGAGTCTTCGTATATCGCGCTGAGCCGGAACGCCGCTGCACTCGAGATCGCTTGTCCAACATCGATCGTCGCCCGCTTTGTGTCGTACATGCCGCCCGTGACTGTCGCCTCGCGAACAGTCGTGCCATCGGCCGCCTTGGTCGAACGATTGACGATACCGCCGCCGCCGCCGCGCCCAAACACCATGGCGCTTGGCCCTTTGAGAACCTCTATCGCCTCGACGTTGTAGAGATCGCGATAGTATTCGACGTCGTCGCGCACCCCGTTGACGTAGAAGTCGGCGGTGGTTTGTTGTCCGCGAATGGTGATTTGATCGCGGTGACCTTCGCCTTGTGCGACGTTCACACCTGGAACATAGGTCAACGCTTGACCGAGGCTCTTGCTGCCTTGATCCGCCGCCTGTTCCTTCGTCACGACCGAGATGGACTGCGGAACATTCTTCAACGGCGTATCGGTCTTCGTGGCCGTCGTCGTTTGCTTGGCAGTGTAGCCGTCAATTCCGCTTGGGCCACCAAGTGGATCCGATGATCCGCTATCGGTGCTGGTCGATGCGCCGGCGGTGCTTGCCTCTGCGGGTTCTTCCGGTGGGGGCGCGCTAGGAGCTGGCGTGGGCTTTGGCTTTGGCTTAGTCTTAGGCTTTGGTGCCTCCGACACTTTCTTCTTCGCACGCTTCGGCTTTACCGGCGCGGGCGGAGGATCCTCGGCCTCGACGACAGCCTTGGCCTTCGGTTGAGCGGGCGCAGGCTTCGCTACCGGCTGCTCCACTGTCTCAACGGTCACATCCGGGAGCGTTGCGCCATCGGGCCCCGCATCAGGTGCCTTGGGTTGTACGACAGGCGGCGGTGGCGTTTGCCCGGCTGGCGCCGATTCTTGAGCCTGAGCCACATGCAATGATCCAGCCAAGGCCAAGAGAGCCAAGGTTGAAATCTGCCATAATTTTGAGGAGTTGGTCTTTGAAGAATTCTTGGAACTGTTCGTTCCAACTCGATCTGCCGCAGACAGAACTGCGCGCAAACCGCGAAACGCGGCCGTCGTCATTTTTCCCCCAATCAACGGGGTTCAAGGCCCCGCCATCAGTTCAAAATAAACCAGCAAAAGCACCAGTCCATTACTCACGGTGACACAAATGCAAATGCCGAGTGCATGAGTAAAGTTTGAATGCACAATTAATATTGAAAGACCCCCGCGGGTGTATCCGAATTGCTTTGAACGATTCAAAGAACCATTCAAAAGTAGGCCCCTGCCGAAGCGCGATTGGCACTTACTCCGCCGCTTCCTGCGCCAAGAACCCGCCCGACTGCCGCGCCCATAGAGCCGCATATAATCCGCCGCGTTTCAACAATTCAGCGTGGCTGCCCTCTTCGACGATGCGCCCTTCATCCATGATGACGAGCCGGTCCATGGCCGCAATCGTCGAGAGGCGGTGCGCGATGGCAATGACAGTCTTGCCATCCATGAGAGTTCTGAGACTCTCCTGAATTGCGGCCTCGACCTCGCTATCGAGCGCGCTTGTCGCCTCATCAAGAATGAGAATGGGCGCATTCTTCAACAGCACGCGCGCAATAGCGATCCGCTGACGCTGACCACCTGAAAGCTTGACGCCCCGCTCGCCGACGTGCGCCTGATAGCCCTTGCGCCCCTTCATATCTTCGAGGCCTACAATGAACCCGCCCGCTTGTGCTTGTTCCGCCGCCGCCATCATCGTTTCGTCGCTGGCATCGGGCCGGCCGTAGAGGATGTTGTCCATGACCGAGCGGTGCAACAGCGACGTATCTTGCGTCACGACACCAATCTGCGCGCGAAGACTGTCTTGCGTGACCGTCGCAATATCTTGTCCGTCGATAAGAATGCGGCCGCCTTCGAGATCGTAAAAGCGTAACAGCAAATTGACGAGCGTTGATTTACCGGCGCCTGAGCGGCCGACGAGTCCCACTTTTTCGCCGGGCTTCACGTTCAGTGATAAATTCTCGATGACCCGCATGGGCCGGCCAACGGCCGAGGTTGAGGTTTTTCCATAATCGAAGCGGATGCCGGAAAAGCGGATCTCACCGCTATTGACGACGAGCGGCGCAGCCGCCGGTGCGTCGAGCACAGTATTCGCGCGCGAGATTGTTTCCATCCCTTCGTGCACCACACCTATGTTTTCGAAGATGCCGGAAATGGTCCACATCACCCACCCAGACATACTGACGATGCGAATGATGAGGCCGATGGCAGCTGCAATCGCGCCGGTCGAGACGGCGCCCGTGCTCCAGAGCGAAATTGCCAGCCAGCTCGACGCCACGATAAGCACGCCGTTCAAAGCATAGAGCACCAGTTCCATACTCGTAATAAGCCGCAGCGACGCCTGCCATTTGTGCATCTGCTCGGCAAACGCCACACGCGCATAATCTTCTTCGCGCTCGGCGTGAGCAAACAACTTCACGGTCAAAATATTGGTGTAGCTATCGACGATCCGGCCCACCAGCATGGAACGCGCTTCGGATGTTTCCGTGGAACGGGCCTTGATACGCGGCACGAAATACATCAGTGCGAACACATAGGCCGCCAGCCAGGCAATGAGCGGTAACGTCAAGCGCCAATCGGCGGCCGCGAACAACACGAGCGTGCCTGCAAATTGCACGGCCGCATACCAAAGCGCATCGACAAGTTGCACGACGCTTTCGCGCAACGCCGGCGCTGTCTGTATGATCTTGTTGGCGACGCGCCCGGCGAAGTCGTTCTGAAAGAAGCCAAGCGATTGGCGCATCACGTAGCTGTGCGTCTGCCAGCGTATACGGTTGGTGAACGTCGTCGCCACCATTTGGTTCTTCACCAGATCGTGCACCGTCGAGACGATGGGTCGGGCGATGAGCGCCACGAACGCCATCCACAGTAAAGTCCCTTGATGATCGGCAACGAAAGTCTCAGGGCTTTGCGACGCCTTCATCATATCGACCAGGTCGCCGATGAACGCGAACAGCATCACTTCGATCGAGGATCCGAGAAACCCCATCACAAGGAGCGCCGCAAACACCGGCCACACAGGCTTGATGAAATACCAGTAGAACGCCCACAACGTTTCAGGCGGACGCACGATACCCGGCCGCGCAAATGGGTCGATGCGCGTTTCAAACCAGGTAAATATCCGCCCTAACATATTGCTCTCTTGACCTAAATCATGGGAAACAGCGCCCCGCCGCGAGAACAACATCGGTGCCCTAGCGAAATGTCGTTGATCTTGGAACGCGCTAAGGGCTAACGGTTGTTTCAGCCAAAAACAAGACAAACAGGCCCTCGCAACATGAACGCAATCGACACGCAGCTAGACCAGCAGAAATCCGCGGCCCGCGCCTGGTTTGAAAGTTTACGCGACCAAATTTGCGCGGGGCTAGAGAAGCTGGAGGCGGATTTGCCGCAAACCGCGCCGCACGGCACCGAGGCGGCCGGGCGTTTTGTGCGCACGCCCTGGGATAGAACGGATCACAGCGCCAAACCCGGCGGCGGCGGCGTCATGAGCATGTTAGCCGGCCGCGTGTTCGAGAAAGTTGGCGTGCACACCTCAACGGTCTTTGGCGAATTCGCGCCCGAATTCCGCAAACAGATCCCGGGCGGGGAAGAAAACCCGAACTTCTGGGCTTCCGGTATTTCGCTCATCGCTCACCCGAAAAACCCGAACGTCCCCGCCGTGCACATGAACACGCGCATGGTCGTCACCAACAAATGGTGGTTTGGCGGCGGCGCCGACTTGACACCCGTACTCGACAAGCGCCGCGTGCAAGAGGACGCCGACACGCTAGCCTTTCACGCGGCCATGTACAGCGCCTGCGCGGCCCACCCCATTGCCGACTACAAGCGTTATAAGGAATGGTGCGACGAATACTTCTATCTCCCGCATCGTAAGGAAATGCGCGGCATCGGCGGGATTTTCTACGATTACCTTACGCCAGCAGAAGCAGACGGCGGCCACAACGCGGCGCTTGCCTTCACGCAAGACGTCGGCCGGGCCTTCGCAAGCGTCTATCCGATGATCGTGCGGGGCAATTACTCAGCCGCCTACACTGACGCCCAGCGCGAAGAACAATTGATCCGCCGTGGCCGCTACGTCGAATACAATCTGCTCTACGATCGCGGCACGATGTTTGGGCTCAAGACGGGTGGCAATGTCGATAGTATCTTGTCGTCCATGCCCCCTGTCGTGAAGTGGCCTTGAGGAAGGGGTCAGACCCTGCGTGTCTGACCCCGCCAGCCTAGTCATACCGGCAACGCAATCGAATACTTAATCTGATCGAGCGCAAAACTCGATTCAATCGACGAGATGCCCGACAGCCGCGTCAGCTTCTGTTTTAGGAACTGCTCGTATTCAGAAAGATCAGCCACGACCACGCGCAAAAGATAGTCGCGATGTCCGGTCATGAGGTAGCATTCGAGTACCTCTGGCCATCCCGAGATGGCTTTGGCGAATCTTTGCAGGTCTTCCTCCTTTTGCCGTTCAAGCTTGATCGAAATAAAAACGCTGACAGGAAGCCCGACCGCTTTTTGATCGACGAGCGCGATGTAGCGCTTGACCACGCCCTGCTCTTCCAACGCCCTGACGCGGCGGTGGCATGGCGACGCCGTCAGCCCGACTTCGTCTGCGAGATCCTGCATCGTGATGCGGCAGTCATTTTGCAGCTTGGCTAGAATCTTGCGGTCCACCGCATCAAGCTCAATTTTCGGCATAATTCACCATATTTGGCATGAATATCGGCATAAAACACCTTAGTGAAGCATTTTTCAAGGACACTTTAGCATCCGTCTCCACCGCTCCGGGGCTAGATTTAGGCAAACATAGCAACTCTTGGAGCAGGCCATGACGGACAGCGCGCGAAAACTCGAACTCCTGACGGCCCTCGAAAGCAAAGTCCGCTGGCTGTCCTCCTGGATGATCCACAACGCCAACCACATCCGTGAAAACAAAGACGGCATCAAAGTCGGCGGCCATCAGGCGTCCTCCGCTTCGTCCTCGACCCTCCTCAGCGCACTCTATTTTGACGTTCTTCGGCCTCAAGATCGCGTCGCCGTCAAGCCGCACGCCAGTCCCGTGTTCCACGCCATCCAGTATCTGCTCGGCAATCAGACGCGCGACAAGCTCGAAAACTTTCGCGGCTACAAAGGCGCACAATCCTACCCATCCCGCACTAAAGATATCGACGACGTCGATTTCTCGACCGGCTCCGTCGGCCTCGGCGTGGCACAAACCCTCTTTGCCTCGCTCGCACAAGACTACGTCAAAGCTCATGGACTGATGAAGGACCGCCCTGAAGGCCGCATGATCGCCATCGTCGGCGATGCAGAACTCGACGAAGGCAATATCCACGAGGCCTTGATCGAGGGCTGGAAGCACAACGTACGCAATACGTGGTGGGTCATCGACTACAACCGCCAAAGCTTAGACGCCGTCGTGCGCGAGGACCTTTGGCAGAAGTACGAATCCACCTTCCAAAATTTCGGCTGGGACGTGGTCATCATCAAGTACGGCAAACTGATGCAAGCCGCGTTTGCGGAGCCCGGCGGCGCAATACTCAAGGCTTGGATCGACGATTGCCCAAACCAGCTCTATGCCGCGCTGAGCTTTCAGGGCGGAGCTGCGTTCCGCAAGCACATCCTCGCCGACATCGGACCGGATGCGGACGCCGCCGCCCTCATCAATCGCCGCACGGACGCCGAACTATTGGCCCTTATGTCCAATCTCGGCGGACACGATATGGCGAGCGTTCTCGAGGCCTTCCACGCGATCGATCACGACCGGCCGGTCTGCTTCATTGCCTACACCATCAAAGGCATCGGGCTGCCGTTCCAAGGGCACAAAGACAATCATGCCGGCCTCATGTCGCCGAAGCAAATTGAAGACTGGCGCGGACGACTTGGCATTCGCGAGGGCCATGAATGGGATAAATTCGAAGGCATGGCCGCAAAGACGTCCCTGATTGAGGCATTCCTGAAGGCAGTCCCCTTCAACGCAACGGGAAAGCGCCGGCGCACCTCTCCCAAAATCACTGTCCCCGAAACTCTCGAATGTCCGCGACTTTCTCAGATGTCGACGCAGCAATCGTTCGGCTTGATCCTCAACGCTCTCGCGCGGTCCACACATCCAATCGCAGAGCGCATCGTTACCACATCTCCCGACGTGACCGTCTCGACCAACCTCGGCTCCTGGGTCAACCGGCGCGGCCTCTACGCGCGCTTGCCACAAGCCGACGTGTTCAAACAGGAAAAGATCGCTTCAAGCTTCACCTGGGACTTCTCGCCCAAAGGCCAGCACATCGAGCTTGGCATTGCGGAAATGAATTTATTCATTCTGCTGTCCGCGCTTGGTCTCTCGCACGCGATAAACGGCGAGCGCCTAATCCCCATTGGAACGGTCTACGATCCCTTCATCTGCCGCGGCCTCGATGCCATGAACTACGCCTGCTATCAGGATGCGCGCTTCATGATCGCCGGAACTCCAGCCGGCGTTACGCTTGCGCCCGAAGGCGGAGCGCATCAATCGATTGGCACGCCCTTGATTGGCATGTCGCAACCAGGCCTTGCCACCTTCGAACCGGCCTATTCGGATGAACTCGCGGCCATTATGGCCTGGGGATTTGATTACATGCAGCGCGACGGTTCTGCGGCACAAACGGACGACAGCGACGTTGCTGGCGGCTCGGTCTACTTGCGTCTCTCAACGCGCACTATCGATCAACCCAAACGCGACATGACCCCAGAGTTGGCAGCTGGCATCATTGCGGGCGCCTACTGGATACGCCCGCCAACGGCCACGACAGAAACCGTCATTGCCTTTGCCGGGACCGTCGCTCCAGAAGCGCTTGACGCCATAAAGCAACTCGACGCGGCAGGCTACGACTGCGCTTTGCTGGCAATCACGTCCTATGACCGGCTGCACGCCGGTTGGAATGCCGCAGCCCGCGAACGCCGGAACGGCAATACGACTGCCATAAGTCATATCGAAAAGCTGCTGGCGCCGCCCAATCGCGATTGTAGCATCGTCACGATACTCGACGGCCATCCGGCAGCACTTGCGTGGCTCGGAAGCGTTCAGGGCCACCGCGTCACCGCACTCGGCGTCGAAGAATTCGGCCAGACCGGATCCCTCGCCGAGGTCTACCGCACGCACGGCCTCGACGCGGCGGCAATCGTCAACGCAGCGTTGGCCATAAGTGTCAACCCTCAGCGCCAAACACGCCGTTTGGCTTCGTAGCTTGGAAGCAGTTTGAACTATCGTCCCGCAGTTTTCGCCGCGACGACACTATCGAAGGCAGCCGCAAACTCTTGTGACCCGATTGTCTTTATGGCGTCTGTCATGCGCCGGTCGAGTTCGGCGAGCAGCTGTTCGCCGGTCAGTCCGATCACCATTTTGTTCACGTAATAGGCGCGGCGCGCGAAGAAATTTGTGACCGGTGCCTTCTGCCCAACTGGCAGCATCATTTCAAGGCCTGTAACCGGCCCCGCCAAATTCATGGCTTCCATTTCATTGCCAGCGAGTACTGGGCGGCCGAATTTTTCAGCGGTGTCTTTCAGACCCTTCAACTTGTTAGCTTGCAGAATCGGGCCGATGTCGCCGTCGAGATTGAGTGTATGCATACCCATGCCTTGCGGCGTCTTGGCATAGCCTTGATAGGCCTCCCAATTCTTCGGCACGCGCTTGACGTTCGCAATCATGCCCTTGAGCGCGGCCACCTTCGCCTTCAATGCCGCGCGCCGCTCCGGGGCAATCTCTTTATTTCGCAACTTTTCACCGATGCGCTCGACAAACTGATTGCCATGCTGCGCCAGCTCATCCACCGAGTTGGCATCAAGCAACTGCGCGTAACCGATTGCGCTTGAGATCGCGCGCCCTGTCTTTTTGATCGGATGAATGCCCGATTGCATATCGTAAGTGCCAATGCCGCCGGTCTCGAGAGCATAGACCCGGACCACTTGCTCCTTGGTCAATCCAAGCGCCAGCGCTTCCTCGGCATAGCGGCGCTTAAATTCCTTCTCGCTCACCCGCTCGGGAATGAAGTTGTAGCCGTTTTTTGCAGCATGGAGATAGTCGGCGACTGTTGGGAGTTCCTTGGGCGGCGCAGGCTGAGCTTTCTCCTGCTCGTCGAGAAATTTTTCGTACCTTTTAGAAAGTTCTGAACCTAGTTTTGGGCCGTTGTAGGCGGGCGGAAAACTCATAACGTAGTCGTTGCTGTCAAAGGCCAGCTTTGCGGCGCGCTTGGGTTTGCGGGCCTGACGCTTCGCATCTACCTTTTCCCAGTAGGCATCAAGCTTCTTCTCGTATTCGCGGCGCGCAGCTTTCCATTCCTGAAATGCATTGACTTCGCTCCCGGACAATGACGCGAGGAAGTCGGCCGTCGACATGGCAGGTGCCGCATTTGGCATGGCGATGCCCGCGAGCACCACTGCAAGCAGCGCCATTCTGACCACGGCCGCTATCCGTCCGCTCGTCACGTATTAATCCTCGTCAAAAACCGCCGAATTGGCGGCACCGTCGCCTTAGACTTTGACCGTATCGTGATTCAGGACGCAAACACCTTATTTTTAACGATCCTACCTGTGCTAGACTTGGGCTATGCCGCCGCATTCATTGCCAAATCGACCGAATTACACGCGCGAGCAGGATCTGGCTGACTTAGCCAGGAAACTGCTGTCCGAGCCCCTTGGCCAAGGCCATTCAGCCACTTGTCCAAGCGACTTCGATCTCAATCCCGATGCCGAAAATGAGCCCCCCGGCATGCCGCTTATGGCAGCCGCCGTCCTTGTTCCGCTGATCACCGGCAGCGAGACACTGAGTGTTCTCTTGACCGAGCGCACAGCCCACCTTGCTCAGCATGCCGGACAGATCGCCTTCCCCGGCGGCAAAATTGAAGCCGCCGATCAAGGCCCCCTGGCCGCAGCCCTGCGCGAAGCGCGTGAAGAAATCGGTCTCGACAGCCACTTCATTGAGCCGCTCGGCTATCTCGAACCCTACCGCACGGGCACTGGATTTCTGGTCACGCCCGTTATCGCTGCCATCAAACCCGGTTTCAGCCTCGCTCCTGACGCCTCCGAAGTTGCGGACGTTTTCGAAGTTCCCTTCGATTTCCTCATGGACACACGCAATCACCGCGTCGACAGCAGATTTTGGCGTGGCGCCGACCGGCGCTTCTATGCGATGCCCTACAAGGAACGCTATATTTGGGGTGCAACGGCCGGAATCATCCGAACCTTGCACCGGAGATTGTTTACGGCATGATCCGCATTCTCATAGAAAATTTATTTTTTTTCCTGCTCCCTTCGCTTTTGTACCTCGCCTACATTGCGTTCATCCGCAACGACTGGCCAGGTCTGCGCGCCGTCATCCGCGATGCGCCACTCCTGAAACTTTTTGCCACCGGAACCGCGTTGATGATTGCAGCCCTCGCCGTGTTTTCCACCAAGTCGGGACATGACCCCAGTGAGGCCTACACCCCGCCGTCCTATAGCGATGGAAACCTCAATTCCGGCAACGGCAGCGACAAGAGAAAATAGCGGCGCGATGTCCAAATGAGCACAGAACGCTCCAACACCACGGCAACGCCGCACGCGTTTGCCGATGCAGCCTGGCTAAATTCACCAGCTCTTGCAAAAGTCTTCGCGGCGTTTGCCAAAGCTGCCGTGGAAGTCCGGGTTGTCGGCGGCGCAACGAGAAACGCGCTTCTCGGGCGGGCAATTTCAGACATCGACCTCGCCACTCCCGCCCTGCCCGAAGTGGTCACTGAAATTGCCACTAAGGACGGTCTCGCGGTTCATCCGACTGGCATCGAGCACGGCACTGTCACCGTCGTTGCGGACGGCGTCGCGTTCGAAGTCACAACACTGCGCCGCGATGTCGAAACCGATGGACGCCGAGCCGTCGTTGCCTTCACAGACGACTGGCAGGAAGACGCGAAGCGCCGAGACTTTACAATCAACGCTATCTATGTCGCCCCCGATGGCACCATCTTTGATCCTGTTGGCGGCCTCGCCGATCTCAAAGATCTTCGCGTTCGCTTCATCGGCGGGGCCAACGATCGCATCCGCGAAGATTACTTGAGAATTCTTCGCTTCTTTCGCTTCACAGCCGAATTTGCCAAAGGCGCTCCCGATGCGGCAGGACTAGCGGCATGCACGAGCCTCAAGTCCGGCCTCTCGCAGCTATCTGCAGAACGCGTTGGCACGGAAATCATGAAGCTGATCGACGCGTCCCGCGCCGCCGAGATCGCTGAAGTGATGGCTTCGAGCGGCATTCTCGAAATTGTCTTTGGCGTGCCAGCCTTTCCCGATCGCTTGTCGCGTCTCGCCCGCATCGAAGCCGGAATAGGTTTAACGGCCGATCGCTGGACGCGCCTTGCGGCACTTACCCTCGATAACCCCGGCAAAGCACGTCTGCTCGTTGCACGCCTGCGGCTCGCTCATAGAGATGGCGATATGCTCGAAGGCGCCGCCACGCCGAACGCGGCTTACGATCCGGCAACGCCCGAAAAAGCGGCACGCGCTTGGCTATACGCCTGTGGCCCCGAGACGTTCCGGCGTGGTTCTTTAGTCGCGTGGGCAGCTTCGCACGCCGCACCGGATGATGCGTTGCACAAATCCCGGACAGCTCTGCCGGAGCGCTGGATGGCCCCGGTGCTGCCTGTACGGGGCGCCCACATTATCGGCCTGGGCGTCCCTCCAGGGCCTCGCGTTGGCGAAATTCTGAGAACCTTTGAAGCCTGGTGGATCCGGGAAGATTTTCCCAATGATACCGCGCTGCACGCGGAAATCCTGAGCGGTCTCGTTAACCGCGGTTAAAAAAGTGTTAAAATTTTCTTTTACTCCGCGCGAACCCAAGCTACGGTCCCCGAGCTGGGAACAATTGTACTGCGTTGAGGTATCCCTATGGACCACGTCGACCGCGAACGGGCACGTTCGCTGAGGTTTGTCCAAGTCGTGTTTGCTGTTCTCGCACTTATCAGTGTCATTTCCGGAATGGCGGTCGCTATTGCGTCCGACGATTTCGGCTTGCCTGATGGCTCGGCAACGACGATTACAACCGCATTCCTGGTTGTAGGCATCATGAATACCGCTCTCATGTTCTTATGGGAGCGCGTATTCAATCGTATGTCGCCCTAATCAATGGAACCGGAAAGCAAGTACCTCGCCATTCAAGGTTTGGCGAGGTTTGGGCTTTTGAACTGAACAGGGCGCATATGCGCCCTGTTTTTTTTCAAATAGGCCCGGCGGAATTAAGCGTATTAGCTCGCGCGCGGACCACTTGATTGTTTTAAGGCCGCCTCAATGCGCCGCCAGTCGGCAGCCTCATCCCTTTCGCCGTTGTCTTCGAGAAGCTTAGCCTTTTGGGCCGCTTCTAAGGCCGCTTTTGCACCAAAGCTTTCCTGCAGCTTACGCGCATGCGCCTGAATTTCAGTAGCTTGCATCATGTCCGTCCTCCTTCAGGTTGAGGGTTGCGACCACTTTAATGTGGGGCCGCGAAAATCTGAGACAACCCATGTGCTCAGAACCTTTAAATATTGAACGTGCGCATCGGTCGCTCCGGCGTGAACGCGACTGTCACACGCCTGAAACATGAATCCGGTCCTACGGGGGTCATCAAGGGCAACGCTCATGGGAGCGGGAACGTGACAAGGCCGAGCGCAACATCAAACTACCGCACGGTTTTCATATCCGACGTTCACTTGGGCACCCGCTCCTCCCAAGCGCCCGAGCTTCTCGAATTTCTCAGATCCATCGAGACGGAAACACTGTTCCTCGTTGGCGACATCATCGACTTCTGGAAAGTCCGCCGTGGGCCCCACTGGCCGCAGTCACACAACGACGTCCTTCAAAAACTTTTACGCAAGGCACGAAAAGGGACACGCGTTGTTTTCATTCCCGGTAATCACGACGATGGCATCCGCGATGTTTGCGGCATGGACTTTGGCGGCATCGAAGTGCGCCGCGATTCCATCCACGAAACGGCGGGAGGCAAAAAATATCTCGTCCTGCATGGCGACGAGTTCGACGTCGTTATCCGTTACGCGCGCTGGCTCGCGTTTCTCGGCGACCGGTCTTACGAAATCGCGCTCGCCCTCAACACTCCCCTCAATTGGGCTCGCCGGTTATTCGGTCTTGAGTTCTGGTCGCTCTCCAATTTCCTCAAGCAGCGCGTCAAATCGGCCGTCAACTTCATCGGAGAATTTGAGGAAGCACTTGCGTCCGAAGCGCGCCGGCGCGGCGTGGATGGCCTGATATGCGGCCACATCCATCACGCCAACAGCCGCATGATCGATGGCATCCATTACCTGAACTCAGGCGACTGGGTCGAGAGCTGCACCGCCATCGCCGAGCACCACGACGGGACCATGGAGATCATCCGCTGGCTTAAGGCAAAGCCGCAACGCGTCATGGTTTCAATGCCCTCTAGCCCACACCTCGAATCCGCTGCGTGAAACCTAACAGAGCCAATAGGCTCAAACGAAAGGCCGGCAAATCATGACTTCGAGTTCCGCCACCGACGCACTCCACCGATCAAGCGCCGACTTGCTCAGCGAGGCGGTGCACCGCAATGACGGCTTGAGCGTCACTGGATTTCTCGAGCGCACATTCACGTTTGCCTTCCGCTCGATGGTCTATCCTCAGATATGGGAAGATCCGCGGATAGACATGGAAGCATTGGAACTGCAGCCTACATCTCGCATGATGACGATCTCATCGGGTGGTTGCAACGCGCTGAGCTATCTGACGGCCAATCCGTCCAAGATCTACGCGGTCGATCTCAATGAGACGCACATCGCGCTACTTAATTTGAAATTAGCAGCGGCCAAAAACTTGCCTCACCACAATTCTTTCTACCGGTTTTTTGGAACGTCCAACGATTGGCGCAATGCGCGCCTTTACAATGAAATGCTGCGGCCCACGCTCGACGCTGAAACACGCGCCTATTGGGAAGGGCGAGATTTTAGCGGAAGGCGCCGCATTTCCAGGTTCTCCCGCAACTTCTTCCGTTTTGGTCTCCTTGGCCGCTTCATCGGTACGGTTCATCTCGCGGCCCGCGCACTCGGTGTTGACCCCTCTATGATCTTGAAGGCCAAAACCCGCGATGAGCAGCGCGAGATTTTTGACCGGCACTTCGCGCCAATTTTTGACAAAAAGATCGTCCGCTGGGTCATGTCGAACCCTGCGTCACTGTTTGGACTCGGTATTCCACCAGCCCAGTACGACGCCCTTTGCGAAAACGGCACCCGCGTCATGACCGGCGTACTCAAGGAGCGCGTCGAACGCCTCGCCTGCGGTTTCGATCTCAAGGACAACTATTTCGCCTGGCAGGCTTTCGGGCGGCGTTACGACAGCAACCCTCAAGGCTCATGCCCGCCCTACCTTGAAAAAGAAAATTTCATGGCGGTGAAATCGCGCGCCAACCGCGTCACGCCGCTCAAGGAGAACATGATCCACTTTCTGGCCGGCGAGCCCTCCGAAAGCCTCGACCGGTACGTCTTACTCGACGCGCAAGATTGGATGGACGACGAAACGATCAACGCGCTTTGGCGCGAAATCACGCGCACGGCCCGCCCCGGCGCAAGGGTTATCTTCCGCACGGCCGGAGAAAAGACAATTCTCCCGGGGCGGGTCAACCCTCCCCTGCTTGAATCGTGGACGTATCAGGCTGAACGCTCAGCCGAACTTTTCTCGCGCGACCGGTCCGCCATCTACGGCGGGTTCCACCTTTACATAAAATCAGCCTGAGGGGCCAAACCATGACCTCCACAACAGCCGCCGAGAAAATGGACCGCCAATACCGGTTCCAGCGTCACATCTACGATTACACGCGCACCCACTATTTGTTCTGGCGACGCCGTCTGATCGCGGATTTAAAACCGCAGCGCGGCGGATCGATTGTCGAAGTCGCTTGCGGCACCGGCTGGAACCTCTTGCGCGCGGCCGAGTGTTATCCGGCGTCGCCCCTCTACGGCTTCGATATTTCCCGCGAAATGCTGGCGACGTCAAAAAATGCCATTGCCCGGCGCGGCATTTCAAGCCGCGTTGCTTTTGCCGAGGGCGATGCCACGGACTTCGATCTGGGCTCAATGTTCGGCATAGAAAAAGCGGACCGCATCTTCATCTCCTATGCCCTCTCCATGATTTCAGATTGGCCGGCGGCCGTTGAATGTGCGGTTGCGGAGTTGGCGCCGGGCGGGCAATTGCACGTTGTCGATTTCGGCCGCATGGACCGCATGCCGTCACTGCCGCGCGCGGCCTTTCTGCGCTTCCTTGCGCACTACAACGTCACACCGCGCCGCGATCTCGACGCGGTTTTGCAGTCCGCCGCCAAGCGCCATGGACTTTCGATGACGTTTGAAGAAATGCGCAGCGGCTATACGGCCTACGCCGTGCTGAAGCGTTAGATAGCCCGCCCGCCCCACAAAAAAAGCCCCGGAGCGATCCGGGGCTTTTTGTTTTGCGCCTTCCGACTCCGCTGCGCGAAGCCGGCCGGAAGGCGCTAAGATCGTGAGGCTTAGAAGCCCATGTCGCCCATTCCGCCAAGCGAACCCGGGCTTGCCCGTGGTTCGCCAGCAAAGTGATGGGCGGCCATGATTTCTCTTAGAAGCCCATGTCGCCCATTCCGCCCATACCGCCGCCGTGGCCGCCGCCGTGACCACCGTGGCCGCCAGCTTCCTTCTTCGGCACTTCGGCGATCATCGCTTCCGTGGTGATGAGAAGGCCGGCAACGGACGCTGCGTCCTGCAATGCGCATCTGACGACCTTTGTCGGGTCGATGACGCCCTGAGCGACGAGATCGCCGTACTCATGGCTCTGAGCATTGTAGCCGAAGGCGTACTTGCTGTTTTCCAGGATCTTGCCAACGATGACCGAACCATCTTCGCCGGAGTTGGTGAAGATCTGGCGGGCTGGCGTCTGAAGCGCCTTGCGCACGATCTGGATGCCAACCTTCTGATCTTCGTTCTCGGCCTTAACGGCGTCGAGCGCTTTGATCGAACGCAGCAGTGCAACACCGCCGCCGGGCACGATGCCTTCTTCAACGGCCGCGCGGGTTGCGTGCAGCGCGTCGTCGACGCGGTCCTTGCGTTCCTTAACTTCAACTTCCGTTGCGCCGCCGACCTTGATCACGGCAACACCGCCAGCCAGCTTGGCCAAACGTTCTTGCAGCTTCTCGCGGTCGTAGTCCGAGGTCGATTCCTCGATCTGCGCCTTGATCTGCTTCACGCGGCTTTCAATTTCCGTCTTCTTGCCAACGCCGTCGATGATCGTGGTGTTTTCCTTGTCGATCGTCACCTTCTTGGCGCGGCCGAGATCCTTGAGCGTTACCGTCTCAAGTTTGATGCCGAGATCTTCCGAGATCACCGTACCACCGCTGAGGATGGCGATATCTTCGAGCATCGCTTTGCGGCGATCGCCGAAGCCCGGCGCTTTGACGGCTGCGACCTTGAGGCCGCCGCGCAGCTTGTTGACGACGAGCGTTGCAAGGGCTTCGCCTTCGACGTCTTCAGCGATGATCAAAAGCGGCTTGCTGGCCTGAACAACGGCTTCGAGGATCGGCAGCATGGCCTGGAGGCCAGACAGCTTCTTCTCAAAAATCAGGATGTAGGGGCTTTCGAGTTCCACAGTCATCTTGTCGGCGTTGGTGATGAAATATGGCGAGAGATAGCCGCGGTCGAATTGCATGCCTTCAACAACATCGAGTTCGGTTTCAAGGCTCTTCGATTCTTCAACCGTGATGACGCCCTCGTTGCCGACCTTTTTCATCGCTTCAGCAATGCGCTGGCCGATTTCGGTGTCGCCGTTGGCCGAAATGGTGCCGACCTGGGCGATTTCGTCGTTCGACGTGACCTTCTTCGACTTCGACTTCAGCTCTTCAACAACAGCGGCAACCGCCATGTCGATACCACGCTTCAAGTCCATCGGGTTGGCGCCGGCCGCAACCGACTTGGCGCCTTCGCGCACGATCGCTTGAGCGAGAACCGTTGCTGTCGTGGTGCCGTCGCCTGCGAGATCGGCGGTCTTGGATGCCACTTCGCGCAGCATCTGTGCGCCCATGTTCTCGAACTTGTCTTCGAGTTCGATTTCCTTGGCGACGGTGACGCCGTCCTTGGTGATGCGCGGTGCGCCGAACGACTTTTCGATGACGACGTTACGGCCCTTGGGACCGAGCGTCACTTTCACGGCATTGGCGAGAATATCGACGCCACGCAGCATGCGCTCGCGGGCATCTTGGCCGAATTTTACTTCTTTAGAAGCCATGTGTGGCTACTCCTGGGGTAAAGCAAAAACGAGAGGGGTGCGTTCAATAATTAGGCGACGGCTTTGACCTTGGCTGTGCCTTCGAGCACGCCGAGGATGTCGCTTTCCTTCATGATGAGGAGATCGTCGCCGTCGATCTTGACTTCGGTGCCCGACCATTTGCCGAACAGGATCGTATCGCCAGCCTTGACGTCGAGCGGGATGACCTTGCCGGTCTCGTCGCGGGCGCCGGGGCCAACGGCCACGATTTTGCCCTGCTGGGGCTTTTCCTTGGCGGTATCGGGAATGATGATGCCGCCAGCAGTTTTCGTATCTTCCTCAAGGCGCTTCACTACCACGCGATCGTGGAGAGGACGGAACTTCATGGACTTAACCTCTTGATATCTATATGATTTTGAATGGATTTTGGCGCCCGGACAGCCCTAGTTATGGGCCCAGCCGGAATACGCGAACGTGAAGCCCCATGTTTCCAGAGGCCCCGCACTCAACGCACCCGGTATATGTGGCGGCTTGTTAGCAGTGTCAAGGGTAGAGTGCTAGTAAATGGCCATTGCGGTTACCGCTCGCCGCTGAAACGTCAGATCCAAAGCTTCAGATCCAAAGCTTCGGGCCGGTCGTGGCGAACGACGAAGCGACTTTGCAGGAAATGCAGTCAACTCACACAGCTATTGGCCTCAAGCCGGCCTCATGCGGGCGGCCTCATGATGCGGGCGGGCTCATGCGAATGGTCTCACCGCCCTTTTAGCGCCGGGGCAAAGCTGAGCGGGCGCTCCACACTATATCGGGAGCACCCGCTCGAAGTGGTGCCAGACAGTCCTGCGGGGAGGACCTCACGACCACGACCCCAAATAGCGCAAGACCGCCCAGTGGCGCTTGACGCTGCACGACAAATGTTTGACTTTGATAGGCAGTTCGGCGGCTGGGATGGACAACGCTCTGATCACGTAACTTCGGCTGACGAATTCCGGAATCTGCGGTTATCGGGCCGCGTGTGAATTGGCACGGCTGGTGGCATGCAGCGCGACAGGACCATCAGTTCACGACTTTTGCATCTTGTCGGGGCCTTCGCCGCTGCCAACGGCATAAACTTCGAAGATCTGGCCTGCGAGTGCGGCATCGATCTAACCGCGGCGAAGCTGCCTGAAGGCGAGCTCCAGTTTTCCGACTTTCTCAACTTGCTTGAAAGCGCTAGCCAACGAACAGGCTGCGAAGACTTCAGTGTCCGGCTGGCCGCAACACTGCCCGCCAGGTTAACCGGCATTTATCATTATCTGACGACCAACGCCGCAACGCTCCGCGCGGAAGCGATAGCTTCTTGCAAATACCTTGGCCTCATCACCAACGCCTACACGGCCAGCTTCGACGATAGCAGCGGAATGGGCTGGGTTACGTTTGCCTTCCGGCATGACACGGGATGCCGGATGCAGTTTGTCGATCTTCAGGTCGCCGCCGTTGTCGTCAGGGTCCGCCAGATCGTCGAAGACCCATTGCTGCCGATACGCATTGAACTTGAGCGGCCGCAACCCGGGTCGCGCGGCAACTTCAGTCAGATATTGGGCCCCGACCTGCATTTCAATGCCCCCGTAAATAGAATTGGCTTTCTTGCCCGCGATCTCTCGCGAGCCATTCCCGGCGCCGATCCGCACCTCTTTGCCGAACTTGAACAGGTCGGCGATTTACTCTTGAAGCTCAAGACCAGCGAGGACAGCCTGGTCGATTCCATTTCGGCGTTTGTCGTCAAGTCGCTCTCAAAGGGAACGGCAACACCGGAACACGCGAGCAAGGCGCTCAACATCACCGAGCGTACCCTTCAGCGTAACCTTGCGGCGGCAAACACAACCTTCTCTAAAATAGTCGATGAAACGCGCAAGCGCATGGCCCTGCACTTCCTCGCCGATACCGAAATGCCGATGACCGAGGTCGCGTTCATTCTTGGCTTCTCCGAACTTAGCGCATTTTCGCGCGCGGCTCGCGGCTGGTTCGGGCAAACGCCAACATCAATCCGCCAGAACCGGCGGCCTGCCAGCGTTTGAAAGTATGCGCTATCGCGCTCGGCGCTGCGTCTAACAGGCCATTCTCAAATTTCGAAGTCACACAGCTTCGCGCCTTTTTAAAGCGCTCGAGCACCCAATTTAGTTTGCGGCCACGGCCAGTCCAGGTGCCGGCTTCTTCTCCGGATCGACAAACTTCGCGATCCACAAACTTCGCGATCCCAAGAGACTTTCCCTTGCCTGCCCCACGCCCGCCGCAAAAAATAAAATGGGGCACGCCATTGCAGCGGCGCGCCCCAAAATATTATTCCCTTTTAGTCCGTGACAGACGTTACTGCGCGGCCATTTTCTTCGGCATCTTGAAGGTCCAAACCATACCGCCCTGGTTGAGGTTCGATACGGTCTTGGCAACTTCGCCGCCCCAGAGCGGCACAGCGCCACCCCAGCCAGAGACGACCGAGATCATCTGCTCGCCGTCCTGTTCCCAGGTGATCGGAGGAGCAACGATGCCCGAACCGGTGTTGAAGCTCCAAAGCTCCTTGCCGGTTGCAGCATCCACACCCTTGAGATCGCCTTCTGGCGTTCCGTAGAACACTAGACCGCCAGCAGTCGTCAGAACGCCGCCCCAGAGTGGAGATTTGCTCTTGTTCGACCAAACGATCTTGCCGGTCATCGGATCGATGGCCTTCAGAGCGCCGATGTGGTCATCGAAGATCGGCTTGATGGTGAAGCCGGCGCCGAGGTAGGCCGCGCCCTTCTTGTAGGCAACGGGCTCGTTCCATAGGTCCATGCCCCATTCGTTCGACGGAACGTAGAAGAGGCCGGTCTGCGGGCTGTAAGCCATCGGCATCTGGTTCTTACCGCCGAGGAAGCTCGGAACAGCAAACACAGCCGAACCCTTCTTGCCATCGGCCGACTTCTTCGGATCGCCCGGGCGGTTAGCCGGATCGAAGACCGGACGGCCGTCCTTGCCGATTTCCTTTGCCCAGCTGATCTTCTCGACGAATGGATAGCCGCCCTGGAAGGCGCCTGTCGCACGATCGAGAACATAGAAGAAGCCATTACGGTCGGCGGTCGCGACAAGCTTCTTGCCGTCTTTGTCGAAGGCAACAACTTCGTTGACGCCGTCATAGTCCCAGCCGTCGTTCGGGGTTGTCTGATAGCCCCACTTGATGTCGCCGGTTTCAACGTCGATGGCGATGCGTGCGCATGTCCACTTGTTGTCGCCAGGACGCATGTGGCTGTTCCACGGTGCCGGGTTGCCGGTGCCGAAGAATGCCAGACCTGTGTCGGCGTCAAACGTGCCGCCAAGCCAGGTTGCACCGCCGCCGGTCTTCCAAAGATCGCCAGGCCAGCTTTCGTTCTTCTTGCCGGTCATCGACGAGTCTTTGCCTTTGAGCGTACCGACGTGACCTTCGATCGTGGGACGCGACCAGACGATTTCGCCTGTCTCGACGCTGCGCGCGTCAACACGGCCAACGATGCCGAATTCGCCACCCGAAACGCCGTTAAGCAAGAGCGGGCCGTGTGCCTTCGTTGGTACGATCAGCGGAGCGGCCGAGTAGGAGAAGCCGGCCTTGAAGTCGCCGATTTCCTTGGTCCAAACGACCTTGCCGGACTTCTGGTCAAGTGCGACGAGCTTCGCGTCGAGCGTACCGAAGATGACCTTGTCGCCGATCAGCGACGCACCACGATTGATAACGTCGCAGCAGGGCAGAATGCCTTCCGGCAAACGATGATCGTACTGCCAGATTTCGCGGCCTGTTTTGACGTCGATGGCCCACAAGCGGCTGTAAGAGCCGGTAATGTACATCACGCCGTCTTTGACGAGCGGCTGGGCTTCCTGGCCGCGCATTTTTTCGCCGCCGAGCGACATCGCCCAAGCGGGAGCGAGGCTGCCGATGTTGTCCTTGTTGATTGCTGCGAGCGGGCTATGACGCTGACCGCTGTTGCCAAGGCCGTTGGTCACAACGTCATTCGTTGTCGTCGCGTCGTTGACGATGTCTTCGATCTTGACATCGGCAAGAGAAGGAACAGTACACGCGACCGACAGCGCAAGTGCGCTCGCGGTGGCGTACCACTTCAATGCTTTCATGGGTGTCTCCTCGTTTTTTTATAAGGCTGCTTCCAGTGCCCGAATGCAGTTCGGTTTTTTTGCCAGGGAAGTTCTGCCGTGCGGGAAACTATCGCAGCGTCATACGGCCTCTTATTGGCAAATAGTACAAAGGACTTAGGCCATGGGAACAGGGCGCTTACGACTATTTGGCAATATGAATTAGTTCGACTTCTTGCCCACGCCGGGAAGGCGCGCAGCCTCCAATTTCGGGTAAAGGTGGGTCACTGTTCGCTCAAATTCGTAGCGGGATAACGTTATTTCATCGAGACTTCGAGGCAGCGGCTCAGCTGCTGCCTCAAGAATATCGAGCCCTTTTTCGAACGCCTTCGTGATGATCGCTTCGACCGCCTCGAGCCAATCGCGGGTTTGCGCAATCGCCCGCAGCCCGCTTTCGGCAGGACCATGGCCGGGAATAATTTTCGCGGGCTGCAATTTTTCAAGTTGCGTAAGCGTTGTGTTCCAAACCGGAATATCTGCGTGTGGCGTCGTCGGCGCACGATCAAGGAACGCGAGATCTCCCGTGATCAATAATCCCGATTTCTCTTCATAGACGGCAAGATCGGACGAGGTATGGCCTGCGAGAGCAAAAAGGTTCAGGCGGCGGCCGCCGATTTCTTCGATGCCCGTCTCGACAGCTTTTTGCGGCAGCACGATTTCGGTCCCACGCATCCAATCACGCGCAATGTAGTACATGGCGTCTGAAAAACTGTTCCCGGCCTGCTGTAAACCATTGATGACGCCTTTGGGGGCGGCGATTTTCTCAGCCGCAAATGCTTGATTGCCGAAGACGTGGTCGGGGTGAAAGTGCGTGACATAAACGCGGGCAACACTCTTGCCCGTCAGTTCTTTCGCGACAGCAGCAAGCTGTTCGCCAAAGCGGCGCGAGGGCCCGGTATCGATGATAATGGCACCCTCTTTGGAATCGAGAATGGTGATGTTGGCGATGGCGCCGCCGTTTTCCAGCGTGATGACTTCCGGCACTCCGGCTAGCATCCAGACGCCATCATCGATTTTTACCGGCTTCAAATTGTAAACCAGCGGCGCAGCCTCTGCCGCAAACATTGGAAGCAGGGGCGCCGCAACTGAGCTCGCTCCTGCTGCGATCAACTCTCGGCGGGACAAGCGGGGCATCAGAGTTCCGGGCTCAAATCAAACCTGCCGCGACGGGGCCGGAAATTGCACTCTCGTTCCAGGGTGCCGGAACCGTCGAACGGTAAATCGTGCCGTTGTTATCGCGGCCATCGATATGAACCGAAGCATCGGATGGCGGTACTTTTATTTCCATGGTGACGGTCGGATCCTCCGACACCGGTTCAAACATCTCAAGCGTCGCTAGCGGATCGCCGCCGGCCCCCTTGATGTCGAATTTCTCAATGAAGAACGCCGGTGTGTTGTCTTTGGCTAAGCCTGTATCCATCGGGTGACGGACGCGAAACCGCAGCCGCGCTGCGCCTTCTTGGTGGCGCCACATGCGCCCCTGTGCGTTGCCAAGTGTATCTGTCCAATCGGCATCGCCACGCGCCATTGCAGGTGCCGAGCACCCGCCGCCGGCAGCTTCTAGAAATACACCGCCAATGTGCCAAACGCCATCTGATGTCAAAGCGGCCGCGCGCACCGGCGTCGCTTGTTCGACTTTCATGCGGAATGAAATAAAGGCTTCTGTCTTGCCCGGAACGGGCGTCAGGGTCAATACATGCTGGATTGGATTGAGATCGGCGATGATAAGCAGCCGTTCGACATTCGGCAAAGCGCGTGCATCGGCGATGACGGGTACTTGCGCCTGGTTTTCAACCACCTTCGGTACAAGCACTTTGACGCGATCATCATACTGGATTTCGGCTGCACCAAACGTCTTTTTGGCCAAGTCCTTCCAAACAGGCGATTGCAGTGGATCTGGACCTGGGTCTGCGCTCCATGCGGAGGCACCGAGTGAGAGAAACAAACCTAGAGCAAGCGGCCATCGCGTGGTCATGAAAAGCTCCAGGTTGCGCAAGTCGGCGGCCGCGTTATTTTTCCACTCTATCACTTCGCCGGGGGTGCGAAATACGTTACGCCGTATGAAGCGAAGATCTTGGCTAATTCGCCCGAACTTCTGAGCTTTTCCAGCGCCTTTCCGAGCGCTTCACCCAAGTCGCGGCTCTTGTCATTGACGGCCATGCCCACAACCCAGCTCTTGCGGATTATGCCCGTCATGTCGGGCTCGACAATCGTCGCCTTGATACCGGCATCGTGCAGCAGTCCTTCGGTCTCCGAGCGCACACCCAGAATTGCCGCGGTCTCGCCATCGACAAATTCTTTCACGCCAACGGGGTCGCGGACATAGTGTGAGATGTTATTGACCAGGGCGCCATCTTCAAATCCCATCAAGAAATAGTCGGCGACGGTCGCCAGCTTCACACCGATTTTCTCTTTCTTGAAAATCTGAAAAGTTGAATTTGCCGGAATTCGCTTGGGGTCGATCGCCAATACAATCTGCTGTTCAAAGTACGGATTGACGAACACCGCTTCCTTGAACTTTGCCGCAAAATCGTCGTCAAATGGCAGATGGAGCATAACGTCTCCCGTACCGCCGCCCGTCAGCGGCCCACGGATGACGTTGGAGCGCACGTCGCCGTCGGCCCTTTCGCTTTGCATGCGAAGAACAACGTCGGCTTTGACACCGAGTTCTTGAGCGAGCGCGCGCGCGACATCGACGTCGATGCCTTTGACGGCAGTGTCGTCGGTCCAGGAAAACGGCCTGTTGTCCTCGTAGAGAATGATCTTGAGTGACTTTTCAGCGAGGACTTCGTCCAGCGGCCGCGCCTGAACAATCGAACTCGGAGCCGAAAACAGCAACGCGAGCCACGCCACGGCACCCAAATTTTGGAAGCGCATCTTCATTCCTTTGGAACGGATTCAATATATGTGCGGATCGCCCACATAGCTTCCTGATTGAAGAGTCCTTCAAAGCCCGGCATCATGGTTGAGCCATCGGGTTTCCTGGCCCCATGTCGAATGCGCTCCATAAACCATTCGTCGCCGGCTTTGTTGGCTTCGAGGTAGCGCAAGTCTGGTGCAAGACCGCCCGAGATGACCTGTAGGCCATGGCAGCGCGCACAGTTCTGATTGTAACCAGACGTTCCGATTTCGACCGCCTTGGCGTTCCCCCGATAGGGGTTCTCCAACAGCCACTCGCCTTCTTTAAGTGGATCAAGGCCAGCTGTGTCGACCGGTTGCGGGGTGACGTCGCCATGGGCGAAAACCGCCGAATACGATCCTAAGACCACACCAGCTGCCGCCAGCATGGCCAAGACAAATTTGCGATTCTGCATTGAGTTGAATGTCCTTCAGTCGCGTTTCCTACCAGAGCCTTGGACGCAGCCCCATTGCCAGCAATCTATGGGTCGCACCGGTTAGGCTGAATTGCCAAATAGTGTAACAGCACATTTTGCCTTTTTTGTAATATAGTAACATTTTAGCCGCGAGGCTCGTTAGTTGCGAGGCTGGCAGAGTTTCGGGGTTACGTGATCGAGCCTTGACGCGGACCAAATGCCTTCAGGTGGAGCCGTGGCGTGAGTTATGCTGTCGCCAAGGCTAAATAGAGAAACCTAATGCCGGTCAGAAACCAAATGACGAGCCTTAAAAACCACGCGCTCATCGTTCTCATTGTTCTGGCGCTGCCTGTCACAATTGCGGCGGCTGCATCGGCGGCACAAGAAGAACCAACGTTCGATCCCGTCACGGGTTACCGGATGGCCCACTACCGCGCGGCGGTACCCGAAACCGTTCCAGGTGGAACGCGCGTTGATCTTGATAAAGTGGATGAGCTGTTAAAAAATGGGGCTGTACTCCTTGACGTCATGCCGTCGGAAGGCGCGGGTCCGGATCCCAAGACTGGGCACTGGCGCTTGTCGCGTCCGCATCAGTCCATTCCCGGCGCAACATGGCTGCCCGATGTGGGACGAGGAAAAATCACGCCCGCATTTGATGCCTACCTCAAGACGAACATCGGCACACTTAGCAAGGGCGACAAAACCACATCCATCATCGTCTTCTGTCAATCCGACTGCTGGATGGCGTGGAATGCCGTACAAAGGCTCGCAGCCCTTGGATACAGCGCACTCTATTGGTTTCCGGAAGGGACCGATGGTTGGGTCGAATGGGGCGACCGGAAACTCGTGCCCATCGATCCGGTGCCACTTGTCTTTTAGATAACCAGCACCAGACGAGGAGCCCTACTGCTTATCGAGACTTGAAATGCGCTCAAGCAGTCTCCCACGGCGGGGCGCTTCAATAACTGGAGCGGGGCGCTCTGACGTTACAGCCTCGACACCCACATTTGCCGCCGGATGATCATCCCCGCCGCCATTTACGGTTGTGAGATACGCCGCCGTGCGCATGTCGCGAGCGCCATCATGTGTTTCAGCCGCCGGCACTCGGGGCTGAGCAATGCGTTCGGCCAACGATTGCCGGGGCGTTTCTGTCTCCCCATTCCGGCCATCGCTTGCGGGACGGCTGGAAGTACTCAAGCGGCGCATTTCGTCACGGAAATACTGCGCCTGACGCGAGAGACGTTCGTTATTGCTGGTAACCTCTGCCCGCAGCGTCTCGATCGTGCGGCGCTGCTCGGTTATTTCGGCCTGAAGGGCACTGAGCTCAGCCCTCGCTGCGGCCGAACTTTCGATCGCGCCCGATGTCTCGCGGGCCGCTTCCTCGTACGACGTCAGCGCCGCCTTCAGGCTCGCAATTTCCGCACTGCGATCCCGCTCCAACTGTTCGAGATCGCGAATTCGCGCTGATTGGGCATCCCGCGCCGACATCTCGGCGCCAACTTCCGACTTGAACGCAAGCAGCTGCGCTTCGGCCTCAGACAAATCTTTCTTGAGCCGCTCGATGTCGGCTTGAGCCGTACTTTCGGCACGGCTCTGTTCTGTGTCGCCACTTTCAACGCTCTGCAGGCGTTCCAGCAGCTGAGCCTGTTCGCGGGTTTGGGCACGCAAGGCTTCAAGCTCGGTGCGCAGCGCGACTTCACCGTCAAAGCGCGGATCACCGATTGTTTCGCGATTGCGCGCGGCCCTGGTTTCGAGAGCGGTTTGAAGACGATGGACGTCTTCGGTGAGTTGCACATTTATCTGGGTTGCCTGGTCGAGCGCTTCCGTCTGCTTGCCGCTCGTGTCGGTCAGCGAGACGATCTCGCGGTCGCGCTGTAGAAGAAGTTTTCGCGCGTCGCTCAAGCGCTGCTCGATTTTGGGCAAGCGATCCGTGATCGCCTGTTCCAGAACACGGCGCGCGTTTTCGTGCTCTTCCACGACGGCTTTCTGCGAGTTGACCGCACGTCCGAGATCGTGAACCTTCGCGTCGCGCCGGTTGATTTCCACGCTTTGGCGCGCCGCTGATAAATTGGCGTCATCGAGCTTCATTTCGAGCTTATGCAGATCGATTGCGAATTCAGCACGCAACCGGTCTTTATCTGCTCTGATTTCGGCTTCGGTCAGCGGTAGCGCACGCTTCAATTTTTCAGACGTAAAGCGCTCAATGCGGCGGCGGTAATACGGCAAAATAAACAACAAAATGAGGGCCGCCAAAAGGAAGCCCAATGTCACCAGCATAGCTGAGTAGACAGTGATCAATCGTCTGTTCCCAGCGCTCTAAAGGCGCGTTCAATTCGTTTCGTGTGGCCAGTTCGGATGGCCAGTTTCGTGTGGCCAGTTTCGTGTGGCCAGTTCGTGTGGCCAGTCTCGCAGGTGACCCATTCAAGCGCGCAAGGCAGGGGCTCGCTCAAAACGGGTTCCATGTTGGACTACGCGTATACTTCAAATATCCAACGTTGGCACCTAGTCGCACACCAATGCCCGAACGAATTGGAGCCAATGTTACGTCCCCGGCCTTTTGAAGTTGCACACTCACCCCGCCAACAAGGTAAGCGGCGCCCTGAACGCCCCCAAATCGATTATAGATTTCCGATGGGTCGCTCAAGTTGTAGACGAGCACCAACACTTTCGAGCCTTCCGCGCCAAAGTCATAGCCGACCGTCGGACCTTGCCAATAAACCTTATGCGATCCTCTATCTTTGGTCTGCAGCGTGCCCTCGCCATAGCGCAAGCCCGCGACGATGGCGCCGCCCGCATCTTGACCGAGAATGTATCCGTTCGGGCGGCCAGCTTTCTGAAACGCCCATTCGACGGCCGAGGCGAGATTGCCGCTGACCGAACCGAAAAAGCCATGCCCGGCCCGCATTATTTCACTTTGCGAATACGAACCCGAACCGCTTTCGGGCGGTCCGCCCTGATCGGCCGGGGGTACCGGCTCATAGCGTTCTGCACGTTCGCCTGATGGCGCATCGTTGTAGGGTTCCCCATACCCACCCGAATCCTGGGGGGAGCCGTTGCTGTTGCGGCGCGTCCCATCGAGAGGGCGCACCGGTTCGTAGGTTTCGGACGGTGCCTGCTTTATTTCATCAGGCCGATACGAGTCGTCAGCGGTAGCGGGCGGCGGACCCTGCTCATAGTTGCCCCCCTCGGCGGGCGGCACGTAAGTGTCGTTCGCGGCGATTGCCGTCAGCGGAAAGGCAGCAGAAAGCGCCAAAACAAATGAACCAGCAACCGCAAGACGCCTCAGGGAGACGCGCGCGACGGTTTGATTTGACATGAGCTAACCCCTCAAACAGGCACCCGGCAGAATCGCGAGTTCCTGACGATTCGAATCTGGGCACAAGATTGGCGCACACTTTTGCCAAAGTGTGGCCAATTCGAGGTACTTATGCGCCTTCGATGGTTTTTGTTTCGAAATTGCCGTCTATGCTGGTCAGGAGCGCGCTTCTGCCCCAGGCCACAAAATGTGGATTGAGGTAGCGGTTCGCCGATTTCCCGTATGTCAGCGTCTTGCCGTCAGGCGTCGTCACAGAGCCGCCAGCCGCCTCTAAGATCGCCTGTCCAGCCGCCGTATCCCACTCGTTTGTGTTTCCAAAGCGGACATAAACGTCGCCTTGCCCCTGCGCGATGAGGCAGAATTTATGTGACGATCCCAAGGGCTGCGTCTCTTTCACATTCAGGCGCTTGAGAAATTCGCCGCCCGCACCGCCAGCCGTCCGGCTATTGAAAGCCAGTAGATTGCCGCGATCAGGCGCGCGCGACGCCAGCCGCACATAAGCCGGAGCTGCGATCCCAGACGAATTGGCATCGGTCGCGAGGACCGCATGGTGAGATCCACCATCTGATTTCGTGACATAGAGGTCGCCACTCGCCGGCACGTAGATCATCCCAAAAACCGGCCTCTGGGCTTCGATGAGTCCGACGTTGATGGTGAACTCCGGCTTGCCTTTGATGAACCCCGACGTACCGTCCAAAGCGTCAACAAGGAAAAACCGGTTGCCCGTTTCCGGCATATGCCCATCGTTGAACGCTTCTTCGGCAATGACCGGCACGTTCGGCCCAATTCGCGCGAGTGCAGCGAGAATGACAGCTTCGGCTTCACGGTCAGCTGCCGTTACAGGCGAACGATCAACCTTGGCTTCAACCGCAACGCCCCGGACGAAATAGTCCATCTCGATGCGGGCGGCCTGCAAAACCGCCGGCAACAGCGCCTGCACCAGAAAATCGGCGTCAAACCCATTCATGATTTTGACGTGCCTTCCTTGAAACCCAAAAACCGCGCTTGCCGTTACATCTCACCAGCCGCCCACAGCCTGATCGCGATGATACCGTGGCCGCCAAGAACTCACTTCGGCCTCTAACGGCAACTCAAACGCGGCGATTTCACACCAGGGCTTGGCAAGTGAGATGCGGCGCATGTATCAGAGCTGGATATGTATTCGCAAGCGGCCCCTGTATGCTCGCGTCGTGCTGTCGCGCTTGAGCTGCCGCAAACTGCATTTTGCAGGTCAAACCATGGGGCTATCATGAATCCGCGCGTCCTGCCGTCTGATCTAGAGCTCGCGGCCTTAATTTCGAGCAAAATCTGCCACGACGTCATCAACCCCGTGGGCGCCATCTACAACGGCCTTGAGATCCTCGACGAGGACGACGACGTCCAAGCAAAAACCTACGCTTTGAACGTCATTCGTAATGTGACTGAACAGGCATCGGCACGCCTGCAATTTGCCCGCTTCGCATTCGGAGCGGCGGGATCAGCCGGCGCCATGATCGATCTTGGAACGGCCGAGCAGATTTCGCGCGGCTTCATCGGCATAACGCAAGGCAAGCACAAACTGGTCTGGCGCGGTGCGCCCGGACATATGGGCAAGGACAAGGTCAAACTTCTGCTCAACCTCGTTGCATGTTCCGTCACCGCTCTGCCGCGCGGCGGCGAAATCGAAGTGACGATGGCCGGATCGTTCGAAGTGCCAAGTTTTCTTCTTCGTTGCAAAGGCACCGGGGCCCGCCCGCCGCAATACCTGACGGAGTTCATCACGGGTGCGCCGCTGCCGCTCGATGCTATGAGCATCCAGGCCTACTATACTTACCGGATTTCCCAAACAGCTGGCATGCGCCTCGAAATTCTGAAAGACGGCGCCGACATTCTCCTCGTTGCCAAGCCCGAAGTCTGAGTCGCAGCCGCGCTCGCCGCCAGACTTGGCATCACGCTTTGCCATCTCTGGCGGCAAAGCCGCAAAGATTAATCGCCCGTTAGGAGTTTCACGGCACACTTCGCCGCAACACTCTGCCTACTGCAAAGCGCGCAAGCCTTCCACTGGCGCCATAGATCGAGCAGCGCCCATGAAACATGTTTTGATTGTCGATGATTCCAGCATCATCCGTAAATTTTCGCGCCTCATTTTCGAAAGCCTCGGTTTTCGCGTCAGCGATACAGACAGCGTGTCCGATGCGCTTGATCGCGTTCAAGCTGATACCCCCGATTTTATTCTGATCGACTGGATCATTCCAGACGCCAACAGCCTTGAATTCATCACTGCCGTGCGCCGCGCGGGGCTCGATAGGCGCTGTATCATCCTCTATATGGTTTCAGAGAATGACGCTGCCGACATCATGAAAGCCTTCAAGGCTGGCGCAGACGACTACATTCTGAAGCCTTTCAATCGCGAAATCATCGAGATGAAGCTGCACGAGATTAAGGTCGCAGCTTAATCCACTTGTTGTCCCACTCAACCGCCTAGCCGCCACAGCAGGGGCTTGCTAAGCCTCACCGGTCTTATTTGCAGATCGGAGGTGGCTCACGTGCTGCGCATTGAAAAACTCAAAGTTAAGCCACTTCCGCCGATGTCTTTTGCGGTGCAGAACGGCGAATGCCTGGCGATCGAAGGCCCATCGGGTTCGGGCAAAACGCGGCTGCTGCGCGCCATTGCCGATCTCGACCCGGCACCGGGTCTTATTTTTCTCAACGGTGCCGAGCGCAACGAACTATCGGGAAACGAATGGCGCAAGCGTGTGCGCTACGCCTCAGCTGAACCCGTTTGGTGGACGGAGACGGCCCGCGGGGCTTTCGCCTCGCCGCACAAAACTGCGAACGAGCGGCTTGCGCGCTTGCTTTCGGCGTTAGCCCTTTCGCCCAAGATCCTCGATCAGCCGATAGCCGCCTTATCGACAGGCGAGCGCCAGCGACTGGCCCTTGTCCGCGCACTCTTCGATGAGCCCCAGGTCTTGCTTCTCGATGAACCCGCGTCCGCATTGGACAGCGAGGCGGCAGCCCTTGCCGCCGAACTTATCCGTTTTCAGATCCTGGCGGGCCGCAGTGTCATTGTAACAGCGCATGAGCAAAGCGCGGTCTCGCGGCTTGCAGACGTCAAGCTGCAATTGGCACGGCCACCCGGTGTACGCCAAGATCCGCCGCAACAGGCGAGCGGGGCAAACTTGCGATGACCTCATATATTCCCCTGTCGTTGACCGATCTCGCGATCGCGGCAGCGCTCGTCGCGCTCAACGGCGCAGTCTCGTTCGCATACAGTTTGCGTCTGGAGAAAAGCCTCGCCATCGCGTCGCTGCGCATGGTCGTGCAATTGGCAGCCGTGGCAGTGATCCTAAAATTCATATTCGCACAGCTCTCGCCGCTTTGGACGCTTCTGTTCGCGATCGTAATGGCGGCCGGCGCAGTGCTTGAAGTCGTCATGCGCCAGGAGCATCGCTTCAAAAGTTGGGTGCCGCTCCTGCTCACCAGCAGTCCGGCGTTTCTAGCGGGCCTTGTCACAACTTTCATCGCGCTCGCCGTGATACAACCCTCGCCCTGGTATGCGCCGCGATTTCTCTTGCCCATCCTCGGCATGCTGGCAGGAAACGCACTCTCGGGAGTGTCGCTCGTCTTAGATACCATCACCTCGTCTGCCCACCGCGAGCGCAACGTGATCGAAGCCCGCCTCGCGCTAGGCGCCACGCGTTTTGTTGCCTTCGAGGAGTGTCTGAGACGCGCCATGCGCACCGGCATGATGCCAGTGCTGAACGCCATGGCGGCCGCAGGAATTGTTTCATTGCCTGGCATGATGACCGGACAGATCCTTGCCGGGATTGATCCGATTGAAGCGGCGAAATACCAAATCCTGATCATGTTTCTGATTGCCGGATCGACGGCAATTGCAGTCCTTGCGGCCGGCATCGGCGCGGTTCACTTCCTGACCGATGACCGCCACAGGCTGCGCCTTGACCACACCACTGGCGCAGCTAGGGACTAGGGTCTGTCCGGTTTTGATTGAATCATGGACAGACCCTAGCTCTTTGTTTTGCCGTGCTTCTTTTCGGAAAACCGGTTCCCACTTTTCCGGAAGCAATCTAACGCTCTGCAAAAGTCCGAACCCGTTTCAGAAAATCGAAAGGCCCCGGGTACCAATTGGAACCCGAGGCCTTCATGAAATTGTGCGTCACTCAATAAGCGTTGGGCTTATTGCGGGGTGCTTGATGAGCCGCCCGTGGATGCAGCTGGTGCACTGCCATCCTTCACGGCTTCCTTCGCTGCAGCCTTTGCGGCGTCGATATCCGCGTTAGGAGTTCTCGGCAGCTTTCGCGGCCTCAACAGCGGGTTCCGCTTTCGTGGTCGAACCCGTTTCGGTGCGGGCCGCATTATTCTCGGGCGCCGTCGCCTTTGCCTTGGCCGCCGCTTTCGGCTTTTCTGCTACGGGCGCCACTGTATCGTTGGCATTTGCGCTCTGAGGCTTCGCGGACGGCATCCCTGGAACGGCAGGGCCATCCCAACAGACGCTCGCTTCGGCCCGGCATGTATGCTCGTCAAATACGCCGAAGTCCAAGAACAGTTCGCATTTCACATTCTTCGGACCGGTCTTGTAATTCTTGATGCCATTCTCTGCGGCCCACTTGCCAATATATTTGTCGAGCAGGTTCTTGGCGTCGCGTGTTGGCCCATCTTTGCCGTAGTCGTTCACTGTAAAGCCTAAGCGTGTGCAAGTTGCGGAAGCCGGTCCCGCAAAGCCGGCAACGAGTAACATCGCTGTCGCTGTTGCAGCCAACTTTTGCATCATCGTGCGCATGTCTGTGTGCTCCGGAGCATTTGGAATTAACCTAGAATCTAGATGGAGTTATAGTTGTCCAACCATGGCCTGAACAGGGCCAGCTGAGGCCAATTTGGCAACACCATCACAGAATTGTAGTTCAGGGGACGAGAGTGCTTCCGGAAAAGTGGGAACCGGTTTTCCGAAAAGAAGCACTGCAAAACAAAGAACTAGGGTCTGTCCTTAATTCAATCAAAACCGGACAGACCCGAGTTCAGCGGGCATGTCTGCAAACCAGGCCCAAAATGCGAAAAGGATCCGGCCAGTACGCTACCAGAGCGCTAAATGGATGGGAACGCCCGCCCAGCGTTCTGACGGCACTCCGCAGCGCCAAGCCGTTAGAAAGCAAGCCTTTGGAAAAGATGCTGAGCTTTAGTTCATGTACGGCGAGTCGCCGCCGTGCGGCCCGCTGATCCCCGAATCAAGAAGAATCCGTGATCGAACGGACCCGCATTGGTTTGCCGGTCAAGCATGGGATCGCGATATACGGATGATCCGCCGTATTTGCTGCGCGAGTCGCCGTAGGTGTTGATCGATTCTGCGTAGTTGTACGAATAGCCGCCTTTGCGCTCCGTATAACCCTTGACTTGCGGGCCATTGCGATACGTCCCGCGCTTGTTTCCTGCGTCTGCCGGCTGTGCAGATATGAGCACCAAGCCACTGATAATGAACATGGAAACGATTGCTCTAATCATGACGTCTGCCTCTTTCAATCCTGCGAAAACAAGAACTTGGGAGCAGTCTAACCAATTTCGTGAAAGCTTCACTCCACAAACCTGATTTAATTGTTTCTTTCGCCGATCCTTGTCACCCAACTATCACGCTCCACCATTATTGCCGGGTGCGGACGCTGTTAACTGCCAGTGCTGTCACATGAATTGTAGTATGGTCGGGCACAGGGTGTGCGTCAAACGGTGCTAACCTGACACAGATGGCGGACGAACCGCCACAGTTGGCTAGGCAGCACAAACTCGTGGAGGACGGCATGGACATCGTATCACTACTTATTCAGCTCGCTAGTGGCGCGCTCGGCGGCAACGTCGCTGGTTCGCTTTTGAAAAACCTGAGCCTTGGCACGCTCGGTAACTCCCTCGCCGGCATCGTCGGCGGCGGACTTGGCGGGCAGCTCTTGGGCCCGCTATTGACCGGTGGCGCGCCTGCAGTTGCCGCTGCCAGCGGCGGTCTCGATATCGCTTCGATTCTGAGCCAGGTCGTCAGCGGCGGCGCCGGTGGCGGCATTGCAATGGCGGTTGTTGGCTTATTGCGCAGCATGATGGCGAAGTAAGAACGCGCGGCGCATTTGGGCCAGTAATGGCTTCAATGCGCCGTTCCCTAGAGTGCTTCCGGAAAAGTGGGAACCGGTTTTCCGGAAAGAAGCACGGCAAAACAAAGAGCTAGGGTCTGTCCATGATTTAATCGAAACCGGACAGACCCTAGAATACAGAAAACTCGCCAATCAAAACGATTGGCGAGTTTTTTGTTGAGATCGGACTGCGGAAAATTCCGCGAAATCAGCCGCACGCCTTTTGCTTCGCCGTGCAATGCGGCAAACCAGCCTCGGTATCGCACGTCACTTTAACCGCGCCAGACGGTTTCCAGTTGCGCGCCGCCATGGCGTTCTTGAGTGCGGCCTCAGCCATGAATTTTGCTAGGTCTTGCGTCACCATCGTCGCTTGGCCGCCCGCCATCACGCATTTCCCATGACCGGCCTGATGAGCCGCCTTTGCTGGCCCAGCGGCGGTCAGCGCTAAAATTGCGGAAAGAGAAATCAAAACAAAATTTTTCATAAGCCCTATCTCCCTTGTTGCCAAACACTGCCGGAGACTCTGATCAGCGAACCTCACTCGGACCGCCGGCGCGGGCCCATTGAGTTTGCAGAACCAGCCTAAAAATGCACGCTTTTCATTGCGCACGCACGCCTGAAAGAGCCGCTTTTCAAATCACGCCGTTGCGACGTGGACACGCTTGCGCGCCAGCAGCGCCTTTATGCAACACGATAGTCTCGTTTCAGGTTCAACTTGCTTGCAGCAATTCAACCGCTTTCGGGCCCTTGCCGCGCTTATCTGGCTCGGTCTCGAAAGTAATGCGCATGCCTTCAACGAGCGCACCAATGCCAGACCGCTCGACAGCGGTCACATGCACGAACACATCATTGCCGCCGTCATCCGGCTTGATGAACCCGTAGCCTTTTTGCGTATTATAAAATTTCACGACACCAGTCTGGCGCATCTGCAATCACTCCTCGATGTCTCCCGCTGGGGGGCGCGGGTGATACGAGCAGGGCGCAAAAATTTCGTCCCATCCCGCATCTCTTGAAGCAGGGTAGATTAGCCTCACGCGGCGTCGTCTCTCGCGAATAGGCCCAATATCGCCCGATCCTGTCTCGCGAGACGCGACGGGGTGAGGATTGCCTCTCTACCCGTCTCAGGCGCGCCTAACCTCCCAAAATCGGGCAGCGACTGCAAGCTCAAAGGCTGCTTGACCGGCCAAACTCAGGGCCGAACGCCAACTCAAAGGCTCCAGTCATCGATGCTAAAGCCAGCGCCAGGTCCCCCAGGTCCTGTTGCGAGGGCCTTTACGAAGTAGGGCAGAAAGAGCTCGATCTGGGATTTTAGACGGAAGGGTGGATTTACGATCAGCACGCCTGTTTCAGTCAGCCCCGCCGCCGCATCGCGAGCCGCAACGCTCAGACTTACGTTCAACAGTTTGCCGATCCCCAGACCTTTGATTTGCCGCAAGAAGCGGGTTACGCGTGCCGGATCCTTGACCGGGTACCAGATCATGTAAACGCCGGTCGCGAAGCGCCGCAATCCCTCGCCAAGCCCTTCTTCGATCGCCTCGAATTCGTTGGCAAGTTCAAACGGCGGATCGATGAGCACCACGCCGCGCCGTTCTCTAGGCGGCAGCAGCGACTTCACGGCCTGCCACGCGTCAAGGTTCATAACTTTGGTGCCGGGCATTTTGTGCAAGCATTGCTTCAAGATTTCGGCGTCGCCGGCATGAAGTTCGTTGGCCACGAGCTGATCGCCGGGCCTCATCAGTTGGCGCGCAAGGAGTGGGCTGCCAGGATAGAATTGAATTTGCCCATTTGGAACAGGTGCGCCGTTGAAACTGCGCACCGCGTCAAGATAGGGCGCCAAAACTGCCGCCACGTCTTCCGGCGGCGGTGCCGCGAGTAGCCGGCCAATGCCCTCGCGCCACTCGCCCGTCTTGCCCGCTTCCACACCCGACAAATCATAAAGACCAATCCCGGCATGAAGATCGACGACCCGGAACGGCTGCGGCTTCTGTTTCAGATGCTCGATGATGAGCGCCAGCACGGCGTGTTTTAAGACGTCCGCAAAATTTCCAGCGTGGTAGGCGTGTCGGTAATTCATGAGCGCGGTTGAGCAGTTGCAACGGGCCTGTGTCAAGCGGCGCGCACGATCAGGCCTTCTTCTCCCAGCGCCCGCTCTCCGATTCCTGCCAGTACGTCACCGTGCAACCGGCCGCCTTCGCCGCTTTCCATTGCCCACGCGCGACCGTCAGTGCGTCCTGGTCGCGGCCGTCAAATAGGTAAACGAAGCGCTCGGCGCCCGTGAATGCTTCAGCCGTCGCTCCATCGACGAAAAACCTGACCCCGGCCCCGTTGGGCGCATCGGCGCCTGTCGTCAAATAAACCGGTTGTTCGCTGGCATAGCCGGATTTCTTGCTGCCATGCGGCAAGAAACTATCTTCGCTAAAGGTCCACAGTGACACGTCGAGTGCGTCAAGCCGCTCTTCAGAGCCCGACTGCACGACCGCGCGCCATCCGCGTTGCAACGTCTTCTCGATTAAGTTTGGTAACACCCGTTCGAGCGGCTGACGCTCCAAGTGATAGAACAGCACTTCTGCTGGCTTGGCGTTCACAATGTTCCCCGGGGACGCGCGATGTAAGGTTGGCACTTAACGCGCGCGGGCAATCATAAGCAATTATTTTGCACAATCGGGCTTGCAGTTGAGTGGGGATCCACTATTTGTGGTGGTCCGGAGCGGCGCCAGACGTGCGGCTGTCGCCCGTGCGGGCGGAGAACTAAGCAGCCTACTTACGTTTGCTGCTTGTGTTCCCGCCCGCTGCGCATTCTAGCCCGCGCAGAGCGCAGCTATCCGGACTTACTTTCTCAGATATTTAGACGGTACTTCGCCCGCATCGACCAGCGCGCGAATGCACGGCTTCGACAGCGCCTTATGATTGCTTTCAAAGCAGCGGCGCGCCTGATTGCTGTCTGGCACGTACTGCGCACAATAATCCTGATAGTCGCCTGCACAAGCGTTCTTGACCTTTTTTGATAAAGCCAAAGCATCTGTTGCCGGTATCGCCAACAACGCCGCACTCAACGCTGCAAACTTCATCGTGGTCATTACATTCTGCATACTGCGCGTCCTCAATTTTTACGTCCCGCATACCCCCCATCCGAAGAACGGAGGCCTCTTAAACTAGTGGCTAGCGCAGCCAAGCGCCAGTAACACCCGTGAAACACTCGGTCACAAGCCTTCAAAAAAAGGCCTTTAGGGGGCTACTTTTGGGCGAACGGATTGTCGCCCGTGCGCATATTGAAGCGGATCGGCACCCCCGGAAGATCGAACGCCTCCCGTAGGCTGTTGGTTAGGTACTTCACATAGGATTTCGGCAGCGCTTCGGCGCGCTGACAAAATGCCACGAACGTCGGCGGCCGCGTCGATGCCTGCGTCATATAGCGGATCTTGATGCGCCGTCCTGACACAGCCGGCGGGGAATGGCGCGACAATGCTTCCGCCAACCAGCGATTGAGCTGGTTCGTCGGCACCCGCCTGTTCCACGTCTCATGCGTTTTCGTGACGGCCGCCATAAGTTGATCGATGCCAGTTTCCGCGCGGGCCGACAAAGTCACCAGTGCGACGCCTGGAACCTGGGCCAAGCTGTCGGCTACGGTCTCGCGCAATTCCTTAAGTGCCTTCTGCTTGTTTTCAACCAGATCCCACTTGTTGACGGCAATGACCAGCGCGCGGCCTTCGTCAACGGCCATAGAACCAATTGTCAGATCCTGCTTTTCAAACGGATGCTCGGCGTCAATCAACAAAACCACGACTTCAGCAAATCGGATGGCGCGCACCGCGTCACTGGCCGAAAGTTTCTCAGCCGCTTCCGTGATGCGGACTTTGCGGCGGAGACCTGCTGTATCGAACAGGCGTATGGTACGGCCCTTATAATCGATGTCGCTCGAAACGCTGTCACGCGTCAGACCGGGCTCTGGCCCCGTGATCATGCGTTCTTCGCCGAGGATCGCATTTACCAGCGTCGACTTGCCGGCATTGGGCCGTCCGACGATCGCGACGCGAATAGGCTTGGTCTTTTCTTCGGCTACTGCCACGTCCGGTTCGTCGCTATTATCTTCTGCGCCACGGCCTTTACGTTTCCACACCGGGAACTTGAGCCCCAGCGCCGCGCCGATATCGGCAATCAGGTCGCCGATGCCTTCGCCATGTTCAGCGGAGATCGCTAGTGGCGCGCCAAAGCCGAGCGAGAAGGCGTCGTAAAATCCGTCCGTCCCTTGTTTACCCTCGGCCTTGTTGGCAACGAGGATGATCGGCCGCCCTGAGTTGCGCACCAGCCGCGCAAAGGCTGTGTCCGTCGGTGTCACGCCCGAGCGCGCATCGACAACGAACAAGACGAGGGCAGCGTCTTCAATGGCCTTCTCAGTCTGCTGGCGCATGCGCGCGGCGATGGATCCGGGTGCGGCCTCCTCAAGTCCTGCGGTATCGACAAGTGTGATCAACGGGCCGCCGAGATCGGCAACGCCCTCGCGCCGGTCGCGCGTCAGCCCCGGCATATTAGAGACGAGCGCAGCACGCGATGCGGTCAGACGGTTGAACAGCGTCGACTTGCCGACATTGGGCCGGCCGATGATGGCGACGACAGGAGGTTGAGGCATGGCGCTACGGATAGCCTAAAAACAGCGAGGGCCCCTGAGGGGGGCCGCTCTGACGTCCGTATTCTCTATCCCAATTCTCAGTTTAGCGCGATGAGTTTCGCGTTATCCGTGAGCACGAACATGCGGCCCTGCGCCACAACGGGCGGGATAAAAACAGGGTTACCGAGGTCCACTTGGCTTCCAACCTTACCGGTTGCCGCATCGACGCCGATCAAGCGTCCCTTATTGGAGGCAAGCCACAATGTGCCGCCAGCCAAAACGGGCCCCGACCAAGTTTTCGATTCCGGCAGGTTTGCCGTCCAGCGCGTCTTTCCGTCCTTGCGATCCAGCGCCATGACGCGGCCGCCCGTATCGACGACATAAACCGTATCGCCCGCCACCCAGGGACCCTGAATGCCAGGCACGTTGATCGACCACAACCGCTCGCCGGTTTTCGAGTTGGTCGCGATCATGCGCCCCGAATGTCCGACCGCAAATACCGTCCCGCCATCGATGGCCGGGCGTGCGGCATCGCTCATCGATGCCATCTGTGACGTTGCACGTGTGCGCGCCAGGTTTTCCGACCAAACAGGCGTGCCGTCTGAAATTTTGAGGGCCATCAAGTCGCCGGAAGGATACGGCACGACAACGATATCACCATCCACCGCCGGGCTGGTCGATGTCATCAAGCTTGCTTGTTGCGGGAGACCGCGCACCGCCCAGAGTTCGGCACCATCAACACCCGAGAGACAATAGAAACGTCCCTGCACCGTGACGACAAATAACTTGTCGCCTGCGGCCGTCGGAGCCGCGCGAACGGGGGCACCAAGATTTTTCTGCCAAATCACCTTACCCGAGCCTGGATCAAGCGCTGCAACCACACCGTAGCCGTTGGCGATATAGAGGCGGCCGTTCTCAGCTGCCAATCCGCCACCGTGCCCGCCGCCGCCCGATTCATTTTCAGGCACCGTCGCGACCTGGAACACCTTGCCGCCCGACAATGAGAATGCCGTCACCTTGCCTTCGGCATCCAGCGTGTAGACTTTTCCGTCATAAACAATTGGGCTCGCCATGACGCGGCCGGTCTTCGACGAACCTTCGCCCGCTTCTTGACTCCAAACCTGGCGCACCGAACCATTCAGCGTCAGATGGCCGGGCGCGTTGTTGGCGTCGCCGCCGGGTTGCGTCCAGCTATCGTTGGCGCGCTGTGGCGGGAGAATAATCGGTTGATTGGCTTCGGCGAGATTGCCGGCAATGCTTTCGGTCGTCTGCACCACCGGGATGCGCCGTCCGGGTAGAGGCTGCGCCTTTTCCTTGAACGGATTGAGATCGCCAAGCTTCGGCAGCGTCGGGCCATCGCTTGAACAGCCCGTACCAAGAAGCGCAGAAAACAGCAGGGCCGCAGCCCTCGCGGTGATCCGCATCTTCTCTCCCTTCGAGCTATTGTTCAACGAGGTCTCCTATTTCTTTTCCGGCTCAGACGTCGCGGCGGGTGCCGTTACGTCTGTTGCAGCTGCCGGTGGAGCAGCTGACGGAGTTGTCACTGGCGCTGCCGGCGCCTCGGCAGCAGTAATCTGCGCCATCACGATTTTGATGCGCTCTTGAATTGCCCGCGATGCTGCAGGATCGATCAAGAGCGGCTCAAGATGCTTGCGCGCTTCCTCGAACTTACCACCTTTGAACGCCGCAAAACCCAAGAGTTCACGCGCGGTCGTCTTGAATGGACTGGCGTCACCCACCAGCGAGTTGAGCCGATTCTGCATTTCGGTAAAGTCGGCTTCTCCGAGCCTCAGCGACGCCGCCTGCAATTGGGCAAAGCTTTTCAACAGATCATCTGTGCCAGGCTCCTTGGCCAAGGCATCAAATGTGGCGAGCGCTTCGGCGCTCTTGCCGGCTTTTGCCTGCGCACCGGCAACCTGCAATTTTGCCAGCGCCGCATAACCGCTCGGGCCGCTCGCCGCTATTTTCTCAAACGCCTTTTGAGCGTCGTCATTCTTTGAATTGGCCGCAAGCTGTGAAGCGGCCGCAAATTCAGCGCCCGCGGTTTCAGCCGCCGATATGCGCCGGCTTTCCAGGAATTTATAGCCCCAAACGCCAACCACGATAAGTGCGGCGACACCGAAAATGAGCCCGCTATAACGCTCCCAGATCTTTTGCATCTGGTCGCGCCGAAGTTCTTCGTCCACCTCGCGCAACAGGCTGTCGCGATCGTCCGCCATGAAATCAACTCTCCCGCTTGCGTTGTTCTTTTTATTGTCCCGTTCACCGTGAGCAGAGCGCGTACGTTCTACGCCCCAATTGAGGCGTCGTCTGTCCAGAGCGTCGTCTGTCCAGAGCGTCTGTGCGGCTCGCATAGATAGCTGAGCAGGCGGCCAGGGCAAGCCCACATACCTTGTGCCCCCACAAAAGGCATCGGCCCTTTTATTTCAAGCGCTTGTAAACCAATACTGGAGCAATCAAGTGCTCGGGCTTTTCGGCTTTTTCGTGTCTCTAGCCCCTTCCGGGCGGCTGCCGGCCGGCGATTGCGCCGTTTCATCGTCCTTTAGGGCGTAGGTATGCTCTTGGGCGGGGAAGGTGCGGCCCCTCACTTCGCGGGCATAACTGCCGATGGCTGACTTAATCGCCTTGCCGATCGCCCCGAACTCTTTGACGAACTTGGCGACTTTGGGCGACAAGCCGAGCATGTCCTCCATCACCAGGATCTGACCATCGCATCCTGGTGACGCGCCTATACCGATCGTCGGAATCGCAATCGCTTTGGTGATGCGGTCGGCGAGCGGTGCCGACATGGCTTCCAGAACAACGGCAAAGGCCCCCGCTTCCGTGACCAGCCGGGCATCTTCTTCGATGGCCGCCCACTGATCCGTGGTGCGGCCTTGAGTTTTGAATCCCCCGAGCACATGGATAGATTGTGGCGTCAGACCGATATGCGCCATGACGGGAATGCCGCGGTCCACGAGAAAGTGGATCGTTTCGGCCATGCGGCTGCCGCCTTCGAGTTTGACGGCACCGCAGTCCGTTTCCTTCATGACGCGTGCCGCATTCCGAAAAGCGACAGCGGGGCTTTCTTCATACGTGCCAAACGGCATATCGATAACGACCAGTGCCCGTTTCGATCCACGAACGACCGCGCGGCCATGCATGATCATGAGATCAAGTGGAACCGGCACCGTCGTCTCGTACCCGTGCATCACCATGCCAAGGCTGTCGCCAACCAGCAGGAAATCGCAATATTTATCGGCAATTGCCGCAGTATGGGCATGGTACGACGTCAACGACACGATAGGGTTGCCGCCCTTCATTGCGGTGATATCGGGTGCCATAAAGCGCTTAAGCGTAGCTTGGGCTGACATGTGGTTCCGACGTTTCTCCGATTACCGATTACCAGTCTTGTGAACGTAAGCCTTGTCTCTACCACCGCGCCAGGTCGGCAATAGCCCCCGCGCTTAAGGCTTGGTAAATTCCGGTCCAGGCTCCATTCAACACTAGAAGTTACCAGCAAAGCGTTGATTTATCGCCACATATAGGGATCGACTTTGGAAAATCCGAGGTCAAATTGTTGCGAGCCGATTGTCTTGTCTGATATCTAAGGCGTAGGTTGCATGTTGTAAGATGCTGGACGATCGAATTTGTTGTGTCCAGCCGGGGTGGGTTTGTTCCGTGGGTAGCGTAGTCGGCAATCGTGGAAACTGCCATCGGAGCGTCCGTGTCATGCGGGTGTTAGCGGCGGTATTCGTTGTGGTCGCTGCCCCATGGACTGCCTCGCAGCCTGCGTTCTCGGAGGCGCGCGACAACGCCGCAAAAGTCAGGACGTCCCCTGGCGTCGCGAAAACCGCCGCAACTAAAGCGGCGCCCCAAACCACAAGACCTCAAACACCATTGATGCTGCTTGTATCGTTGCGAAAACAGCGCGTGCGCGTATTTGATGGTTATGGCGAACTTGCCAACTCGCGCATTTCGAGCGGACAGCCCGGGTTCGACACACCGACGGGCGTCTTCTCGATCCTCGAAAAGCAAGAGTATCACGAAAGCAATATTTACGACGGCGCACCCATGCCCCACATGCAGCGTGTGACGTGGTCGGGCATTGCCTTCCATGCCGGTGTCGTTCCTGGCTACCGCGCGTCGCACGGCTGCATCCGCCTGCCGGCCTCTTTTGCGCGATCCCTGTTTAAGCAAACGAATGTTGGGGGCCGCGTTATCATTACAAACGACGAGTTGTCGCCGGTAAAATTTGAAGACAATCTTCTTTTCAAACCGCTACCGGCAGTAACGGCCGAGCCTGTGCAGAGCACCGCTTTGCGTGACACACGCGTGGCCGACAATAGCCCTGCGAGTGCGGGCGACGTGCAATTGCCATCTTTCATGCCGGTTACCGCCGCACACGCCGAGACCGCTCCTCCCGCGAACCCGGACCCGCAGAAGCCTCGCTCACGTATTGAAGCCACCCGAATGCTGGAAAACAAGATCCAGCGGCTGCAGTCCGAAATGAAAGCAGCTGAAACGCAAAAAGTTGCGGCGAGTGAAAAAGCTCAGGCGACGCTGCGCCCGGCCCAGGACGCGGAAGCGCGCTTGAAGACGGCGCGAGCGCCTTATGAAGGCGTGTTGCGCAACGCGGCGGCAGCCGAGAGCAAAAGGAAGGCAGCGGTTGAAAAGTTTCGCTCCTTCATGTCCGCTGCCAGGCCGGTGACCGATGCCAAAGCCCGCTTGGAACTCGAAGACAAAGAGGCCGAGTTCGAAGACCGCATTCTTGATTCCACCATCGAAGCCGATGCCGCCAAGACCGAAGCAGCCAAAGGCGAAATGGTCGTTGCCGATGTGCAAGCGACATTTGCCGCCGCCGAGTCCGCCAAGAACCGGGCCATCGACGAGGTCAAGACCGCTGTTGCGCAACTGCGCTCCGCCCAAACTGCACTAATTGAAGCCCAAAAAGACGTCGCCCGGCGCGCGCGGCCCTTGTCAGTGTTTATCAGTTTCAAGACCCAAAAAATCTACGTCCGGCAAGGCTTCGATCCATTACTCGAAGCACCCATCGACATTGCAGACAATCCCGGCGCTATCGGCACGCATGTGCTGACAGCCATCGACTACGACGCAACAGGCGACAGGTTCTCATGGCGGCTGATCAGTGCGCAGGCTCCGCGCCTTGCACTCGCAGACCAGGGACAGTCCAAAAAGCGCAAACAGCGCGATCAGAGCGCGCCCAACCTCTCTGACGAGGCTGTTCGCGTTGCTCTTGAGTCCTTCCGCGTCCCGCAGGAAATTCAAGACACGATTGCAGAACTCGCCAAACCCGGCATGTCGCTGATCATATCCGACCGCGACCTCAGCAACGAGACCGGCAAGGGCACCGAGTTCGTCGTACTCACGCGCTGAACTTCACCCCGCGACCGGCGCCACACCAATCAGCCACTGGTGCCCACCCAACAGTAGCGCTGCGTAAAGCGCAGTACCTACCGTAACGGCAACAACGTCGCCCATGATGCCCTTCGGTTGCGCGTCGCCTAGCGGGCCAAGCGCCCCGCGGCTTTTCACCGAAATGCGATCATAAACGGCATAAGCCAGGAACGATCCAAACAAAAGCAATGATGCCAGATCGCCATTTGCAAGCAAATGCGCGAGCGCCCATAGCTTTATGGCGAGCAGCGTGGGATGCCGGACGGCCGTGCGGATGCGCGATGGCACGTTCGCTGCAACAAGCAAAATCATCGACGGCAGCATCAATGCGAGAGCGATATGGCGCGTCCAAGTTGGCGGATCCCACAGAACCGGGTTCTTGCCCGGATACAATTGCATCTTGTGATATCCGAGCACGATCACGGCAAAGCCAATCAGCGATAGAACCGAGAACACCGCCTTGTAAGTATTGGCGCCCAGCCGCTCGACAAGACTCTGCGCGCAGTTCAGGCGACGTTGGCAGCAGATGCAGCCCAAGGAAAAGAATGAGCCCTACAATCAAGACCGTCATGCCTGCATCTCCCTCAATCGCTTTTGCGCCAAGCGCCAGCAAAACCGCTGCCACTTCTTAGAACAGCAATGCGGCATGTGTCGAGACTTCACGATTCGGAAGCACAAATCGCCATAACGCCTGTGGACACCGTAGATTTGTACCGCTGCACTTGTTGGAGCACCCCTAAGTTGTCCGGAATAGAATCATGCCAACCGAGGCACTCATGCGGCTCGCAACCTACAACGTCGAGAACCTATTTGCGCGAGCCCGCGCCCTCAACCTTGAGGACGAAGCGCTTGCCCGCGCGATCCTCGAACAAGTCGCCGAGTTGACGCGGCTCTTCGAAGAACCCGTCTATACAGACACCAGCAAAGCCCGCATTTTGCAGTTGCTGACGGACTTGGGCATCGATAAGCGCAACGACAGCCGCTACGTCATCCTGCGCGAAAATCGCGGGCAGCTATTGAGCTATTCCAAGCTGAAGGGTTCACGCATTGCCGCCAACGGCCGCGCCGACTGGGTCGGCTGGCTGGAAATGAAAAAAGACGTCATCAACGAAATTGCGACGCGCAACACCGCGCAAGTCATTCGCGACGTCAATCCGGACGTACTCGCCGTGATCGAATGCGAAGGCCGGCAGGCGCTCAAGGAATTTTCGCACCAGCTCTTGTCCGCCGCCGGAGGCGAGCCATACGAACACATTATGCTTATCGACGGCAACGACGACCGCGGCATCGATGTCGGCCTCATGACCCGGAAAGACTTCCAGATTGGCTGGATGCAAAGCCACGTTGACGACAAGACCACGCTCGGCGACACCGTATTCAGCCGCGACTGCCCCGAATATGGCGTGCGCACAAAAGCAAATGAAACCGTCTGGGTGCTTGCCAACCACTTCAAGAGCAAGGGCTACGGCGGGCAGGATGCCTCGAACCGCAAGCGCTGGCTGCAAGCGGAGTTTGTGCGCCGCATTGTCGAGCGGCTTGCGGCGGAATCCGCCACCCTCGTTGCCGTCGTCGGCGATCTCAACGACACGCCCGACAGTGCAGCACTTGCCCCGCTGATCAAGGAAAGCGGCTTTAAAGACATTTCCGAACATCCAGCCTTTGATAGCGGCGGGCGCCCAGGCACCTTTGGGCGCTGTTCGGAACGCGAAAAGATCGACTACATCCTTTTGTCGCCTGCGTTGTTCAAGCGCGTCAAGGGTGGCGGCGTGTGGCGCAAGGGCGTGTGGGGCCCGAACAAAAAGCCGCTCTGGGAAGTCTATCCAGAGATGAAGCAGTCCTTCCACGCCGCGTCCGATCACGCGTGCCTGTGGTGCGACCTCGATTGCTGATCGAAATTTCGAGCCCTCAAGAGTTTGCACGATACCTAAGGCAAAAAACCTTTATTCAGATCGAGCGCTTGCCGGCTCAGGGACTTACCGTCTTTACCGAAATGCACCGCCGTCCAGGCAAGGTGCGTGCCGGCCGCCTCCGACGAGGTCGAGCGTAGAGACAGCACCACGGACTCGGCGGCTTTTACCGCCATCGGCGTCAGCAACGGAAAATAGAGCTGCTCCCAGTGCGTGCGCGGCGCCGAGGGACAAGTCGATAAACTGACACTGGGAACAAGCTCCGCCGTCCACCAATAGGCAAAGCCGTAGATCGTTTCGGCTGTTTTCACCCGCCATCTGACCTCGCCTTTGCGGGCGCTACGGCGATCAATCCCAAGTTCAACTCGGTCCCATTCCTGCGCGGCCGTCGCCGCCGTCGAGAAGCTCTGCCGGTTTCAAGGTACGCACGTAGACATTGTTGCGGCTCATCGTTTCCGCGATTGAAAGATCAAGCCCCTTACCTGCCGCGCGCCACGCGCTAAGTTCCATATCAATACGCGGCGCGATGACGGGCACCGCGAATTGCGCGACGCGCGACGGGATCATCACGCCGCCGTCCCTCAAGAAGCGTTTCTTCGCGTCGCTCAGCGTATCAATCATATTTTCTTCGAACGCGTAGTTGCCAAGCGTTTCCGAGACAACGACATCGGCGCGCAGTGGGTCCTGAAACTCAGTCGAATGGCAGGGGAAAAGGTGGCAGTTCTTGGCGCCATTTGCTTTGAGGATTTTGGCGGCAACACCCGCCACTTCCGCTGTTTCAAAGAGATAGACCTCTTTGGCACCGAGCTTCGACGCCATCAGTCCGAGCAGGCCCGTTCCGGCTCCAATATCGGCGACAACCGTTTTGCCCGGCACGATGACAGCCTTCAGCGCCTTGTAAAACGCTTCGTTGCGAACTTTGTCGGCAATGAGCGTGCGGTGATATTCGATGCGCATGATCAGATCTTCAAATGCCGGCCACGCACCTGATAAAGAGTGAGAGCCGTGGCAATCGCCAAATTCAAACTGTCGAGCGCGCCCGACATCGGGATTTTAACGCGCCGCGTTGCGGCCTTGGCCACCTCATCCGGCAACCCCGGCCCTTCACTTCCCATAACCACAAGCTCAGGCCCGCGATAGGCAGTGCCCCGGAAATCTTCCTGTGCGTCCAGATGGGTCGCCACCACGTCGCCCGGCCACGCCTTCGCCAGCGCCAGGAAGGCCTCGCGCTCAAGCTTCACCATTGGCACAGCGAATACCGAGCCCATGGTCGCGCGGATGGCTTCGAGAGAAAATGGATCGCAACAATTGCCGATCAGAATGACGCCCGCAACGCCAACCGCATCGCAGGTGCGAATAATCGTTCCCAAGTTGCCGGGATCGCGCACCTCGTCGAGTGCCAGCCAGGTCGCGTCATGGGCAACGGCCTTTGGTTTTGGCGCGGCGGCAAAACTTTGCCGGAACACACCGAGCATGGTTTGCGGATTATCTTTTGAAGCAAGCTTCGCCAGAACCGCTTCCGAAACTTCCAAAACTTCCGCGCCTTCTTTCAGCGCCCAGGTGACGAGGCCCTTGTTAATTCCGCTTTCAACCGATCCCGCCTGATAGACAATCGTTTCCGGCCTAAATCCGTGATCGCGCGCGCTGATGAGCAACGCCGCGCCTTCAGCCACGAAGAGCCCTGTCTCCTTGCGCACCTTGCGCATTTCGAGTGCGCGGATCGCCTTGATGCGGTCGTTGGTCAGGCTGGTGATGGCCTTGGGCATGTTCATGCGGAAATACCGTAGGTTGGGTTAGCGCGGCCCGAAACTTCGTGAGCGAAACTCAATTGAGAGCACCGCGCGTAACCCAACGATCCTGCATTTGCGCACGGCGGCACGAGCTTTTGGGTTACCCCGCAAGGGGACTTCCAAGTGGTCGCGCACCGGATCCAGGACCGTGCCGTTACATCGAAACCGTGGCCGGCGCTAACCCTACCTACTTTTCTTATCATGGGTTGCCGCTCCACCTGACAAACAGGGACGTCGGCACGGCATGGCCGCCTTGCGCTTGGATCGCGAGTTCACCCGTATCGAAGGTGCCGCGCTTATCACGTAGCGTATCGCGCATCAGCTGATCGAAACTCAAGGCGGATGCGCGAATGGCATACACCGTCAGCACCATGGCCGCATTGGAAGCCAGCAACTTGGCGCAATCGTTCAGCAGCGCGGGCAAATGCGTAAACAAATCCCACACCTCACCTTCCGGCCCGCGACCAAACTTCGGCGGATCGACCAGGATCATGTGATAGGTCTTCCCGCGCCTAACTTCGCGCGCCACAAATTTCGCGGCATCATCGACAATCCAACGGACCTTGGCGGCATCGAGTTTTGAGGCCGCTTGATTTTCCTTGTCCCCACGAAATCGCTTTCTTTGACGCGTCGACATGGGTGACTTCCGCGCCCGATTTTGCCGCGAGCAATGATGCGGCGCCCGTATAGCCAAAAAGATTCAAGACGCGCGGTGTCTCACCTTTGATCTTGGCGAGTTCTGAGAGCATCCACGCCCAATGCGGCCCCTGTTCCGGGAATAGCCCGAGATGCCATAAGCCCGCGAGCTTGCAGAGCATTGTAATCTCCCTCTCCCCCTCCATGCGCAGCATGGCTTCGCCATGACGGGGAGAGGGCTGGGGTGAGGGGGAGGGAGCGGATAGAGCGTGAGGGGCGGCCGCTTGCGCCACGTCCATTGGAATGCGCACCGGCCAGCTCTCCGGCACGGGCTTGTCGATGCGCCACTTACCCTTCTCGTCATCTTCGCCCGACGCCGAGAACACGCAGTTCGCCTTTGACCATTCGGCCTTCGCCAGCCGCGGTTGCCACAGCGCCTGCGGTTCGGGGCGATCAACGATAATCTTGCCGAAGCGCTCAAGCTTGCGCCCGCCGCCTGAATCCAGCAGCGCGTAATCGGGAAATCCCGTCGAGGTGATGAGCGACAAATGCTTGAGCGGCGGCATGGGCGTGGCGTAGGGTCCAGATGGGGTACGGGAGAACGCCTTTAGCACGGATGGGGTAAGGAGGAAGGGGGCGCAGCCGGTCGATGCTTAACCAGAAGCATCGGCTGTCATAGCGCCGCCTCGTTGCGCGCCAAAACAGTCGAGACCGAGCCAGGAGACCGTGCCAGACTAAATCACCGGAACAAAACGGTTGGCCCGCCAATTCAGCAAGGTGCCTCTTCCACACCTTATCCCCGCTTATCCCAGCCCGCCCACAGGCCCCTTGTGCTCGCGTTGGGTTGATTCGCGAATCAGTGCACTCTGCCCTTTCGAGTCACCACGAAGTTTGCGGGAACTTTACCAATGACCAAGTCAGCGCCCATGGCGCCACTGCCTGTTTATATGCTGGCCGACCATCTCGACGGGGTGCTTGCCGCTGGCGAAGATCTCGTCACGTGCGGCGCCGACTGGCGCAGTTTGGCGGAATATCCAGGAGCGCCTGAAGTTTTCGCAAGCAGCCAGCGTGCGCTTGCCGAAGACGTGCGCGGCTACGAATTGATCCTTATCGCCCACGCCATCAAGGCGCGCGAACACGCGCGCACCCTGAGCCAAACCGACAAGCGCTTTGCGCCTGTCGCCAATCTCTTTGTGGGCGCCACCGCAATACTGATGGACGCCGTCAGCGAATGCGGCGACGCGACGGACGACGACTTTGATACTGGCGACGGCTTGGTCGCTTACGTGCGCAGCCGCGGCCTTATCGCACCCGACGCAGCCAATGTCGCGCATGCCGCCCAATTGACGATTGACGACAGCTTCCTCGTCGCCAAGCGATTGGCCCTTGGGCCATTACTCGATATGGCAGCGGCATTCCTCGATGCGCTCGACACGCAATACGACCTGTTCATCGCGGAAGACGACGATGAGGACGACGACGATCAACCGTCAGCTGGCGCGCGCAAGAAAGACTTCGGCCGCCGGGAGCGCATGCCGGTCAATTGATCTTCAGATTTGACGCTTCAATCGGAAAAGGCCTCCCCGTCGAAACGGAGAGGCCTTTTTCATTTGAGATATCACTGAAGCCCGAAAACCTAGAGCGGCGCGCGTATGCGGCCGTACAAGGCTTCTGCCGTCATCGTCGATGGCGCTACGCGGCGGATTTCTTGATCGAGACCGAACGTGCGGCGGGCCGCTGCCCTCAAACCATCAGCCGGTGTTTCGCCGCCGACAGATAGATCCGCGCTCTGACCCGGCAAAGTTTCAGCGTTTGCAAGCCTCGCGCCGCTCAAGGGCGTCTGGATCGTGCTTGCTGCACCCGGCAGAGGCGGCAACTTGCTGACAACCGAAGCAAGAGTTTCCGTCTTGCCGCCAGTCATTGCCAAGACCGCGCCGCCAGCAGCGGACTCGATCGATGCAAAAGTTCCGAGTGCGCCCGGAATGGCGTCATAGCGGCGGTTTTTCTTGTAGCGCGCTTCAGCCTTTGACGGCGCTGAGATCACGCGTACGGCAAGTTTCGCCACGCCGCGCTTCTTGAAGCCGAGCTTCTCAGCGGTCGCGCGCGAGACGTCGATCTTGCGCTTTCCCCAGTAGGGGCCGGCATTGTTGATGCGCACGACGGCGGCTTGGCCGTTCTTTTCATTCCACAACAGCACGACCGTGCCGTCGGGATAAATCGGGCTCGCGGCGTTGTCGGCGTCGTTGGGGCGGAATTTCTCGCCCGACGACGTCAGGCCACACGGATTGAACCGGTCAAATTTGCAGTCGTCGTAGTAAGAAGATGTCAGCGTCTCGACGCGACCGATCAAATCAACCGTTTCCGCGAGAGTTTTAACTTGGTGGCAGGTGCCCTTGTAGCAGTAGGTTTTGCCGGGTGTCTTGGCTTCGGCTTGATCCGCCATGAAAACCGGCGATGCCGAGATAGCGAGCGCTGCAATCAGCGCAGAAAATGAAAACGCGCGGACGTTGAGCCGCGTAATCCCTCGAAACATGTAACGCTCCTATTTTTCAGCGGCCGTGCGCGTGCCGTGCGCACTCACTTCCTCCATGGGTCCGGTCCAGGCGTTGCTATCTCAAACAGGGCCCGCCGAACGGGCTCACCATAGGCATTAACCAAGCACAAGCACCGTGGCGGATTGCCGCCATGTTGCGGCGCACTAAACTGTTATCTTTCAATAATATAACTCGATACTTCTCTTAAGGGCGCAGAGCTTAAACGGCCACAATTGGCAACCCGAGCTTTTCGCTCAGTTCCCCAACGGCAGCCTGGAGCCGGACCGCATCCGTACCGCGCAGCACGAGGTCCGTCGCCGGCCGGCCGTCGCGCATGCAGGGATAGCTCCCCATCGCGATATCGGGGTAGAGCGCCTGATGCGCCGCAAACAGGCTGGCGATCTGGCTCTCGGGCTTATCGAGCGCAATGGTCTCGGACAACACGCGCGCGCCGGTCTGGAGCCGTGGCGTCACAGCGTCCAGCATCACGCGCATGATGTCGGGAATGCCGGCCATGACGATGACATTGCCGAGCATAAAACCCGGCGCAATGGAGATCGAGTTCTCGACCAGCTCCGAGCCGGCGGGAAGGCGCGCCATGCGCAAGCGCGCTTCGGTCAGTTCAACGCCGCGCGCATCGCAAGCCGCCTGCATCAACGCGCGGGCACGCGGATCGACGTTGATCGCAACACCAAACGCCATGGCGATGCTGACCGCCGTGATGTCGTCGTGGGTTGGGCCGATGCCGCCGGTTGTGAAGACATAAGTGTACCGGGTACGAAGTGCGTTCACCGCCGCGATAATGTCGGCCTCGTCATCGGCGACCACACGGACTTCCTTCAAGCGGATGCCAATTTCGGTCATACGCTGTGCAATCACAGCGATATTCTTGTCCTTGGTGCGCCCGGACAGGATCTCGTCGCCAATGACGAGCACGGCTGCTGTGATGTCTTTCTGGGCGCCCACGATTGACTCGATCCTATTGCTCGTCCCCTGCCGCGATGCATATCACCCGCCTGGAAAAGACGCGAATCCTCCAGGAAATCCCAGAAATGGTGTTGCCGGCAGCGCGTCAAACTCGCTATGGATCGCACCATGAAATTCGCGTCGCCCCTCCTCAAAGGCACCCTGACCCAGCGCTATAAGCGGTTCCTGGCGGACGTGGTGCTTGAGGACGGCAGCGCGGTAACGGCGGCCTGCCCTAATACCGGTTCCATGCTCGGTCTTACTGCGCCGGGCTCAACAGTCTGGCTTTCGACAAGCGACAGCCCGACCCGCAAATACCGCCATACCTGGGAAATGATTGAGGCTGGGCCCGGCAAGACCTCAACCCTCGTTGGCATTAATACCGGTCATCCCAACGCTATTGTCAGCGAAGCCATTACTGCTGGCAAGGTTGCGGAATTGACCGGCTTTAATGAACTGCGGCGCGAGGTGAAGTACGGCGAGAACAGCCGCATCGATATCCTGCTCGAAGACACGAACAAGGGCTTGTGCTACGTCGAAATCAAGAATGTGCACCTCATGCGCAAGGCGGGCCTCGCCGAATTTCCCGACAGTAAGACCGAGCGCGGCGTCAAGCACCTCAACGAACTCTCCAACATGGTCGCGGCCGGGCATCGCGCCGTCATGGTGTTCCTGATCCAGCGCGGCGACGCGAAGTTATTCGACGTTGCGGGCGACATCGACCCAGCCTATGCGGCCGCATTCGTTAAGGCTGCAGCCACTGGCGTCGAAATGCTGGCCTACCGCTGCAAGCTCACGAATCATGAAATTAAGCTCGAAAAACGGGTCGATTTCCGGCCCCGGCCATGAAACCCACGCAGTCGTGATCGATTCCCTAGCCCAAATCTACGAAACGCCAGCCTAGTCTGGCCCGTATCTGACTAGGAAACCGGCTGATGGCCGGAAGATGCAGCTCGGAACCCTAGGACCACGACATGTATACGCGACGCGACTTCACCAGGGCTGGCCTCGGCCTCGCCGCCGCTCTGCCCCTGTGCAACACTATGGCCATAGCGGCCGAGGAAAGTAAGACGGAGTTCGAAGTGACCAAGACCGAAGCCGAGTGGAAGAAGATCCTGACGCCCGAGCAGTTCCAGGTTCTGCGCAAGCACGGCACCGAACGCGCCGGCACCTCACCGCTGGATAAGGTCTACGACGCCGGCAACTATAACTGTGCCGGGTGCGAACTGCCGCTCTTTACCTCCGATACGAAGTTCAATAGCGGCACGGGCTGGCCGAGCTTCTTCAAGCCGATCGACAACGCTATCGGCACAACCGACGACAGCAGCTTCTTTATGACTCGCACCGAAGTCCATTGCCGCCGCTGCGGCGGGCATCTGGGGCATGTTTTCGAAGACGGTCCGAAACCGACAGGCTTGCGCTACTGCATGAACGGCGTCTCCATGACGTTCGTGCCGAAGGCTGCAAGCTAGCCGCACTCTTTTTCGAGATCCGAACCCCAAACAATTCCATCAGAGGTACGCCCATGCGCGCGCTCACCGCACTCATCTTTGCTTTGATACTGACGGCTACCCCAACGTGGGCGGCAGACAGCAAGTCCGCGGTCGCGACCTTTGCGGCTGGCTGCTATTGGTGCGTCGAAAGCGACTTCGACAAGGTAACGGGCGTGCTCGACACTGAATCCGGTTTCATGGGCGGTCATACCAAGAACCCAACTTACGAAGAAGTCGGCAGCGGCGAAACAGGGCACACCGAAGTGGTGCGTGTAACCTATAACCCGGCGGTTGTCAGCTATCCCAAACTGCTCGCTCACTTCTGGCGCAACGTCGATCCGCACGATGCGACAGGCCAATTTTGCGATCGCGGCAGCCAGTACCGCCCGGCCATATTTGTTTACGATGACGAGCAGAAGCGCTTAGCCGCTGAGAGCAAGGCTGCACTTGAAAATGGCGGAAAACTGAAAGAGCCCATCGTCGTGGAAATCTTGGGCGCCGGCGACTTCACGGCTGCAAAGGACCAAAATTTCTACAAAACCAATTCGACGCGCTACAAATTCTATCGCGCCGGCTGCGGGCGCGACGCGCGTCTCGGTCAAATATGGGGCTCAGCCACACAGTAAAAATTAGAACGCCCCCGCGATGCCGCAGTGCAAGATGATCGCGCAGGCAGAATTTCTCAATGATCTTAGCCAAAAATATGACTCTTCAGACGTCTAATTATTGCTTCGCAACATAGAATTACGACTAGTCAAGATTTGAATTCGCGGTTGCGAGTTACGCTTGTGGATAAGGTCATCGACGTGTCATACTGAAGTAGTAAATAAGCAGAATGAGCATACTGTGGAGACGCGGATAATCAGTTGACTTCCTTTGTTTCTGGTTGAGTGCTGGAGGGCAGCAATGAAAACCATTCGGGCCGAATTACTCGGTAAAGTCGTCATTTTGTTGAATGGCGCTAAGGCGGAGCGGAAGACGGGCAAAGCCGTCGATGTTCAATCGCCTGACAAGCTCATAGAAGCTGCACGCAAGAACCCGGACGCCGTGGCATTCGGTTTCGTGTCAGGCTGCTGGGTCGCCGCTGCATAAGCTAACGCTTGCGCGCCAACACTAGAAGGGCAAACACCCCCGTGCGCCCGTCTTGAAAGTGGTGAAACGCATCCAGAAGCGTGCGCTGGCATTGGCAGGCGGCCAACGCAGGTCGAATACCTAGAGCAGTTCCAGGGGTGGCGCCAAGACTGGCATTAGTCCTGATATTTCCGGCCATTGGGCTGGACAAACGAAAGGCGGCTAACTCTGGCCGCCTTTCGCATTTTTCCAACCGGTTCACGGCTGACCCGCGGCTATTCGGCCGCCTGTTTGTGTGCCGCCAGCACTTGATCCTTCAACCGCCCGCCAATCTCCGAGAGATGATCGAACTTGGCCGTAAAAGAGCCGACACCTGCCGTCGCCGAGCGCAGATCAATAATGAGGTTGTCCATTTCCGACGCTGGAATGTGCGCTTGAATAACATCCCATCCCGGCCATCCAGCCCGCCCGTCGAAGCCGAGGATCTGGCCGCGCCGCTGCGAAATGATGCTGTTGATGCGCGAATTCGCTTCCGACGGCACCGCGATGTCAACGGCCATGACCGGCTCCAGCAAAACCGGTTGGCAGTTCGGCATCCCTTCCGACATCGCAAGCCGCCCAGCCTGACGGAACGCCATGTCGGAACTATCGACCGAGTGATAGGAGCCATCTGTTAGCGTGACACCGACATCAACCACTGGGAAACCCAGCGGCCCCTCTTCGAGATAGTCGCGCACGCCAATTTCAACCGACGGAATGTAGTTCTTCGGCACGGCGCCGCCGGTAATCTTCTCATTGAATAAAATGCCGGAGCCGCGGGGCAACGGTTTGATTTCGATTTTAACGTCACCGAACTGCCCGTGGCCGCCCGACTGCTTCTTGTGGCGCCCGCGGATTTCCGTCGAGCCTTTGATGGTCTCCTTGTAGGCAATGCGGCGCGGCTCACGCACAACCTCAATTCCATATTTACGCGACAACCGTTCAAGTGCGACGCGCAAATGCATCTCGCCTTGCCCATGCAGCAGGATCTGATGCGTGTCAGTTGCGTGTTCGACCCGGAGCGAGGGATCTTCCTCGACGAGTTTAGCAACCGCCGCAGAGAGCTTCACTTCGTCTTTCCGGTCCTTCAAGCCTAAGCCTATGGCTTGAACAGCCTCCGGCGCAGCTGGTGTCTTAATTTGCAGAACGCCACCCTTTTCCGTGGTCAACGTCTCGCCGGCCGCGATGCTTTCCAATCGCCCGAGCGCAACCGTGTCACCGGCCTTGGCCGGGCCACGCTTTAGCGTTTCCTCGCCCTTGATGTTGGAAATTCCAGCAGCACGTTCTTCCTTGCCATCCCGGCCAATGAGAACGGCGCTATCGGGAATTTCGCCTGCGAGAACGCGGGCAAACGACAGCTTGCCGCCGGACTTTGTGTGCACATTCTTGAACACGTACGCCGCACACTTGGCGTTCTCCAGTTTGTGCCGCCGCGCCGTATCGGCCACAAACGGCACTTCATGGCGTAGTACTTTCAAGAGCCGGACAATGCCATTGCCATGCTCCGCCGAGCCAAGCAGCACCGGCACAATCAACCGGTCGCGCAAGTCCTGCGTCAGGTCGTCGAACACACGGTCTTTCGGCGGCGAAATGTCTGATAATAACTGCTCCATCAGCTCGTCATCGTAGTCGGCGAGTTTTTCGAGCATCTCAAAGCGCGCTTCTTTCTCGCGCTCTGCTACGGCACTTGGCAGCTCAATTATTTTACTTTCGGCGTGCTCGCGATACACGTAAGCCCGTTCGGACGCGAGATCGACGAACCCGGTTGCAATACCGTTTTCCCAGATCGGAATCTGCCGCAAAACGAGCGGCTTGGCACTGGCTGGCTGCAAGCCCGGAATGATGTCTCTGACAGGCGTTGAGAAGCTGTCTATTTTGTTCAGGAACAAGATGTGGGGAAGGCCCAATTCATCAAGACGATTGAACACCATCTGGAGTGCCGGCACGCGTTTGGGGTCAGGCTCGCAAACAACGATGGCCGCATCGCAAGCGGAAAGCGCCAACGCGCCTTCATGCAAGAATTCGACGGAGCCGGGACAGTCTATGAATGTAAACGTGTCACCGAGGAATGTTGCATCCGCGACATTGAGCTGAACGCTCATGGCGTGTTCACGCGCTTCGGGACTTGCATCCCCTACAGTGTTTTTCGCTGCAATCGAACCGGGTCTTGAGACGGCACCAGTGCGGGCTAGTATCGCTTCTAGTAGTGAGGTCTTGCCACTTGCGAAGGGTCCGACAAGCGCGATACAGCGCGCGCCGCGGACCCCGCTTCTACCGCCTTCAGTGCCTTTTCCGCCCCTAGGGGCTTCAGAACTGCCCATAAATGCCTCCACTCGCGAGGCGCGCGCCAACACTGGGGCCGCACCCCGCACCTCGTGGAAGCGCGGCATTGGCATCGTCACTCAGGCTCGAGGCAATCGCAACAACAGACCGCAAAATTGCTCAAGCACAGTTTCGTGACAGGTGCATTGCAGTGCGGCGCAAGCATCTCCCAATTATTGCGGTGCAGCAGAAACTGACGCGCGTTCATCAATCAATTTTCAAGATGAGTAAAAAAATAACTTGATTGGGTACACACTAGACGGAATAGTGATGGGGTCGTGTGGCGGCTGGTAAATGGGCACACATTCGCAGCACGGCGTGGGCCAGAGGGAAAATGGCCTGGATGAGTACGAGGCGACGTAAAATGCGTATCGAGGCACTGATGACCGCTGTTGATGCAGCGGGTTATGTGATGGTTGCCGAAGACGACCTGCCAGAGGCGTTCGGCGCCGAGAATATGTCCAACACTTTCGAGGCTGCGCCTTCGACTGCGTTGACCGTTTGGCAGCCTGTATTGGCCGCCGCGGAACAGCGCACGCCGATGCATTTGCACGCCGCTAATGCTTGGTCGTGGGTCATGGGCCGGTTCGCGAGTGGCGCGACGGCTTGATCGTTTTTGAGTTTGCAGTCTCAGGCCTGTAAAAGGCTGAATATGAGGGCGCGCAGGTTTGTGCGCTCTTTTTGTTTTGAGATGGAACGCTGTTCCCGGGCGCCGGACGAGGGCAAAGCATCTTTCTGTTACTGATAACTACGGCCGTTCAACCACAAACTCGCGCTCGATGTCGTCACCTTTGAAGCCTATTGCTTCGGCTTGCACGATTCCGGGCAGCACGGCGACATCGTAAAGCTCGTCGATGGTATGATTGAAGCGCAGCCAAGCACTGACGGCGCCGGTCGAGAGGTTGACGGCGATCAATCCACAACGGGCTTCGGCCCCCTTTTCGGCCAATCTCTGATCCAGGGCGAGGCCTTCAAAGGTCTGATTCCGGCGCGGGCGCGATAGGCCGATGATGGCGTGACCGCTCATGAAGGCAAGGCCTCGCGCATAGCCGGGGCAGAAACATAAGGGTTCGAAGCGCCCGCTCGCCTGATCAACCGAACCAAATTCGCCCGTGCCGGAATTGAGTAGCCACAACTTGCCTTCTTGGAGGCGCGGCGAATGGGGCATGGAGAGGCCCGCCGCAACAATCTCGCTTGAAGCTACGTCGATAACGATGCCGCCGTCGCGGCGCTGCTCGCGCCAACCATCGGCCACATCGGATTTCGCGATTGCCGTGACAAATGCCGGCTGGGTTCCTGCCATGGCCATGCCGTTCAAGTGGCAGCGATCCTCAGGCAAAAGCGCCGAAATAAATCGCGGCTGCCAGAGTGGTCTGAAACTGCCCGTGTCGCTGATCGTTGAGAGGCAAGAATACGCCGTGTTGACGAACAGGGGTGCGCCGGTTTCATCACGCCCGATATCATGCATATCAACGGCGCCTGTTACGCGGCCTTCGCGCGGCGCGAATTTGCGGGTCGCGCCTTGGGCCGTCGCTTCACCAGGTTTGAGGACGTTCTCAAAGCGCCAGAGGATGCACTTGCTGCTCGCCCACAGGGTATCCCCGTTGGTCCAAAGGCCCTGACAATGCTCGATCATCCGTTCATGACTGCGGATGGCACCATCTGGTTTGAGGCCGACAAATATTAATCGCCCGGCCTGGTAGGTCGTCAGCGCGAGACTGCCGCCTGCGCGAGCGAGCCATTCCGCGAAACCCGGCGAGAACATCATGATCGGGCCCTTCGGCGGAGGCGAATTCTCAGCGGCGCCGGACGTCATGACGACAGATCCTTGATTGATTGCCGGATGGCGGGCGACAGGCTGCCGCCGTCCGCGAACATTGAGGCGGATGGCACGTTACGGGTGGGCGTGGGACCCCAACCACATGAGTTTATACACATTTCGTTAAGCATACTGATGTTCACTGCGTGGCGTTTGGCGTGCAAATTGATTCCAATCACGAGAGCCCCCACATGGTCAACGCCTCACCCCTTCTCACAGGCGTCGCGCCTACCGTCAATTTCCTCGAAAACGCCGTCAATGACGCGCCGCAGCTGCTGGACGCTGACGTGACCTTTTCGGATGCGGATAACAATTTCACGGGCAGCACGCTGGCAATTTCCGGCCTTCTCGCGGAAGACACCATTTCGATCCGGAACGAGGGCAATGGCGCGGGTCAAATCGGCTTTGCCGCAGGCATCGTCTCCTTTGGCGGCGTTGCCATCGGCACGGTGGCGGGTGGTAATGGCGCCACCCTGAGCGTCACCTTCAACGCCGATGCGACTTCGGTGGCGATCGATGCCCTGATCCAGAACCTCACCTATGCCAATGCGTCCGATACACCCACGGCTTCGCGCACGCTGACCATCGATCTGCACGACGCTGCGGGAGCCGCCCTTATTGGCGGAACGCCGCGCTACACGGAATTGACCGGCGCAGCCAATCCGGCAAACGGATTCGATATTGGCAACTTTTCCACCCCTGTACTTGGCGATATCGATGGCGATGGCGATCTCGATCTGGTGATTGGGAGCTACGACGGCAAACTGTTCAGTTCGATCAACGACGGCGGTGTCTTCAGCACGCCCGTTCGGATCGGCACCCTGTATGCCGGATTTCGTTCCGCCCCTGCGCTCGGCGATCTCGACGGTGATGGCGATCTCGACCTGGTCACTGGAACGAACGATGGCAGGCTGTTCGCCTCAACCAACACCGGAGGCACGTTCGGTGCGTTGACGCAGATCGGAACCCTGGACGTAGGCAACTATGCCACTCCAGCGCTCGGCGATCTCGACGGCGACGGCGATCTCGATCTCGTAACCGGCGATTTCTACGGCCAGATCTTCAAATCGGTCAACGATGCCGGCACATTCGGCGCGTGGACACTGCTTCCCGGCGTCGACGCCGGCGACAAGTCGACGACGGCGCTTGGCGACATCGATGGCGATGGCGACACCGACTTGTTCGTTGGCGATGAAAACGGCAAGATCTACATATCTTACAACAACAGCGGCACGTTCGCGGCACTGGCACAGATCGGCGCGATGGACGTTGGGACCCGGGCTGCTCCGGCACTCGGCGATCTCGACGGCGATGGCGATCTCGACTTGGTCGTGGGGAATTACGACGGGCAGATCAGCGCGTTCATCAACGCGTCTTCGCCGCAGATCGTTCTCAATGTTACAGCGCAAGTGGAGCGGTTCGCGGCTGACGATGCGCTGACCACTGGTGAAACCACTGCGATCGCAGGCGCGGACCTCTTTGCCGATAACGGATCTGGTGCGGACATTGGTGCAGGTCTTTCCGTTCTCGAAGTGAACGGCGTTGCTGCTTCCGTCGGAACGGAAATCACACTCGCGTCCGGCGCTTTGCTGACTGTCAATGCCGGCGGCACATTCGACTATGATCCCAATGGCGCGTTCCAGGACTTGGCGGCGGCGGGCTCGGGAGCCAATGCGTCAAGCCTAACCCGTAATGACAGCTTCACATATACAATCTCCGGCGGCGACACCGCGACCGTATCGATTACCGTCAGCGGCATCGACAACAACGATACGCTCGGCGGCACGTCAGGCGACGACACCCTCATTGGCGGCGCGGGCGACGACGATATGAACGGCGGCGCGGGGAACGACACCTATGATGTGGACAGCGCCGGCGATGCCGTCACCGAGCTTGAGGGCGCAGGCACCGATACCGTTCGCTCGGGCACGTTCAGTCTGGATCTCGCCGACTTCATCAACGTCGAAAATCTGACGCTGACCGGTAGCTCGGAATTCGATCTAACGGGCGACGATTCGAATAACGTTCTCACCGGTAATTCGGCGGCTAACACCTTCACCGGCGGTGGAGGGGCCGATACGCTCATCGGTGGCGGCGGCGGCGACTTGCTGATGGGCGGAGCCGGCAACGATATCTACGAGTTCACTTCGATCGACGACGATATCATCGAGTTTGATCTCGAGGGAACGGACACTGTTCGTTCGTCTGCCGTCAATGTCAATATCGCCTTACTTACGGATGTCGAGAATGCAACTCTGCTCGGAGCGTTGAACCTCAATGCGACCGGCAACTTGACTGGCAACGTCCTTACGGGCAACGCCGGCAGCAACGTCATCACGGGCGGCGCGGGACGCGATACTATGACAGGCGGCCTACTGCGCGACGTGTTCGATTTCAATAAAATAACCGAGACCGGCAAGACGGCGGCAACTCGCGACGTCATTAAAGATTTCAAGCATGGCGTCGATGATATTGACCTCAGGACCATCGATGCTTCGACGAAAAAAGGCGGAAATCAGAACTTCAAGTTTATCGGGACGCAGAAGTTTCACCACGTCGCGGGCGAGTTGCACTACGTGAAGGCTGGCGGCAACACGATTGTCGAAGGCGACGTCAATGGCGACGGCAGGGCCGATTTCCAGATCCAGCTGACGGGACTGAAGACGCTGACGGCGGGAGATTTCGTGCTCTAGATTTGGCCAGGCCATTTTTCAAGTCCCCGCACCATGGCAAGCGCCGCGAGTGTCAGCAACACTCCCCCGCGTCAGAAACGGCAAGACCCGGCCTTCAAAGACACGCCTGCCGCCTCTGACTTCACCCACCTAAAGCTCAAATGCCCCGTTCGGTTTGGAGTTTTTCAGTGCGCCACATGCTCCAATGAAAACATGTGCTGAGTATCCTTGAGAGGTGCGTGGCACGTCCGGCAGGTATTGAGATCTTTATCGAGCCGCTTTCCATCCGGGCTAAAGATTGCAAAATCCCAATCGCCGTTCTTCAAGTCGTCTGGAAAGTCTTTGCCCCATCCGGTGCCCTTTTCCATGACCGCAACAGCCACTTTCTTGTCGCGTATGCGCCGCCCGAGAGAACTGACGATCACTTTTCCGTCCTTGTCCTTTTTGGCGGCATAAACTTCACCCACCAAAACCGCTCCGCTCGGCATCTCGCCACCTGCAACAGCGGCCGCGACAGCCGCGTCATTGGCGTAGAGACTGATGATCTGGTCGGCGTTTTGCACCCGGTCGAGGCTGATATAGTTCTTGAACTTCGTGGAATAGCCGGCGGGGAATTGAATCCGGGGATCCTCGGCCATCGCCAAACCCGCCACCGCAAATAGTGAAAGCACCGCCACTGTTGATGTCTTAAACACGCCGTCCTCCCTGGTTTTATGATCGTCCTTTTGAAGTCTCGTCCTGTTTCATTGAGTGCGCGGCGCGGAACCAACAAATATGAAGGCGTTTTCACAATGAGATGGGTTCGCACGGCGCAAGATAAGGAGTATTCCTAATGCACCTTAATTGGCGTCGCGCCCATAAAGCAATATGCTTGCTACCTCTTTAGAGATCACAACTATGCGATTGACCGTGATGACAGATTATTCCCTCAGGGTACTCATGTATCTCGCGGCCCTGCCCGAGCGGAAAGCAACAATCCCAGAGATCGCCAAAGCCTATGCGATATCCGAAAATCACTTGATGAAAGTTGTGCAAGGCCTAGCCCACAATGGCTTTGTTGAAACTGTGCGCGGGCGTGGCGGCGGATTGCGGCTGGCAAGGCCTGCGGCTGAGATCACGATCGGCGCAGTTGTGCGCGCATCCGAAGAAGACTTCCAACTGGTCGAATGTTTTGGCGCGGGAGATAGTTGTAAAATTTCCGATATTTGCCGATTGAAGAAAGTCTTGAAGCAGGCGTTGCGGGCATACTTCGAAGTCTTGGATGCTTGGACATTGGCCGATATGGTCGCCAAGCCGAAGCCGCTCATGGAAATTCTATCGATTGCACCGGCAAGCGGCGCGCGAGACCGCCACTCAGCGTCAGACAAATAAATCGGCAGAAGCCCGGCGGCCAACAGACGGTCACCCGCCGAACCACCACGTCAGGCCAAGCGCCGCCAAGGTCAGCACCAATCCCCAGCGCCAGAGGCGGCAGGTGGCGCAGGATTTTTGCCCTGCGCCGTCTGCCATTATTTGAGGTTTCCGCAGAAGCGCTGGATGCGCGTGCAGGCTTCTTTGAGTGACTCGGTCGAGGCGGCATAGGACACGCGGAACGAGGGTGATCCCGCAAATGCCGCCCCGTGGACAACGGCAACGCCTTCTTCTTCCAAAAGCGCGGTCACGAAATCTTCGTCCGTCTTAATCGTAGCACCGCCCTTGCTGGTCTTGCCGATGAGCTTCTTGATGCTCGGGTACACATAGAACGCGCCCTGCGGCTTCGGACAGACGATGCCGCTCGCCTGATTGAGCATCGACACCACGAGATCGCGGCGCTCAACAAACACGGCGTTATTTTTGGCGATGAAGTCCTGCGGGCCGTTCAAGGCTTCCACGCCCGCCCACTGCACAATCGATGTCGGGTTCGACGTCGATTGCGATTGTAGCTTGCACATGGCTTTGATGAGGTTTTCTGGGCCCGCTGCATACCCAAGCCTCAGGCCGGTCATGCAGTAAGCTTTCGACAAACCGTTCATGGTCAACGTGCGATCATAGAGCTTCGGTTCGACCTCGACGATGGTCGCGAACTTCAAGCCGTCGTAAAGCAAGTGCTCGTACATATCGTCGGTCAGCACCCAGACATGCGGGTGCTTCAGCAGAACGTCCGTCAGCTTTTTGAGATCGGCGGCAGAGTACGCCGTGCCTGTCGGGTTCGACGGCGAATTGAAGACGAACCACTTTGTCTTCGGCGTGATGGCTTTATCCAACGCCTCGGGCCGCAGCTTGTAGCCGTCTTCAAGGCGTAGTCTCGGCGAAACACCGGCTTGCCGCCGCCAAGCAAAACGATGTCGGCGTATGACACCCAGCATGGCGCCGGCATTATAACTTCGTCGCCCGGATTGAGCGTTGCAAGCAGCGCATTATAGAGCACCTGCTTGCCGCCGGTGCCGACGGAAACTTGGGCGGGCTTGTAGTCGAGATTGTTTTCGCGCTTGAACTTGGCTGAGATCGCGGCCTTCAGTTCCGGGATACCGTCCACGTCGGTGTATTTGGTCTTGCCCTGGTCGAGCGCCTTCTTAGCCGCATCTTTGATGTTCTGCGGCGTATCGAAATCCGGTTCTCCGGCGGACAGCGAAACGATATCGCGGCCTTGCGCCTTCAATTGGCGGGCCTTTGTCGAGACCGCAATCGTGGCGGAGGGTTGAATGCGGTTCAAGCTGTCGGCGATGAAGCCCATGTCGGCGTGCCCAATGTCTAGAGTGCGGAGAGTTGTCTGAAGTTCTATTTCGCGGTTGCGAAACGAGCGGCGCGGAAGCTACGCCCAAGTCCAAAAGACTTCAATAAGGCCTTTCGACAGATCCCTGGCCTCCACCAGAACGTAATGATTTGGCGAGCAGTTCGCTGTGATACCTGCGGGCAACGAATGCTGTTGACGTGCGGGCGATGGTCAAATGCTCCGCGATGGCCACATTCTGGGCCAATCCTGGCCAAGATAGCAGGGTCAACTCTAACCATTGGAACTTCGAGTCGATTGCGAATTTGAAACGGAGGATACTGAATGACGGTTTCTGAGGCAGAGGTTGGCAAACCATCGAGCCAAGGCACGGACGCCATGAGCCCAAGCCGCCCTAAGCTGCGATACGCCTTCCTCCGGCCGGCCCTCGATGCCTGCGCCGCCTTTGGCTTGTTCGTTCTTGTATCGCTCGCATTTTCGAGCGGCCCTACCTCGGCCAGCCCCCATCGATTGATGAACCCGGGCCTGGCGTCGCCCTCACTGGGCAACCCAGCGGTCGCTACCCCTGCCGACCGGCAAATTTTCGATGTCGCCGCAAGGCCCACACCCGCCACGGCAAGCGCGGTCTACCGCCAAACCGATACGGCAGCAGCTTGGCTATTGTTATCATTCGTGTTTTCAGCTCTGGCAGCCCTGAATATGGCCATGGTCCGGCATCTCCGGCAAGCCTATGCCGACCCCCGCAAACGCCCGCAATCGTAGGCCCAACCGGCGATACTCCAAACCTAAACCACAATTTCTACGTATCTCATCCTACGGTCTCTTAAGGAGACCATCAAAGCGCTGGTCCGCAACGCACAGAATCCCCGTATACTCAAGGTCCAACAGGAGAAACGGTCATGTGGAAGCGATTGATCCGGTCCTCGACATCGAGCCGATTTTTGACGGCACTCACCTTGACGGCATTCGGTGGCGCCCTGTTCGCTGCCGGCAACTCGGAAAAACTGTTGCAATCGAGCTTTGAACAGGCCATCCGCAAAAGTGCGCAAGCACCCCTGACCCAAGCGTCCCGCATTCCCGTTTCAGGCAGCGAAGACTTCTGGCTGACCGCTTTGGCCAATGACAGCGGCCAACCTGTTTCCAAATCGGTGACCATCGGTGATCGCATTTCCATGACCTTGGGCGGCGTCGAGAAAAACCTCGAGGTTTCGTCCGTAACTGAATTTGATCCAAAGACGACCGAAATCGATACGCGCGCTGAATCTGTGCGTTTGGTGCTTGTGACAGCGAAGGACGCAAACGACAGCCGCGCACGGCCAATCCGGTTTGTGATGGAACTTGAGACAACGCCAGAGCCGGCCGTCACCGCAATGCCGGCCAAGACACTTTAGGTTTCAAGACACTTTGAGTTTGCGGCTAAGCGGGCTAACAAAGCGGGCAGCGTGCGCAAACGCATGAGCGATCATAAGGACAGTTTATGCGTCTCAATCCGCCGACAATTGCCCTGTTCCTAATGTCGTTGGCACTTGCCAGTCTGGCACTCGTCACCAAACTCGGCTTCATTCCAATCCCGCGCTACCTGCCACATCAGGAATTCTGGCTGGCGATTTCAGCCTATTTCACACTCATGATCGGCAACATCGTCAACGGGCTTTGAGCAGTGTGAGATCGTTAGACGTGAGTGGATTTTGTAGCGATTTACGACTGACCACTCACGAATAGCCAAGCAAGCGGCCTGCGATCGCGGAAAAAGCTGTCCGGCAGACCGTCGAACGCGCGGGAGCCCAATGCCCGCCAGGAATCGCCCGATTAATACATTACTAACCCTGCCCCCCCTCAACTTGCTGACCGGAGTACCGCCCACATCAGCTATCGGTGCAATTCTTGCAGCGTTCCTCACCTTTCTGACTTGGAACGCAGGCAGATATGCCCTTTGCAGAGGAGCTTGTACCGAAATGAGCTTTGGAAAACGCCGTATCGAGCGCACCGCGCCGCGCCCGTCCCAAATTTCAACGCAGGAGCGTGTTCCCCCCGTGCCCCCACGGAGGGGACGCAGTCCGCTCTTGCTCCTGATGGGCGTGGCGGCCGGCTTCGCGCTTATGGCCTTGCTCTACAATGGCTATGTCTCCGGCATGAAAAACCTCGGCAAGAAGCTTAACGAAAAATTTGAAGCGCAAATGAATGAAACCGTTAGCCCAACGCCGCAACACGCTCTGCTCAAGACGGCGGACGCCGACGGGTGGACTCTCGGCAATTGCAGGATGCAACAGCCGCCTTCCGCAAAAGATAACCTCATCCCAGATAAGTATGCGGAACGCGATTCCTCTCACGATGGTATGCTCGAATCTGCTGGCGGCGACATATCCGTTGCGCTCGCCAACTCGGCCGGATTTCTCGACTGTGTCGCGAGTTACGAAGGCAGCAAGATGTGTAATGCAGAGGTGCGTACGGCCTTTGCATCTGACATCGCCCGGTTCTATCGCGAACACGCAGTGACGTCGCTCGAATTCCAGCGCAACAGAAATCCGCAGGATGAAGAATTTCGCGCCGTGGTGGCAGCGATAGAAGGGGCACATCCGAGTATCTCAATGGCAAAGGATGTGGTCGATACTGAGTTGCGGGACGCACTCAACAAAGTCGATGGAGCCCTTCGCTCGGCCATTGCCGACGGCATTGTGACCGCCGGAGATTTCGGTTGGTTCGCCCCTATACCGGTCTCGGAGATGTTCGAACGCACCAAAGCCATCAGGACACCATGTGCAAACTGAACTTTGCATTGCAGCGCTGGAAACCACACAATGTCTGATATTTTTCGCGGGATGAAGATCGCATTCGTAGCAGCATTGTCAGGATATCTCATCTGGGCATTCGCACCCGGGATGAGCGAACCGGAGTTCAAACCAGACCAGGTTGCCTGTTTCCCGATGCCAAGTACCGCGGGCCGGATCCCCGATGTGAAATCCGAAATGATGCTAGCTGAGAACGCACCAACTGTTTTGGAGCAAGTGCGTCAGTCGATGAAGACGTACCAATCGGCTGTTAAAGACGCCGCTGCCGGTTGCACAACCGAATCCTGCGAACCCAATGACCGGAGAAAATACCGCAGCGCGATATTCTTCTACATTTCAACGCGCGAAAACATCACCCGCAACCTTTATCGCGAACGCGGCGACAGCGGGTTGGCGTATGCCGAAGAAATCTTCAACACCAGTGGAGATATGGACGTCATCGACCACCTTCAGGCGATGGTGCGCAATGGCAAATTTGATCTTGGTACGCTTGGTAAGGCGAAAGCCTCCGCTGCACTGCTCGCCCTGAAGCCCGAGAGCGCGTACCTTCCATGTCCGGACGAGAATAACAGGCCGGCCAGCGGCGAAGCTCCAGAGAATGATGAGAAGAGCTAAATGTCTGTCAGCGGATTGAAATCGAGAAAAACCTATGCGACCCCGGTTCAACCGGCGTCAGATCCTTGTGGGTGACCACACGCGCCTTGCGATCCTCTGGCGGCACAGCCAGGACGTTGAGATCAACATCGTGAACCTTGCCTGATATCGACCCATCGTCCTGCAACGCGAGCTTGAAATAAAGCCCGTTCCAGGCGTCGATGCCGTACCCCCCAGGCGGTTTGAACAAAAACAGCAGCTTGTATTCGAGATCGACGAGATCGCCCGCCGTCACGTGTCCGGCGACGTCGTAGGGGTACTCAAGATGGCACCACGTCTCCTTATCTCCCGCGAGACAGCGGAACGGCCGCATCGATAAGAATTCCTCCTGGTACTCGGGCGCGCTCATCTCGACGCTCACCTTTGCGCCCGCCCCATCAGGCGTAAACGTTGCTGTCCCGATCGCCAACGACGTGCCGCCGGCGGACACCACAGAAATGGTCTTTTTGCCATCCGGCAATTTTCCGGCGCCCGCCTGCGCCCATCCGCTCGCAAGAAATCCAAGACAAAGCGCTGCGAGCCCAATTGTAACCCGGGACATTGATCCTCCAAAATCCGCACAGTGCACCTGGAAGGTTTTCGCACATTCGGGTGCCCCCGTTACGCGGCGGCAACGTGCACTTTAGGAGGAACCCCTAAAAAGCGTACCGCCGCCCGGCGCAAACCGGACGGCGGCACAATCTTTCAGGCAGTCGCTTTATTTCGCTGCGAGCGAACCGGCAATCTTCTCGGACACGTAGCCGAAAAGTCCGCCAACCACCATCGATGCGATGATGTTGAGGGCCGGCATGGTGCCGATGTTCATGCTCAAAGCATCACCAACGTGGTTGCCCATGAGCGCGAAGGCGGCTGTCGCTGCGTAGCCGTAGACTGCGGCCGGAATGGCCGAGAACAGCGGCACGTGTGCGCCGAGTACCATCAGTGCCACCGTCGCGCCGATAATGACGGGAAGTGCCAGACCACCAAGACCGCCGAGTGCACCGGAATTCGCAAGCACCAGAGCAATCGTCGCACAAATAGAACCCCAGATGGCCGCAAGCAGCGAGTTCTTGAGACCGTTCTCGCCTCCGCCTTGGTTGAAGAAACTACCCCAAGCGATGAAAGCGGCCCATATCGAGAGCATCGATAGGGGGCCTCCGCCGGTCATAAGCCAAGTGATAACGACGGCGAGTGCGCCGATGACGAGTGCCAGTGCTGTGACGAGGTTCATGGTGTCCTCCTTTAAGGATCAAATAGTCCCGAGGGAGAAATGCGCCCCAGCAGCGCACGAACGGCCGGACACGAAATGTCCAGCACGACATGCACAAACTAAAAACCAACTGATTCTTCCCCAAGTGAATCTTAAAGGAACTATTAAGGGTTGTCATTGCACCTATCTCGCAACTGCTCAGAATTTGTGCAGGTGCGGTATTTGGGTGTGAAATTGGCCACTGATGTCATCGCGTCTATCGGTTTTGCGGGTCCAAAATCATCGGCCCAGGGCCGCAGAATTCATGCGCAATTCTGTGGGGCCGATTTGCGGGTCACTACAAACCGAGAAATGAATTGAGGCGGGCACCGAGCCGCGCCTCATCTTTTGTTTCGCAGTCCCAGACCACGAGCACGCGCCAGCCGAGCTTGCGGAGCGCTGATGTGTGTTCCTTATCGCGCGCGGCGTTGCGGGCGAGCTTTGGAGACCAGTAGCCGGTGTTGGATTTAGGGTGGCGTGCGTCGCGGCAGGTTGTTTTGGGATGCATATGCCAGAAACAGCCGTGGACGAAGATGACTTTGCGGCGCCACGCAGGTCAAAATTCGTTGATCGGAGACGCGAATGCGAATACTTCAAACAAACGGTTTGAAGAACCACCAACTAGACCCAAACGAGACTCCAGCTAATGCGATCGATCCATCCATTTCCAGCTCGCATGGCGCCTGACACCGTATCTCACTGGTTGGATGACTTACCGGTTGGCTCGCGCGTGCTTGATCCAATGTGCGGATCTGGCGTGGTCATTAGACAATCAGCTCTGCTCGGTCATCGAGCGATGGGATTCGACATCGATCCACTCGCCGTTCTGATGAGTAAAGTTTGGACTAGAAAAGGTTCCCACCAAGAACTTTTAGGGGCGTCATTACAGTTGTTGAAGGGGGCTCAACGGAAGAGCCGCTTTTCCCACCTCGACTTGCCTTGGATCGCCCGATGTCCCGAGACGGCAGCGTTTGTAGAATTCTGGTTCGCAGAGCCGCAGCGATCTGCGCTTGCCCGGCTTGCTATCGGCATCGAGCGACTAAGGTCAGAGCAAGAAGAATGGGTCTGCGACTGCCTTCAACTGGCGCTCAGCCGAATTATCGTAACGAAGCATGTTGGCGCCTCACTGGCGTGGGATGTCTCACATAGCCGTCCACATCGAATGCGAAATAAGAACGACTTCGACGTTTTCGACGGCTATCATAGGGCAGTCAAAAAACTAATCTTTGCACTCGACGAAGAGCCCGTACGACGAGCAGGCGTCGTCAAGCGTGGAGATTGCCGGAACTTAAACGCAATAAAGCGTAACTCGATCGACGCGATCGTAACGTCGCCGCCTTACCTCAACGCCATAGACTATCTGCGAGGACACAAGCTGGCTTTGGTCTGGTTTGGCCATACCATTCCCAATTTGCGCAATCTTCGTTCAACAGCCATAGGGACCGAGCGATCGGGGATTCTGGACCATGCGTGCAGCGAGGCCACCGATCTCGAAAATGCCGTGAAGTCGATCCGAAGGCTCCCGACGCGCCAGCGATCAATCGTTCACAAGTACGCGCAAGACGCGAGACTAATGCTTCAAGAGATGAAGCGCTTACTCGCCAAGGACGGTTTAATGATTCTCGTCTTAGGCGATTCCAATCTACGTGGCGTTCCGGTCTACAATTCCAGAATATTCAGGCACATCGCTAGAGAAACCGGATTTATCTTGAAAGACGAACGCAGACGCCCGCTGCAAAGTCATCGTCGTTACCTGCCGACCTCTGTGTCGAGTGGTGCACTGGCAAATCGCATGAAGGCTGAGGTTCTCCAAGCCTACCGGCTTTCACCTAGCGCTTGAATAATTGTCTGAATGCCTTGCGGACGTTTGCCGGATAGCTCGGCTGTACCACCAGTGACCCCGTACCATTCATTTTTTCGTCGATCCACCCTAATCCATGCCTGTTCTGACTTTCCAGTTGCCAGAATTTCCGTGACTTCCTCTAAGGTCAGCGTGACCATGCCATCGTCGTGGCAGACGAAAACAATGAACACGTCCTTATACTGCTGCTGCAAAGAAAGTAGTTGCAGAAGGTTGGCCTTGGTGAACGTGAATTGCCACGGTCTTAGTCGGTTCGTGCAATGCTTGATCTGAAGACCCACTCGAGAATCGAGCACATACGAGGACAGCCTGCCATCCTCGATAAGCTCATCAATCGTTAGTGGGCCGATCCTGACGTTTACCAGCTCAGCCAAGACAACCCCATGATAAAATTTGTAATCAGCTATCATGGATGGTATTTTTGATAAATTGGATGGAGCCGATAAACTTGTAAACCAACCTCGCCTTGGCACCACCATTGTGTACGATCATCAGATGGTGAATTGCATTTGGGAAACGTCTTGTTTGGCCAATAAATCCTTTTTGCCGGATGATATTTTTCTTGTCGAAGCCATCGGCATCTTTCCACTGAGAAATGTCTGTCGGCGCATGTATCGTTGTCGAGTTAGATGCTTTCGGCGAAGAGCGGCTTATGTATCGGCGAAGATATTCCGGAAACACACCATCACCAAGGATAGTCGCCAGTTTGGCCATCTTCTCAATGACGGAAATGTCTGGCGACAGGACCGATTCGAGCTCCGGATCGTAATCGAAAAGCTTGAACGACATTTCGCCGCGATCAAGATCGACGGTGGATCGATTGATGCTCGATGTTGCAACCGCTGAAATGCGTTGATCGCCAAGCCATACAAGAGAGCCATGTCCTTCTCGAATCGCGGCGAGCGCGAGCCGATGAAAAACAAAACATCGATGCCAGTCGATTGTAAAGTGACTGAGGGATAGTAAGCTCAAAGTAGCGAAGGTAATCACCCCGGCTACCGAACATGCGTGCACGCTGGATGTAAGTGTCTTGTTGGATTTTGTGCTGAACGTCTCTCGTGAAGAACATTGAAAGCAAATTGTTCAATGTGACGCCGCGCGAGACGATGTTTCCGCCGATTATAATCGTGAACAGGCTGGTGGGGTTTGTCGCAGCGGACGAATTGTCTTTCCAGTCGCGCTCGCTGTTCAAAATGATGATGGCGTATGCGGGCGATGTGTTCCAGAATATCCTTTGTTACCCGGTCGGCGTCGGCGTCTGGAAAGCGTTTCTTACAAAGTTCCCAGATAAATTTCGTGTACTTTTCAAAGTTGCCCGACGTCCTGCGTCACCAGTGTTACGAGGGAGTCGTGCATCGTGTTCCAGTCGCTCTTGTGGTCGGCTTTCTTGCCGCTGGTATGAACGAGGAGCGAATAGTTTTTTTCGGCGGCATTGACATAGAGATTTAAGTACGCGGCATTCACAAAAAAGCTGAACAAGGCTTGGCGCGCATAGCGCGGGTCTGAGCCGCTATCTGGCAAGAGGGTCCGGTAATAATCGACTGGTCCTTCCAATGGAAAGAAAACGTCTTGGCCTGTGTATTTCGAGTGAGTCGGAAAATTCACCCAGAGTTTGCTGTCGTTGTCGAAAGTGTTGTTGAGATCGAGTCGCGCAGGTGTGGCGGTCACGCCAATATAGACACCTGTGTCGCCGAGCAGCTGTTCGATCAACTCATTGATGGGTGATTTTGCGCCAGAGTTTATTTTTGCGTTTGGTGAAGCGTAGTCAGCCTCGTCATCGATCACGAGGATATTGGGCACATTACCGATTTTGTCTACCAGCTTGCGGAGGTCGCTGCCATTCTTCTTACAGAATATGACGTGGCGCTGGCCTTTGATCTTGACGGCGGGATCGAGGATTTCGCTGAAGTTACGGGCTGCGGGCGCAAGTCCTGACGATTTAAACCTACCAAGGTTTTGTCCCAGCAGGTCCACGCTGTCATTGAGCAAGTGAAGAATGAAATCGAAGCCCTCGTCAAGAAGTTTGGCAGTGAGACAAATCATCATTTCTGTCTTGCCGCTTTGCGGCTCGCCGTAGATGACGAAGGATCGGCCTTCAAGATCGCCGATATTGCGTACCGCCTGGCGAACGGCTGCTTCAATGCAGACGACCTCTTTTCGGGCGTCTGTTAGTCGCTTGAGCTGGCGCTCATACTGATTTGTCGGAGGTTCGCTTTTCTTGAATCGATCGATATCGAATTCGGTGGTCATTGCTGCCTCCCGGACGCTTGATTCCAATCTTACCGTTTCACTGCCCCGATTCTGGCGGTCGAGCTACGGTTCAGCGTAGGATATCACCAAAGAACAAAAAGTGAACTTAAAATTTCATGCCCACCCCTCGTTGGCCCGCCTACCCAACCTGCGTCCGGCCAATCGCCTATTCCCGCTTTTCGCGTTGCGCATACAGATTTGCGACCCTGTGTGTCGTTCCAACGACATCGGAATAAGGGCACCCGCAGTAAGGTGATTGCGTGAGTATCGGCTATTGTTGTGGGGAGTTTTGTAAAATGGGTACATTGTCACGCGTTACGGCGGGAATGATTTTGATCACGGCCACGATTGTCGGTGGCTCGATGGCCGCCTTAGCGGTTCTGAAAAACACTGGCGACAAGAAGTCGTACGAAATCGTGAAAAAGGTACAGAAAAAACTCGGGATCCGGCAAGACGGGAAATTTGGCGGCGGGACCGAAGCGGCCGTGAAGAGTTATCAGCGCCGCAAAGACATGCCAACCGTGGACGGTATCGTCGGCGAAGATACTTGGCAGACGATGTTTGGCGAACACAAAGGGCCATATCTTAAGAAAGGTAGCCGAGGTAAAGGCGTCACAGAATTGCAAAAGAAACTCAACCGCGCCAAAGGCACGGGGCTCGTGGACGTTGACGGCAAGTTTGGCACAAGCACCGAAGTTGCACTGCAGAAGTACCAAAAGGCCCGGGGCATTGAACCAAACGGCGATCTTGAGTCGGATTCGCGATACATGATGAAGTGGGGAAAGTGACTGAGTGCCTGGGGCCAATGATGCAGCGGTCATATTAGCCTCAACAGTCTCATTTGGCGGCACCAAGTATTCGCGCGCTGACCGGCGGCTTTGAAAAGGCCCCCGGGTGCCCCATATTGGGGGCATGGCCCGTCCACCCAAATCCGAGTCGATCCAGAAGCCGCGTGCCGCTAAAGGCAGAGCGGGCAAACCCGCGCCGCCGCCCAACGAGACTGCCGCGGGTACCCCCGGCTTTGGCGAAGCTCCGCAAGGCCCCTATGCGCCAGGCGGGACTCCTTTTTTGACGCAGGGCAGCACTCCTTCATTGAACCCCGCCCCCGCGGCGAGGCAGCCAGGCGCACACAAAGATGCGCACGGATTGCCCACCCTCCCCGCGCTGCGTGGTGGCGCGCCGCGTCCGCCGATGGGTGGCGAGAGCCTGACCGACATGCTCAATGCGCTGCTCACGAAACCTGAGGAACGCAGCGACAAAGCCAAAGCCGTTCTCGCGCGTCAGCCGCTCATGGCCTCGCATCCGATCGTCGCCGGAACCACGCCGAAGTTCGTTCCTCACAGACCAGAGCGCCCCGAGAAAAGCCAAGGCGGCGTGCCGTTCAAGATCGTCTCGGAGTATTCGCCCAAGGGCGACCAGCCGCAGGCGATCAAGGAACTGGTCGAGGGCGTTTCAAAGCAAGAGCGTTCGCAGGTGCTGCTCGGCGTCACGGGCTCGGGCAAGACCTTCACGATGGCGCACGTCATCGAAGCAACGCAGCGCCCCGCCCTCATCCTCGCGCCCAACAAGACGCTCGCGGCGCAGCTTTACGGCGAATTCAAAAGTTTTTTCCCCGACAACGCCGTTGAGTATTTCGTGTCGTACTACGACTATTATCAGCCCGAAGCCTACGTGCCGCGCACCGACACCTACGTCGAAAAAGAAGCCTCGGTGAACGAACAGATCGACCGCATGCGCCACGCCGCGACACGATCGCTGTCTGGAACGCGACGACGTCATCATCGTCGCGTCGGTCTCGTGCATCTACGGTATCGGCTCGGTCGAAACCTATACGGCGATGACCTTCACGGTGAAGCAAGGCGAGCGCCTATCGCGCGATCAGCTGCTCGCCGATCTCGTGGCGCTGCATTACCGCCGCAACGACGCCAACTTCATTCGCGGTGCCTTCCGGGCACGCGGCGATACCGTCGAAGTCTTCCCGGCCCATATGGAAGACCGCGCCTGGCGCTTCTCGCTGTTTGGCGATGAGGTCGAGAGCATTGTCGAGTTTGATCCCTTGACCGGAGCCAAAACCGACGAGCTCGCGCTGGTCAAAATCTACGCCAACTCGCACTACGTGACGCCCAAGCCGACGCTGCAGCAAGCCATCAAATCCATCAAGACGGAACTCAAGGCGCGCCTCGACGAGTTGTATAATGCGGGCAAACTCTTGGAAGCCCAGCGGCTGGATCAGCGCACCACGTTCGACATGGAAATGATGGAAGCGACCGGCTCGTGCGCCGGCATCGAAAACTATTCGCGTTATCTGACCGGCCGCCGCCCGGGCGATCCGCCGCCGACGTTGTTTGAGTATCTGCCCGACAATGCGCTCGTGTTCGCGGACGAAAGCCACGTCACCGTGCCACAGATCGGCGGCATGTTCCGCGGCGACTACCGGCGCAAGGCGACACTGGCGGAGTATGGTTTCCGTCTGCCGAGCTGCATGGACAACCGCCCGCTGCGTTTCGAAGAGTGGGACGCGATGCGCCCGCAATCGGTGTTCGTCTCGGCGACACCGCAAACCTGGGAACTCGAACAGACCGGCGGCACATTCGCCGAGCAGGTTATCCGCCCGACGGGCCTCATCGATCCACCGGTTGAAATCCGCCCCGCGAAAGCCCAGGTCGACGATCTGCTCGACGAGGTGCGCCAGGTTTCGAAAAAGGGCTACCGCACGCTCGTCACCGTGCTGACCAAGCGCATGGCCGAAGATCTGACCGAGTACATGCACGAAAGCGGCATTCGCGTGCGCTACATGCATTCCGATATCGAGACGCTCGAACGCATCGAGATCATCCGCGATTTGCGGCTCGGTGCCTTCGACGTGCTGATCGGCATCAACCTGCTACGCGAAGGCCTCGACATTCCCGAATGCGCGCTGGTCGCCATTCTGGATGCCGACAAGGAAGGCTTCCTGCGCTCGGAAACATCGCTCGTGCAAACAATTGGCCGCGCCGCGCGCAACGTCGATGGCAAGGTGATCCTCTACGCCGACAAAATGACCGGCAGCATGGAACGCGCCATCGCCGAAACCGACCGCCGCCGCGAAAAGCAGGTCGCGTACAACACCGCTAACGGCATCACGCCGGAAAGCATCAAGCGCAACATCCACGACGTCATGTCGAGCGTCTACGAGCAGGATCACGTCACGGTTGATGCGGGCCTTGCAGGTACAGACGCGCCGCTCGTCGGGCACAACCTCGCGAAGGTCATCGAGGACATGGAGCGGCGCATGAAGGACGCCGCCGCCGACCTCGAATTCGAAACCGCCGCGCGCCTGCGCGATGAGGTCAAGCGTCTGCGCGAAACGGAGCTTGCCATTGCCGACGATCCGCTCGCCCGTCAATCCGATGTCGAAGACCGCGCGGGGAGTTTCAAGGGCGCGAAGAAGTATGGCGCCAGCGCGAATATGCCGTCTCGAAAGGGGTCAGACCCTGCGGGTCTGACCCCAGGAAAGAAAGTGCTGCCGGGCGATGGTGTCAGACCCGGAGGGTCAGACACCTCGAACACATCGCGCATCCGCAACCAATACGAACCCGTCCAGCCAACCTATGCGCAATCAACAGTCCGGCCGGGCGCAACATCACGCGCGAAAAAGCCCTCACTCGACGACATGGGTCCCGGCACAGACCGGCCTGTGCCGGCGCGAAAGGGAAGTGGATTGGTGTCTGACCCTCTGGGTCTGACACCAAACGACAAAGGCGATGTTACGCCTGGTGTCAGACCCAGAGGGTCAGACACCGGGCCGATTGATCCGCGCACGCGCGCCGGCGCCTTCGGCGAAAAGATCGACGGTCCTCACAAGCCGACGCTCGACGAGATGGGCCCGCACGCCTCGCTCCCTGTGAAGAAGGGGTCTGACCCTTCGGGTCTGACCCCACGAAGAACGGCGGGTTCGGAACCTGGGGTCAGACCCGTCGTGTCGGAGACACGCCTTCGGCATGAAGGGTCAGACCCCGCACCACTCCCCACCCGCACGCGCGAATTCGACGACCCTGGCGAGAAAAGCAAACGCCGCGGCCGGCCGAAGAAAACGGGACGGCCGGGGGCTTAGCGCGTCGCATCAAGCATCGCGGCCATAGTACAATATGGAGTTGTGTTGTGAACTTCCAATGCCGGTCAATCACCAGTCTCGCAGTGCCACTGGTTTTTTTAGCCTTTGTCACAACTCCGGCAAACCTCAGCGCCGCCCCCGATTTGATGACGTGCCAAACCAGGGAAAAAATAAAGCAGATCGCCACTCTCGAAACACCACGCGGACCAGCAAGCGGACAACTGTGTCTTGTGGATGGAGTGACATTCTCAATCGGCCCTACCTGGGTGCGCCTTGATGGCCTAAAAGCGCCAAGTATGGGACGCTTCTGTAGCCGGGACACGTCGAAGCCCAATTGCAAGTTCGCAGCAATTTCGGTGGATGCTTTAGCCGACTTGCTCGTCAATGGCGTTGCGTGCACGGCGATGAAATCAGAATCGAGAGGCCGCTGGCTCGCAACATGCAAGCTGCCCGACGGGAGAGACCTAGGCACAGAAATCGCCCGATTAGGTTTTGCCTGCGCGGCAACCGCTATCTCAAGCCGCTATGTCGAAGTCGAAACACAAGCACGCACGCACATGCGCGGATTATGGGCGCCTCAGTCCGGATACGATATGGCGAGTGACTGCGCTTTGAAAACCAAGGAGGGTTCTGGTCCCTAACCCGTGCGCTGTGCGCGCGGCTCGGCCTGGGATTGCAATCGCCGCAGGATGACAAGCATCGTGTGGCGCGCGGCATCGTCAACGGACTTGGCAAAGTAACTCGTGGTAGCCGCACCGGCAAAAGTCCAAACCAGCGTGCCGCAGGTCACGCGCCAGCTGCCGAAAAAATTCCGCCCCTGCAGCACGGTAACGCCTGCCCCCGTCAACCCAGGGCGCACGGAGTAACCACTTTTTTCAAGCTCTGGCACCGAGTCCAGATACTCCAAAAGCGCGGGTTCCAGTCGTTTCGATTCCATTAAGTCCACGCCTGCCAATTTGCCCGCAACAATTCCGGGCAAGATAGCGCGACTTTGTTAAGCGATTATGCAGGCGATCACCCACGGCTTTGAACGATTAGTCCAGATCTTCGACAATCGCACCGTTGCCGCCCTTGATGCGGGCCGAAAGCGCCGCCTCAATGAAGGAATCTATATCACCATCTAGAACGGCAGCAGGGTTGCTCGATGTCTCGCCCGTTCGTAGATCCTTTACCAACTGATAAGGCTGAAGCACATACGAGCGGATTTGGTGGCCCCAGCCGATATCGGTTTTCGCCGCCTGATCGGCGCTCGCCTTTTCTTCCCGCTTCTTGCGCTCCATTTCATAAAGCTTTGCCTTTAAGCGTTTGAAGGCGAGATCCTTGTTTTGATGCTGCGAGCGCTGCTCCTGGGCAAAGATCATGATGCCGCTGGGCTTGTGGAAGAGCCGCACGGCAGACTCGGTGCGGTTGACCGACTGACCGCCAGCGCCTGAAGCGCGCGCATACGTTATGTCAACATCGGCCAGATTGATCTCGATGTCGATCGTGTCGTCGATCACCGGATAAACTTGAACGGACGCAAAACTGGTGTGGCGCCGCGCATTCGAGTCATACGGCGAAATGCGCACCAGCCGGTGCACGCCCAATTCCGTCTTCAGCCAGCCGAACGCGTTCTCACCCTCGATTTCCATCGTCGCAGACTTAATACCTGCTTCTTCGCCAGCACTCTCGTCAATCAATTTGACCTTGTAACCGCGCCGCTCGGCCCAGCGCATATACATACGCGCCAGCATGGACGCCCAGTCCTGGCTTTCCGTGCCGCCCGCACCAGCGTGGACTTCGATATAGGTATTCATCCCGTCGGCTTCGCCCGACAGCAGCGCTTCGACCGAGCGCCGCTGCGCATCCGCATCGAGGCGCTTCAGCGCCATTTCGCCTTCGCTGACGCTTGCGGCATCGTTCTCGGCTTCGCCAAGCTCGATCAAAGTCAGCGCATCATCGAGATCGCGTTCGAGTTTCTTGAGATCCGTTACGGTGCGCTCAAGCGACTGGCGCTGGCGCATCACTTTTTGCGCAGCCTGTGGATCGGTCCAAAGGCTGGGATCCTCTGCCTTGGCGTTCAGCCCGGCAAGGCGTTCTTCAGCTGTGTCCCAGTCAAAGAGACCTCCTCAGGAGGACGAGCGCCTCCTTTATTCCCTCAGATAGTTTAAGCGCTTCAGCGCGCATGAATTCCTCCAAGAATAAGATGTCCCGGATCGTAACGGGCGGTCAACACGGGACTGAAGTGCGATTGATCAGCGGCGACATATAGAGATGTCGTCTAACGCTGTAAACGCGACAGCAACGACAGCAGTTCACATCATCGTTGACACAGGCGGGCGTGAAATCCTACCAAACGCCGCCGCGCCCGGACCCTATTCCAGGCGTACCCGCTCCGGGTGGCGGCGGCGGTGCGCCGGGTCCTGGCTGATAGGCATCACCTGTGGAAGCCGTGGCCGCCGTTGCCCCGGCCGTCCCCGAAACGCCGATGACCGAATAGGCGTCGTCAGGTTCTTCGTTCGGCTTAAACGCTTCCATGATCGCGTCACTTTCGGTCGTGCCCGCGCGCAGACCGGTCTTCATACTGACCCGCACAAGCTTCAAGCCCGGCGGAATACGGAACGGTGCCGCCGGCTTATCAGCCAATGCCACTTTCAGGAAGTCGCCGAAAATCGGCGCAGCAATGGCGCCGCCGGTGTTGCCTTTGCCCATGGGCTTGGGCGTATCAAAGCCAACGAACACGCCGACCACCATGTCGGGCGTATAGCCGACAAACCAAACGTCCTTCTCTTCGTTCGTCGTGCCGGTCTTTCCGGCCAGCGGACGATTGAGAGATTTGAGCGATGTTGCCGTGCCGCGCTGAACGACGCCCTCAAGGATAGAGGTCATCTGGTAGGCAGTGTGTGGATCGATAATCTGCTTGCGATCGTCGATCAGATCGGGCTCGGCCTGATTGCCCCATTTCTCTGCCATGCAGCCCATGCACTGGCGCTCGTCGTGGCGCCACACGGTCTTGCCCCAGCGGTCTTGGATGCGGTCTATCAGCGTGGCTTTGACCTGGCGCCCGCCGTTGGCCAGCATGGAATAGGCGGTTGCCATCTTGATCAGCGTTGTCTCGCCCGCGCCGAGCGACATGGACAGAACGGGAAGCAGATCGTCGTAAATACCAAAGCGCCGCGCGTATTCGGTAATAATCGGCATGCCAAGATCCTGCGCCAGACGCACGGTCATCTGATTGCGTGATTTTTCGATGCCGAAACGCAGCGTAGAGGGACCTGCTGATTTCTGGTTGTCGTAGTTGTCGGGTTTCCAGATCTCGAGACCCGGTCCCTGCTCGATCTCAATCGGCGCATCGAGAATAATCGACGTCGGCTTATAGCCATTGTCGATCGCCGCCGCATAGACGAACGGCTTGAACGAAGACCCCGGTTGGCGTTTTGCTTGAACCACGCGGTCAAACTGGCTCATGGCGAATGAGAAACCGCCGGCGACCGCCAAGACGCGACCCGTGTGCGGATCCATAGCAATCAACCCGCCGCCGATCTCAGGGATCTGCATGAGTGACCATGTGCCCTGCAAATTAGCCGGATCTTTGGGTGCCACGTAAATGACGTCGCCAGTCGCGAGCAAGTCGCCGACTGCGGCCGGTGTGGTCTTCTTCTGCGGAACCTTGGCCCACTTCACTTCATCGAGCGTGACTTCAACTGCCTCACGCTCTTTGACGAGTGTTCCGTCCTGCTGTTTGGCTGGCTTCAGACCAACAACAGCCTTTGCTTTCTGCGCGTCGAGCACGACGCCGAGCCGCCACGGCTGAATATCGGCGGGACTGTCGATGGCACCGAGCGGCACGCCCCAATCGCCCGAAATATCGATTTTCGATACCGGTCCGCGCCAGCCTTGCTGCCTATCAAAACGCACCAGACCGTCGATCAGCGATTGGCGGGCAATCTGCTGCAGCTTGGGATCGAGTGTGGTGCGCACCGACATGCCGCCACCGTAGAGCTTATCTTCGCCATACTGGCCAAGCAGCGTTCTGCGCACTTCTTCGGCAAAGAATTCGGCCGTCGAAATATGGGCGCCGAGCTGGCGCAGATTGACGGTGAGCGGCTTTTTCTTGGCGGCCGCCGCTTCTTCACTGGTGATGTAACCGTTTTCGGCCATCTGCCCAATGATCCAGTCGCGCCGCTCGGTAGCTTTCGCTTTGGCACGGAAAGGGTGGTAGTTGTTCGGCGCTTTCGGCAGGGCCGCTAGATAGGCCGTTTCCTCGATCGAGAGATCCTTCAATTCCTTATTGAAGTAGGTCAGCCCTGCGGCGGCTATACCGTAGGAGTTGAGGCCGAGAAAAATCTCGTTGAGATAGAGTTCGAGGATCTTATCCTTCGAATAGGCACGCTCAATCCTGATCGCCAGGATGGCTTCCTTGATCTTGCGCTCCATCGTCCGTTCGTTGGTCAGCAAGAAGTTCTTTGCGACCTGCTGGGTGATCGTCGAAGCCCCCTGCAAGTTCTTCTTCGATCCGCGAAGTTTGGCTTCGCCTGCCGCCACAACGGCACGCAAGATGCCCTGAAAGTCGATACCTCCATGATCATAAAAGCGCCTGTCCTCGGCTGAAAGGAATGCGCCGATCACGCGTTTTGGAATTGAGTTGACCGGAACGAAGATGCGCCGCTCGCGCGCGAACTCGGAAATCAGCGATCCATCATGCGCATGAATGCGCGTCATGACGGGCGGCTCGTATTTCGCCAGGCTTTCGTAATCCGGCAAATCCTTGGATGCCTGGAATAGCAGCAGGCCAGCCGCCGCCGACGCCGCAACGAACACGAGGACGCCGGTCGCAAAGCTGAACCCCAAGAAACTGAGGAGCAGGCTTTTGCGCCGTTTTCGTTTCTTTCTGGGCGCAGCCGGGGGCGGTAACGTAGCAGGTCGCATCAGTGACGATTTTCCGTGAGTTGATCGTGACTTATAGTCCAAATGCTGCATCGCAACAAGCGGGCCAGGCCGGGGCGCCTTTTGGGGTCACAATAGCATGGAATGTGGCAGCACGTCGTCGGCGATACCCCCCAATTTATGGATGTCCTGCGGTTCTTTTCGCAAAATAGGTGGTCACGGCCGCGGCAATAGCACCAGAAACCTTGTCCTGCCAGCCCGCCGTTGCCATTTCCAGCTGATCCTTCGAGTTGCTCATATACCCCAGCTCTACCAAAACCGAAGGGGCGTGGGTCTGTTTCAAAACCTTGAATGCCGCCGAGCGCTGAGGATCGCGCGCCAAAGCGATGGATCGCTTCAAGCGCGCAACCAGCACGTTAGAGAAATCGGCGGAAAAGTTTGATGTCTCCCGCTTCATAAGGTCGATCAGAATACTCTTAACCTGATCCTTGCCGCCTTGATCAACTCCTTGCAGGCCCGCTATCAAATCCGAAGCATTCTCCTTCTCAGCCATTTTCCGGGCTTGCTCGTCGGAGGCACGTTCCGAAAGAGTGTAGACCGTGGCGCCGCGGATCCCTTCGGCGAGGTTGGTCTCTGCAATCGAGTCCGCATGGAGTGAGACGAATAGGTCTGCGCCGTGGTCGGCTGAAAATTTGAGCCGGCGATCCAGGGAAACGAAAACATCGCTTGCGCGCGTCATACGGACGTCGAACGCGCCAGACTTCGTCAGTATGGCCTGTAACCGTTGTGCAACCGATAAAACTAAGGATTTTTCCGACATATTGTTGATCCCGCTGGCGCCTGGATCAATGCCACCGTGGCCCGGATCGATCACGATAATGGGTTTCGCTTTTTGATCTGCCCTAACCGGCGGCGTATCGGCTGCGGTGCTCTTTTCGGACATAGCCTGGGTTTGCGCGTCCTCCCGTTGGGTCGCGCCCGTGCCCTCGGCAAAGGACTGTGAATCGGTCGCGGACAACGCAACTTTTAAAACGACAGAACCCGCCGCCGCGCCATGCGCCATGGTTGCGGAGGTAATTTTGACCGGCCCCTTGGTATCGATCACGACGCGCGCCTTGCGCTCGGCAAACAGGCCATACCGGAATGTCGTGATTAGACCCTTGCCGCGTGCCCCGGTCCCAGGCGGCAAGTGAAAGGACACATCAGGCAAGTCAATAACAACGCGATAGGGGTTGGCGAGCGTGAATACCTCAGCGGTCACACCGCGGCTGAGCTCGATTTCGAATGATGTAACCGGATGCTCGTCTTCAACTTTGACCGAGCGCGCCTCTACGTCGGCCACGTCACTGCTGTCTGCGGGGCTCCGGGGTGGAGCATCGGACGCGGCATTTCCGGGCGTTGGGACACCGCTCGCTAGTGCGAGCGTCATGGCAAAAGCCCAAAAGGCGACCCGCCGCTGGCCCATCCGCCAAAAATGGCGCGACACTCGGCTCGCCCTTTTGCTCAACCTTTTGCTCACCGGGACTCCGTTAAACAATTGGCACCACACGACTGCTGGGTTACTCTTTTGCTGCCCGGAACAACCGTTAAGGCTTTGTTTTCATTTGCCAATGCATGTTGTGTCACAGGGGATGTCCGCATTCGCACAGATTCTCCTTATAGCACTTGCCTCGCAGGGGGCGACCACATACACTTTGCGTTACGTTCGGTGGCGTTTGCAGGTGGTGCTCGTACAGCACAATCGGCTGACGTTTCCGGAACCTGATCGGCCTGCTGCAGTCAATCCTAAAAAAGCTGCTTTCACAGGTAATTAGGTCCGGCTGAACCGCATGAAGGACCAGAGCCGGGGGCGCGTTCGCGTCGACCTCGCCGACAAGGCCCGAATGCGCGGCTCGCAAATAGCGTCAGTGCATACGCGGTGCCGTTCACACGTCCGTTGTCCGCCGTCCGGACCGGCCCGCAGAAAGAGGGCCCGGTCAAGACGCAGAAGGCCAAGCCAGTACGGCGACGCCAGGCCAACAGCAACCCGAATTCCAGGACGTCACGGCCGCGCAATCAGCGGTGGTGCGGCCAGGCTGTAAAGACAGAGCTAATGACGACCGTTCGGACCATTTTGAATGTCGCCCCTCTGGCTTCGTGCCAGAGTTTAAGCGATCAACAGCTGCGAGGCGCAGGACGCGCCCCCGGCTTCAGGATGACCATGCGCGCGTCGCGCTCTCAATATCCACAAACCATCGATGCGCGTACCCGCGCCCCGCTCGCCGTCAAAGATCAAACCTTTGGCTGTGTGAGTGAGCCGGCGCCGTTGCGCGCGAAGGAACAACAACAATGTCAAACAGCAAAATGCTCATCGACGCCACGCATCCCGAGGAAACCCGGGTTGTGGTGCAACGCAACGGCCGGGTAGAAGAATTCGACTTCGAGAGTGCTGCGCGCAAGCTGCTTCGCGGCAATATCTATCTCGCCAAAGTCACACGCGTGGAGCCATCACTCCAGGCTGCATTCGTTGATTACGGCGGCAATCGCCACGGCTTCCTGGCCTTCAACGAAATTCACCCCGATTATTATCAAATCCCTGTCGCCGACCGGCAAGCCTTGATCGACGAGGAAGCAGCCGCCGAAGCCGAGCTAGAAGCCGCTGCCGACCGTCGCGCAGAAGCCATGGCCCGCCGTTCGCGCCCGCGCGATGGCGGCTATAACCAAGAACGCAGCGGCCCCACTCCATCAGACGGTGCGCCCGACTCCGACCCGGATTCCGACATTGGCGATATGGAGCCCTCGGGCGAAGAATCGAACATTGTCGATGTCGAGGAAGACGAACACATCGAAGAAATCGGCGGCGAAGGCGGCGACGACGAATCGCCGGCAACCTTTGCGGCAGCCATTGAACCGAACGGCGAGTCTATCTCCGAGCCTGCATCGCAAGCACATCACGCAGCCCCTGGGTCCGAAGACCGTTCCGGCGACATAGCGCGCCGCGACATCGACCCAGAAGACGCCGGGCATGACGCCGATGACATCGACTCCGAGAACGGCGAAGACGGCGAGAACCAAGAGTCGGAAGGCCAAGTACACGGGGGCGGTTCGGAGACGGGTGATCTGTCGAGCGAACCGCGCGGCGAAACCCGCAATAGCGAATTCATGGAAGAAGTAGCGGTCCGGTCTCGCCGTCGTCCGCGCAGCTACAAAATCCAGGAAGTCATCAAGCGCCGCCAGGTCATTCTGGTTCAAGTCGTCAAAGAAGAACGCGGCAACAAGGGAGCCGCCCTCACAACCTACCTGTCGCTTGCCGGCCGCTATACCGTCTTGATGCCCAACACCGCGCGCGGTGGCGGCATCTCACGCAAGATCACGAACCCGCAGGACAGAAAGCGCCTCAAAGCCATCGCTCAGGAGCTCGAGGTTCCGGAGGGCATGGGGCTTATCATCCGCACCGCGGGCGCCGCACGCACCAAGCAAGAAATCAAACGCGACTTCGAATACTTGCTCCGCTTGTGGGAGAACGTCCGCGACCTGACACTCCAATCGACTGCCCCGAGCCTCGTCTATGAAGAAGGCGACCTCATCAAGCGTTCGATCCGCGACCTCTATAACAAGGACGTTGAGGAAGTCGTCGTCGCAGGCGACGCCGGCTATCAGGAAGCAGCGGCGTTCATGCACATGCTGCTCCCCAGCCACGCCAAGAACGTCGTTCCCTACAAAGATGCGACACCCTTGTTTGCCCGCTATGCCGTCGAACGGCAGCTCAACGCCATGTTCACGCCCCAAGTAACTTTGCGCTCGGGCGGATACATCGTCATCAACCAGACCGAAGCTCTCGTCGCCATCGACGTGAACTCAGGCAAGTCGACGCGCGAATTTTCGATTGAAGAAACCGCGCTTGCGACCAACCTCGAAGCGTCCGACGAAATCGCCCGGCAGTTGAAACTTCGCGACCTTGCGGGCCTCATCGTCATCGACTTCATCGATATGGAAGAGAAGCGCAACAACCGGTCCGTCGAACGCCGGTTGAAAGACGCGTTGCGGCATGACCGTGCCCGCATTCAGCTCGGCCGCATTTCGCACTTTGGCCTTATGGAAATGTCGCGTCAGCGATTGCGAACCGGCGTTCTCGAAGGCTCGACGACACAATGCGCGCATTGCCAAGGCACCGGCACCATTCGCTCGACCGAAAGCATCGCACTTGCCGTCTTGCGCGGCATAGAGGACGCCATCACGGCTGGTAGCAGCGCGCCGATCATTGGCACGACGACCCCTGCCGTTGCGCTCTACATTCTCAACAGCAAGCGCGCCTACGTGACTGAAATGGAAGCGCGTCATGGATTTCCGGTGACCATTCTCGGCGCCGAACGCATTCAGGGAGCTAACTTCACTATCGAGCGCGGTATCGCAACTGCCATGCCGCAACGCCGCCCGGAACGCGCAGCCGTCAACATGGATTGGGGCTTCGAGGGAGAAGGCGACGAACAAGCGCCTTCACTCGATGTCAACAACATTGAAGAAGTCGGCGACGACACCGATGACGCTGGCGAAAGCCATAGCCGTGAAAGCGGTGGCCGTGAAAGCGGTGGCCGTGAAAGTGGTGGCCGCGAAAATGGTGGCCGTGAAAATCAAGGCCGTGAACGACATCGCGATCATTCGCGTGGAGAACAATCACGCGACGCATCGGGCGGCGAGGACGACGGCAATCAGGGCCGCGGGCGCCGGCGCAGACGGCGCGGCGGCAGCGGACGTGGTGGTGAGCGCAACGAGCGCGGCGGTGAACCAGGCCGTCCAGACTTCCAAGCCTCACGTGCACCCGCACCAGCCGGGCTCGACGATGAAAACGGCGACGAGCGCGAAATCATCGAGATCGGTTCTGACGCAGTTGAAGGCGACAACACAGAGACTGCGCGGGATCAAGGCGGCGACCTTGACGAAAACGGCGAGAAGCGCGGACGCAGACGCCGCCGGGGCCGCCGCGGCGGACGGCGTGGACGCGGTGACCGCGAAGGCGGCGAAGCGCGCCACGGCCAAGGTGGTGCCCAAGGCGGTGAAAGGCACGGATCAGACCGGCAGGAACTCAGACCGGGCCCACGGTCCGGACTTCCGGCAATCGGAACGGCGGCGTTGAACGAAGCATGCCATCTGCGCCCGGCTTCGAACCCCAGCCTGACGTTCCCGGCCCGTCTGTCGTAGAAGGCGGACGGACGTACCGGCCACGTGAGGCACGTGAAAATCACCGGCGGCCTGAAGGCGGCGGGGGCCGTATTTGGGATGCGCCAGTTCAGCACAGCGATGCTGCACGAGCGGCTGAACCGAGATCAGAGCCGCGCGTTTCCCAACCCACGGCTCCGGCCATTGAGGCCGCACCCGCACCGCGGCATGAACCGAGACATGAGCCGCGTCACGAAGCGCCTCGCGAACCTGTTGTTGAGCCCAAAGCCGAGGCGCACCCCGCCCGGCCTCGCCACGAAACAGGTTCCAGCGAGCCCCGCATTGAACGCGTTGTCTTGAAGCCTGACCAGCCAGGCGATCAACCTGCCGATCAAGCTCCCGCCTCGCAGCGTAAAGGCTGGTGGCAAAGGAACTTCGGCGGCTGACTTGCGGCTTGGCGCAAAAACATATCGCCTTGATTTCGAAGGCCGGGAGCAATCCCGGCCTTTCGGCTTTTGCGCCACATCGACAAGAAAAATCCGCTCATTCACAAGCGATTTTGGTGCGCGGGCTCATAGACCCATTCGCTAGGCTCGCATTCAGCTATAAGCCGCTCCATGAAGCCGTTGCGAATCCGCGCTTTCTCGGAATTCGAGACGGCGGCGTTGGGGAGATGACAGACGTGAGAACAATCTGGGATACTTTCGGCCGTTTTTTCGGGCCGTCTCACAATGACCAGTTCGCGGCGCTCCTGAAGCAACTTGCCGAGATTGGCGTCGAATGCGCAGCGCACTTTCGCGCCACGAGCGGCCAAGACTTGCCCGGCATCGTCGCCCTTGAGCGCAAAGCCGATAAGATCGTCGATGAGATCCACGAGCTGCTCGACGACTCGTTCATCATGCGTTTTGAGATCCCCGACGTCATGCGATTGACCGACGAGGTCGACGACGTCATCGACGGCATGCGCCATGCGGCCTCGCACATCGAAACCTACAAGCCACACCTCTCTAAACTCCGCCCGGAAGCCATCAAGCTGATCGAGGCCGGCGAGACGGCTATCAAAGGTTTGAGCGCACTTATCGGACTTCTGGCCGAACCGAAAATGCCTCTCTCCCGCGTGCGCGAACTCCAGCGCATTATCAACGACGCAGAGAGTGCGGCGGATAAGATCATGGTCGATGCCGAACGCGCGCTCGTGCAGGAATTTTCACCGAGCACCGCCAACCATCTCGAATTCATCGCCTGGGACAAGTTCTACCAGTTGATCGAAGAAATGACCGACGATGCCAAACGCTGCGGCAAACTTATCTTGTCTCTCGCCCGCAAGGAGGCGTGAGAATGGAGGCCCTCTCCATTGCGTTGGTGATCGCCCTTGCGACCGTTCTCATCGCTGAATTTATCAACGGCTGGACCGACGCACCCAACGCCATCGCAACGGTTATCTCAACCGGAGTCATGTCCCCACGTACCGCGATTTTCATGGCCGTCATCATGAACACGATTGGCGCCATGAGCGGTACGGCGGTCGCGGCAACAGTCGGCAAGGGTATCGTCCACCCCGGTGCATTGACGCTTCCGTCCATCACGGCCGCCATGTGCAGCATCATCGCCTGGGGCGGGATCGCCGCACGGTTTGGCATTCCGGTCAGCAAATCGCATGCGCTGCTTGCGGGACTAGCTGGCGCAGCGTTTGCAGGAGGCGGTCTTGGCGCACTGCAATGGACCGGATGGCAAAAGGTCGGCATCGGCATGATCCTATCAATCGTACTCGGCGCACTCGCGGCTTTTCTCATTGGACTTTTGATCATACGATTTTCAGGCGGCGCCAAACCTTCCCGGACCAAGACCAACTATGATCGCGCATCAATCCTTGCTGCGTGCTTCATGGCCTTCAACCACGGCCTCAATGACGGCCAGAAATTCATGGGCGTGTTCGTGACCACGCTGATCGCGGGTGGCGCGCTGACAAACTTCGAGATTCCCTATTGGGTCATCGTACTTTGCGCCGTGACCATGGGCCTTGGCACGTCATTTGGCGGCTGGCGCATTATTCAGACCGTGGGCTCTAAAATGACGCGACTCCAATCCTGGCAAGGCTTCGCCGCGCAAACTTCAGCCGGATTCACAATATTTGGCGCGTCGCTTTACGGCATTCCATTATCGACCACGCACACGATCACCAGCGGTATTGTCGGTGCGGCCGCCGCGAAGCGCGTGTCGGACGTCCGCTGGACGGTATTGAAGCGTATCGTCGTGGCCTGGCTCGTGACGTTCCCGTTCTGCGCACTCATCGCTTATCTGGCAGCCAACGCAGCCAACGCGATTTTTCATACGGGCGTCATTCCTCCGGTGTGAGCTCACGCGGTTCTTAGCCGCCAGTCTCTCAAGCGTTTGGCGGCGTCAGCCATATCGGCTGTCGATCCGGAATAGGAAAAGCGGAGATACCTCCCGCCCCTTTCCGCGTCAAAATCAACGCCCGGCGTGACGGCAATACCCGCCTCGTCCAAAATCCGGCGTGCATAGGCCGGGCTATCAGTCGTCAGATCGCTGATATCCGCATAGAGATAAAACGCCCCGTCGGCGGGTGCGATTTTTGTGAACCCTGCACGCGGCAGCTCATTCAGCAGTAACTCGCGATTTTTCGCGTAGATGCCCCGGTTTTCCTCCAGTTCATCAAAACCATCGAATGCGCCAAGTGCCGCAACTTGGGCAATTGAAGGCGCCGCAATAAAGAGGTTCTGCGCTAAGCGTTCGACCACACGCACAAGCCCGGGCGGCACAATCATCCAGCCAACGCGCCATCCGGTCATGGAGAAGTATTTTGAGAAACTGTTGATGACGATCGCATGGTCCGAGAATTGTAGCGCCGTGGCGGCCGGGCGCTCATACGTCAGACCATGATAAATTTCGTCTGAGATAAAGCAGATGCGTTTGGCTTCGCACAGGCGCGCAATGTCCCCGAGCCGCTCTGGCGTCAGCATCGTGCCGGTGGGATTGGCGGGGCTGGCAATCAGCACCCCATCAAGTCCACCCCTATCGGCAAGGACGGAGATCTGCGCCGCATCCGGCATCCAGCCGTTCGCCGGGCCGGTCTCGAGAATGGGCGTCTCGCAGCCGAAGGCTGACAGAATATGCCGGTAACATGGGTACCCCGGCGAGGTGAGCCCAACCCGCGCTCCAGCATCGAAGAGTGCGAGAAATGCCAGAACAAATGCGCCCGAAGAACCCGTCGTCACTACGACCCGCTCCGGCGCAATCGTCAGGCCGTACCAATCGCGATAGAGTCGAGCAATACGTTCCCGAAGCGCTGGCATGCCGAGCGCCAATGTGTACCCGAGGTTGTCGCCCTCAAGAGCCCGCGCGGCAGCCATCCGGGCGGCTCGCGGGGCGGGCGTGCTCGGCTGCCCGACTTCCATATGGATAATCTTGTGCCCGGCGGCCTCGCGTTCAGCAGCGGCGCGCATAACATCCATGACAATAAAACTATTGATCTCGCTGCGCCGGGCGACACGGCGTATCAAGTCGATGTCTGTCAATTTTCCAGCAATCGTCATCGTCCGTCGTGTCCTCGTGCCCGGGAATTCGGCAAATCCCAACAATGTGCCTTGCTGGCGCCCAATTCTGCATTGTTCATGCGCCCCAAATCGTAGGGCGTTTGTTTCACAGTCTTTGCCGCAAACTCGCTAGAGAAGGTGGTGAAATAGTGGATATATCATACGTTTGACGGGATCCTATAGGACGCATAGCGTTGTAGAATCGCACCGCACGGCTGCCCGATCATCCGAAGACAATTAGGATTCTCAACTTCAGTGCCCGATGGAATGTCCGCCAACAGCATGACAACGCAGAGATGCAAAACACGAACCCGCGCGCGCCGCCTCAAGCAGGCAGGCGCTGCTGCGGTTGCGGTCGCAATATGGTTCATCCCCACATTAGCGCAGGCACAGGGCTTATCCCTTATCCGAGATAGCGAGGTCGAGGCGCTACTCAACGACTACGCCAAACCGATTTTTCGCGCGGCAGGCCTCGGCGCGGGGCGCATCACGATGCGCATCGTCAAGAATGACGCATTCAACGCCTTCGTGCTCGATGGCCGCAACGTCTTTGTCCACACCGGGACGCTGATGGCTGCCAAGTCACCCAATGAAGTCATCGGAGTTCTGGCGCACGAGACCGGACATATTGCCGGTGGACACATGGCATCACTCAGGGCCCGCATCGCCAAGGACCAGACACGCGCGCTGCTGACACAAATTATCGGTATCGGCGCCATGGTGGCAGGCGGGGTAGCAGGTGGCGACGGCGGTCGCGATGCCATGGCGGGCGGCCAGGCTGTTTTGCAAGGCGGCAACGAAGTCATCATGCGCGGCTTGCTCTCGGAACGGCGCTCACAGGAAAGTGCCGCCGATCAAGCGGGCCTTCAGTATCTCAACGCGACTAAGCAATCGGGACAGGGCATGCTGACCACGTTCGAGCGTTTCCAGCAGCAGGAATATGTGTCCGACCAGTTCAAGGATCCGTTCGTGCGCAGCCATCCGGTCGCGACCGACCGCTTGGCGCGATTGCGCGATCTCGTGAACACGAGCCCCTTTATCAACTCAGCCGACACACCGGATCTCCAGCTTCGCCATGACCTGATGCGCGCCAAGCTGTCGGGCTATCTCGAACGCCCCGGCATTGTCTTCAATCGTTATCCCACAACCGATAAATCTCTACCGGCCCGCTATGCGCGCGCTATTGCCCGTTTTTTCCAGGGCGGCGTGGGCGCATTGCAAGCAGCTACTGCCGAAGTCGATGCCCTCATCAAAGATCAGCCAAACAACGGCTACTTCTGGGAGGTCAAAGGTGATTTGCAGATGCGCTCTGGTAAAATGAAGGACGCGATCCCAAATATGCGCCAGGCCCTGAAACTAGCCCCCGATAGTCCACTGATCCGCGTCCAGCTGGCAATTGCGCTCCAACAAGCCAATGACCCAGCCGCCATCACGGAATCTGTCGAACTCTTGCGCAAGTCGTTGATCGAGGATCAGAATTCACAAGCCTACCGCATCCTGGCCAACGCCTACTATAAACAAGGCAAGGGGCCAGAAGCCGACGCCATGACGGCCCAGGCCTACTTCCTTGAAGGAAACCTCAAGCAATCCCAGATCTTTGCCAAACGGGCACAATTGAAGTTGCGACAAGGTTCTCCGGAATGGATAAAGAACGACGACATCATCAACTACCGGCCAGAACAACTTGAGCCCCAATAACCTCAAATTGAGACACGAGAGAGATCGCTAATGACATCGTATTTTCCACGCACACTCGCAGCAGCCCGCAGAGCGGCAACGCGCCTCGCGGCCTCGTGTGCGTTATTCGCCCTGGGCTTTGCAATTCCCACGGCGGCAGGCGTTCCTGTGCTCATCTCTCCCGCGCATGCTGTGGATGCGGCCTTCAGCGACGAGCAAAAGAAAGCCATCGGCGAGATCATCAAGGACTATCTCATCAAAAATCCCGAACTGATCGTCGAGGTGCAGCAGGCACTCGAAATCAAGATGGAGAAGGAGCAGGCTGAAAAGCTCAAGACTTTCATGTCCGAGAACGCCAAGGACATCTATCGCAATCCAGAAAGCCCTGTTGCCGGCGATCCGAATGGAGACATCACGGTCGTCGAATTTTTCGATTACAATTGCGGCTACTGCAAACGCGGTATGACAGAAGTGCAAAAGCTGGTTCAAAGCGACAAGCGCGTCCGCGTTGTCTTCAAAGAACTCCCCATCCTCTCGAAAGGATCCGAGGAAACGGCACGGGCAGCACTAGCGGCCAAGCGCCAGGGCAAATACTGGGAATTCCACCAGGCCATGTTGTCGTCGAAGGGTCAGGCCAACGAAGCCACATCTCTCAAAGCGGCAGAGGCACTCGGGCTCGACATGGCGAAACTGAAAGCTGATATGGCGGGCGACGCGGTCAAAGGCGAGCTCGAAGCCATGAAGGCATTGGCCAAGAAGATGGGCATCAACGGCACGCCCCACTTCCTGGTCGGCGATAAGTCAATTCCCGGCGCGCCGGAAGATCTGCACGATCAGCTCAAGACACTCATCGCTGACTTCCGCAAGTCGGGCTGCAGCTACTGTTAAGTGCTCAGAGACGCGCATTTTTAATATCATTTACAATATCTTAGAGTGCGTCGCGCCCATCAACACACCTGTCGTTGGGCGCCCTTTCGCATGTGCGTGAAAGCTGGTAGACCGCTTGATATCAAGAAGCCTTAGGCGCTTCGTCACGCCGTCCACCCGCTAGCCGGATAGTCCGCCCTTCCAATGGCCAAACCGATCTATGTCCTGAACGGCCCCAACCTGAACATGCTCGGAACGCGCGAGCCCGCCATCTATGGCAGCGACACGCTCGCCGACATCAAAGTCCGGGCTGAAACGTGCGCCAAGAGCTTGGGTCTCGCAGTCGATTTCCGGCAATCCAACGTTGAAGGCGAACTGGTCAATTGGATTCAGGAAGCGCGCACCAAGGCGCAGGGCATCGTCCTCAATGCGGGCGGATACACGCACACCTCCGTCGCGATCCTGGATGCGCTCCAGGCCGCCGAGCTTCCCGTGATCGAGGTCCATCTCTCGAACATTTTCCGGCGCGACCAGTTCCGCCAGCATTCCTACATTTCACTCGCTGCAACGGGCGTCATCTGCGGCCTGGGGGCGAAGGGTTACGAACTCGCACTTGAGGCCATTGCCGACGTGTTACAGCGCGGCGCCAAACGATAGACTTTCAAAACATTCGCAACGACCGATTGAGACGCAAGAGGAAGGATTACGATGACGGCGAAAGACCAAGGGGCGAAGCCCAGCGCCGAAGGCCTGATGATCCGGGAATTGGCTGAACTTTTAAACGATACGGGGCTGACAGAGATTGAAATCGAGAAGAGCGGTCTCAAGATCCGCGTCGCACGCTCGGTGACGGTCCAGGCTGCCGCCTATGCGCCGGCTCCAGCAGCCATCTCGCATACGCCGGCGGCAGCCCCCACAGCAGCGGCCCCAGCAGCAGCGGATCCGTCTAAGCACCCAGGCGCGGTCAAATCCCCCATGGTCGGCACGGCTTATCGCTCTGCTGAGCCAGGCGCCGCAGCGTTCTGCGAAGTCGGCTCAAAGGTGACCCAAGGCGAAACGCTGCTCATCATCGAAGCCATGAAGACAATGAACCAGATCGCCGCGCCCCGCTCGGGCACGGTCACCGCCATTTTCTTCGATAATTCGCAGCCCGTTGAGTACGGCGAAACGCTCATAATCATCGAATGAGCGGCATGATGCCGGAACCACACGCATACGGAAGCCGTATCCATGTTCGATAAGATACTCATTGCCAACCGTGGAGAGATCGCGCTCCGCATTCAGCGCGCCTGCAAAGAGCTCGGCATTGCAACCGTCGCCGTGCACTCAACGGCCGACGCCGACGCGATGCATGTAAGGCTTGCCGACGAAAGTGTGTGCATCGGCCCGCCAACCGCCCGCGACAGTTATCTCAACATTCCCGCTCTCGTCACGGCGTGCGAAATTACCGGCGCCGACGCCGTGCATCCCGGTTACGGCTTCCTCTCGGAAAACGCCCGCTTTGCCGAAATTTTGGAAGAGCACAAGATTACCTTCATTGGCCCAACCAGCGAACACATTCGCATCATGGGCGACAAGATCGAAGCCAAAGTCACAGCCAAGAGACTAGGTATCCCTGTGGTGCCGGGCTCAGACGGCGCCGTTGCCAACGAAGCCGAGGCGATGAAAATCGCTAAAGAAATGGGATTTCCCGTACTCATCAAGGCCGCAGCCGGCGGTGGCGGGCGCGGCATGAAAGTGGCGCACAGTGCCGCCGACCTCGGCCTCGCATTCGCGACAGCGCGCACCGAATCCAAGGCCGCGTTCAATGACGACGCCGTCTATATCGAGAAGTATCTCCAAAAGCCGCGCCACATCGAAATTCAGGTTTTCGGCGATGGCAAGGGCAATGCCGTCCACCTTGGCGAGCGCGATTGCTCGCTCCAGCGGCGCCACCAGAAAGTTCTGGAAGAAGCACCCTCTCCGGCCCTCAACGCAGCGCAGCGCAAAAAAATTGGCGAAACTGTCGCCGACGCTATGCGCAAAATAAAATACCGGGGCGCAGGCACAGTTGAGTTCCTTTATGAAGACGGCGAGTTCTTCTTTATCGAAATGAACACACGCCTTCAGGTCGAACACCCCGTGACAGAGATGATTACGGGTATTGATCTTGTTCTTGAGCAAATCCGCGTGGCCTCCGGTGCGCCTCTCAGCGTCACCCAAGACGACATCGTGTTTTCCGGCCACGCCATCGAGTGCCGTATTTGCGCTGAAAACCCCAAGACCTTCCGCCCCTCTCCGGGCAAGATCAGCTACTGGCACCCGCCGGGCGGCCTTGGCGTTCGCGTCGATAGCGGGGCGTATCAGGGCTACACCATCCCGCCCTACTACGACAGCTTGATCGGCAAGCTCATCGTCCACGGCAAAACCCGTAACGACTGCATGATGCGCCTGCGCCGCGCGCTTTCCGAGTTCGTCATCGACGGAATTGAGACGACAATCCCGCTCTTCCAGGACCTTGTGCGGCAATCCGACATCGTCGACGGACTTTATGACATTCACTGGCTCGAAAAACATCTCGGAATGAAATAGACTGCGGTCTGAGTGGCGCAATTTTCGGCGCGCGTACTCCGCTTTTTTTAAACCGGTTCGAGGCCCAATGGCGTCGCGGGACGACCCAACGATCGAGATCACCCCACAGGTGCTTCTCAAAGCCTACAGTTGCGGCATCTTTCCAATGGCCGAGAGTGCGGACGATCCGGCGCTCTACTGGATCGAGCCGCAGCATCGCGGGATTCTGCCCCTCGACACGGTTGATTTTCCGCGCCGCCTTTTACGCACGGTCCGCACCTCGCCGTTCACGGTCAAGATCGATCGTGACTACGACGGTGTTATCGATGGCTGCTCGGCGCCGCGCCCCGGGCGAAATTCCACATGGATCAACAAGCGCATTCGCACACTCTATCGCGAACTCTTTGCACTCGGATGCTGCCACACCGTCGAAGTTTGGTCCGGAGATCGCCTCGTCGGCGGGCTCTACGGCGTCGCACTCAAAGGCGCGTTCTTCGGCGAAAGCATGTTTTCCTACGAGCGCGACGCCTCGAAAATTGCCCTTGTGCATCTGGTGGCCCGGCTCATCCATGGCGGCTTCAAATTGCTCGACACGCAATTCGTGACCGAACATTTGCGCCAATTCGGAACCATCGAAGTCGACCGCGAAGCATTTCATGCGCGCTTGGAAAGCGCCTTGGCGTTCGACGCAAATTTCAAGGCCTTGCCAATTCAGACCTCCCCCTCTGACATCGTAAAACTCGTGAGCGCACGCGGCTAACCGCACGCGTTTTGTTGATGTTCCTCCGGGAACAGCGCCACGCCAACTCTTCTGACATCATTGCCTCAAGTGAGCAGAGACCATGCTGCCACTGGAAAGCACGCGGGCCTCGCGTGCCCAACGTATCAAGGAACGCTCAAACAGGAGACTGTTACTATGTCAGCAAAGAACTTTTTGATCGGTACTGCGGTCGCTTTGTCCGCACTTGCCGGTACGGTTGGCGCCGCCAGCGCCGGCCATCGCCATAACGGCTTTCACGGTCATCATCATGGTGGCATCCGCCTTTACGTCGGTCCTACCTATCGCGATTGCAGCTTCTATCGCGAAATGTGGGAAGAGACCGGCCGTTTCAAGTGGAAGCGCCGTTACTATGAGTGCAAAGGCTGGTGGTGACACCCCAACCGGCGCGGGCGATTGAACTCCTCCCCGGTGCCGGTTTGTCACGCTAGTCCCAGATCCCCCGGGAGCCTCGGCCCGGGGGATTTTTCGTCTGCGGCGCGGCCTCACTGCAACCAAAGTGAAAAACATTAACCGGCTCACGCAACTGGCCCTATCTCCCCGCGCCCGTGTTGGCTACATAAGCGCGTCCGCATAAGGGGAATATTGCAGCATGCGTTTTGTTGTTTCATTCATTTTCATGATAACCGCGCTCGCTCCAGCCGCCGCACATCACACCTACGTCACGAAGTATGACAGCACGAAAAAAATGACGCTGTCTGGCGCTATCTCAAACGTGCGTTATCAAAACCCGCACATTTTTTTTGAGCTGACGGCAGGCGGTAAAACCTGGAGGATTGAAACGGAAAGCCTCTCTGTCGCGAAATCAAGCGGACTGACTGAGCAGTTACTTGTCGAAGGCGCCAAGGCAACGGTCTCGGGCTGGCCCGCGCGCAGCGGTGCCGCCGAGCTTGGCCTCAACGCGATACAAGTTGGGGGCAAATCTTTGACCCTGCGCCGCACGGCGCGCTAGGACACAATGGATCCGGCCACGCAAATTCCCGACCCAGTCTTTGACCCAATCGCCCAATCCGCCCTTGCCGTCTTAGTGCGCGAGTCCATCTGGGCCTATCCGCTACTAGAAATCTTGCACGTCATCGGGCTCGCGCTCGTGTTCGGGCCAATTCTACTATTTGATCTGAGAATCCTCGGCTGGAACAAGGATCTCGCGGTTTCGCGCCTGCACATGGCGCTCCTGCCTTGGGTATGGGCCGGGTTTACACTCAATGCGGCGAGCGGAATTTTGCTGTTCGTGTCAGACGCCGCCGAGTTCGCCGCGAACACGGCGCTTCGATATAAAATGGCGCTTCTCGTCCTGGCGGGGCTAAACGCACTCTATTTCCAAGCCCGCATCGCGCCCGGCGTCTTTACGTGGGATCGCGAAACAAATGCGCCCGGCAGTGCGCGCATCTCGGCCGCGGCATCAATCGCGCTCTGGCTCGCGATTATCACCGCCGGGCGCATGATCGCCTACATTAAATAGCGCGCCCCGGTCGGTCCCGGGGAACACCTGCAGCCGCGTCGTTGCCGCATCGTTATCGAGCTCTTCCGTGCCCTAACTTTTCGCCGGGGCAGGAGCGAGTGCAACAGCGCGCCTAAGATTTATGTCAGCTGTGCCTCGCGGAACAGCGCTCCATGCGCCGTGCTGCCATATTCATTCTCGTCAAGCCTGCTTGGTCCCTCCTCCCTACCGCAGGCTTACACATCGACCCGGGCTCCCGCATCCTCCCCGGCCCGGTCCTTCAAGCCCCTCGAGTTCCCACGCTCGAGGGGTTTTCTTTTTGGAAAGGCGTAATCCCCATGAACCTCTGGCCGGTACCGCGCGACAGACCGATACCAATTGAATGAGGACGAGCCGTAACCGCCTCAAATCCCGTCTCTCCGGGTTCCCTGAGGCACAGCGCGGCGGAAAGTGAGGTGTCAAAGTCCAGTTCGTTATCCGGCGAGAGCCCTCCCACACGCCTCTCGCCCGATCCGGCCCCGGCTGCTCTCCCTCTCAGCCCCGGCCTCATGCCCCTCGCGCGCCCCCCCGTCGCGAGGGGCTTTTTTTATTTTATTTCAGAGCATTAAGCGATGCGGCCTGAGCCGAGAGGCCCTTATCCACAGGCGCCCCGCAGTACCTCACGGAATAGCAGTACCTCACGGAATATATGCCTAGCCCATCCGTTCTCATCTTGTTGGTGGCAAACGCCTGTCTCCCCTCAATTGGGACAAGCACTACGCGCCACAAAACGTCTCGATTGGTATCGCGTAGAATTCGAGACGGCGCAGAAGTGGGACGGGCCCCCGCAGCCTGTCCCACTTTTCTGTTGCCCACGCTGCGCACATGGCACTTGCCGGGGCACTTGCCGGGAATTTTTCCCAATCATACTTCCGCGCCAATGCGCAACACTGTCTCTTCTCAAACCCACTTGATATCGTGGCCGCTCAGCCCCACGCTCAGACAAGTGCGCAATCGCGCGCGACACCCTCCTGGGAAGTAATAGAGGCAGACTAGTCATGAATAAATTCATCACTTCGTTTCTGGCGATCATGATGGCGTTCACAGCGTTCATCACCTCGGCGGATCCGGCCAGCGCTCATCGCCGCCATCGTCACGGTGGAGACGGAGCGGCCTTAGCCATTGCCGCTGCTGCCGTCATCGGCGGTATCGCAATCGCACGCAGTCATCGCCGTCATCACCGCCGCCACTACTACTCCAACTACTATGACGACGGCGGCTATTCCTACAGCCGTCCGCGCTACTACCGCCGTCATAGCTACGCGCCGAGCTATGCTTACGGTGGCGGCTACCGGTCATACGGTTATAGGTCTCACGGCTATCGCCGCGCGCATTTCGGCCGCCGTCACTGGTAGTTTCGAAAGTTTCAAGAATACTGCAGCCAGCGCACACCATTCGCTGGCTGCTTCACGTTTCATTCCCACTCGATCGTGCCGGGTGGTTTGGAGGTCACGTCGTAGACGACGCGGTTGATGCCTTTGACTTCGTTGATGATGCGCGTCGCGGCACGCCCCAAGAACCCCATATCGAAGGGGTAAAAGTCAGCCGTCATGCCGTCAACCGATGTTACCGCGCGCAAGGCAAGCACACTATCATAAGTGCGCCCGTCGCCCATCACACCGACCGTGCGCACGGGTAGAAGCACAGCGAATGCTTGCCAGATGGCGTCGTACAATCCCGCCTTGCGAATCTCGTCAAGATAGATCGCATCTGCCTTTCGCAGAATTTCGAGTTTCTCCGGCGTGATTTCACCCGGAATGCGGATTGCGAGCCCAGGGCCCGGAAACGGATGACGGCCAACGAACGCGTCAGGCAAACCCAGCTCGCGGCCCAACGCCCTCACTTCATCCTTGAACAGTTCGCGCAAGGGCTCCACGAGCTTCATGTTCATGCGCTCGGGCAATCCGCCGACGTTGTGATGCGATTTGATGGTGACCGACGGCCCGCCCGTAAACGACACACTTTCAATGACGTCGGGATAGAGCGTGCCTTGCGCCAGGAACTCCGCGCCGCCGATCTTCTTGGCCTCCGCCTCGAACACGTCGATGAAATGCTTGCCTATCGCTTTGCGTTTGGCTTCGGGATCGGAGACACCTGCGAGTGCGCCGAGAAATTGTTTTGAGGCATCGACATGCACGAGCGGAATGTTGTAATGGTCGCGAAACAGCCCGACAACTTGGCCTGCTTCGTCCTGGCGCATTAAACCGTGATCGACGAACACGCACGTCAGCTGATCGCCGATCGCTTCGTGGATCAAGACCGCCGCCACTGCGCTATCGACACCGCCAGATAATCCGCAGATCACTCGCCCCTTGCCCACTTGCGCGCGGATCTTGGCGATCATCTCGCGGCGATAGGCGCCCATCGTCCAATCGGACTTGAGGCCCGCAATTTTATGCACAAAGTTCGAAATCAGCTTCGCACCATCCGGCGTGTGCACGACTTCGGGATGGAACATCGTCGTAAAAATGCGCCGCGCCTCATCGGTTGCGACGGCAAATGGCGCGTTCTCGCTCGTCGCTTTGACCGTGAAGCCATCTGGCAATTTCGTCACGCGATCGCCGTGGCTCATCCAGACGGGATAGCGGTTGCCCACGTTCCATATGCCATCGAACAGCGCGCTTTTTTCTTTGATCTCAACATCGGCGCGGCCGAACTCAGCGGCATGCCCGCCTTCTACAACGCCGCCGAGTTGGACAGCGGTTGTTTGCTGGCCGTAGCAGATCGAGAGAATTGGGAGGCCCGCTTCGAAAACATGTTGTGGCGCACGCGGGCTATTTGCGTCCGTGACCGATGCGGGTCCGCCCGATAGAATAACTGCTTTGGGCTTCAGCTTGGCGAAGGCCGCGTCCGCCGATTGGAACGGGTGGATTTCGCAGTAAACCCCGGCCTCGCGCACGCGCCGCGCAATAAGCTGCGTCACCTGGCTGCCGAAGTCGATGATGAGGATACTATCGGGATGCGTCATGGTTGAACGGGTTACCGGATCGCCTTGCCGCCCGCAATGTTCAGCGCGGTCACAGAGCCAGTTTCATCCACGGCTTCCACCTCATTTGACGAAAAAAATGTCAATTGAGCCGCCAAATCGCGAAATTAAGGGCCGTGGCCACGGTGACCCAGGCCAAATAGGGCACAAAAAGATAGGCCGCGAGCCGGTCCAAGTTCCAAGCCACGCCTATGAAGGCGGCAATCGACAGCCAGAGCGCCACGATTTCCCCAAGCGCCAGCCCAATCTCGTGGCGGCCGAACATCAGATACGACCAGAGCGCATTAAGAACGAGCCCAACGCCCCAGATCGCCAGCGCGCTGCTCCACCCCGCCCGGCGCCAAACCAGCCACCCGGCAATCGCGATCATAATGTAGAGAATGGTCCACACGACCGGGAATGCCCAGTTGGGCGGAACCCACGCGGGCTTGTTGAGCGCCGCATACCATTCCCCCGGCATGAACTGCGAGCCGGAAGCAGCGGCCGCAAGTACGATCGCGGCGAAAACGGCGAAGGAGACCAGCTTAGACATGCGCGCGCTCCTTCATCATTCGTAGCATTGCATAAAGCGGCACTACGCACGAACGCCCCGGATGGACCAGAACTTAAACGGCGCGCGTTAGGACGCTGATATAGAAGCCGTCCGTGCCATGTCTCCCTGGCGACAGCATCAGCCCGCCCGTGCCGCCGTCTGCGGAAACCGGCGGCTCGCCCGGTAATACTTCGCGCCAGATATCCGCGTAGGGCACCAAAGAAAATGCGCCGTTATCCCTGAGAAAAGCCGCAACTTGCCCGCCGTTTTCTTCGGGCAGAATTGAGCACGTCACGTAAATCAAGCGTCCGCCGGGCTTCACCAGCCGCGCCGCGTCTTTCAGCACTTCGCGCTGCTCTTTGATACGATTGAGCACCGCTTCGGGCTTCAGTTTCCATTTGGCATCAGGGCGGCGGCGCCAGGTGCCTGATCCCGTACATGGCGCATCCACCAGCACGCGATCAAACTTTGACCCCAGCGCGCCGAGCGCTTGTTTATCCCCCCCGCGCAGGATTTGGATGTTGCGCAAGCCGGAACGGTGCACCCGATCAAAGATCGGCTTCAACCTCAAGCGGTCCTCGTCGTAAGCGTAAATCTGCCCTTTGTTTTGCATCGCCGCCGCAACCGCGAGCGTCTTGCCGCCGGCACCCGCGCAAAGATCCATGACGTTCATGCCGGGCCCAGCGCCAACCATCAGGGACGCCAGCTGCGAGCCTTCGTCCTGGATCTCAAACCAGCCTTCTTGAAATGCGGCTTCGGCCTGTAGATTAGGCGTCCGGCCCGCACCCGTAGGCGGCGGCACGCGCAAACCGATGGGCGAGAGAGCGCAAACTTCGGCGCCAAACTCCGCCAGCTCTTTCAAAACAATGTCCCGCGTCGATTTCAGCGAGTTGACGCGCAAATCAGCGGGCGCACGCCGCGACATGGCTTGCCCTTCGGCAACGGCACTTGCGCCATAGACCTCAACGAACCGCGGCCACAGCCATTCGGGAATATCGGCGCGCACTTGATCGGGCGCTTCATCGAGCGAGCGGGTCAATCCGCACTTTTCAATGTCACTCAACTCTGCGGGCGCATGCCCCGATCCGTCGCAGGCGGCGGCAACGGCGTCAGGCGTGATACCGAGCGCGGATGATGCGGCACCCAGTGCCAAGGCTCGCGGGGCCCCCGATTCCAAAGCCCAGCTGATTGAAGCACGCCGGCGCAGCGCGTCATAAACCAGCCCGCCGATGGAGTTGCGATCGCCCGATCCCGCAAAGCGGTGCGCCTTGCCCCAGGCCGCAAGTGCGAGCCCAATGGGCTGGTGCCGGTTCAAAACGTCTTCCAAAACTTCAATCGCTGCTGCGATTCTAGCGCCGGTTTGCATTGTCCTATGCGCCGCCTGCGGACACTAGCCATGCGAGCCGCGCCCACATCACCCAAACAATTGTCGAGCCGAACAAATAGACAAGAAAACGATGTTCCACCTTGTTGTAGGTCGTGTGAATGCCTGCGTGAACAAGACGCGAAATCGCGAACGCCCAAGCCATTGCAACCATGATACCGTCCGCGTGACCCGCGATCAGCGCGAACGCCACGACCGCATAAAACAGCATCGGCATTTCGAGCTGATTATGAAACGCATTTGAAACAACACCAGCGCGCTCCGGCCATACGGGCTTTGCGCCTGCGTGTTCGCCGCGCTGTACAGTCTTTGCGCGAACGGCAGCCAACCGCTCCCGCCCCATCCACATCTGCAACAGAAACGTCAGCAGCACCTGAACGAACACGGGATAGAGAATACTTAAGTCTTTCATCACCAGTCCTCAGCCTCAGCCGCCGCCCGGATAATTCGGGCTTTCGCGCGTAATCAAAACGCCGTGCGCGTGGCTCTCGCGGATACCGGCCGGAGAAATACGCACGAACTTCGCGCGCTTCTGGAAATCCGGAATGGTCTTTGCACCGAGATAACCCATGCCGGCCCGCAATCCACCCACCAACTGATGCACCACTGAATCCATCGGACCCTTGTAGGGCACTTGACCCTCGATGCCTTCGGGTACGAGTTTCAACGTATCGCGCACTTCCGCTTGGAAATAGCGATCAGCCGAACCGCGCGCCATGGCCCCGACGGAGCCCATGCCGCGATACGACTTATAAGTACGGCCCTGATAGAGATAGGTTTCACCTGGTGCTTCATCGGTACCGGCTAACAGCGAGCCTACCATGACGCAGGACGCGCCGGCCGCGATCGCTTTCGAGATATCGCCCGAATAGCGGATCCCGCCGTCAGCGATGACCGGCACGCCCGAGCGCCCGGCTTCATTGGCGCAATCCATGACGGCCGTCAGCTGCGGCACGCCAACGCCCGCAACAATCCGCGTCGTGCAAATGGATCCAGGGCCAATGCCAACCTTGATCGCGTCTGCGCCCGCGTCGATCAACGCCTTGGTCGCATCTGCGGTTGCCACGTTACCGGCGATCACCTGCACGCTGTTCGACATCTTCTTGATGCGCGCAACCGCCTCGATCACCTTGATCGAATGGCCATGAGCCGTATCGACCACGATGACATCGCATCCGGCCGCGATCAGCCGTTCCGTGCGCTCGTATCCATCATCGCCAACCGTTGTAGCGGCCGCGACGCGCAAACGCCCTTGGGCGTCCTTGCAGGCATTGGGGTGCTTTGCGGCCTTCTCGATATCCTTCACCGTAATGAGGCCAATACAGTGATAGGCATCGTCGACCACAATAAGTTTTTCAATACGATGCTGATGCAGAAGTATCTTCGCGTCCGTCTGGCTGATCGAACGCTTGACCGTGACGAGATTGCCCTTGGTCATCAACTCCGAGACGGGCTGATCCAGATTACTGGCAAAACGCACGTCGCGGTTAGTCAGGATACCGGCAAGCTTACCGCCTTTTTCGACCACGGGAACGCCCGTGATGCCATTCTTGGCCATGAGATCGAGCGCGCCACGCAACGTCATCGACGGCTCGATCGTGACGGGATCGAGCACGATGCCGCTTTCATAGCGCTTCACAAGCGCAACGTGCGCCGCCTGATCGTCAATCGACAGGTTGCGGTGCAGAACGCCGATGCCGCCCTCTTGCGCCATGGCGATGGCGAGCCGCGCTTCCGTCACGGTATCCATGGCGGACGAGATCAGCGGGATATTGAGCTTGATGGCCTTGGTCAGTTTGGTTGTGACATCGACCTGCCCCGGCATGACCTCGGAAGGTCCCGGAACCAGAAGGACGTCGTCGAATGTGAGGGCAATCCCCGAATCGAGCACGGATGGTCCCGCGGCCATGCAGCATCTCCAAATTCTCTGGGGGCGACACGTTCTTAAAGCCCCAAGGGCGAACAAATGTCATGCGGGCTATATCACCAAGAATCAGGGAGGGGAAGCCGCCCCTTTCAGCCCCAAGCCGCGGCATTATCGATGTTCCCCTACTGGCGTTCCCTGGATTGAGCCCCGCTGTCACACGCCTGTTGCGAAATTCGTAGATGTTCCGGCCCGAGGGGCGGCTTTTTTGCCCCGTTGGATTCTGGTTAAGGACCTTTGACTTGCGGCTCAGTCGATCGGCAATCGCTAGGACTGGTGCAATGGGGTCGGGGCCTGCCCGGATGGCATCGGCTCTCGCCTTGGCGGCGGCCCTGACAGCCGCCGCTCCGCACTCAACCCCGCACCGCCAATCGGGTCCGGACGGGCTCTCAGGCGGATATCATGATCGGATAATGGCCGAAGCGAACCCGGCCGCAGTACTCGCCTGGGCCAAACTGAACTGTTTTGCAGGTCTCGAATTGGCGTCAAACGCGCCGCGCACGCAAATGGAGTTCATACTTCAAGTCGCGGCCGCCTACGACGCTGAGAGTCGCCAACGCGGCGTCGCAGCCGTTTGCGCTGATGCGCTCGCAGCAACCGTCGTCGATTACCGCACGCGGAACCGAGTCCGCCGTTACGGGCGATTGGGCGGTCTACGAGCAAATCCGGCGTCTCGCCACAGTCGACTCAAATTAGGCGAACGCGAAGCTCAGCTGAACAGCCGGTGGAGCTTTCGAACGACGCTTGGATTTTTTGGCGGGCTTAGGTTCCGGCGGCTCGTTGCGCGGCACACCTGCCATCGCGATCCAACTCCGCGTATCGAAGCCGAGGTCGAGCAACATTTTCTCCATGACATCGATCGCATGGTCGTAGTCGGAATCCGACATCACCTTGCGGCCAGCTTTGCGCATACGCCGTTTTGCGGCGTCCAATCCCGCGTCGCGCGCAAAAGGCAATGCCTCGGTATATGATTTGACCCGCACGATTCGCTGCCCCTCATTCAAGGCAAATTGAACATCTTGCCTTCCGCGCGTCAAGCGGCGAAGGTGCGTGCACTGATCGAGGCGTTCGAGGAAACACGTGGCCTACACCAAGTACGGAAAAGACCGTCATAAGCCAGCCGGAGATTGGGTGCAGACGACGTACCTAACTGAGGTAGCAGGCGTGAACTTCCGCAAACCTGAAGTGATCGCCTTTGCCGTAGCAGTGCGACATGCAGAAAATCGAGGCTTAATGTATGGCCTCAAAATGGCCCGTGAGCCGAACAACGAGCACGACTCTAATGCAATCGCAATATATGGCTCTGCCCAGGTGAAAGGCTGGTTCCGCAACAAGCTGCATGAGTGGCACATAGGGTATGTGCCCGCACACTTGGCAGTGGACGTTACACAGAATCTGATAAATGCAGGCGTTCCTGTTGATATTGAACTTTATCAAATCGTAGAGGGCATTGGACATTATTACGAGGTACAGTTCTTCATCCTTGCGCCACCCGGATATGGAGTGAGAAAGCGGCTCAAACACTAGGTTGGGGTAGCGACCCTCTCCCTGTGAGGCATCCGTGGGCGGGATGGCATGACCAATCACATGAACTAAGGCGACAACTTGAGGTGCTGCGCTCTAGCGCAGCGACCCGTCCGCGAGTCATGCACGCGGCGGAAAAGCTCGGCCGCCAATGGATCGGCATCGACATCACGCATCTCTCGATTTCGCTGATCGAGAAACGCCTCAAGGATGCATTCCCCGGCATCAAGTTTGACGTGCACGGCACACCCAAAGACCTCGAAGGCGCGCGCGATTTATCAAACCGCGACAAGTATCAATTCCAGTGGTGGGCGGTGTCGCTGGTCGATGCCGTGCCGTTCGGCGGCAAGAAAAAAGGCGCGGATGGCGGCATCGATGGCCACATCTTCTTCCGCTCCGGTGCCAAGACGACCGAGAAGGCCATCGTCTCCGTCAAAGGCGGCGGCGTTGGCGTCAAGGACATTCGCGAGCTGATCGCGGTCGTGGATCGCGAGCGTGCAAAAATCGGCGTTTACATCTCGCTGGAACCGCACACCGAGCCGATGAAAAAGGAAGCAGCAGGCGCAGGCCTCTACGACACCGGGACAGGCAAAAAGGTGCCGAAGATCCAGCTCTTCACCATCGAGGAATTATTCGCAGGCAAGACAACTCAAATTCCGCTCATGGAGCGCGGCTTCAAGGCTGCCGCCCGCGAGGAACGCGACGACCAGTCGGATTTCGACCTTTGACAGTAGCCGGCAGGCACGGGGGTGTGCAATCTGCCGGTTTCAATCGCACACGCCCCGGCTATCACCAACGCCCCTACTTCGGGTTTCCCGCCGCGCGGATCATCTCGACCGCGAGCTGGCCGTAGGTGGCAAACACACTCGCGTCGTTGCGCGCTTTGGCCATCACGTGCGCGCCTTGCATCATGCCGATCAAAACTTCAGCAGCCGCCGGCGCGTCGAGGTTCTGAATGTTCTCAGCCTTCAGAAATTCTTGCACCACAGGCTGCAAAGCGAACGACCATTGATCCAGCGCCCAACGCGCCTTTTCGCGCACGACAGGTTCGGTCGCCGCCAATTCCAAAATGACGTTGCCAAGGAAACATCCCGACGCCGCGCCATGTATGCCTTTCCAGACTTCGTTCTGCTTTTGCGGCACCATGAAGACGCTGCGCAGTTTGCGTGCGGGCGACTCGTTGCCATCTGCAATCTCCCGGTATTTCGCCGCGATGACGTTGACATACCGGTCGATGACTTCGAGCAGTAGATCCAGTTTTGAAGGAAAGAAATGGTAGAACGTGCCCTTGTTGACGCGGCCCACGTCGCAGATCTCAGCTATCCCGACATTGTGAAACCCGCCCCCGAGAAAGAGTTCCGTGGCGCTGGAGATCAATCGTTCTCGGCTTTCAGACATGTGTCGGGGTACGTTTCCGGTGATGAGCCCGCAAGCATGAACGAGGTGAGCGCGTGGTGCAACCTGAAGTGCTGCAATTGGCCCGGCATCGTTGGTCGAATGGAACCCTGAATTTATTCCGCTCTTGTCCTTAAACCCTGTTCAGCCCGGGCTGGAGGCGAACGCGTAATTTGGCAAACACGCGCTAGCGGATGCTAGGATCAAGCCGGGCCTCGAATGAATTACTCTCACCCCGATTACAGAGTTCAGCGATGCGAGACGCCGAACCACGCGCCCGGACTATCGAGCGGCTTTTGACCTGCGCCTCCCTCGCCTGGATCGCGGGTGCCGCCTATTTTTGCTGGCAAGACTGGCCGGTTTTGCCGCTCGACATGAGCGGTTCCGACCCCACAACTAAAGCGGCGTTCGATGCCGCCGTCATGCGGCATGTCTTGCGCGCGGCCTTTTTCGCCATTTCGGTCCCGTTAGTGCTTTTTGCAGGGCGCTGGCTTGCCAATCGCGCACGCCGCTGAGCAGCTAAGCCCCGGTTGTATGACCTTTCCAGAAAGCAGCCCAACCCGAAAGGCCTCGGAATAATCAATATATATCAATTTGTTGACCGCTCGGCCCACACCCCGCCAGCCCGGCAACGGTAGATGAACAGGTGCTTCAGGGTCAATTCAGCCGCCCACCCGTAAAACATCGCTCATCGGCTGCGGGAATAGTCCCGGCCAGCCCAGCGCGCCCCAACGGCGCGGAGTTTTAAGAGAGAGACGGGAGACCAGTCATGGCCATCGTTCGCGGCAATAACCTCAGCCAGAGCATCTTCGGCACCAGCTTCAACGACAGCATCTATGGCTACGGCGGTAACGATTATATCAACGCCGGCGCTGGCAACGATAAGGTCGATGGCGGCACCGGCAACGACACCATTCTTGGTGGCACGGGCTATGACACGCTTTACGGCTACACGGGCAGCGACAAGGTTTACGGCCAAACCGGCAACGACTATCTGTCGGGTGGCGCAGGCGCTGACAAACTTTATGGCGGCGACGGTAACGACCGCATCTTCGGCGGAACGGAAGGCGACTTCCTGTTCGGCGACCTCGGTGCAGACACGCTCGATGGCGGCACGGGTGCAGACATTCTGAACGGCGGCGCGAACAACGACAATCTTTACGGCAGCTCGGGCGACGACGACCTTTATGGTTCGACGGGCGACGATCTGCTGGTTGGCGGCGCGAATGACGACTATTTGTCGGGCGGCACAGGCTCTGACATGTTCGTCTTCAACTTCGCCAGCGGCGACGACTTGATCGCCGACTTCACCCTCGGCCTCGACTATCTGAACCTCGCCGGCACAGGCGCGACCAGCGACTTCGACCTCATCTTGAGCGACATCGCCATCAACGGCGTGCTGTCGACCGAAATCGACTACGGTTCCGGTACCATCAAACTCTATGGCATCGATCAGGCCGATCTTTACGCGACAGGCTTCAACGACGTCATTTTCGCCTAAACACTTGAACCAGGCGTGCCGGCTGCAATCTCGTGGCCGGCACGTCACCACCTTGTCGCACGCCTCCGGCATGGTTCGTGAACATGGTTCGTGAAAGTGTATCCATCAAGCAACACCATCCAACATGTCAGCCCTCGCCAAACCCACCAACTCAGTCGATAATGCGTTCCTGGAAATCATTCGCGCCAGGGAGGGAATAACCTGTGTTTCGCGCAAAGTATGTTGTCGGCAAATTGTTGGCACTCTCAGTTGTTACGGCCGCCACGATAGCACTTCTGCCAAGCGGCTATCTCGGCGCCGCAGATAATCCGTTTCCGTCTCTCGCGGGAACCTGGAGCGGCAACGGCACGGCCCAGCTTGAAGGCGGGAAAACCGAAAGCCTGCGCTGCAAGGGTTACTATACAAACGGCAATGGCGGATCGGCACTTGGTCTTTCGATCCGCTGCGCCAATGCGTCAGCCAAGGTCGAACTCAGAGCCAATCTCAATTACGCCAACGGCGCTGTCTCGGGGAGCTGGGAAGAGCGCACCTATAACCAGTCGGGCACAGTCTCGGGCAAAGCCAGCTCGAACAGAATTAGCCTTGCGATCACAGGCGGCATTGAAGGATCGTTGTCGGTCTCGCTTGGCGGCGGCGGCAACCATTCCGTGTCCGTGTCAACGGCGGCGTCGGCGCTGAAGGGCATCAATATCTCGATGTCGCGCTAATCGGCAGGTTCACGCCGCGGCCGCGCAAGAAATTCTTGGAGACTAAACGTCATGCGAAACGCTTCTTACGCCCTTGGTGCACTTGCAATTCTTTCCGCATTTCCGCTCATTGCCACCAGCGCCGACGCGCGCCAACGCCGTAGCCAGCAGCCCGCCGGCGATTACGTCGTCGCTGAAAGCCGCCATAACAACGGCCAGGTAACAGGTGCCGTACGTGGAACGGATTTAGGCCCGCAAGTTCAATTACCGACAGGCCGTTGGGTGTATTGCCGCCGCAGCTGCTCGGAAACGCTGCGCGTTGAAACGATCGACTTAAACGAAGGCGACAACATTTATCTCGGCCGCGGCACACTCGGCAACGAATGCGGGATTTTCGGCTGCCTCGACGTCGGCATTGGCCGCCGCAGTTACTGAGGCAATCACACCAAAAACGGATTGGTCTTTCGCTCGATACCGAATTGGCTCGGGCGGCCGTGGCCGCAAATAAAAGCCACATCATCGCCAAGCGGAAACAGCTTGGTCTTGATCGCTGAAATCAACGCCTCATGATCGCCATAGGGGAAATCGGTGCGCCCGATCGAGCCTTGAAAAATCACGTCTCCCACAAGTGCAAACCGCTGCGCCTTGTTGAAGAACACGACCGAGCCCGGCGAATGTCCCGGACAATGAAAAATCTGGAACTCATGGCCCGCGACCGTGACCTTGTCCCCCTCGTCTAACCAGCGATCGGGCGTGACGTTACGCAGGCCATCGACTTGGTACAATTTCCCCTGCTTCTCAAGTCCATCGAGCAATAACTTGTCGGCCCGATGCGGCCCTTCGATTTTGACGCCAAGCTTTTCACGAAGTTCGTCCGCGCCACCCGCGTGATCGAGATGCCCGTGGGTCAGCAAGATCTTTTCAATTTTGATGCCCGCTTCGGCGATCGCATGCTCGATTTTATCGAGATCGCCGCCAGGATCGACAACTGCGCCACTCTTCGTCGCTTCATCCCAAATGAGGGTGCAGTTTTGCTGAAACGGCGTCACTTGGACGATGGCCGCCTTGAGGGCAGATTTGGTGGGGGCGGAAGCAGAAGCGGTCATGCGGTAGCAAGCTCCTTCGTAAATCAGAACGCGGTTTAATGCCTGAATGGCGAAAGGTAAACATCAAGGCCTGACGCCGCCGGCTCAGCCCAGACTGCAATGCGGCAAGGCGCATGCCTTGCTTTATTACAAATGATGACAGTCCATTCGGGCATGCGGGTCGAATTTGTCGCGCAATTCAAACACATTGCAGTCCCGGTTCATGTTGTACGAGACCTTCAGTAGGGCGCATAATCCACGACAATTTAACTGAGCCACGATGTTTGCGTCTGCCTTGTTTGCGGGCGTAAAATTGGGCAGTGACTAAAAAGGATCTCGACCCGGTCTCCAGCCTGCACGCTTAACGCCGCGCTGCGCCGCAACTCAGTTTAGCGCATGTGAATGCGAAGCAGGCATTTGTCCCGCTCTTAGCCGCGCGGACCCTCCGCTTCCAGCCGTTCCCTATCCGGCTTGGCCTAACACTTCCCTTTATGAGTTCCCGGCACAGCCGGCGTTGGAGCTTTTCATGTGCGGTATAGCAGGCGTTCTTGAACTGAGCGGGCTCAAAGAGCCAGAGCGCGCCACCCTTGAACGCATGGGCGATGTCATGCGCCATCGCGGACCTGACGATGCCAGCAGCTTCATCGTACCGGGCATCGGACTTTCGCATCGCCGCCTCAGCATCGTTGGTGTTGCCGACGGACAGCAGCCGATCTTCAACGAGGCGCGTACCGTCGTCGTCATCGCCAACGGCGAGTTATTCAACCACCTGGAAATCCGCGCGAGTCTTGAAGCCAAGGGGCACGTCTTTCGCTCGCACTCTGACTCCGAAATCATCGTCCACCTCTACGAAGAGTATGGCGAGGGGCTATTCGAGCACCTCAAAGGTCAGTTCGCATTCGCGCTCGCCGATCTGACGAAACGCATCGTCTTCCTGGGGCGCGACCGGCATGGCATTTGTCCCCTGCATTGGTCGCGACAGGGCGAACGCATCGTCTTTGGCTCCGAGATCAAGGCGCTTCTGGCGTCGGGTTTCGTGCAACGCGCCATCGATCCGCGCGGGCTCGACCATATGTTCACGTTCTTCGCCATGGGAACGCGGCGCACGATGTTCGAGGGCGTCGAGTCGCTGCTTCCAGGTCACTATCTCAAAATTTCCTTCCAGACCGGCGGTAAACTCGCCGACGTCGTTGAACGTCAATATTGGGACCTCGATTTCCCCGATGCGGGTGAAGAAGACAATCCCTCGAACCCAAAGGTCTTGATCGACGAGTTCGAAGCCACATTCCAGCGGTCCGTGGAATTGCGCCTGCGCTCCGATGTTCCCGTGGTGAGTTACTTGAGCGGAGGGGTCGATTCCGCGGCCGTTCTTGCCATGGCGTCTCGCGTGCGCGGTACGCCGCTCCCAAGCTTCACGATCGGCTTCAACGATCCCAAACGCGACGAAACCGCAAAGGCCATGATCTCGGCGCGCCATATCGGCAGTCAGCCGACGGTCGTACTCAGCACCTCGCGCGGCATCGCTTTGGACTATCCCCGCCTTGTCGAAGCGGCCGACTGTCCGGTCGTCGATACGTCGTGCGCAGCGCTCTGGAACCTTGCCGGCGAAGTCAACCGCCAAGGCTACAAAGTGGCACTGACCGGCGAAGGCGCCGACGAGGCGCTTGCGGGGTACGTGTGGTTTAAGATCAACAAACTGCAACGCATGTGGGATATGGGCAGCTTCCGCCCCAGCCAGCGCGGTAGCCGCACGATCCGCCACCTTTTGCGGCCGGATCAGAGCATGGCCGAACTTGAGCGCATTGACGCCATGATCGCCGGACCGCATGCGCAATCGGAATTATACAGCTTGTTCTCTGGTTCGCGCCAATCTTCTACAGCGCCGCGCTAAAAGACCGGATCGGTTCGCATGTCGCCTATGAGGATTTGAAGCTCAATACAGAGCGCATGCGCCGCTGGCATCCGCTCAACCGGTCGCTCTATCTCGGCCACAAGGTGATGCTGTCGGGTCTGCTGCTGAACCATAAGGGCGACCGCGTCGCCATGGCGAATAGTGTCGAGACGCGCTACCCGTTCCTGGACGAAGACCTGATCAAGCTCTGCGCCCGCGTTCATCCGCGCTGGAAACTCAACGGCGTGCGCAACGATAAATATCTCTTACGCCAGGCGGCTGCACGCTGGCTCCCCTCTGAAGTGGCGCTGCGCCCCAAAGCGATGTTCCGCGCTCCATTCGCCGCCACGTTCCTCGACAATGCACCACCCTACGTGCAGCAGCTGATGAGTGAAGAAGCGCTCAACCGGACGGGGTATTTCGACACGGCAGAAGTTAGGCGGCAGTTCGCTCCAGGAACCGGCGGCCCCAATGGTTCCGGCAAAGACACCAAGCGGCGCTTCTTTGCAGAAATGGGGTTAGCTGCCGTGCTTGCGACGCAACTCTGGCACCACCTCTACCTCGGCGGCGGTCTCTGCGAACTTAGTGTTCCGGACTTCTCTCCTGCTATGAAATCAGCGATCCCCACTTACGCCGCTCAGTCCGCCGGTTTCGCCGCGTCGCTACTCTGACTGCGAACGGTTAGCCGGATTACTGGTGCATAAAAAATGCACCGTCTTGCATTCTGTTGCGAATCAACTCTTGCAAAACGCAGAGAATCCATTCAGCAATCAGAACTTAAGCATTTGCGTCTTGTTGCTGCCTGCGTCGATGTGCGTTGGCCTTGGGACAGGACAGCTTCGAGCGTCCCGTCCCTGAAATGGGATGCGACATGAACCGCCAAACTCCAGACAACCCATCTGCAAACACCCGCCATTCCAAATTCGCCTGGCTTGGTCTCGGCTCCATGACCTGCGCGATCGCCGCAATGGGGGCGGCATTCTTCAGCGCGGCCGATCCCCAGATCGCCTTGGACGCGGCCCGGATCGATGCCGCCGCAGCGCTCGCCCGCTCGGGGTTTAACTGGGCCGAGGTCGATATCGAAAATCGCGTCGCCTTGATCCGGGGCGAAGCGCCGGGCGAACCGGAACGCATCATGGCCTATGAAGTCGTCAGCAAGGCGCTCCGGCCCGCCATGTCCGAAAGCAAGGTCATTGCCAAGGTCCGCAGCCAGCTGACGCTCGCCCAACTGCCAGCCCCGGCCCAAATCGAGCCGCCCGTCGCGGCAATCGAGCCGCCTTCGGCTCCTGCGATGCCCGAGCAGCGCGTTGCCGCAATGGAACCAACCGCCGCCGCAACCAGTTCATGGACGGCGCCACCCGTTCAATTCCCAAATGGCGAGCCCGTGATGCCCCTCGCAGCGGTAAGTGCCGCGCCTGTCCCAACACCCGCAGCAATCGAAACCGCGTCGGTCGATAAGGCCGCGACGCCGACACCGTCCACTTGCAAAGTCGAGTTGGCATCCACGCTGGCCACGTCAGCCATCGTTTTCGCGCGCGATTCGTCTGAGATCGACAAACAAAGCCGGCCCGCACTCGACAAGCTTGCCGGCATTGCCAAACGCTGCGGCCGCTTTCATCTCGCCATTCAAGGACATACCGACGGGCAAGGCAGCAAGGCGCACAATCTCGCGCTCTCCCAGCGCCGCGCTGCATCTGTAAGAACGGCGCTTATCAATCGCGGTGTCGATATGGATCGCGTCAGTGCGGTTGGCCTTGGCGCATCGCAACCGTTCGCACAAGGCACGGACGAAGCCGCGCAGGCCCGGAACCGGCGGATCGAATTTGCCGTTTCCGAACGCAAGAGCGCAACAAGAACCTCAAAAAACTAGTCACATACGTCGAATCTAAAGGGCCGCTCCATTGGACGCGGCCCTTATGCGTTATTGCTTCGTTATTTTCGGCCGTCTGTTGAGATACTTTCCTGGCGCTTGACGGCTTTGCCCCAGGTCTTGTCATACGGGTGTACGAGTTCGATGGGGCCTGCGGCGTCGTGCAACGGGCGATACTCCTGAAGCCAGGCAAAAATACCGCCGCGCAGGTTCTGCGTTCCCAAAGCACCCGCTTCCTTCAAACCTTGCCCGACGCGTTCTGCAAGCTTGGAACTGCGCACGCCAACCGAACAATAGAATACCGCCGTCTTGCCCTTGACCGCTTCGGCATGGGCCTTCAAAAACTCCGCGCTATCGATCGCCGGATCGACACGGATTGCGCCTTCGAGGTGACTGACATTGTACTCTTGTTCGGTGCGCACATCGAAAATGACGGCGCTATTGTCCGCCATCATACGGGCAACATCATCCGCCGGCACATGCTGCAGGTTCGGCCAGCGCTTGGCGACGTCGGCAATTGTCTTCTCCAGTTGACCAGTGTCATCCGCTCGCAAGCCACCCGCCCCAAATGCCCCGGCCGCAACCAAAGCCACAGCCGCCAACACAGCCCAATTGCGCGCTCGCGAAGTTATCATGGCCGCCACCTTTCTTGTCCTATGCCGCGTCATTGGCGTCTCGTCATTGGCGCCTCATGATTGGCGCCTCATGATTGGCTAAGACCGCTAACTTAGGTAGTCTCTTTAAACTTTACCACTAGAAGTCTGCGAGGATCCGTAGCCATGCCGAGCACCGCATCGACCACATTTGCGCCCGTCATACCATTTCAAGGGTCTCTCCCAGCACCTGAAGCCTTCAGCCCTCCTGCAGAACGCATTCTTGCGGGCGACCCCAACCAAAGCGCCATCAATCTATTCCAAAGCGCCGACGGCCGTTTCAATTCCGGCATCTGGGAATGTCAGCCCGGAACTTGGCGTGTCGTCTTCACCGAGAGCGAATTCTGCCACTTGCTCGCTGGCATTATCATCGTCACCGGCGACGATGGCTCCATTCAAACCTTCAAGGCGGGCGACGCATTCGTCTCACCCGCCGGATTTACAGGGACCTGGCAAGTGGTCGAACCCGCGCGCAAATACTACGCTTTTTACGAGTAGCGCCTGACATCACAGCGTCTCCGGCCCGCTGCGCCGCGCGCCGCCCCACCTTCGCCATAAAGACCCGTGCACGTCCTCCGCGTTGGGACCGGTTTCTTTTTTTGCGTAACGGGGGTTTTTCATGGCTTTTAAAATTGGTGGCGCCCATAGGGCAGAAGACGTCGGCGCAGCGCACGCCGTTGAGCACGGCAGCCACGGCGGCTTGCTCGCGACCGTGCTTTCCGGTTTCGCACTCGTGATCTCCGGGCTCTCTTACTACGAGAGCACCATGAAGAGCGCCGAACTCTCGGTCTACGTGCCGCCCATGATCCATTACGCGCGCGATGGCGACAGCGACGTCTTCAACGTGCCCATCACGATCGCCAACGACGGGGCCCGCAACGGCACCGTCCTCAATATGGAACTCGAAGTCGAGAACCTGCGCTCAGACGCTCCAAAGAAAAAGGGCCGTTTCCACTCGGCTTTTCTCGGCGAGTTCCCGCGCGACGAAAAAACTCCCAACAGGTCCTTCGCACCGCTTTCGATTTCCGGCCACGGCACGTTTACTGAGACAGTCCGGTTTTATCCGATGGACACCAATCCCCTGCCCTTCGTCGTCGACGACAAGGGCGACTATCGCTTCACCTTGAAAGTCATGACAGCAAAGGCCGAAAGTCCCGGCCTGTTGGAGGCGGCGCTGCGCACCGACCCCAAGCCATTGTTGTTCGAACTCAACTTGCCGTATCTGTCTGGCCAGCACCTGACGTTCCGGCGTGGCACTATCGCCATGTACAATAAGAACTGGAACCCGGCCGCATCCTCTCAAACCGGTTCCGCCGTCAGCCGCAAAATCGATGACAGCACTTCAACGTCGAAGAGCAAAGAAGCGCCACCTGCTGATGCAGATCCCAATCCTGGCGAAGAAGAGCCCGCACCCAATAGGTGACGCCGTAACGGCCGATTGAACCCCGCTCACTCGTCGTTGGCATCACGCGAACACGCAGACCCGAGAATGCGGGTGGAGGGAGATGCGCGCCCCTTCCCCCTTTAGGGGGGAAGAAGATGCGTCCGTGGTTTAGACCGGCGTTCGCAGCTCAGCCCACACATTCAAGTCGCCGGGCTAAGCCACTGGGCGCATCAGATGGGGGTGTCGTTAATTGCGTTCGTTGCGCACAACACCCCCACCCGGTGCGCCAAGGATGAGTTAGGCCGCGCTTCATTCTCTTGAAGCGTGTTGCGATGCGCGCCCTAACTCATGGCGCCCCGCCCTCCCCCCTCGAGGGGGAGGAGCCCCGCTGCCTGTTGCAACTTACCTAACCCGATTGCCTAATGCCGATTGCCGATTGCCGAATCTTTTTTCCCATCAACCAAACCTCGAAGTTCGTTTTCCCCGCGCACGCACATTCTGGCATACTGCACATCAACCGGATCTACACGGGGTTTGAAGCGCGGCATCGCTTTGAGCCGGGTCCGGGTCGAACTGCTGGCGCGCCGCAATGCACGGATGCGTCTTAAAGCAACCGCCGCCTGCGTGAGGTGAGACACTCACGTGGAGAGCAGCCTCCTATCAGAATTGGCGGCGCAGAGACTTGACACCAGTTCTTCGTGGAGCGGACGTGTGACCGCACATCTTTCTTCCAGGCAGAACCCGGCGCACGTTCGCTCCGCTTCCGTCTTTTGAACTTTTATATCGCCGGTGGTTCGCCACGCGGCGCTATTCAGCCTTGTCCAAGTCCGCCGCATCAGGTCTAGGTGACGCAAATTGAAATGAACCGAATCCGGGACCAATGACCGTTACGCCACCCGACACCCCGCCCTCCCCCCTCCGCCCATTCGATGCGCGCATGCTTTGCGTTGGCGACGGGCATTGGATCTATGTCGAAGAAATCGGCACCAAAGGCGGCATTCCCGGCAATCTTCTTGCACGGCGGCCCTGGCAGCGGCGCGCAACACAGTCACCGCGCATTGTTCGATCCCGCGCGCCATCACGCCTTCCTCTTCGATCAGCGCGGCGCCGGGCGCAGCCATCCGCATCTCTTGTGCAACGCGAACACGACGCAGCATCTTATCGCCGACATCGAAGCCATCCGAACGCATTTCAACGTCAAGAGATGGATCGTCGTTGGCGGCTCCTGGGGATCAACCCTCGCGCTCGCCTATGCCGAAGCCTACCCTGAGCGCGTCATAGGCCTCGTGTTGCGCGCGATTTTTCTTGGCACGAGGCGCGAAGTCGAATGGGCATTCGTCCGGGCCCCGCAAATTTTCCGGCCCGAACTGTTCGCCGATTTCCGCGATTGGCTCCCCGATAACGAACGCACCGATCCGCTTGGCGCCTATGTGCGCCGCCTGACCAATCCCGATCCCGCGATCCACACGCCGGCCGCACACCGCTGGAACGCCTATGAGCGCATTCTTTCCGAACTTAAGCCTAATGCCACCCGGCTTCCTTCGGAGTTCGCAAGCGATGCCCGCTTGCCGCCGACACCAATTCTTGAGGCGCACTACATCGCGCATGACTTTTACCTTGAACCCGATGAGTTGCTGAGCCACGCTTCCCGCCTCAAAGATATTCCCGGAACGATCATTCAAGGGCGCTATGATTTGCTCTGCCCGCCGGGAAGTGCCTATGCGTTGCATCGCGCTTGGCCGAAGTCTCATCTTGAGATTATCGCGGACGCCGGACACGCCATGACCGAGCCGGGCGTTGCCGGAAAAATGCGCGATGCTCTCTCCGCCTTAAGCGTCATGGCTTAGGGCCCACACCCAATGCAACAGCATTATGACTATCGTTAAGGAGATGCGCGCCCTCCAGCGCTACACAATTACAGACGATTGTCGCGCTCCAGCGGTATAATCACACGATAATCCCCTTGCATCCCGGATCGATCGGGGCCATGTATGCGCATCGACTTGGCCGGACAACAGGGCCGCTACGCCTTTGCATCGCTGGGCGCACGCACAGAGCCTCCTCCCAACCTCGACAACCGGGTTCGCCGGCTGCGTAAATGCAGCTTGCGGCTTATGTGCAACCAAGCCTTGAAAGGGCAACTACTATAACTCCAGGTACTGTTAAATTCTACAACGATCAAAAAGGCTACGGCTTCATCGCTCCGGCTGACGGCAGCAAGGACGTATTCGTCCATGCAACCGCTCTCGAGCGTGCAGGCATGCGCAGCCTCGTCGAAGGCCAGAAGGTCATGTTCGACACGCAGCAGGACAGCCGCAGCGGCAAGATCGCCGTCGGCAACATCCAGGCCGCTTAAGATCGTTTTGGGATTGGGCATCTTGCCCGCCTGAACACAATAGAAGCCGCTGTCTTCGGACAGCGGTTTTTTTCTTTGGCCACCTAAACGACCCGCAACGTCAAACCTTCGAACGGCGCGCCGGAAAATTCTGTCGACCAGACTTCACCTCGCGCAATTGGAAACGCCCGGGTAACCGTTCCCGTAGTAATGAACTCACCTGCTGCCAGCGGCGCATTGATCTTGTCCTTCGACAAGACTTCGACCACGTTGCGCAAGGCCAATAACGGTCCACCCAGCACGTTACGTGCGTGCCCCGTGTCGATCAACGCTCCATTTCGCGAAAGCTTCACGTCAAACGAAGCCAGCCGCGCCAGCCACTCGGTAGAGTTGGCGGCGGTGATCGCGTGTTTCGGCCCGAGCATCAAGGCGCCGTGCAGCCCGAACGCCGCGACGGTATCGGCGGCCTTGAACTTCCAGCCGGGAAACAGCGATTGCACGACTTCAAACCCGTGCGCCACCCAGTCCAGGCACTCAAGCAGGGCCGCTTCATCCATGCCGGGCTCCGGCGTGCGCTTGAGAGACAATGTGATTTCCGGTTCGATGCGCGGCTCGACAACGCTTGAAAGATCAAAATCGGAGCCAGCGGGCTCAACCCAGCGCACCGTCGTGTCGTACATGTAACTCCAGATCGGCGCGTAGACGTCGTATTCGTCCCAGATGTTGCGATTGGTAAAGCCGAGTTTGCGGCCAACTGGCCGCTCGCCCCGCGCCCGGCGTAAATCGCAAACGCGTGCGGTTACTGCGTAAGCAACGTCAAGATCAAATCCCGGCTCGCGCTCTGATATGGGCGAGATCTGCCGGCGCCCGTCGAGCGCCGCGATGACCTCGCCAGCACTCGCGTCGATCAAACCTGATCTGTCAATCGTCAAGGCTACGCCTCATTTGGCACGTTCTAGGATCCAATCGCTGGTGCTGATAGTATAATAACGACCGGCCGCTTCTGCCACCTACCTCCGTCGGGTTTGTCGTTCCACGGGGCCGTGTTAGGTAGCGTGCCAACGAATTTGTTAAACCATGGATCGCAAACAGATGAAGTCCCTGATCGCCGCCACCTTATTAACGGCAACCGTGGCCGCAACCCTGAATTCCACGACGGCCCAAGCAGGCGAGTCGACACCGCTGATCGAACTCTGCGAACAGTACCTAGCGCTGCCAAAGGGTGGTGAAGTCAATGCCGAGTTCATCCAGCTCAAATCGTCGTGCGCGGGCTATATTAATTCGCACGTTAAAATGTCGAAACCTGAGGATGGTTTTTGCGTGCCCAAAGGCTACAGCATGGACGATCTCGCGAAACACTACATGGATTGGATCAAGAACAACCCGGGCCACGAGAAAGATTCAACCCAGATAACGATGACCGCAGCACTGTCCCAGGCCTATCCGTGTTCGAAATAGGGCTAACACAAATGAGCCGCGGCAAACTTGTCCCCGACAGTGCAACAACTTGACTTATCGGGCGAACCCTGCGCATAAGCCCGTCATTGAACTTCGATGGCGCTCGGGTCTTCGTGTCACTAACAAGCGTTGATAACCAACGCGCTCGACCCTGCATCCTGATCAATCCGAACAAAAACGGCCACACCCCGACAGCGCCGGTGTGGGCCATGGGACAGAACCCCGGTACCGCCACAGAGCGCCCGGCATCTGAAGCCCTTGGGACAACTTTCTTTTGACCGACCATACATTCGAGGCTTTCGGCTTTGCCGAGCCTATTTCGCGTGCCCTTACGCAGCGCGAATACAATACGCCGACGCCTATTCAGGTTCAGGGCCTGCCGCCGCAGCTTCAGGGCCGCGATCTCATGGCCTTGGCTGAAACAGGCTCCGGCAAGACCGCCGCGTTTCTTTTGCCTATCCTGCAGCGCATCGCTGCTAATCCCGTTGAGCTCGCCTGGAAGCAGGTTGGTGCGCTGATCCTTGCGCCGACACGCGAACTCGCGCTCCAGATCGATGCTGAAGCCGCCAGCCTTTCGCGCAACATGAACATCCGCCGTGCCGTCGTGCTCGGCGGCGTCAGCAAAGGCCCGCAGATCAATGCGTTGAAGCGCGGCGTGCACATCCTTGTCGCCACGCCCGGCCGCTTGCTCGATCACGTCAACATGCGCAGCTGCGATCTCTCGGGCGTGCAAACGCTCGTGCTCGACGAAGCCGACCGCATGTTCGACATGGGCTTCATCCGCGACATCAAGAAAATCGCGAGCATGATCCCGCACAAGCGCCGCACGGCCATGTTCTCCGCAACCATGCCGCCTGAAATCAGGAACTTTGCCAAGGAACTGCTGACAGAACCCGTGTTCGTCGATCTTCAGCCGAAAACGATGGTCGTTGATCGCATCGATCAGAAAGTTATGATCGTGCGCACACCGGAAAAGCAGAGTCGGCTGCATACCATTCTCGCAGATCCCGCCTGCACGCGCGTCATCGTCTTCACGCGCACAAAACGCGGCGCAGACCGCGTCACCGAGCGTCTCGCCATGGCCGGAATCGGCGCCATTGCCATCCACGGCAACAAAGCACAAAACGCCCGCCAGCGTGCCCTTGCAGACTTCACGCAAGGTCACGTCCGCGTTCTCGTCGCAACCGACATTGCAGCGCGCGGCATCGATGTTTCAGACATCTCGCATGTTATCAACTTCGAGATGCCGGTTGACGCCGAAACCTACGTGCATCGCATCGGCCGCACGGCGCGCAAGGGCCTATCCGGCATCGCGATATCGCTTTGCGATCCATCTGAACGTCCTGAAATCAAGGCCATCGAACGCTTGATGAAGCAAGCAATCGAAGTCATCGGCGACGTCGGTGGCGAAGTCTTACCGGTTCCGGAAAAGCGTCCGCACCATGCCCATGACGCACCACGCCGCGAAGGCTCGCATCGCAAAGGTCCAACTGGACGCGGCCCAGGCGCCGAAGGTCATCGCAATGGCCGCGACCGCAAGCCAGAAGGCGAAACCCGCGACAGCTTCCGCAAGGAAGCACGTCCAGATCGTGGACCGGGCCGGGCCCCTGAGCGCGCAACTGATCGTGCTCCCGCTCGCTCGTTTGAACCACGCGCCGAAGCAGTGAATAGCTTCGATCCGATCAACACAGCACGCGCTCCCGACCGCGCACCGCGACCAGACTTCAAACGTGCGGAGTTCATCGCCGCAGATTCTAAGCGCCCGGATTCTAAGCGCCCAGACTCCAAGCGTTACGAAGATCGCCGCCCAGATGGCCCACGTGAAGGCCGTTCAGACGGCGAACGCAAGTTCCAGTCGCGCGGGCCCCGTACCGGCAGCGACAGGAACAGTGGCGATCAAAATCGCGGGCAGAACCGGGATCGTCCTGAGCGCCGTGCTGGCGAACGGGCACCTTATAGCGCGCGTCAAGACGGACCACGTCAAGACGGGCCGCGCCACGAAGGCCCGCGTTCTGAAGGCCCTCGCCCGGAAGGTAAGCGCTTCGACCGTCCGCATCGTTCGGCTGAAGCGGGCCCAAATGCAGGACCAAGCCGCTCCGAGCACCGCCGCCAGGACAGTCCACGCACTGAGCGTTCGCACTCCGAACGTTCAAACGCTGGCAAGCCGCACGCGGCTGACCGGCCCCACCACGCTGGCGCGAAACCCGCAAGCAAGCCATCTGGTGATCGCGACCGCAACGCAGGCGGACAGAAAGACTGGAACGGCCAGCGCCCGCCGAAGTTCCTGAAGCAGCGCGAGGGAAATCGCGAGGGTGCCCCACGCGGTGGGCGGCCAAACAATAAGCCGGCCGCTTAAATCGCAAATACACTAATCAAAGAAAAAAGGCCGGGGATCGCATCCCCGGCCTTCTTCATTTCCGTAAGCTGACACCTGCTCGTGCGACGAACCTTAGAGGTTGTCGCCCGGCACCGTATTCTCGCCGTCGCCTTCTACGTCAGGAGCATTCTGCGGGGCGGTCTGACCGCCGTCGCTCTTGCCACCCTTGTCGCCCTGGCCGCCCATGTCGTCTTGACCACGATGTCCGCGCCCGCCGCGATCGCCGTGATGCTCGCCGCGCTTATGACCGCCCCAGCCGCCGCGATGACCCCAACGGCCTTCACGCCCTCCGCCATGAGCCCAACGTCCGCCGCCATGACCGCCACGGCCCAATCCCGGCAAAAACTCGCGCATAAGCGGCTTCAAAACGTCCTTCTGCTCGTCCGACAGCGAAGCATAGAAAGGCTTGAATGCTCCCGTGAAAGCTTTCATGCGCTCGGCACGCTCGCTCATATGCTGAGTCATCTTGTCGAGACGCTCGGCCATATCGGGCTTCTTGCCGTCGGTCTTAGACGCCTCGCGCTCGGCGCGCATCTTGTCCCATTCGGCGCGCTTCTCGGTCCGCGCCTTGGATGCAGCACGCACTTCCGTCTCAACCGCCACCCAGAGCTTCTCTTGTTCGGCATTGAGTTTGAGGGCTGTCTTGGCCATCGCCAATTTGCCTTCGTCAAGACGGGCGCGCGTCTCGGGGCTCATCTGATGCCAGCGGCCATGTTCGACCGACTTGGCAACAGCAAATCCCGTTGGCACCAGCACCGCAATCGCAATTGCCGCCAGTGCTCCACGTGATAATTTTCGCATTGAACTCTCCTCATCAAGCAGCGTGCGGGGCATTTGGGGGATATCTGAAACCCGCCGCCGTCAGGAAATAGAACGGACCAGCTGCTGGCTTCCGTCGCGAGCACCGAAACCGGTAGAGCGGGCCCTTGATGGGCGGTTATGCGGTGCGCCGCATCGCCTCACATCAAACTGAGCATATGGCTGATTCTCAATGGTAATTCCCATGCGCGCCCGTCGCGCCACATTTCAAACAGTGGACGCCCGAGGCACACTCAGCGAGTTATTCCGCGCAAGTATCAAGTCGCGTAACAACTGGAAGAGGCATTCAATGACGATGCTCGAATTCACGCTTGACCGTTTTGCCGGAAGACTAATTGCCACCCTCGCAATGGCGATTTTTGTTGCCGGCCCTGCCGCCGCCGATCGCGACCTTGTTCGCAACGGCAAAAGCTGGAGCCTGCAATATCAAGGTGACCTTAAAGCCATTCAAAAGCGCAACAGCGACGTCGCCGTCGTTGATCCGGATCGCATTCAGAACCCAAGCAAGCTCAAATCGAAAGCATCTGGCGGGCGGCGCGCCGTTCTCGCTTACATCTCCATAGGTGAAGCCGAAGAAGGCCGCGCCTACATGAAGAAGCATAAAAACAAATCCTGGATGACCAAGGACGATCAGGGCTGGAAAGGAAATTACAAAGTCCGCTACTGGGATAAGGAATGGAAGGCAATCGTCAAACAGCGCGTGAAGGCGGCTATCGATGCCGGATACGACGGCGTCTATCTTGATCGCGTTGACACCTACGAGCGCATGAACGCGCCGGGCGGCTCGCGCAAGGAGATGGTCAAGTTCGTCAAGGAAATCACGGCCGAAGCACGGTCACGCAAAAAGAACGCGGCCGTCGCGGTGCAGAACGCCGAAGAACTCTTGACCGATAGCAGCTATGTCGATGCCATCGACGCCGTCGGCAAGGAAGACCTCTATCACGGCATTCATCATGACGGCCGGCGCAATAATTCCGGCGCCATCAAGGCCAGTTCCGATCTGTTGAGGAAAGCAAAAGCCAAGGGCAAAGGCGTTTACGTCGTCGAGTATCTTGGCGGCCAGTCGGCCAAGAAAGTCAAAGATGAAGGACGCAAGAACGGTTTCGCCGTCACGACCGGCGGGCGTAACCTTTCGGACGCCACAGACTGACTCGGACGCCACAGACTGACAATGACAAACTGAAGTTCACCCTTCGTTGGCGGGGCCCTCGGTCCCGCCAATGGCCTACTCAATGGCCTTCCGGCCACACATCAACTCCAAAAGCAGGGTTTCTCCACCATCACAGGGGCACGGATTTGATGCCGGGTCCGTCCAATGCGATAACCCCGGCGTAAAAGAAGCGGCACTAACCGCCATACGTGATGATTTGGGAGTGGGGCGAGATGAGGCGTTCAGCGGTGTTACGGTCATGCCTTGCGTTGACCGTTATTCTGAGCAGTGGAGGCGCATCAGCGCTTAACAAGGATCAGCCTCAGAGTAAGCAACCGGTTCAGTCTAACGCCCAGCCCTATGACGACATTTGGCCGAAGCCCGTCGAAACATTTCTCAATGGGCACTATGTCGATCGCGCCGACGTCGTCCTCACACGCCGCACCGGCGATATCACGTCGTCCATCATCCGTTGGGCGACCAACTCGCCGTTCTCGCACGCGGCCCTCGTCTTTACCGGCCCGCAGTTCGATGCAGGAGTCTCTGGCACCTTTGTTATCGAAGCGGGTACGAGCGGCGTCGATCTAACGAAATTTACCGACTATGCCTTCAGCAAAAATACCTTCATCGCCATCAAGCGGTTGCGCAAAGACTGGTTCAACGCACCGCGTCAGTCGCGCGTTCGCGGGGTTCTTCTCGACAAGATCAAGGCAAGTTACGATTTCTGGGCGATTTGGCGCATCGCGCGCAACATTTGGTTCGGCGTCAGAACGAAGATGCAGACCAAGGAAAAGACCGTCGAAGCCTACCGCAAGAACGACTGGCAGCCGCCGAACGAGTATATCTGCTCAGGCCTTGTCCAGATCGGCTTTATCGAGATGGCAGTTGAAGCGATCAAGCGCGGCGAACTTTCACCCGAAGCGCTACGCGAAGTCGTTTTCCATAAAGGCGCGGAAAGCCGCCTGCCGCCGCCGGGGACGTGGAAGTATTTGGGCGAAGACGCCAAGGATACGGCGATTAATTTCCGTGATGTTCTGAGTGACGAACTTTACTCCGTCACTCCCGAGGATCTGGCTCAGACCGACAAACTCGAATGGATGTACTTCATTCGCAACGGATTGGTACACAAGGTCGCCAGTTACGCCGACGTTCTGAAACTCATCCAGAAGGGCAACTGACGAGCCGCCTGTGCGGCCACTCAATCCTTGTCTTTATTTTCACCTTCGTCGTTGTCAGAACGTTCTTCCTCGGATTCGTCGGAAGATTTTTTATTGGACGATTCCTCTTCGTCTGCGTCATCGGATTTATTGCTCTTTTTTGCCAGCTCCCCGTCTTTTTCGGCCGCAGTCGGCACCATTTTTTTAGTGTCGGCAGCCGCCGGCTCTGACTTGGCAACCGGCTTTGACTCGGCAGGGGCTTCAGCGTTTGCAGCGGGCACGGGCGCTTCCGCGGCAGGATTCGCCTCATCCGCTTTGGCCGAAGGGGCCGGAGTATCCGCAGGGGCAGCGGCGACGGGTTCGGCGGCCTTCGCTGGCTCGGGCTCTGCAGCTGCAGCGGGCTGGGCGGCGGCAGGCTGCGTCACGGCAATGGCGGGGGGGAGCGGATCGGCAGGAACGGCGAAAACAACACGATCAACACCAACGCGACAGCCCGCGATGCAAATGACCATATCTTCGTTGGGATGCGACGCCAGTATCTGGCGCACCAAGCGGCTCGACGCGGGAATACCCACGTCACCCGTTCCGTCCTCCGGTATTGAATTCAGATTTTTCTGAGGTCCGGGCGCGTTGCCGGCCGCGGGGCTAGGCTTTGCGGGAGCTTCAACCGCTGATGCTCCTCCGGCAGTGTGAGCAAGTGCGGCAGCGAGTGCAACGGCGCTCCAAGAGAGCAAGCGAAGTGGACGCATGACTGAAACCTTTGACGCTGAACAGAACTGAAACGACTTTGGCCCAACAGAGTTAACAAAAGGTTTCTTTCAACCCGGTCGCCCAAGCAACCCGCTCGCCCGAGACGCGGTGACGTCAAAATATAAAACCTGACGCCTCCGTCACGATCGGATTCCTCTTGGCTCCCCGGTGCCGCAAAACTTTCGATGAGGCAAATCGCTTGGTCTTCCCTCGTTTTGCGGCGGCCTTTACGGACTTTGTGACATTGAAGGTTACTCTTGTCCGCCACTTTCCGGAACCCGAAACAGCGCTTTTCATGCGCTTCTTGGAATGATGAATGCGCGTTTCCACACTGATGCGGTGCACATCGCTCGAAATTGAAGCCTTATGTAACGCTGCGACTGGCACAAATTCGGCAATTCGAACCGGGCGGCTTGTTTCTGCAGCAGCGGCACGCTTCAACCTCTTCGCCGGGGTGATATCATCGTTACGATAGCATCCGGCAATGCAGGCAACCACGTCTTGGTCGTTGGCCCCCGGATTTATTGTGCTGCCATCAGCAGCCTGAACCGCCGTCGTCTCCATTCGCCGCGCGGCAATCACAGCTGCGGCCGCAGCCGCCTTCGACACGCGATAGACGATCTCGTCGCTGGAAGCCCGGCAGCCGCCAAGGCAAATGACCAAATAACTATCCGGGTTGGCAACGGCGAGCGGATGTTCCTTGCCGTGGACGCGGGACTTTTCATTGTTCAACTTTATGTCGGCGTCTTTCTGCCAATTATCATAGTTTGAATCGAATTCTGGCGGCAGATCCGGATCGGGTGCCCGACCAGACGATCCACCACCCGGGCCACCGGAATTGCGAGTTGGGCCGTTGGAGCGCTTAGTGCTGAATTCTGCTTGCGCCATGATCGCCTGAAAAAGCACGATATCGGCCGGATCTTCTGCGTCGCGCGCCGCCATGCTCGGAGGTGACGGCTCGATTGACGCCACCGCCACCGTCGGTTTTCCGCGCGGCAAGCGGCTCTCAACGGTTGCCCCCGGGGCCGCCGGCATTTCAAGCGAGCCCGTGACGATAGGATTGCTCACAGACACCTGCAGGGTCGTTGTTGGTGCGACCGCAACGGGCTGCTTTGCTGAAAGCAGGGCGAGAAACGCAACGGCAAGCATCGTGCGCAACGCCAAGCTTTTCATGTAACTCAACATTTCTCGTCACCACTCAGGCATTGGAAAAAAAATTGAACCAAATCGCAATCACGCAATCTAACGGTTGTGCTTGAACCACGAGTTTTCGCCCGAGACCGCATTGATTATGTGCACGTTTCTGAAATCGGTTCCCGGCGACGCCGAAGGTGGCATGAGTGAGGCCGCGCGCTCGAATTTCGCGCGAGTGCGAACGGTATGTTCCGGGTCGGTCAGAGACTTAAGTTCGATGTTTGGGTGCGCGCTTGCCTTTGCGGACGCACTTTTAGTGGGCTCGGCGGATGTGCCGGATTCACTCAAGGCGTCTTCCGCTACCGTCAAACCATAGTAAGCCGCTATGCACTTGTCGGTTTTCTTCTTGTGCTCGAGCTCTTCGAGCTTGACGTAGACGACCGTGTCTGGCCCGCACAAATAGGCCTCGTCCGCGCGCGCAACCGGCACGGTTAGCCCAAGAAATGACGACACAAATATAACCGGAAAGCCGATGCTCGCCCGCGAAACCATAGACTGACCCTCGATGCAACTAACCCAACTTGGGTGTCACAATATGGGACAGTCATTGATAAAGCGTTGACCCCGGCCCGGGCTTCAGGGTTTAGGCGGATAGCGCCAATAAGCAGCGCCCGAAGCCGTCGTCATCTTCTCAAGAATCGGAATGCGCTTGTCGGGCGGACGCTCCCCCGTTTGGATCAGCAACTTAATATCGTTGAGCAGCGTGTTGTTTTCCGCGTAGCCCGAATGATTGAGGCCAAGGCTATCGGTCGAAACCGAGGTCACATCGATTGTATCGACACCTGGAACCACCAACGGTCCGGTTGCTGGCACATCGCCGGCGCGTGGCACCCCGCCCCAGAAGCGTGCCGAATAACCTAGCGCTTTGTCGTTCGAGGCAGCGTACAGCGTCACGCCCTTTGCGAAATTCATGATCTCGCGAGCAATATTCGTGAACTTGTCGCGATCGACATCGGGCGCCGCCAGAATGACCTGACTGATGACGACGCCTTCCGGCGCCGTGGGTCGCATGCGTTCAAGAACGCGAAGCAAAAGCTCGTTCCCCATTGAGTGGGCAATCAGGCTGATGGACTTGGCACCGCTTTCCTTGACGACTAGATTGAGGAATTCCGCCAAGTGTGGTTCGGCCTGCTCCGCGCTGCCGCGATCATAGGTATAGCTCGCAACCTTGCCGCCGGACGGCCAGCTGTAAACGAAGGGCGCCCCATCGAATTTCAGATCATAGGAAATCTGAGCAGTGCGATACAGCGCGTCGTCGAACGAGGTGTTGAAACCGTGAACGAAGACGAGTGCGTGGTCTTTGAAGCTCGCAGACTTCGCAAGCCGCTCTTTTACGAGAGCCAGCATCTGCTCCTTTGAAAGTGCGCTGAGTTCCTGGAGCGTGAAGTGTTTGGCGGGATCTTCCGTCTCTTCGTAGATCTTCACTTTGAAATAGGGGATTTCAACCACCCAAGGGCGCTCGATGTTTGGCACCTTGTGTGCCGTTGGCACCGTGATCATGGCGCGGCCAAGTTGCAGCTGATGCGCCCGCTCGGATCCGAATTTCAGACGCTTTGGGTCGGGCTCGACTGTACGGTCCGTGCCAAAGAAAACCGGAACGACGTCAAACGTTTGATCGACGGTCGCGGCGGCGCCCGCTGGCGGTGGAGTTGAAGGGGCCGGAGGAGGCGGAGGAGTTCCAGCAACTCCATCGGCCGGCGCCTCGGTTGCCGGTGCTGGCGCATCGTCCGAAGTGCGCGGGGCACTGGTACTCGGGCGGTCGCCGTTTTTCTTCGCTTGGTCAAGGCCGCGCGTCGCTTCCTCAGCTTGGCGGCGCGCCTCGCCTGCGGCTTGTTCCATCCGCGCGCGTTCGGCGGCCGCGCGCTCGGCTTCCGCTTCGGCGTCAGCCGATTGATAGGATGGATCTGGGACATCCGGCTTATCAGCCTTCTTTGGCTCCGGGGCCGCCTTTGGCTCGGGTGCCTGGGCGCCAATGGGCTCCTCGCGCGAATTGCCTTCCGATTTTTGACTTGGCTGTTCACCGCATCCCGACATCACAGGCGCCAGAAGCAGCATAATGGGCAAAATGACCCGGGCGATTTTCAACATATGTGGCCCCACTTTAATAGCGATCCTGAAAACGTCGTCGCGCACACTACGAGGGGCTTCGGGGCCCCGCAACAACCCTTGGTTGGCGAACGCAAATGACAGAGCAGAGCGGCGAAATCGCGGCTTGCCGCAACATAAGAATTCTGCCCATGGTCGCCCGTCTAAATGATCTTTCCAAGAGCGCAGCCCCGATGTCCGTTGGTTCTCAGCCCGCACACCGCATTTCGGCCGATGATTACGTATCAGGGGTTGGTAGTGGCGACCGCACACTTTTGGCGCGTGCAATAACGCTGGTAGAAAGCACCAACCCGGAGCATGGCCGCCTCGCTCAAGACGTTTTGCAGGGGTTGCTGCCGAAAACCGGCAACGCCATCCGTCTCGGTATTACAGGCGTGCCCGGTGTCGGCAAATCGACCACAATCGATCAACTCGGTATGAACCTCATTGCCGGGGGGAAAAAAATCGCCGTGCTGGCCATCGACCCGACATCCAAAAGAACCGGCGGCTCCATCCTCGGCGACAAGACGCGCATGAGTGCTCTTGCAGTTGAAAAGAATGCCTTCATCCGCCCTTCGCCCTCCTCGGGAACACTCGGCGGTGTCACTCGCAAAACCCGAGAGACCATGGCGCTCTGCGAAGCGGCCGGTTTTGACGTCATCATCGTCGAAACAGTTGGTGTCGGCCAATCCGAAGTCGCGGTTGCCGATATGGTCGATTTCTTTCTCGTGCTGCTGCTCGCCGGTGGCGGCGACGACTTGCAGGGCATCAAGAAAGGCATCATTGAACTCGCAGACATGATTGCCATCAACAAAGCCGACGGCGACAACGTCACGCGCGCCGAACGCGCAGCCAGCGACTATCGCGCAGCCTTGCAAATCTTCACGCCGCACGGTGCGATCTGGTTTCCGCCCGTCGTCACCGTGTCGGGCCGCGACAACCGCGGGCTCAACGAGCTTTGGGAAAAGATTGTTGAACATCGCAGCACCATGACCGGAACCGGCGAATTCGCCGCACGCCGCCGGGCGCAAGCGGTATCCTGGATGCGCGACATGATGGAAGATCACCTGATGAGCGCGCTCCACGCCAACACGCGCGTTGCCGCCGAGATGCCGGCGATTGAAGCCGAGGTGGCGGCCGGGAAATTATTGCCAACCCTCGCCGTAGACCGGATCATGGGTTTGATGGGGCTCTGAAACCTTCTCGGCGCTCTGCAAAACCGCTTGAGCGTTACCCAACGCTAGCTATGCTCCCGGCATGATTGCTCGACGCCCCGTTGTTCTCCTCACTGGTTTCGGTCCGTTTCCGGGAACACCGGAGAACGCATCAACGCGGCTTGTCATTGCACTAAACGAACAGGCAGAAATGGAATTTCCAGCACACGGCTTCGCGACCGCGATCCTGCCAACTGAATGGGGGGCAGCGCAGGAACGGCTGAACATGTTGCTCTCTACTCATCGGCCAAGCCTCGTGCTCCATTTCGGAGTGGCTCGCGAGGCGCAAGGGTTTCGAATTGAAACTGAAGGGCGCAACGCTTGCGGCATGATGCCTGACGCGTGTGGCGCTGTTCCAGGATCGCACACACTCCAACCCGGCGGCCCGGATCGGCACGCAACGACGCTTCCGGTTGAGCGGATCGTTAACCGGCTAAGAGACCTCGGCCTTCCGGCCGCGACGTCGAACGACGCAGGCGCCTATCTCTGCAACAGCATTCTTTACCATTCCCTCGCCTCGGCCAGCCAATCGGAACAGGCAAATCAAACCGGGTTTGTGCACATTCCACCGGATCTCTCCAAGCCACCCCTGGCCTTCGCCGATGCTTTGCGCGGCAGCCTGGAGATCTTAAGACTTTGTCTCGCCACGGCGCCGGATGGTGCCGCGCGAAGCATACGCTCTGGCGCGCCGCTTGCTTAGTGTATTTGCCATAAAGTGGAGTTCTCCAATGACGTTAGACCGGCGCGCCATGCTTGCTGCGAGCATCGGACTAGGTGCAGCAACGGCCGCTGCGGCGGCCCCCAGCACCAAACAAGGCAAGCCCGTCGGCGAGGCCTTTCGTGACATCGCGCACGACATCGTTGCGGGCCTCAAGCCAAATGCAACGCTAGATCAAACAGCAGCACTACAAACCGCCATCGATTCCGCCGCCGAAAGAGGCGCACCTGTCGTGTTGCCAGCAGGCACATTCCGCATCGGCGATCTCAGGCTGCGCGCCGGCACGAAACTGATCGGCCAGGCCCGAACTACGATCCTTGAATTCGTTGGAGGCGACGCCTTCATAACGGCTGACAAGGCCGATGGGCTCGTCGTCTCGGGACTGGTACTCGATGGCGCGTATAAAACAACGCTCGAAGAGCGCGGCGACGGCTTGCTCAGCATTACCCGCGCACGCGATATCCAGATCGAAGACTTGGAAATCCGCCACGGCGCCCAGATCGGCATCTCGCTCACCTCATGCTCTGGACGCATAAATAACAACAAATTGCATGCCGTACTAGACGCCGGGATTAAAGAGCCTTGATGCGGCAGGGCTGACAATCACAGGAAACACCATCACTGACTGCGGCAACAACGGCATTCTGGTCTGGCGCAGCGAAATTGGCGAAGACGGCTCCATCATTTCCGGTAATCGCGTCACCAAAATCCGCAATGCCGCTGGCGGCTCCGGCGAGTATGGCAACGGCATAAACGTCTATCGCGCGGGCAGCGTACTCGTTCAAGGCAACCGCGTTGCCGACTGCGCTTACACTGCCATACGCGGCAACGCAGCCTCAAATATCCAGATTATCGCCAACAGCTGCGAGCGCTTGGGCGAAGTTGCCATCTATTCGGAATTTGAATTCCAAGGTGCTGTTATCGCCAACAACATCATCGACACAGCCGCAACCGGAATCTCGGTCACGAATTTTCAGGAAGGCGGGCGCCTCAGTGTCATTCAAGGCAACCTGATCCGCAATCTGTTCCGGCGCGAACATGAAAAAGAAGATAAGCGCGGAGAAGGCATCGGCGTGGAAGCCGACGCCGTTGTTTCCGGAAACACGATTGAGAACGCCCCGTCCGTCGGCATTCAGATAGGCTGGGGTCCTTTCATGCGCGACGTCGCAGCGACCGGCAACGTTATCCGCCGCGCCCGGGTTGGAATTTCGGTAACGTCCTCTCCGGAAGCCGGCAGCTGCGTCATTGCAGGCAACGTCATTTCGGAAGCTAAAGACGGCGCCATTCGCGCCATGAACCACGGCGCAGTTCTTGGACCAGACCTTGCGCGCGAACCACAAGCTGCGGGACGAATTATGGTCACCGGAAATGTCGCTACCTAAGAACTAACCAAGTGCCAAGGACAAGATTTCCGATGGCCTCACGACCCCAACTTCAACGCCGTGAGCATTCTTGATGGTTTTAAGCGGCATCTGTCCGCGCGCTTCAGGAACGAAAGATTCGATTAGCAACGAAACCACAGCCTCGGCCGCGCGCGTCGCGCCATCGTCGATCTTGAGCGCAAAACCAAGTCCAGCTTCGGGGAATGTTCCGGCATAGGCACCTTCGGCGCCGGTCTTCACAAAGGCAGCGCCGCCAAACAATTTTAGAACGCGCGTATCGAGCCGCGATGGACCTGCAAAATAGTCCGGTGCCGCACATACTGCGTCCATGATCCGGCGCGCCGCTGCAACGCGATTGTTGGAAAACCCGGAGCCTGCGCCAAAGTTAGCGTAAGCCTGCGCCAGCGCTTGGGCGGGCAATGCCCAATTCGGCACCATGCAACCATCGATCCCGCAGACGTCGGGCCGGATCTTCATCCCGCACAAATCTTCGAGCATCACTCGGATACGCTCCTGCACCGGGTGGCTCGCCTCCCAATATCCTTCGATCGCTTCGCCGAGATGACGCGCCGTCGCCAGCATGCCGGCGTGCTTTCCGGAGCAATTATGGTGCAGAGGGCCTGGCTTCAGGCCAGCAATCAGCAATGCCCGTTGCTCTGCTTCGTCGCGCGGCACGTGCGTCCCGCAATGCAGTGCGTCCCCATCCAATCCGCAAAGCCGCAGCATGTCGCGAACGGCCTCAACATGTTCCCGCGTTCCCGAATGCGAGGCCGCGGCAATGGCTATATGCTTATCGGCAAAGCCGAAGGCCGATGCCGCATCGGTTTCGATGAGCGGCAGCGCTTGCAACGGCTTGACGGCTGACCGGGGATAAACGGGTCGCGCGATATCGCCCATTTCGAGCACGACCCGCCCGTCGTTGGCGACAACGGCCAGAACCCCGCGATGGCAGCATTCCACCAGCGGGCCGCGCGTTATTTCGACAAGAACGGGATTTGTCATCAAGAGATTCGCTAATGCAGGAGAGTCTTCAGTCTCCGCATAGCCTGGACCTGAGAAAAAATCGAGCGGCGCATTGACCGCGTCAAAAGCCCGCGCTGTGGATCACCATACGACAACAAAAACCCCGCCAAGACATGACGCTTAGCGGGGCATAGAGTTGGGACTATATGGGAGGAAGTCAACTAAAGAACGAAAGCCGTGGGTGCGCCGGCCAAGCCGGGGGGATGGGGGTAGACCTGGTCGGGCGCCACGGTCTGATGTCACAAGCTTGTGTCATCAGCTTGGTTTGGAATGTAGTGGGCAGGACATGAACTGAGGCTGAACGGCCGCACGATTCTTTCATGAATTAGAATTCGCATCGGCTGACATGCCACCAGCAACAATAAAGGCACGATATTTCGGTGTTATTTGCCTGAGGATGAAAGCGATCAGGTGGTCTGTGGCCAAGAGAATCGCCCTAGTGTTGGCACCTGATTTTCGCCACACTCCCTAGGATCACCCCAATGCCGGCGCGCGCCGCGACCAAAGCTTCGCCGGCTCAAGATTTGCTCAAAACGTCACAGATGGCAGTTGCACGCCTCAAGCTCGAAGAGGTATTCGGCTACAAGAGTTTCCGGTCGCACCAAGAGCAAATCATATCGACGGTGCTTGAGGGGCGCGACTGCCTCGCCCTGATGCCGACGGGCGGCGGAAAATCTCTCTGCTATCAAATTCCATCACTCGTCCGCGCTGGCACGGGCATCGTTGTCTCCCCTTTGATCGCATTGATGCAGGATCAGGTCGATGCGTTGAAGGATGTTGGAGTCAGGGCCGCATTCCTGAATTCGACGCTCGACCGAAGTAAACAGGACACCATCGAGCGCGAGTTTGCAGCCGGTCAACTCGATCTCCTCTATGTTGCACCCGAAAGGCTGGTCCAAGACCGCACGCTTGCACTCATGTCCCGGCATCAGGTCGCGCTGTTTGCCATAGACGAGGCGCACTGCGTTTCTCAATGGGGCCACGATTTCCGTCCCGAATACCGGCAACTCAGAATTCTCGCAGAACGTTTCCCCAACGTCCCGCGTATCGCCCTCACCGCGACCGCGGACGAGCGTACCCGGCAAGAGATCATCACCGAACTTTCACTCGAAGGCGCGAGTGCTTTCATCGCTAGCTTTGACCGCCCCAATATCCGCTACACCATCTCGGAAATGGGTTCGATGAGTTCACGGGAAAAGTTGTGGCAGTTTATCGAGTCCGAACATCCGCAGGACGCCGGCATAATCTATTGCTTGTCGCGCAAGGGCGTCGATGAAACAGCCGCCTGGCTTTCTTCCAAAGGCCGCAAGGCGCTCGCCTACCACGCCGGTCTTGAGTTCTCACGTCCGTGCCGGTGCGCAGACCAAGTTCTTGAACGAGGACGGCATCATCATCGTTGCAACAATTGCGTTCGGGATGGGCATCGACAAGCCCGATGTGCGCTTCGTCGCGCATCTCAATCTGCCGAAGTCGATCGAGGCTTATTATCAGGAAACCGGCCGCGCCGGACGCGATGGCGAACCGGCAAATGCCTGGATGGCCTATGGCATTCAAGACGTCGTCCAGCTCCGTCAGTGGATTGGTCAGTCAGAAGGCTCCGACGCTTTCAAACAAGTGCAACGGCAAAAACTCGACGCTCTGATCGGCCTCGCCGAAATGCCGGGTTGCCGGCGCCAAGCCTTGCTCGCTTACTTCGGCGAACGTCTCACTGAGCCTTGCGGCAATTGCGACAATTGCCTGAACCCGCCCGCGACCGAAGACGGCACCGTGCTTGCGCAGAAAGCGCTTTCCGCGGTCTACCGGAGCGGGCAGCGCTTCGGCGTCGGCTATGTCGTCGACATTCTGACCGGCAAGGAGGATGAGCGCATCGTTCGCAACGATCATGACCGCCTCTCCGTATTCGGGATCGGAAAGGATATGCCGGCAACGGCTTGGAAGGGACTTTTTCGCCAGCTGATAGCATCAGGGTATCTCAATGGCGATGACGAAGGCCACGGCACGCTCGCCCTAACCGAGCGAGCACGCCCGTTGCTGCGCGGAGAAGATAAGTTCCTGATGCGCATCACGCGAGCCGCGCCGAAGAAGACGAAAAAGGAAGCCAAACCGTCCGCCAAGGCGGCGCCAGAGAACGAGGCCCTTCTGCAAGCGCTCAAAGCCCTTCGGCTCAAGCTTGCCGGCGCGGCGAGACTTCCGCCTTATGTCGTTGCGCAAGATCGCACGCTGCTTGAACTTGCCGATAAGCGCCCCCAATCGGAAGCGGCGCTGCATGACATCACAGGCCTCGGAGCAAGCAAAATCGCGCGCTACGGCAAAGCCTTCCTCGAAGTCATTTCGGGGTTTAAGAAAAATCCGCTTCTGACCAACAAACTTTCGGCGACCGTCAATCAAACACTTGCCGCGCACCTTCGCGGTCTTGATGCCGAACAGATTGCCGCTGAGCGGCGCATCGAGGCGGGAACCGTATACGGGCATTTTGCCGAAGCAATTGAAGCAGGCCTCATCGAAGCCCGCCAGATACTGCCACTCGACGACTCTGAGATTGACGAGATTCATGCCGCCTTCGAGCGTTGCCAGTCAGTTGATTCCGGCAAGCTTGGTCCGGCGCATGCCGCCCTCGAAGGGCGCTATGACTACGGCGTACTGAAATGCTTGCTGGCGGAACTTGTTTAGCGCGCTGAGTGTGTGTCAGTCCTTGCGCGCGACGAACACGTAACTATTGGCAACGCCAGCCGTATACCACAGCCCCTTGCGCAATATGCGGTCAATCCCGTCCTTGATGCCGAGCACAGGGACCATTGCCGATACGGTCATTCCGCGCGAATTCAACTTGCGCGCAACATCGTCAAGATCGTAGCGGCGATATTCCGAATCCTTCCCGAATGCTCGCCAGACCGGACCAGCCCGGCGATCCTGGATATCGAAGTATAAAAGACCGCCCGGTTTGATATACCCAATGTAGGAGTCGATAAGGGCGTAGAAATCCACGCCCTTCGAATAGAAGAGGTCGTTGATGATGACCGCATCGAAGCTAAGTTGCGCTCTGTAAGCCCCAACATCCACGACGTCGAAAGTGCTTTCTCCGATCAACCCTGCCGTTGTGAGATCGCGATGAAGCGTCGCCAGCCGCGGCTCGCGATCAAAACTCGTGATGTGCGCCTCGCGAAGTTGAAGGTAGAATTCCATGGCGAACGGGCCAGATGCCACATTGAGGATTTCGATCCCTTTGCGCCGAAGTTCGCCACCCACCAGCCTGTCAAGCAGTTCGAGACGCCTTGAATTGACGAAAAAATCGATTTCCTTGGCTTCCATGCCGGCAAGATTGTGATGCAGGGCAGTCCTGTAGCGTAGCTCGGCGTCACCACTTGGGCACAGAGAGGCAGCGGCCGCGACGGTGCCGTTTGCAGCGGCAACAGCTCGTTTTTGCACAGAGCCGGAAGTGCCCTTCATCGCATTTTTCCGGCTGATTTAATGGAAATGTAGATCATTGCCCCGACGCGCTTCATGCCGTTCGCACTCCTGAAGACCACAATATCATTGCCGCGCCGTCATACTAGCATTGCGATACCTTCGTCGTAAATTCCCCGTGCGCGATAGGTGCCGCCCGCGAAAACGGCGGCTTTAATATTAATCACGTACCGGATTATTTCTCGAGCCGGCGTAACAAATCGCCACGCACAGAGTCCAGAGCCGCGTTCCACGGCGCGACATTGGACGCGATGAGACTTGCCTGCGATTTCAAGATCACGCCGTCGTCGAGTATGCGCAGCCCGTTCGCGCGCAGCGTCTCACCCGTCGTTGTGATGTCGACGATGAGTTCCGCTGTGCCGCTGGCAGGCGTGCCTTCGGTAGCGCCGAGACTTTCGACGATACGGTAATCGCCAAAACCGTTCGCGGCAAAGAAACGCCGCGTCAGGTTCATGTACTTGGTTGCGACGCGCGGCCAGCGCCCATGCGCACGGCGGAACGGCATGGCAATGGCCTCGAGATCGGCAACGGTCGCAACATCGATCCAGCAGGCGGGAACCGCCACAACGACATCGGCAAAACCGAAGCCAAGCTTTTTCAAAAACGTCACGCGCGTTGCGGCATCCGACATCGATTCCTGGATCAGGTCTTCGCCCGTGATGCCAAGTTGCACGCTGCCGTTCTTTAGGGCTTCCGCGATCTCTGACGATGACACGTAGGCGACGTCGATTTCCGGCAGGCCTTCGATTTCGCCGCGATACCCGCGCGCGTGCCCCACCTTTTTGACGACAAGGCCCGCCTTCGCGAACAGCTCGGTCGTCTGCTCCATCAAGCGGCCCTTGGAGGGGATCGCGAGGGTGAGTTTTTCGCTCATCGCGCGCCTCCCTTGACGGCTTGCAGCAAGCGCTCGGTGTGAATGGCGGCGCCGACGGCGGGCACGTCGCAGTTGGCACCCGCCGCGCGCATCAGAGCGTCATAGCGGCCACCGCCTGCAATCGGACTGTCGCTGGCAAATCCAGGCGCGGTCACTTCGAACACAAGTCCCGTATAGTATTCGAGGTTGCGGCCGAACTCGGCTGAGAATGTCACGCGATTTAAATCAATGCCGGCATTGGCGAGAAGCGCGAGGCGGCGATCATAAGCGTCTAGCGCCGCGCCGGTACCGCCCTTCGTGCCTTTTAGAATTCCAGTAATTTTCTCACCCGCCTGCGTTGCTGGCGCCGACACAGCCACATAGCTCTCGATTAGTTTTGCAGCAACCGCATCAAGCGGTTTGGCATTCAAGTCGGCAACTTGCTCGATGAGGTGCTCAGTCATTTCGGAAACAGACCGCGTTCCGATCCATTCGATCGCATTCGCATCGAGATAAGCAGCAGCGGCTGCCTCGCTCGCGTCACGGTTCTTAGGATCGAGAACTTTGACCAGCGCGTCGGGCAACTTCGCCGCGGACGCTGCGGGCGCCGATGTTAATCGCAGAAGTTCCGCGCGAAAGCTGTCAGGCCGCCAGAACGCTTCGCCCAAGCGCTTCTCCCAACGCGATGGCAACGCGCACGCCTTGAGCACCGACCGGAAGAGCCCGAGATCGCCCAAGCGCAGCGACCAGGATTTCAGCCCGGCTGCCTCGATGGAGCGGATGATGAGCGCAATGGTCTCGGCCTCAGCCGCTTCCTTATTTGCGTCCCCGAAGCGTTCGACGCCCGCTTGGCGGAACTCGCGCGGGTGCACGTCGCTCGCGCCTTGCGGCTGAAAGCGGAAGGCGGAGCCGTTGTAGCAATACTTGGCCTGCGTGGCTGGATCGGTGTGCCGGGCGATGTGCAGGCGGCACGTTGGAACAGTGATATCCGGACGCAGACACAATTCCGCGCCGTCGGGATCGGTGAACACATACGTGCGTGCGCGAAGCGCCTCGCCAACGCAGTCGAGAAATACGCCGGCCGGTTGGATGACGGCGGGCGCAACGGCTTCGTGGCCGGCCTTGGTAAAGACCGACATCACGACTTGCGCCTGTTTCTCCAGCGCCTCGAACTGTTGTGCCGTTTCAGCGGCCATAGTCAGCCCCAATAGACGAGCCGCGCTCAGGTGAAATCTTTGCTGCACTTCCCCCCTCCCCTTGACGGGGAGGGGTCGGGGGTGGGGTGAAGAGCTTGGAGAATTGCATCGTATTGAGCGGCATCTCCGGCTGAGCGCTTGTGCGCAGACCGCGACGGCAACGCCCGTGAACTCCCCCCACCCCTAACCCCTCCCCGCAGGGGGGGAGGGGGACAGAGGGGAGACTGTTGCTCACGATGCTCTTACCAACTTCGTTCATTTCACCACTCAACTCGTGGTCCCGTTCGTGTGCAGATCGACGATCTTGCGCACTTCCTCGACCATATTTGCTTCTGGAACGCCCATTTGCGCCGGGCGCGCTTCTTTCCATTCCTTATTGTCCTTGATCGCCGCTGCGGCCTTCGCGCCTTCGATCAGATCCTTGATCGTGACCTCGCCCTTTGCGCGCTCGTCGGAACCTTGAATGATGACGCACGGGCTATTGCGCTTGTCCGCATATTTCATCTGCGCCTTCATGCCGGACGTGCCCAAGTACATTTCGGCGCGGATACCGGCGGCACGCAGCGTCTGCGTGAGTTTTTGATAGCTGGCGATTTCCGCCTTATCCATCACGAGCACGACCACGGGACCGAGCGCGGTTGCGGGTTTCGCGCCGATGTGGGCGAGGGCGGCTTGCAGGCGCGAGACGCCGATGGAGAACCCGGTGGCTGGCACCTTTTCGCCCGTGAAGCGCGCCACGAGATCGTCATAGCGCCCGCCGCCACCAACCGAGCCGAAGCGCACGGGCTTGCCGTCATCGCCTTTGACCTCGAACGTCAGCTCGGCCTCGAACACGGGGCCGGTGTAGTATTCAAGGCCTCGGACGACTCCGAAGTTGACGACTATTCTTCCATCATCGTAGCCAGCCGACTTGATAAGCCCATTGAATTCGGCAAGTTCCTTCAAACCCTCGTTTCTTAGATGATTGTCACTGAGCCTCTGCTGCACCTCTCCGAATGCGACATGGTCGTCATAGACCACTTCCAATTGGTGCAACACGACAGAGATTTGTCTTTGGTCGAGTTCTGCGCCCTTAGTGAAATCGCCGCTTTCATCTTTGCGACCCGGGCCGAGCCGAAGCTTGACGCCCTCGATGCCAAGACGGTCGAACGTGTCGATGGCCCGCAATACGATCAAGCGACGCGCAGCATTCTCGTCGCCGCCGAGACCAATTGCCTCCAAGGTGCCATCAAGAACCTTCCGGTTATTCACCTTGATAACGTACTTCCCCTTTAGCCCCAGCGCCTCGAGCGTATCGGCCGCCAACATGCAAATCTCTGCGTCCGCCGCGACGCTCTCAGTGCCAACAGTATCCGCGTCGAACTGCATGAATTGCCTGAACCGCCCCGGACCCGGCTTCTCGTTGCGATAAACGTTCCCGAACGCATAGCGCCGGAATGGCTTCGGTAGGCTCTGAAAATTCTGCGCCACATAACGCGCCAGCGGCGCCGTCAAATCGTAGCGGAGCGACATCCACTGCTCGGCTGTTCCTTGCTCGCCCGCCTCCGGCAGGACATCCTGAAACGAAAACACGCCCGCGTTCGGCCGGTCCTGATCGGGCAAGAATTTTCCCAGCGCGTCCGTGTATTCAATCGCCGGGGTTTCCAGCGCCTCAAACCCATAGCGCTCGTAGACGCCGCGAATGGTCTGCAACATCTCATTGAGCCCAGAGAGTTCCGCCGCTTCGATGTCGCGGAAACCTTTGGCCAATCTTGCTTCTGGGCGCGCATCGGCCCGCGCGCCGGTTTTGTCTTTAGACATGATCTCGAAACTTAATCTGGATTGAGTTGCTGAGGCGCCCTAAAGCCTGCGCGAACGGGGCGCCCAATTGAAAAGGTCAGCGCCTTATAGCCGAAGCAATCGGAGCGCGAAAGGCAGACGAAACCAGCGTCAATGGCTGTCTTTTTTACCCATAAACCGGCGCGCCAAGGCCCGGATGCGGGGATTTTTGCGCGCCCGCGCCTTCCAGCGGTGGAACGCCGCGCGCGGCAGGGCGGCGAGATCGCGCGCCACGATCAGATCGTAGAGCGGCACTTCGGTGACCCCAAACCCGCGTTTGAACGGATAGTCGCCGATCCCCATGTCGAAGCGCCTCACGCCCTTGTCAACAAAGTACTTCATCGCTTCGACCACGATCAGCCGTCCGGGTGACAAGTGGCTCCAGCGCTCGCCGCCGTTTGAAATGCGCAAGAGAGTAAACGTGCCGTCGTGTACGATGCCAAACAGTGTAGCGATGACGGCGCCATTCCCTTCCAGCGTGAACAGGTAGCCGAGATCGCATTCGGTTCCGTCCATCACGAGCCGTTCGTAGAATGCGCGGTAGGCGGGTTCATCTAGAACGTAGTTGCTCCCCAAGGCCTCATGACGCGCACCCTGCTGCTCTTCCAGTGCCGAGTAACCTCGTGCAATGGCTTCCGGAGCGATCGCGCGTTCAAATCGCGGCGCGCCCTCTTTTTCCCAAAGCCTGAAGCAGCGCTCGACTTCTTTGCGATATTTCTTGCCGCGCGAGCGCAGAAAATCTTCGACCGTCGTCTCGATGGTCAGAACATTTCCATTGTGGCGTGCGGGCGCTGTAGTGGCTGGCGTGACCAGCGGATTGGGCAATCCACCGATTTCGGCCGGCATGCGTTCAAGCTTGATGAGATCCACATCCTTCAGTGCGTGGCGGATGGCGCGCCATACACGCCGGATCGAGCGGCGCTTCTTAAGCGGTGCCAATCCCAGGATCGGCCCGCCATAGTCAGAGACACCAAGGTCCGCCATGCGCGCAACTCGCAGTGTTCGCTTCTTGGTAACGAGCAACGGCAGCACGATCGCGACTTCGCCGCTGTTGCGTTCGGTCACGATAACGACGCGTGGCATGGCGCGCTTAGACGGCGCAAGCTCTTCGTACAAAACGGTCAGCCAATTGAGCGACTGAAAGCCGGTGCATTTCAAACCGCGCTGCACACTCTCAAGCGCGGCGAGCGCGTCATCGGGGCCATCGAAAACTTCGGCAATATAGCGCGGCCCGCGCCAGGTCCAAGCACGGGACGGCGCTGCAACGTCGCGATACGCTGCGTCTTCGCTCACGCTCACCATGGCCTTCCCACGTCGCCCCGCCTTCTTCGCCGTGTACTGCGCAGCTTACTCGGCCGCTTCCCTGAAATCGATGATTGCGCCCGGATGCTCGGGATCAAGCTTGAAATCGACAACGCGACGCGACTTGCGCTCTTTCTGCAGAAGCCCCGTGCGCTTGACGCCTGCCTGCATTGCAGCTTTTGCCCAGAACCCCGCGCCCGACGTCGAGCGGCTCTTGGGCGCAACGCCCGCTTTATGACGCAGAATGCCGTTCGCCATATTGATCATCTGACTGCGGCGCACGGTCTCGGTCCAATACTCGGTCGTCATCGACACGTTGAGGCAATCGAGATTTTCGACGCGGTGCGGCGCGTTCAACGGCCAATGCAGCATCTCGCCGCCGCCGATTTCGAAGACTTGCGCCGATTTATCGTAAGCCGGATCGTAGGGCATATCGACTTCGACCTCGAACAGCGCGATGTTTTCGAGCAGTTCGGGCGTAATAAACGGCGGCGTATTCGGGTAAACGTAAACACGCTTCCTACCGTGGATCTGCCAGAGCGACTGGCCCGGTAGGTCTGCGTGATAATAAACTTGAGCATTGGGCGACGAAATCAGAATGCCGGACGTGCGGTTGTACGTTTCATATCCCGGCACATTGTTGCGCACTTCTTCGAACGCCGCGTCGAGCAGTTCGCGATAGCGCTTATCGACGCCGCTGACGTTACGCAGGTTGAGCCACATGCGGCCCTGCTTAATGGCTTCGATGACGTCGCGGCCCTTGAGCCCGCCGATATCGCCTTCGCGCCACGTGCGCCGCGCGGAACCTTGCGGCCCCATCTGCACGAGCGCGTAGTGCTGGCGCGGATAGCCGTCAATGAGCTCAGCCAGGGCATCTAATGAAAAGAGCGGATGATCGCTGAGCCTGTGGTTGGCTTTGAGCGGGGCCTTGCCCCATTTCGCCGTCAGTTCCGGTGTCCAGTTCGTGAAAATCGTGTCCGTCATACGCATCACCAATTCTAAAGTTCGCGCTACTCGCCCGCACCGGTTCAAACCCCGGATCTCTTTGCAGATATGCCGGTGTTCCGGCAGACCTCGCCGGTCTGGCCACCTGCAAGTATCGTGCGCGGCTTATGTCCGTCAAGGACACTAGGACCTAAGACAAACACAATCAATGGCTTAGGACCGGCGCCCCGCTAATATGTTCCGCATAGCACGCAAAGCGAGGTGCCGCATTCACCAATATTCCGGGACTATGCGCTGATGTAGTCGTCCACCGAACGCTTGGGCGGCTGTGGAACCGGCGTTGAAAACTGCTCAAGCGCCTCCATGCCCGCCGGCACGGGCCCGCCATACGACCAATCGAGCAATTCGACCGTATGGACGACGGGAATATCGAGCCCGTTGGAGAGCTGACTGATGCAGCCGATATTACCTGTCGCAACCAGATCCGGGCGCAGAGCTTTAATGTGGCCGGCCTTGCGCTCAAGAAGCTGCGACGCAATCTTCGACTGCAGAATGTTGTAGACGCCAGCCGAACCGCAGCAAAGATGTCCTTCGGGAATATCGAGCAGGCTGTAACCAGCCTTCTTCAGCAGCGCCTTGGGCTCGCGCGTGATGCGTTGGCCATGCTGCATCGAGCAGGCCGAGTGATACGCTACCTTGAGGCTGGTCCAGCGTTGCGGCGCGCCAATATCGTGCTTGGCTAAAAACTCAGACACGTCCTTGGTGAGCGCTGAAACTTGCGCCGCGCGCTCGGCGTATTCGGGATCGCGCGCCAGGAGATGGCCATAGTCTTTCACCGTCGTGCCGCATCCCGAAGCATTGATCAAAATGGCATCGATCTGGCCCTTGGCGATCTCCTTGGACCAGGCATCGACGTTCCTTTTGGCAGACTCTATCGCCGCCGCTTCCATACCGATGTGCCCCGTCAGCGCGCCGCAACAGCCCGCGCCTGCCGACACAATGACATCGACGCCGCCGCGCGCGAGCAATCGGATCGTGGCATCGTTGATCTCGGGACGAAGCACTTGCTGGGCGCAACCTGCAAGCAGGATCACGCGGCCGGTGCGCTCGCCTTCCGTCGCCGCCCGCCCTGGACCAATAAAGCGCGCCTTCTTGGCAGCCGTCTTCGGCGCAAGCTCGATCATCGCTGCCAATTCCGGCAAACCCAAGCGCCGGAACGCACCAACCATCGGCCGGGCAAGAGGCGCCGCCTTCAATGCCCAACGGAATCGCCGCGGATGTGGCACGATCGCCGCCAGCATCTTGCGAATGGCGCGATCTTTCAGACTGCGCTTGCCGGTTTTTTCGATATGATTGCGGGCAATCTCCACGAGATGCATGTAGTCAACGCCCGAGGGGCACGTTGTCATGCATGAAAAACATGAGAGGCAACGGTCGATGTGCGTCGAGACTTCGGGCTTGGCATCGATACCCTTCTCGAACATGTCCTTGATGGCGTAGATCCGCCCGCGCGGGCTGTCGCGCTCATCGCCGAGCGTTACGTACGTCGGGCAGGTCGCGGTACACAGCCCGCAGTGAACGCAGCGCCGAAGAATTCTTTCTGCGTCCGCGATTGTCGGATCGGCCAGCTGCTCTTGCGTGAAATTGGTCTGCATGTGTCGGATCTCGATTAAGAGCGGCGGATCAGATATGGGCGTACATGCGCCCGGGATTGAGCAGATTGAGCGGGTCGAATGCCGATTTTAGTCCACGCGTCAGCCGGTCGATTTCTGGCCGCATAGGCTCGAAAATATCGACCGTTTGGCGCACTTCGGCCGCCGCACGCACAAGCGTGGCATGTCCGCCGCGTACGGCAACGGCGCGCCGCACATCGGCAGAACCCGCATCCGCGGCGGCAGGCACTTCCATCCATACAAGACCGCCCGACCAATCATAAAATGCCGTAACAGGCATGAACTTTTCTATTGCGGCGACAATCTCAGGCGCCTTGCTCGGCGTTGTTGAAATGCGCCACAGACTCGTATCGGCCGAATGCGGCATGACGTTTAGGTGGCGAAGATCTGTCCAGAAGCCATGGGATTCGTCCGGGCCAAGTTCGAAGGGGTCGCCGTAGACTTTCAGTGCTTCTTTTAGTTTCGCCTTGCGCTCGATGACCGAGGCCACAAAATTCTCCAGCCTGATTGCTGTGAGTGATTGACCCATGGCTTTAAGACGCGGATGAGTTAATCGTGCGGCTGCAAGCCTCGGCGTGTGCGCCGCGCCGCTGACATCGAAGGGCGAGCCCATCGCGGCAGTCAGAAGTTCGACCGCAAGATCGTCTGGCAGCCCGGCATAGACGAGTGTCACAACAGACTCGGGAAGAGGCATCACTTTAAAGGTCACTTCCGTCATGACGGCGAGCGTACCCCAGCTGCCCGTCAGTCCGCGCGCCACATCATAACCTGTGACGTTCTTCATTACGCGGCCTCCGGACTTGAAAAGTTCGCCCCGGCCGTTGACACCGACAGCACCAAGCAGCTGATCGCGCGCGGCGCCAGCCGAGATGCGCCGGGACCCGGAAAGATTAGTCGCGAACACGCCACCGATCGTTTGGGCGCCCGCCGGTCCGCCGGTCGCGGGGCCTAAGTCCATAGGTTCAAAAGCCAATATCTGACCGTTTGCCGCCAGCTCCGCCTCGATTTCCAGAAGCGGAGTCCCAGCGCGCGCGGACATCACGAGTTCTGACGGTTCATAGAGCGTCACGCCGCGCAGCGAAGCCGTTGAAATCACCACACCCGGCAGCGGCGGACGGCCCATACCGCGCAACGATCCATGACCGATGACCTCAATGGGCAGCTTATGCAACGCGATCTTGTCGATCATCGACTGCAATTCCCAATTGGCAGCGGGGCGCAAAAGTTCGTTCACTTGGTCCGCTCCTTCATGCCGCCTGTTCCACTGCATGGGCATCCGCGCCAATATCAAGCGGGAAAACCTTCGCCGAATTCAGCAGCCAGTGCGGATCGAATACAGATTTGATGCGCATCTGCACGGCCAAATCGGTTGGTGAAAATTGCACCGTCATGAGATCGCGCTTCTCGATCCCCACGCCGTGCTCGCCTGTCAGGCACCCGCCGACCTTTACACAAAGCTCCAGAATTTCTGCGCCCGCGCGTTCCGCGTTGGCCGACTCTTCCGGATTGTTGGCATTATAGAGCACCAGCGGATGCAGATTTCCGTCCCCCGCGTGGAAGATGTTCGCAACCTTCAAACCGTACCTGGCGCAGATCTGCGATATTTGCGTCAGCACGTTTGGCAATTCACCAAGAGGTATTGTGCCGTCCATGCAGTAGTAGTCCGAGATGCGGCCGATGGCGCCAAACGCGGCTTTGCGTCCGGCCCATATCTGCGCACTTTGATCTGCGTCTTTGCTTATCTCAATGCTTTTCGGCTCAAATTTGCGCGCAATCGCCGCGACCCGCCCGAGAAGATCTTCGATCTCGGTTTCCGATCCCTCGACCTCGACAATGAGCAGCGCTTCGACATCGAGCGGGTAGCCCGCCTTGGCGTAGGCTTCGCAGACATGGATCGCGGGCTTGTCCATATACTCGATCGCCACGGGAATAATGCCGGCCCCAATGATACCGGAGACACAGGCTCCTGCCGATTCAGGCGAGTTGAACCCGATCAGCATCGGCCGTGCGCCTTCGGCCTTTTTAAGAATACGCACTGTCGCTTCGGTGATGATGCCAAACTGCCCTTCCGAACCGATGATGAGCGACAGGAAATCATAACCAGGCGCATCCAAGTGCCCGCCGCCGAACTCCGCAACCGTGCCGTCGATCAGCACCATCTTGAGGCCAAGGACATTGTTGACCGTCACGCCATACTTGAGGCCGTGAGCGCCTCCCGAATTCATCGCCAAGTTGCCAGCCAGCGTGCACGCGAGTTGCGAAGAGGGATCGGGCGCATAAAAATAATCTTGGCCCGCAACCTTGCCCGATATCGCGAGGTTGGTAATGCCAGCCTCAACTCGCGCCGTCCGGTTTACATAATCAACTTCCAGAACGCGGTTCATTTTCGAGATGCATACGACGACGACATCTTCTCCTGGCAGCGCGCCACCGCAAAGCGACGTTCCTGCACCCCGAGGTACGACTTTCAATCTATTCTCGTGGCAGTAGCGCAGGACCTTGGAAACGTCCTCGGTGGTGCGAGGCAAGACGACGAGTAAGGGCACCCGGCGGTAGGCCGTCAATGCATCCGTTTCGTAAGCCCGGCGTCCGTCCTCGTCCAAAATCAATGCGTCACGGTCGACCAGCCGGGCGAGACCTTCCGTAATCAGACCACGGCGGCCAATAACTCCGGCATCGGGTTCGGGAAGACTGAGCAGCGTCATTGAAGGTCTCCACTTGCCATAAACCAACGATTCCGGCGCATCTTCATAATCTTTAAGAGCAATCTGGTCACCGGCTGTCCTTCAGTTTACTCTCTGGAGAATAACAGTCCTTCGTTTAACACGATTTAGCGAGACACTTAGTTCGTGGCACAACATCTCACAATGGGGGCAACCATGCCGCAACCCAGACTTAGCACACCTAGGGACCCAAACGTGACAGCGATCAGCGACCTCGATATTTTTGCGCGTGTCGCGAGAACCGGCAATATGTCGGCGGCAGGCCGCGAGATGGGCCTTTCGCCAGCCGTCGTCTCCAAACGCGTTAGCCTCCTCGAAGACCGTCTCGGAGCGCGCCTGTTCCAGCGCACCACCCGGCAACTCACTTTGACTGAGACGGGCGAGGGCTATTTCAAGCGTGTTGTCGATATCCTGAGCCTTGTTGAGGAAGCCGAGGACTATGTCAGCCGCCGCAATACCAAGCCGCGCGGCATTCTCAAGATCTCAGCACCGACCTCGTTCAACCGGTTGCATATCACTCCCCACATACCGGATTTTCTGGCGCGCTACCCAGATATCGAACTCGACATGCACCTCTCGGATCATTTCGTAGATATCATTCGCGAAGGCTTCGACGTCGCCATCCGGATCGGTGAACTGGAGGATTCGTCCCTCGTCGCCCGCAAACTCGCCAACGAGCACCGCGTCATGTGCGCCGCCCCCAACTATCTCGAAAAGGCAGGTAACCCCAAATCGCTCGAAGACCTCGATTCTCACAATTGTTTGATGGCAGGCGCCCAGGACATTTGGAGACTGGAAGGACTTGGCGGTGAACACGATATCCGCGTCAAAGGAAACATCAGGTCGAATTCGGCCGATTTTGTAAAGGCCGCCTTGTTACAAGGTCTCGGTATTGGACTTCGCGCGCTTTGGGACGTTGGTCCTGAGATTGAACGCGGCGAACTGCGCGTTGTATTACCCGAATACCGCGGGTCTTCGAAGAATGCCATTTTCGCTGTCTACTCTTGCCGCGAATTTATGCCAGCCAAGGTCAATGCTTTTATCGACTTCTTCGCCGAACTTTATGCCCGTGACAACAACTGGGAACACTCAAGCGCGGCAGACGCTGCTTCAAAATTACAGCGTCGTCCGCCACCCAAGGCCGCCCGGGCCTGAACTCAAGCCATTGATGGCCGGGTTTTCTTACGGAGAACGACACAAGTACTCCGTCCGCCGTCTGGCTTGCGTGCTGCAGTCCAAGGTCCTACGGATAACGGCCTGATCCAGGCCATTGTGGCCCTGGGCGCTGCATAGTTGTTTTGATGATATCGCAATCACCTGAACGCCGTCCGCGTGCTGGCCTTTTCGTCACGTGTCTGGTCGATACCTTCCGCCCATCGGTGGGTTTTGCGGCTGCAAAGCTTGTCGAGGCTGCCGGCTGCGATGTCGTGGTCCCAAGCGGACAGACCTGCTGCGGCCAACCCGCCTACAATTCGGGGGATAGGGCTGCGGCCGCTCAATTTGCGCGGCAAACCATCGCCGCTTTTTCTGACTGCGACTACATCGTCGTGCCATCCGGCTCGTGTGCCGGAATGCTCAAAGTCCACTTTGTTGAGCTGCTCGACGGCACTCCAGAACATGGTGCGGCGCAAACTTTTGCCGCTAAAGTCTTCGAGTTGACCACATTCCTGGCGGTTGAACGGCGATTACAATCGGTCCCCGGCCGGTACGACGGAGCCGTCACGTATCACGACAGCTGCTCGGGCCTGCGCGAGCTTGGCGTCAAGGATGCCCCTCGAGACCTGCTCGCCCTGGTCGACGGTCTGAAGCTCAATGAAATGACCGAGTGCGAGACCTGCTGCGGCTTCGGCGGGCTTTTCTCCGTCAAGTATCCCGACATCTCAAATGCCATGGTCGAAAAGAAAACAACCCACGCTGACAAATCGGGGGCCAAACTCTTGCTCGCCGGCGATCTTGGCTGCCTGATGAACATGGCCGGTAAACTCAGCCGGACCAATTCTCCGCTCGCCTGCCGTCACGTCGCCGAAGTGCTGGCTGGCGAGATGAGTGCGCCACCCATAGCCAAGAGGGATTGAGGCCATGACGGCTCCCATCACCCTCTTCAAAGGCCGCGTCGGGGAAGCACTCCTCGACACGCAACTGCAATCGGCGCTGAGCGAAGTCCCGGTTAATCTGGCAGGCAACCGCGCCAAGGCCAAAGCCGCGTTGCCTGAGTTCGAGGCCCTTCGCGACGTTGCGCGAGATATCAAGGACCACACCCTCGCCCACCTCGACCATTACCTCGAAATCTTCGAGACAAACGCCACGGCTGCGGGATCAAAAGTGCACTGGGCCTCGACGCCGGACGAAGCGCGGACAGTCATCCTCGATATTTGCCGCAGTGCAGGTGGCCACCTCGTCACCAAAGGGAAATCGATGGTGTCCGAGGAGATCCATCTCAACGATCACCTGGAAACAGCAGGCTATGAAGTCGTTGAAACGGACCTTGGCGAATATCTCATTCAACTCGAACATGAAGCGCCGAGTCACATCATCGCGCCCGCCATTCACTTGACTGTCGCTGAAGTCGAACGGCGCTTCCGCAAAGCCCACAAACAATTCCCCGAGAACCGCGTTTTCAACGAACCCGCAGATCTGGTGGCCGAGGCGCGGCAAGTCCTGCGGCAAAAATTTCTGACAGCCGACATTGGGATAACTGGCGCAAATTTCATCATTGCAGAAACGGGCTCGACCATAATCGTCACCAACGAAGGCAACGGCGACCTAACGCAACTCCTGCCCAAAGTTCACATCGTCATCACAGCGATCGACAAAGTCATTCCGACGCTGGCCGACACGGTCACGCTGATGCGCTTGCTGCCGCGCTCCGCAACGGGCCAGGAAACAACCGCCTATGTGACGTTCACCACGGGCCCCCGGCGCAAGGACGAATTCGAAGGGCCCGAGCAAGTGCACGTCGTCATTCTCGACAACGGCCGCTCGGAACTCTTAGGCAGCAATATGCGCTCGGTCTTGCGCTGCATCCGCTGCGGCGCTTGCATGAACCACTGCCCGGTCTACGGCGCGGTGGGCGGGCACGCCTACGGCACCGTCTATCCCGGACCCATTGGGGCTGCCCTCATGCCGGGGCTCTCAAGCGTCAAAGAAAACGCGCACCTTGCTGGAGCTTCGACGTTTTGCGGCGCATGCGCGAGCGTCTGTCCGGTGAAGATTCCACTCCCCGACTTGATGCGAAATTGGCGCGAAGCCGAATTCCAGGCAGGGAGTGGGTCGCTCGCCGCGCGCGCCAGCCTTAAAGCTTGGGAAGCCATTGCGCTGCGCCCGAAACTCTATCACCCGCTGATGCGTTTCGCCGCCGCAACGCTTGGAGCGCTCGGCCGCAGCCGCGGCGCCTTCCGCTGGCTGCCTCTCGCTGGCGGTTGGACCCGTCACCGCGATCTGCCCGCACCAGAGGGGCGCACGTTCCAGCAGCTTTGGCGCGAAACCCAGCAGGGAGTTCCGCGATGAGCCGCTCTGAGATTTTCGCGAAAGTTAAAACCGCGCTAGACGCCCGCGATGGCGACGGCCGCCGTATTGCGGCCGAGGCCCGTATCGCCGCGCCGCCATCGCATCCGCGCCCCAAACGCGCTGCCGTTTCAGGCACCGACGCCCGCGCCGACTTCAAGCGTCACTTACAGAACGTATCAGCGGACTTTGCGGCCGTTGCCGCGCCTGAAGACGTGCCCGGGACAATCGCCGCGTTCGTCCGCGAGAATTATCCAAACGAACCGGTAACGCTCGGGCGCGACCCTTGGCTTGCCGGGTTGCCATGGCCGCGCGCGCCAGAATTAAAACGCTTGGATTGGAAACCCGGTTCGCCCCCCCGTATCGGCCTGTCGCGCGCCGTTGCAGCCATTGCTGAAACCGGCACGTTGGTGCTTGCGTCCGGTCCCGAAAACCCGGCCTCTCTTAATTATCTGCCGGAGGTCCATATTGTTGTTGTCGATGCTTTAAGCCTCAAGGCGAGCATGGAAGCGGGCCTATCGGCTGCACGCCAAAGTCCAGGACCGGCCGGCATGCCGCGCACACTCGCGCTCGTATCCGGCGCGTCACGCACGGCCGACGTCGGCGGCAAACTTGTGGCCGGCGCACACGGCCCGAAAAAGCTTCTGGTTATTCTCGTTGGCTGAGCGTCCTGATCAGCGCTTCGAGCGGCAATGTCCATGCACGACTGCAATTTGGCGTCGCAGCCTGGCGAACCCTTTATCGAATCCGGCACTGATTGTGCGCGTTACGGCACTGCGACACGCACTGGTCGGCCTGCGCCAACTCGACGTTTGCCTCACCAAACGTGAAAAGACCGAAAAGGGCGACGACGGCCATTGCAGATTTCATGATTGCGCCTCTCAACATGGGCGGCCTCCCGCACAAGGGGCCATCGATCCAAACAGCCCGGGCCCGAACATGAAGCGGTTATAGTCGAGGTTGGGTGAACGGCAGCTGAATTACCGGGCGTACTTTTCAACTCATTGATTAAAAGGCGAATTCTTCAAAAATGTGGTTGATGTCGCCATGCCAGCTGCCGCGATAGCGGTCGAGCAGTTCATCTGACATCGTCCGGCCAGCGCGCGCAATCGACTCGAGCGGCGCCAAATAGATTGTCTCGTCCTGCCCCTTGGCGTTGAGCCGGTTGCGGTTCTTGAGCCCGAGGCGCGACAGCCTCAGCGCTTCTTTTGCAAGCTCCGCCACTGTCGTCGTGCGGAACGGTGTTCTGATGCCGCCAACGGGCACCCCATTGCGCAGGGTCTCGCGTTCTTCGTTTGACCAATCCTTGACCAAATCCCAGGCACCATCGAGCGCTTCTTGATCGTAAAGCAATCCGGTCCAGAATGCAGGAAGCGCAGTGATGATGCTCCAGCGCCCGCCGTCTGCACCGCGCATTTCCAGAAACCGCTTCAAACGCACTTCGGGGAAAAGCGTCGTCATGTGGTCCGACCAATCGTCGATGGTCGGGAATACGCCTTCGAGGCCCTTGAGTTTACCGGCTAAAAAATCGCGAAACGATGATCCCGCGACGTCGATATAGCGCCCGGCGCGGTAGACGAAATACATCGGCACATCGAGCGCATAATCGACGTAGCGGGCGTAGCCCATGTCCTCATCGAACACGAATGGCAGCATACCTGTGCGCCGCTTGTCGGTATCGCGCCAAACCTCGCTGCGCAGCGACTGAAAGCCATTGGGTTCGCCTTCCGTGAAGGGCGACGAGGCGAATAGCGCTGTAGCAATTGGCTGAAGCGCCAGAGATACGCGCAGTTTTTGCACCATGTCGGCTTCGCTCCCGAAGTCGAGATTCACTTGCACCGTCGCCGTCCGGTACATCATATCGAGGCCGCGGCTGCCGACTTGCGGCATGTAGCGCGTCATCACGCCGTAGCGCTGCTTTGGCATCTTCGGCACGTCTTCCAGCCGCCACTTCGGCGAAAAGCCGACGCCCAGGAAGCCAATCGCCAAATCTTCGCCGACATCGAGCACTTCATAGAGATGCTTGTAGGTCTCGGCTTCTGTCTCATGCAGGGTCTCGAGCGGCGCACCCGAAAGCTCGAATTGCCCGCCGGGCTCAAGACTGATGGTGCCGCCCTGTTCGCCGTCGGGGCGTTTGAGCGCGATGATGTTGTCGCCCTCGTGGATTGGCAGCCAGCCATAACGCGCGATCAGCTGCTCCATGAGCGCGCGAATGCCTCTTGGGCCATCATAGGGAACTGGCTCAAGAGATATGGTCCGGAACACGAACTTTTCGTGCTCGGTGCCGATGCGCCAGGCGTGCTTGGGTTTTTCGCCGGCCGCAATCCAATCGATGAGATCGGCGCGGCCTTTGATCAGCGGGCTCTCGGCACCATCCTCACGCGTCGACATAGTTCCTCGGAGTTCCTCGATTTTGGGGTTCGCGCGAACTCGAGCGATCCCACGCCCGCCGCCCGCCTTTTTCTCATCTCGTTATGGCGTCCGGCCGGTCCGAGAGCAAGTCGCCAAAGGCCTCATTTTCTACTCAGCCTTCCAATCGCCCAAGGTTGCATTGATCAACGCAAGGGCGGCCACCGCCGCCGTATCGGCCCGCATGATCCGGGGGCCAAGCGATAGCGCAACGACAAAGGGCTTGGAGCGCAAAAGTTGCCGCTCTTCATCCGAAAACCCGCCTTCGGGTCCAATCAGCACGGCGAGGGGGCCGGCCTTCATACTTTTCAACGTATCCAGCGGGCCTGCTGCATTATCCCCTTCATCCCCTTCGTCGCAGAAAATGAGCGTGCGTTTGGGGTCCCAGTTTTCCAGCACCTTTGCGAGCGGCCGCAGTTCGGCGATCTCAGGCACTCGCAAGATGCCGCACTGCTCTGCCGCCTCGATCGCGTTAGCGCGCATGCGTTCCAAGTTGACGCGATCAGGCACCGTTCGCCGCGTTTGAACCGGTGAAAGCCGTGCAACACCCATTTCAACGGCCTTCTGCACCATATAGTCGAGACGTGCATGCTTCAGAGGCGCGAAGAGATAGTCGATATCCGGCCCATCAATCTGAGGCCGTGTCTTCTCCAAAACCTCGAGGACCGCCGCACGCTTTTTCGATTCGATGAGGCGCGCGCGCCACTCTCCATCCCGGCCATTGAAGACGAGGATTTCCGCTCCGGACTTTGATCGCAGCACATTGACCAGGTAGTGCGTTTGCGCCTCGCCCAACTCAACACGCGCACCGTGCGCCAACGCGCTATCGACGCAAAGCCGCTCGGACGTGAGATCATGGATTGCCATAGTCCCCTCATAGCTGAGCCTGTTCTCCACGCAAGACTTTGGGCGCATTCATCGCGCGATTGCCGTTCACGCGCGGGCCGTCTAGGCTTGAGCCCGGACGCACAAAACCCTGGGAAACATGAACAACGGCAGCGAAACTCCGGCTCCAACGTCCACTCCGGTTGCAGACGCGCCCCCCGAGAACTGGGTGGACCGTTGGGCGCCTGAAAGCTTGCGCCCATATTTGCGCCTCGGGCGTTTTGACCGCCCCATCGGCATCTGGCTGCTGCTGTTCCCTTGCTGGTGGTCGCAGACGCTGGCCGAGGTCGAGCGCGGACAACCTTACCCCAGCATTTCCTACCTCATCCTATTCCTGATTGGCGCCACCGCCATGCGCGCCGCAGGTTGCGCCTATAACGACTACGTTGATCGAGACATTGACGCTCAAGTCGCGCGAACGGCGAGCCGGCCGATACCATCGGGACAAGTAACGCCTCAAGGCGCAATTTACTTCATGGTTCTATGTGGGTTCATCGGCCTCGCCGTGCTGATCAACTTGAACACATTCACAATTCTGCTGTGCATCTCGTCGCTGTTTCTGGTCGCACTCTATCCGTTTGCCAAGCGGATCATGCCATACCCGCAACTCGTGCTGGGGCTGGTGTTCAATTGGGGAGCGCTCGCCGGGTGGGCCGCCGTCAAAGGTTCGCTCAGCTGGCCGCCGCTCCTCCTTTACGTAGGATGCGTACTTTGGACCATTGGCTATGACACGATCTACGCACATCAAGACAAGGAAGATGACGCACTTCTTGGGCTCGGCTCAACCGCGCTTCTCTTTGGCGATAGCACAGTGTCGATCGTCGGCGCACTCTATCTCTGCGCGGTTGTCTTTTGGCTCGCGGCCGGAGCGCTTGCTGGCACACACCTGATCTTCTTCCTGGCGGTCACGCTTGTTTTTCTGCAGATGGCCTGGCAGGTCGCGACCCTCGACACCAACGACGCCGCAAATTGCCTATGGCGCTTCCGGTCGAAATCGCGATGTGGGCGCGGCCGTTTTCCTCGGACTCATCGCCGACATGGCACTGTCTTGGTTCGCTGGCCTTAGCTAATGCGCCGGGCCCAAAACGGGCGCGGCGCGGAGAATTTGATTCTCCGCGCCGCTAGCCTCGCTGTTGACATTCGAGTGGCCGCTTTTTTTCGGCCTTAAAGCAACAATAGCAGCTTTCCCTTCGAAATGGATTAAGGGACAGGGTAAATATCGGCTTGCGGCAGCGTATCAATCCGGGACATACGAGCTTATGCAGCACCTGTATTGAGGTGCCACGGCCATCCCGGCCCGCTATGTTCGCAACATATTAGTCACGGCAAATCGAGCGGCAGAGAAATATGAGCAAGCCTCCTAAACCATCAAGCGATAAACAACTCCTGCATCTCGTCTTTGGCGGCGAACTAAAGACACTCGAAGGAACCGAATTCCGGAATCTGGACAACTTAGACTTTGTCGGCATTTTCCCAAACTATGATGCGGCTCACCGCGCCTGGAAAGGAGCGGCCCAGAAAACGGTCGATAGCGCTTTGACGCGATATTTTGTGGTTCACCTGCACCGCCTTCTCGAACCGGAAGCGCCACCCCCAAAAAGGAAGGTCAAAGTAAAAACGTGACGACTGAGCCCCTCGACAAGAGCAAAGCCACCCGCTCCAGCCTCCGGCTGGACGACGAAGCGCGCGCTCTACTGAAGCGGTTCATGGCCGATTGGGTTTGGCCGCGCAGGAAAGAACTCGTCTGGACGCTGCTCCTCACTGCGTGTCTGGCCGCTGCGACCGGTGGCTATCCAACCGTTATCAAACTCTCTTTCGACACACTGATGAAGGGAGCGGAGGGCGATAGAAGTCTTCTGCCGCTAGTCCTCGGCGCCATCATCGGTATTACGGCGTTCCGAAGCCTTTTCCTCTATTTGCAGTCTGTCGCCACCAACAGGCTCGTGCTGCGCATGACGACAGATCTGCAGCAAAAAACATTCGCACACTTGATCGCCGCGGATTTTGCCCGCCTGACGCGAGAAACCCCGGGCCGGCTCGTATCGAAACTGACGAATGACATCACATTCATTCAAACCGCCGTCACGGCGGCCATGAACTCGGCGGTCCGCGACTCACTGACGGTCATCGCGCTGCTCATTGCCATGCTGTATCTCGATTGGAAAATGACACTCGTCGTGCTTTCGGTCTATCCGCTTGCCGCGTTTCCCGTGGCCCTCATCTCGCGCCGCCTGCGCCGCGTCGCCAAGCAAACGCAAGACCAGCTCGGCGATATGACATCGTTACTGAGCGAGAACCTTTCCGGCGCACGCCTAATCAAATCGTTCCGCCTCGAAAACTACGCCGCCAGCAAATTGGATAAGAGTTTCGAGGAAGTGTTCCGGCTCAAGCTTAAGGCCGTGAAGACCCGCGCGCGCCTCGACCCGATGCTTGAAGCCCTTGGAGGTCTCGCAATTGCCGGCGTCGTTGCCTTCGCGTACTTAAGAATCGCAAGCGGTATTTCAACCGTCGGCGACTTTATGGGATTTGTCACCGCGCTCCTGATGGCGGCTCAGCCAGTAAGAGCGCTCGGCAACTTGTCCGGTAAAATTCAAGAGGGTTTGTCAGCCATCGAAAGCGTCTACGAACTCTTGGACGAGGCGCCGCTAATAGCCGACCGCCCTGGAGCCAAGCCGCTCGACATCACCTCCGGCGACATTGCATTCCGCGGCGTCGGATTTGCTTACGACGCCGGTGGCAAGCATCGCGCGGTCACTGATTTCTCACTTGATGTGCCAGGCGGCAAGACAGTTGCGCTGGTCGGCCGTTCGGGCGCTGGAAAATCGACCATCATCAATTTGGTCCCGCGCCTTTTCGACGTGACAGAAGGCGCTATTCTGATCGACGGCCAAGATACCCGCGATGTGCTGTTAGCGTCCCTACGAGATCAGATATCGATTGTGAGCCAGGACATCACGCTATTCGACGACACCATTGCCGCCAACATCGCTCTCGGAAAACTCGGCGCGAGCGATGCCGAAATCAGAGCCGCAGCCGAAGCCGCAGCCGCGCACCATTTTATCATGGCCCAACCGCAAGGCTATCAAACGCTGATTGGCGATCGCGGCGGGCGGCTTTCGGGAGGTCAGAAACAACGGCTCGCACTCGCCCGCGCTATCCTGAAAGATGCGCCCATCCTGCTGCTCGACGAGGCAACGAGCGCGCTGGATACCGAAAGCGAGCAACTCGTGCAGGATGCACTCGCCCGTTTCACCAAAAACCGGACGACGCTCGTCATTGCACACCGCCTCTCGACCGTTCAGCGCGCCGACCTCATTTGCGTCATGGAAGATGGCCGCATCATCGAGCGCGGCGCCCATATGGACTTGCTGGCACGCAACGGGGCCTATGCCCGCCTCGCCGGAAGCCCGCAAGGATCAACGCTCGTCAACTGACGAGCTCGCGCATGCAGCCCACTACTCGCGCCGCAAAATATTGTTGACCAACCGGTTGGCAATCCCGTTTGCCTTGAATGTGCGATTGACTTCGTCCGCGTCGTATTTCGTCGCGACCCAATCCCAAAACTCAATCGGCGACTTTTCGTTATCGGCCAAATAGCGCTCGAAGAAATAATCGAGCACGCCGGTGTCGGCTTGACGGATGTGCCCGTATCGCAGACTGAGCTGGTTTTTCGCCTTGGCAATAGGAACGCCATCGTGAACGTGCCGGTAGAGCACACTCATCAATCCGGCCCTGTCCGCGCCCGATTTGCAGTGAATGAGAACGGGATATTCAATCGTCTCCAACAGTGCCTTGACCGCTAGCAAGTCCTCGCGCGCGGGCGCCACACGTGACTTTAGTTTGAAATTGACCAGCTTCAACCCGTGCTTGGCGCACGCTCTATCTTCAAGCCACACGGTTCCAAACGACCGGTCTCCGCGCAAATTGAGTACCGTCTTGACACCTTTCTTGGCGATCCAGCGAATGTGGTGCGGCTCGGGTTGCGCCGAACGCCAAGCGTCATCGGAAATCCGGTGCCGATTGTTGTAGAGGACGCGCGCAATACCATAGTCGAGTATGAGCATCTCGACGTAACACATGGCCGGGCCGAACCGCGTGCGCATGGCCGGCGGCGCATTGTGGATAGCGGCGTGAAGCCAATCCCCTGACTTGCGTCGCAATTCCCGCTTCGCTCGTTTTATGAAGCCTGCCATTGACCCGTTGTTATCTGAAATTCAAGCGCTTATGCCACTAGCCATATTGTCATTTGGGCTGCATTCCGGAGGGGCCGAAAGTTCTGGAATGACACGCGCATACGAAGGCAAACACGTTTGCACTGGCTAGATATTCGCTATAGGTACGTGCCGCAAGGGCCTTTGCTGGGCACCTCCGCATTTGACCGTCAATAGAACCGTGGGTGCCGCCTTAAATGGCCGATTCGAAGACGACTCTTATTCGGTTCGCCGGTCGTTCGCTTGCGCGACTGATCAAGCACGTCGTCAAGACATCGAACATCATCTACGAACCGGCTGATCTCAGGAGACAGCTGCGCGAGTCACATCCCTGCATCATCGCCTGCTGGCACGGCCAGTTCATGATGCTGGCGCATCTCCATCCGGGCGACGTCAAAGTTTCCGCCATGGTGGCGCGTCACGGCGACGCGGAATTGATCGGTGAGGCCTTGCGTCTCCTCGACACGGATCTCATCCGCGGCGCAGGCGCTGGTGGACGAAAACGCGACCGCGGCGGCGCCTCAGCCCTGCGCGCTTCTGTTCGCGCCCTCGCTGACGGCGCTTCGCTCGTCATGACAGCTGACGTTCCGCCAGGACCCGCGCGCGCCGCTGGAAACGGGATCATCACGATCGCACGGCTATCCGGCCGCCCAATCGTGCCGGTGGCGGCTGCGTCATCGCGCTTCAAATCGTTCGATACCTGGAGCCGCATGACGCTCAACTTGCCGTATTCCAAACTCGTCTTTGCCGGCGGCGACCCGATCCACGTTCCGCGCGGCGCGGATGATGCCACGCTCGAAGCCCTTCGCCTCAATCTCGAGCACGCGCTTAACGCGGCTACGGACCGCGCATACGAATTGGCCGGCGCCGATGTGCGCCGCGCAACGCCGCTCGGTCAACTGGCTGCAAAAAGTCCGCCTGCCCCAGGCCTCAGGCTCAAACTCTATCGTTCCGGCACGTCTGCTTTACGCGCGGCCGCTCCTCTGCTGCTGAAATATCGCGAACGCCAAGGCAAAGAGGATCCGGAACGCCGGGCAGAACGATTAGGTCGATCGGCCAAAGTGCGCCCCGAAGGCACGCTCGCCTGGGTGCACGCCGCAAGCGTGGGCGAGACCAACGCCGTGCTGCCGCTCATCGAAGGATTGCTCGACGCCGAACCCTCGCTTCATGTTCTGTTGACAACCGGCACGACGACCTCGGCTGGGTTGGCCGCCCGCCGCCTGCCGCCGCGCGCGTTCCACCAATTCGTGCCACTGGACGCAGCAAAATACGCGGGCGCATTCCTCGATCATTGGCGTCCCGATTTGGCGATCTTCACAGAATCCGAGATTTGGCCGAACCTCATCCTGAAATCGTCGCGCCGCAAAATCGCGATGGCGCTCGTCAACGCGCGGATGTCGCCGCGCAGCATGAAGCGCTGGCGCCGCAACGCGGCTCTGGCACGGCCGCTCTTCTCGCGTTTCGCCATCGTTCTCGCTCAGAACGACATGGTGGCACGCACGATAAAATCGCTTGGCGCGCCGCACGTTGTCACGGCCGGCAATATCAAAATCGATGCGCCCCCGCCGCCGGCCTGCAGTAGTGACTTAGCAGAGCTCAGGACTGCAACATCCGGACGGCCTCTACTGCTCGCGGCTAGCACGCACGCGGGCGAAGAGACAATCGTTGCCCGCGCACATGAAATTCTTAGCCATTCGCAGCCCGGCCTGCTGACGATTATCGCACCGCGCCATCCAGACCGCGCGACCGCGTTGCTACCCGAGCTTGAGGCCAAAGGTTTTCGCGTGACAAGGCGCAGCGTTGCCGGCTTGCCATCGCGAGACACACAAATCTATGTAGCCGACACCATCGGCGAACTTGGTACTTTCTTCGCACTCTGCCCCGTCGCGTTCATCGGCGGTTCCCTCATCGAACACGGCGGACAAAACCCAATTGAACCCATCCGGCATGGCGCTTTAGTTCTGACCGGCCCAAGCACACACAATTTCCGCGAAGCCTACGATGCACTTCGAAACTTCGGCGGCGCGAAAGAAGTCAAGTCGGCCGAAGACATGGCGGCCGCTGCGGCACTATTACTGGGCGATCAAGAGGCGGCGAAGAAAATGCAAGCCGGAGCCGAAGCGGGCCTTGCCACGCTCTCCGGCGCGCTGCAGACGACGCTCGACGCACTCCTTCCTTTCATCTGCGCCAAACGGGATAAGCCAAGTGCCGCTTCATGAGCCAGCATGGTGGTACGCCGCTTCGCGCCAGTGGCCGGCGCATATCCTTGCGCCCCTCGGCACGCTTTATGGCCACTTGGCCGAACAGAGATTACAGCGCGCGCAAGCCTATACGCCGCGCATGCCCGTTCTATGCGTTGGCAACTTCACGGCCGGTGGCACGGGCAAGACGCCGATGGCGATCGCCCTCGCACAAATCGTGCGCGACCTCGGCCGCGAGCCGGTATTTCTCTCACGCGGATACGGCGGACGTTTGCGCGGCCCGGACATTGTCGATCTCGAGCGCCACACTCACATCGATACAGGCGATGAGCCACTCCTGCTCGCGCGCGTCGCGCCCGCCGTCGTTGCCCGCGACCGCCGCAAGGGCGCTGAGCTTATTGAGCGCACCTTTGGGCCCAACGCCGTCATCATCATGGACGACGGCCTGCAAAACCCAGCACTGAAAAAGGATTTTTCGATTGCCGTCGTCGATGCAAAGCGCGCTTTCGGCAATGGCCGCTGCATCCCGGCCGGTCCACTTCGTGCGCCGCTCGCCTTCCAAGCCGGGCTCGTCCAAGCCGTCGCCATCAACGGCGCTCCTGACGGCGGCGATGCGCGAACTATACGTTCGCCCATGGCAAAATTATTCGCCGGCGCGATCATAAATACCCACGTCGCACCGGAAAGAGACATCGCCTGGATCAAGAACAAAAAACTTATCGCCTTTGCCGGCATCGCCAATCCGGAACGCTTCTTTGCTCTTCTAGAAAAGCATGGTGCCATCATAGCAGAGCGTCACGCGTTTGCAGATCATCATACTTTCACAGATACCGACGCCGCCCGCCTCATCGCCAGCGCCGACGCACATGGGGCAATACTCGTCACGACCGAGAAAGATTTCGTGCGCCTGAGTGGCGGCGGAGCCGCATTTCGCACTTTAGCAGAGCGTACCCGCACGGTGCCCGTCAGTTTGATTTTTGACGGCAATGCGCGCAGCGAACTCGCAGGGCTGGTTTCAGCGGCGATCCAGCGCCACGACAGCGCGCATCAGCCCTGATCCCTTTTGCGCAATTCGAGATAGCGCTTCAGCGACACGTCCGCCGTCGCATAGGGTTCTTGGACTTCGACGTTCCAGTATTTGAGATCGGCGAGAGGAATATGCGTACCCGTCACGGCGCAGGACACGAAATCACCGGGAGAGACGACCTCGAACTCGCCATCGAGATACCGCACTTTGGCTTCGTTCTTGATCCCGAAAAACTTGTCGATGCGGTTCATAAAAATCCTTGTGCCCAGCCTCAGTGCATCAGGGCCGGCGGCAACTCGTTAACCCATGAAATCGCCAATCGCGGGCCGGTCGTCAAGGGCGGCTTTTGGGGCGGCTTTTGGGGCGCCCATTAATCCTAACCAAACGGCTTAGAAGAGGGAGCCCTGTCCGCCGCCGCGCGAAGGCCCTTTGCCGCCCTTGAGGGGGCCGCTGGCGGGCTTTTGGAGGGTGCCTGGACCAACCTTGCCTGAGACCTCAACGGCCACCTGCCCGTCGCTAAACTCGATCCCGAGTTTATCGCCTTGACCAACACTATTAGCCAGCCGCACCATCCGCCCTTCGTTATCCCTAACAAGGGCAAAGCCACGCGCCAGCACGCTCTGGTAGCTGAGGCTGCCCAGCAATTTGGCATGGCTGTCGAGCATCCGCCGCCGTGCCGTGACGCGGTTTTTCAACGCCTCCACGCCACGCGCACGCAGTCCCTCGAGCCGTTCCCCCTGGCGCCCCAAGCGCTGCCGGAGCGCCGTTGGCGCCAACCGCGAGGAGACGCGCGCCAAGCGCATCGCATGAGCCCGCGAATTCGCAAACAGCGCGCGCCCAAGCCGGCCAGAGGCTCCATCAAATCTCTGACGCGGCAGCGCGATCAGATCTTCGAGTTTCGGTAATCCGCGCGCCGAGGCTTTCAAATGCGTGCGCGTCGCGTCCAGCACCCGGCGCATGGCGACGCGCTGGCGCAATCCATACTTCTCAACTTGTTCTATGAGTTCCGCGTACTTCGGCACGGCCCACTCAGCTGCTTTGGTCGGCGTCGGCGCACGCGAGTCCGCAACGAGATCGATGAGCGTCCAATCGGTTTCATGACCGACGGCTGAAATCAGCGGGATACGGCTTTCGGCAGCCGCGCGCACGACGATTTCTTCGTTGAAGCTCCATAGGTCTTCAAGGCTGCCGCCGCCGCGCGCAACGATTAGCACATCGGGACGCGGAATCGCGCCGCCTACTTCCAGTGCATTGAAACCGCGAATTGCCGCCGCGATCTCCGGCGCGCTGCCTTCTCCCTGCACACGCACCGGCCAAAGAATGACGTGCGCCGGGAAGCGCTCGTTAAATCCGGCAAGCATATCGCGAATGACCGCGCCCGTCGGCGACGTCACAATGCCGATGACGCGCGGCAAAAACGGGCGAGCCTTTTTGCGGCTTCGTCAAACAGACCTTCGGCCGCCATCTTGCGCTTGCGCTCTTCGAGCAGCGCCATCAATGCGCCAGCGCCCGCGGGCTCCAAGGCTTCGATCATGATCTGGTAGTTCGACTTGCCTGGGAATGTTGTGATCTTGCCTTGGGCAATCACCTCCATGCCTTCTTCCGGCTTGAAGCGCAGGCGGCTGAACACGCCTTTCCAGATGACGGCGTCAATTTTGGCTTTGTCGTCTTTCAGGGCAAAGTAGCAATGCCCCGAGGCGTGCGGGCCGCGATAGCCCGAAACCTCGCCCTTGATGCGCACATACCCGAAGCCCTCTTCCAGCGCCCGCTTGATGGCGCCGGAAAGCTCTGAGACGGAGAACTCAGGCGTATTGCCGCCCGATTTCGCGTCAGCCTTTGATTGTGGAGGAGTGCTATCTGTCACGGCGGTCCGCTGTTCAAAGTTTCCGGTTCGATGCTACACCAAGCTCGCAATTGCAATAGGGCCCGAATTCAACAAGGCATGATATGAACGTACTTCTCATCGGCTCGGGCGGCCGCGAACATGCACTGGCCTGGGCATTGACCGCCAGCCCCTTGCTCGACAAGCTCTATTGCGCGCCGGGGAATGCCGGAATTGCGGACATGGCGGAATGCGTTGCGCTCGACACTAGCGACCACGCAGCGGTCATCGCCTTCTGCCAGTCCCAAAAAATCGAATTCGTCGTCATTGGTCCGGAACTGCCGCTTGTCGCAGGTCTCGGCGATGCCTTGGGTGCGGCACACATCAAATACTTCGGCCCGACCAAAGCTGCGGCCCAACTCGAAGGCTCTAAAGGCTACACCAAGGATCTCTGCCGTGAATTCAATATTCCAACCGCCGCCTACGGCCGTTTCAAGGATGCCGTAAGCGCGCACGCCTATCTCGCCAAACAATCGCTTCCCATCGTCGTCAAGGCCGACGGCTTGGCGGCCGGTAAGGGCGTCATCATCGCGGCAACGCGTGGCGAAGCAGAGGCGGGCATCGACGCATGTTTCGCCGGCACGTTCGGCGCTGCTGGATCGGAAGTCGTCATCGAAGAATTTATGGACGGCGAGGAAGCCAGCTTTTTTGCGCTGTGCGACGGAAAAAATTCACTCGCGCTCGCGACCGCTCAAGATCACAAGCGCGTCGGCGACGGCGACACGGGGCCAAACACCGGCGGCATGGGCGCCTATTCGCCCGCACCCGTCATGACGCCGGAACTCATAGAGCGCACCATGCGCGAGATCATCCGCCCGACAGTTGCCGCCATGCAAAAGCGCGGCACGCCGTTTCGCGGCGTCTTGTTCGCCGGTCTCATGATCACCAAGGACGGTCCCAAGCTAATCGAATACAACGCCCGCTTTGGCGATCCAGAAACCCAAGTGCTCATGATGCGCCTGCGCTCGGATTTGCTCGCGGCCTTGATCGCAACGGCCGATGGCGTGCTCGACCGCTTTGCCGTACGCTGGAGCGACGACGTCGCGTTGACAGTCGTCATGGCGGCCAACGGCTATCCCGGCACGCCGCTCAAAGGCACCGAGATCAAAGGCCTCAGCGCCGCCGCCAATGTTCCCAACGTCGAGATCTTTCACGCCGGTACCAAGCGCGATGGCCGGCGCCTCGTGGCTGACGGAGGCCGTGTGCTCAATGTCACCGCGCGCGGCAAGACCGTGGCGGAGGCCCAGGCGCACGCTTATGCCGCGATCGCGCATATCGATTGGCCGGGCGGATTTTGCCGCAAAGATATCGGCTGGCGGGCTATTCTGCGGGAAAGCGGCAAGGCCTAGGGTACGCAAGGTCTAGGGTACGCAAGGCTTAAGCGGCGAATGGCCCTCGCATTGCCAGTGGCCAACTCTTATGTTGGGTGCCATGACTTCACATAACATGACCTCATCCAAGTCGCCCGGCTCAATGTCACTCAATAAAGCAGCACGTCACACAACGCCCTCGATCGGCGTCGCGCTTGGCGGCGGCGGCGCGCGCGGCTTGGCCCACATCCCGATGCTCGAAGCCTTCGACGAACTCGGCATTCGTCCGAAAGTCATCGCGGGCACATCCATCGGCGCCATTTACGGCGCGGCCTATGCCTCCGGCATCTCGGGCAAAGAATTGCGCGCTCACACCGAACTCGTGCTCTCCCAGCGCTTCGGGCTGGTGCGCGATCTCTTCGCCGCGCGTGCGCAACCGTTTCAACGCGTCTTAAATTTGTTCGCCGCCCGCTCGGCGCTTCTCGATCCAGATGCGCTGCTCGACCTCGTCATGCCCAAGGGGCTCGCCCGGGATTTCGAATCCCTCGAAATCCCACTGAAGATCGTGGCGTCCGATTTCTACGATCAGGAGCCCTACATCTTCTCAACCGGCGCACTCCGCCCGGCCGTTGCCGCCAGCATGGCACTGCCCGTCATCTTTCGGCCCGTCATTCATGAGGGCAGAACGCTGATCGACGGCGGCCTGACCAACCCTTTGCCCTTCGATCTCCTGTTCGAAGACGCCGATATTATCGTCGCCATCGACGTCTCGGGTGCGCCGGTGCAAGACCCAGCGCGGGCCTTTCCGACCGCCATGGATTCCCTTTTCGCCAGCGCTTTCCTGTTCGAACGCTCGATCGTCAAAGAGAAATTGAAGTCGGCACAGCCCGATATTCTAGTGCCCAGCGGCACCAGCCAATATCAGGTACTCGATTTCTTGAAATTCAATGACATCTTCGCCTCGGCCGAACCCGCCAAAGAGCGGCTCAAGGTGCAACTCGCGCGCGTGCTCGCGGTTGAAACACTGCCCGCAATCGAAGCACACGAGCACGAGACTATTACTGTGGTCACGACACCTCAAATTGAAAAACCCAAGCGCCGCGGCCTGCTCAGACGCCGCAAACAAAAGGCGGGCTCGTAAAGCCGTGCCGGTGCCAACGGCAATTCAAGTTTGAAAACCTCACAACCGGCCGGGGTAACGCTCTTCTCCACTTTCCCGCAGTACTATTTGACGGCCAATATTGCTAAGCCGCGCTGCTGTTTTCGACGTGCTGCGCCAGCTTGTCAAGGGTCTGATAACCGTATTCGACGGCGCCGAATCCGATGCCTGCGTTGCGCTGAGCCTTCGTCGGATGCAACTGCCGCAAAGTGATGACTGTCTTTCCGTCGCTCTGTTCATCAAACGTGATGGTGGTGCGGAACATGCCAGGATCGTTGTCTTTGTCGGCGCCATGATCGAACTCGATCAGGTGCGGTCTCTCGATGCGCCGGAATTGCATCCGACTCGGCCATTGCTTGCCGTCGGGAGCGATCATATCGAACCGCCATTCGCCGCCGGCGCGAATGTCAATCGACCTTGTCTCGATACTGAACCCGGCCGGTCCGAACCATTGGGGGAGATGGCGCGGATCAGCCCAAGCGGAGAAAACCAGCTCTCGTGGTGCGTTGATCACGCGCGAGAGGACGATCTCTCGATCAAGCGCCCAAATGGACAGGGGCGATTCATTTTGACTTGCGTTTGCGGGCATTGGACTTGTCCTCTTTTTCCAGTTTCTCGACGTACATTTCCAGTCGATCAAGCCGTTGTTCCCAGATCTCCCTTTGAGCCGCCAACCAAACCTCGATGGTTGCGAGAGCTTCCGTCTGCAATGAGCACGTCCTGACGCGACCGGATCTTCTCGGACGTAACGAGGCCGCTGCTCTCTAGAATGCGGATGTGTTTCATCAGGCTCGGCAGCGCCATTTCAAACGGCTTCGCCAGCTCTCCGACGGATGCCTCGCCATCACATAGCCGTATGACGATCGCACGACGCGTCGCGTCCGATAGAGCTCCGAAAACGTGGTCGAGTTGCCTTGATTGGTTAGCCATGAGGCTAACTATAGCGGAGACATCAACGTTGCGTCAATGAATGTTAGCCAGACGGCTAACTAAAAAGCAGTGAGTGCATCGTCGTCGATCGAGTTCGCCAACTCATGAAGAGAGAGTGCGTCGTTGGGAAGGCGTCAGTCGCGGTCGAACCGAAGATGGATCGCGAAGAGATCTCTACGTCCGTTACTGGGCTCGAATTTTTGAACAAATTTCGGCAGAAAGTGGCCCACAGTTCGGCATCACTCCCAGCTCGTCGCCCCACCCCCCGGATCAGTTCTCGTCGCGGTGCGGCGAGGTCCGGCGCAGGCTCTAACCCCTCCCCATTTGATGCGAAGCATCGCTCCGCGATGACGAGGGGAGGGTGCTTGCAGCGCCTTTGTGTTTCCATAGCTGCAAAAAATTAGTCGGTTTACACTTAGCGTTTCTCGATGAAGAACCTCTTCAACAGCGCCGCCGCTTCTTCTCCACCGATGCCGCTGTAGATTTCTGGCGTGTGGTGACAGGTCGATTGCGAGAATACGCGCGCGCCATGTTCGACGCCGCCGCCCTTGGGATCGCTGGCCCCAAAGTAAAGCCGCCGCACGCGCGCGAACGAGATAGCCGCCGCGCACATGGCACAGGGCTCAAGCGTCACATAGAGATCGCAGCCCGTAAGCCGCTCTTGACCAAGGGCCGCGCAGGCCGCCCGGATCGCGACAATTTCGGCGTGCGCGGTTGGGTCGGCCAATTCACGCGTGCGGTTACCAGCTTTGGCGAGGACTTCGCCATCCGGCCCAACAATGACCGCGCCAACCGGCACTTCGCCGCGAGATGCGGCGGCAAGTCCCTCCGCCAGCGCCACGTCCATGTGGCTTAAGCTTTTTGCCGGTGTCATAAGGTGGCCTGTGCTTCCTCGTGCTATCGAGTGTCCATGACAAAGAATCGAATTGAACGCAGCCCCGTTTCGAAACCTCCAGCCGCTCGCACTGCCCGTCCGGTTGCGCCCGAGAACCCCAAGGGACCGGCCGAACCCATGCGCATTGCCAAAGCCATGGCCCGCGCGGGGCTGTGCTCGCGCCGCGAGGCTGAACGCTGGATCGCAGAAGGGCGCGTCAGCGTCAACGGCCGCTTGCTCAAGACGCCGGCTTTCGAGGTGAGTGGTAAAGATAAAGTCCTCATCGACGGCAAGCCGCTCCCCTCGGCCGAGCCGGCGAGACTCTGGCGTTATCACAAGCCGCGCGGCCTCGTCACCACGCACGCCGATCCTGAAGGGCGCCCGACCGTATTCGACAAGATGCCGCCCGAGCTGCCGCGCGTCGTCTCCATCGGCCGCCTCGATTACAACACCGAAGGCTTGCTGCTCTTGACCAACGATGGCGCACTCGCGCGCCACATGGAATTGCCCGCGACCGGGTGGACACGACGCTATCGTGTCCGCGCCAAGGGCCGCGTCACGCCCGCCGATCTCGAAAAAATCAAAGACGGCGTCGAGATTGACGGCGTGCGCTATGGCCCAATCGAAGCGGCAATCGACAGCGTGCAAGGCGCCAACATGTGGCTGACCATCGCCATCCGCGAAGGCAAGAACCGCGAAGTGCGCAAAATTCTGACTCATCTTGGCGTCGAAGTGAACCGCTTGATCCGTGTTTCATTCGGGCCCTTTCAATTGCTCGATCTGGCTCCGGGCGGCGTCGAGCAAGTCAAACGGCGAACACTCGCCGAGCAGATCGGCCCGCAACTTGCGCAAGAACTCGGCCTCTCGGAAGGAACCGAACAGCGCAAAGAACGCCACGCACGCGGTAAGGCCGCCTCGCAACGCGGGGACGACGACGAATGATGGGGCAGCGAACGCGCATTAGTGAGCAATCCCCCTCCCCCTTGCGGGGAGGGGTAAGGGGTGAGGGTAACGCAACAAGCGTCGAGCAGGCAATGGTCCGCACAGCCCAACCAAAAACGCTGTTAGTAAAAGGGCTGTCGCCTATCACGCTTCATCCGCCTAGATCGTCACCCCACCCCCAGCCCCTCCCCGTCCAGGGGAGGGGGTTTCGTCGTGCATTCGTCGCCGCTGGGTTTGTCCATCAGAGACGGCCGGCATGAGAATCGTCGCCGGAAATTTTCGCGGGCGGGCACTTGCAACACCAGATCACGACGGCCTGCGCCCGACGTCCGACCGCGTGCGCGAAAGCGTGTTCAACATTCTGGCGCACGGCATCGAAGATTTCTCGCTTGCAGGTGCGCGCGTCATCGATCTCTTTGCTGGAACCGGCGCACTCGGGTTAGAAGCAATCTCGCGCGGGGCCGCTTACTGCCTGTTCGTTGAAGAGAGTGCCGAAGCCCGCGCACTGATCCGGCGCAGCGTCGAGAGCTTCGGCCTCACGGGCGAAACCCGCATCTTCCGCCGTGACGCGACAGACCTTGGCCCCGCGAACAAAGCAGACCGCTACAGCCTCGCTTTTCTCGATCCGCCATATGGAAAAGGCTTGGGCGAAAAAGCCCTTGCTTGTTTGGCGAGCGGCAATTGGCTGAACCCCGGTGCGATCTGCGTCTTTGAAGAACGCACAGGCACGCAGATCGCAATCCCCGCCGCCTTCACCCTCCTCGACACCCGCACATGGGGCGAAACGGAAGTCAGGTTTTTGCGATTTGGAACACCAAAACTTTCTCTCAGCGGCGGCGCGGGCGCGAGTTCGAACACTCCTCGCAAATATTGATACCCGTACGGACGCTCTCAGACGCTCTGGGCGATTGGGTTGTTGAGCCCCCTATGCATTCAAAGCCCCCACCGTCTGACACGTAACGCCGGTACCTTTGAGGCCGCAATAACCGTTGGGGACTTTGGCGAGGTATTGCTGATGATACTCCTCGGCAAAGTAGAAAGAAGGTGCGGCCGCGATCTCCGTGGTGATTTTGCCAAATCCTTTCGACCCGATCGCACGCTCATACGCGTCGCGCGAGACTTCGGCTTCGGCCTGTTGGGCGGATGTAGTCGTAAAGATCGCAGAACGGTACTGCGTACCGACGTCGTTACCCTGGCGGTGGCCTTGCGTCGGGTCGTGGCTCTCCCAGAACGTTTTCAAAAGGGTGGCATAAGAAATTTTCGCCGGGTCAAAAGCAACCAAGACAACTTCTGTGTGCCCGGTTTCTCCCGTGCAGACTTCCTTGTATGTGGCGTTGGGCGTGAAGCCGCCCGCGTATCCGACAGCCGTGATCCAGATGCCGGCACCTGGCAGTTGCCAGAAGAGCCGCTCCGCACCCCAGAAACATCCAAGCGCAAAATATGCGGTCTCGACGCCCGCGGGATAAGGCGGCTTCAAAGGACGGTTCAAAAGATAGTGCTCCTGCGCCGTTGGAATCGGCTCAGCGCGGCCCTTGGGTGCGCTCTCGGGCGAGGGCAAGGATAAGTGTCGTCGCAAAAACATCGCTTTTCCGTCCTTTTGGGTCCACCTCAGCGCCGGGGCAAAGTCTGGGCCAAAGTCTGGGCCCCGGTATAGGCTGGCGTTCAGGTCTTAACCTTGTAGCTCAACAATCATACCTTAAATACGTATGCGGCGGCGCGCGGTTACACGGCTAAGCCCTATTCTTGATCAAATCTTTGCGCACTCTAGAATAGCAGCGCGCATCAGGGACTGACAGGGCGAGGGAAGCGATTTATGGCCGAGTTTAGGTTTGGGACTGGGCGCACGCAGGACGCGGCACCGGTCTCCGTACTGCCCCAGAACGTGCATCCCTCCTTGAAGCCTAGCGCAAATTCGACCTTGAATCCGATGGCGCGGATGGCAGCATCAGAGTCACCCGCAACAGCGGCTGCAGCGGTGCCCGGAATCGAACGTACAAACTATGGCGCGAGCGGCGGGCGTAAGACGGCGTTCTCGTTTCTCATGCTGTTGCTTTTGCCGTTTTTCGCCAGCCTGCCTTTCATGCTGTATCAGCGCATCAATCATGGTCTGTGGTTTGATACCTGGCAGCTGCTCCTGTTTGCGGCGGTATTTTCCGCGATCATGTTTCTGGTTCTGATTGAGCTTATGTTCTCGTTGCGCGCATTCCTCAGTCTCGGCAAAAGTTCGGTCAAATTCACGCTGCCGTCGGGACGCGGACCAACGCCCATGCTGCGTTACGCCAGCTTCGACATTCCCTATCACGCCATCAAAGCCGTCGAAGTCCGGCGCGAGGTTTTCGGTGGGGCGCTGGCGCCTGTCATGCTGCGCGGCGCCGTGATCCGCACGAAGGACGAGCGCGAGATCACGCTTGGCTACGTGAGCGAAGCCAACGTCGATCCGGCGTTCCCGTATCCTCTCATCGCCGAACAGATCGCGCGCCGCGCCGGCTTGCCGTTGGTTGATCAGGGCACGATTTGGCGCCGCGACGGCAGCCGCCATCAAATGGGTTTCATGAGCGGCTCGGCGCATACGCGGCACATTGCCGACCACATGGAGATCGAAGTGCTGAACAAGGGCCATCGGCGCATGGTGCTGTTGCTCGTCAATGTGTTGCTGCTACTGGTGCTTTCGGGGCTTGCGGCAGACTTCCTCGGCTCAAAGTGAGCCGTTAGTTCACGAACACGCTGATGGCGCGCCGCGGCCGGCCGGCATAGCCGCATGCCAGCGCGATCAGGCCAAACAACAAGAAGGTCGGGATGCTCAGGATCGTGATCACCACGGGGTCCCATAGCGCGCCACCGAGCACGCGCATCACACTCGCCTTGATGGATTCAAGCAGCGACGGCGCGAACTGACCGAGGTGCCCCATCAGCGGCGTCGCACCGAAAACGCCGCCCTGAAGCGTAATATCCGACGCCAGAGCGATGGCCGCGATCAGCGCACACAGGGCCGCGAGAAAGCGCAGCACGAGACGCGGGCGGGTTTCAGCACCGATGAGGCCCGTCAGCAGCGCCGCAATGAAAAATGCCAGCGAGACTTGCAGCATCCACGGCGGCGGCGGCGCGCCGGTCGTGTACCACAGTCCAACAGCCGTCCCTGTCGCTGCAAGCGACAGAAACGCGAAGATTTTGAGTAGGAGCGGGCTGGACATGCGAGAGGCAACTCTAGCGGCGGATATGGCACCAATGCGGCGCATTGGCACCGGCCGTCAAGCCTTTTGGAGTCTTGATGTCTTGATGGATATGGCCCTAACGGCGCGCCGATCGCGGCAAAGTCGCAGGTGTGTTGCCCCGGCAAGCTTATGGGTTGCACTGAGGTTGCGCTTAGGGCGGCGATGGGTATAGTGCGCCCGTTCCAGCGATTTGCGGAGGGATGGCCGAGTGGTTGAAGGCGCTCGCCTGGAACGCGTGTAGGCTCGTAAGGGTCTCGTGGGTTCGAATCCCACTCCCTCCGCCATCTAACTTCTTGCGATTAAACAATATTATAATTTTTGGGCGGCAATTTCTATTTTCAATTCAATAGGTATTCCGAGTCCCTATCGGTCCGCCACTGGCGCCTCTTCATGTCGCGAACATTATTGTACATGAGCGAATACCTATCAGTACAAAGATCAAAATTGGTAATCGCGAGAAACACGTACGCGGCGAAATCCCCTTGCCGAAACGTCGAGACGATCTTCCGGTTTGTCGTTTCTCTTAGCCATTCCAGTGCTCCTCGAGAAAAATATCCGTACATCGAGTTGGACCACTTCCGCGGGGTTCCAGCAGACAAGGGCCTAGTTTCTCCGAGGCTAAAACGCGGGGCCGCATGCAGGCGATACAATTATGTCCGGCTCGCAGCCGTCGCGTGCTTTCGAGCGACCTGGGTATATCCACAGGCGATGACGACCGCACCGCTCAAAATATTGCCGAGCGTCACCCAGAACAAGTTGTACGCCATTCCGCTCCACGTGACGGTCGTAGGGTGTTCGCCAAGCAGAGCGACGGAGAACAAAGTCATATTGGCAACTGAATGTTCGAAGCCGCTGGCGATGAATGCAAAGAGACACCAGAAAATCAAAATGCATTTGGCGCTGTCGCTGCTTGTGCGGGCGGATGTCCAGACCGCGAGACACACCAGCCAATTGCACAACATAGCCCGCGCGACGAGAGCGGCTGGCTCAGAGTTCATTTTGTAGGCTGCAACATCGAAGATCAGCGTTGCGCCAGGTTTCAGAATGTATCCGCCCCCGCCGATCACAAATAGCGCTGCGAGTAGAAGCGAGCCCGCAAGATTACCAGTCCAGGACGCCGTCCACGCCGTCGACACTTCGGACGGCGACACGGTCCGGCGCAGATATCCGAACATCATGTACATGGTATGGCCGGTGAACAATTCCGAGCCCGCAAACACCACCAGCGTCAAGGCAATACCAAAGCTTGCCCCCATGACGAGCGGGCGCAGGGCGGCGTCGAGCGGCTGTCCAACCGAAAATATCAGGATGATGCCAATTCCAACATAGGCGCCTGCAAACATCGCACTGATGAAAAACCCAATCGGGTTTTCGCGCAACATGTCCGCCTTCTTGCGCGCCAAAGATGCAAATTCAGCGATTGTCGCATCAATGCTCATGGCTCGCCTTCCACATTTTCTCGTGCAGACCCAGCGACCGGCCGCGGCTTGAAGGACGCCCTGGCGGCTCAAAGAGAAGAAGTTGCACGCCCCAGTACACGGACAGCGCCGATCCTACTGCGAGGAGGATATATCCGGCCGCCAATTGTTCTGCGGCGAGATAGGAAAGACAGAGCCGCACGGGCGCCGCGAGATAGCTCCAGGCCAGCACGCCAAACATCGATATAACGTGAGACAGCAGAAGGCCACGTAGCAGAACAGAAGCACGTGGATAACTCAATGCCAGCGCGAAACCCGCAAGCGGGATACTCGTAAACTTGGCGAGTTCGTAAAGGGGATCATTGAGACTTGCCTCAACCGACCTCGGCAACATCCAAAATATCGCGATTGATACGGCAAGGATAAAGCCCGTCACGCCATGTTGGTCCCAGCCTTCGATGGCAGATGGGACGCTGCTGTGCACGGCTCTGCCGAGCTGCCATCCGCCGAACGCCAATAATGGGAGCTGGAAAAGCATATGTGAGACAAGTCCCGCCTCAAGCATGCTTCGAACGGAAGTTAATGCGAGAATGGCCAGGAGACCAATTCCCGATATAATTTGCTTGCTGTTCCAGGCAACGCTCATGACCCGTTTGCGCCTTCTGAGAGCAGCCGCAAACCCTGTCCTATGTCACCAATTCTGACGAGGCGGCCACGCGCATCGATCAGATGAATCGCTGCGTTATGGACGAAACCGCCGGCGCCATCGGCTTTTACGACAATTCCGAACACATCCAACAACTGGCGAAGATCGGCTTCTGAGCGCGGCCGGACAATCTTCCAGATGGGTGAGCGAGCCCCGTGGGTCTTCGCATAGTCGCCGAGCCGCTCAGGTGTATCGCGATCGAGATCGAAACTAATGCTGAGAAGACGAACGCCCGAATGGCGCGGGTCCAGTTCTATTTTCTCTTGTAGCCTGTAGAAATCCTCGCCGAGCGCGAGGCAAAGGGTTGGGCAGCTTGCGTAGATAAATTCCACCAGCGTCGGCTGGGGACCGCCATCATGGAGGTCCACCACTTCACCGTTTGAGGATTGAAGGGAAACGACCGGAACAGTTCTGGGATTGCGCACCACGTCCGCGCGGCGCGCACTCTCAACCGTGAAGGCCGAGAAGCCATCGGTCTCGATCCAGAAGACGCAGCTGGCCGCTAGAAGTACGAACGTGCTGGCTACGGCGGTTTTGAACATGGCGGATCATTGTTTCGAGGCGGCTAAAACGCGTCCGATAAAGTGTGCGAAGAAAAGAGTCGCGCCGGCAATTGCCGCAACCGCGAATAAAGCGGCCACGCGATCATGCGACATCCATTCGGCAGAATGAACGGCCCAACGCCTTGGGATGCTCGCCGCACCCGCGACGAGAAATCCGATTGTGAGGCCCAAGCCGCCGGCGAGATAAACGGCAAAGGCGAGATAATTTGCTCCGGTTAGGCGCTCCCCTGCTTTGTCGCGGGTCAGCCAAGCCATGAAGCCCCATGCCATGGCAGCCTGGCCCAAGAGCAGGTACATGTGGAAATGACCCGGAACCCAAAGCGTATTGTGCATCACTTTGTTGACGACAATCATGCCGTCGAGAATGGCCGGCATCGTACCTGCGCTCCACCCGAAAACACCGGCAACGAGCAGCGCGGAAGCTACATCCCACTTGATGCCTGATCGGCTCAGGTAAGTCAGAAGGCCGAATGTGGTCACCAGAATGAGCGGAAATCCGCTGGCGTAAGAAATGATCTGCCCGGTGACGAGTGCCCATGCCGGCATCACGGTGTCTTGCAGGAGATGGTGGGGATAGACGGCCATGACTAACAGAAGAATTGCGCTCCAAGCGGCAACAAACACGCGCGATGTTTTCCAGGGCCGCCCGGTGTATTCGGGTATGATCTCGTAGACGGCAATGACGGCCATGTAGATGCTTGCGTTGATGAAGACATGACCGAAAAAGTAGATCATGTTCTTTGCCAGGAGCGGATCGATGGCGAATGCCGGCTCATAAATATTGATGAGGCTGATGACGATTACCCCAGCACCGGCAATGATACCGATAGTATTGAAGACCGTGACGGCGGCGGATGCGACGACTGCCGGTGCCGGCACATCGTCTTGCTGACCAGAAAAGAGCAGCGGCCAGCCGAGCGCTCGTCCAAGTGTTCCGTACCGCGCGATCAGTGCGCGCCCGGTTTCCAGATAAAAAATGAGAAAGCCCACGCCGACGAGCGCCAATCCAACAAGATAGATTGCGGCAGCTGAAGGATCCCAGACGCCGCCCGACTGGGCTGGCAGCGGATACAAGAATGTCCAAGCGCCCGCGAACCCGCCGAGAAATATCGACCCGAGGATGAGCACGACGCCCGCAAGAAAGAGCCCAAGCATGGCATAGTAAGGCCAGGCATTGAGTTCGACGTGATGCGCTAGAAAGAACCACATGATCGCGGCGCCTGTCAGGCCGGATACGCCGACCATGCCGATGCCGTGTGCCGTGAGGATCTGATAAAAAATGCTGGGGTCGATCGTGATGAGCCCGCCTTGTGCCATTTTCATCAGGAGGCCAAGGACCATCATTAGAATAATGACGAGGCCGCCGAGAGCCATGGTGAGTTTGATTCCCGCCTCGGCAGGAATAGGTCTTTGCGCGATGCTTGATTGCGGCATGACTTTTCGCCCCTACTTTGCGACGACTTTGATCTCATCGCGCATGGAATGATGGGCGAGGCCGCAATATTCCAGGCACAAGACCTGATAATTTCCCGGTTCCGTGAACGTGTACTGAACTTGATTGATGTAGCCGGGCATTCCTTGTGTCTGGAACAAAATCGTGCCGGCAGCATTTGCGATTGCGAAGCCGTGGTTCACGTCGTTGCTCGTTACCCGGAAGAAGATGGGTATGCCGGCTGGGACAAGCTTTTTGTCGATATCCCAACTCCACATGCTGCCCGTGACATTGAGCACGGTGTCACTGCCGCCTGCGGTGGCTGAATGCGGCCATGGGCTCAGCGAGCCGATCGTTACAACAACGCCTAATACAGCGAGAAACCAGAATAGACCCTTTCGAATTTTCCCGGTCTCGGGCCGGCCACCCGCTTCGCCGGTGGCCTTGCCGCTGGTGTTAATGACCCATGCAAACGATGCCGCCACCGCAGCAATGAGGAGCAGAGAAATGGCTAGAACAAGCGGTTGCATAAACGCACTCCCGGAATTACAGACCATTAAAGATGTATACGAGATGCATGTTTAGAGTCCAGTCGTCATTCGGCGCGGCCGTCAGAATATTGCGGTTGAAAAGATTTCTCTGATAGTCCGCAAATTCGATCTGATCGAAGCGTGATGAGGCCATTCCCGTAAGGTCACTACTCTCCTCTATCCTGTGGCCCCATACCAAAAGTTCCGGGTGGTGCTTTCCTGGATCACTCAGCGACCTATTCATGTGATCGTGGGGAGTTCCCCGCAATTCTATGAATTTTTGTTCCTTTGGAGGGAAGAATGGCGCGTTTAAGTGGATTAAGATCCAAAGCCGCCGTACTGACAGCGGTCGCCGCGACGTCCGTCACTTTGCTCGCAGGAATTTCAATAGGTCCTGCTCGCAGCGAAGTTCCCGAAGCGACTTTTAAGGCATTGGGGCTAGAAAAGTCAGCGACGCCAAAGGATCTCTACGACGCACTAACCAAGCGCTACAACGATCCCGATGCCGGTGCCGGAGAGGGGTCTCTATCGAAATTCTGGGAACCCATCCCGATTTCCAAGTACCTCAACCCGCGAGATTTTTACAAGCCGCCGGCCAATCCTGAAGTGGACGCGACGCGCGCCCAGTGTGTCGAATGCCATACGACCACGTCTCCAGGCTGGGTACACAGTTGGAAGAAGAGCGTTCACGGCAATCTCGATGAGATCCGCAAGCTGCCGGACACCGATTCCCGCGGCTACAAAAAAGCAATGATCACGGAAGTCGAGGGCAATTTGCGTTCGATGGGTCTTTTGAAGGACGGCGAGCCACTCAAAGAAGTCGGCTGTATCGACTGCCATATTGGCGTCGGCAAGGAGCACGGACTCCACCAGACCGAACTCAAGTTGCCTGATGCTGCCGCTTGCGGACAATGCCACGTCAAGGAGTTCGGCGAGCGTGAGTCTGAGCGCGACACGATAAAGTGGCCTCAGGATCAGTGGCCAGCGGGACGTCCCTCACACGCTCTCTCGTACAAAGCCAATGTCGAGACAGCGATCTGGGCGGCCATGGAGCAGCGTGAAGTCGCCGAGGGTTGCACCTTCTGTCACACGACACAGAACACGTGCAACAGCTGCCATACACGCCACGAGTTCTCAGCAGTCGAAGCGCGCAAGCCCGAAACTTGCGCCATGTGCCACAACGGTGTCGATCATAACGAGTTCGAGGGCTATATGTTCTCGAAGCACGGCACGGTCTACCAAACTCGTGGCGACACCTGGGACTGGAATGCCCAGCTTGCCGATGCGATTGGCAAGGGCGGGATGAACGCACCGACGTGCCAGTTCTGCCATATGGAATATCAAGGCAAGTTCGCTCACAACATGGTGCGTAAGGTCCGCTGGGCCTTCGAGCCGACGACTAAGATTGCTGAAAACCTCAAGAATCCGTGGTTCGAAGACCGTAAGGAAGCTTGGGTCGGAACCTGCACGAACTGCCATTCGGAAAGCTTCTCCCGAGCATATCTCGAGTTCATCGACAAGGGCACCATCGACGGCATCAAGATCACCGAGGATGCCAAGCTGGTCCTGACCAAGCTCCATGCCGATGGTTTACTGCCGGGTCAGAAGACCAATCGTCCGACCGTTCCTGAACCCGAAAAGGAAAACGGTCCCGGAAACTTCTTCAATCTGTTCTGGCAGAAGGGGAACAATCCGTCGGCCGTGGAATACGAGTACGCCGAGATGTGGGAACACCACAAGATCAAGCACTACAAGGGTCTGGCCCACGCCAATCCCGGTGGCTACACGTACTCCGAAGGCTGGTCGCAACTCATCAAGAGTGCCGTTCGCATCAACGACGAAGATGTCAAGCTACGCGATATGGCGGAGCTCAAGTCCAAAGTTGAGGCCCTCAAACCACCCCAGAAGCGTGGTGACTTGCTGAACCTCAAAACGCCGGTCCAACGTGCGATGTTGGGTGGACTTGGCGGGCTGCTGATGCTGCTTGGGATCGGTGCCTATATGCGGAACCGGAACAGAGCCGGCTAGGCCAAGTCTGCAACAGTGATCATCCGGGCAGCCGCCAGTTTGGCCGGCTGCCCGGTCCGGTTTGGACCGGTATCGTGCCGGAACTCGTTAAGGCAAACTCAAAGGCGGTCGTTCGATGTCCGGCGTAGCCAACCTCACAAAACTCGCGTCCCACAAGCGGGCTCCAATCGTCCTCACGGCAACTGGTGCGCTTCTGATCGCCTTAGCTGTGAATTCAGCGTTGCTCCCTGAGCAATTGCCCTACGAGAAGTCAATCGCCGACGCTTTGCCAGACGCCTACAAAGCCCTGGTGCTGCCGGTTTCCAACCCGGTCCTGCCCGTTAAAAAACTAGAGTGGCGGGCGCCTGGTGTTCGCGATGCAATCGCGACCGCGTTTGTCGCGACGGACTCCGATGGGCGAAACGTACCTCTCGATTGGCAGAATAACGTGACTGAGCCTGTGTTTTCCGCTGACCTTACAATGACAGAAGTCAGCAAGGTTCTGACGGCCGTTCGCGAGCATGTTCCCGCGGACGCTGTGGTCCTGTCGTGGTGGGATCTGTCCAGGAAGATTCGCTTCGTTGCGCAGCGTCAGGCGCCCCTCGATGATCCTCAGACACGCGGTCTCGTTATGCCCGCAGCCTGGCGCTCGGTGGCAGGTCTCGTCGAAGCGTCCGAAAGAGAGTTTTGGAGTAAAGGCGTTCCACAAGCCGATGGCGAAAAGTTCACCCGGTTTATTGATGCGCTGTTGCTCGATGAAACCAAAGGAGCCGATGCGCTTCGGGCCTTGGCCCCGGGCAAGGACGTCTATGTGGCCGTCCATCTGGCAGACGTGTGGAAGGTCGCCGCAGCCAACCCCGGCCGCATTGGCATAGCCTATCGGGACTTTCCGGGCGCGGGCCAATCTCATGGTGTCATGAAGGCGACGCGAGAGTGGATCAGCGATCAAAAAATCGTGGGCGGCTATGCCATTGAGCCAGTCGGCAATGCCGTACGGATGCATTATCTTGCGAGTAAGGACAGCTCGGATCTGCTGATTGCGAAGATGCTGCCGTTCTCGACCTCGAACCCTATGAGGCTCAACCGTCTGCAACTCGTCTATCAGCATCGGGGCTTCTGGATATACAAACTCGACTGAGAGAAAATGACACAGACAATGATGGGTACCGGCTGCCGGCCATCAATCATTTGCATCCTCATTTCTTTTCAGCCGGTGGCATTTTGTAGTTCTTCAACGCCTCGGAAACTTCACGCGGCATGTAATTCTCGTCATGCTTGGCCAGTATCGTCGAGGCCTCAAAGGCTCCATCCTTGACGACCCCCTCAGCAACCACGCCCTGCTGTTCCCTGAACAAGTCTGGCAATATTCCCCGATAACGAACGTCAATTACAGCGGCGCCATCGGTTATGCGGAACGCCACGTCCATGCTGTCGGTTTGGCGCTTGAGACTGTCTTTTTCCACTAGGCCGCCAATCCGCGTTTGCTTCCCAGCAACGACTTTGCCGCCCTGGATATCGCTAGGTGTATGGAAAAAGACGATGTTGTCGCGCATCGCGCCCAACATGAGCACGCCGGATAAGGTTAGAATTGCGACCGCGAGCGAAATCAAGAGGCCGCGTCTCGCCTTCCTGCTCATGGCCTGGCTTCCGCCCCAAGGTGTGCCCAGGATTTGAATGGCAGACCAAGGTGAACCCATGTCTCTCGCAGTGCATCGACAAGGTCGTCGATCATCGCCTCGCTGTGACATGGCCCAGGCGTTACTCTGAGACGCTCGGTGCCGCGAGGTACTGTGGGAAAATTAATCGGCTGGATATAGATACTCCGCTTCTCAAGAAGATAATCACTCGCGGCCTTGCAGAGGACTGGATCACCGACCATCACGGGAACGATATGGCTGACACAGTCCAGGATGGGAAGTCCGCTACTTTTCAGCCGGCTTCTGAGCTGCAATGCCCTCTCGTGTAGGGTTCGCCTCTCGAACAGGGAACACTTCAGGTGCCGGACGCTTGCGAGCGCACCAGCGGCAACGACCGGCGGCACGGTTGTTGTAAAGATGAACCCTGAGCCGAAACTGCGTACCGCATCGACGATTGTACTTGAAGCAGCGATGTAGCCGCCGACAATGCCGAAGGCTTTGGCAAGCGTGGCTTGAACGACATCGACCCGGTCGCCGACGGCATCGCGTTCCGCCACACCGGCACCGGTCGCACCGTACATCCCCACGGCATGAACTTCGTCAAGGTAGGTCAATGCACCATATCGATGGGCAATATCGCAGAGCAGCCCGATCGGCGCGATGTCGCCGTCCATGGAGTAGACGGACTCGAAGGCGACGATCTTGGGCCGGGAGGCCGGAAGCTTGGACAGAATATCTTCCAGATGCTGGTGGTCGTTGTGACGGAAGATAAACTTCTCGACCCCGCTCGAGCGAATGCCGTAAATCATTGATGCATGGTTGTGTTCGTCTGAAATGAAGGCGCATTCAGGCAGCAACCGCGCGAGCGTTTCCAGCACGGTCAAGTTGGCAACGTACCCCGATGAAAATACGAGTGCAGCCGGCTTGTTGTGAAGCTCTGCCAACTCTCGCTCAAGCTCCACGACGGGCCGATGATTTCCCGAGATGTTGCGTGTTCCTCCTGATCCCGCGCCATACGTATCGATGGCGGTTTTCATGGCGTCGAGCACGGTTGGATGCTGTCCCATGCCGAGGTAGTCGTTGGAACACCAGACGGTGACTGTACTCTCTTGGCCGTTGCGCCACATTTGTGCGCGCGGAAACTCGCCGGCCACCCGCCCGTTTTCGACGAACTGCCTGTAGCGGCCCTCAAACTTGAGGTCATCAAGCTGGAATCCGAGGATGCGATCGTAGTCGGGGTAACTCGTGCTCCATTTGCACGGAGCCTTGTGAACTTTGGGCGGCAAGTTGGGCGAAGCCTGCGCACCAATAGAACTCTGCTTTTTCATTTGGCTACTGTTCCTGGCTGCTGATCAGGAACGGGTGTCGCGGGATTGGCGCTTGGCTTTGTCCCGCTTGCGGACGCTGTCTCGAGTTCCTTCAACAGGCTGGTGACAGCATTCTTGGCATCGGAGTTTTCGGAGACGAGCCCGGAGAGCTGAGTCAGCGTCTTGCGGGCCGCCTCAATCTCGTGACGCCGGACGAGGCCGATGCTCTTCAGCCAAAGCGCTTCGGGCTTCTTGGGATCGGTGGCAAGCAAGTTATCGACGATTTTTTCTCCTTCGTCGCGATAGCCTTCTTTTTCCGAGCGGACCAAGGCTGATGCGAGAACCATTTTGATCGCCGGATCTTCGGGCGCCATTGCTTGCGCCTTGCGATAGAGAGCGACAAATTCCTCGTCTCTATTGAGAACGCGATAGCTGCGCGCCAGCATGATCACGTCATCTATCGTCGGATTGCCTGCATTCACACGGCTTTCCAGTTTAGCAACCATCGCGCCGACATCTGGCGCGCCATCGGGTCCGGCCATCGGACTACCGCTGGATTGGGCGGCGGCTTGGGGATTTGACTGCGGAGCCCCAGCCGGAGTACCAGCCGGAGCCCCCGCCGTTGCATTCGGCAATGGGATCCGCCCGTCTGCGTGTGGGTTCGCGTCGGAGCGGACATCGTTGCCGTTGAGCAATAAGGCGACTGATGCCGCACCGGCGATCAAGACAACGGCCAGCGCAAGTCCGAGTGGCAGGTAACTCCGCGGTGGTGCGGCAGGGATAATTTCATCGGCGCGCGATTTGCCTAACCGGGCTGCTGCCTCTTCTGCTTCTGCCATGAGCCTGTTCCTCTGTTCACTATGGTCCTGCTTTTCTATTCGGTCTTCAGACAATGCGATGTCGAGCGCCACCATCTCTGCGACAAGGCGATCCTTTTCCTGCTTCCAGGCCGCAACGCGCGAATTGGGCTCAAGGCCATCCGAATGGCGTTGATCCGCCGTACCTGTCAGCAACGGGTAAGCGGTCCAGATCGCGGTCAAGGCACACAACACAACAATCGCGATGAGCATGATCATGGTTCCAAACGCTCGATTTGGCGGATGAGATCATCGGTATCCGAAGCCTTCGACGAAGTGGTCACGGGAAGCGCACGCCGCCGGTTCAGGAACAGGAGCAGAGCAAAAGTTCCCAATAGAAACGCCAAGACCGGAAAGGCCCAGATGAAGAAGTTGGCGCCGCGCGCGTGGGGTTCCATAAGAATGAAATCGCCGTAGCGTGCGACGAAGAACGTGCGGATCTCGTCATCCGACCGGCCGGCGGTGACTTGTTCGCGGATCAAATCTTTCAACTGGTTGGCAACCGTCGAGTGCGAGTCGTAAATGGTCTCGCCCTGGCAGACGGGGCAACGCAGCTGCTGGGCCACCGTTTTGACGCGCGGCTCGATGGGATCTTCGCGTTGGAGTTCTGCATCGGCGGTGCCCACCGTCAAAGCAACAAACACGCCGATGAAAAGAGAGCGTATTAGAGACCATTTCATTGCGCATTCTCCAACATCTGGAGAAATCTCTCGGCGTCGGGCTTCGACAGCGCCCCGATGTGGCGGGCTCTTATGGTGCCCTGCGCATCAATAAAAAATGTTTCGGGTAATCCGAAGACGCCGAAATCGATGCCAGTGCGTGCGTCGGGATCCAATCCCGATGGATATGGAAACGCCCCGCGCTCCTTAAGAAATTGCTCGGCTGCATCCTTGGTATCCCGATAATTGATACCGATCATTGCGACTTTGCCAGAAACACCGAGGGTTTTTCCGAGGTCGATAAGGACTGCGTGCTCGGTCCGGCACGCACCGCACCAGGACGCCCAGAAATTTATAATGTGCGGCTTCCCAACAAGATCGGTGCTGCGAAGGGTGTTGCCACCGCTCAAGGTTGCAAGTTCGAAAACCGGAAGCGCTCTCCCGAGAAGGGCAGATGGCATGAATGAGGAGTCTCGCCTCAATCCAAAGGCGAAGAGAACGAGCAAACTCACGAGAAAGCAGAGCAGTACAGCCTTCCACCAGGACCACAGCAGGTGTTGCGATTGAAGTGAGGCTGATTTCATCTGCGTCATGGGCTGGTTCGTCATGACTTTGCCGCCTCTGCCAAGCCAGACGCGGCCCGTACCGGCGCGTGCTGTGTGCGTCCTTGCGAAAGGGCGAACAGGGAACCGAGGATGATGATGAGCCAGCCTGTCCAAATCCATCCGACCAGCGGAATGAAGTAAGCGCGAAGCGAAGCCCGGCCGTTGCCAAGTTCTTCACCGATAACAAGATAGAGATCACCGGAGAGAGTTGATCGGATCGCAAACTCCGTCGTCGTCATCTGTCCTCGCGGATAAGTCCTGCGTTGAGGCTGCATGAGTTCCACTTGCTCTGACCCAGCAAATGCCCGGACATTGGCTTGACGCGCTGTCCAGTTTGGTCCCTGAACCTGTTCCAGCCCGGCAAACTCCAAGGTGTAGCCGCCGATTTCGAACCGCTCGCCAGGCGAGAGTGCAACAGTCTTCGTCTCCTGGAACAATCCCGAGGCGAGAATTCCAAAAACGATGGCGGTCACGCCGAGATGGACAACGAAGCCGCCGTAGCGGCGCCGGTTCCACAGAGCCAGCGAGGTCAAACCACTCAGCCAGGGCTCTCCCGAGATTGCGATGCGCGCGTTGGTTGATCGCCAGATATCAGCGGCGATACTGGCCAGAACACAACCAATTCCGGCGAGCGCCAGAAGGGGCAACAAGGCGCGGACTCCAAAAGCCCAGCCCAAAGGCAAACAAAGCGCGGCGGCGCAGAACGGACCAAACATCAGCTGCTTCAATCGCGCCATGTTGGTTTTTCGCCACGGCACGACCGGGCCGATGGCCATGAGCCAGACGAGCGCGACCATGACCGGCAGAACGGCCTTGTTGAAGTAGGGAGCCGCAACTGTAATTCGCTCGCCCGCTATGACCTCGGCGACCAGCGGATAAAGCGTTCCGCAAAATACGGTCGCGGCGGCCACAACTAAAAAGAGATTATTGAACAGCAATGTGGATTCTCGCGACAGCGCGCCGTCCAGCCGCGCGTTCGATCGAAGAGCGTCCGCGCGCAGAATAAGGAGACCGAACCCGCCGAGCGTCACGACACCTAGAAAAATGAGAAGATAAGCGCCGCGCGTCGGATCAACGGCGAAGGCGTGAACCGATGTCAAAACGCCGGAGCGGACAAGAAACGTCCCCAGCAGCGAGAGCGCGAAGGTCGTGATGGCCAGAAATGCATTCCAACCGCGGAATAGGTTCCGGCTTTCCTGGGCCATGATCGAATGCAACAGCGCAGTTCCCGTGAGCCAGGGCATAAGAGAGGCATTTTCGACCGGATCCCAAGCCCAATAGCCGCCCCATCCCAGTTCGTAGTAGGCCCAATAGCCGCCCAGCATGATGCCACTCGTCAGAGCGCACCAGGCGAACAAAGTCCATCGGCGCGTAGCGAGGACCCATTCGGCGCCGGCACTGCCCCGGATGAGTGCCGCGATTGCGAAAGCAAACGGTACGACGAAGCCGACGTATCCGAGATAAAGCATCGGCGGGTGGATGATCAGTCCGGGGTCTTGAAGTAGCGGATTGAGTTCACGGCCTTCCAGCGGCGCGGGGATGAGTTCTGTGAACGGGCTGGACAGGAATAGGATCAGCGCCTGGAAGCCAACCTGAATCGCGCCGAGAGTTGCCATGACATAGGGCATCGACCGGGGATGCGTTTGCGAATGAATGACCACGACAAGTGCGGCGAAAAGCGTAAGAAACCACAGCCACAGCAGCAATGACCCCTCATGCGCGCCCCACAAGGCCGTAATGCGATAGATCAGAGGAAGGCGCGTATTCGAGTTCTGGGCTACGTAGGCAACAGAAAAATCATTCTGGACGAATGACCAGATGACGGTGAAACAGCTCAACGTAACCAGCGCAAAGTTTGCAAGCAGGGCATGGCGAGCGACTTGAACGAGCGCCGGCCGTTGAGCATTGGCGCCAGCGATCGAAGCCACGATGCATGTGATGGCGAGCGCTAGCGACAGCACCGTCGCAACCATACCAAGTTCAATGAGAGATCCACTCATCGCGAGATCCTTTTCATCGCAGCGGTTTGAGTTGCGGCCTTGTTTGCAACAGGCCGCGACAGGCTCAGCGCAAGGCGGGCAATGCCCTGTTCGATTTCGCGCGGCGTCAGTGCGGCGTATCCCAGCACGAGAAATCGGCGGCTATCGTCGGGCGAGCCGAACTGCAGGGCCGCACCCGTCGATAAGGCGTAGACTCCAACGCCTTCTTGAAGCGCGCGTTTCTCGATGTCCTCAGCGTCTGGAAGCCCATCCGGTATGCGCCATGTAAGATGCATTCCGGCGTCCTCACCCCTGACATGACACTCTCCAAAATTCGTTCTGAGTGCTGCGAGGAGAACGTCGCGCCGTTCTAAGTATGTCTGTCGCATCCGCCGCAAGTGGCGCCGGAAACCGCCCTCAAGCATGAAGTCTGCCATAGCAGACTGTTCCAACCAACTTTGTCCGTTGTTCATCAGGGCTTTGAGACGGCGGGCCGGTTCGACCAGCGTCTTTGGCAGAACGACGTATCCGAGCCGCAGTCCGGGGCCCATGCTCTTAGAGAACGTGCCCATGTAGATGACGCGATCGTTCCGATCGAGACCCTTGACGGCAGTGAGCGGCGCACCGCTGAAGCGGAAATCGCTGTCGTAGTCATCCTCTACGATATAGGCGTCGTGTTTGTCGGCCCAGGCCAGCAACTCTAGTCTGCGCGGGAGGCTCAGCGTTGCACCCATCGGATACTGGTGCGACGGAGTGAGATATGCGACCGCGCAAGAAACGTTTGGCAACAACGCAACGTCAAGTCCGTGTTCATCGACCTGCACAGGATAAGGCTCGGCGCCAAAGCTCTCGAAAACATAAGCGGCCCCCTGATAACAGGGATTTTCAATGACGAGAGGCGTGCCCGGTTCGACCAGAAGTCTGGCGATGAGATTGAATCCGTCCTGGCATCCGCCGACGATGATGATCTGATCGGCCTCGACAGCAATGCCGCGCGCGGGCCCCAAGTGATCCGATATAGCAAACCGGAGCGCTTCAAGACCCGAGGGGTCGTTGTACTGTGTGAGTGCAGTACTCGACCGTTGCAGCTGCTTCCAGATTTGCCGTGACCAAGCCTTCACGGGGAATGACGCCGGATCCGGCCGGCCAACCCAGAAATCGGCCGTCAGCCGTTTGCTATGCGGATTTTGCAGCGAGTGTGTACGAAGAAACTGGCGGGATCTCTGGGGGCCTGGCAGGTCAGATGACTTGCCGTTCACTTTCGACGTTGCTCGAATTGCAATCGGCGGTTCGGACGATACCCCTTCATGGAGATTTTCAGATACGAACGTGCCGACGTAGGGCTTCGAATAGACGTATCCCTCAGCGATGAGCCGATCGTAGGCGAGCATCGCCGTATTGCGTGAAATACCCATCTGCATGCTGAGTTCGCGTGTCGCGGGCAATGGGTCTCCGGCCTTCAGCCGGCCGTCTACGATCATTTGCCGGATCTGCTCAAAAACTTGATTTTGAAGCGTAGATCTCTCGGTCTCGCATACAGCAATCGGCAATTGCATTGCTGCTCCCCCAGACGCAGTGATCGCAGACACAGTGGGAAATGACGATCCAGGCCTACCTTATAGTGGCACCAGGATATGCTTGTATTTAGGTACTCTCATAGAGCCACGTACCGCTCAACAATTGGTACCACTGCAATGGCTGATTGAGATCTAAGTCCTTGCAATATAGTATTGTTCCGGCTCGGTTAGCGATAATTTTCTGTCAGATTTCAAGACGATCCCAACTGCCGCTGGCCTCTTCGTTTGCCCCGCAAGCCGTTACATTCCTGGGAGAGACATTCTCGGCTGCTTGCATTTTTTGATCACTCCGACTGTAAGCACAACGGCCCTGTAGAGTTCGCCGCACGGCTCGACGACGGCATGCCTGCGTGGGTTCGAACGAATCCGAGTTTGTCGGCTGAAGGCGCAATTCCCGAAAGTCTTCGGGAGTTGCCGGCACTGTTGGTCATTACAGAACTCGGGCAGTTGGTTCGGGTGCTACCGCCAGACCGACGACAGCTGAAAGCAGTCGTCGGTGGAGAGGGGGCGGAGTTCCGGTTTGGGTCAGGGAACGAAGGCGCTACGCGCCAGCCTACAGCGAGACGGTGACCGTCGGAGTGGATGAGAGCGGCCGGTAACGGAATGGGAAGTGTCGGTCTTGAGGATCGAGGGGTCAAGCAACCTCCAACCTCAAGACCAGGGACACCCCCATGAGCCAGACACCAGCAAGAACGACTCCAGCAAGCCAGGTACCGAGCAGCGCCAAGTCCATCAGCCCGCTTCGCCGCCGCATGATCGAGGACATGACCGTCCGCGGCTTCGCCGAGAAGGTGCAGAACGACTACATCCGCCACGTTAAGAACTTCACAATCTTCCTCGGCCGCTCGCCGGACACGGCCGAGGGTGAGGACCTGCGTAAGTTCCAAGTGCACCAGCGCGAGCAGGGTGTACAACCGCCGACCATGAACGGCGCGGTCTCCGCGCTGCGGTTCTTCTTCACGACGACCTGCGATCGGCCTGACATGGCGCGCCACTTGAGGATCGTGAAGCAGCCGCAGAAGCTGCCTGTGGTTCTGACGACGGAGGAGGTTTTGTTGCTGCTCGAGGCAGCACCAGGACCGAAGTACAAGGCAGCCCTCGGCGTGGCCTATGGCGCGGGCTTGCGTGTGTCGGAGGTTGCCAACCTCAAGGTGTCGGACATTGATAGCGAGCGCATGGTGCTCCGGGTCGAGCAGGGCAAGGGCCAGAAGGACCGCAACGGCATGCTGTCGCCGCGGCTCCTGGAACTGCTGCAGGAATGGTGGTTGGTCGGACAGTCGGCGACGTGGTTGTTTCCAGGCCGCGATCCGCTGCTGCCGATCACGACACGCCAGCTCTATCGCGTAGTTTGCGACACGGCAGCCGCCGTCGGTATCGAGAAGCGCGTATCACCACACACGCTGCGGCACAGTTTCGCGACCCACCTTTTGGAACAGGGCATCGGACATTCGTGTGATCCAGGTGGCTCTGGGCCATTCTAAGCTCGACACGACGGCGCGCTATGCGCACGTGGCGAGCAAAGTGCTGCGCGATGTGCTGAGCCCGCTCGATCAACTGACACCGCTGACCCGCAAGAAGGGCGCGCCGAAGTAGCCGGCGGCGCAAGTGGCTCGTTCAGCCCTGGAGGTTGCGGATATCTTCCGCGACCACGGTCCTGCTTGGCGTCTCGCCAACCGGGGCCATCTCAGTCATGCGCAGATGAAGGTGATGAACGCGATCGAGGGTTGCCGCACGGCGGCCCTCGGTGGCCATGTTGCGCGTTGTGAGAACGCCTCGTGCGGACATACCGTGATCGCGTACAACTCCTGTCGTAATAGGCATTGTCCGAAGTGCCAGGGATCGCAGGCGCGGGAATGGCTGGAGGCGCGCCAAGCCGAGCTGTTGGAGGTGCCCTACTTCCATGTCGTGTTCACGTTGCCGCCGCGCATCGCGGCGATCGCATTCCACAACAAGGCCGTCATCTACGACCTGCTGTTCAAGTCGAGTGCCGAGACGCTGCTGACAATCGCCGCCGACCCGAAGCGTCTCGGCTGCAAGATCGGCTTCACGTCGGTGCTGCACACCTGGGGCTCGGCGTCGTGTCGAAGACGCGCTTCCAGCACGATGACGCACCATCCGCACGTCCACATGATCGTACCGGGCGGCGGCATTTCGGCTGACGGCGCCCGCTGGATCAGCAGCTCGGAGGACTATCTGCTGCCGGTACCCGTGCTGTCGCGGATGTTCAGTGGCAAGATGCTGGCGATGCTGAAGGCCGCGCACGACGCCGGCCGCCTGCAGTTCTTCGGCGACGCACGCGTCATCTCGCCGACAAGGCGGCATTCAAGGCGTGGTTGGAACCGCTCTACGGCACCAAGTGGCACGTCTACGCGAAGCGTCCCTTCGCCGGACCTGAAGCTGTGCTGGCCTATCTCGCGCGCTACACGCACCGCGTCGCGATTTCCTCCAGTCGATTGGTATCGGCCGGCACGACAGGCGTGACGTTCAAATACAAGGACTATCGGGTCGAGGGGCCCGAGCGCACCAAGACCATGACCGTGGCGCCCGGCGAGTTCATCCGCCGTTTCATGCTGCACGTCTTGCCGAAGGGGTTCCACCGCATCCGCCACTATGGACTGCTGGCGCGCAGCCGCACCAAGGCCGATACGATCGAACGTGCGCGCAAGCTGATCGAGCAGGCGGCGCCATCACAGCCCTCTCGCTCGACGACGCCGGATGCGGCACCCGCGGCACCGACGCGACAGCCAAGCCCGCGCATCCCTGCCCGTGTTGTGGATCACCAATGATCATCATCGAAACCTTCGAGCGCGGATGTGAGCCCCGTCACCGGCCGCCGCCAGCACCCGCTTTGATCAGGATCGACACGTCATGACGAGGGGCGCGCAGATTTCATCCATCACTGCTGACCGTTCTTGTTGCTGGTCTATGACCAGCAACGGAGGCGCTCGACCCAAACCTCGCACTTTCGTGTCCAAAGCCGCCCGATTAGTCCGTCATCCGGCTCATCTCAAGCGAAGTGGACCTCAAATTGCTCCCAACCGGTCTGCTCGCCGCAATGCTGGCGGCCTGACGACGCTCTCGCTTCGCTGGCCGTACCCGCCAAATCCCCATAGCGCCCGCTGAGCCGGGTGCCCCTTCCCCCGCGTCTTCCTTCCTTGGCGGCTTTCGAACGCCCGCCCTCGGTGTGCGCGGTCAGCGTTTGTGCAGGGCCGGCATCCGAAACCCGTCACACAGAGAGACGTGGCCATCAAATATGATGACTTCCGTTCTGTGATCGAGATCTCAAGTTCAAGGATCCAATTTGTCGTCTGAAGATGGAAGGTGTGAGAACCAGAAAGGATGCTTCAGAGCCTCAATTTCGGTGGGGGAAAATGTGGGGGAATTATTGTAAGCCATTGCAAATGCTGTGACTTTGTCGGACACTCTCTCCGCCACTGCGCTTCTTATCCGGCCAAATTATCGGGCCAAATTGGCCGTTCAGCCCCGGGTTCACACGTGCTCATCTGGGCTCACATGAGCGGCGGCCGGCGCCGTGCGCGCCTGAACGCGCCTTTAGCGCCGCGTGGCGAACCACCGGCGATTTAAAAAGTGGCAAATGACGGAAGCGGAGCGAACGTGCGCCGGATCTATCTAATTTGAAAAAAGCGGACACAGATCCGCTCCGCGAAGACTGTTGTCGGGTTATTGAGCGCCGCCACTTTCACCGGTGGGCTGCTCCACACGCGGGGAATCTCACCCCTTCATGCCGAAGGCATGCGTTCCGAATGACGCGGACGGCGGTTCACCTGAGACCGGCCCCGTGCATGGCGGGCGGTCAGCAGTCTTCCCGGACCCGGTTCACCGCGATGCCGCGCGTTGAACCCCGTGGAGGTCCGGTTGAGGTCAGTATGCCAGAAAGGGCGTGTGCGGGGAAAACGAACTTCGAGGTTTGGTTGATGGGTTTTTGGATTGGACAATTGGCAGTGGGCGTTAGGGAATTCGGTTAGGAAAGTTGCAGCGGGCAGCAGGCAACCGGCAACCGGGTTAGGGAAGTCGGGGACGGCGCTTTTCCCCCTTAAGGGGGGAAAAAGAAACGCCACAGGCTTAGCTGGGCCAACGCAAAAGTCAGCACAGCCATCATGGCCCGGCTAAGTCTGATGGCGTTTCAGATGGGGGTGTTGTGAGACACACAACAGCATCAACGACACCCCCATCTGATGCGTCCAGTGGCTTAGCCCGGCGTCTTTTGAATGTGGGAGAGACTGCTGCCCGCCGGTCTAAACCACGGACGCATCTTCTTCCCCCTCAAGGGGGAAGTGGAACGCCCGCCGCTCAGATCAGTAGCCGCGCCCATAGCCGCGCGTTGAATCGCGCATGAGTGCGAGCACGCGCTCCTGCTCGGGCGTCGAGTCCCGCGCTGCTGCCTCTGCGACACCGTTCTTGGTGGCGATCAAGGGAATATCGGGTTCGCCGTGTTCGCCGACTGCGGCCATGGACCAGCGCGCGAACACGCGGGCTTCGACCGGTCCCTCTTCGCGCACCTCGACGCCATCGTGGCGATCGTCTTGTTCGATGACGGCAAAGATTTTTCGGACCGCGCCCTCGTCGCCTTCGAGCGTTTGCGCGAACCAATCGTCATACAGCAGCAACGCGCCGGTAATGCCCTGCGCCGCATTCTTGCGCCGCGCGACGCTGAAAATCTTGCCGAGTTCGCTTTCGCGGTCCGAGGCGGGCACGCGGCTGCGGCTCTTATAAATCAGGCGGAAGACGGTGTCAGGTGCCTCGGGCTTTTGCTGGCTGGAAGCGGTCTCTGCAGGGGTCACGGCGCATCTCCCTCGATTTTGCTTATTAGGCCGGTTACGTGCGACACGGAATTCAGATCACAGCGTGTGGGGATGCAATAGCGATTTTTCGCCCGCCGTGCCGCAAGACGGGGCGGAACGCTGGGTTTGCGTTGCGCGGCTACTTGCGCGGCATGGCTTTGGGAATGAAGGGGAATGGGGGTGGGGGTAGGGGTGCGGGCTTTCAGCCCACACCGTCATGGCCGAGGCGATTGCGTTGCAATTGCGAAGCCGTCGGCCACCCACGACAAGCTTCAGATCCGCAGATTGGCATGGCGCTTCGAGACCGGGCCACACCGTTAGACCGAGCCCGCTGATACTTGTCGTGGGTGGCCGCCTGTCGCCGCTCCGCGACGATCGCTGCGCGACGCGGCCATGACGTCTGATAAGCGCCACAACGGGAATCGTAGCAACCGTCTTGACGGTCACGCGGGTTGCCAGGATTTCTGAGCTTTTATCATGGCATTGAGAATTGTCAGCAGCTTTCGCATGGCGGCAACGACGATGACTTTATAGGGCTTGGATTTCGCCGCGAGGCGTTCGGCGAAGGCTTTGAGTTTTGGGTTAAATCGAATGCCGACTCGTGCGGCGTTGAAGAGAGCGGTTCTAACTTCCGCGCGGCCGCCGCGAATAGACCGGTAGGCTTTGCGCTGACCGCTTTCGCGCGGGAACGGCGCGAGGCCTGCGAGACTGGCGATTTGACGGCGGTTCAGCGATCCGAGTTCCGGCAACTCGGTGATCAGTGTTGCTGCCACGATGAGGCCGGCGCCTGGGACAGACGTCAGAATGCGATAGGCCCGTTCGCAGTCTGCATCGGCTTTGATCAAGGTTTCGATTTCAGCGTCGAGCTTTTTCTTGTCTGCCTTCAACGTGGCGATGGCGGTGTCTGCCCGGGCGGCAATATCTGGGCTCTCATAGTGACGGAGTTGCGCCGTGCGTGCCGTGATCTCGGCGACGATTTGCGCCCGATAGGCCAGGATTTCCTTGAGTTTTGCGCGCGCCGTCGAAGCCAAGGGTGTTGGCGCGGGCTTCTTGAAGGCGGCGTAGTGGACGAGAACTTGCGCGTCGATTTTATCTGTTTTGGCGAGTTGTCCGGTGCCCGTCGCGAAGGCCCTGACACGCGCCGGGTTCACAATAGAAGCGTTGATGCCGTGGGTCGTCAACGATTTGAGCAATGACTGCTCGTAACCGCCGGTCGCTTCCATAACGACGCCGGCAACAGTAACACCAGAAAGTTTTGCAATGAGAGTGTCGAAGCCTTGCGCCGTGTTGGCGACGCGGAAGGCGCCGAGGTTTGGAGAGAAGACATCGAGCATTTTCTTTGAAACGTCGACGCCGATCCATTGAGCATGCGTAGTCATCGGGTCCCTGCCTTGTCTGCGGCGACTTGCGCCAAGCAACCGTTCGGGTTCACAATGGCGCGGGGCGGGATTGCGCTACGTTGCGGGCTTACGCCCAAGGTTGGGTACAATCTCCGACCCCGCGAGACGGTCTCCTTGGAGGCCGTCTCATTCCATGATAGCAAATCGCCAAGAGACAAGGTTGGGTTAGCATCGGTCATGATGCCGGCGTTCCACGCACATGTCGGTTCCGATGCGTAACCCAACAACCAAGAGCCGTGATGGCGTAGGGTGCAATAGGTTCGTGCTCTACACTTCACGAACCGTATTGCGCCGCATGGATGCGCGTCCGGTGCGTGAGGCTTGGTGCATTACGCCGAGGCCGAGTGAAGAGCGGCCTCGCCTAATGGCACCCTACGGTTCTTCGTTTTGAGAGTGCGGGCTACGGGCTCTTGGCCCGCGTTTGATGCGTGGCTTTTATGATCCAAACGTACATCGCGTATCACCTCACTTAGGGTCCGGCTGACACAATCTCCCTAACCGCGAAATTGCCTCGTTCACCAATCCCAACATCCTGACATGGCCTCTCAGCATTGACGTGAATTCCTCCGACCCTATCGTGCAAACGAATTTGTTAAAGTCGTCTATCGTGGTGCCCGCAGGATGCGAAACAACCGTCAGCGTCTCGGGCATAATCTCTACGGTCTTGTAAGCACTAACTACTGCTCTGATTGTGCCAACTCTAAAAGACCAAGATCTCCCAAATTTGCGCGATACAGTTCTGACATTTCTCGGACACTTATTTTGCTTCCACCAGACTGTTTCGTTTGTTGCGATTTAGACATCGAATTATGCGCGCTTTGAGCGCTTCTTGCATGCCTTCCAGTTCCGCTGTTAGCATGACAGCTAGTTCGGCACGCTAATCGCCTTAAGTTCATTTGCCTTCTGGCGCTCGTGCCGGGTCGTAAAAAAATAGGTCAAAGACGCGCCGACAACGCCTACGAAGAACGGGCTAATCTGTTCGAATGTCGGCATCATTCCCCCAAAAGAGGCGATCAAATCATGCACTGTCACTGTGGTATTCATTCTCACCCCAACCCGCTCATCTCTTCCTTCACGCGAATATCCGCCAGCATGCGGTCGAGGAGGAGCGTCGTGCGCTTGAAGAGGTCGGAGCCTTTACGGTAATCGGCGCCGGCGTAAAAATCGCATCTCCCCGCGCGAAAAAGATCGACGCATTTTTCAGCGGAACCCTTCGGTTCATGCACCGCAATCGCCGCGCCGCCGTTCTTTTTCAACAGCGCCATGCTCGGCACGTCGGTTTCGCCGTCGCCGAAATAGATCATGTTGGAAAAGGGAATAGGCCGCGCGTCTTCAGCCATGTGGCTGTTGATGCTCTCGCTCTGATTTTCGATCCCCTTGTTGATGCGGAACAGATACTGCGTCTTGCCCGTGTCGGTGATGACGCGCTTGGGGAATGGCAAGTCGTAGGCATCGAACCAGTATTCGCTGGCGAACACGTTGGCGAAATGTTTGTAGATCTTGGTGCCTTCGATGATTTCGGTGAGGCCCGACGAGACGAGGTAGTGCTTGACCGTGACGCCGTCGCTGGCCGAGTGCGCTTTGACGTATTTGCCGATCTCGCCAAACCAGGTTTCAACGCCCGGATAAAGTTCGACGTCGCGCCCCTGGGCGACCAGATCCTTGCGGTCGATGCGCAGGCCCTTCTCCTTGGCCTTCTTGTACATCAAGTGCATGTAGGTGATGAGCGGGTCGGCGTTCTCGGCTTTCGAGACGCGCGTGCACTCGGCCCAGAAGTCCGCCGCCTTGATGCCGAGTTTGGGGAGGAACGAATATTCCTGCATCGGTTTGGGCGACAGCGTGCCGTCGAAATCATAAACCAGAGCGATGGTTTTTTTGGAGTATCCCCCTCCCCCTTGTGGGGAGGGGTTAGGGGTGGGGGGATTGCCACGAGACTGGTCCTTCTTCTTCACCCCGCCCCCAGCCCCTCCACGTCGAGGGGAGGGGAGTCCTGCCGGCGCTTTCCTCTTCTGACGTGACTCAGTTTGCGCTGCCGGATGCGTATCCGGCAGTTTCGCCGTTTCTGAAATCCGCTCGACCATAGAACCCTCCCGCGAAAAATCCGCGTTGGCTTGAACCTCTCGACTTGTAGAGGCGACAAAAGCCCGATTCGGGTGCAGAAATGAAGACGCAGAAACTCCCTCTCCCCATAAAGAACGGGGTAGGGGTTAGAACCAAGGAACGCCGCCCAGGAGCATCCCAATGTCTCGGGAAAAACTAAAGTCAGCGCCGCTATTCATCGCCGCCGCCTTTTACGCCGCCACGTTCCCGGGTGCCGCGCACGCCAACGTCATTTGGCCGGGGCTAGTAGTCGGTTGGGCAACGCTCTTCTGGGCGGTGCCGGCAGGATTGCTGATCGAATATCTTGCCGTTCAGAAATGGCTGCCGAGCATAACGGAGCCGGGCAAAGCGGTGATCATCGCCAATCTCATTTCCGCGCTCGTGGGCATCATTCTGTTTCCGATCCTGGCAACGTTTGGGGAAATCGTACCGAAGACGGTGCTGCGGCCGCCCGCCGAATGGAGCGCTGCCTATGACCGCAGTTATTATCTTTTGACACTTCTCGGGCTCATACCGCTCGCGGCGCTGGCCAGCACGCTGATTGAAGGTCAGGTCATGCATAAGCGCTTCGGCCTCGATCAATCTGGCCGCACATTCAAAATCCTGTTTCTCGCCAATGTAGTCAGCACCGCGGTCGCCGGGTTTTTCGCGGCGGCATTTCTGTGATGCGCGCGACGAAAATGGCAAAAAGGCGGAAGCAATCATGCCAAATTCAGGGCGTGGGGAATTCTATCGCCCAATGCCGGAACTTCGCTCCCCGTACAGCTGACATTCAAATTCGATCCCCTACATTGATGGACAGTTGCAGACCCGATGCGTTTTTGAAGTGCCGCGTTTCAAACGATCAGAAAGAATTTCCATGAGTTCAACAATGAACCGGATTATCCTCGCCGCCGCCGCCGTGATGCTTTCGGCGACAGCCGCTTCCGCCAACGACCCCAAGTGCAGCGACAAAATCGAAGCGCGCGGCGTCTCGAGCCACGTCGAAGGCGGCCAGGATTTCGAACGTTACAAGGGACAGGTGCCGCCGGGCCTCGCCAAGCGCCGGGCCATTCAATCCTGGCAATTGAAAGTTTCAACCTACTGCCCGTCGTTCTCCAATAAGTGGTGGCGCGCCCGCACGGCCCAGGTTGCGTGCGACAACGGCATGGGTCACGAACGCTGCATCGCGAGCGCAACACCCGCGCGCAAACTGTTGAGCGTTCTGTTCGATTAAGCGGGACGCGGCGAAGCCGGTCACCCTCGCACCCCCCTCTCACCCCCCCCGTGAGGACAGCGAGAATCCGGTTTCGCCGCGTTATTTTTCTAGTGTTTGCAGATCAATGCTTGCAGCCGGGCCCGTGGACATGACCGGGCTTGCCGTGCGCCGGATTCTTTTTTGCTTTGGGCGCTTCGTGACTGTGGTCGTGACCATGATCATGGTTGCAGCCGGGGCCATGGACGTGGCCCGGTAGTCCATGCGCCGGATTCTGCGCGGCATGATCGTGGCTGTGATCGTGCCCATGGTCGTGCCCATGATCATGATTGCACCCCGGCCCATGAACATGGTCGTCCTCTTCCGGGTCGATCAGCGCGGCATGCAGTTTTCGTTCAACAGCCAGTGACACCTCGCGCGCACTATTCTTGTCCTCCGTCAACATGGCCATGACTTCCGCACCGATACGCAAATCATCAACCGTGCCGAGATAGTGCCGGCGCACGCGCCCCTGGCGGTCGAAGATCATCAGCGCCGGGGTTCCCTGTAATTGATAGGCGAGCATGGTGGCGGGCATGCCGGTTCCGAGTGGCTTGTCGTAGGCCACCGGCATATCGATGCCGCTGTGATCCAGGAACTTTTCCAGTTCTTCAACTGATTGCTTTTCGGGGGTCTCGAAGGCTGTATGCAAGCCAATCACCGCCACTTCTTTTTCATCGAAAACGCGGCGCAAACGCATGGCCTGGGGAAGACCCGCTTTCAGCGAGCCCTGGCACAGCATTTGGAACACGACGACGACCAAAACTTTGCCGCGGTAGTGCTTGAGCGACAGCTTCTGATCGGAATTCAGCCAGCGCGAAGCGGTAATCTCGGGCGGGTTTTCGGGATTGAACATGAGCTATCCTTAGGCCTAGGGTTTAGCACTTTATAGCACGCGACGCGGCGCCGTCATCTTGAGCATCAGTCGCAGGACTTATCCTTGCGGGCGCCATCCCGCAGAGCATCGGCCTTGGCTTGAAATGCGGGCGTGCAGGGGAATTGTTCTTTCGCCGTGCACGAGGAGACGTCGCTTGTCGATAGGATTTCAAAATAAAGCGGACAGCCGCGCATCATGTTGTAGGCCTCGACACACGCAACCGGGCGCGGACGGCGATACTGGAAGCGCGTGAGCGTCTTGAGGCCCGGATCGCGCACTTCCCCGATGAGATATGTAGCGTCGCCTTCAACCAACGCGGCGCGCACCTGTTCTGGCGAAGCGATTGAGGGATCGGAATTCAAGATGAATTTCGACGCCGGTTCACGAAAACCCATGACGCTCATCGGACCTGCCGGGCAGCCTGCGAGCGCGTTCTGGATTTGACGGGACGGCCAGATCTTTTCGACGGAGGGAAGGATTGCGCCGTTGAGCGTGATGGTCAGCAGGCACAGCGCGGCGACGCCGGTCATCGCCCAGTTTGAGAGACGCGCAGCGTGACCTTCCCGCGCGCTGACGTAGAACAACATGACTATGCCTAAGACGAGCGGCAAAATCCATAAGGGCGGCGTCTCGCGCATCAACACATAAGGTGCGGCGATGACGGGCAGCGCGAACGGTGCTGCGAGGAGAGGTGCCGGAATCGCGTGAAACTTGGGCAGCGGCAGCTTGCCCTCCCAAGCTTGCACGAGCAGCGCGATGGCGATGGCAAAAGCCGGGAACATGACCTGCACCGTGTAAGTTCCGGGCTTGGATGAGATGAGTTCGAGATAAACGATGTAGCCCGCGATCCAAGCGAACAGGAATTTCGGCAGCCTCGATTGCCGCTCGCCCCAGAGTTTTTTCAACGCGGGCGCAAGCAGCGCCGTGCCCGGCAGAAATCCGAGGATGGCCGCGAGCAGGAACGTGCCGGGGAATGCGCGGAGTTTCATGTCCTGTGCGCCGCCCAGCGCCGCGAGGAATGCTTGACTGGTCATGCCCGAAAACGGAATGCCGTCTTGCAGGTGGCGCACATAGAGCCACGGCGCGGCGAGCAAGATGGCGATCAGGATACCCGGGAAAAGTTTAAGGCGGTGCAGCCAGGAGAGATCGCGCTCCATGACGAATAACGCGATCAGCGTCGTCGCCAACAAAATCGGCGTATGCAGCGCGTTGACGAGCAGGCCGAAGCCAACCGCGATCCAGAAAGTCAGCGAGGGCTTGCGTGTGTCTTCGTTTTCACGGGCGCAATAGATACGCATCAATGTCAGCATCGCGACCGTGGCCGGGAGCAGTGCCAGCCCATCGGCAATGGCAAGCGTGCCGACAATGGCGGTCAATGGAGCCGCCGCGAACAACCCCGCCGCGAGGAACGCGGGGGCAGCGCCTATCAAAGGCAGGCTCAACCAAAAGAGCGCGAGCACGGCCAGCGTCACGGCGATCAACGACGGCAGGCGATAGACGGTGATGTTGCGCGCGTCGTCTGCACCCGCTGCGTAGGCTGTGACGGCTTGCGCCCAGAACGTGCCGATGGGGCGGAACTTGTGCACGGTGTCGCCGTAGCGCGGGTCGAGCCAGTTTCCGCGTTCGATCATCCCCCTTGTCGATTCCGCGAAGAACGTCTCGGTGCGATCAACCACGGGCAAGCGGATAACGCCTGGCAGAAGCGTGATGAGGCACAAAAGAAGCAGCGCCAGAGCCGCCCGGCAGGGGTGGGAAATGACACTAGCTACGGCGTCCACAATCCTGGCAGTCCATTCCAAGGGTCCGCGCGCTCCTCTACCTTGACACCCTCTTCAATCTCGGTTGATTGCGCATTCCCAGGACAAAAAGGCAAGAGGGGCGAACGGCATGGCGGCAGGGAAATCTGACTCGAGCGCAAAACGAGCGCGGCTGATCGAGATCGTCAAAGCGCGCTCGTTCCAAATTGGCCCCGAGATGAAACTCGCCTCGGGCAAGACGTCAACCCATTATTTCAACATGAAACCCACCATGCTCGATAGCGAAGGCGCGCATCTGATCGCAACCCTCGTCCTCGATCAGCTCGAAGTCGTGGATGCCGATCTCGTCGGCGGGCTTGAAATGGGCGCGGTGCCGATTGCCTCCGCCGTCACGGCCGTCGCTCATTCACGCGGGCGGAAGCTACCGGCGTTTTTCGTGCGCAAGCAGGCGAAGGAACACGGCACCAAAAGCCTCATCGAAGGTTTGGCGCGCGACGAGACGATGACAGGTAAGCGTGTCGTCATCGTCGAAGACGTGACAACGACAGGCGGTTCGTCGATCAAAGCCGCCGAAGCGATCCGCGCGGCAGGCGGGGAAATCGTGCGCGTCATCACAATAGTTGACCGGCAGGAAGGCGCGCATGAAGCATTCGCGGCGGCGGGCATTGAACTGCATCCGCTGCTGGTGATGGCGGATTTCAAAAAATAGAACAGGCGGATCAACGCCCCCACTCAATCGCAGCCACTGTTTTGTGGTCATGCTTCCTCTACCTGTGACGCGCTCACATCACTCAGCTAACAAACTGCAAAGCGCGAGAATAAATCTCAACTGCCGCCGAAGCTCCGCCATTTTTGTCGATCAGCTTGGAAAGCTTGTGCTCAAAGCATAACGCCGGCACAAGGTATGCGTAGCGGGGCGGAAACATGAAACTCGAAATCTTACACAAGCAGTGGCAGGAGACGTGCGTCTATTGCGGCGTGTTGACGAAGCTCAACCCGAAAATCAAAGACGCTCGGATTGGGGCGTCGCGCGATCATCTCATTCCAACATCAGCGGGTGGCAGCAAGGGACGGCACAATCTGGTCTTGTCATGTAAGGGGTGCAACGAACGCAAGAACGACTTCGACCCGCGCATTTTCGTGGATCTGTGGTTCCAGCTCGATCCAAAGGCGCTGCGCAATCACATCTCCCGGCTGGAAGCGGGCAAGCCCCCGTCCGGCATAACTGACCGCCTAAAGGCCATGCTGCGGCCGGCACGGACCAAGAAAATCGTAAAACACTGATATCGCGGCGCGCATAATCCGCGCCGGAGAGTGATTTTCCGGCGCGGCGAACCCCGTTGAACCCGTGATTGGCCAAGAATTGTGCACACGCGTTTCGTCGCGGCTGGCAAAAACGACATCGAAAAAACTCAAATCTGGGGCAGATTTGCTATAGTCACAGGGATGTTCGCTGAATTAGACGTCAGCTTGAGTGTTTCGGAAATGCGTCGCATGACAGGCCCACTAACAGGCCCAAACTCCCAAATCGATCCTCGCTCACCGGTGGCGGAGAGGATCGCTGCCGAACGCGCCGCAATGTCCATTCAGCGCCCAAGCGCTCAGCCCAGACTGTTGCACTCCGCGCCAGCAAAACTGTTGGGCCGCCGCTTACAGACAGCGGCGCCGCGCCACTTATTGCGCGCGCCTCAGCGCCACACCGGGACGAGCAAACGGGAGTCGGAGAATGCTCCGGTTGAAACAAGCATCGCCCCCGAGCCGCAATACATTAGCGTTACACCACACCCGCTGTTGCAGATTTTCAGCCGTGCAGGACGGCTGACTTTCGACGCCATGCTGCTCATCGTGTTCGCGCCCGTTATTGCCATTTGGTGGCTCAACGAGAAGCGCCATAAGCGCCCGTCGCGCAACTAAGCCTTCCCAAATCTTTCGACATTCGAGGCTGTCGTTGCCTTCTCTCCGTAGCACGGCTGCGCTATTGTTGCCCGACGCGCTCAAGGGGAGAGACGGCATGGGCATAATAGACCAAGCGTTGCTCACGACGATGGGCCTCACGCTAGATTTTTTTGGCTTCTGTCTACTTCTGCGCGAATGGTGGATCGCCTTTTTTAGCGAGCACTCGCAAATGGCGCACGAGGAAGCGCTTGAGCGGCAACAGAAGTTGCGCGCGTTTTCAGCAAAGCACGCAGGCGAGGGGATGCGCGGCCATCTGGAAACCGCCGGACAAATGCAGGACGATATGGCCGTCCGCCGGGCGCGCGAGGAACGGCGCAACGCCATGCGCGGACGGCGGCGCTGGTTTATCGCCGCGTCGGCTTTGATCGTGCTCGGATTCCTACTGCAGCTTGCGGCCGCGGCACCACTTTAGACGTTCAAACACTCTACTTCAAAAATGCGAGCAGTGTTGCCGCCGTTTCTCGTGGATACTGATCGGGGAAAAAGTGACCGCTCGGTAGCGTCGCCGTTGAAACATGAGCAAGCCGCTTTTCCCATTCTGCTTTCATATCGAAAAGTTTGCCCATAAGGCCGTTTGCGCCCCAAAAGACGAGCGCCGGACACGCAACCTTGACGGCAAGATCGGCAGCATCGTGTTCCAGATCGATGGACGCCGCCGCCCGGTAATCCGCACACGAGCCGTGGATCATGTCTGCGTTATTCCAGCAGCGGCGGTATTCGGCAAGCTTGGCCGCATCGAAGTCGCCAAGCGCCATCTTGCCCCAACCCTTGAGGCAGGTTTCAAAGAAGTAATCCGGATCGAGGCCTATCATGTGTTCCGGAAAAGGCTCGGGCTGGCTGAGGAAATACCAATGCCAGTACGCGCCCGCGAGTTGACGGGTGGTTTCCATAAACATGGCGTAGGTCGGCACAATATCGAGTACGGCGAGGCTCATAACGGCCGCCGGATGATCGAGCGCAAGGCGATGGGCCGTGCGGGCGCCGCGATCGTGCCCCACAACGTGAAACTGCTCGAATCCAAGGGCACGCATAACAGCCACCTGATCGGCGGCCATGGAGCGGAACGAATAGTTCGAGCAATCGGGTAAACTACGGGGCTTGGCACTATCGCCGTAGCCGCGCAAATCCGTTGCGACAACGGTGAAGTCCTTAGCCAGGATGTTTGCGATGCCGCCCCACATGGCATGCGATTGCGGGTAACCGTGCAGCAGCAGAAGCGGCGGTCCCGCCCCACCTATCAGGGTGTTGATCGTCACATCGCCAGCTTGAATGCCGGCTTTGATACTTTCGCGGCGGAATTCTTCGAACATGGCCTAAACCCCACGAGTGAATTGCACCCGAAACTCAATCAATTCCTAACAATTTCTTTAAGTTCGAACCGGGCGGTTAACTTCATTTTAGACGAACTCATATATCAAAAACATTATGACGTTGCAGGTATCCAAAAGTTCCTGGAAGTTCGATTTGCCTGCTTGGCGGCAATCCGCCCTGGCGCCTATTGATGCTGCGTCCTTAGCCGTGTTCCGCATCGGCCTCGGCCTTTGCCTCATCTACGACGCCCTGCGCAAGGGCGACCACTTCTTCAATTCAAACGACGGCAAAGAATTCCGCTTCGTCTATGAAGGTTTTGCTTGGGTTCCCTCGGCGGGCCTCTGGGGGCCCATTTGCGAGGCCGCCTGGCTCGTTACAGCAATTCTTATCGCCCTTGGGCTGCTCTACCGCCCCGCCATCGTCTTAGCGACCGCATTGACCATTTTTGGCTTCATGCAGTCGCAAGAATATTATCTCAATCACTACTACCTGCTCATCATCGTCTGCATCTTGATGTGCTTTGTCCCCGCCAACCGGGTCCTCGCCCTCGATCCTTATGTTTTGCCCGAGCGCTTCAAACCTGCGCCCGTGCGAAACATGCACCTTTGGCTCTTGAAGGGTCAGACAGAGATCGTGCTCATCTACGCCGGTATTGTAAAAATTAATTCCGACTGGCTGCACCTCGAACCTCTGCGTGGATGGCTCTTGAAACGCCACGCCGATACGCCGCTGGAAATCCTCTGGCAAACCGATTGGGGTGTTACTTTTGCAGCATATGGCGTTATCCTTCTGCACATACTGGGCGCGCCACTCTTATTCTGGAAACGCACGCGGCTGTCCGTGTGCCTTATCTACTGCGCGTTTCACATCTCGAACCATTTCACATTTGAAATCGGCATCTTCCCGTGGATGACGATCGCCATGACGACGCTGTTCTTCGATCCCGATTGGCCGCGCCGCTTGATTGGCAAGCTTGCCGCCCCGGCAGAGTTCGGGGCGGTCATGGAGCCCACCCGAGGCACACGTGCGTTCATGGCATGCGCCTGCGTATGGCTGTTACTGCAAGCGGTCATTCCTCTGCGCCACTATGCGATTGAGGGCGATGTAGCCTGGACCTATGAGGGCCATCACTTCGCGTGGCGCATGAAGCTCGTCGATCGCTGGTCGCCCGGCATGATTGCATTGGCGTATGTGCCTGAGAAAAACGTGATCCTGGTGCCGCCGCTCAAACAAATGATGTCGCGGCGGCAATACGACAAAGCGACGACGCGGCCGCCACTGGCGCGTCAAGTGGGCCCGCAACTCGCCCAAAAAGTGCGCAGCAAATACGGCGCACACGATGTCAGAGTTCACCTCTACATGCCGGTTGGGTATAACAATCGCGAAGCTATTCCGCTGATCAACCCGAAAGTGGATATGGCGGGGGATGTGCTCGACGAAACGCACGGCTACTGGCTCAATCGCGAAAACGACAAACCACTGCGGCGTATCGAGGCCTTCTCGAATAAGTATGAATTTCCTAGTTTCGACAGGCTCGCCCAGATGATGGGACTGCCCAATGTCGAGAACTGCAACCAGAACGACGATTTGTGGATCGAATGCCAAGTCAAGACGGATCAGAAGATCAGCAAAGCGCGATGACCGGGGCTCATTCAGGAGCCGGACCGCGCTTGCGTATTCTGTTCGACGGCCAGTGCGGGCTTTGTTCAAAAACCGTACACTTCCTCTTTCGCAATGAAGAGACCGCAACCTTTGTCTTCACACCAATCCAATCGGAGGCGGGACGCATTCTGGCGAAAAGCTCGGGTCTCGATCCGGACGACCCGTCAAGTTTTGCCATTTTCAATCAAGGTGGCGCTCCGCGCTTCAAATCCGGCGCTGCGTTTTTTGCTTTGAGCTACTGCCGCCAACCTTGGCGGGGCGTGGCAGTTGTTTGCCGCATCCTACCGCAGCGCTTGTGCGACGCGGTCTATGACTACGTCGCGCGCCGGCGTTTACGCTTCTTCGGAAAAACCGACGTGTGTGCCCTCGCGCCTGAACCGCTCCGCACCCGGCTTGAGACGTCGGCTGAGAGTCTCGGCTGAGATTTAGCTTCGAGCAGAAACAAATTACTCCGCCGCCACCTGGCGTCCGGCAACGGGCCCAGCGCGCAGCACATCGGCATCGACGTAAGCTTCGAATTTGGCGAAGTTCTTGGTGAACATATCGGCAAGCTTGGCGGCTGTTGCGTCATAGGCCTTTGGGTCGGCCCAGGTATCGCGCGGCGTCATGAGTTTTGGATCAACTCCCGCGAGCACAACCGGGACCTTGAAACCGAATACGGGATCGACGCGCATAGTCTGATTTTTGAGATCGCCGGAGAGCGCGGCATTCAACAGCGCGCGCGTGACCTTGATGGGCATGCGTGTGCCTTCACCGAATTTGCCGCCGGTCCAGCCGGTGTTGACCAGCCAGCAATCGACGTCGTGGCGGGCGATGAGATCGCGCAAGAGATTACCGTAGACGCTTGGGTGGCGCGGCATGAAGGGCGCGCCGAAACAGGTCGAGAATGTCGGCTTGGGTTCATTGCCCATGCCCTTCTCGGTGCCGGCGACCTTCGCGGTGAAGCCTGAGAGGAAGTGATACATCGCCTGGCTTGGCGTCAGCTTGGCGATGGGTGGCAACACGCCGAAGGCATCTGCCGTCAGCATGACGATGTTTTTGGGGTTTCCCGCGCGGCCCGTTGGGCTGGCGTTGGGGATGGCTTCAAGCGGATAAGCGGAGCGGGAATTTTCGGCCAAACGGTTGTCGTCGAAGTCTGGCGTCCTGGCATCGCCCTTCAGCACGACATTTTCAAGCACGGTCGCAAAACGGTTCGACGCGTCCCAGATTTCGGGCTCGGCCGATTTTGAAAGACGGATTGTCTTGGCGTAGCAGCCACCCTCGAAATTGAAGATGCCGTTTTCCGACCAGCCGTGCTCGTCGTCGCCCAGAAGTTCGCGCGCGGGATCGGCCGAGAGCGTGGTCTTGCCTGTGCCGGAGAGACCGAAGAACACGGCCGAGTTGCCGTCCTTGCCGACGTTGGCCGAGCAGTGCATCGGCATGACGCCTTTTTGCGGCAAGATGTAGTTGAGGAAGGAGAACACGCTCTTCTTGGTTTCGCCCGCATAGCTCGTGCCGCCGATCAAAACGATCCGGCGAGAGAAGTTACAGGCGATGACGGTTTCGCTGCGCGTACCGTGATAGAGCGGCGCGGCGCGGAAGCTCGGCAGATTGACGACCGTGAATTCAGGAACAAAGCCATTGAGTTCTTGGGGCTCGGGCCTGCGCAGCAAGTGGCGGATGAAAAGCGCGTGCCAAGCATATTCCGTGACGACGCGCGTATTAAGGCGATGCTTGGGATCGGCGCCGGCGAATAGATCTTGGACAAACAGTTCCTTGTGCTTGGCGAACGAAATGAAATCGGCGAGCAGCCGGTCGAACTGCTCTTCGGTCATTGACTTCGAGTTGTCCCACCAGATCGCCTTTTCGGTCTCGGCGTCGCGCACGACGTACTTGTCCTCAGCCGAGCGGCCGGTGTGCTGGCCAGTTTCGACGCAGAACGCGCCACTTTCAGAAAGCTTTCCCTCGCCCCGGCGGATGGCAATTTCGATGAGTTCTGCCGGCAGCGTGTTGCGGCGGATTTTAGGGGACGATTCAAGGGGAAAGAGTTGAATGGTCATCGAATGCCTTCTTTTGCGTTCCGTGAGTTTTGTGCGTGGACTTGATGCGTAAACTTGATACGTAATCAGAATGCATGAACGGGGCCAAAAGCGCGTGCCCGGTGGACAATTCTTAAACATTACCCTGGACGAAATGCCTGTGGGCTCAGATTCAAACCGGCTTTGTGTACGCTGTTGGGATACTTAAGCCCCGATCCTTGGACTAAGGGAGCAGCGCTATCGGCTCAAGCTGTGCCTTGGTCGGCATACGAAAGTAGCACGCGCGACCGCCCAACCCAAGGATATCCCAGCATTTTCCGAATGTTCCGTTGTGCAGATTAGCGGTTACAGAGATTCCCGCCAAGCCCCAGTTTGGTTTTGCAAACAGGAGTTGATGGTACCTTTGCTTGCGGCCCGGCGGCTCCTCGCCTATTCAGGTATCATTCAGGCTCGTAAAGCGAATTTGGCCGCCGCCACAATTGGTGCAACATGCGGCCATAGAGCCCCCGATACCGGGTTGCCCCTAATCCCGCGGGCTTGAGAGGAAACGATGAAAGAAAAAAGCACGATCGCCCTAGTTGACGACGAGCGCAACATTCTAACGTCCTTGCGCTTGGCACTAGAGGCCGAAGGTTACAAAGTTCGAACCTACAGCGACGGCGTCTCCGCGCTCGAAGCCTTGACCGAAGAGCCGGCCGACCTTGGCATCTTTGATATCAAGATGCCGCGCATGGACGGCATGGAACTCCTGCGCAAGGTGCGCCAGCAATCGGCTATGCCGGTCATATTCCTGACATCGAAAGACGAAGAAATCGACGAGTTGTTCGGCCTCAAAATGGGCGCCGACGACTATATCGCCAAACCGTTTTCGCAGCGGTTGATTGTTGAGCGCGTCAAAGCGGTTCTGCGCCGTGTTGCGCCCAAAGACGGCGCAAGTGCCGAGGAAGAAGCCAAACGCATCCTCGAGCGCGGCAAGCTGAAGCTCGACCCCGAGCGCCATACGTGCCACTGGGACAACAAACCGGTGACACTGACGGTTACCGAGTTCCTCATCCTCCAGGCCCTCGCGACCCGGCCCGGCGTGGTCAAGACACGCGACGCGCTCATGGATGCTGCCTACGACGATCAGGTTTATGTCGATGATCGCACGATCGATAGTCACATCAAGCGCCTGCGCAAGAAATTCAAACAGGTTGATGACGATTTTGACGTCATCGAAACCTTGTACGGGGTGGGATACCGGTTCAAGGAATGAGCACCAGGGCGGCCAGCCGGCTTTGACCGGCTTGAAACGAAATGGCGCGCGACATGAATGACCTGTCGGAAACGGCGCGCCTTCACGAGGCGCCTCAAGCGGGAAGTGAAGGTGCCGCCGGTCCGAAAACGGCGCCTTCATGGAGCACGGCTGTATCAAACATCCGCGGGCCTCTTTCTCGCTGGTGGGCACGCCAGCCGGTGCCGCGTTACTTGTCACGCAGTCTGCGCCGGCGCATTTTGATGTCCAACCTGCTGGGTCTGTTAGCCCTATTGGGTGGGATGCTGTATCTCAGCTTGGCGCACGGCTGGCTGCTCGACGCCAAAGTCGATGTGGTCAAGACGCTCTCGCGGGTGACTGCAGAGGCCGTTGCCTATCGTGCCGTGAATATCAACAGCAAGGCGCTTTTGGATGACGGCACGCCGGAGAAAACGGCACCGCGCGTGCAGCGCGACGATGCATTTGCGTCACTCGAACTCCCGCTCAGTCCGGAACGTGCCGCGCCTGTCTTAAAGAAACTGATCCAGCCGACGGACTTGTCGGCGCGCATCTATTCGCCTAAGGGCACGCTGATTGTTGACAGCGAAGTGCTGTTTGGCCGTGCCAATGGCAAGGACAACGCGCCAATCAATCAAACCGGAGAATCGCCGCGGCTCAAAAATTTCTGGACGCGGCTTCACTACTGGCTGATCAACAAGGAGTTGAAGGTTTACCGGGAACTCGGAACCGCCAACGGTTTCCTTTATCCGGAAGTGAAACGGGCCGCGCAAGAAGGCGAAGAAAGCCCAATTCTCTTGCTGGATTCGCTCGGCCAGCAGATCGTTTCCATGGCCGCGCCGATCAAACGCGGCAACAAGATCCTAGGCGTTCTGTTGCTTTCGACCCGGCCGGGCGAAATCGACGAGATCCTTTGGGATGAGCGCCGGCTGATCCTGCAGATCGCGGCAATCGCTTTGCTCGCCTCGATCATATCTTCGCTGTTCTTGGTGCGCGCGATTGCCGGACCCATGAGCCGGCTTTCAGAAGCGGCCCAAGAAGTCAGCCAGAACATCGCATCGCGCCAGGATCTTCCCGACTTTGCCGACCGGCGCGACGAAGTTGGCCAGATGGGCCGCGCATTTCGCGCAATGACCAGCGCCCTCTACAGACGTATCGAGGCCAGCGAGAAGTTCGCGGCGGACGTGGCGCATGAATTGAAGAACCCATTGGCCGCGGCCCGCTCGACGGCAGAAGCGTTGACGTACGCACGCAGCCAAGAGGATCGCGACGAACTCGTCCAACAAATCCAAGACGAGTTGAAACGGCTCAACCGGCTGATCAACGATGTCTCGAACGCTTCGCGCCTTGACGCAGAACTCGCGCGGCAACACATGCAACCAACCAACGTGCGCGTTGTGTTGACCAATGTTACTGGCATTTTCCGCGATATCCTCTCTGACGACAGCCGTGGCATCAGACTAACAATTGAACCCGGATCCAGCGATGCCGAACTGACGGTTCTGGGAAATGATGGGCGGCTGGGACAGGTCTTCACCAACCTCATCGACAATGCGCTCTCGTTCTCGCCGGACGGCGGCACGGTCGCGGTGCACGCACGGCCCGTATCGGGCAGCGTCGAAGTTATCGTTGATGACGAAGGGCCCGGTATTCCCGAAGACCGCTTGCATACCATTTTCGAGCGCTTTTATAGCGACCGCCCGGCAACAGACGCCAAGCGCGGCAAAAACTCTGGACTTGGGCTTTCGATCTCGCGCGAGATTATTTCAAGCCACAGAGGCGTGATCTACGCCGAAAACCGTGCCGCCGGCGCAAACGGCAAAGATACCAATAACGGCGCAAGTGGCCCAAGTGGCCAAGGAATGGGCGGCGCGCGGTTCATTGTTCGCATTCCCCGCGCCAATTGGGCGGGAGGCCCGCTTGACCGGAACAAGTGAGTGCGTCCACGCGACGGCCGTTGCACTCGGTGGACGCGCTGCTCTGATACGAGGAGCGTCTGGCATGGGCAAATCCGATCTGGCACTGCGTTGCCTCTCATTGGCTCCGTCAACGCTATTGACGCTGCCTGTATTATTGGTTGCAGACGACCAAGTCCGGCTCCGCACCCAGGATGGCAAGGTTATCGCCAGTGCCCCACAGGGGCTGGAAGGCAAACTCGAAATTCGCGGCCTTGGCATCATGCGGGTGCCGTCAGTCGCTCGTGCAGAAGTTGCGCTCATCGTCGATCTGGTGACCCGCGAGGCCGTGGACCGCCTGCCTGACCCGTGGCCAGTTGCTGTTATTCTCGGGCACAGCTTCCCATTGCTCCGGCTGTGGGCATTTGACGCCTCGGCCCCCATAAAGCTCCTTTTGGCGCTTGCCAGCCCACAGTTGCCGCCTGCGCCAAATCTGAATTGATCGCGGCAGCCGTTGGAAGCATGTAAAAAGACTTGCGAAACCGGTGAACCCTTGCCACCTTCCGGCCGCTCGCACCGGCTGCCGGTGAAGAGTGACCCGAGACTGCTCGATAACAAAGGCCCAATTGAACCCACGGCACTTGGTTCGGTTCGGATCTGGAATGGCCAACACCGCATGATCGGACTTGTCATTGTTACGCATGGGGGCCTTGCGGTCGAATTCCGCAATGCGCTGGAGCATATCGTTGGCCGCCAGCAGCAGCTAGAAACGATTGCCATCGGCCCTGACGACGACATGGAAGCGCGGCGCTTGGATATTCTGGCATCTGTGAAACGCGTCGAAACCGGCGAAGGCGTCATTGTTTTGACCGACATGTTCGGAGGAACGCCGTCAAACCTCGCCATCTCCGTCATGGATGAAGCAAAAGCCGAAGTGATCGCCGGGATAAATCTGCCGATCCTCGTCAAGCTAGCCTCCATTCGCACGGAAATGCCACTTGATAAGGCGGTCGCGACGGCAAGAGATGCCGGACGCAAATACATCAAGGTGGCGAGCCAAGAACTCCTCGGCTAAGTGGCGCGCAAAGCAGGACCGATAAATGCCGGAACTCAAAAACAGTATGCGCCCGGAAGCCGTGGTGATCATCCGCAACATTAAGGGGCTGCACGCACGCGCGTCCGCGAAGTTCGTGAAGTGCGCCGAAAGTTTCGACGCCACGATTACGGTGACGCGCGAAGGCCAATCTGTCGGCGGCACGTCGATCATGGGGCTCATGATGCTTGCAGCAGGTCCGGGCTCTTCGCTGCACATTACCGCCGAGGGCCCACAAGGCCCAGATGCGCTCGCCGCGATCGTCGCGCTGGTTGAAGCGGGCTTTGGCGAAGAATGCGTTTGCGACGCTTGAAGCAAAGCGGTTCTCAAACGAAATCGGGGGCGCCCTTGTTGGAGCACCCCCGGTTCAATTTGCTTCCGTCAGACCGGCAAATCACTTCGACAAGTGAAGTTCCGTCAGCTTGATGGCGATATCGCGGAAGACCATCCTCAGCGCCGCGCCGTCCTGTGGAGTGTAAGCGTTCGCATTGCTGGATGCGCAGTTCTTCATCAAGTTGATCGCATTCTGGTTGCCGCCGAGGTCGAACCCGACAGTGTAGACCTCGATGCCGTCTTGCTTCATCTGGTTGCACGTCGCAAGCGCTTGGCCCGAAGAGCTGTTGCCGTTGGCACTCTGACCAGCATGCGTGTCGGTTATGACAAGACCATCTTTATCCACTTCGCGATTGTACTCGCCGTCCGTCATGAGGATCGCGATTTTCTTGGTCTTTGGCGTACCGTAGTCGACCGGAATGCTGCCATCCGGAAGACTGGCACCGGAAACCCAAGGAGCCGAATACCAGTCGGGCGAAAGCATGTAGTAAGCCCATGCCGTGCCAACGTGGCCCGCCGTACCGCCACCCGTGGTCAAGCCGTGGACCTTGGCAAGCAGTTCGCTCTTTTCCGATGACAATGGCATCACTTCGCCGCTGACAGGTGTCGAGCATAGGCCGCTCGCAACCGCTGTGGTGTACTGCGCCGGCTCGATGTCGCTATTTTCCAAGTAGGTCGGCGTGACGAAATCAGACGTCGGGGTAGCTGGATCGGCCGTGTGCTTGCCAGTGCCCTGCCGTTCGGCAACGCAAGCCGAGCGATAGTGCGGAACACCCGGGTTTTCTTGTTCCTCGTCGTCATCGTCATCGTCATCGTCATCGTCGTTGCCGTTTCCGTTGCCGTTTCCGTTCCCGTTGCCGTTCCCGTTGCCGTTGCCGTTGCCGTTTCCGTTGCCGTTTCCGTTGCCGCCGCCGCCGCCATTAGCGATATAGCGAATATCCGGCCATGCCGCGGTTGCGGCAGCGCCCTTGGGCGGAGTGACGTTGTCATAGAGGTAGGACGGCGGGCGCACGTCGCCAGAGAACGGCACGATGGCGATCTTGGTCGAGAACTCGCCCTGCGTTTCCGGGAGCAAAATGGTAATAAGGTCTGCAGCGGCGTCTTTCATGGCATCGCGCTTGGTGCACGGCTGGCACATGGAGCCCGAGACATCGAGCATGAGCGAGATTTCGCGATTGACGCCGGTATCGGACCGCTGCGTGGTAGACGCTTCAGGCGCTTCTGCCCCGGTGAAGAGCTGCAAATGGTTGACATTGGCGAGGCCCATGAAGGGCGTGCGGATGCGCGCCGAGCCGGTGGCGGTCACCGTTGTATTGTCCGCAGATACCACGAAATCGACGGTATCGTCTTCCACCGTCAGGCGCGTTTTGGTGTTTTCGTTATAATATTTAAGCGCCACCAGTTTGGCTTGAGCCGCGGTTGCGCCGGTTTGCAGCTCACGGCCAGCAGCCAGAACCGCCGCATCGATTGACGAGATGGTCTGGTCGCGTGCGTTCAGCCAACGGCCCATGTCAACCGCGCCGCCGATGATCGCGAACATGGCGATGGCCATGAGACCGAAGGTCATCATGACGGCGCCTTCGGTGTCGTGCGCGAAATCAGAAATCCGCGACCTAAGCCGCGCCACACCGCAGAATTGGGCCGCACTCCCGGCATTGGAAGTCGAAGCAATTTCCGATTGCTTCTGAGCCGGACAGAACATGATACGCCTCCTAATTACGCATACTACACAACGCACAGTACACCACGTAGTATTTAACAATAATGAATGCGAAAAAGCTTATTTTATCAACTATTGATGACACTTATACACGAATAATACAAATTGAATTAAATTTTATGCTTCATATTTACTTGTAGTTATTATTTTATTTTCAAATTTAAGGCGACCGCGTGCGCCAACGTGTTGTTATTATTAGTTTTAGCGCTGGCCTGATCTTCGCTCTCGGCCAACCCCCGGCAGCGAAAAAACGCAAAAAAAACGGGGGCGCCCTGTGATGGACACCCCCGGTTCGGGTTCGAAAATAACTTTTTGTCGCGGCTTAGCGCAGCAAGTGGAGTTCGGTCAGCTTGATCGCGATGTCGCGGAACGCGGCTTTCAACTGCGTGCCGTTCTCGGCAATGTAGGCATGATCGGTTCCCGAGGCGCAACTGGCCAACGTTTGGATCGCCGTATCGTTGTCACCCAGATCAAAGCCGACGGTGTAGACTTCGATGCCGTCGTCTTTCATCTTGCCGCAGATCTCGACGGCTTGTTGAGCCGAAGTCAGACCGTTGGCCGAGTTGCCGGCGACGTTGAGCGACGTGGCGTAACCCTTTGCGTCGTACTGGAAGTTATACTCGCCGTCCGTCATGAGAATGGCGATCTTCTTCAACTTTTCCGTTCCGTAAGGCAGTGCCTGGCTAGCAGCAGGCAAAACCGAGTTCCACTCTGGCGAGAGGAAATAGTAAGCCCAAGCCGTGCCCAGATGTCCGGCAGTACCACCCCCCAATGTCAGGCCGTTGATCTTGTTAAGCAGCGTTGTTTTGGTGTTGGTCAACGGCAACATTTCAGCTGAAAGCGGAGTAGAACACAGGCCACTTCGGCTAGGATTTGAATTTGTGCTTCTTACATAAGTCGGCATGACATAGCTGCCCAGCAACGCGCTGGACACGCCCGTGCCCGGCGCCGCGTTGGTGTAGGCGTCGGTGCCCGTGCGCTCGGACACGCAAGCAGAACGCCAGTAATAATCGGCTTCGGGTGGATCATCGTCATCGTCGTCGTCATTATTGCCGTTGCCATTGCCGTTATTGCCATTGCCGCCGCCGCCGCCGCTGAATACTTCGCGCTTATCGGGCCACAGACCTACGATACCGCCTAAGGCACTCGTCAGTGGTTTCACAACTTGGCTAAGAATCGAAGCCGGCGGGCGCACGTCAGCAGAGAATGGAACGATGGCCATTTTGGTCCAAGTTTCTGCCGCCGGATCCTTCATCACGAGATTGACCAGATCGACCGCCGCTAGTTTCATGTCGGCAACTTTGCTGTTCGAACTCATAGAGCCTGAAACGTCGAGCATCAGAGAAATCTCGCGATTCCAGCCGAGATCGGATTCCTGCTTGATGATCGCTTGCGGCGCTTCGTCGGGATTGAACAATGGCAGTTTGTTCAAGTCCAATCCCGCCATATCCGTGATACCAAGCAAGGGCGTCTTGATCTTCACGCCACCCGTCGCCTGGATAACGCCGCCGCTGTTGATCACTTCGAAATTGACGGTGTCTTCGATTGTCGCCAAGCGCGTCTGCGTATTGGCCGCGTAATAGTTGCGCGCAATGTCCAAAGCCCCGCTGACGTTCGTTGGATCCGTCTGGAGCGCCCGGCCCGCCGCAAGCACGGCGGCATCGATGGCCGAGATCGTCTGATCGCGAGCGTGGAGCCAGCGTCCAAGGTCCACCGCGCCGCCAACCAAGCTGAACAACACCACACCCATCAGGGCAAAGGGGATCAGGACGCCACCGCGGGTGTCGCCGGAAAATTCGCCAACCCGCGCCCGACGGCGCGCCATGGCCGATGTTCCGTTGAGCAGAGCAGGAACCGTTTCATCCTGCTTGGTCATAACGCCTGACATAGTACGTCTCCCACAAATTCCAATTTCAGGAGACCACCATAATCATGAACATGTTCAAGACGGCTGAAGCATAACATTCGCATTTTAAGTAGTTTTTATCGCCATGGATTTGATAAATACAATTTTACTATAATTTTATACATAGATAGAATGCATTGTTATTTAAGTCTACTTATAAGTTACCTGGCAATAACCAAATACGATGCGCAATCGACGCGAATTTCCTGAAAAAGGCCGTTGCCGAACCAACGAAACAGTAGTTCGACACATAAAGAGTTGTTTATATCTTGTTGCGATGGGCGCACCGGTCGGCTATAGCACCCCTCGTTTGCTTCCTGGAGACTTGGCCTGCGACAAAACGCGCGCCCTTAGTCCCCGCGGCGGCCGATGACGCCGGACCGCCCCGGATCAACTCCGGCGCGCGATCCCGTGACGTCCTATTCATTTCAGTTCGAAGGAGCCGCCATGAGCGCCAAACACGACTACATCGTCAAAGACATCGGCCTCGCCGAATGGGGCCGCAAAGAACTCAACATTGCCGAAACTGAAATGCCGGGCTTGATGGCGACCCGCGCCGAATACGGCTCTAAACAGCCCTTGAAGGGCGCACGCATCGCCGGATCGTTGCATATGACGATCCAGACCGCCGTGCTGATTGAAACGCTGGCAGCTCTTGGCGCCGATATCCGTTGGGTCTCGTGCAACATCTATTCGACCCAGGACCACGCCGCCGCTGCCGTCGCCGCGGCCGGCATCCCCGTATTCGCCATCAAGGGCGAAACGCTCGTCGAATATTGGGATTACACCCGCAAGCTGTTCGAGTGGGGCGACGGCGGTACGCCGAACATGATCCTCGACGACGGCGGCGACGCCACCATGTTCGTCCATCTCGGCCTTCGTGCCGAAAATGGCGACACGGCCTTCCTCGACAAGCCCGGCTCGGAAGAAGAAGAGATCTTCTTCGCGCTCCTTAAGAAGACCCTCAAAGAGAAGCCCAAGGGCTGGTTCGCCGAGATCGCCAAGAACATCAAGGGCGTTTCTGAAGAGACGACCACTGGCGTCCATCGTCTCTATGAAATGCAGAAAGCCGGCAAGTTGCTGTTCCCGGCCATCAACGTCAATGACGCGGTAACCAAGTCGAAGTTCGACAACCTCTATGGCTGCCGTAAATCACTCGTCGACGGTATCCGCCGCGGCACCGACGTCATGATGGCCGGCAAGGTCGCCATGGTTGCGGGCTTCGGTGACGTCGGCAAGGGCTCCGCCGCCTCGCTCCGCCAGGCCGGTTGCCGCGTGATGGTTTCGGAAGTCGACCCCATCTGCGCGCTGCAAGCTGCCATGGAAGGTTATGAAGTGACCACGATGGAAGACGCGATTAAGCGCGCCGACATCTTCGTCACTGCCACAGGCAATAAGGACGTCATCACGTCCGAGCACATGAAGGGCATGAAGGACCGGGCGATCGTCTGCAACATCGGCCACTTCGACAACGAGATCCAAGTCGCTGGCCTCAAGAACTATAAGTGGCACAACGTCAAGCCGCAGGTGGACGAGATCGAGTTCCCCGACGGTAAGCGCATCATTCTATTGTCGGAAGGCCGCCTTGTGAACCTCGGCAACGCGATGGGCCATCCCTCGTTCGTCATGTCGGCATCGTTCACCAACCAGACGCTGGCCCAGATCGAACTTTGGACCAACCCTGGCAAGTACGAGAAGAAGGTCTACACGTTGCCGAAGCACCTCGACGAAAAAGTCGCAAGGCTTCATCTCGCCAAGATCGGCGTCAAACTGACGAAGCTCAGCTCCGAGCAGGCGGCCTACATCGGCGTGCCAGAGTCGGGCCCATTCAAGGCCGACCACTACCGTTACTAAGAATCCCGCGGAGCCCAATTGGGCCTGCCGGCGGACATCTGAGCGGCACATCATGAGCGGCACTAGGGGAACACTCTGGTGCCGTTCTTTTTTGAGCCGCCCTTTGCGCCTGGAGTGGGCTGGCTACCGCGCCACAACGCCCGCATACTAAAGCCAAGTGATTCGGGCAGCCAAACTGCCCGGTCTTGAGTGTGCTTGATCTCTCCGGCGCCGGTATCGACGCGTATGAAGCCGGGTGTCTCATTTCATCAACCCGGATTTAAATGCGCGCGATCGCAAAAAAGGCCAACAGGAGCACGACGCGGCGGCAACTCGCCGTACTGCTGCTTGCCGCCATGGCGTGCGTCACGGTGCTCATAGCCGCGATCGTTTCAGCCGATAGCGCACAGCCCAACGCATTTGATCTGCGTCATATGTCGTTGATTGCCGTCGTGGCGGGTTCGGGCTTCATCGCCGGTCTGATCGTCTGGCATATCGCCAGCGGCGCCCGCCGGGAAGCGCGTTTGGCAAAAGCGGAGAGTCTGCAGCTGCGCCGTAATCTCGCAGCTGCCGATGCCATCATTCGCGCCGAACCGCAGATCTTGATTTTCTGGGAACAGGGACAGGCCGTTCGCATCGTGGCCCACACGCTGACCGGAGTTGCGGGACTTCCTGAGCAGCAAGCCGACGTCTTACGTTTTGGGCAGTGGCTGGAAGCGTCGGCCGCACAAGTTTTGAAGTCGGCCCTCGATCAACTGTTTGCCCAGGGGCGCGCCTTCAACATCATTCTGCGCACAATTGCCGGCGGTCACGTCGAAGCCGAGGGCCGGGCCGCGGGCGGCCGCGCGGTGCTGCGCTTCAAGGACATTTCGGGATATAAACTCGAACTCGGTAAAGTGATGGAAACCCATCAAGTCCTGGCGCGCGACATCCGCTCGAGCCGGGCCCTCTTGAACACGCTGCCGATGCCGGTTTGGCTGCGAAGCAACGACGGCCGGATCAGCTGGGTCAATACGGCCTATACAGCAGCTGTCGAGGCCCAAAGCGAAACCGAAGTGATCGACCGGCAGATCGAGCTCCTGGAAAGCCGCGAACGTAAAGCCGTCGCCAAGTCATTGACCCAAGGCAGCGAATACCGGGACCGGGTACACATCGTCACTGGCGGCGAACGCAAACCCCACGACATCGTCGTACTGCCACTGGACGATGTATCGGCCGGTGCCGCAATCGACGTGACGGCCATCGACACGGTACAAGGCGAACTTGAACGGCAAATCGCAGCGTACGACCGCACGCTGGATCGCGTCTCGACGGGCGTCGCCATTTTCAATCGCGACCAGCAGCTCGTGTTCTTCAACGACGCTTATTACAAGCTTTGGCAGATTGATCCGGGATGGCTTCGCGAAAAGCCGAGTGACAGCGCCATTCTTGATCGCCTGCGCGAACAGAGCAAACTTCCACCCGTCGTCAACTATCGCGATTGGAAGGCCAAAGTCCTCGCCTGCTATCAGACAGGAAAAAGCCTCGAAGATTGGTGGCATTTGACGGACGGGCGCATTCTGCATGTCATCGCGGAACAACGCCCCGATGGGGGCGTTACCTACCTCTTCGGCGATGAAACAGAACGCCTCGCGCTCGAAAGCCGTTACAACGCGCTCATCGATGTGCAGCGCGAAACCATCGACAGCTTAAAGGAAGGCGTCGCGGTGTTCGGCACCGACGGGCGCCTGAAACTGTTCAACACGGCCTTTACCAGCATCTGGAAAATGGCGCCGCGCAAACTATCTGAATTGCCCCACATCGATGATGTGATCGCGCAGGCGTCCGCCTTGCACAATGCACCCAATATTTGGACACGCATCAGCAGAGCGGTCACGGCCTTCCTTGACGAACGGGAAGCCTTTGAAGGGCAGATGATACGCGCCGACCAATGCGTCATCGACTATGCGCTCATGCCGCTCCCGGACGGCGCAACACTATTGACGTTCGTCGACGTGACGGACGCCAAACGGGCGGAACGCGCACTGGTTGAGCGCAACGAAGCCCTGATCGCCGCCGACCGGCTGAAGACGCAGTTCATCGGTCACATCTCCTACGAACTCAGAACGCCGCTGACCAACATCATCGGCTTCACGGAGTTATTGGCCAGTCCATTCATGGGCGACCTCAGCGACAAACAGCGCGAGTACGTGGCCGACATCATGTCGTCTTCGAAAACGCTGCTCGCCATCATCGACGATATCCTCGACCTTGCCACCATCGATGCAGGCAGTCTCGATCTCAAGCTGGCGCCCGTCGGCATCCGCAGCATCATCGATGCGGCCATCGTCGGTATTCGCGAGCGTGCCATCAGGGCGCGGCTGACCATCGATATCGCCGTTGCCGACAACGTCACCGAGTTCATGGCGGACGAAGCGCGCATGCGTCAGGTGCTTTACAATTTGCTCTCGAACGCTGTCGGCTTCTCGAAGGCCGGCAACACCGTGCAGCTGACCTGCTGGCGCGAAGCAGGCGCGATTGTCTTCACTGTCGAAGACAGCGGCGTCGGCATCCCCAAGGACCAGATCGGCCAGGTGTTCCAGCGATTCGAAAGCAAGAGCCAGGGCGGTAAGCACCGCGGCGCCGGGCTTGGTCTCTCCATCGTGAAAAGCCTCGTGGAACTGCACGGCGGCCGCATTCTCATCGAAAGCCAGGAAAACCGGGGTACACGGGTCACCGTCAAAATACCCGAAAGGCCAATCCCGGCAGAGGACAGCGGCAGTGGAGCCCTAGCGGGACCGTCCCGGGCCGCGTAAACTCGTCCTCGCCCATGATCGCAGCCAAGACCCTCCCCGCTTTGACGGAACCGCAACTCTGCCGCTTGGCCGAGGACTTTGCCTTTGCCTTGAAGCCCGGCGATGTGCTGGCCTTGGAAGGCGACCTAGGCGCGGGCAAGACAACGTTCGCACGCGCCCTCATCCGAGCCATCGCCGGCGTCAAGGACCTCGAGATCCCAAGCCCTACATTTACGCTCGTACAAAGCTACAACGCCGGCCGGTTCGACGTGGCCCACTTCGATCTCTACCGGCTGACGGCCGCCGATGAGTTGCACGAGCTTGGCCTCGACCATGCCCTGGGCAAAGGCATCGCCATTATCGAGTGGCCGGAACGCGCCGGGACGCTCCTGCCTGAACATCAATTTGTGATGCGTATTGGCGAAACCGGCGATAGCGAGACGCGCGATGTCACGCTGGATGCCAGCGCGCCGCTTGCGCCGCGACTAAAACGGCTATTGGAAATCCGGGACTTCGTTAGTGCTTGTGGATGGGGCGGGCCGGATAAAGAATTTTCGTATCTCCAGGGCGACGCTTCGGCGCGCCGTTACGCACGTATCAAGAAGGCCGATGGCTCAATAGCTATTCTGATGGATTCGCCCAAACAGCCGGACGGGCCGCCGGTTCGAGAAGGGAAGCCCTATAGCCAGATTGCACACCTCGCGGAAGATGTGCGCCCCTTCGTTGCCGTCGCCTACGCGTTGCGCGAGCGCGGGTTTTCTGCGCCCGAGATCTACGCCCAAGACCTGGAGCGCGGAATGCTGCTCATCGAAGACTTCGGAGATCGCGTTTTTGGCCGCGAAGTATCCGTTGGCCAAGACCAGTTGGCACTCTGGCGGCGCGGCGTGAATGTGCTTGTTGAACTGCGCAAGACCCCGCCACCGCCGACGATGCCCCTTCCAGATGGCAGCACGTATGCGTTGCCGCTCATGGATCAAGGCGGACTTCAAATCGAAGTCGAGTTGCTGTTGGACTGGTATTGGCCCGCACTCCACGGCACGGCAGTGCCCGAGGCGGCGCGCACGGATTTTGTGACGCTCTGGCGAACTGCATTCAACCGCATCGACACGGCGCCGAAGGGATGGGCCCTGCGCGACTATCATTCCCCCAATCTGATCGCACTTGATGATCGCACGAGCCCGCGCGACACCGGCATCATCGATTTTCAAGACGCGCTGCTTGGCCACCTCGGCTATGATCTCGTATCACTCTTGCAGGACGCGCGTCTCGATGTGCCCGAGTTCGATTGAGGCGCAGCTGCTCGCGCACTACATCGCCAAAGTTCGCGCGAATGACACCAATTTTTCCGAGGACGAGTTCCGCTACGGCTATGCCGCCCTCGGAGCCCAGCGCAATACCAAGATCCTCGGTATCTTTGCCCGCCTCGCCAAGCGCGACGGAAAAATGCAATATCTGGCGCATATCCCGCGCATCTGGCGCTATGTGGAGCGTGACCTTGTGCACCCCGGCCTTGCCGATCTAAAGGCATGGTACGACCGCCATCTGCCGGTCGCGGCGCGGCAGCGGCCATTGAAAATCTAGCAACACCTCGGAGTTCGACGCATGCCGAATGAAAGCCGCAGTACGACGTTGCCTCAAACCGCGATGGTTCTCGCCGCGGGTCTCGGCACGCGCATGCGGCCACTGACCGATACGATCCCGAAGCCGCTCGTGCGTCTTAACGGCCGGGCGCTGATCGATCACGTGCTCGACCGGCTGGCGGCGGCCGGCATCAAGCGTGCGGTCGTTAACGTGCATCACCACGCCGACAAACTCGAGGCCCATCTCAAAACGCGTAACAGTCCCGAGATCGCCATTTCGGATGAACGCGGTGTCCTGCTCGACACGGGCGGCGGTGTCGTCAGAGCGCTGCCTCTGATCGGAGATGCTCCGTTTCTCATTCACAATTCCGATTCCGTGTGGATCGAAGGCATGGGGTCCAACCTCGACCGGCTGTTGTCATCATGGGACGAAGTCCGCATGGACAGCATCATGCTGCTGGCCCCAACGACTGGAAGTCTCGGCTACGATGGCCCAGGCGATTTTCATATGGACGCAAATAGCCGCCTGACCCGCCAGAGCGGACAGCATATTGCGCCATTCGTATTTGCGGGCGTGTCGATCATTCATCCCTGTATGTTCAAGGGAGAGGAAGAGCGGCGCTTCTCATTGAACCATGTCTGGGATCGCGGGATTTCTGCTGGCCGCCTTTATGGCGTGCGCCTTGAAGGCCTGTGGATGCATGTCGGCACGCCCGAGGCACTGTCTGAAGCCGAGACGACTATCGCCAACCAGCATCTCGTCACCGGCCGCCCCGGTGCGCGTCCATGAGCAAGGCGGCGGGGCGGCCCAACATTTATACTGTACCGCCTGGAGAGGGTTTTCTCTCCAGCTTGGCGCGTGCGATTTTGAATGGAGATCTGCCAGTAACGGGCGGGGCTAAGCCGGACGCACTCAATCTGCAAGACATAACGCTGCTGCTGCCAACGCGGCGTGCGGCGCGCGCGCTACAAGACGCTTTTCTTGCGGCATCGGGTGCGCGTGCACTCTTAATGCCGCGCATCCGGCCCATTTCAGAGGGCGAGGAAGATCTCACGTTGCTCTCAGGGCTTGCAGGTCTCACCACGCTCGGCAGCGGGACGCTTGATTTGCCGCCGGCCGTGTCGCCGTTGGAGCGCACGTTGACCTTGATGCAGCTGGTGCAACGCTGGCGCGAGGTCAGAGCCAAATCAGATCCCGACGAAGCAGGTGCCGCCAGCAATACGCCGGCACAGGCTGCGGCGCTGGCTGCTGAACTTGCAGCACTTATGGATTTGGTCGAGACGGAAAACGTTTCGCTGTCAAACCTCAAAGGCCTCGTGCCGGAAACGTTCGCAACGCATTGGCAGCAAACCATTCAGTTTCTCGAAATTGTCACGGACGCTTGGCCGCTGGTTCTCGCAGAGAAGGGTTTCACGTCGCAGGCCGGTCGCCGCAATGCACTCCTTCTCGCCGAGGCCGAGCGCATTACCAAGTTGCCGCCCGGCGCGCCTGTCATTATTGCGGGCGTCACCGGATCAATCCCGGCAACTGTGACTTTGATGCGCGCGGTCGCGGCGCTGCCGAACGGTGCCATTGTCCTGCCGGCCCTTGATCTCACGCTTGATGATGCCAGCTGGCAGAGCATCAGCCCTCATCATCCCGAGCATCCTCAATTCGGGCTGAAGAAGCTTCTCGATCAACTAGGTGTCGCGCGCGCCGACGTCCGGACCCTGCACGGGGCGACGCCAAGTCAGCAACTCGCCGCACGGGGCGCACTGATCTCGGAAGCCATGCGGCCGTCGGCTACGACCGAGCGCTGGCACCACTTCGCCAACAGCGCCGATCGCGGCGGGATAAGGGACGCGCTAACCGGCGTTTCGCTCATCGAAGCGCCGAGCGCGCAGGACGAAGCCGAAGCGATTGCCCTAATCCTGCGCGAGGCCATCGAAGTGCCGGGCCGCACGGCCGCGCTCGTCTCGCCTGACCGGATGTTGGCACGCCGCGTCGCAATCCGGCTGCAAAGCTGGGGGATCCGCGTCGACGACAGCGCCGGGCGCCCGTTCGTCAAGACCGTTCCCGGCACTTTTCTCAATCTTACGATCGACGCGGTACGCAACGGCTTTAGGCCCGCCGAATTGATGGCTCTCTTGAAGCATCCACTCTGCCGTCTCGGTTTTGAGCCCTTCGACATCCGCCGTTTTGGACGCGCGCTTGAACTCGCGGCGTTTCGTGCGCCCTACCTTGGGCGCGGAATCGAAGGCGTGCGCGCAGCCCTGACAAATGCCGAACGTGCCAACGCCGAAGACGAACGCCAGCATCCCGCCGTCAAGCGGCTTTGGAAAGAAGATTGGGAAGGCGCGCGCACACTGGTTGACCGGCTCGAAGCGGCATTCGCGCCGCTTGTCAGCATCTATGCCCGGCCGCATGAGCGAAACCTCAAAGAATTGGCGGCCGCACACATCGCTAGCGCAGAAGCCTTGGCCATGCTGCCCGCACCAACCGACGAAGGCGCCGAAGTACCGGCCAATCCGCTGTGGCAAGGCGAGGCCGGAGAAGCCGCCAACACGTTTTTTGTCGGACTGATGGACGACAACATGCCGAAGTTGACGATAAGCGCTAACGACTACGGCGATCTCTATCGCGGCTTGCTGGCGCGCGAAAATGTGCGCGAGCGCACGCCGGTTCACCCGCGCCTTTCAATCTGGGGTCCGTTCGAAGCCCGCCTGCAACAGCCCGATGTTTTGGTTTTAGGTTCACTCAACGAAGGAACATGGCCCGAAGCCGCGGAGCCCGGCGCATGGCTCAACCGGCCGATGCGCACAGCGCTAGGATTGCCTTCGCCCGAAGAAGACATCGGCCGCTCGGCACACGATTTCATTTCGTTACTTGGCGCAGAGCGTGTGATCCTGACACGGGCCGAGAAGATTAAGGGTGTGCCGACGGTCCCGTCACGCTGGTTGATGCGGCTCAACGCCCTGCTTAAAGGTTTGGACCTGAATGACGCTCTCACTGCAGACCAGCCGTGGCTCGGATGGGCACGCGCGCGCGACAGTATTGACGAAAAGACACGCGTTAGAATCTCGGCGCCCGAGCCTGTGCCAGCGCTCGCGTTGCGCCCGCGCCGCATGAGCGTTACGCGCGTCGAGGAGTGGATCAGAAATCCATACGCGGTTTTTGCCCGCGCCATCCTGAAACTCGAACCACTACCGCCGCTTGGAACGGCGCCGGATCAGAGCTTGCGCGGCGGTTTGGTTCATGAAGTGCTGTCACGCTTTGCGATTGCTCATCCCAACACATTGCCGGCCGATACCGATGCGGTCCTGCGTACAATCGCAACGGAAGTGCTTGAAAATTATACCGGTCATCCGCGCGTTGCCGCGTTCTGGATGCCGCGCTTGCAGCGCTTCCTCACGTGGTTCGCGGAGACGGAACCGGAGCGCCGCAAAGGCGTGACACAGATCATCGCCGAAAAATCCGGCAGTCTCGTATTTGATGCTCCAGGCGGCCCGTTCACGTTGACGGCACGCGCCGACCGGATCGACGACGGCACTGACGGGTTGATCATTACCGATTACAAGACAGGGGTCATACCCAACGCCAAGGCCGTCGCCTCGAACCGGAGCCCGCAATTGCCGCTCGAAGCGGCCATCGCGCTAGGACAATCAGGATTTCCGGGCGTTGCCGGCAGACCCGTCACGGCGCTGCGTTACATCCGCGCTTCAGGCGGCGAACCGCCGGGGGAAGACAAGACCGTCGCGACCGGCGATATCGCAGCGTTGGCCAAAGCGGCCAGCGACGGCGTGCTGAGCCTCGTTCGTGCCTACGATGATGTGACGATCCCGTATCGCGCGGTGCGCCGTCCCGGATTCCGCTACGACTACGACGACTATGCGGGCCTTGCCCGCGTTGCCGAATGGTCGACCCATGTCGACGAGGAGGCGTGAGCTTGAGCAGTTTGATTCCCACCAAAGACATCAAAGCCGCACGCGACGAGACCGATCGCGCGCAATCGAACGCCGCCGACCCGCAATCGTCCGCTTGGGTTAGCGCAAATGCCGGCACCGGAAAAACGCACGTCCTGACCAACCGGGTGCTGCGCCTTTTGCTGGCCGGTACCAGACCTGAACGTATACTCTGCCTGACGTACACAAAGGCGGCGGCGGCTGAAATGTCGAAGCGCGTATTCGACCGGCTCGCAAGCTGGGTCACGGAATCGGACAAGACGCTTGCAGAATTGTTGGCGCAGTTGACGGGTACCAAACCGGCCACTGCAACAATCGCGCACGCCCGTACCCTATTCACGAGCGCCATTGAATTGCCCGGTGGCCTCAAAGTGCAAACGATCCACGCCTTTTCCGAGCGGCTGCTTCAGCGTTTCCCACTTGAAGCGGGCGTGCCGCCGGGCTTCAAGATCCTCGACGACGAAAAGGGCCGCGTGCTGACCCGCCGCGCCATTGACGAGACACTGGAAGAAGCCACCGGAAAGCCCGAGGCTCCAATTGGCCAGGCATTGAAGACAGCCATCCGCTACGCAACGGATTCCAATTTTGACGAACTCCTGACCAAGGCTATTGCGGAGCGGACTTGGCTGGTCGCGGCCATCAGATTTGGCGGAGCCGCGCACGCCGATGAATTTACTGCAGCGGAGGCGTTCCTGCGCAAGACGCTTGGCGTTGGCGCAAAGTCCAGCGAGGCGAGCTTAGTCACGGCGTGCGCCAACGTCCTCGCCGACGCGGACCTGCGCGCAATCCGTGACCAGCTCGCGGGTGGCGGCAAGACCGATCTCAAGAATAGCCAGTTGTTGGGAGATGCTCTGGCTCAGACGAGCGCCGCACTTCGCGCGAATGCCTTACGCGACTTCTTCCTCACCGGAAAAGACGAACCGCGCGCCAGTCTCATGACAAAAAAGTTGGCCGATGATCGCGCTGATCTACTGTCAACGGCAGAGCGCGCCCAATCGGGTTTCCACAAACTCAACGAAGAACGCAAGGCACTCGCGGCGGTCGAAGCCACAACGGCACTCTACCGTCTGGCTGGTGCCGTGTTGCAGCGCTATAGCGACGCCAAGGCGGCCAGCGGGGCGCTCGACTTCGACGACTTGATCGCCAAAACGGGCAGCCTGCTCAAAACCTCCGACTCGGCGGAATGGGTTTTATTCAAACTCGACGGCGGTCTTGACCACATCTTGGTCGACGAAGCGCAAGATACGAGCCCAGTGCAGTGGGAGATCATCGAATCTCTCGCACGCGAATTTTTCTCCGGCGCTGGTGCGCGCGAAACTGTCCGCACTGTGTTCGCCGTCGGCGATGAAAAGCAATCGATCTACTCATTCCAAGGTGCCGAACCAGAAATGTTCGATGCAATGGGCAAGCGCTTTGCCAAGCTCGCCGGAGAAGTCCGCGCCGGATGGCGCCATGTGCCGCTCAACCTGTCGTTCCGCTCCGTACGGCCAATCCTGGAGGCGGTCGATAACGTATTCTCAGACCCTGTGCGCACGCCAGGACTTACTGCTTCGCCACAAAGTATCCGGCATATTGCCAGCCGCTTTGGCCATGCGGGCCTCATTGAAGTCTGGCCGCTGGAGACGTATGGCGAGACCGCGCAGGGCGATCCCTGGAAGCCGCTCGAAGATACGGCAGAACGCGCGCCTGCGAACCGCCTGGCCGAGCGCATTGCGGCAACGATCGGCGACTGGATCACGCGCGGCGAAATGCTGCCGTCTCTCGGCCGCCCCATCCGCGCCGGCGATGTTTTGATCCTGGTGCGTAAGCGCCATCCCTTCGCCATTCCAATGGTCGCGGCGCTCAAAGCCCGCGGCATCGCGGTTGCTGGCAGCGATCGTATTCAACTAACCGAACAAGTCGCTGTACAGGATCTCCTGACGCTCGGAGACTTTCTGACACTGCCCGAAGACGATCTGGCATTAGCGACGGTCTTGAAGAGCCCGCTGTTCAACTTGACGGATGACGATCTCCTCGCCGTTGCCCCGGCCCGCAAAGGGGCGTTGTGGAAAGCCTTCCTAACGCCAGGCCGGCACAGTCCCACGCTTACGCGACGCAGCCGAGACTTTGAAGCGCTGGCGCGCCAAAGCCGACTTCACACCACCCTATGAATTTTTTGCAGCACTTCTCGACCGGGACGGCGGGCGCGCGAAGATGCTTGAACCGGCTTGGACCGGAATCGGCCGACGCGATCGACGAATTCCTCGATGCGGCGCTGAACTATGATGACGGCGCGCCACCCTCTCTGACCGGGTTTCTTGCCGCTATGCGGGAAGGCCGCCGCGAAGTCAAACGCGATATGGATCATGGCCGCAACGAAGTGCGCGTCATGACCGTGCACGGCGCCAAAGGTCTCGAAGCGCCGATCGTCTTTTTGCCAGACACCTGCACAACCGCCTCCGGCGAGAGCCCTGGCGCACGTCTCGTCGAGCTTACTCACGTTCAATGCCCGGCAGGGATGCCAAGCCCCATTCTTTGGGCGGTCAAAGGGCACATCTGGCATCGACGCCGTACAACAGGCGCTTGGCGAAAACGCGAAGCGCGACCGCGACGAACGCAACCGGTTGCTCTACGTCGCCATGACGCGCGCGCGCGACCGGTTGTACATTGCGGGATTTGAAGGCCGCAAAGGCAGATCGGCTGGGTGCTGGTACGACTGCATCGCGGACGCGCTCGACTCCAAGATGACGTCGTTCGCGTATCTTGATGGTCTCACCGTCAAGCGGCTTGAAGCGCATCAATCCGAACCGTCCAACAACGACGAGAGCGCGCCTGTCGGCTTGCATACGGCGCAACCCCTGCCGGATTTCGCCAAGCACCGCGCGCCTGCCGAGCCGCAACTGACCGTGCCCCTCTCTCCGTCGCGCCTTGAGCCTTATGCCCCGGACGCCGAGGGTGAGCCAATTCTCAATCACGACACACACCCAGGCGACACACGCGACCGGCCTTCGCCAACGCTGCTCGTGGCAGGACATCGCTTTCTGCGCGGCACGCTGACCCACGCGCTGCTCGAACATTTGCCAGCGCTCCCGGAAGAACTGCGTGCGGCCGCAGCAGCAGCCTTCGTCGAGAAGCGCGGCATCGACTTGCCTAAGCGGGTCCGCACGTCGATTATCAAGGAGACGCTCGCTATTTTGACGCGTCCGGATTTCAAAGACCTCTTCTCCGTGACCAGCCGCGCCGAAGTGCCAATTGCCGCAACGCTGCCGCGTCCACAGGGTAAGGGACCGGCACTGAAACTTTCCGGACAAATCGACCGGCTTGCAATCACGGAAGGCGAAGTGCTGATCGTCGATTACAAAACGAATCGCCCTCCACCCCTTGAGGCGGAAAGCGTGGCCCCGGCCTACCTTTATCAGCTTGCCGCATATGTCTTGGCACTCGGCGAGATTTATCCGGGCAAGCAGGTTCGGGCCGCGCTATTGTGGACCGATGGCCCGCGATTGATGGAGATTCCGGCCGCGACACTGCAAGACTATGTGCGGCGTCTGTGGGATCTTGATAGCGCGAGACTTGACGCGTCCTGACCCAGTACCTACCTATGCGAGGACAAGTTTAAGGGTGGCCTTGAAAGAGGCGCCCGGTGAGATGCCTAAATAACAAGATGACTGAATAGCAAAACGGGGGCGGCTTTCGAGCGCCCAATATAGGAGACCTGAAATGGCCAACGCCGTCACCGACGCCAGCTTCGATGCCGAAGTTCTGAAATCGACCGAGCCCGTGCTTGTCGATTTCCATGCTCAGTGGTGCGGGCCCTGCAAGGCCATGGCACCCGCGCTTGAACAAGTTGCCGCCGAGATGAAGGGCAAGGTCAAGATCGTGAAGGTCGATGTCGACGAGAACCCGAAGGTGACGGGGACGTATGGCATCCGCGCGATGCCGACTTTGATCCTGTTCAAGGACGGCAAAGTCGCTGCCCAGCACACCGGCGCCATCGTTCAAAAGAAGAAGCTCGAAGACTGGATCACACAGAGTGTGACGGCATAAGTATCGTTCGAGACTTTTGAAAACAATCAAACCTCGCAGGTTAGCCTCGCGGGGTTTTTTCTTTTCTGAGAATAACCGCTGCGTTCGCCAGGGCTGCGCAAGAGATTTGGCTCGCAGCAGAATGCAGAGAAGGCCACGCGCATCCGTTGCGCTTTCAATAACTTGAGAGATTATTTTTATCGCGGCATTCGCCAGCCATGCTGCCAGCGCAACATATTTTAACTACGTCTGCGATGCGCAGTTAGGCTCAATTCATTTTATTCCCAAGCAACAAAAACATTCTCAGATCACGCCATCGTCACAAATGCGTCGGCAATGTGCGTGATCGTTTGACGTGAGCATAAAGCGCGGCACTCCTGTGATGTTGCGCTTTTTCGCAATTGAAATGCCCAATACTTATCAATCAAGTGAACACAATGAACCCGAGAACGCAGCATACTAGCGACGCCCCGAGCTCCTTATCAAAAATGCACGGGTTGCTGTTGGGCGCCTACTTCGCGGTTCATTTCCGGTCCCGCACACTATTTCATGATGAGAGACGCCAATGACCCCGCAATTGATACGCGTGTCTAGCGGATTGCTCGCAGCACTCCTAGTTGCTGTGCTTCTCAAGTTTGTGTTGTTCGACTTGAACGCCGCGTCGGGCCCTGAAACACCCTCGTTCTTCTGGCAACTTGGCGCAACATTCGGTTATGTCTTGGTGTACGGCCTCCCCCTCGCCGCGATAGGCGTCGCAGCAACGGAGTTCATTCGTCTTCGCCGCGTGGCGGTTCATCTTGCACTCGGCACGGTGCTAGCACTTATTGCAGCCCACCTGTCGGTTCGAGGCGAGGCGCTGACGTCTGCGGCTTTTACAGGTGGCCCGCTGACAGGTTTGTCCGTGTTATTGATAGGTATTCTTTCCTCACTCGCGTACTGGGCCGTCGCAGGACGCCTGGCCGGTTGGCGCGGCAGCGACGCCGAACTGGCCGATACCCTGGCGGTCGAGGCCTTCAGAACGGCGAGCGCCAAATCTCAGGTCGATTACTGCGCGACATGCTTAGCCGGCCGGGCTGCACTTGGCGTTTTGTTGTTCGCACTCTTCGCTTGGACTTCAATCGAAGCTACCGGTCTGCGCGACTGGCTGGTTGCCGAAACCGAAGTGCATGCCAAATCGGTGCTCAAGAATTCGGGTTATACATGGGCAACTTTCAAGGTGGACGGCAAGAAAGGCATCGTCAAAGGTCTTGCCCCGGACGAAGTAGAAAAGCGCGCGGCCTACGACACCGTCCGCGAGGCACTCGGTTCGGTCACTGGCCTCCCTGGAATCTTAGCGCGCATTGACAACGAAGCCGTCGCGCGAATGCCTATGTCCGCAGTTTCGCAACAACTAGCAGACGCCGAGAAGCGCGAGCGCGAAGCCAAAGTAGCCATCGAAGCGGCCCGTATCGCCGCGGAATTGGCACGCGCCGCCGAAGCGGACGCCAATCGCAAGGCTGACGAGCAAGTCCTGGCGCGGGAAGAGGCGTTGAAGCGCACACTTGAAGAAAAGGCCCGCGCTGCCGAGGAGCAACTCCGTGCCGCTCAAGAGCAGGCACGGGCCCTGGAACAAGCCCGCGCCGCTCAAGCACAAGCACAAGCGCTAGAACAAGCCCGCGCCGCTGAAGCTGAGACGCGCAAGGCAGTAGCACCCGCACCACCGGCGCCTGAGCCACAAGTCGAGGTCGCGGCAGTCGCCGAATCCAACACGCACGAAGAGGCCCGAGCCAATATTGAAACGACGCCGGAATCGACAAACGGCGGTTCACCGGCTTTGGATGCGCCGCCCAGTGCCGGGTCAACAGTCTGCACCTCGCAAGATTTGGCCCTCATAGAAACCAGCCGGATTCTATTCGACATGCAAATGTTCGAAGTCAGACCCGGCTATAATGGCGAACTCGACCGCTTGGTATTGTCCGCCCAAGCTTGCGCACCGCGTCCAATCCTCGTGACCGGCCATGCCGATATCAATGGCGACAGCCTGTTCAATCGCGCGCTCGGACTACAACGCGCTCAGGCTGTGCGCGAGAAATTGATCGCGCGCGGCGTTCCCGCGACCCGCGTCATCGCCGATTTCGACGCGACGACGGCTCCCATCGACAATAGCCAGGGCAACGAAGCGCGGGCGCTGAACCGAAGAACCGATTTCAAGTTCCTGGAAATTTCCGAAATCAGCCGGGACGCCACCCTCGAGCCTGACGAACGCGCGGCAACCTGCGAGAGCGACCTTTCCGGCATCATGAGCCAAGCAACGATCTATTTCCCAACCGCATCGGCCCGCGTCAGCGAAGAGAGTAAGGGCCTCATCAAGAAGCTCGCAACAGCTATCGGCACGTGTGGCAGCGTGATCGTGACAGTTGAGGGTCACACCGACAAGATCGGCGGCGCCGACTACAATCAAGTGCTTTCCGAAGCCCGGGCGAACACTGTTCGCGAAGAGCTTGTGCTCGCAGGCGCAGACCCGACACGCGTTGCCTCACGCGGGTTCGCATCAAACCGGCCACATGACGAGGCGGATACTGCCGCCGCGTTCGCCTTGAACCGGCGCATCGAATTCAAAGTGTCCGGGAAATTCACCACCACGAGTACCGGCGGGCCGTGAGCGGCAGATTCCGAGTGGGACTCATTTCGATCTAGGAGCCATTTGACCATGTATCTCTTTTCGCAACTTGCTTCATACCTATTCGTGACATTTTTGCTCGGCGTGGGCGTGGGGTACGCGCTGTGGCGCACCTGGGGCGAACGCGAAGCCATCGCCAAGTTTAATGCAGCCGAGATGCGGCTTGCCGCCCACCTTGCCCGTTGGGAAAAGAGCGCCAGGCATTCCGAGCAAAGCGGCCGCGACGGTTGATCGTGAGCGTATGATCGTGGGCCACGAGCAATATTCATTGCTCCGGCCGCGCGCCGCCCTGCCAGTCAAGTGCCGGCGCACCGAGCAATGAAAGCTGCGACTACAAACCGAAGCTGAAATCGCCTATGGCTTGACCGGAACACACACCGGGAAGGCCGCCAAGTGGATTTCGATATCATCGCGCTCGTGGTCTTTGCGGCAACCGCCGCCGGCTTCATCGATGCTATCGCAGGCGGCGGCGGGTTGATTACGTTGCCGGCGCTGTTAATCGCGGGGGTGGCACCTACGGAGGCCATTGCCACCAACAAACTGCAAGGAACGTTTGGCGTCGCGACGGCGAGCGTAAGTTACTGGCGCGCGGGCCTCATGGATCTCCACGCACTTGCAACCGCCGTTGCGTCGACGGCGGTTGGGGCAGCGGCGGGGTCCTTGCTTGTGACGCGCTTAGACGCGGCGCTCTTGCAATCCATGACGCCGCTCGCACTGATTGCTGCGGCCATCTACTTCGCGGCAACGCCTTACCTTCGAGAGAACGCGCCGCACGCGACACTCTCAACCGCCGCGTTCGCGCTCGGCGTCGCGGCGCCAATCGGCTTTTATGACGGATTCTTCGGTCCGGGTGCCGGATCGCTTTACACTCTCGCATTCCTGACCCTCGCGGCAAACAATCTCATCACCGCAACGGCGAACGCCAAGATCTTGAATTTCACGTCGAACCTTGCGTCGCTCGCGGTTTTTCTCGTGAGCGGACACGTCAACTTTGCGGTTGGATTGCCGATGGCGGCTGGTCAGACGCTCGGCGCCTGGGCCGGATCGCACACCGCAATAAAGCACGGCGCATGGATCATACGGCCGTTGCTCGTTGTCACCACAAGCGCCGTGGCGATAAAGCTTTTAATGGGGTGGTAGAAGTCAAATAGCAGGCCGATCGACGCCCGTCGGAGGGGGGCCGGCGAGATCGAGAGCTTCGTTCTCGGCGTCCGTGTAGACACGCGAGCGGGTCAAAAACCGGACACCCTCTGGCGCTTCGACCGAGAAGCCGGACCCGCGCCCCGGCACGACATCAATGATGAGAGCGGTATGCCGCCAGTACTCGAACTGGGACTTGCCCATATAGAATGGCTGGCCGCCGATCTCGCCCATGTAGACATCTTGCGCGCCAACTTTGAATTCGCCGCGCGGATAGCACATGGGCGCCGAGCCATCGCAGCATCCGCCCGATTGGTGAAACAGAAGCGGGCCATGGATTGCGATCAACTTCGTGATGAGTTGAAGCGTATCAGGCATCGCGGTGACTCGGCTAACCATTTGAACTCCGATTGACCCTCTCCCCGCAAATTGACGAAGCAGGGAGAGGGAGACGTCTATCAGAAGAAGCCAAGAGCCTTCGAGCTGTAGCTGACCAGCATGTTCTTGGTCTGCTGATAGTGATCCAGCATCATCTTGTGGTTCTCGCGGCCGATACCGGACTGCTTGTAGCCGCCAAACGTCGCGTGAGCGGGATAGAGGTGGTAGCAGTTGGTCCACACGCGACCTGCCTGGATCTCGCGGCCAAAGCGATATGCGCGCGTTCCGTTACGGCTCCAAACACCCGCGCCCAGTCCATAGAGCGTGTCGTTGGCGATCTGCAGCGCTTCTTCCGGAGTGTCGAAAGTCGTGACCGAGACCACGGGTCCAAAGATTTCTTCCTGGAACACGCGCATCTTGTTGTTGCCTTCGAGAACCGTCGGCTCGACGTAGTAGCCGTTGGCCAATTCGCCGCCGTGACGCATGCGCTGGCCGCCTGTCAGAACGCGGGCGCCCTCGCCTTTGCCGATCTCGATATACGACAAGATCTTCTCAAGCTGGTCGTTAGACGCTTGCGCACCAATCATGGTGGACGAGTCCAGCGGATGACCCTGCTTTACTTTAAGGACGCGCTGAATGGCGCGGTCCATGAACTTCTCGTAGATCGACTTCTGGATGAGCGCGCGGCTCGGACAGGTGCAAACTTCACCCTGGTTCAATGCGAACATGGTGAAGCCTTCAAGGCACTTATCGAAGAACTCGTCGTCAGCATCCATAACGTCGGCGAAGAAGATGTTCGGTGACTTGCCGCCAAGTTCCAGCGTGCAGGGGATGATGTTCTCTGAGGCGTACTGCATGATGAGGCGGCCGGTTGTCGTTTCGCCCGTGAACGCAATCTTGGCGATGCGCTTGTTCTGAGCGAGTGGCTTGCCGGCTTCAATGCCAAAGCCGTTGACGACGTTGAGAACGCCATCTGGCAAGAGATCGCCAATCATTTCCATGAGCACCATGATGCTCATCGGAGTTTGCTCGGCAGGCTTCAGCACGACACAGTTGCCGGCCGCGAGCGCAGGTGCCAATTTCCATACGGCCATGAGGATCGGGAAGTTCCAGGGAATGATCTGGCCGACGACGCCGAGAGGCTCGTGGAAGTGGTAAGCGACTGTGTCGTGATCAATTTCAGAGATTGAGCCTTCCTGAGCGCGGGCACAGCCAGCAAAGTAACGGAAGTGATCGATGGCGAGCGGCATATCGGCATGCGTCGTCTCGCGGATCGGCTTGCCGTTGTCGATTGTTTCGACGAGCGCGAGAACATCAAGGTTGCTCTCCATGCGGTCGGCGATCTTGTTCAAGATTTGCGCGCGAGCGGACGACGACATGCGGCCCCAGGATTCGCGTGCCTTGTGGGCGGCGTCGAGCGCGAGTTCAATGTCTTCGGCCGTCGAGCGGGCAATATCGCAAATGTGCTGGCCGGTGATTGGCGTGACGTTTGAGAAATACTGTCCTCGAACCGGGGCGACCCATTTGCCGCCGATAAAATTATCGTAGCGCGGCTTAATGATCTGTTTGCCGTTGAGTTTGTCCATGGCAACGTGTTGCATAGTGTTTCACTCCTCTTGCATTGTTGGCATTTTTTGCGTTATGTTTATCTATGCATATCGCATGGCAAGTGTTTTTCTAAGCCAATCGTGCTGGTTCTTTAGTAGGAGAGATTTCGCACTGCGCTGCGCGAAATGCGCTGGTGCGCGCTCAATGCGGCTTAGTTCGACTGCGGCGTGACGCCAAGCTGCAGCCCGAGAACGTGGCCTGCGAGATAAAGCGAGCCGCAAATCAGCACGCGTTTATTGCTGACGGGCAAGTCGACGATCATTTCCAGCGCGTCAATCACCCCCGCGCAATAAATGGCACTGAGCCCGGCGCTGCGTGCGATCTCGGCGAGAGTTTCTTCCGAGTGCGGCGCTTCGTGTGCCCCTGGAATTGGAACCGTATAAATCGTGCGCACAAGACCGCGAAACGGCGCCAGGAATCCAAGCGCGTCTTTTTGGCCCATCATGCCGACAATAAGGTACGTGGTCTTTGGCGCTTTCTCTTCGAGACCGACGAGCGTGTCAGCCAGCATATCGCCAGCCGCAGGGTTGTGCCCGCCGTCGAGCCATAGCTCCGTCTCCGCGCCCAATAAGTCAGGAAGCGGGCCGCTGGTCAGGCGTTGCATGCGTGCCGGCCATTCGACCGTGCGCAGCCCCTTGGCGATCGCTGCTTCTTCTATCCCCAATCCTGGGCGCTGCTCTGCAAGTGTCAGCGCGGCGGCCACGGCAACACCTGCATTCGTGACCTGATGACGTCCGATCAACGCAGGAAGTGGCAAGTCGAGCAATCGATCCTCGCGCTGCACGATGAGCCGCCCGTTCTGTTCGAAAGCGTCATAATCGCGCCCACCGACGATGATTGGGCATCCTGCAACATTAGCGCGGGCCTCTATCACCCGCAAAACCTCGTCCACCTGCGGCGCGACGATACCGCTGATGCCGCGCTTCAGAATGCCGGCTTTCTCAAGCGCAATCTTTGACAACGTCGGCCCGAGCTTTTCAGCATGATCCATGGAAATCGGCGTGATGATCGCCAGCGCCGGCTTTGCTATGACGTTCGTCGCGTCAAGGCGCCCGCCGAGGCCGACTTCAAGAATGAGGAGATCGGCGGGCGTTTCTGAGAACGCAAGGAATGCGGCGGCTGTGGTGATTTCGAATTGAGTGATGTCGTCGCCGTCGTTGACGGCGTTGACGCGAATCAAGACTTCGACAAGTGCTTCCTCGCTAATGGGCCGAGCTTTGCCGTCGTTGCCCGCAAGTTCAATCCGCTCATGGAATCGCACCAAATGCGGTGACGTGTAAACGTGCACGCGCTTGCCGGCGGCCTGGAACATGGCTTTGAGATAAGCCGTGACCGAACCTTTGCCGTTGGTTCCCGCGATGTGCACGACTGGCGGCAGCCGGGTTTCAGGCGAGCCGAGCTTTGCGAGCAACTTCACGACGCGCCCGAGCGACAAATCGATAAGCTTGGGGTGCAGCAGCTTCATCTGAGCGAGAAGCGCGTCACTTGTCGGCCGTGTCTTCGTGTGTGCCATGGGAGAGCCCGCGCTCAGTACTGGATGAGACGCCGGTCAAGCACCGCGAGGCGCGTCTTTCGGAGGCTGCGTGGCGGACATGGTCTCACCCTCACGTTTGGTCTTGTCAGAGCGCGCCGGATCAAAGCGCTGGCTCGATGGCACGGGTTCCGGCTCGATAACGCCGCCCGTTTCCCGCGCCGCAGACTCGATCAACTTTCCATCAACAGACGACCCATTCATGTAGTGCTTGCCGTTGATCTTCTTGTGCTGCGCGGACTTGCTGGCCGTGAGGCCTGCCATGAGAAGACGGCTCACGCGTGCCAGCGTTTCGCGCAGTTTATGGCGATGTACGACCATATCGACCATGCCGTGAGCCAGGAGATACTCAGAGCGTTGGAAGCCATCTGGCAACTGCTCGCGGATCGTCTGCTGAATAACGCGCGGACCGGCAAAGCAGATGAGCGCACCGGGCTCCGCGATGTGGATGTCACCCAACATGGCGTAAGAGGCGGTGACACCGCCAGTTGTTGGGTCTGTCAGAACCACGATGTAAGGGAGCTTGGCTTCGCGCAGTCGCTGCACCGCAATCGTGGTGCGCGGCATCTGCATGAGACTGAGAATACCTTCCTGCATGCGCGCTCCGCCGGATGCAGCGAAAAGGATGAAGGGCGTTTTGAGTTCGACGGCTTTCAACATGCCGGTGATGATGGCTTCGCCGGCAGCCATGCCGAGAGAGCCCGCCATAAAGCGGAAGTCCTGAGCGGCCGCGACGACCGGCTGGCCTTCGAGCGTGCCTTCGCCGACAAGCACGGCGTCATCAAGTTCGGTGTCGGCTTTGGCGTTTTTCAAGCGATCAATGTATTTACGCCCATCGCGGAACTTGAGCGGATCCTGCGGCACGGCTGGAACGGCGATTTTCCTGTACTCGCCTCCATCAAAGAGATGGCGCAAGCGCTGATCCGCCCCCATGCGCATGTGATAGTTGGATCCCGGCACAACAAACTCGTTGGCCTCAAGATCCTTATAAAACACCATCTGTCCGGTCTCTGGGCACTTGACCCAAAGATTGTCCGGGACCTCGCGCTTCGTGGGCGACAACAGTCCGCGTATTTTCGGGCGGACGACGTTGTTAATCCAGTTCACTGCGATTGGCTCCTCATCGCTGGAGGCTTCGCCAAACTCGGCAGCGGCAGCCTCCGGACTCGTTCGTATGTTGTAGGGCGGCGTAATCTACCGCTGGGCCCGCCCCCGCGAAAGGGACGTTAGCCGCTATATGGGCTCAATGAGACCCTCATAACAGACCTTTTGGTGGATATCGTGGCCCATGGTCAAGGCGTGCGCAGCGCCGCAGCCAATTCCTTCACCATGTTTATTACACCCGATACCGTCCCAGCTGACGCTTGACCCTTTGATCCTAATGACTTTTCAATGACTTGAACAAGAGCGGAGCCAACGACCACGCCGTCGGCGCCCTTGGCAAGCGCCTTGGCCTGATCTCCTGTTCGAACACCAAAGCCGACGACAACCGGAAGTTCGGTTTGCCCCTTGATGCGCTTCACTTGGTTGTGAACGTCGTTCACAACGGGAGCTGCAGCGCCAGTAATGCCGGTAATCGAGACGTAATAGACGAAGCCTGAGGTGTTCTTGAGGACGGCGGGCAAGCGCTTGGCATCCGTCGTCGGCGTGGCGAGGCGAATGAAGTTTAGTCCCACCTCGACGGCCGGAAGGCACAGCTCGTCATCGGCTTCGGGCGGGACATCGACAACGATAAGGCCATCGACGCCGGCTTCCTTCGCGTCCTTCAGGAAGCGCGCGTTGCCGTAAACGTAGATCGGGTTGTAATACCCCATGAGAACGAGGGGCGTGTCTTTGTCGTTGGCGCGGAAGCGGCGTACCATCTCAAGCGTCTTGACCATGGTCTGGCCGCTCTTCAGCGCACGCTGAGACGACGCTTGAATGGCTGGGCCATCCGCCATTGGATCGGAAAATGGCATGCCGAGTTCGATGATGTCGGCGCCTGCTTTCGGAAGTCCCGCGAGAATCTTCTCGCTCGTTGCCAGATCGGGATCGCCCGCCGAGATGAATGTCACCAGCGCGGGGCGCTTGTCTTTTTTCAGTTGCGCAAAACGTGTGTCGATGCGTGTGGCTGTTGACATAAGTGCTGCCATCCCTGGGTTGTACGACGGTCCTAAGACGCAAGGGCGGCACGGTCAAGGGCGGCGGGATTTCATTGACCTTAAGGCCAATATTAGCTAACTTACCTAGCTAAGGAGCGATCCAATGGCCATTTACTCGGTCCACAAAGCCAAAACGAACTTGTCAAAACTCATCGAACGCGCGGAAGCCGGCGAAGACGTCGTGATCGCGCGCCGCGACAAGCCCGCAGCTCGGCTCGTTGCTGTCGATGCTGGACAAGCAGCACCCAAGCGAAAATTCGGCGCTTTCAAGGGCCGGATATCCGTCCCTAGCACGTTTTTTGAACCGTTGCCGAACCACGAACTTGATGCATGGGAGGGCCGCTCCAAACCTGCACACCGCAAAGCGGCACCTAAACGTTCGAAAGCATGAGCCTGCTTCTGGACACGAATGCGTTCCTGTGGTGGGCGGCAGGCAGCAGAAAACTCTCGCGAACCGTGATCAGGATGATTGAAGACCACAGCACAGAGGTCTTTGTCAGCGCAGCGTCCGCATGGGAGATTTCTACAAAGGTCAAAATCGGCAAATTGCCAGACGCCGAGTGGATGGGTGGTCAGTTCCGGCGCATACTGCAATCCCAAAATTTTCGCGAACTGCCAATCTCCATTGAGCACGCCGATCTCGCAGGCTCCTTGCCCGGCGATCATCGCGATCCCTTTGACCGGCTGCTTGCAGCACAGTGCCGGATAGAGAACTTGTCGATCGCGACCAACGACGCAGCGCTGAAATCACTCGGGGTCAAGACGGTGTGGTGACCTCGCTCAAATCTTCAACCCCAATGCCTTCGCCACCGTGAACAGGTCCTTATCGCCGCGGCCGCAGAGATTCATGACGAGGAGATTGTCCTTCGGCAGCTTCGGCGCCAGCTTCATAACGTAGGCGAGTGCGTGGCTCGGCTCAAGCGCCGGAATGATACCTTCAAGCCTCGTGCAGAACTGCAGCGCTTCGAGCGCTTCCTTATCGGTGATGGCAACATAGGTCACGCGGCCGTTATTTTTCAGCCAGGCGTGCTCCGGACCGACGCCCGGATAGTCGAGGCCCGCCGAAATAGAATGGCCTTCGAGAATCTGGCCGTCGGTATCTTGCAGCAAATAGGTGCGATTGCCGTGCAGGACGCCGGGTGTACCGCCCGTCATCGAAGCGGCATGTCCGTTATCGACATCGAGCCCATGACCTCCGGCTTCGACACCGTAAATCGCGACCCCTTTGTCGTCGAGGAAGGGATGGAACAGGCCAATCGCGTTTGATCCACCGCCGATGCAGGCAACGAGCGTATCTGGCAAGCGCCCCTCGGCCTTCATCATCTGCTCGCGCGTTTCGGTGCCGATAATCGACTGGAAATCGCGCACCATCGCCGGATACGGATGGGGGCCCGCCGCCGTGCCAATGAGATAATACGTGTCGCGCACGTTGGTCACCCAGTCGCGCAGCGCTTCGTTCATGGCGTCTTTGAGTGTGCCGGCACCCGACGTGACCGGGTTGAGCTTGGCGCCGAGTAAGATCATGCGCGCGACGTTCGGGGCCTGGCGCTCGATATCTGTCGCGCCCATATAGATCTCGCACGGCATGCCGTATTTCGCGCATACCGTCGCAACGGCGACGCCATGCTGGCCGGCACCCGTCTCAGCAATGATGCGCGTCTTGCCCATGCGGCGGGCGAGCAGAATTTGACCTAAGCAATTGTTGATTTTGTGCGAGCCGGTGTGGTTGAGTTCATCGCGTTTGAAATAGATCTTGGCGCCGCCCAATTCCTTGGTCATGCGGTCGGCGTAATAGAGCGGGCTTGGGCGGCCGGCATAATGCAGATTGAGATAATCGATCTCGGCTTGGAAAGTAGGATCCTTCTTCGCGTCCTCATAGGCGCGCTCAAGCTCTAGGATGAGCGGCATCAGCGTTTCGGCAACGAAGCGTCCGCCAAACAGGCCGAAGAAACCTTTGTCATCCGGACCACTGCGATAGCTGTTGAGTTTGGCCTCGGCGGTCTTCTGCGTCTTCGTCGCCATCGTCGGATCCTCGAATATAGCCACTCACTTTCGCACTTCACTTACAAGTGCGGAGAGGCACAAATGTCTAGGCCTGCTTAGCTTCCTTTACTGCCTTAAGGAAGCGGCGGATCAGCCCAATGTCCTTAACGCCGGGCGCACTTTCGACGCCCGATGAAACGTCAACCGCACCAGCTCCCGTCAAGGCAATGGCAGCGCCGACATTTTCAGCCGTCAGCCCGCCCGAAAGCATGAACTTCATATGATCTTTCACATCTGCGAGCGCACGCCAATCGAACGAAAGTCCATTGCCACCAGGCAGCTTGGCACCAGGCGGGGCTTTGGCATCAAAAAGGATGAGATCGGCGGACTCGTTGTAGCGAAGTGCACGCGCGGCATCGACGGACGTGCCGACCTTGACGGCCTTGATGACTGGCAAATGAAACCGCTTGCGGATTTCGCGCACACGCGGCCCGCTCTCGTCGCCATGCAGCTGGATCATGTCCGGCTGCACGGTCTCAATGATGCTATCCAAAGCCTTGTCGTCGGGATCGACGAACAGCGCGACGATCTTAGCTTGCCCCCGCGCGCGGTCAGCAAGCTTCAGCGCGGTCTTGGCATCGACGTGGCGCGGGCTGCGCGGAAAAAATACGAGGCCGATGTAATCGGCGCCGCCGTCGAGCGCCGCGTCAATGGCCTCAACTGTTTTCAATCCGCAAATTTTGACTTCGACCGGCATGAACAACAGCACTTGAAATTTAAGATTGACCTCATGGGGACTTGCCGGCAAGCCGCCGCTTCTGCCAGCGCTTCAGCGCCACTACCGTCCAGATCGCTTCAACGACGCCAAACGGCCACGCACCTTGCAGGAATCCATAGGCCGATGCAGCGGCACACGCAATCGCGAAGCCAAAAATGCACCAAGGGCTCGCGTCTTCATAGGCGTAGAAAAGAAGCATGACCGAAAGGGCCACGAGGCCAAAGACTGTCAGCGCATCAAGAGTCATGACAACTAAAACGTGAGTGTTAACGGCCGGCAACAGCGAGTTGCTTGGGCGTAGAGACGTCTGCTTCTTGCTGGCGCGACAAGCGATCGGCTTCCGCTTCAAAGCGCTGCGCGCGCTGGCCTTGTACGCGCGCAGTGCGGCGCCAGCGGCTTTGGCTCATCCACGTCGCGACGCCGCCCAGGATCACGCCCAGTACCAGAGCTCCGAGAATGTAAGCATAGAAGGGAAGTTCAAGTGCGAGGGCTGGGCTTTCCGGTCTGAAGGGATCGAGCACCAGTTGCACGACATGGCGATTGGATACGGCCAAGGCAACGAGTACCACGCCAAGGGGAAAAGCAATAAGCAACGACACAAGACGCCTGAGCACCGCGGTACTCTCCTGTAATCAAAGTCCGGCAAACAAACCCGGCGCTGAGTTCGCCTCAGTGCGGTGTCTTGCCTTTGTGATTGAGCCGGTCGCGGAGTTCCTTGCCGGTCTTGAAGAACGGCACGAACTTTTCGGCGACCGACACAGTCGTGCCCGTGCGCGGGTTACGGCCCTGACGGGCTGCCCGATGTTTGACCGTGAACGCGCCGAACCCCCTGAAGTTCGACACGATCGCCGCGCGACAGCGCATCGACGATTTCGTCGAAAATCACATTGACGATACGCTCGACGTCGCGGTGATAAAGATGCGGATTAGCCGATGCGATCCGCTGCACGAGTTCTGACTTGATCACGTTATGCTCCCCAGCCATGCGATCAATTCTTCTTATTTATCAGAAGGATGCCAAACAGAAACGAGACCGTCAAGGCCAAGTGACGAAAAGCTCGAATCACGGGCAAAAAAGGCTACGATTCTGGCCGCTTGTTCGCCGAATACGCCGCTAACCGCTCGGGACGTCATAGACCCGACCCCAAAACTAGAGCCGCTGACGGGCGTCCAATCGACGACCTTGGCATCTTTATCAACGCTCTTGACGTCCTTCAGCCACTTCACCGCTTCGTCCTCGCCACCGATTTCGTCGATGAGCTTGGCAGCCAAAGCTTCACGGCCTGAGAAAATACCGCCTTCCAAGAGGCCCGGCACTTCGGCGACTTTGATACCGCGGCGGTCTTCAACCAGCGCCAAGAACCATTTGAAGCCGTCCTTGACCATGCCCTCGGTCACTTTTCGGCTGGCATCGTCCATCGGCGCAAATGGCGACGGCGCCGCCTTGAGCGGGCCACTCTTCACTTCATTCACCTTGACGCCTATTTTTTCCATCAGTTGCGCGAACTCGGGCCACTGCACGATGACACCAACAGAACCGGTAATCGTATTGCCGCGCGCCACAATATGATCGCTGGCGAGACCAACGATATATCCGGCTGACGCCGCAACAGTGCCGAACTGGGCAACAAGGGGCTTCTTCTTGCCGATTTCGCGCAGGCTTTCGTAGATCGCCTCGCCGCCTGTCGTCGTGCCGCCTGGACTGTTGACGTAGAGCAGTACACCCGCGACGTGATCGGCTTCCGCTATTTCTTTCAACATTTTGAGCTGATCACGGTTTTCCATGATCGTGCCTTCAATGGCGATACGCGCAATCTGCTTTTTTCCGCCAAGCGTCGCGAGTTTGTCGCCGCCAAGTACAAATGCGCCAATGGCGAGCGCCAGTCCCGCAACGCCGAGCCCGCGCCATAACGACAGCGACCGGCGTAACCGGCGGCGATCCAATACGGTTTCTGTTTCGAGCATAGGGGGTCGTCCTCCAAGGGCCGCAGGTCGCAAGACGTGCCAATTGCGGCGGCAGTTATTTTCTTGATGCTGTCTCAGGTTAGGCAAGGAACGGGCCGCCTGCAACGACTTAACATAACTGCCGACAAAAAAGGTAAGCGCGCGGCAGTTGCCCGCCGCGCGCTCAATAAACCTGGCCTAGTTGTAGGGGCCTAAAGGTTATTCCGCGTCGTCGTCGCCTGCGGTATCCTTCTTCTTGATCGCGGCCTTGAAGATATCGCCGAGCGAGGCACCAGAGTCCGTTGACCCGTATTGAGCCACGGCCTGCTTCTCATCGGCAATTTCCAGCGCCTTGATCGATACTGTGATACGGCGCGCAGCCTTATCAACCGTCAACACGGCGGCATCGACTTTGTTGCCAACGCTAAAGCGTTCAGGACGCTGTTCAGAACGTTCGCGCGACAGATCCGAGCGCTTGACGAAGGCTGTCAAATCGCTGTCGGCGAGTTTGACTTCGATGCCGTTTTCCTGAACCGAGGTCACGGTGCAGGTGACGGCGTCGCCCTTCTTGAAGCGCGCCATGGCGTCAACCGGATCGCCGGAGAGCTGCTTGATACCAAGCGAGATGCGCTCCTTCGAACCATCGACGTCGAGTACGACCGCCTTAACGGTGTCGCCCTTCTTGTAGTCCTTGATGGCTTCGTCGCCCGGCTTCGACCAGTCGAGATCGGACAAGTGCACCATACCATCGACGCCGTTGTCGAGACCGATGAAGAGACCGAACTCGGTGATGTTGCGGATCGGACCTTCGACGGTCGAACCCTTGGGGTGCTGCGTGAGGAAGCCGTCCCAAGGATTTTCCTGGGTCTGCTTCAGGCCGAGCGAGATACGGCGCTTCTGCTGATCGACTTCGAGAACCTGCACTTCGACTTGCTGGCTGGTCGAGACGATCTTGCCGGGGTGGGTGTTCTTCTTGGTCCAGCTCATTTCCGAGACGTGGATCAAGCCTTCAACGCCCGCTTCCAGTTCAACGAACGCGCCGTAGTCGGCGATGTTCGTGACTGTGCCCGAGATCTTGGCGCCAACCGGGTACTTCTCGGCAATCGCGGCCCATGGATCCGACTGCAACTGCTTCATGCCGAGCGAGATGCGCTGCGTTTCCGGGTTGATGCGGATGATCTGCACCTTCACCGTATCGCCGACGTTGAGGATTTCGCTTGGGTGATTGACGCGGCGCCATGCCATGTCGGTGACGTGCAACAGGCCGTCGATGCCGCCCAAATCAATGAACGCACCGTAATCGGTGATGTTCTTGACCAGACCGTCGATGACCTGGTTTTCAGCCAGTTTGGCGACGATTTCGGTACGCTGTTCGGCGCGGCTCTCTTCAAGAACCGAGCGGCGCGAGACGACGATGTTGCCGCGGCGGCGATCCATTTTCAAAATCTGGAACGGCTGCGGCTGATGCATCAAAGGTCCGATATCGCGCACCGGGCGGATATCGACTTGGGAACCTGGAAGGAAGGCAACAGCGCCATCGAGATCGACCGTGAAACCGCCCTTGACCTTATTGAAGATGACGCCTGTAACCTTCTCGCCTTTTTCATGCAGCTTTTCGAGACGCGTCCAGCTTTCTTCGCGCTTGGCTTTATCGCGCGAGAGAACGGCTTCACCGAGCGCATTCTCGACGCGCTCCAGGTAAACTTCGACGATGTCGCCGACTTTGATCTCGCTCGGCTTGCCGTTGACCGAGAATTCCTTGACCGCAATGCGGCCTTCCATCTTCAGACCGACGTCGATGACGGCCATATCTTTTTCAATGCCGACGACCTTGCCTTTGACGACCGACCCTTCGAACAGGTCGTCCTTGGCGAGGCTTTCGCCGAGCATCGCGGCGAAGTCTTCCATCGACGGGTTCATATCTTTGTTTGCTGCTGTGGCTGTTGCTGTGGACATTCGTGCTCCTTTTTAGTTGCGCCTTCCGACTCCCTTGGCAGGAGCCGGCCGGAAGGCGCGAACGGTTGCGTTCGATGTTGATGTTGTATGCCGGGGTCAGACCCTGCGGGTCTGACCCCAAGTGACGGACTTCCAAGTGACTGGCTTCCAAGTGACTGGCCCGATGAGGCATCGAGCGTGGGGACAGACCCGTCACGCCGGAGGCGTGTCTTCGACACGACGGGTCAGACCCCATCACACCGGCCCCAACGCATGAACGCCCGCGCAAGAGCGAGCCCTCTGGCTAGACCGGAGATGTTTGGCTGTGTGGCCTTGCCGCGATGGGCGTTACGCCCTGCTGGGTTTAATTTTGAGCCCTGTTTCAGGGCTCGCCCAGCCGATCTTCCTCGTGATCATCCGGCGGCAATGCCGGGTGGGAGGGGTATAGTCGGGATGATGGGGTGGGTCAAGCGGAGGGGCCGACTGTCTACCTATAGCTCCACAATCCGAGGCCTACGAGCATGAGAATAAGTGGCACCAAAACGTCAAAAACGCAGAACCAGATGAAGCGGATACGAAATAGCTTAATCGTTTTGTAGTTCAGAACGAAGAAATACCACTCTCGATTATGCGGCGGTTGTTTGCTTGGTCTAAGCGTGGCCTGGCCGTTATCGGCGTTTGCGTCAAAAGACCAGTTTGTAATCAATTCCCCGTTCGATTGGTGCTGCCACTGACTTGTTCGCGGACCATAACCAAAGAACATCTGCCACTCTGGAAAAAATTCCCTTGCCTTGTAGCCTTGAGATGAATTTTCTTCCGTAGCCAGCCTGAGCCAATTATTCAAGTCAATCCAAGCGTAATAGACGAAGAAGAAGGAGTGATACGCGAGCAGGCAAGCGACGGCACGAAGCACCGAGCTCCTGTTGCCTTCATGGTTGGCGCCCAGCTTGACGCCAAAGAGCGACATCTCTTCGAATTGGGCTTGCGGCAAGCAGGTCAACGCTAAAAGCGCAACGGCGAGCCCCAGCACCACCTTTCGATACGAAAGTGCGCGGGAATCCAATATCTGCTTGTTGAGCGCTTCCTTAATCAAAGCTCACCCTCTCTGCCTGCCCTGGGCGTTTTAGCGTGAGTTCGCGGCCCAGCGCCCGCCCCTACCACCCGCGTTCCCGGGCGAGCAAAATGGCGCAGCCATTTTTCGGAGACCCGGGATCTTTCACGTCGGCATTGGGGCACCGCTCGCGCCACGCGTCTCCCGCAAAAGACCCCGGATCAGCATCGCAGGGCCTGCGGCCCGGCTGCTGTCCGGGGATGCGGGTAGTTGGGCGCCGACATCCCGGCGCGACCACTTGGAAGCCCCCTGGCGGGATCGCGTGAGCGACGATGGCGACCATGCGAAGCATGGCTGCGCCACATGACGCCATCGCAGGCCGGGATGCCAGCTTCAGCAACCCTGTCATCCCGGGCGAGCCACCGTGCGAGACCCGGGACCCAGACCGCAGACACTGTTGATGGCAATTGGGTCCCGGCTCTCCGAAATCGCTCATGCGCGATTTCTCTGGCCGGGATGACAGCGGGGGCCGCGCCGGGATGTCGGCCCCTCTATATCCTCCCCAACCTCCGCAGCTCCGCTTCAACGCCCGCCATACCGTCAGCCAAAGCAATCCTTGGCTTCCAGCCAAGCACGGTCTCTGCCTTCTTGGTCGAGTACCCGCCCGGGCGGCACAAAATCGCAATCGCGCCCGCGCTCAATTCGGTCTTGGCGCCGATCGCCCTCGCGAGCCCACCACCCGTTCCCGCGATCGCTTTCAAAAACCGCGCAGGCAATGCGGGCGGCGAACCTTCGCGCCCCGACCAGCGCCAGTGATGGCTAAAAAACTCGCGCGTCGTGCAGCCCTTGTCGGCGAGAATGAAAATCTCGCCCGCGCCTTTAGGATGCTCGCCGCTGAGGATCGTGCCCGCCACCAGATCGTCAATGTGGATCGGGCTGAAATGGCCCTTGCCCTCGTTCGGCAGCAAGAACTGGCGCGCCTGCATCATCTTCAAGGGTTCGCGGATCCACGCCGAGTCAACGCCGTAGACGTCGCTCGGGCGGATGATTGTGACCTCGATTTTCCCGCTCGCGTGCGCCGAAAGCGACGCGTGTTCGGCGGCGATCTTGCTGTCGGTGTAGGTATTGCCGTTCGGCATGAGCGGCCAGGTCTCGTCCGCGCCGTCATCGCTCTCGAAGCCCATCGCCGCAACAGACGAGACATGCACGAAGCGTTTGACGCCGCGCGAAGCTGCTTCGTTCAAGAGCTTCTGCGTACCCTTGACGTTGACGGTCCAGGCGGCGTCCCATTTCTCGACCAAAGAGACGAGCGCCGCCGTGTGATAGACGATGTCGCAACCGTCCATGTGATGCGCCCAGGGTGCGGGATCGCTGACATCACCGGCAACTACGCCCGCATCCGCATCGGGACGGCGCGCAACACCAACAGCTTCCACACCGCGCTTTCGGTACGCCGCGATAATTTCCTTGCCGATGAAGCCCGTGCCGCCGGTGACGAGAATTTTCTTGGGGGTCATGCCTGCCTCACATTCGAATCGTAGGTTGGCCAATCGTAGGATGGGTTAGCACCGCCCCGGCCGTTGCGAATTGAAGGAAACTCGAAGATCCGGTGCGTAACCCAACAACTCAATCAGCAATAGCAGTTGGGTTACGCACCGGATTTGCGAGCGTAATGCACATGCGCCTTTCGGGCCGGTGCTAACCCCACCTACACGCGACCATTCAACTTAAAATCAATAATGCGTAGCGCCTCGGCAAAAGCTTGATCGGCATTGAGCTCGCTGGTGTCGAGGGTGATCGAGTCCTTCGCCGGCCAAAGGGGAGAAATACTGCGGCCCGTATCGCGCGCGTCGCGGCGGTGGATGTCGTCGAGTACTGCGTCGTAGGAAACGGTTTGCCCGCGCCCTTCAAGTTCCTTCTGGCGGCGGCGGGCGCGCTCTTCCGGCGTGGCGGTGACATAGATTTTCACTTCCGCGTCCGGGCATACAACCGTGCCGATGTCGCGCCCGTCGAGCACAGCGCCGAATTTGGCATTGGCAAAGTTGCGCTGATAGTCGAGGAGGGCTGCTCGCACCTCCGGTATCTTGGCAACGATGGACGCCGCTTCTCCCGCGCTCTCGCCACGCAATTCAGGATCGCTGAACGTATTCGCATCGAGCGCGTTGGCGCAGGCAATGGCGGTGATCGTGTCCGTCAGTTTTCCGCCGCGTGCGAGCACGTCGCGTGCGACGGCGCGATACAAGAGCCCCGTATCAAGGCAGGGAATGCGGTAGTGATCGGCAATGCGTTTCGCCAGCGTGCCTTTGCCGGATGCGGCCGGGCCATCGATAGCGATGACGATGCCGGGCCGGCCGATGTGCGGCGTTTTCCCGAGTGCGCGGGCAAATGAGCCGCCAATGCCGAAGCCAAAGGCGCAACCCAACAGCAGCAATCCGAGACCGAATGCGCAGACGACAGCAACCCATATCGATTGCTTCATCGGATCGGATTCAACACCGAGCGGCGCGTTGGGATTGAACATGAAGAATGCACCAGCTGCGACCGCGCTCGCGAACACGAGACCCAGTGCTGCCACCAGCAGTCTGCCGAACCGGTGATTGAACAAAATCGCGTTTTGCGTCGCCTGCCACCAGCCAAAGAGCGCGGCGAGGAACGATAGCCCGGCAACTATAAAACTTCCTTGCGACGCGAGGCACGCCGCACTCGGGGCGTTGACGCATTCCAAAACCGTGGCGAATGTTGGCATCATGAACTAAACTGTATACCTCGCCCCCAACTTTTCCATCAGGCCTTGGAACTCCGGGAAGCTGGTGGCGATCATGGCGGTGTCATCGACGGTGACGGGGGCCTCAGACGCGAGGCTCATCGTGAGGAAAGCCATGGCAATGCGATGATCGAGATGCGTTGCAACCTTGCCGCCGCCTTTGACTTTTGGGCTGCCTGTGACGATCAAGCTGTCACCCTCAACGCGGGCAGTGACACCGTTCGCGTGCAACCCTGCGGCAGTGGCGGCGAGGCGGTCGCTCTCCTTGACCTTCAGTTCCGCAAGGCCATCCATGCGCGTCTCGCCAGACGCAAACGAGGCGACGGCCGCAAGGACGGGATATTCGTCGATCATCGACGGCGCGCGGTCAGCCGGGACATTGACGCCTTTGAGTTTCGAATACCGCGCGCGGATATCGGCAATGGGTTCGCCGCCTTCTTCGCGGCTGTTCAAAAACTCTACGTCTGCACCCATTTCTTTGAGCGTTGTGTAAAGCCCCGTGCGCGTTGGGTTGACGAGCACGCCTTCAATCGTGACGTCTGATCCCGGCACCAGCAACGCCGCGCAAATGAGGAACGCGGCAGACGACGGATCGCCGGGAACGACCACGTCTCGGCCTTTCATCTCGGCGTTACCCTTGACGGTTATGCGCGTCAGGCCGTCCTTCTCGATCACGCGCACATCGGCGCCGAAGTAGCGCAACATGCGTTCGGTGTGATCGCGGGTCGCTTCTTTTTCAATGACGGTCGTTTCACCGGCCGCCATCAGGCCAGCAATGAGAATCGCGCTCTTCACTTGTGCTGAGGGAACGGGGAGCGTGTACTCAATCGGCACCAATTCGTTCGTGCCGCGCATCGTCAGCGGCAACGTCTCCTTGCCGTCTTCGAGAATTTCGATGCCCATTTTTTTCAAGGGACCAAGCACGCGCCGCATGGGGCGCTTGGAGAGCGAAGCGTCGCCCGTCATCGTCACTGTCATATCGTGACCGGCGACGACGCCCATCATGAGCCGCGTGCCCGTGCCAGAGTTGCCGAAATCAAGCGGCCCATCGGGTGCGCGCAATCCGCCAACGCCCCGCCCTTTGACTTCCCAGGTGCTGCCCGCTTTTGTGGCCGGCGCGCCGAGCGCTGTCACAGCCTTGGCGGTGTTGATGACGTCTTCGGCCTCAAGAAGGCCGGTAATGCGGGTCGTGCCGGTCGAAAGTGCGCCGAAAATCAAGGAGCGGTGTGAAATCGATTTGTCGCCGGGGACGCGCAATTTGCCTTTGAGGGCCGTGGCCCGCGCGGCAGAGAGGGGTCTAGGGGTCGCGTGGTGCAAGGGGCGTTATCCGCTTCATTCAGGGGCTGCTTCCGGCGCGATAGGGCCTTTTGGCGGGAGCGATGTCAACGCCACCGTTTGAGGAGCCCCAGTGCGGCCTTGCCGCAGGCGGTCCCGGAAAACCGGATTACTTTTGACAGGGCAGCCCACGTATGGCAGACCCTGCGCTTAATCCATTCCACTTCGAGGCTGAACCATGGCGACCAAGCAAGCGCGCGGGACGAAGCGCACCTGTCAGAGCTGCGACGAGCGCTTTTACGACCTGACGATTACCCCAATCACTTGCCCGCATTGCGGGGCGGGTTATGTGATCGCATCATCTCCAGCAGCGCTGCTGGCCCTGCAAGCTGAAGAACGTTCGGCTGCCAAGAAAGCGGCCAAGAAGCCGATGTTCCCTGATGAAGCCGAGGCCGTGGCCGAACTGCCAGCCGTGGAGGGCGAGGAAGCCCTGGCCGACGTTGAGGCCGAGGAAACAGCGGCGGCTGGGGACGAAACATTCCTTGAGGAAGAAGAGGAAGAAGGCGGAGACGTCGGCGCCATCATCGGCGATGTGGCCGAAGGCGAGGAAGAGCCGTAGAACGTGTTTGAAAGACGCGGACGCGGCAGCACAACAGCACGCCGCCGTTTTCGTCCTTGATGTTTCGGCCTGAACGACTTATCAGGCCGCTTGCGCCGGGAGATACCAGTCCGGCGCCCGACATGGTTCGGGGCTATAGCTCAGCTGGGAGAGCGCTTGCATGGCATGCAAGAGGTCACCGGTTCGATCCCGGTTAGCTCCACCAGCCTTCGCTCGCTTCGCGAGATTAGGCTAAGTTTTTCATGGCGCCTTGCAACTCTCCTTCGTCGAGCCGGCCGCGCCGGAGCTTTGAGCTGAGGCGGGCTACCCCACCACCACTTCCCCCAACCCCTCCAACATCATCTCCCAACCCTTCGTCGAGCGCTCCGCAAAGCTCGCCCAGCGTGGATGCATCGTATGCGTCAAGTGCAGCTCGCACCCCGCGCCATCAGGTGTGATGTCAACCGCAACGCGGCTGGTCTCGGATTGATTGACGGAAAAATCGAACACGATGCGCGTTGGCCACTCGAGTTCGATGAACTCGCCGAAGTGCTCGATGTCTTCGTCCTCGCGCCGCTCCACTAAGCAAAACTCGCCGCCAATCTGCGCATCGATCTCAGATTTAATCATGGTGCCGTTCGGTGTCGCGAACAGCCACTTGGCAGCGACGACCGGATCGAGCCAGGCGTCGAACACACGCTCCGCTGGCGCTGCAAACCGCCTCACCGCGCTGATGCTAAAAGTCTCTGGCTCCGCCATACTGTTCGTCCTCCCAGAATTAACCCCAGGCATGTCCTGCCCCGCGCGGGTTGTATATGTCTCTTTTGGCCCTGAAATCAGGGGGTTGGCGGGCCACAATTGATGCCCATCTGTCGCTGGCCTGCGCGCCAACCCGAGACGGACCCCGAGATAGACAAAGTTTACCGCGTTTGATATACCCCTGCCAGAGATTGGACACGGGATCCGGGGGCACCGCCATCGGGCCGCGTGTTTTTGTTATTCATCCATCCACACGCACTCATGAGGATATGACCCACGTGCAGGTTCTGGTTCGCGACAACAATGTCGATCAAGCGCTTAAAGCCCTCAAGAAAAAGATGCAGCGCGAGGGCATCTTCCGCGAGATGAAACTCCGGAACTACTTTGAAAAGCCATCCGAGAAGAAGGCCCGCGAAAAGGCCGAAGCCGTGCGCCGTGCGCGCAAGCTGGCGCGCAAGAAGTTGCAGCGTGAAGGTCTGCTGCCCTCGAAGCCGCTCGTTGTGCGCGGTGGTCCTGGCGGCCCCGGCGGCAAGGGTCCGGGCGCTGGCGGCGGACGCGGTGGTGCAGGTGGCGGCACGGGCGGTGGTTACAGCGGCGGCGGCTCATCGGGCGGCGGCTACGGTGGTGGTGGCGGATTTGGCGGCGGTGGCGGCGGCTTCGGCGGACGTTAATCGCAACGCACTCTACTCAGATATTTCAACGGCCCGCACATCTCGCGGGCCGTTTTTGTTTTGTGGTCACGGAGCACACACACTGTCTCATATGTTTTGCGTTGCGCAACAGGCAACATCCTGATAGTGCTTGAAGATCGGGCCTGACGGAACAACTGTGATGGAAATACGAAACGTCAAGAACAAGGCTCTGAAGGCGTTCATCGAATCCGATTCCACAAAAGGCCTTCCGTCAACACATATCAACAAAATCCGCGACATCGTCACATTTCTGCTTGAAGCCGAAACGGTCGAAGAAGTGTTTGATCTACCAAAGTACAAACCACATCGCCTGAAGGGCAGTCGTACTGGAACGATTAGTCTGTCGGTTACAGCAAACTGGCGCATTACTTTTGCACACGACACCAACGAAATCATCGATCTCGACTTCGAGGACTACCACTAGAGGACGACATGGCCATCAGACCTAATTTCAACCCGCCACACGCTGGGGGCTTTCTTAAGCGATCAATCATTCCAGACGGCATGAGCGTCAGCGCGGCTGCTGCCCTTCTTGGCGTCGGACGGCCGGCGCTGTCGCAGCTTCTTAACGAACGCGCATCGCTTTCCCCTGAAATGGCCTTGCGCTTTGAAAAAGCATTTGGCGTGAAGATGGATACGCTATTGCGCATGCAGGCCCGCTACGATGCCTGGCAGATGCGTAAGCGGGAAAGGGACATCAAGGTCAAACCCTATCGCGCCGCTTGATGCTGAGTTTATCGATCCACCCATTGATCGCCTCGTACGACCCGAACATATAATGGTCGGCGTGGCCCGCTTCAGGGAACGTGACGATATTTTTGGGTTCAGACGCGAGTGCGAACATCTCCCGCCCCATGGCGACGGGAATAATCTCGTCCTTCTCGCCGTGAATAATCAGCAACGGGCACTTAACCGACGCGATAAACGACTTGCTCTCATAGCGATCGAGCAACATCAGGCGAACTGGAAGCCAAGGATACTGCCCACTCGCGAGATCGACCATCGCGGTATAGGGCGCGTCGAGGATCAGCCCGGCCGCGTGTTTCTCAGCCGCCACCTGCACCGCGACTCCGCTGCCTATACTCTCGCCATAGATGATGATGTCGTCCGGCTTGACGCCCTCTTTGAGCAACGCATCGTAAGCGCGCTTGCCATCCGCGACGTTTGCCGTTTCAGACGGCGCGCCGGTTGAACCCGCATAACCGCGATAAGTCATCATGAACATGCCGCGCCCACGATTCAAATATTTGGCAATGCGCTCCGAGCGCGATGCGAGCGAACCGGCGTTGCCGTGAAAATAGAGCAGCGTCGGCTGGCCCGGTTTTGCCTTGCCATACCAAGCGATGACTTTCTCGCCATCCGGCGCCTCGATAGTGCGTTCTGAAACCTGGGGTAACCCGACCGCTGCCGGCTCGGTGCGACTGGCATCGGGATGGTACATGAGGCGGCGCTGACCGAAGTACATGGCCGCACCAATCAGCGCGTAGAAGCCGCAGACGATCAGCAGAAAAGTTTTCAGCATCAAGGACCCCAAGAGATTCGTTACCCACTCTATCAACTTGCAACGCGCCGGCTATCTCGCTCGGCGAACACAACATTCGGGCGCCACGTATCCGAATCGCTAGATGTTGCGCTTTCGCGACATGGCAATTTGATTTGGGCTTTGCCGGAATAAGTTATGTGGACAATTTGTAGTTGTATTGGGTAGCGTTGTGCCATTGCCAATTGCGCTGCGGGGGCAGCGCCACACTGCGGGACCAGACTGCGGGAGTAATTTTCTAGAGTACTTGGGGGCTTTTTATCATGGTAACGCGTTTTGTAACGCGGCAGCTCGCAGCTGCTGTGATCGGTAGTGTATTGCTTGGTGGGTGTTCGTTTGCAGATTTCGTTGCTAACCCGGTCGGAGTTGGCAGTCCTGCACCGAGCAAAGTCGCTGGCTACCTTGCCGAAACTCAATCGGAAGCAGTCGTGGATGTAAACGGGCGCACACTCACTGCGGGCGAATATCTGATTGCCAGCATGTCTTACACTAACGAAAAATGTCATGCATTTTTCGACACGCTTGAGCGCTTTAAACAAGACAGCAACCTTATTGACAAGGTTCTCACGGCCGCCGCAGCCGCTGGTTCGCCACTCTTGGCCGCCACGACATCGTCAAGCCTCGCCGTTGCAAAATATACCGGCATTTTGAACTTCACTAATCTCATCAACAACAACTATCGCGACATTTATACGTTCAGCGACTTCAAGGAGCCGCTGCAAACACATGTCTACGATTTGATGGGAGATTTTCGCGTTAAAAACGGCCTTAGTACCCTGACACGAAGTCTTGTCGGCGTCAGTTTGTTCGAGACCTCCGGTTCAGCCACGAAGGTCAACCCTATCGGTTACGGATCAACGACGAACTTGAATTACACCTATTGCGCTGGTGACCGGAGCAACATTAACATCAATATTCCGAATCCAACGGACGCAGCACCAACCGGCACAATTCCCATGACGGTCAACTCCTGCAAGGTGAATGATTTCCTGCACTCGACCGAACCGATCCATGTCATGGTCGCGCGCAACATCGCCTCGGAATACGCATCGCTCTGCTCAATCGCAAGCATGAGAACAATCATATTCCAGGCATTGCACGTGACCAAAACAGACGTTGGAAAAACCGATTCCTCGTCCCCAGTGACAACGGCAGTACAAGCGCCATAAAATACGGCAGATCCGGCTTTTGGGTTTGTCTTGCGACAAACGTCGTGTTTCGCCGCTTATGGAATTTTGATCTATCGACGAGCGTAACCGGGACACACACCCTCAAAACTCGCTCGCCTTCACTTCGACGACCTTGTTGCTGGCACCGCGCGTTTCGACGTTGTTGCGGTGCCAGTTGGCCGTAATGCCCGGCGACATGCCTTTCAAGATACTGGCCTTGAGGGAAGCACTGACGTTCGGCTTGAATTCCATGGCGACGCTGGATTTTTCCGGCTGATAGACTTTCTTGGCGACGAACACGTAGCGGCCCTGCTTCTTCAGCCCCGCAATCAGCGCTCGGCAGCGCGTCTGGATGTTGGCCATGACGAAGCTGTCGGTGCCTTCCTCGACTTCGATCTCGGTCACTTTGTCGAAGGTGTAGGTGATGGAGTTGACGTAGTTAGCGCTGGCACCAATCTCGAGATGCGGCAGCTTCACGCCTTCTAGCCCAAATTCGCCGCCGCTGCCGACGGTCTTGACGACGTTTTCTTCGCCTTCATAGGCGCGCGTCCTCATGCGATCGGGAAACTTGGCAACAAGCGCGTCCGTGTCGTCCCAGCAGATCTCGGCGACCTGCGCGCCGAAAACCGGGCCCTTCGCCTTGTGTGTGGTGGCGTAAATGCGTCCCGGCTTCAGCCTGTTGGCATAGGGGAAGGAATGCATGCCGCCGAAAAATCCGCTCGAATAAGCGAACGGCAAAACGGCCGTGCCGCCGGTATCGGGCGCTGAAATGCTGGCGCAACCCGAAATGGCAATTGACGCGGCCACAATCGAACAAAACTTCAACATAAACGCCCCCGCGTACATCACCCAACTAACCGGCACTATGGCGGCTGGGGTTCAAGCGGACCAGGATAACGGGCGTTGTAATCTTGCTTTGTCCCCCGAATTCTGGGCGGAGCCCGTTCCGGAATTGGCGGGCGGCCTACGGCCCCTCAAAACACGCAAGCAAATGCGCCATGCGTTCCCGCCCCGGCAAATGTCCGCGCGCGCTTCCGGGACTGGACATAATGCGATTGGCGAAGGACATGACGTCGGCCAGATTGAAGTAGCTTTGATCGCGGCCGGTTTTGATGGACCAGCAATCTGCTTCTGACTCCAGCTCGGCTGCGGCGCGAACATGTGCCCCAGCACATGATGCGCGCACTCATGCAAATAAAAGAAGATTTGCAGCTTGCCAGAGAGCGACGCCATCACTTCCTTGTCCACGGTAATGACGGGGATGCGGCCGTAGAGGGTCGAGCGAGCGACATCGCCTAAGCCGCTGGTCTCGTAGGTCTGCACCGGCTTGCCGCGGAAATCGGCGCATCCAAGCGACACGCCCGCGACCAGAACTCGGCCACCCGGCCCCTCTTGCGCGGCCACGGGTCCGGCCGTGCCCAAAAACGCTAGAACTCCAATAGCAAAGGCCAATACCGCGCGCATTCAATCATCCTGCTTTGCTGACCAGATACCCTATACGGTTCCCCTCCCGCACCCGGATGCCTTCCAGCGCTTCAAAAATCTCGTTGCCGTGCATGGGCCGCCCGGTCTGGCGCACGGTTAGGGCCTCAAGGTCGCGCAGCTCGCGGGTAACCGGCTCGGCCGTTTTTTGCAGCATGGCAACCGCCGCCACTGCCTTGCGCGGCATGTTGACCGGCACTTTCGGCGCAACGGAGGCAAGAATGTCCTTCGCCGTGTCCGAAAAGTAGGACGTCAACCGGCCGAGCAGCGACACGATGCGGATGATCATGGTTTCTTCGAACCGGTACTCATAGCGGTCCATCCATTCGAACAGTTTATCGCAGGTGAAGTCCTGCAAGCGGATGTTCGAGGTGCCGCGATAATCTTGCCATTCGCACACGAGATCGAACTGTGGTTCCATGTCGATGTCGGCGGGTGCGAATGTTTCAGCCGCCTTAACGCCGATGCGATTGAGAAAGTCGCGGTTTTTCATGGCAAGCTTGGTCGGGTAGCGCGGCAGATTTATGCGGCCCTCGCTCGCCATCTGAAACGCAAGCCGCACCAGCTTGGCGCAAAACAAGCGCCGCCCCTGGTCGAGCCGCATGGAAAAATCATAGAGAATTCGCCGCCCGAATGTTTTACGCGTTGGTGCCACATGATCGTGAATGAGCTTCGCTGCACGAGCTGCAAGAACTGGGTCTTTGTGCCGGTAAAGAACCGCGCGGACGCTGCCGTGCGACAAGGAATGAGCCAGCGTGTTGACGATGGCGCCATCCTCGATCAGGCTTTCAACCACGAAGGGCTGGCCCGCGTCATCGATGTAAATCATGGCGAGATGAGAGAACTGGCTATCGACATCACCGATACGCGCGATGGCCGCGCTGTTGTGCGCCTGGCCGCGCATAAGCATTACGTCACCCGACTTGAAGGGCAGGTCCGGGCCCTTGTAGAAGGCATGATTGACGAGCGTATTGTAGTCGTTGCCGCGAAACGCAGGCAGCGCCACGGCGTCTTGCGCATAGCGGCCATTCCCCGTCCCCACTTCGCCCACCATGTCGCACACATAGCGCAGAATCCGGAAGCAATCGCGCAATGCTTGCTGCACTTCAGCGGCATCAGTCCGCGCTGCTCAAACTCGCTTATGCGGTTGCGCAACGCTATGCGCACGTCAAACAACCGGTACATATCGCTGGCGCGGACTGCGCAATCGCCTTGACATCGTAATCGGAAAAATCCGCATTCGCGACGTTCTGATAGATCGCCTGTAGGGCCTTTACGAGTTCTGAAGCACTCAGCGCCGGCGTTTGCGCCAGGGCTTCAAGCGTCGCCAGATCAGCTTCAATTGATAAGGGCGTATTTGACTGCAGCACGGAACACTCCATTTGGCCGAATGGAGCATAGCAGAGGCCCTTGGCGGATTTCTGTCACTTGCGGGCAACTACCCGGCACTCGCCTGCTTAAGGGGCGGAAATACCGTATTTTCGTCAGTCTTCGGAGGCTTCGATAGCTCCTCCAGAGCCCGCTCGATCTGGGGGTCCTTGCCGCCTGCATAACGAATATCGAAAAGCTGCTCAATCGTCGGCGTTACGCCATTGCCCTCGAGCCGCATGCCGTTGACGCTGACGTCGTTCACCGCCAGCACCAGCAAACTGCCGTCCGATAACATGAACGCGGTCGCGGCTAAAACAGCCCCCGCTGTGCGCTCGCCGATGATTGCGCCGAGTTTCAATTCCTTAAAACCATGAGCGAGCACTTCCTTGCCGCTGCGTGATCCGCCGTCAATCAGCAGTGCCACTGGTTTTCGCCAACGGAAGTTTACGGCTTCGGTGCTGCCATCGCGCTCGGTCATCGTCATGGTGATGGCTTGCGGCACAAAGATATCGAGATAATGCGGCCTGGCCCCGCCCCAGCCGCCGCGCAAATCCCAGATCAGCGCGTCGGCGCCTTTGAGTTTGCCGGAACTTAATTCCTCCTCGAGCACGTCTTGGTAGCGGCTTCCCGCGTACGACCAGAAACGGATGTAGCCGATCTTTTTGCCATCGCGCTCGATGATGCGCGCACTATCAGCGACAACCTGAAGGCGTCTCCCGGCTCGATTGTTTCCGGCACGACGACGACGCGCCGCGTTTCGCCATCAGCGCTGCGGCGGATTTCGAGCGACACGGGCGTCCCGGTTTTGCCTGTGAACGACCCGACCGGCTGAAACGCCTTGCCATCGGCCGATACAATTTCATCTCCTGTCAGCAACCCTGCCTTGTCGCCCGGCAGTCCTGCCATGACGCCGTAGACGAATGTCTTGCCCTCAATCGCCTTCGTGAAAATGCCGATGCCGGGATAAATCACCTTGTTGCTCGGAAAGTGCTTTCGATCTCTTCCCGCGCAGCGGATACGAGAAAATCTCGGCCAACTGGTAGTAACTTGGATCGTCGTTGATGTAGTGGCGCAAGTGCGAGGCTTTGAGTTCACTCAACATGGCATTGATAACGCCCGAGCGCTCT
>CAWFWU010000008.1:0-67241 GCA_963819605.1 uncultured Alphaproteobacteria bacterium | reverse complement strand
CGGTCGCAGAAGATCACCGTCTCCTTCTGGCCGCAGTTGCGGTAGACCGCGTCGATCATGCCGGAGATATTCTTCTTGGTCAGCATCTGATTGACGAGCGCAAACTTCACGCCCGGCTGCTTCGGCAGCAATTCGCCGAGGATCAAACGGCCGGGAGTAGTCTCATGGATCTCGATGACCGGCTCGTTCTTGTCGTTGACCGTGCGGAACCGGCCGCGCACCTTGGCGTGTAAAGTCACGGCACCTGCAGCGAGTGCATGGTGGATTTCCCAGACGGACCCAAACAACATGCCTTCGCCCGGCTCCTTTTCGTGCATGAGCGAGAGGTAGTAGAGACCTAAAACGATATCCTGCGACGGCACGAACATGGGGTGGCCGTTTGCGGGGTGCAAAATGTTGTTCGTCGACATCATGAGGACGCGCGCTTCAAGCTGAGCTTCGAGGCTCAGCGGAACGTGCACGGCCATCTGGTCGCCGTCGAAGTCGGCGTTAAAGGCTGCGCAAACCAGCGGATGCAGCTGGATCGCCTTGCCTTCTATCAGTTGTGGTTCAAACGCTTGAATGCCAAGGCGATGCAGCGTCGGCGCGCGGTTGAGCAACACGGGATGCTCGCGAATGACTTCGTCGAGCACGTCCCACACTTCAGGTTTTTCTTTCTCAACAAGCTTCTTGGCTTGTTTTACGGTTGCCGCCTGACCAAGCGTTTGCAAGCGCGCGTAAATGAACGGCTTGAAGAGTTCGAGAGCCATTTTCTTGGGCAAGCCGCACTGATGCAACTTGAGTTCCGGACCAACCACGATGACGGAACGGCCGGAGTAATCGACGCGCTTGCCAAGCAAGTTCTGACGGAAGCGCCCTTGCTTACCCTTGAGCATGTCCGCCAAGGACTTAAGAGGACGCTTGTTTGCGCCGGTGATAACGCGGCCACGGCGGCCGTTGTCGAAGAGAGCGTCGACCGCTTCCTGCAACATGCGCTTTTCGTTGCGGATGATGATGTCGGGCGCGCGTAGCTCCATCAGCCGCTTGAGACGATTATTGCGGTTGATGACGCGGCGGTAAAGATCGTTGAGGTCCGACGTTGCGAAGCGACCCCCGTCAAGGGGAACAAGCGGCCGTAATTCCGGCGGAATGACCGGAACCTGGGTCAGGACCATCCACTCAGGGCGATTGCCGGATTCGATAAAGGCTTCGATGACCTTCAAGCGCTTGCCGAGCTTCTTCGGCTTCAACTCAGTCGTCGCCTCTGAGATTTCCTGGCGAAGATCAACAGCGATCTTCGGCAAGTCCATGGCGGACATGATTTCGCGGATCGCTTCTGCGCCGATTCCGGCTGTGAAGCTGTCGGCACCGTACTCCTCGATGGCCGCGTTGTATTGGTCTTCGGTCAGCAGCTGCTTTTCATTGAAGGGCGTCACGCCCGGCTCGATAACAATATAGTTCTCGAAATAGAGGACGCGCTCGAGATCCTTGAGCGCCATGTCGAGCAAAAGGCCGATGCGCGACGGCAGCGACTTCAGGAACCAGATGTGGGCGACGGGCGCGGCAAGTTCGATATGCCCCATGCGCTCGCGGCGCACTTTGGCGAGCGTGACTTCGACGCCGCACTTTTCACAGATCAGCCCCTTGTACTTCATGCGCTTGTACTTGCCGCACAAGCACTCGTAATCCTTGATCGGCCCGAAGATGCGAGCGCAGAACAATCCGTCGCGCTCAGGTTTGAACGTGCGGTAGTTGATCGTTTCAGGCTTTTTGATCTCGCCATACGACCACGACAGGATGTCGTCAGGTGACGCGATCGAAATCTTGATCTGGTCAAACGCCGGCACTGGCGCCTGCGCCTTGAAGATGTTGGTGATTTCGTTCATCTAGCTTCTCCTCGTGGGACCGGCGGGGGTTGGCCTCGTCCCTCAATCTTGGCTTTACTCATGCACAATCGCCTCTCCCCGCACAGCAGGGAGAGGCGTTATTATTGAGGCTACTCGGCTGCCGGAGGCAGCTGGATCTGGGGCTCGGGTTCCGGCGGCGCAACCTCAGGCGGCGGCGCTTCGGTGTTGATGAGCTCGACGTTCAAGCCGAGTGCCCGCATTTCCTTGACAAGCACGTTGAAGCTTTCCGGAACGCCAGCTTCGAACGCATCGTCGCCTCTGACGATCGATTCGTAGACCTTCGTGCGGCCTGCGACGTCGTCCGATTTGACAGTGAGCATTTCCTGCAGCGTGTAAGCGGCGCCGTAGGCTTCAAGCGCCCAGACTTCCATTTCGCCGAAACGCTGCCCGCCAAATTGTGCCTTGCCGCCCAACGGCTGCTGGGTGACGAGCGAGTATGGTCCGATCGAACGGGCATGGATCTTGTCGTCGACGAGATGGTGCAGCTTCAGTACGTATTTGTAGCCAACGGTCACTTTGCGGTCGAATGGTTCGCCGGTGCGGCCATCGTGCAGCGTGACCTGGCCGGACGAGTCGAAACCAGCCATTTCCAGCATCTCGACGATGTCTTTCTCGCGCGCGCCATCAAACACCGGCGTTGCGATTGGCACACCGCCGCGCAGGTTTTCGGCCAGCGACGCAAGCTCCTCGTCTTTGATGTTGGCCTTGAACTCGTTGGGGCCATAAATGCGGATCATCTGCTCGCGCAGCGCTTTGCCTTGCCCGCTTTCGTGGTACTTCTCCAGTGCATCATCAATCACGCGGCCAAGTCCACGACATGCCCAGCCCATGTGCGTTTCGAGAATTTGTCCAACGTTCATGCGGCTCGGAACACCCAAGGGGTTCAAGACGACATCGACCGGCGTGCCATCTTCAAGAAATGGCATATCTTCCGACGGGACGATCATCGATACGACGCCCTTGTTGCCATGACGGCCGGCCATCTTGTCGCCCGGCTGGATCTTGCGTTTCACGGCAACGAAGACTTTGACCATCTTCATGACGCCGGGCGGCAGTTCGTCACCGCGCTGGAGCTTATCGACTTTATCGACGAAACGGCGCTCAAGACCCTTCTTGGCTTCTTCGTATTGCTTCTGGATGGCCTCAACTTCAGCCATTGCCTTGTCTTCCTTAAGGCCGATTTCCCACCACTGGCTGCGCGGAATATCGTCGAGAATTTCCTGCGTGACTTCGGCGCCTTTCTTGGCGGCCTTGGGTCCCTTGGAAACTTCCTTGCCCATCAACGCGTCTTTCAAACGCGCGTAGACGTTGCGGTCGAGGATCTGCATTTCGTCGTCGCGGTCTTTTGCGAGACGTTCGATCTCTTCGCGTTCGATCGCCATGGCGCGCTCGTCTTTTTCGACGCCGTGGCGGTTGAATACGCGCACCTCAACGATAGTGCCGGAAACGCCCGGCGGCAGACGTAGCGAGGTATCGCGAACGTCGGAAGCCTTTTCGCCGAAGATAGCGCGGAGCAACTTTTCTTCCGGCGTCATCGGGCTTTCGCCCTTCGGTGTGATCTTGCCGACCAGAATGTCGCCAGGATGCACTTCGGCGCCGATGTAAACGATGCCGGCTTCGTCGAGATTCTTCAGCGCTTCTTCCGAGACGTTTGGAATATCACGCGTGATTTCCTCGGGGCCGAGCTTGGTATCGCGGGCCATGACTTCGAATTCTTCGATGTGGATCGAGGTGAACACGTCTTCAGAGACGACGCGCTCGTTCATCAAAATCGAGTCTTCGAAGTTGTATCCCATCCACGGCATGAACGCGACGAGCACGTTCTTGCCGAGCGCCAACTCGCCGAACTCGGTCGATGGACCATCGGCGATGATTTCGCCCGACTTGACAGAGTCACCGACGTTTACCAGCGGGCGCTGGTTGATGCAGGTATTCTGGTTCGAGCGCTGGAACTTGCGCAAACGATAGATGTCGACGCCTGATTTTGAGGGATCGGTTTCCCCCGTTGCCCGAATAACGATACGGGTCGCGTCGACCTGATCGACGACGCCGGTGCGGCGCGCAGCGATGGCAGCGCCCGAATCCCGCGCAACGCGATCTTCCATGCCTGTGCCAACGAGCGGCGCTTCCGCCTTGATCAAAGGAACAGCCTGACGCTGCATGTTCGAGCCCATGAGAGCCCGGTTCGCGTCGTCATTCTCAAGGAACGGAATGAGCGCTGCCGCGACGGATACGAGCTGCTTAGGCGACACGTCGATGTAATCGACCTTGTCGGGGGTCACGAGAAGAACGTCGCCCGAGAAACGGCAGGTGATGAACTCGCCGGTCAGCTTGCCCTTGGCGTCGATTTCGGCATTTGCCTGGGCGACGTGGTGGCGCATTTCTTCCATGGCCGAGAGGTAGACGACCTCGTCTGTCACCTTGGAGTTCACAACTTTGCGGTAGGGGCTTTCAATGAAGCCGTATTTATTGACGCGCGCAAAAGTCGCGAGGCTGTTGATCAAACCGATGTTCGGGCCTTCCGGCGTTTCAATCGGGCAGATACGGCCGTAGTGCGTTGGATGCACGTCGCGGACTTCGAAGCCCGCGCGTTCGCGCGTCAGACCACCCGGTCCAAGCGCCGAGAGACGTCGCTTGTGGGTAATTTCCGACAATGGATTGGTCTGGTCCATGAACTGCGAAAGCTGGGACGAGCCGAAGAATTCGCGCACCGCAGCTGCTGCCGGCTTGGCGTTGATCAAGTCCTGCGGCATGACCGTGTCGATATCGACTGAACTCATGCGCTCTTTGATGGCGCGTTCCATGCGCAACAGACCGACGCGATACTGATTTTCCATCAACTCCCCGACCGAGCGCACGCGGCGGTTACCGAGATGGTCGATGTCGTCGATTTCACCCTTGCCGTCGCGCAGATCGACGAGGGTTTTGACCACCGCGAGGATGTCTTCCCGGCGTAGGACGCGCATGGTGTCGGGTGCGTCGAGTTCGAGACGCATGTTCATTTTAACACGGCCAACAGCCGAGAGATCGTAGCGTTCGCTATCGAAGAACAGGCCATGGAACAGCGCCGTTGCGGCTTCGATCGTCGGCGGTTCGCCGGGGCGCATAACCCGGTAAACATCCATCAGCGCTTCTTGGCTGTTGGCGTTTTTGTCGATGTTGAGCGTGTTGCGGATAAACGCCCCAATATTGATGTAGTCGATGTCGAGGATGTGGAATTCCCTGACCTTTTGCTCTTTCAGTTCGGCCAACAAATTGGCGTCGAGTTCGTCGCCGGCCTCTGCGAAAATTTTGCCGGTTTCGAGATCGACGATATCTTCGGCGATGAACCGTCCGGCAAGGTCGTCGGCCGAGACCAGGATTTCCTTGAGTCCCGACTCAGCCAATTCGCGTGCACGGCGCGCTGTAATTTTCTCTCCCTGGCGCGCAATAATCTCGCCCGACTTTGCGTCGGCGAGATCGGATTGCGGGGTCATGCCGCGGAATTTCTCAGGGACAAACGGCATTTTCCAGCCGCGCTTCGATTCCTTGATGCCGATATGCTTGTAGAAGTGCGACAGGATCTGCTCGTCGTCGAGCCCGATCGCATAGAGCATCGTTGTCACCGGCAATTTGCGCCGCCGGTCGATACGCACATAGACCATGTCCTTGGCGTCGAATTCGAAGTCGAGCCAAGAACCGCGATAAGGAATGATGCGGGCAGCGAACAAGAGCTTGCCAGACGAATGCGTCTTGCCGCGATCATGATCGAAGAACACACCGGGTGAGCGATGCATCTGAGAAACGATGACGCGTTCGGTGCCGTTGATGATGAAGGTGCCGTTCGACGTCATCAAGGGCATGTCGCCCATGTAAACGTCCTGTTCTTTGACGTCTTTGATCGATTTAGAGCCCGTCTCTTCGTTCACGTCGAACACGATCAAGCGCAGCTTCACCTTCAGCGGCGCAGAGTAGGTCATGTCGCGCTGCATGCACTCGTCGGTATCGAACTTAGGCGCTTCAAATTCATAGCGCACGAATTCGAGCGTCGCCTTGCCGGCGAAATCCGAGATCGGAAACACGGACCGGAACACTGACTGCAAGCCGAAGTCGTCAAGACGCCCGCCCGGCGGTTCCTTGACCATCAGGAAGTCGTCGTAGGATGCCTTCTGAACTTCGATGAGGTTCGGCATTTCTGCGACCTCAGCGATGGTTCCAAATTTTCTCCTGATCCGCTTGCGGCTGGGAAGGGTCTGAGCCATGTCCGCTCCTTCATTCTTTTCGATGCGGGAGGGGGTTTCCCGCGAACCAATTCAAAAATGAAACACACCTCGAGAGACTGATCTCTCGAAACGGTTTGCCGGAAGGTCTTTTTGGGAGCTTGCGCGCCCGAAAGGCCCTCCGGAAAACCGTTTGACGGCAACAGGCAATCGGCATTCGGAGTATCCCGATTGCCGATTGCCTCCTGCCAATTGCCTTACTTCACTTCAACAACAGCGCCCTGATCTTCGAGCTGCTTCTTGAGCTTGGCAGCCTCATCCTTTGAGACGCCTTCCTTGACTGCTTTGCCGCCGGCTTCAACGAGATCCTTGGCTTCCTTGAGGCCCAGACCCGTGATGGCGCGGACTTCCTTAATGACGTTGATCTTTTTGTCGCCACCCGCCTTCAGGTACACCGTGAACTCGGTCTGCTCTTCGACAGCGGCAGCAGCAGCGCCAGGAGCGGCAGCAACAGCAACGGCAGCGGCGGCGGAAACGCCCCACTTTTCTTCGAGCATTTTTGCAAGTTCAGCAGCTTCAAGAACGGTCAGGCTCGACAGTTCATCAACGATTTTTTCGATCTTAGACATAAGCAACGTCCTTCCGGTTTGAACTTTGGTGGTGAGTGCAGCCATTTGGGCTGCGTTGAGCAATCAATAATCCCTTGCGGGGCCGTCCACATTTCCAGCAGTTCAGCCTTTCGCAGCCTTCGCCTGAATGACACGTGCGAGCTTGGCTCCCGGCTCTTTGACGGTCCGGGCGATTTTCGTCGCCGGAGCGTTCAACAGTCCGATCAGCTTTGCGCGCAGCTCATCGAGCGACGGCAGTTCGGCGAGTGCTTTCACGCCTTTCGCATCAAGGATGGTCTTGCCCATCGCGCCGCCGAGGATAACGAGTTTTTCGTTCCCCTTTGCGTACGCTACGGCAGCCTTGGCTGCTGCAATCGGATCCTTCGAAAAGGCCAAAATAGTCGGCCCCTTCATCAAACCCGAAAGCGGTTCAGCGTCGGTATCCTTGAGCGCGAGTTGCGCCAGCTTGTTCTTGGCCACTTTCACAGTTCCGCCGGCGTCTTTGACCTTCCTGCGGAAATCTGCCGATTGAGCAGCCACCATGCCGGTGTTGTGGGCGACAACCACCAGGCCTGTGCTTTTCAGCACGCCATGGAGGCTATCAATGAGCTCACGTTTCGCGGCTCTATCCACGTCTCGTCTCCTTGCTGCGAGGACAATTGTCCTCGCGGGTTGCACCTTGTGCCGCTTAGCCCTGACGGACAAAGCGACGGTTGGTCTGTCCTTAAACTCCGCGATCCTCTTGTCAGAGGCGGCACGGTGCCGACCCAGAAGATTCAAACCGGATCAACCAGCATGCGCTGAGAAATCCGATCCCCTTCTGTCTCATGCGGGCTCTCAAAGTGAGAGACTTAAGCGTCGCGCGGCATTGCCACTCTTCACACCCACAATCTCGGACAGTACCGAACCGGAGTTTTGACACCCCGGTCCGGGGTTTTCCGGGTTGCCCCGGAATTCTTGTATTGGCTTAAATGACTGGACCCGACGATACAGTCGTCGGATCAAGCTTCAGGCCTGGGCCCATGGTCGAGGATACCGATACCTTCCTCAGGTACGTACCTTTTGAACCCTGCGGCTTAGCCTTCACGACGGCGTCCACGAATGCCTTGATGTTTTCGACCAGCGCTTGCTCGGTAAAGCTCGCCTTGCCGACGCCAGCGTGTACGATGCCGGCCTTCTCGACGCGGAACTCGACCGAACCGCCCTTGGCACCCTTGACGGCGCCGACGACGTCCATCGTTACAGTTCCAACGCGCGGGTTTGGCATCAGGCCGCGCGGACCCAAGACTTTACCTAAGCGGCCGACAAGACCCATCATGTCCGGCGTCGCGATGCAGCGATCAAAGTTGATCGTGCCCTTCGAGACGATTTCGACAAGGTCTTCGGCGCCAACGATATCGGCGCCAGCGGCCCTGGCTTCATCAGCCTTGGCACCTTTGGCAAACACCGCAACGCGCGCCGTGCGGCCGGAGCCGTTTGGCAGATTGCAGACGCCGCGCACCATTTGGTCCGCGTGCTTAGGATCGACGCCGAGGTTCATGGCGATTTCGATGGTTTCATCGAATTTCGCCTTCGCCCGTGCCTTGATGATCTTTATAGCCTCATCGACAGCATAGGACTTGCCAGCCGGAAGACCGGCCTTGACCGTGAACATGCGCTTACCGCCCGCAACGCGGGTTTCTTTAGCCTTTTCGGCGCTCACTGCTGGTTTTTTGTCAGCTTGTTTGTCAGCCATGGGTTACTCCACCACCTTGAGGCCCATCGAGCGGGCGCTGCCGGCGAGCGTACGCGCGGCGGCGTCGATGTCGCCGGTGTTCATGTCTTTCAACTTGCCCTTCGCAATTTCTTTGAGCTGCGCCATCGTCACCTGACCGGCAACGATGCGGCCCGGCTCTTTCGAACCCGATCCGCCCTTGCCTGTCGGCTTCAGGCCAGCCGCCTTCTTAATGAGGAAGGTTGCCGGAGGATTGCGCATTTCAAACGTGAATGAGCGGTCGGAGTAGACCGTAATCTTCACCGGGATCGGCGTGCCCTGCTCAAGATCCTTCGTCTTCGCGTTGAAGGATTTGCAGAACTCCATGATGTTTACGCCGCGCTGGCCGAGCGCGGGACCAATCGGCGGCGACGGATTCGCCGCGCCAGCTGGCACTTGAAGATTGATATAGCCGTCGATTTTCTTCGCCATGGTCTCCCCTTAGCGTTTGGGATGCGAACACCTCGACGAAAGGCATTGCATCCAGGGTTAGCGGTTCAACGGACGTTGCTTCGAAACCGAAGCGCGGCCCTCCCGCACAACACCGCATCAGAAACAATCTTCTTCTGCGGGCCCGGCACGGCGTGCCGGAATTCTTTAAAACTTCGAACTGCAATCTGCGGCGAACCTCAGGTTGCGATCTTCTCGACTTGACCGAACTCAAGCTCAACCGGCGTCGGCCGGCCGAAGATCGAGACAGCCACTTTGACGCGCGAACGCTCTTCATCGACTTCTTCCACGACACCCGTGAACGAAGCGAAGGGACCATCCGCGACTTTGACGTTTTCCCCGATCTCAAAGGTGATCGTGGGTTTGGGACGCTCGACGCCTTCCTTCACCTGATGAAGGATGCGCATCGCCTCGTCCTCGGAAATCGGCATCGGCTTGTTATCGGCACCGAGGAAACCTGTGACTTTGGGCGTGTTCTTGATGAGAACGAACGCCGCGTCGGTCATCTTCATTTTGACGAGTACGTAGCCGGGAAGGAACTTGCGTTCCGCATGAATTTTGCGGCCGCGTTTCACTTCGATGACATCTTCCGTCGGCACGACGATATCTTCGAACAGATGATCGAGCCCACCCGCTTTCGCGCGCTCGCGGATGGCATCCGCCACCTTGCGCTCGAAATTCGTGTAAGCGTGCACGATGTACCAGCGCGTGCCGGCAACCGTTTTATTTTCTTCGCGTGTTTGCGCGACAGCCATCGTCAATTGCCCTCTCGCCTCAAGTCCGTCAGGCACCAAACCCCAAGACGAGGCGTACGATCCAGCTCAAAGTCTGATCAACCAACAAAAAGAAAATAGAGGCGAGCGCGACCATGATGAGAACCATCAGTGTCGTGATCGAAACCTCTTTGCGCGTTGGCCAGGTGACTTTGGCAACTTCTTGCCTGACTTCCTGCATAAACGCGATCGGGTTCAACTTCGCCATCAATCTGCTATCCTTAGCACACATGCGACAACTCGCCGCTACCTGCCCCAGGGTTTCTGAGGCCGGCGCCACGAGCCGGTCTGGAACGAGTGGCAGGGGCGGCAGGTCTCGAACCTGCGACCTTCGGTTTTGGAGACCGACGCTCTACCAATTGAGCTACACCCCTACGAGCACCTCAAACACGGCGCTTGAGAAGGCTCTTCTGTTCCAGGGTCCGTCTCCATAGACTAAGTGTATTGGTTTGTCACTTGGGGCTGGGCGCGGTTTTTTCAACCCGGCTGTTGGACTATCGGACAGGCTCGATCACGACGGCCGTGCCGTAGGCGAGGACCTCGGTCACAGCCGCTGCAATCTCATTCGCGTCGTAGCGCATGCCGAGGATGGCATTTGCCCCCATATCCTGAGCGTTTTTGACCAGAAGATCGAAGGCTTCCTGGCGGGTTTGCTCGGCAAGCTTGGTATAGACCGTGATGTTGCCGCCGAAGAAAATCTGAATGGCCGCACCGAGATTGCCGACAACGGAGCGCGACCGGACGGTCAACCCCTTGACCATGCCGAGATTGCGCACGATGCGATGGCCTTCGATTTCATTGATAGTGACGACGAGCATGTACTTTCCTCCCGGTAACGCCGACGCAAAGGGCGTAAATCACCCCTGCGGGATGAGCCAGTCGCGATACTGTTGAGCGTAGTTGTTGACGAGGCGCGCGTCGAGATCTTCAAAGAGTTGATCCGCCTCCGCCTCCCGCACCAAATTCTTTGCGCCTCTTGCGCCCGGCCGATCCGGCCGGAGCCTTGGCGGAAGCGGATGGAGCGGATGAAGGGAATCGAACCCTCGTATGAAGCTTGGAAGGCTTCCGTTCTACCATTGAACTACATCCGCATTTTACTTTGTCCCTGGCTACCGCCTGCCCGGAGCCGGCCGCCACGAACGGAACTTAGCAAACCCCGCCGCAATAGCACATCCGCCACGACTCATCGAGCCTGCCCGACGGTGCTCCGATCGTGGCGGCCGGCGCGCGGAACGCGTGTCGCCACGATCAATGAAAAATGGTGGAGAGGGCTGGTTTCGAACCAGCGTAGGCATAGCCAACGGATTTACAGTCCGTCCCCTTTAACCACTCGGGCACCTCTCCAAACCGCCTTGGACAAGCAGACGAACTGCAAGTCCCAAACGAAAGCGCCCTGCCGGATTGGGCAGGGCCTTGGGTGCGTTATCTTCGCGGGGGCCTTTCCTGTCAATCGGAAAAGCGGCATGGTCCCGCTTCCCGGCGGGATGCGACAGCAAGGCCAGCGCAGGGCCAACATCGAGGCGTATTCTGAGCAAAGACCCCAGTAAAAAGCCAAGTAAAAAACCTTGGCGCGGCAAACCACGCAGCGATGAGCCGGGGCGCAAGCATTTTTTCCAGCGCGGCGGAGGTTCAGGCAAGCGCCCAGATGGCCACGAGCACCGTGACCGGCGCGACGGCGCGCATGCCGCAGATGGACCGCTCCGGCTTTTTGGCATGCACGCTGTAGAAGCCGCGCTGCGCAACCCGCTGCGCAAAAAGAATAGACTGGTCCTCACTGAAAATGCCGAGCAGCGGCTCATCGAAGCCATGGGTCCACTCACCTTCAAGATTGAACAAGTCTCCCCCCGCGATCTCGACAAAATCCTCGGGGCGGACGCCGTGCATCAAGGCGCCATGCTCGAGACGGAAGAATTGCCGGAACCCGAATTCGCGGATCTCGTCGAAAACGCCAATGGCCGTCCGCTTATCGTACTGGATCAAGTGACTGACCCACACAACGTCGGAGCCATCTTGCGTTCGGCTGCCGTGTTTGGCGCTGCCGGGCTTGTCATGACCCGGCGTCACAGCCCGCCTCTCAATGGCGTTCTTGCGAAAGCCGCGTCTGGCGCACTGGAATTGGTGCCGGTTGCACTGGTGACGAACCTCTCTCGTGCCATTGAAGACCTCAAGGAGATTGGATTTCACGTCATCGGCCTAGACGGCACGGCCGAGGCCCGGCTCGAAGCCACCGATTGGTCGCGTCCGACCGCGCTTGTTATGGGCGCCGAGGGCAAGGGACTGCGGCGCTTGACGGCCGAGAACTGCCACCTGCTGGTCAGCATCACAACCGACGGCCCGATCGATAGCCTAAACGTGTCGAATGCTGCAGCCATTGCGCTGCATACGGCTGCCTTGTCGCGCGTGCGCGGCTGATAGGCGTCCCCCGAACGAAAAACGCCAGCGCTCGTTACGCTGGCGTTATAAATCTCAGTCGTGACGAGGTTTACTCGCAAATCAACGGGCGCTCGCAGACATAGCGGCCACCACGGCAAACCGTGTCGCCCCAACGATTTTCGAAGCAGCGGCGTCCCGCCCAATGACATTCGCGCTGGCCGTAATAGCAGGCCTCGCCATCGTCGTCGTAAGACGAATAGGAGTGATGGCGTCCGCGAGCATTCGCAGCAGCACCGAGAATTCCAAGTCCAATGATGCCAGCAGCTGCGCCAAGCGCAAAATTACGTCCGCCGTGACGACGGCCCGCTTCAGCATCTTGGGCTGCGGTCGCAGCAAAACCAAAAGCCATGACCAACGCCATCAGCGCGTGTGTAAATTTCTTGAACATGGGTATCTCCCCAGTGCTTGGGCCGCCCTCTGCGGCGATTTCAATTATGATCTCTCAGGGGCCGTGCGTCCCCATGAGCTAACTATCGGCTATCGCGCATGAATGTGGCATGAACGGGTGCGAACCTTGAGGATCTCAAGGCCGCCCCCGCTCACAATTGCTCACGTCTACGGGATGTTCTTACCAGTCGCCGCGGCGATGACCGCCGTGATGGCGGCGGTGCCATTCGACATGGCGGTAACCGCGCTTCGGCGAGCCCCAAGCTGCATAATACGGCGGCAAATGGTGGCGCTGACGACGAACTTTATACGCCGGTCGCCAGTAGTTCGAGTTGTAGTAGGGATAATACCCGCGCGGACGATAACTGTAGGCGTAAGGGTCGGTCGCGCCATGGCGCAGATAGACGTGATTGTAGCGCGGATAATAGACCCAGTGGCGCACGGTGCGCATGTTGTCCCAGCCGCGCGGCTGATCAGGGCGATCCCAGTTAAAGGCAGAAGCAGGTTCGGGACTGGCAATCGCAAGGGTCAAAAGACCAAGACAAGCGATCAGGAGGCTCTTCAAACGCATTACTCGTACTCCTCGATAGCCGGGCCAAGGGTTACTGTCGAAAGCCCGGTAAACGCAGCGGTAACCATTGCCGCAGAATAGCTAATGAAAGGTTACGTTGCATCTCCAATCCGCACGACCGCAAGGCTGAGTGACGCTTCGCCCGAGCAAGAGAGTCCCTGCGAAGCAAGCATCTGTTAAGGAATTCAACACCCTCTCCCGCCAAGACTGATACTTGCCGATTCGGCTCTCTTAGCCATGCGGGAGCAATCGCGCCAAAAGCGCCGTCGAATGCGGACGTTAGGGGCTCTAGACTTGTGACGCAGCGAAAAGACAAAAAAGAAGTAGATCGCGAGCGCATGACGGCAGCCATGCGCCGTCTCGAAGAGCTGTTGCAGGACCCAGGTCCCGGTATTGTGGTGACGCCGATTGGCGAACCTGAAGCCGGAAATCCGGTTCAGAAGTCCGCGCACAAATCTAAGCAATCGAACGCCATTGACGCACCGGCGGGTGACGCTCCAGCTAAAAAAGCCAAAGGCCTCACCGACACGGTGCAACCCGGTCCTAAGGCACCTCCTCAACGACCAATCCCGGCCGCAGCCAAAGAAGCATCAAAGCCCAAAGACATTCCTGGCCTCAAAGGGTTTTCGCCAACGCGGTCAAGCGCTGGACTATTCGGTCTCTGTTTGCGGTGGATGCTGGGGCCTGAAGAAACCGAAGTCAAAAATGCCGTGCGCGCCAGCCGCCGCGCATTGAACGCAACTTTTATATTCAGTGCCGTCATCAACGTCCTGATGCTCGCCGGACCGCTCTTCATGTTGCAGGTCTACGACCGCGTGTTGACGTCGGGATCATTTCCGACGCTCATCGCACTATCGGTCATTACTGCCGTTCTGTACGGCATCATCGGCATGCTTGAACTTGCCCGCTCGCGCATCATCAGCCGCGTTGGCGCTGAAATCGATCAGCGATTGAGCGACCGGATATTCGAAGCATCGCTGCGTAAGAGCCTCGCAACTCAAGGCGCGGCGACGCCCGCCATTCGCGAGCTCGATAGTTTCCGTCAATTCATTGCCGGCCCCGCGCCACTCACATTCTTCGACGCGCCGTGGACGCCCATCTATTTGCTCGTTATTTTCATGACCCACTGGATGCTCGGCGTTGCCGCGACGATCGGTACTTTCATCCTTCTCGGGCTGGCCTGGGCAAGTGAGCAGAGCGGCCGCGAGCCGCTGAAACAGGCCGGCATTGCCGTTACCAAAAGCCTCGAAATGGCGGAAACCGGCCAGCGCAACGCCGAGGCCATCACGGCGATGGGTATGCTGTCTTCATACCGCAAGCGCTGGCAGGTCCTGAACGAAGAGGGCCTGGGCTGGCAGTTACTCGCTTCCGACCGGCTCGGAGGGCTTTCTGCGCTGACGAAAGCCATGCGCCTTCTGTTGCAGTCTTTGATGCTGGCCATCGCCGCGGGCCTTGCCGTCAATGGCGCGATCTCGCCAGGCGCCATCATTGCAGCAACCATTATCTTCGGCCGCGCACTTGCTCCTGTTGAACAAGTCATCGGTCACTGGCGCGGATTCATAAAATCACGCGAAAGCTACTACAGGCTTGAAGAAATTCTGACCTACGCACCACCCGAGCGCAACCGAACGCAACTGCCGCGTCCCAAGGGCGTGCTTGACGTGCAGAACATCCGCGTCGCGGCGCCGGAAACGCGCAACGTCATTTTGAACGGCATCACCTTCACGGCGATGCCTGGCCAAATGCTGGCCATTATCGGACCGAGTGCGTCGGGCAAATCAACGCTCGTGCGCTCGCTTGTTGGTCTATGGCCGACATTTGCGGGTGCAATACTCCTAGATGGCGCGCGTCTCGACCAATGGCACCCTGAAGATCTGGGCCGCCACATCGGCTATTTGCCGCAAAGCGTCGAGTTATTTGCCGGCACTGTGAAGCAGAACATCGCCCGCTTCCGCGACGACGCGAGCGATGACGAGGTCGTTGAAGCCGCAAAGCAAGCCCACGCCCACGAACTGATCTTGGGTTTGCCGCGCGGCTATGAAACGGAACTCGGCACGTTCGGATCATATCTTTCGGGCGGTCAGCGCCAGCGCCTTGCCCTGGCCCGCGCCTTATTCGGAACGCCGCCGCTTGTCGTCCTCGACGAACCCAATTCAAATCTCGACCGCCCAGGTGACGAAGCCTTGTCGGCGGCAATCGACGGAATGCGCAAGCGCGGTCAGACGATAATTCTCGTTTCCCATCGCGTCCAAGCCATAGGAAAAGCGGACCTCTTGTTGTTCGTCGAAAAGGGACAGCAGCGCGCTTTTGGCCCACGCAACGATGTCATGAAATTGTTTCAGGGGCCGAGCATTCCGTCCGGCGCCGCCACAGCCGGATCTCCCGTTGAAGAGCGCCGCGCCACGCCCCACGGCGAAGCGCCCGCTAAAGCAGCCGGGGGCGAAGCGTGATGAAGTTTCCGGCCCTACTCAACGTCTTTTCCCCTCCGGCCGCCGCGGAAGCGGACTGGCATTCGACGGAGCCATGGGTTGCTTATGGAATGAAGGTTGTCGCCGTGCTGTGCTTTAGCCTGTTCTGCATGTCGTTTCTGCCGGTGTCGGGGGCTGTCGTGACGACAGGTACTGTCACGATCGAGGGCGACTATCAGGCGGTCCAACATCTCGAAGGCGGTATTGTTTCCAAGATCCTCGTCAAAAACGGAGATAGAGTCAGACAGGGCGACGTCATGGTCGATCTCGACAACACCCAATCTCTTGCCAGCATGTCGTCAACAACCGGCAAGGTTGCCGATCACGCGATCCAACAAGCGCGGCTCATCGCCGAACGCGACCGTCAACCAAGTTTCGATTTACCCGACGGCATCGACCTTTCAATTCCTGAAAATTCGGCCCTGATGGCAGCCCAAAAAGCCTTATTCGATACACGGCGACTTTCGTACCTCGGGCAACAGAAAGTGCTTGCCCAAAAGCTCTCGCAGGCAGAAAGCGACCTCAAAGGTATCGCGGCCCAAATGCAGGCCCGCAAAAAGGAACGCGACCTCAACACCAAAGAACTCGCGACCGTCATGCCGTTGTTCGAAAAAGGCTACGTCAACCAGCAAAGACTCGGCCCCCTGCAGCGCGAAGCAGCGCGCCTCGATGGTGAGATCGGCAATCTGAAATCGGAAACCTCAAAACTCAAATCAGCCCGCGTTGAAGTTGAGGCCCGGCTTGCCCAAGCCGACAAAGAATATTCGCAACAGGCCGCCGAAGAGCTGCAAAAGGTACAAGCGGTATTAGCTGAACAACGTGAAACGAAGAAAGCCGTTTCAGACAAACTCGCACGCACGGAAATCCGCGCGCCCGTCGACGGCATCGTTCACGCATTGACAATCCACACTGTAGGTGGCGTTCTGCCACCCGGCGGCACCATCGCGCAGATCATTCCGAGCGGGAAACAACTGCTGATCGAGGCCCGCGTAGCGCCGCAGGACATCGACAATATCCACATCGCTCAAATCGCATCCGTCCGCTTCTCGGCGTTTGACAGTCACACGACACCACGCCTGGAGGGGCGCGTGCGTAAGGTTTCTGCTGCAGAATTGGCTGACAAAGACGGCAAGACCTATTTCACAGCACAGATCGAAGTGACCCCGGAAGAGCTGCGAAAACTCGAAAGCAGCCAGCAACTCGTTCCGGGAATGCCGGCAGAGGTTTATCTTGAAACCCGGTCGCGTACGATACTGTCGTACTTCGTGAAGCCCCTCACCGATATGATGGCGCGCGCTTTCCGGGAAACCTGAAACCGCACCGCCCCACGCTGTCTCAGTGCGCGTTTCGCATCGTTTTGCGCGATAGCACCGTCAACATCACAATGTAAATGTCGAATACAAGCGACCAGTTATCGATGTAATAGAGATCGTGCTCCACGCGCTGGCGCATTGATTCATCTGTCTCGGTCGCGCCGCGAAATCCGTTGACTTGGGCCCAGCCGGTGATGCCAGGCTTGACGTTTAGACGGCGAGGATAAAGCGAAATTCTTTTTTCGAAGAACCGGTCGTGGGCGACGGCATGGGGCCTGGGACCAACGAGCGACATGTGCCCACGCAAGACATTGAGCAGCTGTGGCAGCTCATCGATGGAAGATTTCCGCAAGAACCGGCCGACGCGCGTCACGCGCCCGTCGTTCTGCGTGGCCTGCTGTACGATGTCCCCGTCGTCAAGTGTCGTCATGGTGCGGAACTTCCAGATCCCGAATTCTTCGAGATTGAAGCCGCGCCGGCGCTGGCGGAAGAACACTGGCCCAGGGCTATCGAGTTTAATCAGCAGCGCCACAAGAAGAAAGAGTGGCGACAGCAGAATGAGTGCGATACCTGCTAGGAAAATATCGAAAACCCGCTTGGATAGCGCCTCGAACGGTCCAAGCGGTTCGCGGGTCAAAGAAAGTGTCGTTGCACGTCCAAACCGGGCAACACGGGCGTCTTTGAAGCGCCCAATCAACCCGCCTGCGCCAAGATGTATGACGACGGGCAAAACACTGAAGGCCGAGATCGCCTTCTCGATAAAATCCGCACGGTACCAGGAGCTGGAGATCACAACATCCTCGATACCCAGCATGCGCGCGTTGCAGATAGCGGATTCGAGTTGGCTGGACACGTCGTCATCCGACATGGCTGAGTTCGGGAGAACGACTCGCGAGGCGACATAAACGCCCGACGTGCCATCCGCCACTTCCCGTTCGAGCTTTGCAATATCATCTTCACGCCCGACCAGCATCAGGCGGCGCCGGCGCACCAGTCCGTACTCGATCAAAGTTCCAAGACTGCGATGCAGGACTGCATTAAGCGCAATAACCGCTATCAATCCCGCGATGTAGAAAATCAACAACCAGCCGCGCGAGAACATCGCTGTGCTTTTAGTGAGAAATCCAACAACGGCAAGCGTTGCAAATGCCAAATTCCAAACCAAAAAGAGGCGGCTATTGCTGCGGCGGCCTTCCAGTAAGCTCTCGACGCCATATTCGTCCTGAATAAGAAAAGTCAGACCGAAGGCCAGCCCTGCCATTCCGCCTACACTAGCGTAATTCTCAATGGCTCCAAATGCGCCGTAGACTGCCAAATGATATGCAATTCCAGTCACAATTGCGACGAGAATGACAGCCACGACCTCAAGGACAAATGCGCTTGCGGCAAATGCCGTACGCGACAGCGCAAAGCGCCCCGCATTCTCAAAACCCCGCGTCCCAGCATTACTTACGCGACTAAACACGATTCCCGCACCCGAACTCTGACGGCCTCTAACCCACGCACCGGCTTTAAGGCCAGGCACTGTAGTTTTGTAGTTATACTGACACTTAGCCTATCGGGCTAACACATTTGTGTCGATCTGCGCGATCAGTTAAAATCGCCCGCTAGAAAACAACTGTTGCGCGCGGAAGTACGAAATCGGCTTCCGAGGCATCGCCAATAGTGCAGGCCGCGGTGTGGAGCATCCGGCCAACCCATTAATATTAGCCGGGCACGCCCCTTGCAAATTAAACAACGGAACGCATCATGCTTGGCTTATGTCGCCGTCAAAATGAGCAAAATTGAATTGAGCCACCCACCTTCACTATATACTGTCCCGGCAAAGAGATCAAAATGGTACAAATAGTCCCGAAACTTGGCACAATTCCATTTCCGAGATTGCCGCTCCAGAATGCGCTGCACATGGCGTCAGGAGAGGGTGGCAGGATGAAGTCAAATCGCCCAGAGAGATCAACAGACATTGGTGGCTTGCTCGGCATCCTGGGGCGGAATCTCTGGAAAATCGTCGCATCGACGTTAGCGGCGCTCACTCTTGCGCTAACCTACCTCGCATTTGCTACCCCACTTTACACGGCGACAGCGTCACTTTTCGTTGACCCAAGAACTCGCAAAATTGTCTCTGAAGAGGTCGTGCAGGGCGGCTTCGGCTCAGATTTGGCGCTCGTTGAAAGCCAAGTCTCGATCCTCACATCCGATGCGGTACTCAAGCGCGTCGTCGACAAATTAAATCTCGATTCAGACCCTGAATTCGCTCCGCCCCTCGGGCAGGGCGTTCTGTCTCGTATCAAAGCTCTCGTTATCCCGCGCGCCGCCGATCCAGACAAATCGGTCCAAGCCATCGCCGCTCTTTATCAAACCATCAAAGTAAAACGCGCGCAGAAGACCTATGTGGTTGATGTCGATGTGAGTGCTTCCTCCCCGATCAAGGCCCAGCGCGTCGCAGAAGCCGTAGTCGAGGCCTACCTTTCCGACCAAACTGCCGCCAAAGCCGCCGAAGCCAAACGCGCCAACGGTCTGATCGACGCCCGTCTCGGTGAACTCCGCGAACAAGTGCGGCGTGCCGAAATCCGCGTCGATGACTTTAAGAAAACGAACAGGATTTTGACCTCTGAAGGCGGGATCGTCACGGAACAGCAACTGTCCAAAATTAATAGCGAGTTGATAACCGCCCGCGCGGTTGCCGCCGAAAGCAAGGCCCGGCAAGAGCAGATCAACATTGTCCTGAAGTCGGCGGCTGGTCCTGAGGTGTTGCCCGATGCTATCCGTTCGGGGCTGATCCAGAAGCTTCGTGAACAGTATGCCCAGGTTGCCCGGCGCGAAGCGTCGCTCAACTCGCAGCTCCAGCCACGGCATCCCGTACTCATCGACGTTCGCTCGCAGCTCAATGAGGTGAAGAGTTAGATCAGCGCCGAATTAAAGCGCATCGCCGCCTCGTCTCAGAGTGAATATCAAATCGCCTCCAGCCGGGAACGCGATCTGTCGTCTCAACTCGACCGCGCAAAGGAAGAAGTTACACGGTCGAACACGGCGCAAATTAAGCTCCGGGAACTGGAGCAAGAAGTCACGGCAAGCCGCGAGCTGCTGCGCATGTTCCTTGCCCGTGCCAAGGAAACACAGGAACAACAGAACGTCTCAACGCCCGACGCACGTGTTATTACGGCGCCGTCCGTGCCCTCGCGGCCTTCGAAACCTATGACATGGCTCGTCCTGGCATTGGGACTTCTCGGTGGCTTGGGCCTTGGTTTGGCCTCCGCTCTGGTCACCGACCATATGGATCGTAGCCTGCGGACGGTAAAAGACCTCGGGGACGAAGTTGGCACATCGAACGTGTCGTCTATTCCCGAGTTAACGCCGGGCGCGGGCATTATCTCCCGCAAATCCAAAAACAAAGATCAACCTGAGCGGGTCGAGGCTGCCCAGTTCAGCGATCTTTTGACCGCACTTTCTGACGTCAGCACGCATGACGATGGACAGTACCGGCAGTCCGTTCTTCGCTTGCTGTCAAAAATCAAGAGCCGGCAGAAGCCTGCGCGCCCGCATACCGTGTTGATCGCGTCCCCCTCGGCGAACGCCGGAAATTCGGCGACCACCCTTGCATTGGCTTATGCTGCGGCGCTCGCTGGAGAACGGGTTCTGTTGATCGACGCAACGTCCAGCAATCCAGAACTATCGAAGGTTTTCGCCACCTCGCTCAAACAGACGAATGTCGTCGTCCTCGATAACAAGGAGCATTTGGCTCAGATCACGACCCGCGACGTCCGCTCCGGTCTGGCATTCCTGCCGATCGCCCTTGCCGATCTCCGAACCCTTAAACTGCAGCAGCGCCGCCGCCTGATCGCGGGGCTAAATGGACTGAGCCAGTCTTATGATCTTATCTTCATAGACGCTGGCGCGGTGCTTGAGGACGAAGCCACCACAAGCTTGCTCCCTGCGGCCGATCAGATTTTTATTGTTGCGCGCTCAGGACACACTACTCAGTCCGAACTGGCGAGCATCCTTGAAGTACTGGAACCGGCGCGGGACCGTGTTGCAGGCGCCATTCTCACAATGGCACCCGCCTAGAAGATTGAGTTGCCATCCAATTGGCGGCGGGCGTACTGGTTATGCAAGAGAGTGTCATGATAGCGCGCAGCGATGGCACGGTTCATTTCCCACCGGACGGCCGGATTATCGGGCTCGGACTGGTGCTGGTGGCCATCGCCTTCGTCACCATCTCGCCGCTTGCGCTCGTCGCACTTGGGCTGAACTACGACGACGCTGGTGGCAGTCCGTTTGAGAAAATCCACCCGGCCACTATGCTTTCGGTTGCGACTTTGGGCTTGGCCGCGCTCTTCCAGCGCAATCCATTGTCGAGCCTGTTGACTGCGCTTCTCGCATTTCCGGGAACAGCGTTCTTCCTCCTCATGATTGCGCTCCTCATCACACACTCGATCAGGGTTGTGGGGCTACCCTTCACGTTCTTTTTTGACACATTCCTTGCTCCCGTCCTTGTGTTCTTTCTGTTCAAAGACATGCGCGAAGGCCGGGCCCGGAGATTTGTCTGGCTCTTTCATACCCTCATGATGGCCAATGCGGTCGTCGGGATTTTGGAATTCGCAACTGGGTTAAGGATCACTCCCTTGGTCGCGAGTGGCCTTGTCATCGAGGACGACTGGCGCTCTACCGCCCTCCTCGGGCATCCTTTGGCCAATGCAAGCCTGACGGGCGCCTATATTCTGGCATTAGCACTCGGAGCGGCTCGCGAACTTCCCCGGGCATTGGCGGTGGCAGGCTTTGTCATATCCTCGGCCGGAATGGTCGTCTTCGGTGGCCGGGCTTCATCGGTCATTCTTCTCGTTATGCTGCTGGCTCTTGGCGCCTCGCGCGCACTGGACTTTGTGCGCGGCAAGCGCTTCAAGACCCGGGCAATAATTTCCGCTCTCGTTGCGCTCCCGATCCTGTCGCTATTTCTCGCGGGATTGGCGGAAGCGGGCTTCTTCGATCAGTTCATCGAACGCTTCTTTGACGACCAGGGAAGTGCGGATACGCGCGTCGAAATGTTCGAGTTGTTCAAGCACATCTCCTGGAGCGAATTGCTGTTAGCGCCCGACGCCAAACAACTTGCAACGCTGCGAACCATTTATGGCTTGGATTTCGGCATCGAGAGTTTCATTATCTCATTTGTCCTGAGTTATGGGATCATCCCAGGAATGGCCTTCTTTGCCGGCCTATTCTTGTTCTGCCGTGACGTTTTGCGTTCGCTTCGGCCCGGCGGAGCCTGGGTTCTGGTCTTTTTCTTCGCAGTCGCATCGACCTCCGTCAGCCTTTCAGCCAAGACGCCGCTCTTCGCCGTCCTGATCCTCATGCTCGTGGTATTGATGCGGCCAAATCGCACGGCCATGCCAGCCCCTGCCTCGATGCCCGCGCGCCGTCTGCAGTTTAACCATGCTCCTGGCGCGCACTCGGCGCGCCGGGTGCCGTCAAATTAAGCATTGCCCAGGTGCCGCGGCTAAGGTGCCTCTCTAAGGCACGGATGTTGCTAAGTTTCGAATGGCCGGGAATACCGGCCCGGACCTGGCAACCTTTGTCTAAGGCCCGTGTAGCACCGGCCCAGTCCTATTCGCACAAGTGCTATGCGCCTCAACACAAAGAAGTCCATTGGGTTTGAATCAATTTGCGTCTAATAAGGGCACGGCTTGGCGGTTCAAAAAGCCCCTTTGCGCGTGTGAATGAGTGAGTACAGTTATGGCGTTACAGCACTTGCCTTACCTCGCGAAAATTGATGGCTGCGCCATCAACACAGCCGATCTCGAGAGCGCCGTCCGCACAACCATCGCGCGCGCCAAAGCGGCAGAATCCTTCACTGTCTTCACGCTCAATCTTGATCACTTGGTGAAGTTGCGCCGCAACTCCGCTTTCAGGAATGCTTACACGAATGCCAGCATTGTGACGGCCGACGGCGCTCCCGTTGCCTGGCTTGCCCGCTTTCAGAATTCACAAATTCAGCGCGCAACGGGCGCCGATTTGCTTATGCCTCTGGCTGAAGCCGCTGCCGAAGCACGGCTTCCCGTATTTCTGTTTGGCTCATCCGCCGGCGTCATGGCGCGCGCTGGCCGGGACCTCGGTGAACGCACAGATGGGCTGATCGATATCGCTGGAACACTCGCTCCTTCAGAGGCGTTCGATCCGAACGGCCGCGAAGCGGACGCCGCGTTGCAACGAATCCAGGACTCCGGTGCCAGACTTGTCTTTGTCGCTCTTGGAGCGCCCAAACAGGAACTCTTCGCCGAACGGGCCCGCTCTCTTGGCATAAAATGCGGTTTCATCTGCATTGGTGCGGCTCTCGATTTTGTCGCTGGAACCCAAGTGCGGGCACCTGAAACCATGCGCAACAACGGCCTTGAATGGCTCTGGCGGCTAGCAACTAATCCGCGCCGGCTGGCACGCCGCTATATCGAGTGCGCCGGCGTGCTATTTGACCTCGTTGTTATTGCTCCGCTGCGTCAAAGAGCCTTCAAACTGCGCACCTAGATCAAGGGATCTGGAAGGCGCAGCGGCATTCGGCCGGACACAGAATTAAGCTTGCACTGAAGTTCCGAATGGCACCGGATCGAACAGTTGCTAAGGGTCACGGCATGGCAAAAAAGATTCTCTTTTACACACACGGACTTGTCGATGGCGGCGGAGAGCGGCTCTGGTCTTGCTTGGCCACGGCAATGAAACAGCGCAATCACGACGTCATGTTTGTGCAGGATTTCGAAGCCGATGAAAATCGGGCAAACCTCGATAGTTCGATTCCCCTCTTTACCCTAGGGCGCGGCCATCTTGGCGCGGTCAGACGGCTAGCCAAGTTGCTCCAGAGCGAGAAACCTGACGTCGCCCTTTCGGCGATTGGCGGATCCAACACTAAGCTCATGCTTGCCAAGTGGCTAGCGCGCTCGCCAGTCAAGACAATTATAACCTATCATGGCTTCAAAGAATGGAAGACTGGGCTGCTGAGTTTCATAACGTACCTCGGCTTGCCGGTCCTTAGCGCCTTTGCCGATTGCACGGTCGCTGTATCTGACGGACTGAGAGAGCAGCTCCTCAAGAAATGGGGTGCGCGGCCCGAGAAGACGATCACAATTCTCAATCCGGTCTTTTATCCCAAATCTGCCCGCGTTCCCTCCATGGCCGAACTTGGAGCGCGCCCCGATGTCCTCTTGGCTGTCGGAAGAATGGTGCCGGAAAAAGATTTCATCACGCTTGTTCGAGCGTTTGCCCGTCTCGATCGTCACTCTGCAAGATTGGTGATCCTTGGCAAGGGTCCCGACGAAGCAAAAATCATCGCCGAACTCAATCGGCTTGGAATTCGTCACCGCGTCCAATTAGCGGGATATAGCAAGGAACCCTGGACGCACTACGCAGAGGCAAAGTGCTTCGTGCTATCATCCAACTCCGAACCGTTTGGAAATGTGGTTGTCGAGGCGATGGCATTTGGTCTTCCTGTCGTTGCAACGGCATGTTCCGGTCCTCAAGAAATACTGCGCCACGGGGAATTCGGCCGCATCGTTGCCGTGGGAAATGACCTGCAGATGGCCCACGCAATGGCCGGGGCCCTCGACAGCCCAGGCGATCCGGCCGTTCGCCGAAAGCGCGCGGACGATTTCTCTTTCGAAGTCCGCGTTCCGACCTATGAACGCCTCATTGCCAAAGTGTTGGGAGAGCAACCGGCCGCGAACTTAGAGGTCATTGTCGACATGCCAGAACAACGCCGAACCGTGGCCTGACGTAAAAACTTCTGAGGGCCAGAATGCCAATGAGCGCCAACAAGCACCGCGTTTACCTCGACCTGACGCATCTTGGCCGGCACGTAACGGGCATCGAACGCGTGTCCATTGAACAGTTTGAACGGGTGGCGTTCGACGGCGCAACTCTCATTCCGGTCCGCTCATCGGGCGTGGCGTCAATGATCTTTCGCCAGCAAATTCTACTTCCTCTCTACGCACTGTTTCATCCCAGCGCATTATTCGTCTTTCCGGGCTTTCCGCCGTCGCCGCTATTCTCGCTGATCCGGCATCGCGTTCTGATGTACGTGCATGACACTTTTCTGATTACGCGACGGCAAGATCTCAGCACCAAGGCACGGCTCTACATGGCGCCGCAATTCCGGCACGCAGCACGAAATCTTCAGCACTTCCTCGTCAATTCGGAAAAGACGCGCGACGACTTGAGAAAACACGTAAGGTCTGGGGCAAGCATCGGCTTGTATCGCCCGGGCGTTAGAAACGTCTTCGATCTATCAGCTCAATCGCGGGCCAGCCAATCCGCACAGCCGAACCCGCTTCGGCTCATCTCTCTTGGAACCGTCGAACCCCGGAAAAATTACGGGGCAGCGCTCGCTATCCTTGACCGGTTACGCGCAACGTCACATCCAAACGCCGAATTGCACATCGTCGGTCGTGCAGGTTGGGGTCCGGACGCTGATATGATATCAAAGCATCCAGGCGCGGTCGTACACGGCTACCTGTCCGCGGAAGAAGTCAAGTCGCGCATGGAGCAGTCCGATATCTATCTCTGCACATCGCACGACGAGGGGCTCGGACTGCCTTTGCTTGAAGCACAATACGCGGGGCTCCCCGTCTTTGCACCAGACCAAACCGTGTTCCGCGAGGTGCTGGGCACGTCAGCGACGTTTATCAATCCAGCGGACGCCCAAGCCGCAGCGCAATCAATTCAGAACCTCGTATCTACTGCCGATTGGCGTGTTTTCAGTTCCACTGCGTCTCTCAGCAACGTGGCACGCTGGAATACGGTTGCCACCGCCGACCTTGACTGTGCGAAACGAATTTTCGCCGCCCCGCCTGTTGGCACAGATGGCATTGCCGGCGCAGCAATTCACACATCATGACCACCATGTCCGATAGACTTCTCAGCCGCCGCCTCGTTCTCGGCGCAGGCGCCGCCGGGGCAACCGCCGCGCTATGCAGCACTTTGCCATTTTCATCCGCATTGCGGGCCGCCAGCAAGACGCCTTCGCTTCGCGATATCGCCGCCTCGAAAGGCATTGTTTTTGGCGCGTCCCTCGCCGTCCACGAATTGGACCGGCCGCACGGAGCCCGTTACGCAGATCTCTACACAAGCGATGCCGGAATAATTACCAGCGAATTGGAATTCAAGATGTCATCGCTGAGGCCCGCCGCTAACAGGCTTGATTTTTCCCCTGCAGACCGCCTCGTCGACTTTGCCCTCCACAATCAGATGAGTGTGCGTGGACATACTCTCATCTGGAACGACGATCTCCCGGACTGGATTAAGCGGCTTGGCCCTGGCGAGGTCGAGCATTTGCTCGAAAGCCACATCATGAGCGTACTCGAGCGCTACCGGGATCGCGTCATGTACTGGGATGTGGTGAACGAGCCGATAGGCCCGTGGGACAAAAAACCAGGCAATCTGCGCGACGGGCCATACTATGCGGCAATGGGCGAAGGATACATCGCGCGCGCCTTCAAACTCGCGCGTGAGTTTGCACCCAACGCCAAACTGGTTCTCAACGAAGCCCAGACGGAAACTGACGACGCCAACGGCGCGGTGTTCCGCGACAGCCTGCTTGCGCTTGCAAAGCGGCTAAAAGTGCAGGGTGTGCCCATCGATGCCATCGGCCTTCAGGCGCACCTCAAAGCCGTTGCACCCTATGATTTCGACAAGTTCATCGGCTTCGTAAATGAATTGGCTGAACTTGGTTTTGAGATTCACATCACGGAACTGGACGTCAATGACACCGGCGTCAATGGTCCGATCTCAGCGCGCGATGCAAAGGTTGCTGATCTTTACGAGAGATTTCTGAGCGCAGTGCTCCAAGTGCCCGCCGTCAAAGTTGTGCAAACGTGGCAATTGGCCGACGGCACCAGCTGGATGCGAGATCCTGTGACGTCGTCGCGCATGGGCATTCGGGCTAAAGCGCGTCCGCTGCTCTACGATGAAGTGTTTCGCAAAAAAACCGCATGGGATGCCGTGGCACGCGCGCTCGCATCTGCTCCCAGCCGCTAGTTAGGCTGCGCTAGCGTCACGTATGCCGAAGCGGCGGCGTTGCAACGCACGGTGATTTTCGTACACCTTGCCGAGCTGCACTTCAGGCGTAAATTCTCCGACCTCATGGGCAACACCTTCTGGCGTGATTGTGCCCGAGAGCATCTTTTGGCGAACGGCCACAAAGGCGTCCGACAGCCGTTCCGCCATGTCATCGTCGCTTGAGGAGCGAGGCACCAACATTCCCGACACGCCGTCTTTGATGACGGAGGCGAGCTGCGGCAGATTGATGGCGCATACCGGCCGCCCACTCCCCAGTGCTTCAAGAACTGAAAACGGCATGCCCTCAAATTCGGAGGTCAAAATGCCAGCATGCACATTGGCGAGCACCTCCGCCACGCCTGCGGCGCTCTTGAAGCCGTGCAGGATCGAAATGTCTTCAATCGCATTGAATTCCGGAAAACGATGCGGATCGCTGGTCCCCATATAGTGAAATTCAACACCTGGGCCGACTTTGGCGCGCAACTTGGCGATGGTCTTGAACATGAGGGACGGCACTTTGAAGAGATCGAGGCGGCCCGCGAATGCTACACGGAACCATTCGTGATCGGGGAACGGCTTGGCCGTAAACTTACCCGTATCCACCCACGTCGATTGCGTGTGAATTTTTGCGGCACTTGCCGGATACGTCTCGCGGATCCGTTCCGTGATGATGGGGTTCACGCACATGAATTTGTCACAGGCTTTGACCGCCAGCCATTCGTTCACATTGTGGACGTAGCGATAGCTTTTCAACAATGAGTCCATCTGCATTTTCGGTGCGCCTTCGCCATGCAGCATTTGAATAAAGGGAATCCCTATGCCCTTCACGAGCGTTGCATACTCGACGCGTTGTAAGTCGACGCTCACGGGGCGTTCCTTCAACGCGCGGCGCACCGCCGGCAGATGCCGCAACAAACCCTGCATGAATTGAAAATTGATCGAGTCCTTGAGGCTGGCCGCCGCTTCCCGGGCCTTCTCTTCGGAATAGTGGAGCACGGGCAGAAAATCGATTTCTTTGCCGCGGAAGGTTTCGCGCGAGACTTTGCCGAGTTCGCGCCGGCCCGAGGCATCGACGCCGACCATGAGGAATGAAAAATCATCCGGCAAATGCCCGATCATATCGCGGACAAATGTCTCAAGCCCGCCGACCTTAACACCAAGCGGATCGAACGAATGGATAACACATAGACGGTAGGTCATCAGGTTTCTCGATTTGAGAGGAGCGGAGTCATCCGGCAAACGGCCGCCGCATCATCAGTATCCGAACTTCATGCCAAATCCAGCCCCTGCCACAGTCCCATGAATTCCGGTTGGGATTAAGGTTCACAATCCGCCAATTGCCCGCGCACGGTGCAATACCTGCGACACCGCACCCGGGTAGAAAATGGCGAGCGCTCCCGCGTAGACGGCGCCCCCAATGGCGATTGCGGTGAATAGCGACCAAAGCGTTGGGCCAGCGGGCAGGTAGTGCAGCGCTATAACCATAATTGCGGTCGCCCCCAAAATCCGCATGAGGTGCCCTACCGGAAAAGCAAATTTGTGCCAAATTGCGCCACAGACAAGGGTGATGACGAGGCTCAGTACGGCGCCGGCCGCCGCCCCTTGGACGCTTCCGGGAAGCCCGCCGTAGGCCAATCCGATCGCGCCACCGGCTATGGTTGTCAGCCCATCAATCACATCATTGACCAGCGGTACACGTGTTTCTTCGCGCAATAGGAAGACTTGTTCGCCAAAGTGAATACGCATGTTGCGCACGGCACCTGCGATGATGGCCCACGGCAACACCGCCGCCGTCATCTCCCGGTATGGTGCCGCCACCAAGACTTTAACCAACGGCGTCGAGATGGCCCAAAGCCCCGCGGCGGCCGGCGCTAATACGGCAAGCAGCAAAATGCCATTTCGTACCAGCTGCATTTGCCCTTCGGCCATACCGCCCTCTCTCGCTCGCGCAACCGCGAGCGGGAATGCGGCGGCCGTCACCAGCATAGCGGCAAAGGCAGCCGCGCGCAGTCCAAGTCCCCACCCCACTGTGACGAGACCGACAGCCGCAGCGCCTTCCTTATGTTGGATGACAAAGCGCAGTCCATTGTTGGCAAGCCATACGAACAGCCCCCCGATCACAAGCGGCATGCCGTATCGAAGCGCTGTTTTGATGCTCCCTTGCGAGAACGCGTTAGGGCTTTTGCCAATTTCCAGGCGATAAAAAACATAGGCCAGCGCTAGTATTTGCGCGGCGGCATACCCCCATAGAACATTGGCGGCGGTGGACCCATAGAGTTTCACGAACAGAATGCCAAATCCGAGCCCTAGCACTGGCCAACTGATCTGTAAGACCGTGTACGTCCAGGTATCCGCCGCCGTCCGCGCCCTGTCCGTCAGATGCGTCGCAATGGTGCGTGAAAGACAATAGGCGAGCGTCGCCGCAATCAGCGAGTTGTCCCATGTGGCATCGAGAAAAAGCGGCAGCGCCAGCGCGCCAATCACGGTGACGGCGCCGGCCGCCAGCATCACGCCGCTTTCGGTATTGAGGTATTCGGCTTTGGCGACTAGCGACGCGTCCTTGTCGAAATAGCGCATCGTGTAGAGCGTGAACCAGAACAGCGTCCCAACATAGCCGAACTCTTGCGCCGCCGTGATCAACGCAAACACACCCATCTCCTGCGGATCGAGAAAATACGTCCACAGAATGATGGAAAAAAACTGGACGATTGGACCCAGCACCTGGGCCGGCAGATACAATAAGGTTTGGCGAAGAAGCATAAGGTTTTGACTTGTATCCGCGCCCCATGATCGGGCACGCTCTTGTCTAGCCGCTTGGCAACAAATATGCGAGCTTTGCTCCAAGCGTTAGTTAGCCGCTCCGCATGTCAACTCTTTGGGAGCCAAGATCTTTGGGAGCCAAGAAAGCCCGCTGATGCGTATTATTGTTTACCTCGACAGTGCCCGGCTTTTTCGCTGGCATATCGCTTTGCTTGAGCAGCTCTCTGCCCAAGGTCACAAAGTGACTGTCTCATTCGAGGACACCAGCGATCCTCTGCCGGCCAGCCTGACGGTGCTCTTTGACTATGACCGCGCACGTAGTGGCGCAACCAATGACCGCTTCTCCACACATATGAGCCCGGAAGCTTTTCGGCCATTTTCCGTTGCGGCCCCCGGCTCCTCATCAGACATTGCCATCGATCTTGCCACAACGGCGCGTGTGACCCGGCGGCCAGAGCGCGTCCTCCGCCCGCTTTATGACGCCGGCGAGAAAGACTACGCACTGTTCCACGCGCTCCTTGATCGGCGCGCCCCTGACCTTTCCGTCTCTGACAGCAGCTCAGATGTCTACATCTGGACAATTGGCCTTCCCGCACTTGAAACGCCCTGGCGCATCGCGGCGTCCTTCGATCAAATTACCTCGCGGCTTGTCGAAGGTCTGCTTGGCATTGCCAACAAAATCCGCGCAGGCGAGTCTCCCAGCGATCTTTCAGAGCCAAAACCTGACGCACGATTGGACCAGCACCCATCGATTCTGTCGTCTGCCGGTCACTTTGTGGCATCCCGGGCCGCGCGCAAACTCACCCGCGTGAGAGAAAAACTCTCCGGCGACGTTCCCAAGTGGCATGTCGCGTGGCGCGCAATTCCGGACGGCACGATGCCAACGCCCGGAACCTACGATCTTAGTGCGTTCCGCATTCTCGAAGATGACGGGCAGCGCTTTTTCGCCGATCCGTTCGTGGTCCTCAAGAACGGCGAACGTCACGTCTTTGTCGAAGAGCTTCCCGATGCGACGGGTCGCGGCATCATTTCCCATTTCACAATTTCGCCTGAAGGGATTGCCAGCACGCCGCGCCTAGTCCTCGAAACACCGTTTCATCTCTCGTATCCGTACGTCTTCGAACACGGCGGCGAAATGTGGATGCTACCAGAATCGTCCGCTGCCGGCGGGCTCGACCTCTACCGCGCCGAGCGCTTCCCCGATCGCTGGATCAAGGAATTGCGCCTTATAGAAGGGCGCATTCACGACGCGACATTTTTTTCTCATGAGGAACGGCTGTGGATCGCGGCCGGAAACGAAACGCTGCAAAGCGCGACGTGGGACGGGCTGTCGCTTTACTCAGCCGCGAACCTTCATGGTCCCTGGGAGCCACATCCGCAAAATCCCGTGCTCATTGACGCCCGTGCCGCACGTCCGGCAGGCGCACTGTGGACCGCTGGCGGGGCGCTCTACCGCCCGGCACAGGATTGCTCCAAAGCCTACGGCGGCCGTTTGACGCTGCGGCGCGTCACGGAACTCACCCGCGAGCGCTTTCGCGAAGAGACTGTGGGCAGCATCTCCTTCGGATTTGGAGGGCCAATTCTCGGGCCTCATACCATGAGCCGCGCCGGCAACCTCGAGGTCATCGATTTCTATGCCAGACCCAGTGTTCTCAGAGCGCGTTGAGGGCTGGTTATCGTGGCGCAATCAGGCTATAAGCCGGGCGCAACAGGCGGTTTAGCCTCCTGCAAAATCAATATTTGCCGGCTTAGCACAGTGGTAGTGCACCTGATTTGTAATCAGGGGGTCGCAGGTTCAAATCCTGCAGCCGGCACCATTTCTGCCACGCGGATGACGCCTTGCGGTGCGGTCAAGACCGCGACTCTAGCGAAGCCGTCGCGAATCAGTCTCAGTTAGCGCTGTACCATTTGCCTCCGCTAAGCCCGGGCACCCCCTGGGCGTTCGGTGCCAGAATTTATTGGCCTTGCAGGAATTGCTCGTGATCCGAACTGCACGAACCGCGCACGTCATTCCGGCATCCGTTTTTGCGCCCGCGCGCTGGCGTGTATGGCTAGCGAGCGGCCTTGCAGCCAGCGCCTTGGCTATCTCCACGCCGCTGACGGCTGGGGCGCTCTTGCCTGACTGCGGCAACACCACCGGCACGGCCGTGTTCGATGCCGGGAGCAATGCGCTCACTTGTTCGGGAAATCAATCACCCGGCATTTCGACTTTTGCCGATACCCTTTTCGTCATCGGCCTAACCGGAAACATCGCGCCCGGCGCCGGACTCCATGGCATCGAACTTTTTGGCAGTAATTCCGTCACGCTCCAGAGCATGCTCGGGGGCTTCAGCATCATCACGACGGGGCCCGTAGCCCACGGCATCAACGCCGACCGCCAGCAGGGCGTCATGATCGAGCATCAGGGTAATATCTCGGCGACGGGGCCAGGTTCGATCGGCATCCGCGGACGCGCCTCGCAGGGTGAGGTTTCGATTTCATCTCGTGGAAACATCACTGCCGGCGAAAGCGGAGCCGGCATATTTGCCAACACCACGCAAGGCGCCATCGTCATTCAAAACAATGGCGACATCACCGGCGGCGGCCACAGCTCCGGCATCCGGGCAATAATTGATCAAAGCGGCAACGCTGCAAGCATTTCCATCACGTCCAAGGGCGATATCGAACAACGAACCCAGCATGGGCCCGTCATACAAGTCACAGCGGGAATTTTTGCAGAGGGCTACAACGACATCTCGATTGTGTCAGCAGGCAACATCAGCGTGATGAGCGATCACTCACACGGCATAAGCGCGACGACGCAATCTGGCAGCATTTCGCTTACGACGTCCGGCAATATAACAGCTAAGGGCAGTGATGGCTCTGCAATCTATATCGACGGCGGCGACACGAACACGATAAGAATCCTTGGCGGTACGATCTCTAGTGCAAGCGCTAACAATAGCGTAATTTCAATTAACGGTCGTTCAGGTGGAACGAATACTGTCGATAACTACGGATCCATTCTGAGCAATCCCTTCACATCTACCACGATCTCCTCGAATGGCCTTAGCCGTACCGTGATCAACAACTTCGGTTCGATCTCTGGTGACGTTGAACTCTATTTGGACCCTGAAAATCTGCCATTAGTTCCAAATACATTCAATAATGAGCGAGGCGCCGTATTCAATCTGTCGTCCGCTGCTCTGCTCGGAACAGGCGCTGTTTTGACCAACCGCGGTACGCTGGCGCCTGGCGGGCCTGGAGTGGCACTATCCGCCATAATTGACGGAAATCTCATACAAAGTACGACCGGCCAAATCGGCATCGACATTGACATGAGTAGCGGTGCTTCAGATCGCATCGACGTCACTGGCTCCGCACAACTTGCCGGCAAAGTCGTCCCGAACCTCATCAAGCTCGGTAGCTTGTTGACTCAGGCCTTCAAGATCATCGGAACAGGAGACGGCGTCACCAACAACGGCCTCACCGTCTCCGATACCGCGCTCATTGACTATTCCTTACTCTATCCCAATGCCAATGATGTCGTGCTGTCGGCTCGCGTGAACTTCGACGTACCCGGCTTAACGCCCAATCAAGAATCCGTTCTCGACTATTTCGGCCGTGGCGGCGCCAGCGGCGGCGCAGATCTGCAATCAACCCTTTCCGCTATCTTGAACGCGCCGGACATTGCCACCGTCGCCGCCATAACGGAACAGCTCACCTCAAACGCCTCAAGCGCCGCCGCCACAAGCGCCCTCCACTCTAGCGACGCCCTTGCCGCCGCGCTGCGAAGCTGCCCCGTCGCCGAAGGGCCCAACAGCGAACTTCGCGAAACGTCGTGCCTCTGGGCCAAGCCCACTTACCGCCAGTTCAAGCAAGACAAAGGCCGGAACCGCACCCGCATCGATGACGATACCAGCGGCATCTCCGGCGGCTTCCAAACTACAATTGGCGAAAACGCTTGGGGCGGTCTCGGCTTCTCGGTTGAAAATAGCAATTCCAACATCGACGGCACTACCAGCATTGACGGCACGTGGTGGCAGATCGGTGGCGTTGCAAAATGGACCGAAGGCGCAATGAAGCTCTCGGCGTCCGTCAGCGGCGGCCAAGGCGGCCTCGACACACTCCGATCAATTTCAATACCCGGTCTCGCGGCTGTTGCCTCGAGCGATAGCGACGTTGGTTTCGCAAGCGGGCTCCTGCGCTTCGCCTATTCCTTCAACGCGGGCGCGCTTTATGTAACGCCGATGTTCAATGGCGGCATCAACCACATTCGGTTCGGCGGCTTTACGGAGTCAGGCGCGGGGGGCTTGAATCTCGCCGCACATTCGGCAAGCAAAACGATCTTCTCAGGCGGCCCAGCCCTCGAACTCGGCACAACAATCGAGGCCGGGGGCTTGACGTTCCGCCCTTACGCGCGCTTTGGCGTAACGTTCCTCAGCGAAGGCTCGATCACGACTGAAGCCCGGTTCGCGGCTGCGCCCGCGACGCTCGCACCCTTCGCTATTCAATCTGAGTTCGACAATGTCTACGCGGACATCTCGGCCGGCGTGCAATGGTTCAGCGCGAGCGGCATTCATCTGCGTCTCAATTACGACGGCCGCATCGGCGGGAACAGCGAACAGCACGGTATCGACGCCAAGCTGACGCTCAACTACTAGCTGAACTGCCATGAAAGAGCCCGGTGTCGAAACACCGGGCTCCCCAAAGTTCAGCAGTCCAACGGGAACCTTCCGCCCTAGTCGATGCACTCGTAGTAGCGGAATTTCCATTTCGAATGGCCGGTCGCGAGATACTTGCGCCACAGCCATGCGCAGTTTGCATCAGATTTGTCATAGCTCTCATAGACGTAGATAGGCGCCGTATAGAGCCACGGGCGCACTTGGCGGTGGTGGTGGCGTCCATGTCGATAATGTACGCCTGGATGTCCGTTCCCTGCGTGATGACCGGGCTTCGTCCAAGGTTTCGGGCCAGGCTTGGAGCTAGGTTTCCACCCCGGCGCATGTGGCGCGCCAATGCCCGGCTTCACAATTGGTTTGAAGCCGCCAGCATGGTTGCCGCCATGACGCGCTATCCTGTTGATGACACGCGGACCGCCGTCCATAGGTCTAATTGAAGGCCTGACGGATGTGCCCGGCATCCTCACCATACTTGGCTTTGCAATACCTGGCTTTGCTGCCATTGGCGCCCGGAATGCCGGAGTGCTCTTCATACCGCCAACATGTCCAGCGGCTCGTCCGCCTGTGTGCCCGCCGGGGCCTCCGGGTTTTGCGGCATGGACCGCCGGTGCAGCAAAACATAGCGCCGCGATCAACGCCACGCGTACCTTCACGAATGAAACCATGACATTTGCCTCCTCTGCCGAGCAATAGCCGCCCGGTCCAAAAAAGGACCAGCGGCAGGCATACCGGTCATATGGGATCGCGGAGCCCGAAAACCACCATAGGCTCGAGGAGAAAAAGTATTCCCCTCGTTGAGGATATACCGGGCCAGATGGCACTGGCGCTTATGCAGCGACCGGTTTCTTTACCGGCGGCAGGTCGGTGCAAGTGCCTTCGAACACTTCCGCCGCCATGCCGATGGATTCGCCCAACGTCGGATGCGGGTGAATGGTGTGGGCGATGTCGGCGGGCTCCGCGCCCATCTCGACCGCGAGGCAGATTTCGCCGATGAGATCGCCCGCGTGCGTTCCCACGATACCGCCGCCGATAATCTGATGCGTCTCGGCATCGACAAGCAGCTTGGTGAAGCCTTCATCGCGCCCGTTGGCGATGGCGCGGCCTGAGGCTTGCCAGGGGAACGCCGCGCGGTGGAACTTGCGGCCTTCGGCTTTCAATTGATCTTCGGTTTTCCCCGCCCAGGCAATTTCAGGATCGGTGTAGGCAACGGACGGGATCTGCTTGACGTCGAAGGCGCTATGCTTGCCCGCCGCCACTTCCGCCGCGACGTGGGCCTCGTGCACCGCCTTGTGCGCCAGCATCGGCTGGCCGACGATATCGCCAATGGCGAAGATATGCTCGACGTTGGTGCGCATGCGATTATCGACGTTGATGAAGCCGCGATCGCTCACAGCCACACCGGCTTTTTCAGCTGCTATCAGTTTGCCATTCGGCGTGCGACCGACCGCGACGAGCACCATGTCGTAAACCTGCGGTTCTGCGGGGGCGGCCGCGCCCTCAAAGCGCACGTGAATACCGTCCGCCTTGGCTTCGACGCCGACGGTCTTGGTCTTCAGCATAATTTTATCGAAGCGAGGCGCGTTCTTCTTTTCCCAAACCTTGACGAGATCGCGGTCAGCGCCGGGCATCAACCCATCGAGCATTTCGACCACCTCAAGACGCGTCCCGAGCGTCGAATAAACCGTTGCCATTTCCAAGCCAATGATGCCGCCGCCGATGACCAGCATCTTTTTCGGGATCTGACGCAGTTCCAGCGCGCCGGTTGAATCAACAATGCGCGGATCGCTCGGAATAAATGGTAGGTTCACGGCTTCCGAACCCGCAGCAATGATGGCTTTGGCAAATTTGACGTTTTGCACGGCACCATCGCCAAGCGTGACGGCCAGTGTATTGGCATCCGCGAACTGCCCGACCCCCTTGATGACGTTGACCTTGCGCGCCTTCGCCATGCCGGCAAGACCCGTGGTCAATTTGCCGACGACCTTGTTCTTGTGGGCGCGGAGTGCATCGAGATCGATTTCGGGCTTGCCGAATTTGATGCCATGTGTCGCGAGCGCTGCCGCCTCATCGATGATCGCGGCGGTATGCAAAAGGGCTTTGGAAGGGATGCACCCAACGTTGAGACAGACCCCGCCAAGTGTCGGGCTGCGCTCGACCAGAACGGTGTTGAGCCCGAGATCGGCGGCCCGGAATGCAGCGGAATAGCCTCCCGGTCCTGCGCCCAACACAACCACGTCGCAGGTCACTTCGGAGCTCATTTTCAATCCCTTTCAGCGTCAAATCTTACAGGACGAGCTGGCGCACATCTTCCAGCACATCGACAAGCCTACGGGTGAAGCGTGCCGCGAGCGCCCCGTCAATAACCCGGTGGTCGTAGGAGAGGCACAATGGTAGCATCTGTCGCGGCTCAAACGTCGCCCCATCCCACTTCGGCTTGATTTGCGAGCGCACGACGCCCAGGATCGCAACTTCAGGGGCATTCACAATCGGCGTGAAACTCGTGCCGCCGATGCCGCCCAGAGACGAAATCGAGAATGTCCCGCCTTGTATGTCGGCTGGCGCGATTTTCCCGTCGCGCATTTTAGCCGACATGACCGCCAATTCCTGCGACAGCTCCAGTACGCCTTTGCGATCCACATCTTTGATGACTGGAACCACAAGCCCGTCGGGGGTATCAACGGCAACGCCTATATTGTAATATTTTTTGTAAATCAGGCTGTCTTTTCCGGGCGACAGCGAAGCGTTGAACTCCGGGAATTCCTTCAACGCCACGACGCTGGCCTTCATCAAAAAGACCAACAGAGTCACGCGGAAATTTTTGGCCTTGGCCGCGTTATCGAGCGTCTTGCGATAAGCATCGATTTCGGTGATGTCGGCTTCGTCCGTATGTGTCACGTGCGGAATATTGAGCCACGCACGATGCAAATGCGGCCCCGATAGCTTTTTCATGCGCGACATCGGCTTGATTTCAATCGGCCCGAACTTCGAGAAATCCTGCACTGGGATTTCAGGGATGCCAGAACCGCCTGACGCCCCGCCGCCGCCACTCAAGGACCGCTTGACGTCATCCTTGGTGATGCGGCCCTTCTCGCCCGAACCTTTGAGCGCGGTCAGATCAACATCGAGTTCGCGCGCCAAGCGGCGCACCGCTGGGCTCGCGTGCACGCCAGCGTAGTCCTGAACCGGCGGCGGGGGCACTTCGCGCGGAATGGCCGGCGGCGCGGGCATATCGCCTATGGCATTCTTAGCTGACGGAGCAGCTTTAGCGGCCGCTGCCTTTGGTGTTTCGGCCTTGGGCGCTGCAGCTGCAGCCGGTGCTGCCACTGCCGAAGAATTGCCATCGGCAAGTCGCAGAATAAAGGAGCCTGCGCTGACCTTGTCGCCGATCTTGACCTCGATACTTTCAACTTTCCCGCCGCTAGGTGCCGGCACTTCCATCGCCGCTTTATCGCTTTCAAGCGTGATCAGCGGATCGTCCGCCTTGATCACGTCGCCGGGCTTCACATGAATCTCGATGATCGGCACATTCTTGTAGTCGCCGATGTCGGGCACTTTGACTTCGATGAGTGACATGTGGGCTTCCTTGAAGTGTCTTAAATGAAGCGCTTGAAATTAAGCGCGGGCCGGATTGAGTTTGTTTGGATCGATGCCGTATTTCTTGATTGCTTCGGCCGCCTTCTTGGAAGGCACGCGATTTTCGTCGGCCAGCGCCTTCAACGCCGCGACCGCAACGAAATGCCGGTCGACTTCGAAATGGTGGCGCAATTTTTTCCGATAATCCGAGCGCCCGAAACCGTCGGTGCCAAGTACGCGATAGGTTGACGTGACATAGGGGCGGATCTGATCGGCATAGACCTTCATGTAATCGGTCGAGGCAATGACCGGTCCTTCGCCGCGCGAGGAGAGGCAAGCCGTCACATACGGCACCCTGGGCTTTTCCTCGGGGTTCAGCATATTCCAGCGCGCGACGTCTTCGCCTTCGCGTTTCAATTCGGTGAAGCTCGTCACGCTCCAGATGTCGGCTGATACGCCAAAATCTTTCTCCAACAATTCGGCACCCGCCATCACTTCGCGCAGGATTGCGCCAGACCCCAACAGTTGCACCTTGGTCTTGGCTTTCGGGTTGGCCGCCTTCAAGAGATACATACCCTTGACGATGCCCTCTTCCGCGCCTTCCGGCATGGCGGGGTGCACGTAATTCTCGTTCAAGGCCGTGATGTAATAGTAGACGTCTTCCTGATCGCGATACATGCGCTCCAGGCCGCGCTGCACAATCACGGCAAGCTCGTAACCGAACGCCGGATCATACGACACGCAGTTCGGAATCGTGGCCGAGAGGATGTGGCTGTGCCCGTCCTGATGCTGCAGACCTTCGCCGTTCAGTGTCGTGCGCCCCGATGTGCCGCCAATCAGGAACCCGCGCGAACGCATGTCGCCCGCCGCCCAGCACAGATCGCCGATACGCTGGAACCCAAACATCGAATAGTAGATGAAGAACGGTATCATCGGCACGTCGGACGACGAGTAGGAGGTCGCCGCCGCGATCCATGATGCCATGGCGCCGGCTTCGTTGATGCCTTCTTCCAGGATCTGCCCGTTCTTGTCTTCCTTGTAGTACATCAGCTGCTCGGCATCTTCAGGCCGGTAGAGCTGCCCAACCTGGCTATAAATGCCGAAGGTGCGGAACATGCCTTCCATGCCGAAGGTGCGGCTTTCATCGGGCACGATGGGGACGATGTGCTTACCGATGCTCTTGTCACGCATCATCTTGGTCAGCATTTGCACGAACGCCATCGTCGTCGAGATGTCGCGTCCCTCCGAGCCCTTCAACTGGGCATCAAAAAACGAGAGCGGCGGAACCTCTAACTTGAATGATGTCTTCGGCCGCCGCTGCGGCAACGACCCGCCAAGCTTTTCGCGCGCCGCCATAAGGTATTTGTATTCGGCGCTGTCTTTAGCGAATTTAATGAACGGTAGCGTCTCCAGGTCCTCGTCCGTCAACTTCAAATGGAAGCGGTCACGGAAGCGTTTCAGGCTGTCGTTGCCCATCTTCTTGGCTTGATGCGCGATCATCTGGCCTTCGCCTGACGCGCCCATGCCATATCCCTTGACGGTCTTGGCCAAGATGACGCTTGGCTGGTGCTCGCTCGCCACCGCCGCCGAATAGGCTGCGTAAACCTTGCGCGGATCGTGCCCGCCACGCGTCAGCGACCAGATGCGCTCATCAGACCAATCAGCCACAAGCGCCGCAGTCTCGGGATATTTGCCGAAGAATTGCTTGCGGATGTAAGCGCCGTCCTTGGCCTTGAAGTCCTGATATTGGCCGTCGTTGGTTTCTTCCATCAACTGACGCAACCTGCCTGTGCCGTCACGCACCAAAAGCTCGTCCCAGTTCGAGCCCCAGATGCACTTGATGACGTTCCAGCCCGAGCCCCGGAAATTGCCTTCCAGTTCCTGGATAATCTTGCCGTTGCCGCGCACCGGGCCATCGAGACGCTGCAAATTGCAGTTGATGACAAAAATCAGGTTGTTGAGTTTTTCCCGGCCCGCGAGCGCAATCGCGCCCAAGCTCTCGGGCTCGTCCATTTCGCCGTCGCCGCAGAACACCCAGACTTTGCGATTTGATGTTTCGGCTAAGCCCGCGATCATGCAGATACTTCAAGAACCGCGCCTGATAGATGGCCATCAACGGACCCAAGCCCATCGACACGGTTGGGAACTGCCAATACTCCGGCATCAGCCAGGGATGTGGATAAGAGGACACCCCTTTGCCTTCCGTCTCCTGCCGGAAACCAACAAGCTGTTCCTCTGTCAGGCGTCCTTCGAGAAACGAGCGCGCATAAATTCCCGGCGAGCAATGCCCTTGAATGAAGATGAGATCGCCGCCATGCCCCTCATGCGGCGCATTCCAGAAGTGCATGAAGCCGGTATCATAGAGTGTCGCCGCCGACTGGAAGCTCGCGATATGCCCGCCAAGCTCGGTCGAGGTCTTGTTGGCCTTCAACACGATGGCCAAGGCATTCCAGCGGATCGCCGACCTGATGGCGTGCTCCATATCGCGGTTCCCTGGCAGTGCCGGTTCCTCGTGCGGGGCGATGGAATTGATATACGCCGTATTGGCCGAGAATGGCAGCTTAGCGCCGTGCCGCCGCGCTGTTTCAACCGCCAGGGTTAAAACCTCATCCGCCCTGTCGGTGCCTTCGAAAGCAATCAGTGACGAAATGGCCTCGCGCCACTCGCGGTCCTCAGATGCGTGCTCGGACGCGTTCGCTTTGTCGTCGTCGGTTGGCGCCATGTCGGGTCAAGGCCTCCGGTTAAATGTCCTCTGGTGCAAAACCAATTTCGTAACCGTGAGACTTTGCCATCTCACAATTCGCCGGACCCAGTGGATGCGGCGTGCTGCCATTTCAATCAAAAGCATATCAGCCATGCGGGGCAGGTAGTATCCGGATAAAACAGCGACGCTCCCTGTATTTATTTTGACATTTCTAGAGCCTCCTGTGGATTTGAATTGCCCCCGCATGCTAACCGGGCGGGGTACGCGACGCCCAAACCGGGCGGAGCCCGCTATACCAAGCCAACTTCAGCCGGTATCAATTGAAAAAATCCATCTCACCTGCTTCATCCGCCCCCCCCATCCTAGAGCGCGCCGGCACCCTGCTCTCCAGCTATGACGTCCTTTTCTGCGACGTCTGGGGCGTCGTTCACAACGGCGTGACCGCGTTTGAGGGCGCCTGCGCCGCCTTGAAGCGTTTTCGCAAAGAGGGCGGCACCGTTATCCTCGTCTCTAATGCCCCGGTCCCGAAACACCGCGTCGAAGCCATGCTCACGTCCCGCAATGTCCCGGACGACGCCTGGGACGACATAGTCTCTTCCGGAGATATAGCGCTGACCCACGTTGAAGAGCGCGGCTTCAAGCGGCTCTACTGCATCGGCCCGCAGGATCGCGACCAGGCCCTCTTCAAAGTCCTCAAAGGCCAAAGCGCGCATCTCAAGGACGCCGACGCCATCATCTGCACCGGCATGAACGACGACCTCAGCGACAAGCCGGACGACTACCGGCCGATCCTCGCCAAAGCACTTGAGATGAAACTCCCGTTCGTGTGCGCCAATCCGGACCTGCTCGTCGATGTCGGCGGCGCACTTTATTATTGCGCGGGCGCCATCGCCGATATCTACGCACACATGGGCGGACATGTGTTCTGGGCGGGGAAGCCGCACCTCTCGGCGTATGAGACCGCCCACCGCAAAGCCGAGGGCGTGCGCGACGCCAATGTACCGCGCTCCAAGTGCCTCGTCATCGGAGACGCCATCCGCACCGACTTGAAGGGCGCGGAAAACTTCGCCTGCGATGCGCTCTTTGTTGCGTCAGGTATCCACCGCCACGAAGCCATGGACGGGCACGCTCTTTCACCCGCCAAACTCGCTGCCCTCTTCCCACCCGGCACACCGACAGCCAAAGGGGCGATGATTGAGTTGAGGTGGTAACTTTGCGGGATGGTGTCCGACCCCCCTATCAACGTCATGGCCGCGTCGCGCCAGCGATCGTGCCGGAGGCGCGACAGGCGGCCACCCACGACAAGCTTCCGCACGCGCTTTTTCTCGGTTAATCTGTGAAGATCACCCCAAACATCTGGTTCCGCAACATGCGCGATTTCTGGATCAAAGAACCCTGCGTTTACATGATGGCCAGTGCGCCAAATGGTGTTCTCTATGCGGGCGTAACCAGCAACCTGCATCATCGCGTAGCGATCCATAAACAAGACCTCATCGACGGCTTCACCAAAAAATATAGTATCCACCGCCTCGTCTACTACGAAATGCACGAGACGATGGAACAGGCCATCCAGCGCGAAACGCGCATCAAGAAGTGGAAGCGCGCTTGGAAAGTGCGCCTCATCCAGGAGATGAACCCCGAGTGGCTCGATCTATTCGATGAAAAGTGGGGTTCCATCAACGAAGGCCCTGCGGATATCGAACGCTTCCATCGCTGAGTTGGTACGCTGACGCTTGCCGTGGGTGGCCGCCTGTGATTGCTTCGCAATCATCGCTCGCGCGACGCGGCCATGACGGCTGTGGTTGGCACACGAAACAGCATATCAGCGACAATTCTTAATTAAGCCGTTGGGCGTGCTGGCATTTAATAATTTTAACGTCATGGCCGCGTCCCAATATTCAAGCCTACTCACAGCCGTCATGGCCGCGGAGGCGGCCACCCACGACAAGCGTCCGCAAATGAACAATTGGAAATTAAACAAAATATCGCGCCCATTGCTGGTACCACGCGCTTAGATGTTTGCCGTGTGTGGCCGCCTGTGATTGCTACGCAATGATCGCTCGCGCGACGCGGCCATGACGGCGGAGTGTAGACGCCTACCTCACACAACCGCTATCATCCGAAATGCGCCAAAACATCACCATGGAACGCGGCCCAGTTCTCAACACCGCACAGCCGTCATGGTCGCGCCTTGAGATTAAAGCCCACCCACTTACGTCATGGCCGCGGAGGCGGCCACCCACGACAAGCATCAGCGTATTCACTGTTGCAGTTATCGCGGCAGAACCAGCATCGCGAACACTCGCACGGTTGACCCTTGCCGTGGGTGGCCGCCTGTGATTGCTTCGCAATCATCGCTCGCGCGACGCGGCCATGACGGCTGTGGTTGGCACACGAAACAGCATATCAGCGACAATTCTTAATTAAGCCGTTGGGCGTGCTGGCATTTAATAATTTTAACGTCATGGCCGCGTCCCAATATTCAAGCCTACTCACAGCCGTCATGGCCGCGGAGGCGGCCACCCACGACAAGCGTCCGCAAATGAACAATTGGAAATTAAACAAAATATCGCGCCCATTGCTGGTACCACGCGCTTAGATGTTTGCCGTGTGTGGCCGCCTGTGATTGCTACGCAATGATCGCTCGCGCGACGCGGCCATGACGGCGGAGTGTAGACGCCTACCTCACACAACCGCTATCATCCGAAATGCGCCAAAACATCACCATGGAACGCGGCCCAGTTCTCAACACCGCACAGCCGTCATGGTCGCGCCTTGAGATTAAAGCCCACCCACTTACGTCATGGCCGCGGAGGCGGCCACCCACGACAAGTGCGCGCTAAGGGCTTGACGCGAAGTGCCGTGCGCAATTAGTAACGGCACTTGGATCGAGCCTTCCGGCCATATGATGCGCAACATAGCCAATCCTTGTCACATGCGCTTTTGCAGGCACGCGGAACATTCCCCTTCGAACATTGGCAAACTTTGCAGCGACCTAAACTTGGCGATGACCGGCGAGCTCGCGACTGATCTTTAGCAAGCAAAAGAATCCTTTCTACTTCCTGCCATTCATCTGATGCCCTGGTGCAAATTAGAACCCGAGGATTTTCTGTGTAGAGACGCGCCGCCAGTTTTGGTGCAATATTCTCAAGCAATGGTCCGCCGTCATCCATTTGCCAAAAGCACCCAAAAGTTACTTTGGGAAACCGTTTGCATCCCGCTTTTATGGGTGTGATACCTATCCAAGTCAGCTTGCATGCGATTCTTTCTTGGATAGCCTCTCGCCCCTTGCCCCCAACGCCTATGACCGCGTCATAACTCCACGAACGAACCCGCCCCATGCAATCGTTGCAGCCAAACACTTTGGTTTTTGGACACGGGTCGCCTTTGTGCGTTCTCTTGTAAATTAGTACTCGCACCCCTACTTCCCCTCACCCATCCCCCCCGGCGGTTCGGATTTCGGCCGCTTCGGATACGGCCCATCCGAGAACGAATTAAACACCACGTCCGGCGACGACGTGTTGTGCTGCGAGGGCGACAACCGCCCCATCCACACGTCCGTCGCTGTCGCGTGATCGAACTTCAGGATGTTCTCTTCGCGCCAGCCTTTGGCTTCGCGCTCCCGCACCGCGATGCGCGCCATGTCGTTGTTGAACTCCGTCACATACATCGAGCGCAGCATCGCGAACGGACTGCCTTCGATGCCTTTGTCGAACGCCACGTCGAGCGCCAGGTGATTGGTATCGGCCTTGGCCATGCGCACGGTGGCACTGCCGCCCTTCTCGAATTCGAGCGTAAACGTGCGCGTTTTTGGATCAAACACAACCTCTTTGAATTTGACGTGCGGGCGCACCTCGCGGTCGATTGGGCCGACGAGGAACGACGAGCCATAGCCCGTGTTGCGCATATTCGGCGGCGTCATCGGGCGCGGGCGCCAATAGCCATCCTGCGGATAGAGCACGAGCACTTCTTCGGCCCCATCGGTTCGAAGCAGCCAGACCTGCAGCATGTGCAGGCCCTTTTCGACGCGGTCGCCCACGCGCACAGTCGCGTTCGATGGCCGCCAGAACGCAGGGAACGCGTAGCCCACGACCCACATTTCCGTTTCTTCGTAGAGCGTCACTTTCCGAGGTGTTCCGGGCGCCGCATAGGACGTGTCCGCGCTCATATCGCAGGCCGTCCAATCGGCCTCGTAATTGTCGCGCATACCGGCTGACAGATAGACCGGATGCGCCGCTTCGATGCGGAACGAGCGCACTTGCCTGTTCGAAAACGCGACCGCGACGTTGTCTTTTTCCGCGCACAAAACAGGCTCGGTCTCGTTCTTGACGTCCACGCTCAAGCCATCGAGCGACGCCGCAAAACCCGGCACCACTGCAACGAGCATTGCGAGAAAAGCGAACAAAAAGGCACCAAACTTCTGCATTCCGGTCTCCAAACCTCAATTCAAGCCGCAGTATAACCCATGCCAGCGAGGCGGGCATAACAATCGCCCGAATTTTCCTCGTGACTCATGTCTTTGATGAACGCTGTCATGTTTTTTGCGTTCACCCAGGGCGCTAACGTTAACGACTGATTTTCTCCGAATGCTGCGTTGAACTCGTAAGGGCCAAGGCTCTCCAAACGCTCAAGCGAGCGCAAGGCCACATCCCGCGCAATGGTCGTGAATTCGAACGACAACGCGGGCACCGCCGTTTTCAATCCCATGAGCACTTGGTCCTCATAGCCCTCGACGTCGATCTTGACGAACGCCGGAATGCCATGCGCCGCGATCAAGCGGTCGAGCGTGACGGCTGGCACGCGGATTTCGCTGTCCCAAGTCTGTCCTTCCCACCCGGCCTTGCCATCCGCCTCCGCAATGAACGCGCGCGACGCGGTCGAGACCGTCGGGTTTGCAGAATTCACATGTAGCGTCACCCAGCCGAGCGCCGAACTTGCGGCGGAGGGAAGAATGCGCACCTTGTCGTCGCGCCCGTGGATCAGCCGCAAAGCGCGCAGCATTTTCGGCTGCGGCTCCAGCGCAATGACGCGCGCGCCCAAACGGCGGAACGACGAAATCCGATCACCCGCATGCGCGCCGACGTCAAACGTCAAATCGCCCGGCTTGATGAACTGCCGATAGAGCGTGTCCATTGCCGCGCGCGGCGCTTGCGGCCCGTGATAAAGCCTGAGCGATCGAAAAACTCCTTGCAACGCCCCGGATGCCATCCCTCAACCCGCTTTCTTATTTTGCACGGCGACGATCTCCGCCGGGGCTGCGAAGTCTTCCGGAATTCCGGCAACACCGTTTGCACGCATGAGCCGCCCCAGCGCCGGGCTTGCCGTCACGACCGCGAACGGAATGGCCAACACATACCCTGCTGTCAATGGCAAACTCCACACCAGCACCGCTGGCGAAATCCAATACAACGTTGTTAGCACAATCGCGCCAAACATCGTCTGCGGCCAGAGCGCTCGTGCCGCCTGTTCCCACGTCAGCCCGGCGGCATCGCGCTGCTGTCCGCTCCACACAATCGATTTTCCAAATAGCAATCCAACCATGAAGATCGACGTGCGAATGGTTGAGACCGCGCCCTGCAGGAACGAGAAGATGAGTTCGAGAACCGCGCTTGAGAAAAATCGCAAACCACCTCCAAAGCGTTTGATCTCACCGGGCGTCATAACCGCGTCGATCAGACCTGCAATCTTTGGCGCCAGATACATCAGCAGAAATGTCACGTAGAGAGCCTTCGCCGAGCCAACAGGAAAATTTGAAATCGTCAAAGCGTCCCACGCGGCCACGGGCAACAGCGCAATCATCAGCGTCCAGGCCGGAATGCCAACGAACATCAAAATCGCCCACAGCAATTGAAACCGGCTCATGGGCTTCAAGCCCGGAAGCCCAAGCAGCTTCACGTATTGCATATTCCCTTGGCACCAGCGCACATCACGGCGAATAAACTCCAAAACGTCGGGCGGATTGTCTTCATAGCTGCCGCCTTCAACCGGCATCACGCGCACTTCGTATCCAGCGCGGCGCATCAAGGTTGCCTCCACCTGATCGTGAGACAACACATGCCCGCCAAACGGCGGCCCGCCGATCAGCACGGGCAACGCACAGTGCTCAACAAACGGCTTGATGCGCACAACCGCGTTATGCCCCCAATACGGCCCGCAATCTCCCACCCACCACGCTTGCGCAATCGTATAACTGCGCATCCCCATTCGCATGCCGAACTGGAAGATCCGCGCGAACGGCGATGGCGACGGCATGCCTACCACAAGGCTCTGCAAAATACCGAGCTTTGGGTAGGCCTGCATGATGCGCACGAGTTTCACAATAGCGCCGCCGGTCATCAGGCTGTCGGCGTCGAGCGGCAACATGAGGTCAAACGCGCGGCCATCACTTTCACAAAATTGGCTTTCACAAAATTCGCGCACGTTGCCGGCTTTGAACCCTGCGTTGTCTTGGCGCCGGCGATAGACAATCCGCGCAGCATCGGCATCGTCCGCGCGCCAAGCCGCCACTGCTGCTTCTTCCGCCGCCGCAACTTCGGCAACGTCTGTGTCACTCAAAAGAAAATAACTGAACGCCGCACCTTCGCCGGTCGCGTCCAAGCTCCCTTTCACGGTTCTCAATCTCAGAATAGCCCGCGCCGGATCTTCGTTGCGCAACGTCATCAAAACGGCCGTCTTGACCGCAAGCGGCTCACGCGCTTCCCCTGCCGCCATGAAGGGCGCAACCTCGCCGATCGGATCTCTAACGCCATGCAGCAGCCAAAGGCCGATCACTGCGTTCCAGAACCCCAGTACGGACCACGGCGTTCCCAGTACAAAACACCCAAACAGCACGCAATCTACCCACGTCCACCCGCCAGCGCTGAGCACTGACGCCGCCCACACGAGCAATCCTGCCCACGTCACCACATTCAGCACGAGAACAACAATTCGCCGCCTGTTAAGCGTAGCGTTTGCTTGCAACCCCGCAGGTGTCGTAAGGCTCATCGCGGATGTGGCCGGGGCGCGTTCCAAACTCGTCGTAGTTTCGCTCATCAGGCTCTCAAAGGTATTCCGGGCAAAGGCATTTCGAGGACATTCGTGGACACGAAGCCATTACACACTCACCGCCGCAGCGCTGGCCAATTGGTGGTGGCCCGCGCATTGTGGTACGTCAAGCCCGGCATTGCCGAACTCAGAACCGAACGCTTGGAAATTCCAAGGCCCGGAGACGCCCGCGTCAAAACTCTATTCAGCGCTTTGAGCCGGGGCACGGAACGCCTCGTCGCGTTTGGACAAGTGCCGCCAAGCGAAGCAACGCGCATGCGCGCACCTATGCAAGCGGGCGAGTTCCCCTTCCCCGTCAAATACGGTTATTCGGCGACGGGCGTTGTGGTTGCGGGTCCGGAAGGGCTCATGGGCAAAAATGTCTTCTGCTTGCATCCACATCAGGATTATTTTCACGCGCCGCAAGCCCTGCTTGTGCCCTTGCCGGACGCTGTGCCGCCGAAGCGCGCCACGCTCGCCGCTAACATGGAAACCGCGCTCAACGCCCACTGGGACGCAGGCACCGGCCCCGGCGACAAAGTCCTCGTCATTGGCGCGGGCGTCGTCGGCCTGCTGACCGCGCATCTCGCCCAACGCATCGCCGGATGCAGCGTGACGATCACCGACATCGATCCTGCCCGCGCTCCAATCGCAGCCGCTCTCGGCCTCAAATTCGCAGTGCCCGCAGATGCCCCGCGCGATATGAGACTTGTGTTCCACACCTCCGCAACTTCAGCCGGTCTTCAGTCCGCGCTCGACGCCGCCGCCTTTGAAGGCCGCATCATTGATATGAGCTGGTACGGCACTGCCCCTGTCTCGCTCCAGCTAGGCGGGGCATTTCATTCAAAGCGCTTGCAGCTTATCTCGTCGCAAGTTGGCCACGTGTCGCCCTCCCGGCGGGGAACCGTCACTCATCGTCAAAGATTAACTGAGGCGCTCGGCCTCCTCGACGACCCCGTGCTTGATGCCCTCGTGGCCAATGAAATTGCTTTCAACGACCTGCCCGGCCAGATACCTGTCATTCTTGGCCCCTCAGGCGGCGCCCTGCCGCCCGTCATCCGCTATCCCGCTTAACTCCTATGGTCTCAATCACCCCATGTTCTCCGTCGAAGTCCGCAACAGGATCATGATCGCCCACTCGCTGCCCGATCCCTTTTTCGGACCCGCTCAGAACATGCATGGCGCGACGTTTGTCGTCGATGTTGCCTTTTATCGCGAAAAGTTAACAGGCCAAAACGTGGTCGTCGACATTGGCGCCGCGCTCGATTGCCTGGACGCAACCTTGAAACCGCTCAACTATCAAAACCTCGATATTTTACCGCAATTCAAAGGCGTCCTTACGACCACCGAATTTCTCTGCAAGTATGTATTCGATGCTATAGCCCGTGCAGCGAGATCTGGTGCGCTTGGCCCCGAAGGCAAGACGCTGGCAAAAATCCGCGTTACACTCTCGGAGACGGATTTGGCGCGCGCGACATTTGAAGGACCGGTCAGTGGCTGAAGCAATTTTTGCGATCCCCGGCGACATCCGAAGCCCGACAGGCGGTTACGCCTACGACCGGCGTGTCATAGAGCTGCTGCCGCACTTCGGCGTCAACGTCCAGCATTTGAAACTCTCCGCTGCCTTTCCTAACCCGGCACCCAAGGACATCAAGGATGCCGACAGGCTCATAGCCGCAACACCAAAGTCAGCCGCACTTCTGATTGACGGTCTCGCGTTCGGCGCATTCCCCGCATCAAGCCTGCCGTGCGACGGCCGCCGCCTGATCGCAATCGTGCACCACCCGCTGTTTCTCGAAACAGGATTGCCACATGCCCGCAAAGTCGAACTCAAAGCAAGCGAACGCAATGCGCTTCAGCGCGCCGACCACATTGTCGTAACAAGCCGCACGACGGCGCGCATTCTGACGGAAGAACTCGAAGCCGACCCTCGTAAGATCACTGTCGCCGAGCCCGGCACAGATCCCGCAGGCCGGGCAACGGGCACCGGTTCACCGTTGCATATCCTTGCTGTTGGCGCGGTCTCGCCGAGAAAGAGCTACGATCATCTAATCGAAGCCTTGATTCCTTTGCACAGCCTCGATTGGAAACTCACCATCGCCGGCGCGCTCGACCGGCACCCGCAGGCCGTGGAGCTTCTACGCAAAAAAATCGACAAATCGAATTTATCGGATCGCATCACCCTTGCCGGAAAGGTCGTGCCGGCGACCCTAGACCGGTTCTATGAAAGCGCCGATCTATTCGTCTCGGCCTCTCTTTTCGAAGGCTACGGCATGGTCATCGCGGAAGCCATGGCGCGCGGCCTCGCAATTGTCACAACAACGGGCGGTGCCGCGGCCGACACGGCGCATAAGTCGGCCGCCATCCACGTCCAACCCGGAAACATCGCTGAAATGACCACTGCTTTGCGCCGCGCATTGACCGACAAGAAACTCCGCGACGAACTCGCCGACGCGTCGTGGGACTTTGGCCGCACGCTCCCGACATGGCACGAAGCCGCGCGCCGCATCGCGGCCGTTGTACTAGGTCTCAAACCATGAGCACTTTTGCTGCCGAGTGGCTCGCGTTACGCGAGGGCGCCGATACCCGCGCGCGCAACCGCGAACTGGCACAAGGCCTTTCTGCTTGGTTCCAGCTCCGCGATCAGATCTCGGTGGTGGATCTTGGCTCAGGTACTGGCGCTAACCTGCGCGCCGTCGCGGCACTCTTGCCACAGCGCCAGCGCTGGTTGCTTGTCGATAAAGACGCAGACCTTTTCGCCGTTGCAAAAATCGAGCTGCGCAAGTGGGCCGATCACGCAGAACAGTCGGGCGAGACACTAAAACTCAAGAAGGGGCACGCGGAAATTATCGTTGAGTTCAAGGTCGTGGACCTCGCCCGCGATCTCGAAAGCGCGCTCATAGACAGCCCGGATCTCATAACGGCTTCGGCATTCTTCGATCTGGCATCTGCTGAATTCATCCGCGCGCTGGCGCGACAGGCCGGAAGCCTTCGAGCGGCGCTTTACGCAACGCTGACCTACAACGGTGTGCAGCGCTGGAGCCCGCATCGCCCGTCAGACAGCCAGATGGCAGCGGCCTTTAATCGTCATCAAATGTCCGACAAGGGTTTTGGTCCCGCTGCCGGCCCGGCCGCAGCGGGAATGCTTGCCGACCAGTTCCGGCTCGAAGGGTACACCGTGGCCGAGGGCGAGAGCCCTTGGGTGCTCGGACAAAACGACCGCTCACTGCTCGAAGAACTACAGCGCGGATATGCACTCGCCGTACTTGAAACGAAGGCACTCGATGCCAAGGCCGTTGAGACCTGGATCAAAGTCATTCGAGCGGCCGCTGAAGTCGGACACACCGACATCTTCGCGACGCCTGTGTGAGCATCCCCTTGCCCCATGAAGGACCGGGCGAGGAGGACTACGCTATCCGCTTCGGCAACATCCGCTCGACGACGCGATCCTTGCGGACAACGCGGTGATAGATCGCAGCCACAATGTGCAGCGCAACGAGTGCGAAAAGAACTTTGGCACCAGCGCCGTGCCAAAAGAAAACTGTTTCCGAAAACTTCTCGTCCTTTTCCGTCAATGCGAGCAGCGGAAGCCCAAAAGCATCCGTTGCGCCATAATAGGAAACCCCAAGGTATCCACCAATTGGCACTATGATAAGCAATGCGTAGATCGACCAATGCACGAGATGTGAGACCCCGACGAGGGCAGACGGCACTGTGGGATCGGCAGCAGGCGCCCCGCTGCGCAGGCGATAGATCAGCCGCGCGAGAACAACGGCAAGTATGGTAATGCCGATAATTTTGTGTGAGTCATAGAGAAACCCGGTTGTCGCATCAAAGAGCCCGGTCTTTGTCGCACCTTCGGCATCGACATACGTCATTTCGTACCCACGATAGGTCATGTAGAGCCCGAGGGGAAATTGGATGAGTATGAGAAACGCCGTCAGCCAATGATAGAGCCGGGCGCGTGGTGAATAGACGGCGATGTCGTGCGCGTGATCATGGGCCATAGTCGTCACCCTTGTGATTGCTGCCTCAAGTCACAATCAAATAGCACATCGCCGCCTTCAAGAACATGGACACGCGTCACCGGCCGGTGCGCTTCGTCGAGACCGGCGATTGGAGTGAGCGATAGCCCCGCTATGCCAGAGCCCAAGATGACCGGGGCCACCAGCACATGCAGGCGGTCGACTACCCCCGCGTCGATGAACGACGACACGGTCTTGGCGCCGCCCTCGATCAGAATTTTTCTCAATCCGAGCGCAAAGAGCGCGTTGACGATCGCGCCGGGTGGCATCTGACCGTTTTCCCGCGGCACAATCACTGTCTCAATGCCGCCAGTCCCCGCCACCCTTTCCGCACGCACGATGAGACAGCGTGTTCCGTCGCGCGCGAAACACCGGGCGGAGTGACTTACCCGGCCGCTAGGATCGATGACGACGCGCGCCGGATGGGCCCCCCCCACGCGGCGCACTGTCAGCAATGGATCGTCTTCGCGAATCGTCCCTGCACCGACGACCACGGCATCGACATTTGCGCGCAGCCGGTGCAAATGATCGAGCGCGGCGCTGCCATTAATCCAGCGGCTTGCCCCCGTCAGCGTCGCGATACGCCCGTCTAACGATTGTCCGAGCTGCGCGATGACAAACGGCTTGTCCGCTGCCGCTGCGAGCAAGGGCTCGATCAGCGGATCAGGAAGGTGTGCTGGAAATGCGCCGTGATGAACCAGCATCGATTGCCCGACTATCCTCGATAAAGTAATTACTGCTCTCGAAATTTGACACATCGGGAACGCTCTCGCCCGCTTGCACCCGGACAATAAACGGGTATTGCGAATATGCGGCGAAACGAGTCAACCCCTCCATAGCCAACGGGCAAGGCTGAAACAAGCCGGTTTGAATTAAAGTTCCGGCCACATCTTCGACAAAGGGAATGCCACATTTCAATGACACCAGAAGCAATGACCGCACCGGGGAAGCCTGCCCAAGATCTGACGTTGCCTGAGATCTACAGGCGTGCACTCGCCATGCTGGCACCAGAAAAGCGTCTGGCGATCACGCTCGCCTCGGCGGGCATCGTCATTGCCGCTATTCAGTTGGCTGAGCCCATTCTCTTCGGCCGCGTTGTCGATGCTCTAAACAAAGGGGAAGGCGCCTTTCCGATTATCGCGCTTTGGGCGGCGCTCGGTTTGTTTGGCATTCTCGCCGGCGTCATTGTTGCGACTTACTCCGACCGACTTGCACACCGCCGCCGCCTTGCCATCCTTGGCGACGTCTTCGAGCGCGCCATGACTCTGCCGCAGGGATATCACGCCGAGCGCGGGTCCGGCGCCGTCATCCGCAACATCTTGTCGGGCACTACTTCTCTGTTCTGGTTGTGGCTCGGCGCCATGCGCGATCAGTTGACGGCCTTGTTCGGCATTATCTTACTTGCACCTGCTGCCCTCAGCATGGATTACCGTATGGCGGCGATCCTACTCTCGCTCGCGGCCTTCTACACGCTCATCAACGTCATCGTTATGCGCAAGACCGCGAGTGGCCAGGCCTCTGTCGAAAACTATGAATACGCCGTCTCAGGCCGGGTTGGCGATGTCATTACCAATGTGTCCGTCGTGCAGGCCTATGGCCGTATCGGTGCCGAAGTCCAATCCATGGGCACGCTTACGCGCGATCTCTTATCCGCCCAATACCCTGTGCTGACGTGGTGGGGCATTCTGGCGGTGCTCCAGCGGTCGGCAGCAACACTCACAATGGTCGCCGTCTTCGCGGCCGGTGCCATCCTCTCCGCGCGCGGAGAGTTGACGGTCGGTCAAATCGTTTCGTTCGTCGGCTTCGCGGGCCTCTTGATCGGCAAGCTCGACCAGCTTTCTGGATTTGCCGTGCGCATTCATCAGCAAGGGCCCGCGCTGCGCAATTTTTTCGGCCTCATGGACGAAGCTGTCGCCGTTGCCGAAAAGCCCGGCGCCAGACCTCTGACCTCAATACAGGGCAACATTGCATTTGAACGCGTTTCGTTTCACTACAGCCATGGCCCGCAAGGCGTGGAGGGGATTTCATTTACCGCAAAAGCCGGCGAGACCATTGCGCTCACCGGGCCGACGGGCTCGGGAAAGTCCACAACCATCGCTTTGCTTCAACGCTTTCGGGCGCCGGACGATGGCCGCATCCTCATCGATGGGCAGGATATCGCGGACGCGACGATGGCATCTTTGCGCAGCGCCATTTCAATCGTCTTCCAGGACGCAGGGCTCTTCAATCGATCAATCAGTGAAAACATTCGCGTCGGCAAACCTGACGCAACCGCCGCCGAAGTCGAGCGCGCGGCAAAACTGGCTGAAGCCCACGACTTCATCTCAGTCAAGCCCGGCGGTTACGAGTTTGTCATCGGCGAGCGTGGCGCATCTTTATCCGGCGGCGAACGCCAGCGCATCGCCATCGCGCGCGCCATCCTCAAAGATGCACCTATCCTCATCCTCGACGAAGCGACCAGCGCGCTCGACGCCGAAACCGAAGCCAAGATCAAACGGGCGCTGGATACGCTGCGCAAAGGCCGCACCACGTTTGTCATTGCCCACCGGCTTTCGACCGTTGCCAATGCGGATCAGATCATCGTGTTGGATCACGGCAAAATCGTCGAGCGCGGGCGCTTCACGGAACTCGCAAACGGGACCGGGCTCTTCTCCCGCCTCGTCGCCGAAGGAGGTTTCACAATTCCAAAGTCGACTGAGGATGCAGACATCGCAAACTCTGCCCAGGCTTGAATCCCGCCGTTTCCGCTGCCCGAGTGTGTTGTTATTTGGTCCCTCCCCGTGCGGCCGTTTCTTAACCGTAGGCACACGTCCTCTTGCATGAGCATCAAACTCGTGATCACCTATGGCCTTGAGGCTGAAGTCATTGTGGCGGGCCGCATGCCCGTTTTTTGACCTTTGCTACAAACTGGGGATCAGCGAAATAAGTGTCGTAGAAATGTTGTGTTTGAGCACATTGGGTCAACCGATTGGCCGGATGTTCATTGTTGTTTTGCTTTCAATCATTCAACTGGCTGGCGTTCAACTGGCTGGCTGGGCGCCGGATGCCGTTGCCCGCGACAAGACAATCAACCGCGAAATCCTCGGACTGTTCGACAGCAGCACAGAGGGCCGCTCAGAAGAGTTGCGACTGCATCAGCTGCTCGAAATGCCGCTCAATCACCTCGGCTACAAACTGAAACTCCACGACGTCGCGCTTGGCTTGCCGGATCTATCCCAAGCAAAGCGCTATCACGCCGTCGCAACATGGTTCAGCGGGCGGCTGAAAAATGCCGAGGCATACCTCACCTGGGCCGAAAAAGTAGCCCACACAGGCACGCGCTTTATCATTCTCGATTCTATCGGGGCGCTTGGCGAGAAGGAGGACATTGCTCTCATTAACGCTTTTCTGAAGCATTTGGGGCTGGCCTACGCGGCCTACTACGTGGGGGATGCGACAGAGACGCGGATCAAATTCTCCGACGCCTCGATGATTGGTTTTGAACACAAGCTGGACCCTTTGAAGCTGCCGGGCCACCAGGTCATCATCTCAAAATCGCCGGCCATGAACGCGCATCTCACCGTCACAGATCCCGCCCATCGCTGGGCTGGTGCCAACGCATCGACACTTGTTGCGACAGGTCCGAAAGGCGGAATCGCTGCAACCGGATTTGCGATCCATTATGAAACCGGAACGGATCAGGTCCGCTGGATTATCAACCCATTCGCCTTTCTCCAAGCGGCACTTGGCGGTAAGATCTGGCCCATTCCAGATACGACGACCGTTTCGGGCCGGCGCCTCTACTTCAGCCACATTGATGGCGACGGCTGGAATAACATCACTGAAGTCTTTCCCTATTCAAGCGAACGAGCATCTTCCGCCGAAGTTGTGCTCGACGCATTGATAGCCCCCTATCCCGAACTTCCGGTTTCAGTTGGCCTCATCGCTGGCGATATAGATCCAACGCTTGGCGGCAAATCGACGACGGCGGGCGTTGCCGAAGCCATATTCGCTATGCCGCATGTCGAAGTCGCAAGCCACACATACACCCACCCTTACAATTGGGAGTTCTTCGAGAACTATAACCGCGACCGCGAAATCGCCGATGTGCTTAAATTTTCAAGTCTCGACGCTGCTTACGACGACAGTAGCCTTACCGAACTGGTCGCATCCTGGCGAAGTGCAAAGAAAGTTGAGACCGTTGCACTTGCTACCACTCCGCGCCAGGACGACGAAGGGAAAGCACGAGTATGCCGCGGGCACGGCCACACGAAGTCTTCAACCTTGGCGAGGAAGTCCATGGCGCACTAGACGTCGCCTCCGAACTCGCACCTCCCGAAAAACCGGCCCACCTCTATCTCTGGAGCGGCAATACGCGCCCCTTCGAAGCCGCCGTGCGCGCGACACGCGAGGCCGGCGCTCGCAATCTCAACGGCGGAGACTCGCGTTTCGACAGCATGTTTCCGTCGGCCGGTTATGTTGCGCCATTATCGCGCACCGTCGGCCAAGAGCGGCAGATCTACGCCGTGAACAGTAACGAGAATACTTACACCAACGGTTGGACCGGGCCGTTTGATGCTTTCAAGCTCTTGTCGGAAACACTCGACAACACTGAGCAACCCCGGCGGCTCAAGGGGTTTAATCTCTACTACCACGTCTTTTCAGCGACCAAGCAGGAAGGGCTAGAGACCATCGTCAGCCATTTGGATCGGGCCCGCGCAACCACTCTCGCCCCCATCACTGCCTCGCGCTACGCGGCAATCGCAGAAGGCTTTTTTAGCGCACAGATCACTGAAGCGGGACGTGATCGCTGGCGCGTCGGTCAACGGGGAGATCTCCAGACGGTGCGCTTTGAAGAGGCAAGCGAACGCGAGGTCGATTACCAAGCCAGCAAAGGCGTCATCGGGCACAACCGCCATGGGGACGCACTTTATGTGACGCTCGACTCGGCCGTCGCAGACGCCATCGTCGCACTGCGGCCGGTCCAGCAAAACTCAAGTCGCGGAGAACGCGGCAAGGCCGTGCCGCATCTCATTGATAGCCGATGGCTCTTGTCAAAAGTCACGCGATCCGCCTGTGAGGTGAGAGCAGACGTGCAAGGATTTGGCGCTGGCGAGATGAACTGGGCAGGCTTTGCAGCCGGACAGTATGAAGTTTCGGTTTCACGGCAGGGCGCGCCCATCACAACTCTTGAGGCAACGCCTGACGATCAAGGCCGCCTCGTATTTCGCGTCGAGGCCGACGTGATTGATCCTGCGCAATTGCTAATAACTTGCCGCCGGCCCGCGCGAGCACCTTTGTGACCTCGCAATTACAGACACACTGGCGCCCCCAAACTTGGCCAAGCAGTTGCCAGTAATTATGTGGCCGGAATTACCAATTAGATCTTGTGCGACATGCGCTGGCGCTTGGTTTCGAGATAGCGCTTGTTGTGCGGATTTGGCTTGATGACGATCGGCAAGCGCTCAACCACGCGGATGCCCAGCGCCTTCAGCGCCTGTTCTTTTGCTGGATTGTTCGACAGCAACTTGATCTCTGTCATACCGAGCTGGGTCAGAATACGCGCCGTCAAGGCATAGTCGCGGCTATCAATCGGGGCGCCGACCTCGATATTGGCTTCGATCGTATCAAGACCCTGGTCCTGCAAGGCATAGGCCTGGATTTTCTTGAAAAGGCCGATGCCGCGGCCCTCATGGTAGGGCACGTAGACGATAACCCCGAGGGGGGCTTTGGATATGGCTTTCAAAGCTGCTTGGAGTTGCTGATAGCAATCGCAGCGTAGCGAATGAAAGATATCACCCGTCACGCACCCCGAATGCACTCGCACAACAGGTACCGCGTCTTTCGTTGCCGCGGCTGAGCGATGCACGAGCACAAGCGCCTGCTCTTCCGGGGTCTCACCCTGGTAGGCGTGTGCCTCTAACGTCAGCTCACGGCCATCGAGTTCGATCGGCAGAATTGTTTGTACCGACCAATCCATGTCGAGTTTAACCGATTTGAGTGCGCCGGATTTCATGGCGTCTCCTAGTTTCATGCCTGCCATATGCCTCAAGTGACGACCGAAGGCAAAGGGTACCGGGGGTGATCAAGGATTGAGATAGGTTGCTAACCTCACAAAGCAATAGGCTTCGCAAGCCAATCCAGATCACTTAACAATAACAAATGGTCAGCTTCGTGGCCCAGCTTCGTGCCCCGGCTTCGTGGCTTGGCGGGGCCCGAGACGGCGCCAACGCTTGGTAAACCGGCGCGCTTTCTGCTATCGCTCAGGGCGTGACGGTCTCCGGAAAATTCCCCTTGCCCCTTATCCTCACTGCCCTCGCCGCCGCTGCCCTCTCCGCGCTTCTGACGCGGGCGATGATCCCGTGGCTCAAATCGCAAGGCGCAGTCGCCACCGAGAACGACCGGACGATGCATACGGGAGCAGTGCCCAAAGGCGGCGGATTGCCGCTGCTTATTGCGGCGGTCGCTGTATTGATTGCTTTCCATCCTGTCGCAAACTTGCCCTGGCCCCTCCTGGCCGGCCTTGTAGTGACAGCAATCGTATCATGGCGGGACGACGTATCGCCGCTGAGGCCGGAGGAGCGGCTTCCGCTACATTTCTTGGCGGCAATAATTTTTATCGGTGCGTTTCCCAAAGGCGTCCTGGTTTTCCAAGGCCTCCTGCCCTTAGGGCTGGATCGGGCTCTTTCCGTTCTACTACTTGCCGGCTTCATGAACTTCTTTAATTTCATGGACGGGATAAACGGAATAGCGGGCTCAGAGGCGGTCGCAGTTGCGGCTGGTTACTTGCTCGTTGTCACCGGGTGGACAATTCCTTTTGCTGAAATGGAACCTCTCGCTGCATCGGTTTTAGGCGCTACTGCTGGTTTTCTTTTTTGGAACTTGCGCCAGAGGGCGCTTGTCTTCCTTGGTGACGTCGGCAGCGTCCCGCTAGGTTTTTTGACTGGCGCAATGATGATTGATCTCGCGGCACGAGGCACTTGGGTAGCGGCCCTGATCCTGCCGTCATTCTTTCTCGCTGATGCGTCGCTCACCCTTCTAAAGCGTCTTGTCCGGGGCGAAAAAATCTGGGAAGCGCACAAGACGCATTTTTATCAGCGCGCCGCGCAGGGCTTGAAGGCTCATATGCCGGTTGTTCTGCGAATTTCAATCGCCAATGCATTGCTCATTGGAGCAGCGCTTCTGAGTGTCACGAGGCCGTGGCTGGCGCTCGCCCTCGCCGCAGCGATCGTTGCGGGATTGCTGATCGCACTTGAGCGTGCCGCGAAGCCGCTATGATTTCTTACCAATCGACAGGCCTTGCACGCCGCCCGGCGACAACAGCGGCCGATGACTGCTCAGTCGTCCTGAGTTGATACCGAACCAGCCGATTTCGCCCGAGAGCCGGCCGTATTCGATCTTGGGGCAGCGATTCATGATCACCTGCAGCCCGGCCGCTTCGGCTTCTGCGGCGGCTTGGTCGTTGCGCACGCCGAGTTGCATCCAGACGACCTTGATGTCAAGTTTGTCCTTGAGTGCGATGGCGTCCCGCGTGACATCGAGCGCCGCTTCCGAATTACGAAAAACATCGACCATATCAACTGGGGCCGGCACATCGCCAAGCCGCGCATAGACCTTCCGGCCGAGCAACACTTGTCCCCCAAGTCCTGGCCCACCAAGTCCTGGCCCACCAAGTCCTGGCCCACCAAGTCCTGGATTGACCGGGTGCACCATATAACCTTTGGCCAGTAGATACTTGACGACAAGATAACTCGGCCGCGCCGCGTTCGCACTCGCTCCAACCGCCGCAATCGTTTTCACGCTCAACAGCACGTCTGCGATGTAGGCGTCCGGATACGCGTCGTGGTTCATGCCTTGGTGTCCGGCAGCACGATGTGCCCATCGTCGCCCAGGCGCCAGAAAGGATTGTGTGCCACTTCCCAAAGGTGTCCGTCCAGGTCGGCGAAGTAGCCTGAATAGCCGCCCCAGAAAACCTTCTGCCCCGCCTTCACGAGTTTTGCGCCCGCCGCAATTGCCTCAGCAATCACTGCATCGACTTCAGCGTCGCTGCGGACGTTGTGCGCCAATGCAATTCCGGAGAATCCACTGGCCGTGCTTGCAACGTGCGCATCCTCAGCCAACGCGGCCCGTCCAAACAACCCGAGAACGACACCGCCTGCATTGAAGAACGTCACAGACGGATTGCTCTCGGAGGATGCCTTAAACCCGAGCCGCTCGTAGAATGCGCGCGCACGAGCCACATCCTCGACACCAAGTGTTACGAGGCTGAGCCGCGGTTGCATGCTCAATCATCCTTCCACACGGCCACACGCTTTTCTAGAAATGCGCAAATGCCCTCTTCCGCGTCGGCGCTCATCATGTTCTCGACCATAACGCCGCTGGCGTAGTCATACGCCTCCGGCAGTGGCATCCCGATCTGACGGTAAAACGCTTCCTTGCCAGTGGCGACAGTAGACTTGGATTTCGCGGCGATTGTACGCGCCATAGCAAGTGCCTCGGGGAGAACCTTGTAGCCGGGAACCGCCCGATTAATCAGGCCGTGCGCAACCGCCTTCTCAGCCGGAATAGCTTCTCCCAACAAAAGCATCTCCATCGCATGCTTGCGCGGCACATTTCGCGACAGCGCGACCATCGGCGTCGAGCAAAAGAGACCGATGTTGACCCCCGGCGTCGCAAAGGAGGCTTCTTGTGCCGCCACCGCCAAGTCGCAAGAAGCAACCAGCTGGCATCCCGCCGCCGTTGCCATGCCTTGCACGGCGGCAATGACGGGCTTCGGGCAATGGACGATTGTCTGCATCATGCCGGCGCACGTTGTCATCGTTTGCTCGAAGAAAGCCCGCCCGCCATCCGCGTCGCTGCGGTGAGCGCTCATTTCCTTGAGATCGTGGCCCGAGCAGAAGACCGGCCCGCTTGCCGCCAGCACGATTGCTGAAACGGAGGAATCGCTCGCAAGCGCATTGAGCGCTTGAACGAGTTCCCGAATAAGTGAGAGCCGCAGCGCATTGCGCGCGCCTGGGCGATTGAGCGTGAGAAGTGCGATGCCGGGTTCCGGCCGCGCCAGAATGAGATCGGCCGCTTCCATGTTTGCTTCAGGATTTCGTTCCTGCATGGCGGCGGCCAATCCCTGTTGTCAGATTTTAAGAATTCTACTGCAGCGCCTTTTCAATATCGGCGCGATGCGTTTTCACGACATCAATGTTTTCTTTGTTCTGCAGTGGCGGCGTCGTCTTGATGGCTTCCGTCAGCTCGTCGACAAGCTGCTTCTTATCGGCTTCGGGAATGCTCTCATCCTTTTTTACGTCCTCGAGCTCTTTCTGAAGCGCTTCGACCGGATCGACAAAGTTGCCGGTTTGCGTGTCGAGACCTGCCATTACGATCGAGATGTTGGCGGCGACGTCGTCGAGCTCGGAGAAGTCGTTGAAGCCGTGCTTCTTGGCGATGCCTTCGAGTTCCGCCTGCAACGCCGGATCCGGCTTTTCGCCCGCCGACTGAATTTTCGAAGCAATAGCTGCGAGGTCGCTCTGCGCGGCAATGAAGTTTTTCACCTGCGCGTCCGACAGCTTCATCTGCTTGACTTCTTGCGCGGCTGCACTTGCGACGGCCAAGCCGCAGATCAGCATCATCGTCACGAACAACCGTTGAATACGATCTAGAATGACCGGCATTGAACTTCCTCCTCATTAGCCTCAGGGCCGCAAATCACAGCCATCTCGTAAAGGACGTCACACGCCAACTGCGTCCACATTAAGAAACGATTGTGCCACCCCTGTTTCCGTCGCACATAAAAATCATGATTTGCCCGCCGTTGCACGGGATACATGACCGGCAGCCAAGTCGAGACATCGCCCCGGCCCGCCGAGTAATATATTACCACACAATGGTATTAGATTACCTTGTAACTTATCTTATTGTTTTTGCGTAATTTTTAAGTGTCGACTCTTTTCCGATTGACGGCTCGATAGTCCCAACGTATGCACGGGCTGTCCGGTGCACCCGATTTCGGTTCGCTGGCGATTTTTTTTGGACGTTCCTAAAAGCCGGCAGGAGCCTGCGCACCTATGTCAACATACATCGCTAAACCGGCTACGGTGGAAAAGAAGTGGATCCTGATCGACGCCCAAGGGCTTGTCGTCGGCCGCCTCGCCACCATCGTCGCCACACGCCTCAAGGGCAAACACAAAGCCACATACACTCCGCACGTCGATTGCGGTGATAATGTCGTGATCATTAATGCCGATAAAGTCGTTTTCACCGGCGCCAAGCGGGAAGACAAAGTCTATTACCGCCACACCGGTTATCCGGGCGGTATCAAAGAACGTACGCCCCGCCAGATCTTGGAAGGCAAGCACCCAGAACGCGTCGTGGAAAAAGCCGTCGAGCGCATGCTAGCGCGCGGCCCGCTGCAGCGTCAGCTGATGCGCAATCTGCGCATCTATAAGGGAACAGACCACCCTCATGTGGCCCAAAACCCCGAGACGCTCGACGTCGCCAAGATGAACCGCAAGAATGTGAGGGCCTAAGTTCCATGGCTACCGAAACAAAGGCTACCGAAACAAAAACACTAGGCGACCTCGCCGGCATTAAGACTGCGGCACCCGAAGCCGCGCCTGTCCGTGCTCAAAAACTCGACAAGCACGGCCGCGCCTACGCAACAGGAAAGCGGAAAAACGCCATCGCCCGCGTCTGGCTGAAGCCCGGTAAAGGCATGATCACGGTCAACGAAAAGGACTTCAAAGCCTATTTCGCACGGCCGGTTCTGCAAATGATGTTGCAGCAACCCTTGAACCTCGCCAACCGCGCATCCCAGTACGACATCCGCATCACGGTCCTCGGCGGTGGTCTTTCGGGTCAGGCAGGCGCCGTGCGCCACGGCATCTCCAAGGCACTGACGTATTACGAACCTGATCTGCGCGGCGTGCTCAAGAAGCAGGGCTTCCTGACCCGCGACAGCCGCGTCGTCGAGCGCAAGAAGTACGGCCGGGTCAAAGCCCGCAAGTCCTTCCAGTTCTCGAAGCGCTAATTCTGGACGCCTCGACAGTATTGGTACAGCCCGCTTGGTTTTGGCGGGCTGTTCTGTTTCTACCGTCCGAAGGCTTGCTGTCTTCGCGAAGCAGTGCCACATAACCGGTTAATGCTGCTTGGCACCAGACCGGCGCGCCGCGCAAAACCCTGGGAGTTCACGATGTACATATTGGCCGCCGACGCCAGCTCGATCATCGCCGGATTTTTGGCGGAAGCCAGCCAAATGCTCTCCCCCGATTGGTGGCGCACACACGCAGTCGCCCTCTTCAATATCCTCATGATCGACCTGACGCTCGCTGGCGACAATGCCATCGTGGTCGGCATGGCCGCCTCGCGCGTGCCCAAAGACATGCGCGCGAAAGTTATCTTCTGGGGCATCACTGGCGCCGTCGTGCTGCGCATCCTGTTCTCAAGCGTCGCCCAGCAAATGTTGCAAATCATCGGTCTCACACTTGCGGGCGGTCTATTGCTGCTGTTTGTGTGTTGGAAAATGTACCGGCAGATCGTGGACGGCGAAGAACAGTCGATCAACCAGATCGAAGCCGACCTCGCCTCGAACAAAGTCACTGGCAGCGAAGCAACGTTCTGGTCAGCTCTGTGGACGATTATCCTCGCCGACCTCTCCATGTCGCTCGATAACGTGCTCGCGGTTGCAGGTGCCGCCGGTGAATCGACCCTCGTCCTCGTGATCGGCCTCGCGGTCGCGATCATTCTGATGGCCGTTGCATCGAGCTACATCGCCAAGCTCCTCCACTCTTATCCTTGGATCGCCTGGATCGGTCTGCTCATCATTCTCTTCGTTGCCTTGGACATGATCTATCGCGATAGCCATCACGTCGCTTGCGCCGCCTATGGCATTGGTTGCTCCGAAACGATCCTAGATGGCATCAAGCACCGGTGGAGCCTTGGATGGGGTGGCGGTTGATATGGCAGCAAAGAAAAACGCGACCGTATTTATCGACGGCGAAGCCGGTACGACGGGCTTGCAGATCCGCGAACGCCTTGCGGGCTTGAATGGCGTTACCGTCAAAAGTATCGACGCTAAGTTGCGCAAGGATGCGGACGCCCGCAAAGCGCTCATGAGCGAAGTAGATCTTGTCGTTCTGTGCTTACCGGACGATGCCGCCAAGGAAGCGGTTGCGCTTGCGGACGAACTCGGCGGCAATTCACCGAAGATCGTGGATGCCTCGACCGCGCATCGCGTGGCACCGGGCTGGGTGTATGGCTTTGCCGAACTCGACCAAGATCAGTCCGGTAAAATTCGCAGAGCCGAACGCGTTGCAAACCCCGGCTGCTACCCAACCGGCGCCATCGCGCTGATCCGCCCGCTTGTCGATGCCGGAATCGTTCCTGCAGATTTCCCAGTGACCGTCAACGCCGTCTCGGGCTATTCGGGCGGCGGCAGAAGCATGATTGAAGCCTACGAGGTGACGAAGACGGCACCCACTTTTGAACTCTATGGTCTTGGGCTTGAACACAAGCACGTACCCGAACTCATGGCCTATGGGCACCTCGAACACCGGCCTATTTTCGTGCCGAGTGTCGGAAATTTCAAGCAAGGCATGCTTGTGAGCGTGCCGTTGCATCTCGATCAATTGCCGGGTCAACCGAAAATAAAAGACATCGAGGCCGCGCTCGCCAAGCATTACGCGGATTGTCAACGCGTGCGCGTTATCGCGGACGCTGCGAAGTTGACGCGCCTCGACGCCGAAGCGTTGAACGATACCGACGCTCTTGAGCTTTACGTGTTCGGTAAGGATGCGTTAGGTCACGCGCTCCTCGTTGCCCGGCTCGATAATCTTGGAAAAGGTGCGGCGGGCGCTGCCGTGCAGAATTTGCAGCTTATGCTCGGGCTCACTTAGCGCGCTTCGCCGCCGGGAGCAAAAATTCCGACAATTTCGGAGGCGCCGCTGGTCGTTTCTGACCAGGTTTTGGCACTTGCCGCCCGAGCGCCAGCAGGGCGTAGCCGTGGGCCGTGCTCCAAATGAGTTGCTCAAGCGCAACGCGCGCATCTGCGCCTGGATCCCCGCGTACTTTCGCGATTGCTTCAGCAAGGCACTCCAGCTCAGCGTAAGCGTTTTTCGATGACGATTTGAGGACGTCGTCTTGCCAATCAATGCGGTGCGACGCAAACATCAATTCGAACATGCCCTTCTCGTTCTCAGAAAAAGCGAGATAAGCGGCTACAAAAGCATCGGTATATTTCGCAACATCGGCACCTTTGGTCAGCCGCACTTCGCGCAACACCGCCTTGAGCTTGGTGAACCCAATAGCCGCGAGTGCAGTTAGGAGAGCCTCAACGGCCGGAAAGTAATGAGCCGGCGCGGCATGAGAGACATTCGCTTGAGCCGCTACCCGGCGCAGCGTTAGAGCATGAAAGCCATCGCGCGCGAGTATGCCGAGCGCCGCATCAAGCAATGCGTTGCGCAAATTGCCATGGTGATAGGTGCGCGCTGCTGTCATCGCTGCTGCCGGCCAAAACAATTGAACGCGCTCATTCTCAACTGCGCACAATAAAGCATACCCATTATCTTGACAGTGTCAAGATTTCTATCCAGATTGGCGGCAGCAACCAGGGAGGCCTCAATGCCGATCACCGCCATCTATGCTGCACTTTTGACCCCTCTATTCATTTTTCTATCGGCCCGCGTGATCGGCCGGCGTCGCGATGCCAAGGTGCCGGTTGGGGATGGTGACGACGGCGCACTACTCCGCAGGATGCGGGTACACGCGAACTTTGCCGAGTATACGCCGTTCGCGCTTTTGTGCCTATTGCTTGCCGAAAGTCTGAATGCGCCACTGTTTGTACTTCACGCTGCAGGACTATCGTTACTCGCCGGCCGTTACATGCACGCCTACGGCTTCTCGCAGACTCCCGACAACTTCGTCTTTCGAGTCGGCGGAATGCTCGCGACGTTCGCGGCCATCGGCATCGCAGCCGCTGCCTGCTTAATTATCGCGGCGCTCCGTTTTGGCGGGGTAAATTAAACTCAGATGAGCCGTGCAACGCGAACGTCATGCAAATGCCAAACGGCAAGCGCCATGACGACGGCCGCGCCGCCCTGGTGCACAAGCCCAAGGCTCAAAGGCACATGTGCAAGCAGCGTCCAAATGCCAAGCAGCGCTTGCGCCAAGACAGCTGCGGCCAGGGCGAAAGCTGACGTGCGCACCCGCCCTACTTTATGGGCGGCATAGACGTACCAAGCCTGGATCAATGCCGCACTCAGAAGAATATACGCCGTTAGTCTGTGGTTGAACTGCGTCGCGGCATGACTTTCAAACAAACTCAGGAGCCCGCGCCCCTCACTCCAATAATCACTCGGAACAAGCTGCCCGTTCATCGACGGCCAAGTGTTGTAGACAAGACCAGCCTTCAACCCCGCAACAAACGCACCTAGCACCACCTGTGCAAAGACCAGCCCGACAAGAATTGCAGCAAGACGGCGCGCGCCCACATCAACGCTCTCGCGCGCGAACCCTAAGCGATGACCGCGCTCGTCAAGTGCAAGCCAAACGAGCAACGATAGAATCGCGAACGCCACCGAGAGATGCAGGGCTAACCGGTATTGGCTTACGTCAACGCGCTCGGAAAGACCGGAACTGACCATGTACCAGCCGATCGCACCTTGCAGACCACCGAGCGCCAACAGTCCGAGAAGTTTCGGTGCAAGTCCCTCCCTGATCCGGCCTGTCCACCAGAAAACAAAAAGCGGCACCGCAAAGACGAGGCCAATAACGCGGCCGAGAAACCTATGGCCCCACTCCCACCAGAAAATGAATTTGAAATCAGCGAGTGACATGCCTGTGTTGACGAGATGGTACTCGGGGATTTGCTTGTACTTTTCGAATACGGAGAGCCAATCGGCCTCGGAGAGCGGCGGGATGGCTCCGAGGATCGGTTTCCATTCCGTGATCGAAAGACCGCTGTCGGTCAAGCGCGTGGCGCCTCCGACGACGATCATCGCGAATACCAGCGCCGCCGTAAGCCAAAGCCAGGCTTCGACGCCTTGATTGCCACTTGGACCCCGGATTTCCATGACTACGCCTTCTCTCATGGTGCCCTGTCATCCTGACCGATTTGGGCCGCGCGGTTCCACCGCGCCGCATTGCATAGCCACTGATACTGAGCCAGAAAGTGTCAGGCAATGCGCCGATCAGGCGCGGCCGGCGGGCCCCGCAACATGGCACTACGTTTGGACGACCGAGGCAAGATCACATGACCCCACGCACGCGCAAGCTCGCCGGAACCGTTGCACTCATCGCGATGATCACGATTTACGCGTTTCTGGCGCTGGCCGTCGCCGTCGTTCTGCAAGTCAGTAATACGAGCAAGATCGGCGAACTGGCTTTCTACGTGATCGCGGGACTGCTTTGGGTCTTGCCCGCCGGAATTCTCATCAAATGGATGCAGAAACCGGGGACATAATAATCGGCCGGTCAATTGCCTGCAGCGCTCTGTTTAATGCTGGAGGGCTTGAAACGCCGCGCCGCGTTCCAAAGGGCGAACGGCGCGCCCGACAGGAGCACCTTTATGTAGCGCGCATCTTGAAAATCGCCATTCAAGGAGAGGCGCGGCAAGGCCGCCATGCTGTCCTTGTGGCTGTCGTGCAGCAGCCCTTTA
>CAWFWU010000007.1:0-230844 GCA_963819605.1 uncultured Alphaproteobacteria bacterium | reverse complement strand
CAGATCATATTGCGTTTTGGAGCGTGCACCGGCTACCTGTGCGCCCGTCAACGAGCATGTCTTGCTGGGATCTAGCAGGGCAAATGCAGGATTGGGCTTTTCGACGAATTCGGCACGGGTAACTTTTCCGTCGCGGCTCGCGTCGTAATAGCTCAAATCGGCCGTGTCGAACATGCGGTCGACTTTGGTGATGTTGCCCCACTCGGATTGATCGACACTATCGTCAGCATTCGCGTCGGCGCCGTTGAAGAGTTCCGTGGCGTAGGCTTTCCATTCATCGCACGTGACGTTGTTGTCGCGATTGCGATCCCAGCTTCCAGCCGCCATGAGGAACACGCGATCAGTGTCGGGGATTGCCTTGCTGAATGGATTGATCGAGCCGATTGAAGGGAGCGGCGACGACGAGCAGGCTGAGACGGAGGCGGCCGCGAGCAGCGCAAGTATTGCGGCGGGTCCCGGTGGTGTTCTCGGCGTCATGGGTATCGCTCTCGTGGTGTTCGAATCTGAATTAGGTTCGTATTATCTTCGTCGTTTAACGGGGAATTGCACCCAACACATGGCGCCCTCCAGCAGTCCGCTGGGGAGAGTATATTCTATGGGTTTGGTGTCGCAAAGGTGTCACACGGTGTAACTAGAAACTCCGTCCCATCGTACATTCCAGGTACTTATGCTTATCAGCCTTTGGAACCAAGGCTATGGCCATGCTGCTCACATACGAATGTTTGGTTTGATTGGGATTGCTATGATTAACGTCCTGGTGCTGTGCACGGCCAACTCGGCGCGTTCGATCTTGGGTGAAGCCATTTTGAACAAATTGGGTGCTGGCCGCTTTCAGGCCTATTCAGCGGGCAGCCACCCGCGCGGCGTTCCTAATCCATTGGCTTTGGAACTGCTGGAACAGCGCGGCCACCCGGTTGGCGCATTGCGCTCAAAATCGTGGGATGTGTTTGCCGCGGCTGGTTCGCCCAAGATGGACATCGTGATTACCGTCTGCGACGCAGCCGCCGGAGAGTCATGCCCCTATTGGCCGGGCACGCCCATCAAAGCCCATTGGGGAATTCCAGATCCGGCCGGCGTGCCAGGTGGCATCGAAGCGGAGCGTGCGGCGTTCCGTCAAGCCTATGACAGGCTGCAGTTACGCCTGGCGGCCCTCGTTGCCATGCCGGTCGAAATCATGGCGCGGGAGGACGTGCAAATGGCCGTCTCGGCGATTGCGCGCCTTGAGGGTGCAACAGACTTAGCTTCTGGCACAGGAATTTCGTCGTAATGGAAATCGATCGCGGCCGCCGCCTTGCTGGTGAATTTCTTGGAACGGCTTTGCTGCTCGCCGCCGTCGTTGGCTCGGGCATCATGGCGGAAAAGTTATCAGGCGGAAATACGGGCCTGGCACTTCTGGCGAACTCGCTCGCCACGGGTGCCGCGCTGTTTGTACTGATCACAATTCTCGGACCGGTTTCCGGCGCCCATTTCAATCCGGCTGTGACGCTCGTCATGCGGCTCAAGAACGCAATTTCAACCAGCGACGCAGTGTTCTACGCCATCGCGCAAGTTGGCGGCGGTATTGCCGGCGTGCTGGTCACGCACGTGATGTTTGATCTGACAGTCATTCAAATCTCCACGACGGCCCGGAATGGCCTGGGCCAGTGGACCGCCGAAGCCGTTGCCGCGTTCGGTCTGATTCTCACGATTTTAGGTGCGGTGCGTTTTGCATCCGAAAAGGTCGCGATGTGTGTCGCGCTCTATATCGTCTCGGCCTATTGGTTTACGGCCTCAACGTCATTCGCCAACCCTGCCGTCACAATAGCGCGCGCCCTCACCAACACATTTGCCGGTATAGCGCCCGCCGACGTCTTAGCCTTCATCGCCGCACAATTGGCGGGCGCGCTGTTGGGCCTTATCGCCGGGTGTTGGCTGTTCGAGACTGGCAGCGCGAAGGCCAAAGGTTAAGCTGACTCAGGTTGACGCCCAATCGGCCAGCCGCCCCATGAAAGCCATGCACTTATTGATTTCGCTGTCTGCAATCCACTCATCGGGTGTGTGCGCTTGTGCAATGTCGCCAGGTCCACACACGATCGACGCCGAACCCGCATCCTGAAATAGCCCGGCCTCGGTCGCGTAAGAGACCGTGTGTGTGCCGTTCTGTCCCGTCAGCTTCAGCGCAAGGCTCGTTGCCCCTGAATTCTCGTTTGCGGCAAAGGGCGGAACGGTATTGGCGCGCGTGATGGTTATTGCGGTTTCGTCCGCGACGCGCAGCATCTCAGTCAAACATTTCGTCTCGGCATATGTTCTGATGCGCCGTTCGATGCCATCGACATCGACACCCGGAAGTGCGCGCACTTCGAAGCCGAAGCGGCAGAAGATGGGAATAATATTGTTCGCCGTGCCGCCTTCTAGTTTGGTGACTTGTAACGTAGCGTAAGGCGGCATGAACCTTTCGTTGCGCGACGTGACCTTGAGTTCCGTTTCCATGCGCTCGAGTTCGCCGATCAGACGCGCGCCATAGGTGATGGCGTTGACGCCGAGGTGGCTCATGCTGGAGTGTGCTGCACGGCCGGTGACTTCCACTTGCCAGCGCACCGGCCCTTTGTGCGCGTCAACAACCTGCATGTTGGTCGGTTCGCCAACGATGACAATGCGCGGCTTAGGGAGTGTTTTTCCGAATTCGGCGATCATGGGCCGGACGCCGAGACAGCCGACTTCTTCGTCGTACGAGAACGCCAAATGAATTGGAGTTTTCAGGTTCCGCGCCTTGAAGTCTGGCACCGCCGCCAGCATGCAAGCGAGATACCCTTTCATATCGCAGGCACCGCGCGCGTAGTGCCGCCCGCCTTCTGAACGCAAAACGAAAGGATCGCCGCTCCAGGTCTGGCCATCCACCGGAACCACATCGGTGTGGCCCGACAAGGCAACGCCGCTGGCGTCATCGGGGCCGATGGTGGCGTAAAGGCTCGCCTTCAGTCCATCGCCAGTCGTGACGCGGGCGGACGTTACGCCATGCCGCTGCAAATAGTCCTCAATGAACGCAACAATCTCGATGTTGCTCTTGTGGCTTGTTGTGTCGAATGCAACGAGGCGCGCGAGAAGTTCGACCGGAGTATAAATGGGTCTCGCCATTGCGCCTCTTTGCTTCGTATGATGACCAATTCAGTTCATCGCAGCTTGCGTGTACGGGCTATCGAGCGAAAACGCCGGTATAGCGACGTCGAACAGCTTGCCCTTTTCGTCCGCCATTTGGTAGCTGCCGACCATGATGCCCTGTGGCGTCTTCAATGGGCACCCTGATGTGTAACTGAATGTTCCACCGGGTGGTATCGTCGGCGTTTGACCGACCACACCGGGCCCGCGCACTTCTTCCGTCCGCCCAAGGGCATCCGTGATACGCCAGGTGCGCGTTTTGAGCTGAACCTGTTGCTTGCTGTCGTTGTTGATCTCAACGGCATAGGCCCAGACGAAGTGGCTTTCGTCGGGCGCCGATTGGTCTTCCAGATACTGCGGCTCAACGCGAATGCGAATGCCGCGTGTGATGGCCTCGTACATATGTGGGTCCGCTTTTCTGGCAGTTTTCTTGCGTGCCACTTTAGGGGTGCTCTTTCCGCGGTCAATATCAGCTTTTCAAAGTCTAAATTAGGCGGCTGCGAGTGCCGCCGACAGATCGGCTGCCAGATCCTCGTAGGCTTCCAGTCCGACAGACAGGCGGATCATGCCGTCCGTAATGCCAAGTTCCGCCCTCGGGCCTGCACCCATGCGCTGGTGCGTTGTCGTTGCCGGGTGCGTGACGAGGCTCTTTGCGTCGCCGAGATTGTTCGAAATCTTGATCAATGTCAGCGCATTGAGGCAGCGGAATGCGGCGTCCTTACCGCCCTTGACTTCGAATGTCACAATCTGCCCGCCGCCCGGCATTTGCTTTGCGGCAAGCTCAGCCTGCGGGTGGTCGGCCCGGCCCGGATAGAGGACGCGCGTGACACCCTTGAGGCCGGCCAAGTGGTCAGCAACTTTGGCGGCCGACGCGCACTGTGCCTTCACGCGAATAGGTAGCGTCTCAAGTCCCTTGAGCATGACCCAGGCATTGAAGGGGCTAAGCGAAGGACCGGTCTGGCGCACCCAGTCTTGCAGGTGCTTTGTCACGAAATCAGTTGTTCCGAGCACCGCGCCGCCAAGGCAGCGGCCTTGTCCGTCAATGTGCTTGGTCGTCGAATAGACCACTATGTCGGCGCCGAGCGCCAGCGGGCGTTGCAGCATGGGTGTCGCAAACACGTTATCGACAACAGTCAGAATATCGTGCGCCTTGGCGATTTTGGCGACCGCCGCGATATCGACGAGTTCGAGATTTGGGTTGGAAGGCGTCTCGAAAAAGAACATCTTCGTGTTGGGCTTGATCGCCTTTTTCCAGGCATCCAGATCCTTGCCGTCAATCAGCGTGCATTGAATGCCCAATCTCGGACATAGGGTTTCTACTATGTAACGGCACGAGCCAAACAGCGCACGCGCCGAAACCAAGTGATCGCCAGCTTTCAAGTAGCACAGCAATGCGGCAGTGACGGCCGCCATGCCGGTTGCAGTTGCGCGGCAGTCTTCCGCGCCTTCAAAAATGCGCAAGCGCTCTTCAAACATGGAAACCGTCGGGTTGCCGAAGCGCGAATATTGGTAACCCGGGTCTTCCTGCTTAAAGCGCGCTTCCGCCTGCTCGGCGCTGTCGTAGACAAAGCCTTGGGTCAGAAATAACGCTTCCGACGTTTCGCCCCATTGTGAACGCATGGTGCCGCCGTGAACGAGTTCCGTTTCCGGCCGCCACTTGGGAGGGTCGCCAGGCTTCACCGGTTTGGATTTATCGTTTGCCATCTGAGACTGCGTCCTCGGCGCCAATAAAAAACCCGGTTTACCACAAGCGCCGGACGGGAAGCCGGGCGCGGGAAACCGGGTGCGCACTCGGCCTTTTAGCGAGTTGTTTTACGTGGCTGCAAGCCGGCCGGCCAAAGGACCACGGAATTCCATGCCGGGATTACCGGGCGAACCCCTTGGCGTCAAGGGGCGCTTCAGATAGATGCAGGCATTGGGCAGAGGATAGAAATCGTGAAAACGGCGGTGAAAAAGGTTACTCCAAAGGCAATTTCTGCGGCCGAACCGGGCATTCTGCCGTCGCAAGCGATTAGCGCGCTCATTGCCGCGGGCGCGATTCACATCGCTGAGCCGCTCGCTGAAAACCAATTGCAGCCAGCAAGCCTCGATCTGCGCTTGGGTGCCGTTGCCTACCGGGTGCGCGCGAGTTTCTTGCCGGGCCGCGACACCCGCGTGCAGACGAAGCTCGATGATCTCCAGATGCATTCGATTAGCCTCAGCCAAGGCGCTGTGCTGGAGACGGGCTGCGTCTATATCGTGCCGCTGTTGGAAAGCCTGGCGCTGCCTGCTGATCTGTCAGCCAGCGCAAACCCGAAGAGTTCGACAGGCCGTCTTGACGTGTTCACGCGCGTCATCGCGGACGGCGTCAACGCCTTCGATCAGGTTCCAGCTGGATATCACGGGCCACTTTTCGCGGAGATTTGCCCGCAAACATTTCCAATCGTCGTGCGCAAAGGTTCGCGACTTTCGCAAATCCGATTTCGCTTGGGACCTGCTGCCGACACAGACGCTGCTCTCATAGAGCTTCACAAACGCGAGAAGCTCATAACCTCCGACGAAGTGGCTGATATCGCCGGCGGCTTGGCGCTCTCTGTCGATCTCAAAGGCGATAAGGACGGCCTCATCGGCTATCGCGCTCGCCGTCACACGGGCGTTGTCGATGTCGACAAGCCCGGCAGCTGCTCTGTCGCGGATTATTGGGATCCGATTTACACACGCGGAAAAAACCGTCTGATCCTCGATCCCGATCAATTCTATATTCTGGCTTCAAAAGAAGCCGTGCACGTTCCGCCGACGCACGCGGCCGAAATGGTCCCGTTCAATCCGCTTGTCGGCGAATTCCGCGTGCATTATGCGGGTTTTATGGACCCCGGTTTTGGTCATGCGGCTGCAGGCGGCAAGGGTTCGCGCGTCGTGCTGGAGGTGCGCTCCCACAAAGTGCCGTTCATTCTCGAACACGGACAAATCATCGGCCGCTTGATCTATGAACGCATGACGCAAACCCCGGAAATCATTTATGGCCAAGGCCTCAAATCGAACTATCAAGGCCAAGGCCTGAAGCTCTCCAAGCACTTCAAGTAGGCGCGTTTGGGCTGGGTATTAAAGTTCAATCATCGTCTTGAACCCGCCGTAGATCATACGCTTGGCGTCGAAGGGCATCTTCGCCATATCCATTTTGTCCATTTTGAGTCGCGGATCCGACATCACTTTCTTGTTGACGGCGTCGCGATCCGCGCGTGATTTGTAGACGATCCAGGAAAAAACCACGGCCTCGCCGGGCTTTAATTTCACCGCGCGGGTGAACGACGTCAATTTTCCAACCGGCACATCGTCGCCCAGGCATTCGACATAGGCGAGTGCACCATGTTCACGCCAAATCTTACCCATCTTGCGTGACAACTTTTTGTAGTCTGAAATCTTGTTCTCAGGCACAGCGACAATGAAACCATCAACGTAAGACATAGTCTCCACCTCCACTTTCAGCCGATGTTGCGACCCAATTTTACCCGTAAACTGGGCTTAAATGAACTCACCGCCGTGTTTTTTGGCCACAAAACGCACTTTTTTATAATCCCCCCCCGAAAAGACCAACAAAACGCGAGTTTTTCGCCTCCGTCTATGCCATGAGTATCGCATCTAACAATTCGTAGAGGGAATACCGAAATGGCCAAAGCACCAGCCGCAAAAGTAGAGACCGTGACATTGAAGCACATTGCTGCGACGTTGGCGGAAACACATGAATTGCCAAAGAAGCAGGCAATCGCAATTCTCGAAGATCTAATTGCGCAGCTCACCAAGCACCTGAAGAAGGGCGCGCGCATCCGTCTCGTCGGCCTCGGCGTTCTGCAGGTTCGCAAGCGTCCGGCGCGTATGGGCCGCAATCCGGCAACGGGCGAAGCCATCAAGATCAAGGCTTCGAAGAAGATCGCTTTCCGCGCTTCCAAGGACCTGAAAGAGGCGGTTTAATCGGCCGCGCTATTCTGAAACGAAAAAGGCCGCTCTTGTCAGAGCGGCCTTTTTTCTTTGTTGGGAGGCAAGGATACCGCCTCACGCGCTCGCGAAATAACTCTCGATGAAGCGGCCATAGATCTCGGTCAGGTCTTCAAGATCTTTGACGCTTGTGTGCTCATCCACCTGGTGGATCGTCGCGTTGACCAAGCCAAATTCGACGACGGGACAATAATCCTTGATGAAGCGGGCGTCGGACGTGCCACCGCCTGTTGTCAACGCCGGAGTTCTGCCCGTCACAGATTTGACGGATGATTTTAGCGTTTCGACGAGCGGACCCGGCTTGGTGAGAAAAACGTCGCCCGTGCCTGAAAACTTTATTGTGAATTTACCGTCAACCTCCGAAGCAGCGCGCGCCGCTGTGTCCCGCACCCACTCTTCGATTCTAGATCGCGTCCAACCGTCGTTGTAGCGAATGTTGAGTTTGGCGTGTGCTTCGGCCGGGATGACGTTCGTCGCCGTGTTCGGGACTGAGATCACAGTCACTTGCAAGTTTGACGGCTGGAAATTGGCGGTCCCGCCGTCGAGCGGCGCCGACGACAGCCTATCGAGAATGCGTGCCAGCTTGGGCACGGGATTGTCCGCAAGGCTTGGATAAGCGGCGTGTCCCTGCTTGCCGTAGACTGTCAATTCGGCATTCAAAGAGCCGCGCCGGCCGATTTTTATTTCGTCCCCAAGGGCCTTGGGGTTCGACGGTTCGCCGACGAGGCAAGCGTCGATGACTTCGTCGCGGGCTTTCAGCCACTGCAGCACTTTGATGGTGCCATTGATCGATGGGCCCTCTTCATCGCCCGTAATGAGAAACGATAAAGACCCGCGCGGAAGTGCGCCGCCGTTGTGCAGGAGGTATTTGTGCGCGGCGGCGACGAATGCCGCGACGCAGCCCTTCATGTCCACCGCGCCGCGGCCATAGAGGATGCCGTTGCGAACTTCTCCGGAGAACGGCGGTACGGTCCAGGCTTTCTCGTCTCCAACCGGCACGACGTCGGTGTGTCCGGCAAACGAGAGATGCGGGCGCCCGGTTCCAAGCCGCGCATAGAGATTGTCGATATCGGGCGTGCCCGGTTCCGTGAAAACGAGGCGATGGCATTCAAAACCGGCGGGCTCCAAAATGTTCTGAAGCAATGTCAGCGCGCCGCCTTCGTGCGGCGTCACGCTTTCGCAGCGGATCAAGGCTTGCGTCAAGGCGACAGGGTCGGTCGCGTTGATGGTCATCGGGGCCTCGCAACCAACGGCGGCATGACGCTGACGGGGTGTGGCATGTCGCGGCCTTCCAAAATTTGCACCATAGAAATTTTCTGCCAGATTTTGCTTGAGAGGTTTGATGTCAAACGCTCGATATCACCTACCGTATCCACGACCACAGGATCGCTGATTTTTTCAGCATACAACGCGGCAAGCTTGGCCGTGAGCGACAGCATTTCGGAACAATATTCGAGATAGCGCATCAACTCAAACGGGGTCATCGTCCGCTCAGGCGAGCTCGATACCCGGGCTCCGCCCAGCATGCTCGGATCTTTCGTCAGCTGGTGCATATCGACGACGTGCACGATGGAACGCAACTCATGGAGGGCGTTTAAGGCCCGGTCGCGTTTCCAACGGGCTTCGAATGTCCACACGAAAAAGGCAGCACCTCCAACGAAAATTGCCAGGCTGATAGCGGCGTCAAAACCTTGCAGGAAATCCGAGAGTTCGTCAGAGGCTCGCAGTGTGACGGCGAACTTGGCCAATAGATAGAGGCCGATCAGGGTTGCGAGCTGCACCGCGGCCAGCGCACACCGCATGCCCCAGTGGGGGCGTGAAACGAATTCGATCCTGCTCGATGTCTGCCGCGATATTTGCACGAGATCCGAGCACACGTTCCACAGACCTGAGCCCGGAAATCGTTCGCTGATGCGCCGTGCGAGCGCTTCTATCGTCTCTGTGATCTTGGGGGGTTCAAGGCTGCGATACATAGGGCAACAAATGCGCGAAGCCTTGCCCAAACGTCAACCGGATTTGAAACCTAATGCGGTGATTTTTACTCCGGTGCGCGCCGTCGTCCGAAGTTAGGCTGCGGGTTGCCGCGCCGGTCGGGCGATCCCGGAGGGCGTGTATCGGGCCGGCCTTTGCGCCTGTCGGATATATCTGGGTGACTCTCGCTGGCTTGCTCGCCGGCCTGGCGTTCGGCAATAGCCCGGTCGAGCGCCGCGTTTGCTGCATCAAACGCCCGTATCTCCTGCGCGTCCAGTTCGGATTGCGGCTTCGGATCGTTGCTTTTAAATAGCGTTTTGAGAAAGCTCACGGCAGCGGTCCCGGATCGCCGAAGATGACAACTTAATAACCCGGCAAATATTAAAAAATCCCTGCCTTTACTTTGCCTAATCTCTCAACAGTTCGTTGATGCTTGTTTTTGAACGGGTTTTTTCGTCAACCCGTTTCACGATAACCGCGCAGTACAGGTTCGGGCCCGGCTCGCCATTAGGAAGCGGTTTGCCCGGCATCGTACCAGAGACGACGACCGAGTACGGCGGCACCTTGCCAAACATTTTCTCGCCCGTCGACCGGTCGATGATTGTTGTCGAGGCACCGAGGTAAACGCCCATCGACAACACGGAGCCTTCGCCGACTTGCACGCCTTCCGCGACTTCTGCGCGTGCGCCGATGAAGCAATTGTCTTCGATCACCACAGGGCCAGCTTGCAGGGGTTCGAGCACGCCACCGATTCCAGCTCCGCCAGAGATGTGGCAGTTCTTGCCGATCTGTGCGCAAGAGCCAACCGTCGCCCAGGTATCGACCATCGTGCCGCTATCGACGTAAGCGCCAAGGTTGACGAATGCTGGAAGCAATACCGCGCCCGGCGCGATGTAGGCGGAGTGGCGTACGACCGCGCCGGGCAACACACGGAACCCGCCCTTGCGGAAATCGGCTTCCGTCCAGCCCTCGAACTTCGGCCGCACCTTATCCCAATAGAAACTTCCCGCCGGGCCGCCGGGGATCATGGCCATGTCATTCAGGCGGAACGACAGCAGCACTGCTTTCTTGAGCCACTGATTGACGACCCACTCGCCGCCCTTTTTCTCGGCGACTCGGGCTTTGCCTTTATCCAGGAGATCGAGCGAGGTTTCGACTGCATCGCGCACGGCCCCTTTCGTCGCGAACGTCAAGGCATCGCGGCCTTCCCAAGCGGTATCGATCGTCTTTTGTAAATCGGCGTGGGGCATCGGCTCACGGGCTCCAGATTGGTCGCATGGTTTGGAAGCCTTGTGGCTTGCTCCATGGCGGGGTGTCAACCGGGTGTGCGGCCGCGCCTTAAACTTGAGGCTAGAAGCGCACAGCCATTCCCGCGAGGAGGAAGGTGAAAGGCTCGATTTTGGTCACAGTCGAGCCTGCGACGGCGCCGTTTGGGCTCGTGTGCACTTCCGTCCCGGTCCGGTTTACTGAGAAGTAGAGATCCACACCCTCGGCGAGCGTCTGGTTCGCGCTCAGACCATAAATGCTGACGTCCGCGCCTGAGAGCCGGGCGTTTGCGCCGAGCGGCGTGGCGTCGAGCGGCGTGGCGTCGAGCGGGCCGCCCGGAAATTTATCCCTGCGCCAACGTCTTTGTGCCAGTACTGGCCAAAGAGTGTCGTCTTGCCGAGTGAGAACCATTGCTGTTCGATCCCGGCGACGAAGTAGTAGAACGACTCGTCGTCATCTATGCCGGGGACGCCGCCATAAATCGACGAGACGTTATTGTCTTTGCCATAGCCGGCCGCGGCGTTGATGAAGAGCCCCGACGCCTCGTGCATGAGAGACGCGGAGCCGCCAAGCTCCCAGCAATCGATGTCGGCACCGTGTCCGCGTGCATAGTGCGCACCCGCGCTGGTTGATCGCTTGACCATCGGACCACTGGCCAGCACCGGCAGCCGCAGCAAACTTAAACCGTCTGCGCCGCCACTATAACGAATGGCGGCGTCCTTAGTATCGTCTTCGCCCCAGGACGCCGACAGTGTTATGCCGCCGATCTTTGGTGTGTCGTAGCGCACGATATTCCAGCGATGCCCTTCGCCTAAAACATCGTTTCTGCCTTTGAACAGAAAATCGCCGAAGCGCATGCCCGAAAGCGTGCCGTCATCGCGGCGCATGAACCAGCCGCGTGTGAAATATCCGAGCAGTATGGGTAGTCCCGGGCTCATCACACTTGTCGTATTGGCGAGCGTCACTTCGGTGGCGCTATCAGTCGCTTGCGGTCCATGACCGAGGGTCACTTGGCCGAGACTCGCATTTTTCACGAACCAATTCGTATGCCGGATTTCTTGCAGATCGCCAGACGCGTCGTAGTCAAACTGGTCCATCGGCGCGAAAGGCGATGGGTTCGGGCCGATCTCTAGGGCAAATCCTGCCGACCACTCAGCATTGATCTTGGCATCGCCGGAGAACCGCAATCGCGGGCGCTTGACCTCGTTCGAGACAACATAAGCGTCGCGCTTTTTGCCGTCGTCCCAAACCATGATGGGCCAGGTGACAAGGCCAGAGATGGTCAGTGATACCCGGCGGTTGCCCTTGCGGGCGCTCATAGCTTCAAGTTCTGCGACCCGTTGTTCGAGGTCGGCGCAGCAATCTGATCCCAAATCGGCTGCTCGAGCGTCGGACGCCGCAATGCCAAAGAAACCGGCGGCAATCGCTTGAAGCGCAAATTTCGGAACTGTGCCTAGCATAAGTTGTCGAATCGCTGGTGCATGAGGACTTTTGTTGCTCCTACGCTTTCTCCGTGCAGCGGCCAATCCGAAACGCGATGGCGCCCACTCTGCCGATGAAACGGGCGAATTGCCGTGCTCTCGCTGCATCATGCTATTGGGGGAGCACGAGTGCTGGGATTCACTCCCAAGTTTATGTTGTTCCGTCCCCGGACGCCCGCTTACGAACCTGAGCGAATCTGGCAATGTGCCGCTTCGGCGGCCGCGACAACTGCGGCCCTACAGCAGGGAAATGGGACCAATGGCGAAATCTGAGAGCACCAGCAAAAAGGTCGCGGCGTCGGCGGCAAAAGTCATGAAAAGCAAGACAGCGAGCAAGGCGGAAAAATCAGTCGCCGCTTCAGCTCTGACTCAGACAAAGAGCAAGAAGGAAACGACCGGGAAAGCCGTTGCGGCGTCGGCTTCCAAAATCATGCGCGACCCGAAATCCAGCAAGGCCGCGAAATCGGCGGCAGCCTCGGCCTTGACGCAGAAGACGAAAAAGAAATAAAGCAAGCCTGTCCGGCGACCTTCAAAAGCTCATCAAGCCCGCTACTCCAGCGCCGCTTTGATGAGCTTTTTTGCGTCCTCTGAATCCCACTCGGCCGGTCCCGCAAGGCGGCCTAACTCGCGCCCCTCCTTGTCGATCAAAATCGTAGTTGGCATGCCGACGATCTTGAGTATCGTGCCCTGCTTGGCCGAAGCATCGATATAAAGCTTGAGATTTGCCGCCTTGGTCTCGTCGAGAAACTTCTGGCTGGCCTCCGCCCCCTTGCGGTCGAGGCTCAGCGCCACAACCTCGAACTTGTCGCTGCCCAACGCTTCCTGCAGCCGGTTGAGCGATCCCATTTCCTCCCGGCACGGCGCACACCACGTTGCCCACAGGTTCAATAGGATCGTCTTGCCCTTAAAATCCGCGAGGCTCAGGGTCTTACCGGAGGCATCGTTGAAGGTGATTTCAGGCAAGGCTTCCGGCGTCTTTTTCTTTACGAACGCCGCCATTTGACTGATTTTTGCGGCCGCCTCTTGCGGTTTTGGCGCACCCGCCTCCACAACAGCCGCGTTGTCAGGGCCGCCCCGCATGACGTATACCGCGCCGTAACCGAGCAGAGCCGCCAGTGCAAAGATCCAAAGTCCGCGCGTAAAAGTCCAAACTCCGCCTAGCAAAGACCGATTATCGCTTTTTCCGTCTTTGTTTTGTTCCGGCATATTCGCTACGCGCCTTTCCAGAAGATTGCGCCAAAGGAGACGCTTTTCGTGACCGATAAGTCCAACAAGATGTGGGGTGGCCGCTTCGCCATGTCACCAGCCGAGATCATGGAGGAGATAAACGTCTCGATTGGTTTCGACAAGGCTTTGGCGCCCCAGGATATCCGCGGGTCCAAGGCGCACGCCGCCATGCTGGCTGAATCCGGTATCATTACGAAAACCGATGCCCGCGAGATCATAAAGGGCTTGGATCAGATCTTAGCCGAGATCGAGGCCGGGACGTTCAAATTTTCGCGCCAGCTCGAAGACGTGCACATGAACGTCGAGAGCCGCCTCAAAGACATGATCGGCGCTGCCGCCGGGCGGCTCCACACCGCGCGCTCGCGCAACGATCAGGTTGCGACCGATTTCCGCCTCTACGTCCGCGATCAGATCGACGGGATAGACGGCGCGCTGGCGATCCTGCAACTCGCACTAGCCACGAAAGCAGAAACCCACGCCGCAACCGTCATGCCGGGTTTCACGCATCTTCAGCCCGCGCAGCCCGTCACGTTCGGCCATCATCTCTTGGCCTACGTCGAGATGATTTCGCGAGATCGCGGCCGCTTGGCTGACGCGCGCAAACGCTTGAACGAAAGCCCGCTCGGTTCCGCCGCGCTCGCTGGCACATCATTCCCAATCGACCGCCACATGACGGCTGAAGCGCTGGGCTTTGACCGTCCCATGGCGAACTCCTTGGATGGCGTGTCGGATCGCGACTTTGCGCTTGAAACGCTGAGCGCGGCCACGATTTGCGCCATCCACATGTCGCGTCTCGCCGAAGAAATCGTCATCTGGATGACGCCGCAGTTCGGTTTCGTGAAGCTCTCCGACAAGTTCACGACCGGCTCGTCGATCATGCCGCAAAAGCGCAACCCCGATGCGGCCGAACTTTCGCGCGCCAAGGTTGGGCGCATTGCGGGCGCGTTCCAAGGCCTCGCCATGGTCATGAAGGGCCTGCCGCTTGCGTACTCAAAAGACATGCAGGAAGACAAGGAAACGACGTTCGACGCGCTCGCGAGTTTGAAGCTCGTCATCGCCGCGATGTCGGGCATGGTTGCCGATCTCGAACCCCAAGTTGACGCCATGCGCGCTGCTGCCGGGCGGGGCTACTCGACCGCGACCGACCTCGCTGATTGGCTCGTGCGCGAACTCAAAATGCCGTTCCGCGACGCGCACCACGTCACGGGAACCATCGTCAAGATGGCTGAAACCAAGGGCGTGGACCTCCCCGCCCTTTCGCTCGAAGAGATGCAAAGGGTCGAGCCGCGCATCACAAAAGCGGTGTTTTCGGTGCTTTCCGTTGAAAATTCAGTGAAAAGCCGGACCAGCTATGGGGGAACCGCGCCACAGAACGTCACAAAAATGGCTCGCCAGTGGCTCAAGAGATTGGAAAAGGAGCGGGGGAAGGGCTAGAACCTTTAGGGTGCCTCTCACGACCCTGTCGAAAATCGGGTTCGGGTCACCCCCAATTTCCGTCATCCCCGCGAAGGCGGGGACCCAAGCAAGCCTGCAGTTGGGCACCAAAAACGAGGTTCGAAAGCATTCGATGCTGAAACCGCACACTGCAAAACCGCTTATTTTGATCGCCGCGATGGCCTTAGCCATCGCCGCATGCGGCGTGCGCGGCCCGCTTGATCCTCCGCCGGTCGCTCAGGCAGAAGGCCAAGCCAAGTCCGCAGAATTCTGCTGACGCCGGAGAAAACTCCGCCGCCAAAGCCAAAGCCGCACGAGGATTTCATCCTCGATCCGCTGCTGAGGTAGCATATTTGCGCATTTATTTGCGCAACGCCCTTGATGTCCCCATAAAATACGCATATATTTGCGCATCGAGAGGGGCTGATGCCTGACTTCGAGACGAACACCCGCAAGGTCATTGCCCGTCTTGAGCGTGAAGGCTGGCGAAGTCTCGGCGGCGGATCCCACGACATATTTAAGCATACCGAAAAGCCCGGCCGTGTGGTCGTTCCGCGGCACAAGGACTTGTCGCCGGGTGTCGCGCGATCAATTGCGAAGATTGCCGGCTGGATTTAGGAGATTGCGATGACAAGATATCTCGCACTGGTCGATGGTGAAGGCAGCACCTACGGCGTTCGCATTCCGGATTTTCCAGGGTGCCACGGTGGAGGATCATCCATCGAGAAGGCCGTGGAAGATGCGACGACAGCACTTCGCGAATTCACCGCCGATATGGTGACGGACGGCGATCCCATTCCGGCTCCAAGATCGTGGGACGATATCAAAAGTGAGATGGATGCCAGCGGCGAACCTTGGGGCATCGCGGTTTATATCCCGCTGCTGCTCGACAAATCCCGGCCTGTGCGCGCGAATATTTCCATCGATGCCGGTCTGCTTGACGCTATCGATACGGCCGCCAAGGAGCGTGGCCTCACCCGCTCGGCTTTTCTCGCCAGTGCGGCGCGGGACAAAATTGCCGGGGACAAGTAGGCGTGCGCGGCCCGCTTGATCCTCCGCCTCAGGCCGCTCAGGCAGAAGTGCCAAGCCAAATCCGCAGAATTCGCAGACGCAGGCGAAAACTCCGCCGCCAAGCCAAAGCCCCACGAGGATTTCATCCCCGATCCGCTGTTAAGGTAGGTGGTCTGCTCCCTGCGAATTACAGTGCACTTTGCGTTATTACGATGACGCACGCGTTGGCGTCCCCCGTTTGCAATGAACGGGCGTGATGCGCGCATTGCGCGACGCACATGACCCAAAGCGCCACAAGGTGTGGGCAGAACTTGCGTTGCCTAGGCATGTCCGGTTACGGTCAACGCGTCATTGCGAGAATGGTGCGCATCGGAGGCGCGGGACGATGAGTGGCGCTGCAAAGTTGGAGCGACTTCTTGATTACGCGGCGTCTACCAATCGTATCTGTCCACAACCACGCCAATGGGATGATCTGTGGCGACTTCTCGGTTGCCCACCAAGTCCCCCACTAATACTCTCTGGATGGGCCTTTTCCACCGACCGTGAAAAGCGACTTCGCTTCAGAGAGCACTTGGAGTACGCCTCCAGTTGCAGGTTGCTCGACGTCGCAGACCGCTTCGTCCGCGAACTATCTGATGCCCAGTGGCATACTTGTCGTGATGATCGCCTCGACTGGAGCTACGGGGCCGCTATAATCGAAGATGAAACGCGTCGCCAGCAGTCCATATCCAATGCGGCAACGGCATTCGATTTAGCGAAGAACGTGTTGCAAAACCGCATAGCCTTCTGTCGAGAGAATCTGGCCGAGACGGCCTTTTTGTATCACTTGTTGACTGAGGCTAAGGACCTCAGCCGGCAAGACGAGCGGTTGCGGGAGGAGAGTTCTCGTTTCGCTTCGCTGATTGAGGATCCGGAATTCTCGCTCTTCGGAGGCGTCCAAGAAGACATCGCTCAGGAACTCCGGGATGTAATTCGCACAAAACGCACGGAACAATTTTTGGCAGAAATTCTACTCTGCATGACTATGGCGGGAATCGCTCTGGATCGAGATTCCGTTGAAGACTTTGTAGGCGAAATGTTCTCGGCTATTGTTGGCGGCGCTTCTTCGAACTCTGCGCCGTCCTGATTTCCCCTTGCCGCTTTGGCTATTCCAACAATAAGCCCAAGATACACCTTGATCAGATCAAGACGCGTCTTCTCCTCATGCCCCTTCGCGCCACAACTAACCCTTCCGCTACAGATACAACCCTGATCGGGACTCGGCCCTAGCCGGTTAGGCCGCCCAGAGTTCAACTCCCATTGCTCTCAGCGCCATTCTCCACGCTCTTCGAACCCCCGATATTCGACGAATTGAGCCGTCCCCTCTTGTGGGGGAGGCCCCGAGGGCGGTAAGCCCAGAACAACCAATCGTGGCCCTTCCCTTTGGCTCTCCACACGTCCGGAGAGCCCTCGTCAAAAGTCACCCCATGCACCACTTCCACTACACATCCGGCCAGCTCCACGTCGAAGACGTCGCCCTCGAGAAAATCGCGGCCGAAGTCGGCACGCCGTTTTATTGCTATTCGACCGCGACACTTGAGAGGCACTACGACGTTCTGGCCAAAGCTTTTGCGGATCAAAACGCGCTCATATGCTTCGCCGTCAAATCGAACTCCAACCAGGCGGTACTGGCAACCCTCGCTCGCTTAGGCTGCGGCATGGACGTCGTCTCCGAGGGCGAACTGCGCCGTGCCCGCGCCGCTGGCGTACCGGCCAACAAAATCATCTTCGCCGGCGTCGGCAAGACGCGCGTCGAGATGGCTTACGCCCTCAATGAAGGCATCCTCGGCTTCAACGTCGAGAGCGAACCCGAACTCTTCGCGCTCAGCGAAGTCGCAACCGGCTTGAACAAAACCGCCTCGATTGCCATTCGCGTCAACCCTGACGTCGATGCCAAGACCCACGCCAAAATTTCAACCGGCAAAGCTGAAAACAAATTCGGCGTTCCTTTCGAGGATGCCCGCGCGCTCTACGCGGAAGCCGCCAAACTTCCTGGTATCAAGGTCAGCGGCATCCATATGCACATCGGCAGCCAGATCACCGATCTCGCGCCCTTCCGCGACGCCTTCCGTCTATTACGCGAACTCGCTCTGCAACTCAAAGCCGATGGCCTCGCGCTCTCCCATCTCGATATCGGCGGCGGGCTTGGCGTGCCCTATCGCGGCACCAATGATGTGCCCCCGCACCCGGACGAATACGCGGCCGTCGTCAAGGAGCAGCTCGGCGATCTCGGGCTCAAAATCGTGCTCGAACCCGGCCGCATGATTTGCGGCAACGCGGGCATTCTCGTCACGCGGGTCATTTACGTGAAGGAAGGTAACGACAAGACTTTCACCATCGTCGACGCCGCCATGAACGACCTCATCCGTCCGACGCTCTACGAAGCGCACCACGACATCTGGCCGGTCGCGGAAAGGAAATCCGAAATGGCCCCGGTTGCTCAGGATATCGTCGGGCCGGTCTGCGAGACAGGCGACTTCCTGGCGCAAGACCGCGCACTGCCCCCGTTCGAACCCGGCGACCTGTTGGCGGTCATGACAGCGGGCGCCTATGGCGCCGTTATGTCGTCGGCCTACAACACCCGCCCCCTCATCCCCGAGGTCCTGGTTAAAGGGGACGCATACACGGTCGTACGTCCCCGGCCCACTTACGAAGATTTGATCGGTGCAGACCGTTTGCCACCCTGGATTGACCGGGCCTGAGCCTGCGAAATCTCGGGAAAAAACCCTAATAGTCCCTTCGTATTGCACTTTATTAAGGTGCGAGCCGCAGGAGCCGTGTTAAACTTTTGTGATGACAGAACAGCTGCCCGAACTCCCCGATCCGCAACTCTCGCGCACCTTCGCCCGCAAGGTGCGATTGGGCACATGGGCGCTTTTCTTCGAACGGCTCTGGCCGCGCCTTTGGCTGTTGCTTGGACTGGGCGCGTTGCTTGCACTTCTGTCGCTTACGGGCGTCTTCCTCTCTCTTTCAACGCCCGCGCATGCTGTCGTCATGGTTGTCTTTGCAGCGGCCGCACTTGCGGCTCTGGTGTATGCAGGCCGCGCACCATGGCCAACGCGCGAAGAAGCCATCCGGCGCATCGAGCGGCGCAGCGGCGTGGCGCACCGCCCGGCAACGTCTTATGAAGATACCTTGACCGCGTTTGCCGACAACCCTGGCACAAAAGTCCTCTGGCAGGCGCATCGCCAACGCCTTGCGCGCGCTATTCAGCGTTTGAAAGTTGGCACTCCAAGCCCGCGCGCCGATCGCTTCGATCCTTTTGCCGTGCGCGCGCTCGCCGTGCTGCTGCTCGTTCCCGCGGTTGGCCTTGCAACCGGTAGCCTCTATGATCGTTTGGCGTCTGCCTTCCGCTTCGGCAAGGCTCAGGCGGGGATCGACACGCGCGTTGATGCCTGGGTCACGCCACCAGCCTACACGGCGCTGCCGCCAACCATGCTTGCAGATGGATCGCAGCAGGCCGCTACACAGAGCAAGGAAGAACGAGCAAAGCTTATTGAAGTTCCGGCCAAGAGCGTCGTGACACTACGCGGCACCGGCTTCAAAGGCGCCCCCGTCGTTTTGGAAGTTCTCGCTAACGGCGCGAAGGAGCCAGTCACCGCTGCGGCCGAAGCACCCAAAGACAAGCTTGATGTCGCCGAGACGCGCTTTGAACTGGCGGCCTCCGCGCGCGTTCGTGCACTTGCCGGCGGCAAAGAACTGGGTAGCTGGACCTTCGACGTGACACCCGACGAATTGCCCAAGATTACCATGGATAAGCAGTGGAGCCGCACGCCCAAGGGTTCGTTGAAACTCAGCTATAAAGGCGAAGACGACTATGGTGTCGTGTCAGCGGTCGCCAAGGTTAAGCAGTTGAAGAGTGATGACGGCGACCCGGCGAAAGCCTGGGCGCGCGCTGCGCCGCTCAAAGGGCCGCGCTTGCCTCTCGAACGTCCGCCAGAACTTGCTTTGAAGATCCCGCGCACCGGTGCCAAAGCGTTTGAAGCCTCCACGCTTTTAGACCTCGGCGCGCATCCTTGGGCCGGCCAAAAGGTGGAGTTGTGGCTTGAGGCGACCGACGTTGCCGGCCAAGTTGGCCGCAGCGAATCGATTGAAGTGGCTCTGCCAGCGCGCCGTTTCGTGAAACCGCTCGCACGCGCCGTCATCGAACAGCGCCGCAAGCTTGCTGAAGATTCCCGCAATCGTCCGAACGTTGTGCGCGCGCTTGATGCGCTAACGATGGAGCCCGAAGGCTTTATTGACGATGCCGCCGTCTACCTCGGTTTCAGAACCATCTACCACCGCATTGAACGCGAGAATTCGCGCGAAGCGATCGGCAGTGCCGTCGCTCAGATGTGGGATCTGGCTTTGAAGATCGAGGATGGGGCGCTGTCCAACGCAGAGAAAGAATTGAAGGACGCGCAAGACCGCCTGGCCAAGGCGCTTGAGAACGGTGCCAGCGAAAAGGAAATCGCGGCTCTCATTCAAGATCTCAAACAGGCAATGAATAAGTACCTTGAGGAAATGCAGAAAAACGCTTCCAAAGAAGGTCAAGAGGAAGGCGACGAAGGCGATCAGCAGCAGTTGTCACAAGACGACATCGACCAGATGATGAAGGAGCTTGAGGAAAACGCCAAAGACGGTTCGCGCGAAGAAGCCGAACGTTTGCTTGCCGAAATGAAAGAGATGATGGAGCAGTTGAAGGCCGGCAAGTCGGCGCAGTCCAAGGAGAACGAAGAAAAAGCCAACGAAATGTTGAAGAAGCTCGACGAGTTGAGTGATCTCTCGGGCGAACAGCAAAAGCTTATGGACGACACCTTCAGCGAAGACCAGAAAGGCAAGAAGCAGAAGAGCGGCTCGGCGAAGGGCCAGCAAAAGGGTCAGAACCAAAACTCACAAGGCGGCCAGCAGCAGAATCCCGATAAGCAAGGAGGGCAGCCGCAGCCGCGCCGGCCGGGTGCCGAAGAGGGCCAGGAGCCGGGTGGCAACAAGGCTGACGGCAGCAGCGGCCTCAAGGACCGCCAGTCTCAACTTCGCAAGAATATGGAAAAGCTGCAGCGCGAACTCGAAGAGCTGGGCGCCAGCGATATGGAAAAACTCGCCGAAGCGGATGGCGCTATGAAGCGCGCCGAAGAATCGCTGCAAGAAGGCGATCTCGACGAAGCAACGCAGTCCCAGGCCCAAGCACTTGAGCAAATGCGCCAGACCGCAGAGCAGATGGCCCAGCAAATGGCCGAGAACGCGCAAAAGCGCGGCGGCAAGAACCAGGACAAACGCCGCGATCCTCTGGATCGGCCGCAACGCTCGGAAGGTCCGGATCTTGGCAGCTCGGTCAAGGTGCCGGACGCGATCGACGCACAGCGCGCGCGCGAAATCTTGGACGAACTACGCAAGCGTTCAGGCCAAGCGCTGCGTCCGCCCATCGAACTCGACTACATAGATCGCCTTCTGCGCAGGTTCTAATTTCTTGCGCATCTCGACGTGCGTCAGGCTCGCAACGCCTCCGCCCAATCTCTCAACTGGAATTTCTGGATTTTGCCCGTCTGCGTCTTCGGCAAATCGATGAACACGACATGGCGCGGGCACTTGAAGGCGGCGAGGTGCGTGCGGCACCACGCAATGATGTCGTCACCTGTTGTAACTTCAGCGCCCGGCTTTAGCGTCACGAAGGCACACGGCGTCTCGCCCCAAGTTTCATCCCGCTTGGCCACGACAGCCGCTTCCATCACGTTCGGGTGCCGGTAGAGAACCTCTTCAACCTCAAGCGACGAGATATTCTCGCCCCCCGAAATGATGATGTCTTTCATCCGGTCCTTGATATCGATGTAGCCGTCCGCGTGTACTGCCGCGAGATCGCCCGAATGAAACCAACCCCCGGCGAAGGCCGTTTCCGTGCCTCTCTCGTTCTTGAGGTAGCCCTTCATCACCGTGTTGCCGCGTATGGCGATTTCCCCAATTGTGCGCCCATCCGCCGGGACGTCCTGGAGTGTCGCGGGATCGAGGACGCGCACCTCGTGCTGCGTCGGCATGGCAACGCCCTGGCGCGCCATCTTTGCCGCGCGTTCCTCGATTGGCAGTGCATCCCATTCGTCCTGCCAAGCGCACAGCGTCGTCGGCCCGTAGGTTTCCGTCAATCCATAACCATGCGTGACGCTAAAGCCCATGCGCTCCATCTGCTCGATCACAATGCTCGGCGGCGCAGCTCCTCCGGTCACAACATCGATACGGTGCTGAAACTTATCAGCCGGCTTGCTGGGGGCATGAATGAGCATGTTCAAGACTATCGGCGCGGCGCAAAAATGGGTCACGCTCTCTGCGCCAATGAGTTCGAAAATGCGCTGCGGATCGATCTGGCGCAGACAAACGTGCGTGCCGCCTAAGAGCGTGACGCCCCACGTGAACGTCCAGCCGTTGCAGTGGAACATCGGCACGGTCCAGAGATAAACGCTACTCGGCGTCAACCCAAACGCAAGCGCGTTACCAACGGCATTCAAGTATGCGCCACGGTGGTGATACAGCACGCCCTTAGGGTCGCCCGTGGTGCCGGAGGTATAGTTGAGCGCGATCGACTGCCACTCGTCATCGGGAAGTTCCCAGCTGAAATCAGGGTCACCGTCCGACAGAAACGAACTCATAGTCGGTATCGCCCATCGCCATAGAGGCCGGGTGTCCGTCGCGCCCCGCGCTGTCCACTATTTCAATTACCCGAGGAGGGTGGTCCATCGCGGCCAAAGCGCCGCGGACTACGCTTGCGTAATCGCGGTCTGCGATCAGCACCTTTGCTTCCCCGTGTCTCAAGCAAAAGGCAATGGCGCCAGCGTCGAGCCGCGTGTTGAGCGCGTTTAGCACGCCACCCGCCATCGGCACGCCGTAGTGTGCTTCAAGCAATGCCGGGATGTTCGGCGCCATCACAGCGACGGTATCGCCCTTGATAACGCCGGCCTTCCGTAAAGCCGATGCCAATCGGCGGCAGCGCCGGTAAAATTCGGCGTAGGTGATGCGCTGTTCGTTATAGACGACCGCGACTTTGAGCGGGTAAACGCACGCCGCGCGTTTCAGAAAATCAATCGGCGACAAGGGCACGTAGTTCGCCGGACGCGGATCGAGAAACTTGCCGGGTTGCGCGCTTTGATCCTGGCTCATGGGGCTGCGTCCTCTCTTGCTGGCCGCAGTTTAGGCACCATTTCGACAGTTTGAAACCGGCAGAGCACCGTCACTGTGCGGCGGCAGTCCCTGCCGGCACAAAACGTACCAGGAACCCGCCAACGACTTGGTGGCTTGTCAGTCGTGTTTCGCCCCAGCCGCCCGGCGGCTCTGCGCCAGACCACCAGCGCGAAAACTGGTTCCACAGATCGATTGGCAGCAGGCTGCCATCGCGATGCGTCACGGGTGCCCGGTAATCGGCAATTGTAAATTTGTATTCGACGAACACCGACCCCGTTCTCGTGCGGAACTCAAGACCGAAGAGCGCTTGTGCGGTTGGGCCCGTGTATTGATATTCATACGTCCGCGCCGGATCTGTCGCGAGGTGCATTTCCGAATGCGGCAGTGAAATGCCCGCGCCAAGTCCCGCATATGGTAAAAGACGCGTTGAAAATCCGCCAAATCGCACGAGGCCATTGAGCGTCAGCATGTTGTGGCCGTGCGTGAACTCCAGCCGCTTGAAGAAATCGCCGATCTTCGCGGTTTCCGGCACGGGCTTGCCGTCGATCGTGCCTTCGAATTTCGCGTCCTCTTTCAACGGCGCATAAGCCTTGGAATGCACGAAGTCGATCATCGAACCCGTGCGCCCGTTGGCGAACCAGCGTTGAATGCGCGCGCCATAGTAGAGCGGATTGTCGAATGGCTGCGTGTACCACTCGACTTTTTTGATGGTTGCGTCGTGGCGGCCGGCTTGCTGGAGTTTGTAGTCGCTTGGATAGTGATAGGGCGCACCGAGATACGCGCCAAACGCCGTCTCGCGACCTGGCGCACTGATCGTCATGGGAGGCATGCTCGCATTTGTGCGCGCCGCCCCCCGGACTGAATTGCCAGCATCGTCGCGCTCGTCCGGCATCGCGGCTGCAACGATCATGAGGGCGGCAGCGCATACTGCTGAAGCCTGCTCGAGAGACCGCATCGCGCTGCGCCCACGAAGTCGTGCGATACGGCCAAGCGTCCAACGCGGTTGCGCGATCAAATCCATATAGTCTGAAATCCCCGGTCTCTTTCGAGCTTCTTGCCAGAAAGGCCTGCGCACGTAAACCGCTGGACGATCACAAGTCACAAGTCTTGGCTTGAATACGGGCGTTGATCCCGGTCAAACGCCGCCCGCGCGTGCCGAAAGCCGCTCCAGCATCCTGTGCACAGCGACTATTTGCGGCGCATTGCGCGCGAGATAATCGCGGGTTGTGTAGCCCCACCAGTCCCAGCAGCCTTGCGGATTGAACGCCGCAATCGCCGTTTGCGGGAACAGAACAATCAAATCGTTGGTGTCGGCCCAACGGGCAAAACCGCTGTCTTTTATGAATACATCGCCGACTTGCGCACGCGTTTGCGCGCATCCGTGATACGCGACGTGGATGCGGCAACCGGCCTTTTCGCGGCACGCTTTGGGAATATAGATGACGCCGTGGTCGGCCATGCCGTTGGGCATGAAGCCTGCTGTAAAGGGCCGCTGATCGAACACTTCGAAATCGCCACCCGGCGCGGATGAGCGGGGATTTAACGGACCGTAGATGTGCCCCAGAAGTTCGCCCGCCTGATCGTAGTCGCAATCGACCACGTACGGCGCGCCGGTGTATTCGCACGCCCCGCCTTCATCTTCAGTCACGAACGCGTGGCCTGACGGCAGGTGGGTCACATGCTTGATATTCGAAGCTGGCACGCCGAGTACGGCATAAAACTTAGCCGCCGCCGCAACAATCGCCGGCACGACGGTCAAGTCCGAGTGCCCTGAAAAGAGATACACGCGGTCGTTGGCAACGTCGGCGATTGGATCGATCTCGCCTTTGTCAGCGCGCCGCTTCGCCTTGCCTGCAAGATCGACCGGATCGGCCGTTCCCCACACGCCAAGCAAGTTGAGCATGCAGCCGTTGATCGCCTTGCTAAGGTTGAGGAATGCCGTGCCCGGGCCCGGCATGGCGTCGGCGAAGACGCTTTCGGAACAGCCATAGGGCCCGCCCGCGATAATCGCCGCGCCCTTGACGATTTTTGCGTGCGCCATTTGGAATTGCCCGGCCATGTAGGCGCCAGATGAGATGCCGGAGACTGACGTCTCGCCGATATTTGCGCCGAGCGCTGGTAACTCGGCAACCGGCGTTGGAGGCGTGCCCTGCAACGTGTACATCGCCACGCCCGCCGCCAAAAGCAGTGCGAGCACGCGGCCCCAATTCCTGATCACATCTTGAGCATTCCAGGATTGCACAGGATCCGTTCCCCAGTTTCGCGCGGCGTTGTTCGCCGACCTTAGACCGAGGCAGCCCGTTTAGCTATCCGGGCATAGGCCGTCAAAGTGTCACTTCACACGAAATGACACGCGGTCCGTGCGCCCGTTGGCGTCGATCACTGTCAACTTAGCGAAGCCGTTTGCGGCCGGTTGCCATGTCACGTCACGCGCGTGCGGGTCGGACGCAATCGGTGCGCCGTCCACAAGCCATGTCAGTGGCAACGCCCCGCCCTCGGCCTTCAACGTCAACGGTTCGCCGTCGAGATCGGCGCTTTCAATTTCAGCACTCTCAGGAGGAAACGAAATGAGTACAGGTATCTCCGAATAAGGCCCGGTCGGCACGTCCTCGCCCGGCTCCCGCCAGCGTTTGAGTGGTGGCGGTAACTCAGCAGCGGCCACTTGCAGCGCGCCTTCGGGCTTCAATTGCAACGGTACCCGTTTTGCTCCAAGCCGCGCGAACGCATCAAACAGGATCGGTGCGGCTGCTGTGCGCCCCATCATGCCGGGAACGCTTTCCCCATCGGGGCGGCCAACCCAAACGGCAATCACATGCCGCCCGTCGTAACCGATGGCCCAAGCATCGCGGTAGCCGTATGAGGTTCCGGTTTTATAGGCGAAGCGGCCGCCCTTGCCATTGGCTGGAGGCGGCGCATCCTTCAAAATATCGCTGACGTACCAGGCCGCGACCGGAGACATCATGCGCCGCGCATTCACCAGCGGCTTCAAGCGCCCTTGTGCCGCTATTTTTCCGCGATCGCTCGTGCGGTGCGTGAGTGTGATGCCCTCGCCGCCACGCGCCAGCGCCGCATAAAGTTGCGTAAGGTCGCGCAGCGTCAAACCCGTGCCGCCAAGCGCCATGGCCAAAGTTGGCTCAGATTTCTGCGGGAAATGTGCGTTCACACCCGCGCGGCGGAAGCGCCCCGTAAGGCGTCCAGGACCAACGCGCGCCAGCACACGCACGGCCGGAATGTTCGTCGATTGCGAGAGCGCCTCGCGGATCGAGATCGTGCCGTGATAATCTTCGTCGAAATTCTTGGGTGCATAGGTGCCAAAGCGCACGGGCCTGTCTTCGATCAGGGTCTCGGGATGCGCGAGGCCCGCTTCAAAGGCGAGCCCATAGATGAAAGGTTTCAATGTCGAACCGGGAGAGCGAATAGCGGTTGCCATATCGACGGCACCGGCGCGGCCGGCGTCGAGATATCCGGCCGATCCCACCTGCGCCAGTATCTCGCCCGTGTGGTGATCGGCAACGAGAATGGCGGCAGAGAGCTTGTCGCCGAGGAGCGCGGCTTGCTGTTTGCTAAGCGTTTCGAGGCTCGCTTGTAAATCACGGTCCAGCGTCAAGGAATGCACGTTCAACGATGGCGCCGCGGCAACTTCCGCGTCAGCCAAGTGCGGCGCGAGTTTCGGGAACTCGAGCCGTGCGAGCGGCATCCGCTCAGATTTGGCTTTTTCTGCTTCCGCCGCGTTTATGACTCCTGCCACGACCGCGCGATCCAACACGCGCGCACGCGCACTTTTTGCCGCTTCTGGATGGCGGTCCGGGCGGCGCGCTTCGGGCGATTGCGGGAGCGCAACCAGCAGTGCCGCTTCGCCAATCGACAAGCGCCGAGGTTCCTTGCCGAAATAGGCGAGCGACGCCGCGCGCACTCCTTCGATATTTCCGCCGAATGGTGCGAGCCTCAAATACAGTCGCAAAATCTCAATTTTGGAGAATTTCTTCTCAAGCTGGATCGCGCGCGCAATCTGGCGCAACTTTCCGCTTCCCGTGCGCTCGTGCTTGCCATCAACAAGGCGCGCGACCTGCATCGTCAGCGTGGATGCACCTGATACCAGCCGCCCTTGCCGCGCCGCTTGCAGCACAGCGCGCGTAACGGCGTGCGGGTCAACGCCGCGATGCTGGTAAAAGCGCACGTCCTCGAACGCCATCAAGATTTTGAGATAGCGCTGATCGACAAGGTCCGGTTCAAGCGGCAGGCGCCAGCGTCCATCCACCGTCGTGAACGGCCGCAGAAGTTTGCCGTTGCGATCAACGACAGACACCGATAACTGCCCGGCATCCGTAAGCGACAACGGCCCGATTTCTCGAACCGCCTTGCCATAAAGTGCAAAGGCGGACATGACCGCAATCAACGCCACAACTGCAACCGCGAGGGATGCCCGCCAAATCATCGGCCAGCGTGGGGCCTTGGCTTTCGCCTGCCGCCTCCGTAACCAGCCGATGAGAGATTGGCGCGGCATTGGCGCGTTACTCCCTCGTGCCGACGCTGAGCGTGCCTGCTGCCGTGCGCGCGTAACGCTCGGGCCGGTACATATCTTCAACCGTGGCAGCCGGATGCACGTAAGTTCCAGGTGTCACCGCGCGCACTATGTAGGCGACCGTTGCGGTCAACACAGCGGGCTTCACGGCTTCGGTTCCAGTTGGTGGCACGGCTTCTGCGCCGCCTTCAATGCCGCCGCCATCACCTTCGCCTTCGCTTGACGTATCGCCTTCACTCTTCGCACCCGAGAAATTGAACGCGGCCACGAAGCGGTCGTCACGGAACTCGGTGTGCTCCGGTGCCGCCGTTGATTTCAGCCAGTCGATGCCAGCAATCGAACCGCTTTCCACGAGTTTCGGATTTTCGATCTCGAAGCCCGCAGGCAATCTGTCAACGATCATCACCCGGCCGCCTGCGTCCTCTGACGTGACTTTCACGGTCATGACAAAACGGTCGTTCTGCTTGACGTCCGCCTTGCCGCCACTGAGGCTCTTCAAGTCAGCCTTCTTGCCGTCCAGCGTGTAGGCTTGGCGCTCGATCTTGAAACCTTTCGAGATGGCAGGTTCCGGCGTCAACGCCGCGCCGATGACGGATATGACGGCATCGACGGCTGTGTCGCCGTTGTTGATGACTGTTAGTCCGCCGTCCTTGAGTTCGGCCGGTGTCAGTGCGCGCATGATGGGCGCGGGAACCGGTGCCCCGTTGACCACCAATTGCGACGCCTTCACTTCGTCGTTCAGCGCTTTTGCCGCAAGCAACATCCACGCCTGTTCCTGCGTCGACGTATAGCTTCGCGTCTCGTAGGCCTTGGCAATGACGTTCGCGAGTTTCGGCGTTTCGCTTTTGCCGATGCCGGTTTCAGCGGCAAGAGTCACGAGTGCCGCGCCGTCGCGCAACGTCGAACCGTAGTCCATGCGGTAACCGCTATCCGCCTCTGTTGCCATCCCAGCAAGCGCACTCGTGAACGCGCGCTCGGCCCGTTCCTTGTCGCCCATCATGGCGAGCGCCGCGCCAACTTGTGCCTTTGCCAGCGGCGTCGAGAACTTCTCGATGCGCGTGTCGGCGTAGTAGCGCAATTCGCCAATCGGCGCGCGGCCGTTGCGGGCGAGCACGTAGAGCGCATAGGCGCGATCCTCGCCGCCCTTGTCGAAGTCTTCGGCGTAGCTCAAGAAGTTCTGCAACCTGTCGAGCGCGCGGTTGTAGCCTTCGCCCGGCACCTTGTAGCCTGCCTCTTTGGCGCGCGTCAGGAAGTCCATGACGTAGCCGGTCAGCCAAAGATCTGCGGTCGATGGACCCCAAACTCCGAAAGCGCCGGATGAATCCTGCATTTCGAACACGCGGTTGACTGCGCCCTGCACGCGTTCTTTCAGAGCTTTGTCTTGCGCAATGCCAACCTGTGCCGCGACCGCATTGGCATAAAGCAGAGGCAATGCGCGCGATACCGTCTGTTCTGCGCAGCCATAAGGATAGCGATCAAGTTGCGTCAGAAGCGAAGGCACATCGAGCCGCGCGGCCGGGCCAACCGACAAGTTGATGCGTGTGCGCGACGGGATCAGGTCTTGCACGAGATCACTCGAGACCGTGAGCTTGCCACCCTTTTCCTTGAGTGACGACACCGTCGTCCGCTTGATGTCACCGGCGGGCGGCAGCACATCGAACGTCATCTCGCGCTTGACGAGTATGTCGCCGGGTCCTGACACAGCCACCTTGAGCGTAAGAGGACCAACATCCTTCGGTTTGAAAGCGATACGTTCCAGTTTTTTGGCACCTGCCTTCAGGTCCGCCGTCCGGTCTGCAACGGCCGTCAGCCGTTCAGCTGTCGCATCGCCTTGCTTTTGGGCGAGCATAATTTTGTAAGCGCCATCCGGACCCTCGATATTGTGGACGTCGAAGCCGAGCTGCACTTCATCACCCAGCGTCAGGAAGCGAGGAACGGCAACCGTGAGCGCAATGGTGTCGCGTACGATCAGGTCGGCGGAGGAGTGACCAACCTTATCTGCACTCCACGCCACTGCCATGACGCGCACGGTGCCGTTGAAATCGGGCAACTCGAATTCGGCTTTCGCCGTTCCGTCGGCTGCAACCTTGAGAATGCCCGAATAGAGCGAGACCACGGTTTCAACAGTCGGGTTGCCCTGCATGACCGGACCCGAGCCGTCGCCGCCGGATTTCAATTTGCCGCGATCGGCGCGCATCCCGTCGATGAGCCGCCCATAGAAATCGCGGATTTCAAACCCGAGTTTCGATTGCGCGTTGAACCAGGCTTCAGGTGCCGGCGCCTCGTATTTCGTGAGATTGAGCACGCCGAGATCGACCGCAGCGATTGTGATGCGTGCGTCTTCTCCTGGCTGCAAGTCCATCGATCTTGACGGGGACCATCAACTTGGCGCCGGACTTCAATTTTTCCGGCAGCGTCAGCGCGACCTTCAGTTCCTTCTCGCTCTGGTCGAGGCCAAGCCAATTGACGCCAATGGCGCGCCCCGGCATGCGTTTTGAGCCTTCGTCCATGGCGCGATAAAGCAATGTCGTCACATATGCGCCCGCACCCCAGTTAGCGCCGACGTCAATTGCAACTTCGCCGCCGCCCTTGGCGATTTCAGCTTCATGAAGCGCGTAAAGCCCATTGCCGAGCAAGGCGATCATGGCTTTGCCGCCGTGCTTCGACGAGATGCGAAGTTTGGCTTTCTCGCCGGCCTTGTAGGTTTCCTTGTCGAGCGCGACGTCGAGCTGCTCGGGGCTGTCGGCTGCTTCGCCGGATGTGTACCATCCGGACGAGAACAGGAAGCTGGACGCGGGTCCGCCCGGTTCGGTCGATGCCACGTCGAGGCGATAACGGCCCCAGCCGAGCTTCTCAGCTATTTTCGCGGGCTCTGCGCTGAGCGCTGCAAGCGTGCCGTTGCCCACCTTGCGTTTCAGCGTGACCGCTTCATAGGTCCAGTTGCCGTCGCGGCGATACCACTGCCAATTCGTATCGAGCCGCGTCAGCGTCCACTCAATTCTGTCCGATGCAGTCTGCTTTCCAGAAGCGTCGAGCGCAACGATATCAAACGCGGCCACTCCGTCTTCTTCGACGCTCGTACCTTTGAAAGCGGGCTTGATGCCGATCCGCGCGGCCTTCATATCGACCGGCACTGTCAAGGTGCGCTCAATCGTGCGTCCACCCTGCTCGCGCAGTTTGACGATGATTTGCGCTTCAAGCGGCCGGCCGGTCTTCGGCACGGCTGGAATGAGAACCGGAATAGCCGCTTTGCCGTCTGCGTCCGTAATCAAGTTGGCATCGAGCGGCTTTCTCACCGGATTGACGAATTCATCCGCCTGTCCGAACACGTAGCCTGCAAAGCCTGGCACATCCTTGCCCGAGGCTTTGACGATGATTTCGCCCTCAAGCCCAAGTGCAGAAGCGGGCGGCCCATAGAGATAGCGCCCGGCCGCGTTGATCGTGCCCGGTTCATCTGGCACAAGCGCAGGCGCGGCGGTCTCAAGTTTCATGTCGAGGCGTTCTGGTACGAAGTCTTCGACCAGGAATGCGCGCTCGGCAATCGCGGCTTGCTTCGGATCGGTGTGCAGCCACAAGCGCCACGTTCCGGTCATCGCTGTCTTCGCAAGTGCCAGCGCGTGCGAACGTCCGCCCAATCCTTGATCGTTTAGAACAACGCGCGTGTATTCCACGCCATCGGGGCGCGACACAATCATCGTTGTTGGTATGGCAGACGCCTTGCCTTGCGCATCGCGCACAAGTGCGGTGACGGACACTTCTTCGCCGCCGCGATAAACGCCGCGTTCGGTGTAGACATACGCGTCAACTGGGCCTGCCGGTTCGCGGCCTTTGACGCCACGGTCTGACAAGTCAAACGCATTCATCGTCAAATCTAGAAATGCGTATTCGCCTGCGCCTTTTTCGGCAACGAGTACGGCAGGCGCAAGCCCGCCTTCGCCTTTGACAATCGCGGCATCGAACTTTGCGTAGCCCTTGGCGTCCGTCTTGGTGGTTGCGAGCACTTCGTTGTTGCGCGCGAGGAGCCGGACATCGCTGCCCGCAATAGGCGTGGCGTCGGCCAGAGAGCGCACGAAAGCGTGCACGCCGTCGGTGCCGGAAAACGCGGTGAGACCAAGATCGGACACGATGAACCACTGCGTTGCGCGCTGGCCGTCGTCGTTCTTGGATTTTTCTGAAGGCTTCGCGACCATGACGTAAGCGCCCGGCTCAAGTTTGCCGGTTGCGTCGGTCACGGGAACCGAAGTTGTCACGTCTTCATTCAGCTTCGCGCCAATGTCCATCGCGCCGGCGTAAACTTTGACGCCGCTCTTATCGCGAATGTTGTCGACCTCGTAGCTAGAAAGCTGACGCTGAAAATCGCCAGATTGCAGGAGCGAGGCAAGGCCCCGGTCGCCGATGCGATAAACTTCAACGTCGATCTTCTGCGTGTTTGTGGTGACAACAGGAATGCCCTGCTGGCCACGGCTTGGCAGCACGTAGGATTTTCCCGTGAAACGCACGAGCGCCGTGCGGTCCGGTACATAAACCGCGATGTCCGCCGTCTTGTTCAATGACTCGCCCACTTCGGACGGCAGCCCGGCGCGGATTTGCACCTGATAGCGCGCGCCGTGCTTCAAGCCTTCGATGCACAGCTGCTTGCCGTCTTGAACAAGAGACTGCGGGTCCTTGCCGTCGATGGAAATGAATTTCGCAACGTCGCTCTGCGTGCGGGCGAGGTCTTCGGAGAATTGCAGGCACAGACGCGGCGCACTCGCGTCAGATTCGGTTTTGTAGTCGGTCATGCGGAAGCCGTGTTCGGCGCGCAGGCGGTCATAAGCTTCGCGCGTTGTCTGGTCGGCGGCGAGATCGACGCTCATTTTGTACGCATCGATAGCCGGGCGCCAATATGAGCGCCGCTCCAGAGTCAGCCCGAGGACGCTCAGCGCCTTGGCTTTGGTGGGGGCATCCTTAGCCAGCTCATAGCCGCGATAGGCGGCGCCTGAGGCATGTACGGGCAAATCGTAGCGTTCGCTGCCCTTCTCGGGATCGGCTTTGATGGCGAGAAGCGATTCCGCCAATCGCACCCATGCCGCTCCGTCCTTTGGTTCGGCCGCTACAACATTGGCAAACAGCCGGGCTGATGCACGCGCGTCGGTCGCGTAGATTTTCTCGGCCTCGATCTTCAAGTCTGCGGGTTTCTTGCCGTCAGACTTCCAATTGGCCTTGATGAACGTCTCGTAGCGCTTGGCATCGGCCGCGACGCCCTGATGCGAGAAATTTTTCTCTTGAGCCGCCGCTGGCGCGGTCAATCCTGCCAGCGCAATCATGAGGCAAGAGATAAAACGAAGAGCGAGGTGCGAGGAAAATTGCATGTTGCCACCCTGGGAGTATTGGACCCCGAGAACCCGGCGGAGGATCCGCGCGTGTTCTAGGAAACAGTTATTCATTCTAAGCCAGATCTGAAGCCCATCAAAGGTGAAGGGCGTAACCGCGGCAGCAATTAGGGAATTGCCGGGATTTTCGTCTTTGTTCTCTTTTTTCACGGCGGGGCCGGTTCCTTGTCTCAGTTTATGAGCCAAGACTACCACGCGCAAAAAGGCCGGGGAAAAACCCCGGCCAATTAAATTCAGCGATTAACCGTTAATGTGAAATTAATGTCCTAGCGGCGGGTTGCCGGGCGGCGCTCGGGTTTAGCGGTGCTCTGACCGGCTATGACGTGTTTGGTTGTAACCGGTTTCAGGCGCTTGGCGGGTTTGCCGAGTTTCCACATGCGCGCGAATGAGACTTCAGCATGGCGTGCGGCAACGGCGTTGTCGGCGTGGAACATTTCAAAGGCATCGCGTTTCGATGGATCGCGGCGCATGCAGTCGCCAATCCACACCCGGCCGTTGCCGAGAACAAGCTGCTCGTGTGCGGCGGCAAAGCGAGGATCGTTAAGCATGCGAACTTCAATATTCGCAAGCTCAAGCAGTGTTTTTTGCCCGGCATCGTCATTTTGGGAGTCAGTTTCAAGTATCAATGCACGTACCGCGATCCCAGCGTGGGCCAACTCAGAAGAGAGCATGGCTAGAGCTTTTGCTGCAGGGCTTTCAGGCGCGCGGACAACAATCGTATAGTGGCTGGACGTTGTATCGATTGCCTTGGAAGCGCGGGCGGTGATGTGCGCAGTAATGAAATCTTTAAGTTTGGTTTCCTTTTCGTCCCGGCCGGCTTGCAAAAAACTCGGAGAAGTGGCCAAGCGCATGAAAATTATTCCTTTTGTTACCAGAGCTGCCAGAGGCAATGAGCGGCTGCCGGTTGTCTTTCGTTGCTGCCATTAAGACGCTAAGATTATTAAACAACGGTTGCGGACCCGGTCGAAATCGGACGGCTTTGTCAAACCTGTTGTTTTCAAACACATTTTTTACTCGGCAGCAGGTGGCGCCATACGGCTGAGGAAGGCACGTTCGCGGGCGGTGAGATCGTCTTTTTCAATTGGCTCAATGATTTCGTCGTCGAACGTCTCATCCGTTTCAATGACGGTCTGTGCCGCCAGCAGAGCTCGTGAGTTCTCGTCTGCTACTGGGATCATCGGTGCTTGGGCAACGGCGGCTTCCATCGCCACAGTCTGGCGGGCCTTCGCCAAAGCACTGCGCAACGAATCTGGCACCATGGCTTCACTAACGGGAACCGAGAAGGTTGCCGTTTCCCGCGCAAGAGTCACGTCGATCATGTTTGGGGCCGGCATGCTCGGAGCGGAATGGAGCTGCGAATTCGATTGCGCCATGCGGCCTGCCGTGTCGCAGTTGGATCGCGGCAACGCCACGACGACGCTGCTCTCGCGCGGTTGTTGCTGTGGGGCTGGAGCTGCAAAAGGATGCTGCGGAAGCGGATCGACAGTGACCGTGTTGGCGTTGGCAACCCTGACCGTTACATCAGCTTCAGGCGGCGGCGGTGGTGCCGCTCTTGGTACGCGCGGAGACTGGGGCGCGCGCGAATCGTAGGGGACATTTTGCGCAACATTCTGCGCGTAAGGCCCAAAGCGCGCGGAGTGCTCGGGATCGATAGAAAGCGTTGCCGCCGTTGCGGGACGGCGTGGATGCGTTCCAAGACCCGCTGGCGGCGCCGGGGCTTGATGGAGACTTGGACCCGGGCGCGCGGCAGTTTGAACGCCCGGCACGATTGGCGGCATGACCGGCGGCAAGGCAGAGGGAGCGGGACTTGATACCCGGCCAGCAAAGCCGCTAGCATCAACATCGATGCCCTGCGCGCGCTTTTGCTCGTCTACCCGGCGTGCCGCCCCCATGACGGCACCGAGGATGATGTCGGACCAAGCGCCATCTGTGAACTTATAGACGCGAAACGCTTCTGCACTCGCAAACTTCGAACCCTGGCGCTTCAAGCGCTTTTGGATGCTCCCCGTTGTCGGCAGCATCGAGCGCTTGAAAATGCGCTCCTTCTCGAAACTCGCAAACAAGTTGGCCAGCAACTGCGCTTCAACGCGCAGTTCCTCGCGCTCATGGGGATTAAGTTTTGGCGGCGCGTCGAGCGGCACGGCCACATAGTAGTCGCCGTTCATGTCGAACACGACATGGCGGAAAATCTCGAAATTCTCGCGAATCTGCTGGTCGTGGTGGATGTCTTTGAAGCGCGACAAAATCTGAATAACCGGCCCGCGTTCTGCCGCGTACATTTTTGGCATTAGGCCGGATAAGCGGCTCGCGGGTTTTTGCACCATCGAGACGAGGAAAAGACAAAGATCGACGAACAGCGCAACCGCGAGCGGCACGTAATCGCGTTTCGATAATCCGCCCTGTTCTCCGGCCCATTGACGCGCTTCTGCGGTCGCGGCACCTTCAACCGATTGCACGGCCTTTTTCTGCAGATCGCGTAGTTCGTCGGCCGAGGGTGGCATCTTAAACGACAGCGCGCCATAGAAAGTCGTCGTCAATCGCCGGAAGGCTTCGATGGTTGCTTCCGAACCTTCGACGGCCGCGATCTGCGGTTTCTGAAGTTCCGGCAATTGATCGATGGCTTTGACGACGCCACGAAGCGCCGTCTGCAATTGGACATCGGGACAGGTAATCATTCCGCCCTTCGGGTCGCCGAATGCCGTCTTCTCCGCGCGATCGGCAAGATCGGTGCGGATTTGCTTCAATTGCGGATCGGTGCGGAAGGCGTTGAAGCCCGTCACCGTCATATCAAGCTTGCGGCCGAGCGCACGCATGAACTCGTTGCGGTTGCCGCTTTTGATATCAATTGTTGATGCGTCACTAGAAGCGATTTTCAGCAAATCGCCGTCGAGGGCCGCCATATCGCCTTTGACGGACGTGACGCGCCCCTTGACGAACTCGGAGGCGAATTGAAAGCGCTGGGCGTCTTCCTCGCGCATTTTGCGGCGCGGCCCATCGCCCGGCTTGGAGTTCGGGCACGACGTTCCCTTTGTTCGTTCGATTTCAGCTTTGGACGTGGAAACCGCTGTCAGCTGGATCAGTGTCGCCTGCAATTGCTCAAGCCGCGTCGAGGCGGCGTGCAACGAGCCCTGAACTTGCCCAACCGCGCTTTCGGCCGAGCGCGAGGCTTCGCCCCGGCTTTCAAGCACCTTCCAATAAAAGCCAAAGCCAAAACCAACAGAGATCAACGACAGGAACACGTAGCCGGAAGCATACAAAATCTTGGTGACGAACGGATGCGGCTTGAACAGCTGGTCGAGCAGCCAGACGATCATGATCATCAGCATGGCGACCGAGAAGCCGATGATGATTTTGTGGACGAACGGTAGATCGCCCATGTTGGCTTCGATGAGTTCGAGCATGCCGACGTAGGTCGCGACCCAGGACAATGCGCCGAGACCTGCAATCAGCGTGTTGCGCTTCCAATCGCGTTCGGGCTTGTCGTCGTGCCTTTCGTGCGATTGCGGCGGAAGCGGACCGCGGGGGTCACGCGGCGGATTTCCGGATGTGTTACGCTCAAAACCGTTACGCTTAAAACCCATGACAACGTCCTGTGCATCCTACCCAGCAAAAGGCTGCTTATGGGGCGAACCCTCTGATGCACGTGAGCGTTTTTGATGTTTGAACTGGGGCTCCCCCGTGGCAAATCCCAGGCGGTTTTGGAGTGGGGCGCGAAATGCGCTGTCCAGCCGCCCCCATAGACAAACCGTCGCCCGTTGCCTTGAAGCACTTCCCGCCATCGCGTCTCGTGGCATAAGAGCGCCGGAACTCGACCAAGGCGCACACATGATTCGAACTCGACAACATCAGCAAACAAAACGGCCACCAGATCGTCTTCATTGAGGCGTCAGCCGTTTTGAACAAGGGCGAGAAAGTCGGCCTCGTCGGCCCCAACGGCTCCGGCAAGACGACGCTCTTTCGCCTCATCACGGGCGAGGACGAACCGGACGAAGGCCAGGTCTCCACCGACCGCGGCATCACGATTGGCTACTTCAGCCAGGACGTGGGTGAGATGAGCGGGCGCAGTGCGGTCGCCGAAGTGATGGACGGCGCGGGGCCCGTCAGCACGATTTCGGCTGAACTCGCCGAGTTAGAAGCCGCGATGGCCGACCCGGAACGCGCGGACGAGATGGAAGATATCATCGAGCGTTACGGCGAAGTCCAAGGCCGCTTCGAGGAATTGGGCGGTTATGAACTCGAAGGCAGGGCACGTGAAGTCTTGGCAGGATTGAGTTTCTCCCAAGACATGATGGACGGCGACGTTGGCGCGTTGTCGGGCGGTTGGAAAATGCGCGTTGCCCTCGCGCGTATCCTGCTCATGCGCCCCGACGTCATGCTGCTTGACGAGCCGAGCAACCACTTGGATCTGGAAAGTCTGATTTGGCTCGAGAAATTTCTGAATGGTTATGAAGGCGCGTTGATGATGACCTCGCACGACCGCGAGTTCATGGACCGCATTGTGACCAAAATCGTCGAGATCGACGGCGGCGCGCTGACAACGTACGGCGGCGGCTACGAGTTTTACGTCGAACAGCGGGCCCTCTCTGAAAAGCAACAGCAAGCGCAATTCGACAGGCAGCAGGCTATGCTCGCCAAGGAACTCAAGTTCATCGAGCGTTTCAAGGCGCGCGCCTCACATGCGGCTCAGGTGCAGAGCCGTGTGAAGAGTTTGGAAAAGATCGATCGTGTCGAGCCGCCTAAGCGCCGCCAGACGATTGCCTTCGAGTTTCCGCCCGCGCCGCGTTCGGGCGAGGATGTGGCTTCCCTCAAGAACGTGCACAAAGGCTACGGCGCGCGCCGCATTTATGATGGCCTCAACTTCCAAGTTCGCCGCAAGGAGCGCTGGTGCGTGATGGGCATCAACGGCGCGGGTAAGTCCACGCTGCTCAAGCTGGTGGCAGGATCGACGAAGCCTGACGATGGTTCTGTCGCGCTCGGCCCTAGCGTCAAGATGGGTTATTTTGCGCAACACTCTATGGAATTGCTCGACGGCGAAGAGACGGTGTTTCAATCGCTCGAAGATCAATTCCCGCAAGCCGGCATTGGCCCGTTGCGCGCGCTTGCCGGATGTTTCGGGTTCTCGGGCGACGACGTGGAAAAGAAATGCCGCGTGTTGTCAGGCGGAGAGAAGGCGCGGCTTGTCATGGCCAAGATGCTGTTCGATCCGCCGAACTTTCTCGTGCTTGATGAGCCGACGAACCACTTGGACTTGATGACGAAGGAAATGTTGATTACTGCGCTTTCGGAGTATGAGGGCGCCATGCTGTTTGTCTCGCATGACCGCCACTTCCTAGCCGCTCTCTCAAATCGCGTGTTGGAATTGACGCCCGAAGGCATCCACCAGTACGGCGGCGGCTATACCGAATACGTCGAACGCACCGGCCAGGAGGCGCCGGGGCTGCATCCTTAAAAGCCATTGCCGCAGTTCACCGCGCGATCAAGTTCCGCATGGCGTCTGCTGTCGGAGAATAAGCATCATCGCGCTTCGGCGAATAGGCGTCACGCGTCGAGCGGCCGCGTGAGCATCGCTCGTGGCTGAAGTCTTTGGACTCAGAGTCAACGCACCGATGCTGCTGGTTGTCACCGGCCGGGGCGCCGGCGGTTTTGGCGGAATGAGATCGTTGCGCGGATTGGCCTTGGCGTGGACGGCCAAATCCTCAAGCAACTCGTCAAGCAGCGGTGCCGCAACTTGCGCCGAATGTAATCCCCGCGCCCAGGGTTCGTTTGGCGAGCCAGTGCCAGTCAGCACAACGTAGGAATAGGCCGCGCCATTGGCGAACTGCAGTCCGCCCGTGATCCAGGCATCAACCGTCGCGTCCGGATCATTGCCGACTTGCGTGCCGGTTTTTGCGAAGTGCAAGCGTAAGTCGCCACGCCGGGTGGCGCACCAGCGGGCCTCCGACTTGAGCGTTCCATGTGAAACCCCATTGGCTTGATAGCAGAGCGGGGCTTGCAGGAAGGTTTTGAGCAATCCATGCGCGCCGCGCCGGATCAAATCGTTCGGCACGATGGCGGCGCCGGCACTTCCTTCAATACCCGCGCCGCCTTCTCCTTTGAACGTGTAGTCGTAAGAGCGGATTAGGCTCGGCATCTTCAATGGTGTTGCACCCCGGCCGATGAGAGATGCGAGGACCACCCCCGACATCTGATGCACACGCCGCGGCGCGCCCGCGATTTGCCCGAGCACCGCGGCGGTCGAGGGTGGCGTTCCGCCGAGTTGGGCTGCAGGCGGCATCGCGAAACCAAAACCATCGATGAGTTTTTGCATCCGGCTTTGACCAACGAGCGCCGTACGATTGACGAGCGGGCCGTTGAGCGAGCATGCAAACGCGACGATGGCTTTGCGGCCGTGCCGCTGGGTGCCACCCTTTTCACAGGTCTCTAGTCCTTGCGCCGGGGCTTCGGTATCGACGTAGAGGCTATCGGGCGTGTCCTTACCTTCATTCGCAATGCCGATTGCGGCCAGGATTTTGCCCGTGGACGCGATCATGCGGCCTTCACGCAGCGGTTCGTACAATCCGGTTTCGCTATTGCGTGCGGGCGCCGAGCCGAAATAGGGCGCGGTCTCGCCTGTCTCGTAATAGCGCACGATGTTACCTGAACTGTCGGCGGCGACCACGACAACGCTCGGGAGTTTCTTGTCAGCCGCTACTTTCGCGGGATCAAGCGTGAAGGCGGGATCGATCTTCGCGTTCCATGTGGTGTTGAGTTCCGCGAGTTTGGTTTCAAGGCGCTGCTTGAATGCCAGATTTTCTCCGACGTCGAATGTGGTCGTGACACCGCGCACATAATCGCGCCAGCCAAAACCGTAGAGCTGTTTCATTTCCTCGCGAATGCCGTATCGCGATGTTGGGAAGCAGTACATTGGCCCGCGTGACGGGATTGGCTTGCGCGCGTTTTGCAAGGTCGGGCGCGTACTTCTCGAGCGCTTCCTGCAGCTTCGGGCGAACTTTCGGATCGGGTGGCCCGCCTGCAAGCGCGATCAGTTCGAACACGGTTTCCTTGCGTTGGGCTTCGTCGGGAATGAGTTTTTCCGCGCACATGCGGGCGCGCACTTCCGTGATGTAGCGCCAGCGGTCGAGCCGCACTTCGTTGAGCTTGTCGCTGCCCTCAAGCAGGATAATCGGCTTGTTGACGGCAGAGGCCAGTACGAACTGCTCGGCAATCGACAAGTCTTTGGCTTCCTTGCCAAAGACAATGCGGCTCGTGACTTCGACGCCGTGCAGCGGCTGCCCGCCGGTGCGCTGCGCCAGCCAGATGTGGTTCGCCGCCCATTGCTTCAGCAGCGTGTTGTCGCCGCCTTTGGTGAGCTCGCGGTATATGACAGGCGCAAGCCACCATTCGCTGAACTTGCGCTTGAGTTTCGTCATGCCGCCTTCCGAGCGGCTGGGCGGGGTTTTATAGATGACGCGCGCAAACTGCATGGGCAGCGTTGAGCCGCCTACGCCGAGGCTCGGCCGTTTGAGTGCAATCGAGCGCGTGATTGTGGTCAGGGGAATTTTCAAGACACCAGTGAGGTCGATGCCAAACGGATTGAGCGCGCCGCCGAGGTAGCGGTCCTCGTGATAGACGAGGCATTGCCAATAGAACTCTGGCACTTCTTTGACGGGAATCGACTTGTGGTCGGGATTGGCAACGTAGTCGCCAAGTTCGATAGCCGAGTCGGTGTAATTCACGTCGCGGCGGCTATCGAGGCGCGCGTCAAACGTGCCGATGAAATTTCCTTTGGGGTCGTAAAGTGCAGTCGCGAGCCAGCGTTCGGCATCATAGCCGAGCTTGTCGCGCATGGTGAGCTGGCCGGTTAGCCCGCGAATCGGCGCGACGACGTAGACGAGAAGCAGGGCAAAGGTGACGTAGCCGATTGCGGCGACCGCGAAGTATCGCAGCGGCCCGAGTTTGGGATTGAAGGCGACGGCCTGCATGACAAGCCGCACGGCGCGACGGGGCACGCGCAGCAGAAATTCTGCAATTTGGGTCAGCAGTTTCAGAATTTTGAGCATTGATTACGCATTGGCCCGCTTTGAACATGCAATAAGCAATGTTCACTCCCGGCCAGCGCTATCAAGTGTTTGTGGCGCCAATCAAACTTAGAAGCGGCGGCTTTGCGGCCGCCACTCCGGGTGACTTGGCGCTGGTTCCTTCCGAGAAAATACTCAGAGGCTATTCAGCAAGACAAAAAGACCGATGCCAATTGCTGGACCCATGACAGTCGCGAATAGCATCGCGAAGAACGACTTTGATACCATAACACTATACCCCGCACTCGAACCTTTGTTGCCTGTTTCTCCCCGAACCTATGCCAACCGCTTGTCAGCATCCGTTCGCCCGTGCTCATTTTCCAAACCGTTCTTGAAGCCGCCTTCTTGAACCGTCTGATCGAGAAAACCCCCATCTACTCGACATCTCCATAATACACAAAACGAAAAGACTTGACAGGTAGATCTCGTGATTTGCGATTTGGCCCTCCGGTGTCGGACGTTTCAAACTCAATGCCGCACGAGGGGAAAAGATGCGGCCCTGCGCAATATTAAATAAATCAAACAAATCAGAAGGTTGACCCGCGCTGTTAAGCGGGTTGGCGTGTGCCGGAATATGGCGATGCTGCACCGCAGACAACACGAGATGTACGCGGATTGAAACACGATTTGATCAATTCGTGTCTTGAATACTACATGCAAGTCAAGCGTTTGCGAGGTTCGGTTCTGCTATCTGAGGTCGAATAGGCGCAATTGCCGTTCATCCTGACCGCGCGTCTCAGCCGCCAGCTGTTCGATCCGGTCAAATGGAACCTGTTCGGCCGATATAAGCGAGCGATGTGCCTTCATGGGCCTGACAAGCCCTTCCTGCACGAGATGGAATTCGCCGACTGTCTGGCCAGGGAGCGCCTGTGCCGGCTCCAGCCCCGATTCCGATTGGAATGCAGCCTTGAGTTTGCGCAAAGCCGTGTCCTCGCGCACGCGCCCGATGAACCAGCTCGTGATCTGATCGCGGCTCTTGTAGTCGAGATCGCCCGGTGACTGTGTGGCGAGCATCATGCCAAGGCCTGCGGATCGCGCGCGCTTCAACAAGCTTTGCAGCGGTTCGGCGGTCGCCGGTTTCGAGTTGGCCGGAATATAGAGGTCAGCCTCGTCGAACAACACGACGGCCTGGAGTTCGTCGTTCGGATTGCGCTGGCAGAAACGCAAGGCTTCCGAGAGGAACTGCGAAACCCAGAACAGTATGTTTTCGTTATCGCCGAGGAAGCCGGTGTAGATGATCGAAAGGCGCGTGCGGTTCGGGCGCTGGTATTTGCCAAGGCCAAGCAGGCTCTCCATACGCAGGCTCTCGCCGCCGCCTTCAAATAGCGCCGCATTGCGCAGGCGCAGTGAATCAAGCTGGGCGACGAGGTCGCGGCGCAGCTTGCCCGAGGGGTCCATGCGCTGGGTTTGGTCTGTCAACTCAGGATGCTCATCCTCTAGCAGATGGATGAGGTCAGCGAGCGTCACTTCGCTGTTCGAGAATGCGCCAAGAATGCGCAGTGCCACAGCCAGAACGCCCGACTGCTTTTGATGCGTCGCCGAATTCTTTAAATGCAGCATTTCGCCAAGCGCGGCAGCGGAAAGATTGGCGAGGAGTTGCTGCTCGTGATCTGGGAGTTCGTTGATGCCGTGCGGCAGAAGCGTGATCGAGATCGGCCGGCCCGACGAGCGGCCAGGCGTATAGACGGCGACGTCAATCGCGTCGGCAAGTTTTTCTCTGTCGGCGCGCCGGTCGGCCAGATCATTGATTTCCGAGCGCCACACGTCTGGGTTGGCGTAGCTCGCGAGATCGCCCTTGCGGTCGATGAGGACGGCTGGAATGCCGCGCAACAGTAATTGCTCGATGAGCGACAAGGCGAGCGTCGTCTTGCCCGAGCCTGATCCGCCGAGGAAGGCCGCGTGCCGCTTCAAGACACTTTTGTTCAGCGTGACTGGGCGTCCGCGATTGCCGATCTCACGGCCAGAAAGGATGCTCGAACCAAAGGCTCCGTTCTCGTCAAGAATGACGGACAACGGCAGTTCGTCGTCGTTTGCCGGATTGTTGCGGTCGCCAGCGGTGGCTGCGATTTCGTCAATGACGGCGTTGGCTTTATCCATGCCGGTGAGCGAGCCTTGCGGGTCATCCATCTCTTTGGCAACGAGGCGCGGCACGGGCCGGCCGAGGAGATCGAGCCGCAGCAAATGAATGATCGAAATCAGGCTGGAGAGCGGCTTGGCGCCTTCGAGCCACTGCGTCATGCCAATGTCGCCGCGATGGTGCGCTGTGAATTCGCGTACGGTCATCATGCGTTCCCACTCGGGGATCGGAACGAGCAGCTGGCGGCCGCCGCCGTCGCGGAATTTGCGGAACGCTTGTGCCGTCTGGTTCTTTTTGTTCGGCGGGAAGTCGCTCGCGCGCAGCATGAAGCAGGGTTTGCCCTGCATCGAAACGAGAACCTTATCGAGCTGACGCTTCAAGCCGCCGCCCTGGGTTGGGCGGTTGCATAGGAAGACGCGTATGTCGCTGGCAAATCCCGTGCGGTGACGAACGGTCAGATCGAATGCGGGCAAGTCTTCGCCAAGTTCAAGACGTTTGACAGTAACGTCGATGGCCCGGCCCCACTCGTCGCGGGCGAGCATCAAACTGGCCGAGAGGAAATCGACAAGTTCGTTGTCGTCAGCCGGCATTTCGGCTTCGCTCTCGTTGGCGAAGCGCTCCCACATCTCGCGGAATTGTACGGCCGAGACGGCAGAGGGCTCTTGCTCATCGCCGTAGCCCGCGGCCTGTCCAAGTGCCTGCGCCAATGTCCCGATGAACGATGGCTTTTCCGGCTCGCTTCCGGGTTCGGTGCGTTCGGTGGCGGTCATCTCGCGAACACGCGTTTGCGCATGCTCAAGCAGGCGACGTGTCGAGAGACCTGCGAATTCCTCGAAGAACTGCGGACCGAAGAAGGCCGACGCATCGGGAAAACTCAATCCCGCGCCATGGACTTCGGCCTGATGGGCAAGCCGCTTGCCGATAATGAGGCGGGCTTCTTCGGGCGTGCGGCCTTCGCGCAAGAGCACGGGGCCGGATTTTTCGATGCGATCAATATAGGACTGCGCCACCATGGAGCGCACTTGGCCGTAAAAGTCTTCCAGGCAGGAAATGATGATGATCGAGTTCGTCAGCCGGTTGGCGATCTGGATGACGTCGCGCACCGCACGCTGGAAGCGTTCCTCGGCGTTATCGAAGAAGCGCAGATCTTCAACCTGGTCGATGCAGAACACCAGTGCCGAACGCTCGACAGTCCACACGAGTGCGCCAAAGGCCGTGATGATTTCGAATGCCCGGTCTTCGCCGCCGTTGGGGTCGAGTGCGCAAACGGCTTCGTGCGCGATCGGTGTCAGCTGGCGGCCGTGCAGATATTGGCGGATGCGCTGGTCGATGCGCGGATCGCGGCGCTGCATGTAGAGAAGCGCGCGGACGATGTTGATGTCCAGCTCCCAGGTCTGGAACCGGTCGCTGGCAACGATATCGTCGGCAAGACGCAGGATGAGACGCGCGAGTTCCGTGTCATCGAGTTGTGCTTCGCGTAACGTGTCAAGATCCGCCGCCGAGATAACGAGCGAATCCAAAACCAGCTTGTTGGTCAGGCGCGACAGCGCGCTCTCGCCGAAGCGGTCGGGATCGTAGGGCTTCTCAAAGGAATGCACCAAGCGGCGCAGATAAAAATCGGCGTAGTTGGTGACGTCGGGCGTCATTTGCGCGTAACCGAAATAGGCGCGGCCGGCGCGGTGGCTTTCTGTTCTTAGCGCCCGGATCAGATGGGTTTTTCCGGCGCCCGATTGACCATGAAAAAGCAGGATACGGTCTTGCACGTGGAAGCCGCGACCGGACGTAATCGTTGTCACGAGGTCGTTGAATTTGCCGCGCGCCTTGGCATGCACTTCCGGCACGTCGACGGGATCGGCGCGCCACAGGTCGTCTTCCCAAGTAATCGAATGCTCAAACGCCTCGCTCAGCTTGTCTGGCGCGAGTGACGGAGCATAAGGTGTTTTCTTCAATGAACTGCCTTCGACGCCCATTTCGACCCTGGAAAAAAATTCTCAATCTTCGACGCGTACGAAGTGCCAAACGGTATTCTTGTAGAGGATCTTGGAGTCCTCGAGATCCCTTAGGCTGGTTTTGTCTTTGAGATCGGCCGTCGCCAACACGAGCTGGCCGCTGCGGTGTGCTTCGGCGAGCATGCTTTTGAAAGCGATCTCAGAGAGTTCCCAGTCACGGCGGGCGACGCGAATCGTCTGCCACACACGAGAAATAAACGCCTTGCGGTTGCCTGGCCAGCCCTCCGAGATGGGTCGTGCCGCATCTATCACAGCGCTAGCGAATTCGCTCATGCCGGGAGCAGCCATCTTGGGTGGCGCTGAGGATAAGGGCGACGCGTCATTCGCCGCTTTTGGAGCGCGGGAAGTGGGCGGCACCAGATCGTCCGCGTCATCTTCGCCGCCGTTATCCGCAAGTCCTGTGAGGCGGCGCAGGACGGCGAGGCGCAGGGCATCATCGCTGTCGTTTGCAGCTCCCGCAACTTCCGCCGCAAGCGCGCGCACGAGTTTGCCGTCGGACGAAAATTCGCGCGGTTTGGCGAAAAGCTGCCCCGCTAGCAAGCGCGCCGTACTTCCAGCCAATCCTGAGCCCTTGCCAAGTCCGGTCTTGATCTTGTTCCCGAAAGCGCGCTCGAGCGCGATGACCGCGAGTTCGGCGCGGAGGTCGTTGTGCGACATTGCTCGCGAAAGCGGCATGTCAAAGTGCCGTTGCAACACGAGGGCGGAGAGCCCGTCCGTGCGTTCGACGGCTTTTGCGAGTGCGGCGTTCGAATGGGCGAGGCCCAGTGCGCGCATCAGAAGCGCATGATTGCGCAAGGTTTCCCAAGTGGCCTTTGCAACTGGAATGGGGGCAATCAAACCCTCGGCACTGCGCAGACCCCCAGCGGTGACTGTCAGTCTGCCTTTAACATCACTGACGAGTCCTTGGGCTGCAAAGTTGCCGATTGCCAGCTCCGCCCCGCGCCGGAATGCCGTTCCGGACACCTTAGGCGCGAAAAAAGCCGCAAGATCGCGCTGCAGGTCGGCGCGGGTTGCGCCACTCGTTGCAACGCGGATGAGCACAAAATCGGCAATCGTCAACGCTGGCCTTTCGGGCACGGAAGCGCGCTGAACTTTGCTTTGGACTGCCGCCATGACGGGCCTCCGTTAGCGAATCGATTGATTCGGCCTGACGAGTTTGAGGGATAGTCCGCGTTGTTCCAAGTCACTGAACACATTGGACAGTGGGCAACGGCGAAGGAGTTAGGCTCAAAATTGCATGGCTTTGCCGGGCTTTCGCCGCGCCAGCGTCAAAATGGCGACACCTTGTTCCGGCGGAATGAGGCTGGGGTTGAATGGGCCGGAACGACATCGCCGCTGAAATGTCGAAAGAAGCGCGAGGCGTTCGGGACGGGGTTTCGGGCATACGGGTCGAAGAGGGAACTGCATCACATGCCTGCCACCGGCCGACATTTGTCGAGCGACTCCTTTGGCGATTCGCACTTCCTTAGCGTTAACGTGCAGTTAACGGATTTGCGGCAATGATCACGCGATCCGCACATAGTGTGCCGGGAGTATCAGTTATGTATCGCGTTGTACTCTCCGCCGTGCTGGCAGCCTCAATGGCTGCCACGCTCACGGCATGTAGCCTCGGCTCATCCTCGCTCTCGTCAGGTACGCCTGACAGACCAGCCACCACGGCCGCCGTATCGAGGCCCGCTGTCAAAGGCGTCGGCCTCGGCGGTGACCCCACGGCACCGCGTGCCATCCAGATGGCGAAGCTCGACGACAAGGCGCCCCCCGGCACCTTTGAAAAAGCAGCCCCCGGCGTGTTGAGCGATCGCGATTACGCGCGCACGCAGCTCAATGCCGAAATGGCGCGCGACATCATCAACGGTTACCGCAAGGAAAAGGGCCTGAAACCGCTGAAGCTCAACCCTGAGCTGACCGAAGCCGCAAAAGGTCATTCGCGCGATCTCTCAAAGTGGGACCGCATCTCGCATTACGGCTCCGACGGCTCGAACCCTTGGGATCGCGTCAAGCGCTCCGGCTACAAAGCGCGGCTCGCCGCTGAGAACGTCGGCACAGGTCAGATCGATTTCACCGAAGTCATGAAGGGCTGGAAAGAAAGCCCCGGCCACAACAAGAACCTGCTTCTCGGCGACGCCGAGCACATGGGCATCGCCCTCGTGCAGGATCCCAAAACCGAATTCAAATCGTTCTGGACGCTGGTGCTCGGGTCGCCGATGTAAGGTTCGCGGCGCTGTCTTTGCAATTTCGAAATAGCACGGATGCATCCTCCTTGTTTAGTTGAAACCGCCGTTTCTGCTCTTCGCCTGTTTAGCTTTTGCTGTGATTGGTTATTTTAGCGGCATCGTTTGCCTTGATCTGGCTCTCATAGCCACCAACGCAAACAAATTTTTACTCACAACATATAATTCAAGAGCAGGTATACCGTTGAGCAGCCCTATCACGAAAGATAACAAGATCACTTACACCAAACCACCCGTGATTGAGGTGGTTCTGAGTGCGCAGTTTGCGCGCATCCCAGGCTTCAATTCCTGCCACTTGGGCGGACTACAGAAGATCTTTGCTGCGGGCGGCTACAAAGCCTACGAAGAGCACCCGCCGTTACAAGCATCATATGAGCAGTTTGGTATCCAATTGATGCAGATGTTCCCCATGGGGTTTGAGCAGATCACGGACTTTGGGACGTGTGTTTGGTTTTAGTCCCCGGATGCCTTCGTTGGGCATTCAGTCCGACAGGTTATCAGCAAGTGGAGGAAGAACTCCCGGCATCTGAATACCCGCGCTATGAAGAAGTGCTTGATCGCTTCAAAAACGCGTTCGCTCTACTTGAGCGCGTATCTGGCACTCTCTTGCTTGCCGGTATCGTTCAATCAGTGTGAGGTAAACTATATCAATCATGTCAGCAATCCAATCCGACTAAATGCGTGGCGGGAGCCATTCAAATACTTGCAATGTTTTTAATCCCTTCGGGTTGCAGTAAGTCGGGTCATAAATAAAAGGTTCCAATTCAGGTCCTGCTAAGATGGTCAATCGCCGGTCGCCATTGTACGGTATCGGGCAGCCCATGATTGGTATGACCAAGAGCCAACCTTTGGGTTAACGTTATCTGTAAAGGGTCCGCCACACACAGCCGAACTAACGGGCGTGACAGATTTCTTTAAACTTGGTCACGACACTTCGTTCGAATTTCTTTTCGCTGGCAAAGAAGTTGGGTGCAGCCGAGTGGGGAAGGTCAACATGAGCCACGTAGCTAGAATTATACCGTTCGAAAGGTCTGGACGTTTTCCAACTGCTCGCCGACCGACAACGCCCTTGCTCCTACACCAACCTACGGCCGCAAAATAACTGGCAATTTCCCACCACTTGACGAGCAGCATAACTCGTCGATTGGAGGCGCGTTCCCGGCGTAGCGAGGCCGAGTTCTCTATGTTGATAGTTATGACGCGTCTTTGAGCGGATCGGATGATCCGCGCGCGAGCCGGGATCGATGCTGTTGTGCGACGTCTGCTGCGGCTAAAGATCCCGTGTCCGCGAATTGCGCCATGTAAGGACGCCGCATTCGCGGCACGGGAACGCGGGTGTGGGGTGGTGGTTGCCACTTCACAATTATGTTTTAATCGTGATCTTAACAAGGTCGTGCGGCGAGCAGGATTACGGGGGCCGCCTGCACCGCCGCGCATGGTGTGGACACTGTTAGGGGCGGTTAAGTGTCAGAGAACTACACACGCCGGGCCAACGCCCCTGACCGCTAAGGGTTCTCCCGCCGCAACCTTTGCAGCAGGAGATTGCATCGACTTCCACCGCACCTTGCTTTTGTGAATGCCAGCAGGTATCTCGTCATAGTATCAAGCCGTATCGATTATGGTCTGTTCTCTGAAATGACGATGAATATATTGCGTGCGAGCTTAATTCTAGCCAGCGGCTCACCTTGAGCAACGGACGGAACAAGTAACCCGAGCGAAGCCGGAACTTGGAACGCTTCTATTGCGTGTCAAAGAGATCAACGATCAGGGTTACAGGGTCGAATACGACCCCGTTAAGAGTAGCGCTACACGCCTCGCCAATTCCATTTCATGCAAACTGCTCGGACGCTGAGTCCAAATCGCAGAGGCGGCGATTGCTCGCAAGTCGTAATTGTCTCGGGTGAACAAAGCCCGGTTGCACAAACGCGTCGATGGCCGCAACAGCCAAAAGAATAATCGAGAACAAGTTTCTCCGGACTATGCGGCATAGATCAATTGCCGCTGGGCGTCGATTGAGCGCTTCAGAATTGGGTTCTTGACTGAGCGTTCTGTTAAGAGATCGACCCGCCGGCCGAAAAGTTCTTCCAAGCGCTCGTGAAGTCCAAAGTAATTATCGAACGCTTTTGGCCGGGCCTCCTCGGTGAAAGAGACGAGGAAATCGAGGTCGCTGCGGTTTGGGTCGAAGGTTCCAACTGCTGACGAACCAAACACTTCGAGCTTGGCTACGCCGTAGCGGCGGCAAGCCTCGTCAAGCTCAGTCTTTCGGGCGTTGATCATTGGCGGCATCGCGATACTCCTTGCGCGAATACTACACCAAAAAGAATAACCAACCAACTGTAGGGTAGCGCCGAAGTTAAGCAGCGCCCCTCAGCCGGCGGCGACGCTTCGTCCCTTGGCCGCCGAAACAGCCGCCCGAGCCAGAGCACCAGCATGAGCAGCAGTGCTCCGAGCAGAAAAACTCCGGCCGGGTGCTTGTCCCAGACGAGCCAGGGACTGACTTTTCCCTTCAGCGGCAAGTACAGCATCCTGCGCAAAGACGCGCGGAGAAAATCCGCTTTGCGTTTCGAGCATCATGCCAACCGCCGCGCCCTGGTCGGCGCTCGAAATGATCGCGTCGCGCACACGCGGGAGTGCCAGCACCTGCATCTTGCTTGGGCTGGTGGCAACGGCCCGCAACACGCGCTCGCGCGGAGCTTGCGCCAAGCCTTCGAGATAGCTCGCCAGTGTCGTCAATTCCGTTTCCGACAGGTTTTTCGCCAGAACATTCAGATCTGAGGATTGCAGGCCGAATAGAATCTCGCGGGCGGTGCTGGGTACGGCCGCCATGCGCGTGATGGCCGCGCGATCCTGCAGCGACAGCACGCGGGCGAGCGATTGGCGCGTGAAGGCGTCCGGTTTGGCGCGGCGGTGAATGTCGTATTCGACCACGGCCTCGAGGTTGTCTCCGGCGATGGCAGTCCATCCGAGCGCAGTGGCGACAGAGCGCGTTTCGCGGGCAATCTCGACGGCTTTTTCCGGCATAATGTGCACGGCTTCGTTCAAGGTGCCGTCGGTGAGGCGGCGCGAGACGCTCGTTTCGCCTTCTTCGGCAACGAGCAGCGAGACGATTTCATCGACGCGTGCGAGACGGTCAGGTTTCACGCCGTCGAGGAAGCCGCGAAATGCGGCATCGCCATCGGCCAGGCGCAGCACCATGGCATGGGCGCGTTTGAAACTCTGCCAAATATCAGTGATGTGCTCGGCGGAGGCTGTTGCGATCTCTTTGACGTGCTCGCCGATCTGGCTGGAGATTTCGGTTGCGACTTCTTCCTGCACCTTGACCTTTGTGGCCTTGGCCTTCATCTCGGCGGCGATGATGGGGAGCACGCCGTTGCGCAATTCCCAAATGTCCTTGGCGATGAGCACGAGACCGATGCCGCCGACGGCAACGGAGACGAGGCGCGAGAGCACGCTGCCGGCGATGCGCTGGCCGACGCGGGTGGCGAGATTGGCAAGTTGGCGGCGCACGATGAGGATCGTGGCCCCGGCAATACCTTCGCCCGATTGTTTGAGCACGGCGCCGGCCGTCGGTTCGCCCGCGCCCTTGTTTGGATCGACGTTGAGGTCTTTGCTTGCGTCACCCGCTACCGCGCTTGCAATGGCAGAACCATAGCGCGGGCCGACAAAGGCTTTCAGGCAGTCAAGCACGGGTGCAGCGCTATCGGCGGTCGCGGCTTCCATGGCCTTGCCGATGTCCTTGGCGACGTCACCGGCCAAATTTTCGAGCGCCCCCTTGACGGCTTCCGAGCGGTAAACGCGCTCCGCGACGTCGGTCGCAATTCTTTGCGACACCTCGGTATTGCCGAGTGACTTGATAAGGTCGCCCCAGCTGGTTTCGTTCTTGACCTCTTCGACCGCGATATCGACGCGCTTGTCGATGATTTCGTCCAAGCTATTTTTGCGCCAGGCGTCGCCGACAAGGCCCTTGTAATCGATCTGGCCAATACTCGATTTGAGGGCATCGGCAGATATGGTCGCGAGCGCCGACTTCAGACCGGCTTCGTCCTGCGAGGCACACTCCTCATAGGTTGCGCGCGACAGTTCCGCCGCCGCAAGAGCTGGCAAGGTGCTTTGGGCCATAAGCGTGAGGCTGCAGAGAAGCGAGATGCCGGAGCGGAACAATCGTGCCAATGGATGTGCCTCCTGGCACGGGTTGGTAAGGGTTCAGGCGCAGCACGCGCACGGTTTCAACCCTTCGAATATAGCGTTCAAAATGCGCAGTTGTCGTGTCTGTGATGTATGCGCGGCGCGGAACTGACTTGCTGGCGGGCGCAAATAACCAAACTATTGAGGCGTGTGTGGAGCGGGACGCCTCTCAAAAATCGTGTCTCGCCCGTGCGCATGAGTGCGCACTCCTTGCCCATTCTGCCCGACGCCATTTAACGCGAAAGACAGGGCTAGACCTAAGTCTTATCGGGTGTGCGAAGTAAGGCGCTAAAATGCTGCGATGCAGCATTAATAACCGACTGATTTCATGGGTTTTGCTCCGTTTGCTGCAGTGCGGCAACGAGACCCAGTTAACGCAATGGTCATACTCTTGGAATTAAAACAGTTGGCGTTTTCAGCCACTTCGGCTTACAACCGCACCATTGATCTTAAGAGGTAATGGTGTCCCGGAGGCACGGATCTGCGGCAGCGCGACAACGTTGCGATAGCAATGTTAACCGTGGCATCGTAGTAGTGTTCGCGTAATGTAGCAACGAGTGCAACGTAACGTATGAAAAACATTCAGAAATTTCAGGCGCCTCGCGGGAGCCTTTTGATTCCAGGCGGCCCTACTGGCGTGTTGTTGATCCACTCGTTGGGCGGCTCACCACTTGAACTCAAATTCGTCGCTTCGTCGCTCGCGCGGCAGGGCTATACCGTCTATTGCCCCGTTGTGCCGGGTTTGACGTTCGGCACCGACGTGTCGGGCATGTCGACGTGGCGCGACTGGTACGCGTCTGCCGAAGCTGCTTTCGAAGAGCTGAAATCGCACTGCGAACATGTGATCGTGGGCGGTGCGTCTGCAGGGGCAACGCTGAGCCTGCGCTTGGCCGCACTTCGTGGCGACGAAATCATTGGCACCATGCTGTACGCGCCGACACTGGCCGTGAATGGCTGGGCCATCCCGCGGGCAATCAAGTTGTTCCATCTCATCAGCGACAAGTGGACCGCGCGGCTGTTCTCGTTCCGCACGCCGGCTCCTTACGGCATTAAAGACGAGCGCGTGCGTAACTTCGCTCTTGAAGCCATGAAGGGTGAAGGCGCTTCGCCGGCCGACATTACCGTTCGTGACGGCGGCACTGTCTATGAGTTTTTCCGCTTGGTTCGCAACGTGCGGCCGCTTCTTAGCCGTGTGAGCCAGCATACCCTTATCTTCCATCCGCGTCACGACGATCAGAGCGATCTGAAGAACACGCAGGTTCTCCAGCGCAAGCTTTCAGGCGCCGTTGAGACATGCATTTTGGAAGACAGCTACCACTTGGTGACGCTGGATAAGCAGCGCAACTACGTTGCCGAGCGATCGATTGAGTTCGTCGAGCGTTTGATGAGCCGTGTTGCAATGCGTCAGGCTCTGCCGAAGCCTGCTACCTCACGGCCTCACTTGCAGGGCGCTGCGGAATAACGGCCGCAGGCGCAATCTTCTTCACGGGGGCTTTGGTTTTAGCGGCGCCTTTCGCTTGAGGCGCAATTTGCGCAGGCTTTGGCGCTCCAACCTTCGAAGCAGCGGCAGCGGGCTTTTTGGCGTCCTTAGCGTCCGCCCAGGGCAGATCTTCGCCAGTTGCAGCGGGTTTTGCCGCAGCTTTTGAAGCTGGCGCTGCCGCGGCGGCACCGGTCTTGGCCCCATTGCCAGGGGCTTGTGTGGCGTTGGCCGCGCACGATGGAAGATCGGCCGGTGCGCGCTTCCACGTCAAAGTCCGGCCCATAAGCTTCATAACGAGATAGCCCGTTACTTTGAGCGTATCAGGTCCATCAAGCTTCATGGCGACGCTGTAGGACTTACCTTCCTTGGGATCATAGATCCAGCCGGTGTCCCATTCGCCTTCCGCCATTGGGGCGAGGCCACCAATAACCTGGAGCCCGCAGATGGGCCGGGTGCGTTGGCTTGTGTTTGGATTATGCCGGTCGATAAGGGGTTTGCCCTCGGCGTTGACGGTGTCCTTCAGCCAATAAACTTTGCCGCACAGCTTGTTGTCGCATTGCTCAATGCGCACGGCGCCCTTGCCGGTGTCGTCGTACCAAATGCCCACTTCGCGTGGGGCACCGCCGCCCGCTGCCGCAGATCCAGCAAGTCCGAGTACGGAGACCAGAGCAAGAACAGCCAGTTGGGGGCGAACGGATCTTTTCATCTGAAGTCCCTATGCTTGATTTTTGGAGCCACGTTCTTAATACGGGCAATTTTAACAGCGTATCAACTTGTCGCTACCTAATGCCTCGAAAACGGCAAAACATTGGTGTTTCATTCTTCTAGCATAGTGAAAGTGGCGCCGTGCGGCGATAAGCCAAGATACAATAAACGAGGCAAGTCACTAGATCCGGGATTAACGATTAAATGGCGACCGCAGTTCTTGTCTCCCAGAACTCTGGTGTTTTGCTCTATGTGTAGCCATTATTAACTGCCTCTAGCCGTTGCGTGGGACAATTGCGTGGGACAATCGCGCAAAGCATAGCGCGTAGATTCTTCTTGCCGTGAAACGAACCTCTTTATTGGTCAAACCATTCATATGATCCTGACGCTCGCAATTCGAAATCTGCTCCATGATCGCGTGCGTCTTGCGGTCACGCTGATTGGCATCTTGTTTTCGATCGTACTTGTTGCGGTTCAGCTTGGGCTCTATCTCGGCGCGAGCCGCATGATTACCTCGAACATCGATCACTCGGACGCCGATCTCTTCCTTACAACATTTGGTGCCAAGAGCTTCGAAGACGGCGGTTTGCTTTTGACAGACCGCGAGCGTCATCAAGCGCTGGCGACGCCAGGGGTGCAGTCGGTTGTTCCAATACTTGTGTCGTTTGCCGAATGGCGCAAGCCTGCAGGCGGGTCGACGCGCGTCGTCGTCATCGGCAGTGACTTCGAAGATAAGGGACTGATCCCGTGGGCGCTCGTAGAAGGATCGCTCGAAGACATCAAGTCGCCCGATGCAATCGCAGTCGATAAGAGCTATCTTGGCGAACTGGGTATCAGCGGTGTTGGTGACAGCGCACAAGCCGCGATGGGCCGCGTCAAAGTCAGGGCTTTAACTCAAGGCGTTCGCTCGTTCACGCAATCCCCTTACGCGTACACGACACTCAATCGCGCGCGTCAGCTCTTTGGTGCCGACGCTGACCGCTCGACGTTTTTCCTCATCAAGCTTGCACCAGGCGCGGACCTCAAGGCTGTGAAAGCCGATCTGTCGAATCGGCTTGAGTCCGCTGAAGCGTTGACCAAACAAGAATTTCGCGATCGCAGTCTGGTGCAATGGTTGTTCCGCACTGGCGCTGGTATCGCGCTCATTGGCGGCGCGCTGCTCGGCAGTCTCGTTGGCACGGTCATTGTTGCCCAGACTTTGTATTCGAGCACCAAGGATCACATTCACGAGTTTGCGACCTTGCGCGCGCTGGGGTCGTCGGCGAGCTACATCCACAAGGTTATCCTGGCGCAGGCCGGAGTTAGTGCCGTATTTGGCTACCTGCTCGGCATGAGCATCGCCCTGATAATCGTCTATGTCAGTCAAGGGTCGGCGTTGCCTCTGGTTATGACGCCAAGTCTCGCATTCTGGCTTTTTGCGCTAACGGTTGCTATGTGCGCAATCTCCGCGCTTTCAGCCATTTTCAAGGTCACTAAAATCGATCCCGCAACGGTGTTTAGCCGATGACAACAACGCCAGTCCCAGTATCTGCGCCGGAGCCGCTCCGGTTCTCGAATGCGAAAATGTCGTCAAGGAGCTTGGACAGGGTGCCGGGCTTGTCATCGCGCTCAAGGGTGTGAGCATTAAGCTCGTGCCGGGAGAGTTGACGCTACTTATGGGGCCATCGGGCTCTGGAAAGACCACGCTGCTGTCGATCCTTGGGTGCATCATGCAGCCAACGTCCGGAACGCTCAAAATCGCTGGACAATTGGTTGCCGGGCTTTCGGCGGAAGAGCTGGCCAAGATCCGCCGCGACCACATCGGTTTCATTTTCCAGTCTTACAATCTGTTTCCCACGCTGAACGCCATCGAGAACGTGCGCATTGCGCTCGATGTGCGCGGTATCACTGGCTATGCGGCAACAAGCCGTGCCGAAGACGTTCTGCGCGATGTGGGACTTGGCCATCGTCTAACGAATTATCCAGGCAATCTTTCGGGCGGAGAGCAGCAGCGCGTTGCAGTGGCGCGTGCGATCGCGAGTTCGCCCTCGATTGTGCTTGCAGACGAACCGACTGCGGCGCTCGATAGTGAAAACGGTCATGCCGTCATGGCGTTGCTGTCGCGGATCGCCAAGGAACAAAAGCGCAGCGTGCTGGCCGTAACGCACGATCCGCGCACGCTTGGTTATGCGGACAGAGTTGTTCGCATTGAAGACGGCAAAATTGTCGGTGAAGAGCGCCGGCCTGAGGGCATCAATGCTCCGGAAATCACGGATTTGACGAAGAGGCGTAAACTCCATGCTTAAATTAGATCCTGCGGTCACGACCATAGGTCTGGCCGGATTGTTGGCTGTTGCCATCGGCATTGGCGCTTGGCAATTTTGCCGCGCAATCGGGCGTCCGGCCTGATCAAATTGCAGGTCCCGCTTTTGCCGACACTGCAACCGGCCCTCAGTGGGCAGCGTCTGCTACCGGCCGCGTCGAACCGGTCAATGGCGAAATTCGTATTGCCAGTCAGGTGCCGGGCAAGATCGCGGAAGTGTTGGCCAAGACCAACGACAAGGTTGAGGCGGGCGACTTGCTGGCCCGGCTCGATGATCAAGAAATCTACGCTAAGATTGCTGCCGCAACCGCTGAGACGGGTGTGCGCGAACGTGAGCGGCAAGACGAACCGCCGGCAGGTCTCGCTAAAGAACGTCAGGAAGCCGAGGACGCTGTTGCCAAAGCCGAACGCAATCTGGCGGCCTCGCGTGAAACTTTCGACGCTATGCTTCGTGCTCAGCGGAATAATGCTGGAGCTCCTGAAAAAGTGACGGATGGGCGGAAGGCCGTTCAATCGGCGAAATCGGAATTAGATGCCGCACGCGCCGCACATGCTGCAATTAAGTCCAAGCCGGATATGCCGCTTGAGACGCGGCTTGAGTTATCGCTCGCTATGGCGCGCGCCGAGCTTTCGGCCGCAGAAATTGCTTTGGAACGCACGCGTGTTCGCGCACCCGCTAGCGGCACAATTTTGAACATGATCGGTAAGGAAGGCGAGACCGCGGTGCCGTCGCCCGAAAGCGCGCTCCTTATATTCGGCGATTTGAGTTCATTGCGTCTTCGGGCCGAAGTTGAAGAGCGTGATGCTGCAAAGGTGCGCGTCGCTCAGAAAGTGATCATTCGCGCAGATGCCTTCCCGGATCGCGAATTCACAGGCGTCGTAACGTCGATTTCACAATCGCTTGGAACGCCGCGCATCGCCACGCGTGGGCCGCGCCGTCCCAATGACGTAGAGGTTGTGGAAGTCATGGTTGCAATCGATGGCAATCCGCCGCTTTTCACCGGCATGCGTGTTGACGCATTCTTTAAGCCAGATGCGTCGGCCACTGCCGCGCCTGCTGCAAAAACAAACTAAGTGCTGCGGCAGCCTCGTAAGGAGGCAGTATGTAAGGGCGCTGATCCGCAAAGTTCAGCGCCCTTTTTATTTTATCTCGCAACACGCTGCCGATCAGGCCGCTGCGCTACGCGTTGCGGCATCAATGTGTGCGGCAAGTTTATTGTCGATGCCGAGAGCGGCTGCGAGCGCTGCCAGGAACTGTTGCTCGCCGCGTGAGTCGGGTTCTATAGCTAGGCGCGCGGCTGTATAAACTTGGATCGCTTCTTCAGGCGACGACACGGCATTGGCCAAGTCTTCTGGCGAAACCGGATTGTTCATGGCGTTTGCGATAAATTCTTCGGCTTCCGCGTCGAGACCCGCTTGTTTCAGCCCGCCGGTGATTTTGGCTTGTTCGGCGCCGTCGATGCGCCCATCAGCTGCGGCCGCTGCAATCATGGCGCGGATATAAAGCTGTGCTGCACTATTGGTTACGGCGCCTGGCTCGAAGCCCGATCCCTGGGGCGCGCTTTCGGCAGATGTCGCGCCCGTGATCAGAGGCTTGCCTGTCTGATAGTTCTGGAAGGCTTTGTAGGCGAGGCCGCCGATGAGGGCCAGCGCACCGATGCGGGCGGCACTGCCGGCAATCGATCGTCCCGTCTTGGTGCCTAGAACCAGACCACCGAGCCCACCCATTGCGCCGCCGGCCGCGAGCGGATTTTCGCGAACAAGGTCCTGCAATTGTTTGAGCAAGTCGGCTGGGTTTTGACCTGCCGCCTTGCCAAGAGCGTCGCTGGCGCCGGTCGCGCTATCAATCTTGCCAGCGCCTTCTTTCACGCCTTGCGTGGCCTGAGCCAGAACCTGGCCGAGCACGTCCATCAGACCGCCGCCGCCTTGCCCGCCAGAACCACCTTGAATGGCACCACCTGCTTTTCCGAGCTGGTCCTTCAATTGACCCAGAATATCTTCAAGTCCGCCGCCGGACGGTGCGCTTGGTGCTTCGACCGCGTTGCGCGTGCCGCTCTTGCCGAGTTTGTCCTGCAGCTGACCAAGAATATCGCTTAGTCCACCGCCGCCGGATTGACCACCCTGAGAGGCTCCGCCCTTGTTTTGAATGCTGCGCTCAAGCTCGCCGAGGAGATCGCCGAGCCCGCCGCCACCGCCCTGGGATGGACCGCGGGACGTGCCTTGGCCTTGTCCGCCGCCGCCGAGTACTTGGCCTAAGATATCGGCAAGTCCGCCGCCGCCTTGGTTTTGAGCTGGTGCGGGCCCGGCGGCGCCGCGGACGAGTGATTCAAGAATGGATTTGGCGTCGAACAAGGGCATAACCTCCAGAAGGGGATGAGAACGTCAGCATAGGTAGCGCTCCTTACGTAGTGGCGCCACGTGCAAATCTCAATGAATGTGCCAGTATTATTATTATTCCGCAGCGATCGCGATGGTCTCGGCCTGGGCTTTCGCTGGCGCAGTCTCAACTGGTTTGCTCTCCTCGGCCTTGTGGGCAACTGTTTGAGCGTCTTCGCCCGGTTCGTCTGTTGCGCCGATGAAGCGGCCGAAGATCCAGGTCAGCAGACGGCCCACGTCATCCATCACCGTGAAGAATGACGGGACGAACACGAGCGACAATATCGTCGAGACCAAGAGCCCGCCGATAACGGCAATTGCCATAGGTGCGCGGAATTCGCCGCCATCGCCAAGGGCGTAAGCGCTCGGGATCATACCTGCGACCATGGCAAGTGTGGTCATGATGATCGGGCGGGCACGCTTGCGGCCAGCGTCGATGATGGCGTCGTTGCGCTCCATGCCTTCTTTCATTTTTTCAACCGCGAAGTCGACAAGCATGATCGCGTTCTTGGTCACAATGCCCATGAGCATCAGCAAGCCAATATAAACCGGCATACTGACGGGGTTGTTGGTTGCAAGTAGTGCAAGCACAACGCCGCCGAAAGACAACGGCAGTGACAGCAGAATGGTAATCGGCTGCGTGACGCTATTGAAGAGCAGGATCAATACGCCAAGCACGATCATCAGGCCCGTACCCATGGCGGTTATGAAGCCGTTGGCAACCTCGTCCTGGATTTCAGCGTCGCCACCTGGCTCCAAGCGGACTTCCTTTGGCAGCTTCAATTCATCGACCGCTGCCACGAATTTGTCGCGCGCTGTAGATAAAGCAAGTCCTTGCTGAAGATCGACGCCAATCGTGGCGCTTCGATCGCGATCGTATCGCGTGAGTGTGCTCGGGCCTTCTCCAAAGTTGACGTCAGCGACGGCAGTCAGCGGAACGGATTTTCCCGAAGTGCTGGTGATGCGCAGCTGGCGAATGCGCTGAAGATCTGCGCGTGCCGATTCTTCGATCTGAACGCGAATCGGGATCAGCCGGTTGCCCGCGTTGAACTTGGCGAGATTGAAGTCGGCATCGCCGATCGTTGCGACGCGAACCGTTTCGGCAATTTGGTCAGGAGTGACGCCAAGCCTTGCCGCTTCTTCGAATTTGGGATTGATGCGAATTTCTGGTCTCTTTAGAGCTGCGTTCGAGGCGACATTGCGGAACTCGGGCACACGGCGGAGCGCGCCCTCTAGCCGGCTGATGGACTTGTCGAGTTTTTCGCCATCGGCGGAGAGCATCGTAAATGCAAGTTCGCGCTCGCCGCGATCATTGACAAACCAGGCGCGTGTATCAGGGATTTCTGCAAGCTTGGCCGAGATGATGCTTGAGAGCTTTTTCTGCGTCAGCTTGCGTTCGGTCTTGGGAACAAGCGTAATTACAATTGCGGCCCGGCGAAGCTCGGTCTGGCCCGTTGGGCTGGTGCCGCCAAGAACTGAGACGCTTTTGACCTCGGGTATAGTCTTTAAAATTTCGATCATGCGCGAAGTCGCCTTACGCGTATCATCCAGCCGCGTGCCGGGGGGCAACTCAGCCGAAACAACCAAGCGGGAGTTGTCTTCGTTAGGAAGGAACCCTGTTGGCAGCAGAGCCGTCGCATAGATGGACCCAATGAACAGACCTACGCCCGTCAACAACGTGAGATAGCGCACTCTGAGTGTGCCACGGAGTAACGCCGTATAGCCGCGCATGAGCAGGCCATCGCCCGGCTCGTGCACTTTCATAGGCCGCATCAAGTAGGCGGCCATCATAGGCGTTATGAGCCGCGCGCACAGCAGTGAGAAAAGTACGGCGATGGCGACGGTCAAACCAAATTGCTTGAAATACTGTCCGGCGACACCACCCATGAAGGAGACCGGCGCGAAGATGGCGACGATGGTCATCGAGATTGCGATAACGGCGAGGCCGATTTCGTCAGCCGCTTCGAGCGATGCCCGGTAGGGTGTTTTGCCCATGTTCATGTGGCGTACGATGTTTTCGATTTCGACGATCGCGTCATCGACGAGAATGCCGGTTACCAGCGTGATTGCGAGCAGGCTCACGAGATTAAGCGAAAAGCCCATCATCGAGATGGCCCAGAATGTCGGGATGGCGGCCAGCGGCAGAGCGATGGCCGAAATGATCGTGGCGCGCAGGTTGCCGAGGAAGATGAAGACGACAAGCACGGCGAGCGCTGCGCCTTCGATGAGTGCCTTCATTGCCGATTTGTAGTTGCCCGCCGTATAAGCGACCGCGTCATCGATTTTAGTGAGTTTGACGTCAGGGAATTCCTGTTCCAGCTCCTTGAGATTCTTGTCGACGACGTTGAAGACCGAAATCTCGCTGGCACCTTTCGAGCGGAAGATGCCGAAAGAGACGACCGGCTGGCCATTAAAATTCGAGAAAAAGCGCTGTTCGCTGGCGTCATCGATAACCCGGCCAAGATCGCTGAGGCGCACTTCGCGCCCACCCGTCAGAACGATTTTAGTCTTCGCCAAGTCCTCTACCTTGCGCGCGCCGGCTAACATGCGGATAGCCTGTTCTTGGCCGCCAACTTCGCCGCGTCCCGTTCCAAGATCGACGTTGGTTGCGCGCACCTGGCGGTTGACTTCGGCGGCCGTAATGCCGAATGCCAAAAGCCGGTCGGGATCGAGAAGGATACGGATTTCGCGGTCGACGCCGCCGTAACGCTCGACGCGGCCAACACCTTTCAGTGCTTGCAGTTTGCGCTTGATGACATCATCGACGTGCCAAGAGAGCTGCTCCAGCGTCATGCCGGGACTGGATGCGGCGTAGGACAGGATCGACTGACCTTCGACATCAATGCGCTGAATGATCGGCTCGTCGATATTGCGCGGCAAGTCCGCGCGGATTTTCTCGATTGCGTCCTTGACGTCATTGAGGGCGCGGTCGGTGTCGATTTCGAGACGGAATTCGATGGCGGTCGTCGAGCGCCCGTCGGTCAGTGTCGAGACGACGTGTTTGACGCCTGTGATGTTCGCAACCGCGTCTTCGACTTCCTTGGTGATCTGGCTTTCGAGTTCTGCCGGGGCTGCGCCGCTTTGCGTGATCGTCACAGAGATGACGGGCACATCGATGTTTGGGAACTTGGTAACCGGCAGCCTCATGAAGCTCATGATGCCGAGCACGCACAGCACCGTGAACAATAGGATCGGCGGGACCGGATTGCGAATAGCCCAAGCGGAGAAGTTTATGCGCATCAGTTTGCTCCTGCCGCGGACGCGCTGACTTTATCGTCGAGCAGAATTGGACGAATGATGTCGCCATCACGCAGGAAAGTACCGGCACGCGCCACGATGACATCGCCTTCTTTCAGGCCTTCTGTGATTTCTATGAGGTCGCCGGAAACGAGCCCGGTCTTGATAATGCGCCGGTGAACTTTGTCTCCGTCAACGAGTTGAACATAAGTGCCGGCGGGATCGAACATAAGTGCGGCGGTTGGCGCGCCCAAGCCCCGGCTTGATGCGGTTTGAATGCTGCCGCGTGCAAAAGCACCGATCCTGAGGCCCGGCTTGGCACCAAGGAAAATTTTGGCGCGGCCCATCCGCGTGGTGCGGTCGATTTCGGGTGAAACCAAACGCACAACGCCTTCGACTTCAGCGCCGCCCGGAACTAACACGCGCGCCTTTTGGCCGTCCTTCACTTTGGCGAGTTCGGTTTCCACGACTTCAGCGTCGAGTTCGATTTCGCCCTTGGAGATGATGCGGAACATCGCGTCGCCGGCAGCGGTCGCGACGGCACCGAGACGGGCATTGCGCCGGCTGACGATGCCGTCTTCAGGCGATTTGACTTCGGTATTGCCCCGTCGCCAGTTCAGTTCGCGAATTTGGGCTTCGACTTGCGCTTTGCCAGCTTCGGCCGACACCAAGCCATCGCGCGCAGAGGCTACCTGGGCTTCGCTTGTGCGGGCCGCACTTTCCCGTTGGTCGTAAACAGACCCCGAGAGGTATCCTGATTTCTTCAGAGGCACGGCGCGTGCAAGCTGTGCGTCGGCTTCGCTTTTGCGGGCTTCGGCTTCCGTGATCTGGCTCTTAGCTTGCGCTATGGTGGCGTTTGATCGCGCCAAATTGGCTTCGTTCTGCGCCATTTGCGCGTCGAGCTGCTCGGCAACGAGACGCGCCAAGACCTGCCCCTTTTTTACCGAGCTGCCTTCGTCGGCGAAAAGCTCGACAACGCGAAAACCTTCAATCTCCGGAGAAACAAGGATTTCTTCGCGCGCAATGAGCGAACCCGTCACGAGTGCTGTTTCTACAAACTCGGAGGGTTTCAGCCGGGTCACTGAAATGGCAGGCGCTTTTGGGGCCTCTTCTTTTTCTTCTTTTTCGGCATTGACCGCCGCTGCCGCGAATTCAGCTTGATGTTTCTGCCAATAGAAATATCCACCGCCTGCACCAGCCAAGACAAGTAGTGCAGCGAATATGCTTTTCTTATTCATGGCGCTGCCCCTCGAAAGTGGAATGGCCGGGCTGGGTTTTGGCGTCTACAGGATTGACGAGTGCGCCGATCATGGCGGTTAGAACGGGCAAAACCTCTCGCACGTCGTAATTGGGTACCACCGCCCGGCGCCAGAACATGCCGTCGCCAATGACGTGGAAGACTTTGGCAAGAGTTTCGATGTCAATGACCGGCGCGATGCGGCCAGCGTCTTTCAATCTCTGAAACATGGCAGCAAAACTGTCGTTGCAGAATTTGTCGGCACTCAGGAATATCTCGGCAACGCGCGGGTTGCGGGTAGCCTCTAGGCCCATTTCGACAGCGACGCGCTGTTTGGAGGCAGGATCCTCGACGAAGTAGGTTTCGCCGACGGCGGTTAGTGCCGCTAGGAAGTCGGGGGCGTCTACCAGCTTCTCGAGGCGTTCCGCGAGTTCCGCGCGGTCGCGCTCGCACAGGCCCGCGATCAGATCTTCCTTGCTGCCGAAGTAGACATACAGCGCACCCGGTGAGACCGCGGCTTCCTTGCAGATGTCCTGCATCGTCGTGGCGTGAAAGCCACCGCGGTTGAAGCAGCTCTCAGCCGCGTCCAGGATGTGCTGGCGGCGAAGTTGCTCGGTCTCGGGTTTCAGCTTGGGCATGGACGGGGTGGGCTCCAAAGTGCTGGCAGGCCACTTCCTCAGAATTGAAGCTGAGGCTGTGCTCACCATGAAATAAAACGAATGCTCGTTTTCTTTGGATCACAATTTTGTCGATGTCAAGGCGAATGACCGTTCGTTTTGCCGCAGCAGGTGGGCACTGCAACTCTTAATTCTGCTCATTGCCTGCAGGAATTAGGACGCCGCTAGAAGGGCTTGCAGGTCGAGGTGGTGCGTTATCATGGCCAGTCCGCCGTTGGCGTCGCGGGGCCAATCGGCTTCAGCACGGTCCCAATAAAGTTCGACACCGTTGCCATCCGGGTCATTGAGATACAGTGCTTCGCTGACGCCGTGATCGGACGCGCCCGTCAATGGGATGCCGTGGGCCATCAGGCGCTTTAAGGCGTCCGCTAAGGCCCCGCGGGAGGGGTACAGGATCGCAGTGTGGTAGAGACCGGTTGAACCGGGTGGTGGCGTCGAACCGCCTTTGCTCTCCCAGGTGTTGAGGCCGATGTGGTGGTGATAACCGCCGGCCGAAACGAAAGCCGCGTCGCGGCCATAGCGCTGGGTCAGCTGGAAACCGAGCACGCCGCAGTAAAAGCCAAGCGCTCTTTCGAGATCGGCAACTTTTAGGTGCACGTGGCCGATGCGTGTGCTGGGATGAATAGGGCGCGTGGCATCAGTATCAATCGGTTCTGAAAGTTTCATGCCGGATCTCGCTCATTGTGGCCCGCGCGCCCTAGAGCGCTGCCAGCGATTTGGTATGTTAGGCGCTGGTGTACAAGTCACGGCTGTTTAAGATTCGGCACGCCGCATATTTGCATGGCGATTATAAGATTTTTTGGGTTCGACCAGGATAATCCATGGTCCATACGCTCGACAGTATTGTCAATCTCGCGCTCAACTTGGCCGGTTTCACGGGTCTCGGGGATCCCCACCAAATACTGATTGCAGTCGTACTCGGTACGGCAGCAGTCCTTTGGAATTCGAGTCTTGTGCCGAAATGGGCGCTTGCTGCATTCTTTTCGTTGATGGGCGTTGCCAGTTGCGTCGCTCTCTATGCGCTTGCGCTAGGGCGGCAGCCGACATGCCTCTATTCCTATGATGCAGCGAAACCCGTCATTGCCGATAGCCTGGAGCGCAAACTGACGTGGGAGGAAGTGCGCAAACTCGATTGTCCGACGTTGTGGGTTGCGCGCAACGAAATGTACGTGCGTTCGAACTACTGCTTTTTCACGCCAATTGGCTACTCCTACTTCGTCAACGATGCGACCTGCGATCCGGCCGTTGAGAAACCGTCTACAGTCATCGGCGAAGAAAACGCCAAGATCATCGGCCGGATGGAGGCAAGGAAGGGATGTCCCGCCCCGCTGGACAGTTGCAAGAAACTCGGCAACGTCGTGTCGTCGAAACTCAGTCTCAGCCGAGGCACGCTCAAGCAGGATTAGCATACTCCCGGTGGCTGACACCAAGGCAGAGAGAAATTCGATCAGGTCACAGAAAAGGACAACTCTCAAGGTGACCTCGAAACGGAAGTTCACTAGTGTGCCGGATTGAATGGACGAGACCGGCGGTGACATCGAAGTGAGTTCTTGGCGGAGCGAGGCGGCCTCGTATGGCGATTGTGGCGTTTAGGGATTGGGCAAAACATCGGGCCTTGGCGGGTTTCCTCGCACTTGCCCTCGCAGGTTTGACAATTGCGGCTGAGGCGGCGCCCCGTCCGGATCGTGTCCGCGACGTGCCCGCATCAGCCAAGGCCCCAAAAGCGCCGCCGCCCATGGATGTGTTCATTGTCCGAAGCTCTGAGCCGGGATGCGAGCCTAATTGCCCCGCCTGGATCGCGGCCCAAGGCACGATCAAACCGGGCGCGGTGGCCAAGCTCAAGAAAGTTCTGCAACAACTCGGCAAGCAAAAGCTTCCGGTGCTTATAGAATCGCCCGGCGGCGCGGTTGAAGAATCGCTGGCACTCGGCCGATTGATCCGTGCCCACGGGCTCGACATTGCGGTGAGCAAGACGGAACTTCAGACCTGCGCACGCAACGACGCTGTATGCCTTGCGCGCAAGGTGCGGGGCATTCGCACCGGTAAGCCGAATGCTTACCTGGCGGTCTGCGCATCGGCCTGCGCATTTACGCTAGCAGGGGGCACGCGGCGTATCGTCGGGCGCGCATCTCTCGTTGGCGTGCACGAAGTCGCATCCTACCGCACAACGGTTAGAATTCTCCAGAAATACAAAATCTCACAGAGTCACTTTTTGGGCGTACCAACGGGCGCGAAGAAAAAAGTTCTGATCTCGTCGAAGAAAGTCAGCGAAAAAACCGAACAGGTGAAGACGGCCGAGACTGAATACAAGAAACTTGCGGCTTATTTCGCAGAAATGGGAATTGGCGATAAGATCAACGGCCTAATGCGCGCGGCGCCGCATAAGAGCATTCACGTTTTGACGCGCGAAGAGTTGACATCGACACGTCTCGCAACCGAGGCGCTGGCTGTTGAAGATGTTGTGCAGGCGGCGCGGCTTTCGAACGCCGATATGGCACTCAAATCGAACGGGCCGGCGGCTGAGCCGCCATGTGAAAACAAGCCTGACGGTTCCGGAAATTGTGCAAGAACCACGTCTTCTGCGTCAAAGCCCACCGCAAAAAAAGCCATCAAGAAGCGCTTTTCCAGGCAATAAAATAATATTGATCGTTTGATCGCGTCCTGGCACTGCCACCAAGCGGTTTACCAGGACGCATGTTACGTTCGTCAGTAGTTATTCCGCGCCCGCCAATAAGTCCTCTTGCGCCATTCTTCGTCGCTGTAGCGGCTACTGTAATTGCGCGGAGCACCATTGTAGTCGTCGGCGTATTGCCCGCACGCGCCGACCGAATTCAATTCTTCTAGTTCGCCACGTTCGTCGATGTGGATGTGATACCGCTTGCCGCGTTTGCAGGCGGCGAAACTGTAGGGCACGTCAGTACGTTCAACGACAATATCGTGGAACCCGTGTGATTGAAGTTTTGCGTAGGCTTGATCCACCGAACGCGTTCTATGAACGGGCTGGCGCTGATAGTTCTCGTCTTCATACCGTCCATAAGAAGCGTCCGGGCCGTAATCGAGGTCGGCTGCGTTTGCAGCTCCGCCGCCACAAAGTAAAAGTGTGCTTAGCGAGGCCGTGCGTATCATGTCTCCCAACATGTAATCCTCCATCACTCTAGTAACTTGTTGATTTGCATGACGGCTTTTGACCGCCGGGAAAATCTGATCCTCCAGGTCTGAACGCAAACTAAAGGATGCGTTCATTGCTGGTTCATCAAGTAGGGAGGTGACATGCGGGAGTGGATACACTCTCGAAATGTATTACCCGCGCGCCGGCTGTCACGGCCGCGCACTCTTCGCCAATCTGACGAGGTTCAGGAACTCCGCGCGATAGCCGAACGGGTCGTCGCCGCGCGCGCCTTGCGCGAGGGCCAGTACGTCGTCGAACGTATAGCTCTGCGTGTAGTTTTCGCCCTTCATGATTTGCCCGAACGCGGCGACGGCAGTCGAGAAGCGCACGTCATTGGTGGGAATGCCGGCAACCGTGTGCTGGCCGTCTGTGATGGGCAGTGTCACAAGTTGCGACGTATCTTCGTTGGGGCGTTTATAGCGCAGTTTCAGGAAGCCGAGTTCCTTAGACGCCTCTGGTTCAATGCGCACCTTGGCGGCTGCTGCATCTTCCGCAGGCGTCTTCGCCGCGTAACGCAAGTCGTCGGTCAGCTTCGGCGCGCCAACCGGCGTCACTTCATAAATCGCCGTCACGGTATGGCCCGAGCCGATGTCGCCCGCATCCACGCGATCGTTGTTGAAGTCTTCGCGGCGCAAGCGTACGTGTCTCGTAGCCGATCAAACGATATTCTGCGACCTGCGCCGGGTTCCACTCGATCTGCAACTTCACGTCCTTGGCAATTGTGAACAGCGTCGAGGACGACTCGTCGACAAGAACCTTTCGCGCTTCGGTTAGTGTGTCGACATAGGCCGCCGTGCCGTTGCCGTTCTGCGCCAGCGTTTGCATGAGCGCGTCATTGTGATTGCCCTGGCCGACGCCGAGGATTGAAAGGAAGATGCCAGACTGGCGCTTTCGCTCAATGAAGCCCTTGAGTTCGCTCTGGTCAGTGATGCCGACGTTAAAGTCGCCGTCGGTCGCAAGGATGACGCGGTTGACGGCCTTCTGATCGAACGCCGCTTCGGCCAAGCGATACGCATCCGCGATGCCGGCCGCGCCCGCGGTCGAGCCGCCGGCACCCAAGCGGTCGATAGCCGCTAGGATTTTGCTTTTCTCTGCAACCTTCGTCGGCTCCAGGGCGATGCCGGACCCGGACGCATAGGTGACAATGCCGACCGTGTCGTCCGGTTTCAACTGATCGACGAGCAGGCGAAACGCGTTTTTGACCAGCGGCAAGCGGTCTGCCGGGCCCATCGAGCCCGATACATCCATCAGGAACACGAGATTGGCGCGCGGCCGTTCAGTGCTTTTCAGGTCGTAGCCTTTGATCGCCACGTGCACGAGCTTGTTGGTCTTGTTCCAGGGGCTCTGGAACACAGAGACTGTCGGTTTGAACGGCGTTTCGGCGGACTCTGGGCCAGGATACGAATACGGGAAGTAATTGATCATCTCTTCGACGCGCACGGCGTCCTTCGGCGGCAATTGCCCCGCGTTGAGCGCGCGCCGCACGAACGCATATGATGCCGTATCGACATCGATCGAGAACGTCGAGACGGGTTCCACAGCCACCTGTTTTACGGGATTGATTTCTTTGGCGTCGAACTTGTCGCGGTTTTCTTCCTGGATGATCTGCTGTTGCGGCTCGTCGTGCTGAATGATCGCGACGCGCTGGTCAGTGCTCTTGCCCGTCAGCCCGAGCGAGTCTGGTTTTGCGGCCTCCCGGTACTTCAGTTCGTCGAGTATCCGCCGCGTCGCCTGGGGCTCGGGTTCCGCCGCAATGCGCCCGCGCGCTCGCGCCGAGGCGTCGCTTTCGAGCGAGGCGATGGCGGCAGACTTGGCGGGCGCAGCGACAGGCGCGCCTCGCCGTGGGTGCAGGTCTTAGCACTGAAGTGCTCGCCGATCAAATTTGACGCCTTTCCGGGAAATAGGGTGGCCCGAAAAATCGGGTGCCAATTTGAGCGTTATCCGCCCCGGCGAACCAATGCGCCATCTTCGACGTCCCACCGAATTCAGCTCATCTCGCAGGTTTGCCTGCGATGGCTGCCACAGCCTTCGTTTTTCCGTCGCAGGCCTTCTTCGCGCGCGACTTTTTCGGGCGCTGCGGCTCAACTTCGTACAATTTGACGGCCTCTCTTTTTCCGCGAGAGCCGATTTTCGCATCTTTCCCGCCCTGCGCCGGTGCGGGATCGAGTGCGGGATCGAGTGCGGCGCATCGAGCCGCGCCGTCTCGCATGCTTTTGCTCGGAGCAGGCGCGGATGTGCCGCCGTTCGAGCGGCTCGATCTCAGTCGAAATGCCATCGAACGTGCCCTGGGCAGGCGGCTGGACATGCTGGAATGCGAACGGCGCGGCGATCATGAGGGCTGCGAGTGACGCGGCGAGCGCCAAATTCTGGCGGGACGTGATGCGCATAAAGAAACTCCTCTTTCGGTTTGACGTTTCCGTCTGACGAAGAGGAACGATGTTTCCTTGGGGGCTGCAGTGCATCCGCTGTTCTGAAGTTGATGCGCGAAGCTCATCGAACGCGTTCAACGCCGCATCCATCGCAGCGCGGCGCGCGGCATCCTGCGGCGGCGGCACGGGCAAGTGATTCAAATTTTCGAGGTCGCGCCCGGTCATCGTTATCCGACTGCCTCGAGATAAATCCTCAATCTCTTCTTCGCTTCGTGGATATGCCAGGAGACGGTTTTCTCCGAGCATCCTAAGATTATTGCCGTTTCCGCGTGGCTCTTGTCCTCGCCGTAAACCATCAGCACCGCGTCGCGCTGTTGCGGCGGGAGCTTGCGCACCGCCTCCCAAATCTCAGCGCCGTCGAGGTGCTCGTCCGGCGCTACAGATAAACTATCCGCGAGCCTTATGATTTCAGACGGCTCAACAGCGACGATCCTTTGGGTCAAGCGCATGTGATCGATGGCCGTCGTGTAAGCGATGCGGTGCAGCCATGTCGAAAACGCCGACTCCCCGCGATAACTCCGGATCGCGCCCGCGAGCTTCACGCACACGTCCTGCGCGATGTCCTCGGCGGTATCGCGCCGCCCCGACCAGCGCCAAGCCAGCCGGTAAATGCGATCATAGTGGCGCGCGAGCAGTTCGGAAAACGCGTTGCGGTCGCCCAAGGCGGCGCGCTTCGACAACGTTTCATCGCTCTCATCCGTCACGCGAGGTTAACCCGTTGCGCCGATCATTTTGACGATTAGACGCGAGGATTTGGGATTTCCTTGGGTGGGCGGCAAAAATAATTTCAGGGCGGGCCAAATTCCAGCAATTATTTGGAAATGCGCGGTTAAGGCGGGCCTCGTTATGGCAAACAGGGCGTTCCGGTAAAAATACAGACTGTTCCCGCGCCGCCCGACAGGCAGCGTTCTTCGGTGTTCTCGGCCCGGGCCCAGTTTGCGTAGGCTGTGCCAAGGCCCGGCGTGGCGCGCACCTTACGCCTCCAGTTGGCCCGGGTTTTGGTTTTGGCAATCCATATGAAGCGCGATGGCTCGCCGCGCGCCTCTATCGCCTGGGAAGCACAGACGCCGGCTAGAGCGGCCTCAGATGCGGCACCAGTGAGAACGGCTGCAAGGATAACAACCGTTGCGGCGGCGGGAAAACGTTTCATCAAGCCCTCCCCGTTGTGAGTTAGTCACGTGCGCTTATTGTTCAGTCTTCCGGAAAAGCGGGACTAAAACAAGGAGTGCGCCGAAACTAGTATTGGAAAAGCAAATTGACGGTGCCGTAAGGCGTCATACTAGTATTGTCATCGTCGCGTTTTGTGCCTTGAAATCGCGATGCGACACCGCCCGCCACCGACAGCTCGATGCCCGGCCATTTGTAAGAAATGAAAGCGCCGCCGCGCGCCGAGTATTGATCGAAGAAGGAGCTGCGGTCTTCGGCGCGGAAATCGTTGGAGTCGAAACGCAGCTCCGGCCCAACCGAAAGTTCGGGCAACAGCTTGTAGCCCCATCGCCAGCGCGCGCTTGCCGTTTTATGCGCGGTCGTGAAGGACATATTCAAAGACGTCCATTGCGCGTCGCCCAAATTGTACCAAAGCTCAAGCATCAACTTCGGCCCGTATTCCATGCCGAAATTTCGACGGCCAGAGCTTGCGTTCCGGCCATTGCGATCGATAGCTGCGATGCCGGCGAAGGCCTTCGCGGTTAGCTCTCCCGCGCGCCAGTGATAGCCGATAAGTGCATCGGCGTAGCCGACGGTACCGCGCACACTCCGGCCGTTTGTGTTGGATGGCACATAGTTGAATTCGCCATACCCCATGTGCGATCTGAGCCGCCATCCGGGATCGTAAACGTGCTCGCTCCAGGGCGCGAGCGTCATTCCAGTATAGAGCAACCACACATCGCGCATGGCGTCGCCGCCGCCCCAAACTTCGCGCCATCCGTATTTAGGTTGCGCGGGTTCTGTTGGATCGGAGCACGCACTGTTCGAGGAGAATGAAATGAGGGCAAACGCAAGTACAGCGACGGCCGGAGCGAAACGGCCGCGATTCCAACTTGCAGACGGGTGAAGCGAAAAATGCCCCGTCATCACGCCACTCAAAGAAAAAACTAAAACTACATTTGAGTATTTCGCTGATTGGAAGGCCAGCTGAGCGTAGTTAACAAGCATGCTGATGGTTGAAGAACTCATGTCCTGGAGAAGGAAAAATCATAAGTATATCAATTTTTTATTGTGCAATTTGGGATTGCATTCGAAATTTTCGAGTTGAAGCTCAAAAATTGCCACTAAGTTCCGATATGCGTTCCGAGGTCGAGAAGCCTGACCACTTTTCTGTGAAGTGCATGCGTATGCGGATTGTGCTATCAGGCCGCTATTCAAGCCGTATGACGTGGTTAACGCTTGAATTGGCGGGGTATCGCCGTCTGGCAGTTTCATCGTCCGTTTGGCGATGATTGGAAAACTTGAGTGGAGGTTCGTTTTTATGAGTTCAGGGGCCAAAGTCACCGGCGCGCCAACGTCGCCGGCTCACGATGCATTTCTATTGATGTTTGAGACCACGGATATGGTTTCGCTTTGTTGGCAGCCACTTTTGAAAGGCGTCGGCCGCTGGCAGCTTGAACTGGCTCAGGCGGGTGCAAGGCAAAGCCGGGCGGCAATTGAGTTTGCCCACTGCATGACCCAGGCGAGCAATCCTTTTGATGTTGTCAACGCTCAGGCGCGCTACTGGGAGCAGGTCGGACAAGCCTATTCCGATGCTAACCAGCACATTACGCAAGCTTTGACGCGCACCACGCAGCCGCTTCCGGGAATAGAAGTCATTCCTGCTGCGAAGAAGCGGCCGCACGATACCTTGCGTCTGGAAGACCGGGCGGTAGCGCGCGAATACGAACATGAGCGCAAGGTCGCGTAAGGTTTGAGCGCCATCAAATAAACATCTGAAATGGCGTCATAAAGTACATTCAACGGTCGGCGATATGCTGGCCGTTTTGCGTTCGCGCCAGAGGCCAGTGCTTAAAGGTCATCGCTTATTGAAGCGCAGCCAATGCTTCCGGGAAGCCTTTGAGCGAAATCGGAATGCCGATGCCCGCCTCTTCGGTCTGAAAGATAATAAAGATGGCTGTTTTTCCGGTTTTCAATTGTTCGACCAGTGTGTCCTCGACCACCACCTGCGCGTAGCACGCAAAGTTGTGGCAGCGCAGAAACGGGGCGTGACCGACATCTTTGTCGTCAATCTTGAGGCCGAGGCCGGGCGGCAGCAGGACGCCAAGCGGAGCGAATACGCGCAAAACGCGGGTGCCATTTGTGAATTTCTGAAAATAGACCGTAAGTCCGATGTTATTCTTGTCTTCGGCAGTGACGCTTTGAACAAGCGCGCAAACGCCCGATTTCGATCCGGGCGGGGGGTCTTTACAGACGATTTGCCAATCGCCGTGTTGGGCCTTGACGGTTCCCTCTGGCGCCTCGACAGCCCCCGCATGGGGGGCGGTGAAAGCAAAAACGAGTGCGATGATAATGGCCAGAACAACGCCAATACGGGCGGAAACACTGGTTGTCGTGGTTTTAGAGGCGGACGTTGCGTGAGCCAAGGGGCACTCCTGGGTGCAATTCGTGTGGATGTCGAACAATTTGGAAGGCGCCGCAGGTCAGAATTCTGGCGCAGTAATGCTGGAGCGAGGGCTAACCGTTACCTTGGATATCAATAGGGCCGAATTCTGTTGCACTGCCCGCGCCGGTCATTCCTAGGCCGTCCACGCGATTCGTGCACGCCTTCGCGCTAAATGACGCACAAAACTTGACTTGAGCCAAGGAACCCAGTTGTGCTCTTTAGGTCTTCGGGGGAGTGCGCGTTCCGCGATATGCGTGCTCTATCTCAAGTGCCGGTATGTCCGGGGCTGGAAATTGAAATTTGGGGCGAGGCTGCCACAACGTTTGGCAGACCGGAAAAAAGAGAGACGCCGGGCCTCGACATCGTGGCTGGCGAACTGGGAGCAAGAGAATGCTAAGACGTTTGTTTGGCGCCGTCACTTTGATGGCTGTTGCGAGCCTTGCCTTGACGGTTCCCGCACTTGCCGGGCTCGGGCACCCGACAGACGGGCAGATGGGTCTGCAGCTTCCTGCGACCAGCATCATGTCGGAAATTCATACACTCTATGACGCTGTGAATATGACGATCATCGCGATTACCGCGTTCGTGCTTCTCTTGATGCTGTACGTCATGTTCCGCTTCAGTGAGAAGAACAACCCGACGCCGTCACGCACGACGCATAATACTTTCCTTGAGGTTGCCTGGACGATCATCCCGATCCTCATTCTCGTCGGCATCTCAATTCCCTCGTTCAAGCTGCTCTACGAGCAGTATCGTTTCCCTAAGCCCGACATCACCATTAAGGCGACGGCGAACGCTTGGTTCTGGGAACATGAGTACATGGATCAGAAGATCACGCTGACTTCAAACATGTTGCGTGACGAAGATGTGCTCAAGGCCAAGTTGGGTGACAAGCCATACGTTGAAAAATACGGCAAATTCGAAGGTTTGGCGCTCCACAAAGTCCTTCTCGAAGATGCGAAGCCTGTCTGGGCAGAACGCAAGCAACTGCGTCAGTTGACGGTCGATCAGGAAATTGCTCTGCCCGTCGGCAAAGTCGTGCATATGCTGGTGACGTCAAACGATGTCATACACTCTTGGACGATCCCCTCGTTTGGCGCGAAAATGCAGGCTGTTCCAGGACGAACCGCAGCCGTTTGGTTCCAGCCTGACAAGGTGGGCGTCTTTTACGGCCAGTGCTCGGTGCTGTGCGGCAAGAACCATTCCGGCATGCCGATCGTCATTCGTGTCGTCGAGCCGGCAGTTTACGATGCCTGGATGGCAGCGCTCGTTGCCAAGGACAAGAAGAAGGCCGCTGAAATCCTAAAAGCGGATGCCGAGCTAGGCTCGGGCAACAAGTCCGTCGCGCAAGCCGCCAACTAAAAATACACCTGCGCCGGAACCAAAGTCTCCGGCGCAAAAATACATAAATCTCCGGGGACACCCCTCTAAGAATAAGGGCTTCGACACATGGGTAGCACGGCTTACGGGGCGCACGACGATCACGATCACGCGCCGACATTCTTCACGCGCTGGTTCTATTCGACGAACCACAAAGACATCGGCACGATGTACCTTCTGTTTGCAATCTGTGCAGGTCTCATCGGTGGCTTTCTATCGGTCATGATGCGCCTTGAGCTGCAGCAGCCGGGCATGCAGTATTTCGCCGACGAAGGCGCCTACAACGTGTTCGTGACCGGCCACGGTCTGATCATGGTTTTCTTCATGGTCATGCCCGCCATGATCGGCGGCTTCGGCAACTGGTTCGTGCCCTTGATGATCGGCGCGCCGGATATGGCATTCCCGCGCATGAACAACATCTCGTTCTGGCTCTTGCCGGCGGCATTCATCCTGCTGCTTTGCTCGATGTTCGTTCCGGGTACCGCTGACGCAAACGGCGTTGGTACGGGTTGGATCGTGGTCGCGCCGCTCTCAGCAAAAATTGGCCATCCGGGCCCCGCTGTCGATTTCGGTATTTTGGCGCTTCATCTGGCCGGTGCTTCCTCGATCCTTGGCGCCATCAACTTCATCACCACCATCTTCAATATGCGGGCCCCCGGCATGACGCTGCACAAGATGCCGCTGTTCGTGTGGTCGGTTCTCGTCACAGCCTTCTTGCTACTTCTATCGCTCCCGGTTCTTGCCGGTGCCATCACGATGCTGCTGACAGACCGTAACTTTGGCACCACGTTCTATGATCCGGCCGGCGGTGGCGACCCACTGCTGTACGCGCATTTGTTCTGGTTCTTCGGCCACCCGGAAGTTTACATTCTCATTCTTCCCGGCTTCGGCATGATCAGCCACGTCATCTCGACCTTCTCGCGTAAGCCCGTTTTCGGCTATCTTGGCATGGCCTACGCCATGGTTGCCATCGGTCTCGTCGGGTTCATCGTGTGGGCACACCACATGTATACGGCGGGCCTCAGCGTCGACACGCAAGCCTACTTCATGTTTGCGACCATGGTCATCGCCGTGCCAACGGGCGTGAAGATCTTTTCGTGGATCGCCACGATGTGGGGCGGCTCGCTGCAGTTCAAAACCCCAATGATGTGGGCGCTGGGCTTCATTTTCCTGTTCACGGTTGGTGGCGTCACGGGCGTCATGTGTGCAAACGCGGGCATCGATCGCTCGCTGCACAACACCTACTATGTCGTGGCGCACTTCCATTACGTGCTGTCGCTTGGTGCCGTGTTCTCGATCTTCGCGGGCTGGTATTACTGGTTCCCAAAAATGTCGGGCTACATGTATAACGAGACGCTCGGGAAACTGCACTTCTGGCTGACCTTTATCGGCGCCAACGTGCTGTTCTTCCCGCAGCACTTCCTCGGTCTCGCCGGCATGCCGCGCCACTATGCGGATTATCCGGATGCCTTCGCTTACTGGAACAATATCTCCTCCATCGGCGCGTACATCACCGCCGCCGGTACGGTGCTGTTTGTGTTCTCGATGTTGTACGCCTACTTCATCCGCAAGGAGAAGGCAGCGGACAATCCTTGGGGCGTTGGCGCAACCACTCTCGAATGGACGCTGCCATCACCTCCAGCATTCCATTCCTACGAAAAATTGCCGCGTATTGCGGCCGGCGATCATCACTGATCGTTGTTCTGAGACGGCGAGTTGGGCGGGTTGCAACCTGCTCAACTCGATTTCCAACTAACTAAATTGCGTGGGGATGCAACCCCGCCAACGGCGAGCGAGCTAGTACTTAGATGGCCGACATTGGCATAGAAGCTGACGCGAACGCCCGTGCCGATATGGGCGAAGGGTCAGTTGGCGATTTCGTGCAGCTGATGAAGCCGCGCGTCATGTCGCTCGTGGTTCTGACGGCGCTTACGGGGATGGTTGCCGCACCTGGCAATATCCATCCTGTTATCGGTGTGATCGCCATTCTCGCCATTGCCATGGGCGCAGGAGCATCTGGCGCACTCAATATGTGGTACGACGCCGATATCGATGCCAAGATGCAGCGCACAGCCGCGCGGCCTATCCCGCGCGGCAAAGTCACGGCTGAAGAAGCCCTGCAATTCGGCTCGATACTTTCTGTCTTTTCGGTCCTGACGCTTGGCGTTCTAGTCAATTGGGTGGCTGGCGCTCTCTTGGCGATGACCATAGCGTTCTATCTCTTCGTCTATACGATGTGGCTGAAACGGCGGACGCCGCAGAACATCGTTATCGGCGGCGCAGCTGGCGCTTTCCCGCCTATGATTGGCTGGGCAGCTGTCACCGGCAGCGTCACGATTGAGAGCTTCGTGCTCTTCCTCATCATCTTCATGTGGACGCCGCCGCACTTCTGGGCGCTCGCACTTTATCGCTGCCGCGACTACGAGCGCGTTGGCGTGCCGATGCTGCCGGTCGTGGCTGGCCCCGCCGAAACGCGCCGTCAGATCGTGCTCTATTCCTGGGCACTCGTGCCGCTGGCAACGCTGCCTTCGTTTATGGGCTTTGCTGGGAACCTCTATCTGGTGACGGCCGTCGTTTCTGGTGCCGTGTTTCTTTATTTCGCCGACAAAGTGCGGCGCATAACCGAAGGCCGCGAGGGCGATCACGCGGCAAAGCAGCTGTTTCTATTTTCGATCCTCTATCTGTTCCTGTTGTTCATCGTGCTGCTCGGCGAGCATGCGTGGCAAAGGGTGATGGGATGAAGGAGCGATGACGGACGGACGTGATAAGGATGATAGGACACCTGAAAAAAATGCGGCGAGCCGGCGTTCGGTCGCGATAGCGCTGCTGCTCGGTTTGATGGTCTTGCTGTTTTATGCCGCAACGATTGTCCGGCTTGGGGGAAATGCGATCAACAAGGCGCTCTAACAAGCGCCCAGAATTTGAAAGTTGGAATTCGTGACGAACGGCGGACCAGAGTTGATGCAAGGAAACGGCAACAACCGCAAGGTTGTGCTCGGTTGCCTAGCTGCGCTTGCCGTCATGGGTAGCGTCACAGCGGCGTCGCCCGCGCTCTACAAGCTCTTCTGCCAAGTCACTGGTTATGGCGGCACGACGCAGCGCGCCACGGCGCCGTCTGATAAAGTACTCGATAAGGTCGTCACAGTCCGCTTCGACGCCAACGTATCGCCAAGCCTCGCTTGGAAGTTCGAGCCCGTTCTGGCGACGATGGACGTAAAAATCGGCGAAAACGCCCTGGCGTTTTTCCGCGCGACCAATTTGTCGGATAAGCCTTTGAAAGGCACTGCCGCGTTTAACGTGGCGCCTGATGTCGCCGGTATCTACTTCAACAAGATCGAATGCTTCTGCTTCAAGGAGCAGACACTGCAGCCGGGCCAATCGGTTGAGATGCCGGTCACGTTCTACCTCGATCCTAAAATGGTCGAGGACCGCGATACCGCCGGTCTGCAGAATGTCACTTTGAGTTACGTGTTTTACCCTTCGGAACGCACGGCAGTAGTGCCGCGACAGGCCGATGGGGGCTGAGGAATAAGAAACGAAACAACTACACGGCATGGGGACGACGGAGATTTAAATGGCAGATTCGCACGCAAAGCATCACGATTATCACTTGGTTGATCCGAGCCCATGGCCGGTATTGGCTGCGACTGCGGCCCTCGCGACGGCAATCGGTGCCATCGCCTGGATGCGCACCCACGTCGATGGGGCCGGCGTATTCGGCATTACAGGTTCTTGGCTCTTTGGTGTTGGTATCCTCGGGCTCATCGCCTGCGCATGGATGTGGTGGCGCGATGTCATCATCGAAGCGCATAAGGGTGATCACACGCCGGTCGTGCAACTTCATCTGCGCTACGGCATGATTATGTTCATCGCCTCAGAAGTTATGTTCTTCGTCGCTTGGTTCTGGGGCTATTTCGATAGCGCGCTCTTTCCCGCCGGTATCAGCGAACTCCCAAACAACGCTGGGCGTTTTGTCGGTCTGACGACCCGCAACGAAGTTTTCGGTGGCGTCTGGCCGCCCGTGCCCGTTGATGCGACGGCGACGTCTGTGCCGGGCTTCTTCAAGAACACGTTCGATCCCTGGGGCCTTCCGCTCGTCAATACGCTTATCCTGTTGACGTCGGGCTGCACCGTCACCTGGGCCCATCATGCCCTTCTGAAGAACGACCGCCGCGGCCTCGTTATCGGCTTGCTGCTGACGGTGCTGCTCGGTATCGCCTTCACTGTCTGTCAGGCGATCGAATATAGCCACGCCGGCTTTTAGCTATGCCGGTCACAGCTACGGTTCGACGTTCTTCATGGCGACGGGCTTCCATGGCGCGCACGTCATCATCGGAACGATCTTCTTGGCGGTCTGTTTGGTCCGCGCCATGAAAGGTCACTTCACGCCACAGCAGCACTTCGGCTTCGAAGCTGCCGCCTGGTATTGGCACTTCGTTGACGTGGTTTGGCTGTTCCTCTTCGCTGCGATCTATGTCGCGGGCGCGGGTACGGGCGGCGAAGTGGCCGCGGGCGCAGCGGGTCACTAAGCGCGATGGCGCGAGAACATGGTCATGTAAGGCGGCCTCGTGCCGCCTTACTTTTTTCTGGAACGGACATCGACATGGTCAACGCGCCAGAAAATGGGCCAGCAACCGTTTCGGCGATAACGGCGGGACTCAAATGCCGCTGTCCGCGTTGCGGTAAAGGTCCGTTGTTCCGCCAAGTGCTGAACATGCGCGATAACTGTTCGCACTGCGGCCTTGATTACAAGTTCGTCGATACGGGCGATGGTCCGGCGGTATTCGCCATCTTTATTCTCGGTTTTCTCTGCATGGGTGGGGCACTGATTGCCGAGTTCAAGTTTGGCGTGCCGTGGTGGGCGCACGTATTACTGCTCGGGTTCTTCACGCCACTGTTGGCGGTGTTTTTGCTGCGCTTTCTCAAGGCTACGCTGATCGCCTTGCAATACCAGAACAAGGCTGAGGAAGGCCGTTTGTCGAAGGATTGAGAGAGATGTTTGCGCGCTTGCGTGCGGCCGGCCTCGCCGTTCCCGCTTTGATGACAATCGCTATGCTGCCTGTGCTCATTGGGCTTGGAACATGGCAGTGGCAGCGTCTTGTGTGGAAGCAAGATCTTATTACCAAAATTGCGGCGCGCGCGGGCGCGGAACCTCAATCCTACATTTCCGCGCTATCCGAGTTCGTTCAATCTGGCGACGCCGAATACAAGCGTGTGCGCGTAACCGGCACATTTGACCACAATGTAGAGCGCCATCTCTATGCGCCAACGACAGCCAGTCAGGGCTGGCACGTCTACACGCTTTTCACCCCTGAGGGAGGCCAGCCGCCCCTTTTCGTCAACCGAGGATGGGTGCCGTACACTTTGAAGGATCCCGCCAAGCGTGCCGATGGACAAGTGACCGGCACAGTGGCTGTCACGGGCCTTGCGCGCGCGGATCAGTCGAAGGGGCTGTTCACGCCCGCCGATGATGCCAAAGGCAACCGTTGGTATTCGCGCGACACCTGGGCCATGCGCTGGGGTGAGGCCGGGCCACCCGCCCCTGAGAAGCTTGCGCTGATGCGGCTCCAAGGCTATGCGCCATTTTCGCTAGATGCCGAAGCCGAGCCCGCCAATCCCGGCGGTTGGCCAAAGGGCGGCACGACCGAAATCAAGATTTCAAACCGCCATCTTGAATATGTCGTGACGTGGTACGGCTTCGCGTTGACGCTTCTGCTGGTGTTCATCGTCTATGCCCGCCAGAGGCTGGAGAAACTGAAGGACGGCGCGCCGCTACAACCCTAGACAACTGTTGGCGACCGCCCCAGTCCTGCCGCCTTAACTTGTTCGAGCCGTGTGATCACACTAGGTTCGGTCAAAGCGAAGAAAACTCAAGAGAGACAACGCGAACGTGAACTACATTTCGACCAGAGGCCAAGCGCCGGAACTCGGCTTTGAAGATGTTCTGCTCGCGGGTCTCGCGCGCGACGGCGGGCTCTATTTGCCGGAGAGCTGGCCGCAAATCTCGCCTGAGATGATCCGCTCCTTTGCCTCGAAGCCATTTGCAGAGATCGCCGTCGAAGTCATTCACCCGTTTACGGGCGGCGCGATTTCGCGCGACGCGCTGCGGCACATGGCAAACGAAGCCTATGCCACGTTCGGACAACCCACTGTCACTCCACTCGTCGAACTCGAGCCCGGCCACTACATCCTCGAACTCTTTCACGGACCGACGCTTGCTTTCAAAGACGTCGCTATGCAGCTTCTAGCGCGGCTCATGGATCATGTGCTGGAAAAGCGCGGTCAGCGGGCGATGATCGTCGGGGCAACGTCCGGCGATACCGGCGGCGCCGCGATTGAAGCGTTCCGTTCGTCTAGCCGCGTCGATGTCATCATTCTGTTTCCAGATGGCCGCGTCTCGGATGTTCAACGGCGCATGATGACGACACCCAAAGAGGCGAATGTGCACGCAGTCGCCCTCGACGGCACGTTTGATGATTGCCAGGCCCTCGTCAAAGCCATGTTCAACGATCTTGCGTTTCGCGATCGCATTCAGCTTTCGGGCGTCAACTCCATCAACTGGGCACGCATCGTCGCACAGATCACCTACTACTTTTACACAGCCGCTCAGCTCGGCGCCCCGGATAAGTCCGTGTCGTTCTCGGTGCCGACTGGAAATTTCGGCGATATATTCGCCGGGTATGCCGCCCGGCGGATGGGCCTCGGTATCGATAGGCTTATCATAGCGTCGAACGAGAACGACATTCTGCCACGCACGGTTGCGAACGGGGTGTACGAGATGCGCGGCGTCAAAGCTACATCTTCGCCATCCATGGACATCCAAATTTCATCAAATTTCGAACGCTATTTGTTCGAAGCCTCGGATCGCGATCCCGCTCGCATTCGAGGTCTTATGGAGAGCTTGAGCAAAGACAAGCGCTTCGAACTCGGCGATCTGTGGCCGGTTTTGAAATCCGATTTCTCCGCCGCCGCCGCCTCGGAAAGCGATGTGGCGGAGTGCATCCGGTCAACCAAGGAAAAGTACGGCTACTTGCTTGACCCGCACACGGCGTGCGGTGTCGTCGCGTCGCAGCGCTTGAAGCCCGCTGGCACCATCGTGACGCTTGCAACGGCACATCCGGCCAAGTTTCCGGACGCCATCGAGGCGATCACGGGCACGCGCCCCGCCTTGCCGGAGCGCTTGTCGAACTTGATGACCGATCGTGAGCGCTATGAAGTTCTGCCGGCCGATTTGAAATCGATTCAATCCTACGTCGAGGGCATCGCCAGCGGTCGCGGGAAAGCGTGAGGAATATGGGATCTAAAGTTTCGACGCTCGCCAACGGTATTCGTGTTGCGTCACACCGGATGCCCGAGGTTGAAACGGTATCACTAGGCCTTTGGGTTGGCTCGGGTGCTCGCCACGAGCAAGAGCATGAGCATGGGCTATCTCACTTGCTCGAACACATGGCCTTCAAGGGCACGTCGTCGAGATCTGCCCGCAAGATCGCCGAGGAGATCGAGGAAATCGGCGGCGAACTCAACGCCGCGACCGGTCTCGATTCAACCGCGTACTATGCTCGCGTCCTGAAGGACGATGAAAATATCGCCCTGACGCTGTTGGCCGACATTCTGCTGGACTCGTCCTATGACACCGCCGAACTCGACAAGGAGCGCGAAGTCATCCTGCAGGAGATCGCCGGAACGCGCGACAGCCCCGACGATCTGGCCTACGAAATGTTGCAGGAAACTGCGTTTCCCGGCCAAGCGTTAGGCCGGCCCATTCTCGGTACGCCCGAGAGCGTGAAGTCCATTTCTGCCGCCGATCTTAGAGCGTTTATGGATAGGGCCTACCGGCCAGGCGCTATGGTCTTTTCGGCGGCAGGCGCTATCGACCACGAAAAATGGGTTCGCCACGTTGAGGCCCTATTCGGGGGGCTCACTGCCGGACCACAGGGGGAAGAGGTTCCCGCACGCTACGTAGGGGGCCTTGCAGCGTCAGAAAAACCCTTTGAGCAGAGCCACTTACTCATAGGGTTCCCGGCGCCGTCGTTCCTCGATTCGGACTACTACACCGCGCAGGTGTTCTCGGGTCTCTTCGGCGGGGGCATGTCGTCCCGTTTGTTCCAGGAGGTCCGCGAGCGGCGCGGCCTTTGCTACGCCATTTACTCGAGCATGTGGGCATTGAAGGACACAGGAATGCTGGCTGTGCACGCAGCAACAGGCCCCGAGATGGTTGAAGACCTCGCCCGTGTTGTCGCGGCGGAGTTTGCCGATATCGTTGAAGGCGGTCCTTCAGGTCCAGAGCTTCAGCGTGCCAAGGCACAGTTGAAAGCCGGGCTCTTGATGGCGCTTGAGAGTTCATCCGTGCGCGCCGAACAGATGGCCCGGCACCTCATGGCCCATGACCGTTTTGTTTCCGTTGCGGAACTTATGGATAAGGTCAACGAGGTGAATGCGGAGAGTGTTCAAGTATTGGCGACTAGGTTACTCAAGACTAAGCCATCGATTGCCCTTGTCGGTTCGGGCCGGCGGTCCACAAAGCAGGCACAAGCTGCAGCGGCTGCAATAGCAGCTGAGGCGGCGGTTGGGGCATGAGGGCGCCATGGCATTCCTGAGGTCAGCGCTTCCTGAAGATTTCCTAGAGCCGATTGCGGGGAATGGCCTCATTCTGCGTCCGCCTTCAACCAGCGACTACGCAGAATGGGCGGAACTGAGGTCCTTGAGCCGCGCTCATCTTACCCCTTGGGAGCCGGCTTGGTCGCGAGACGACCTTTCGCGCTCGTCATTTCGACGCCGTCTCAAAGCCTATGGTCAAGATGCGCGCGACGATCTGGGCTACTCGTTTTTTATCACCGGCGCATCGACCGGTTCCCTACTCGGCGGTATGATTTTATCGAACGTGCGCCGCGGTGCTGCTCAATCGGCGTCACTCGGCTATTGGACCGGTGCGCCTTATGTGTGCCAGGGTACAATGCAGAAGGCGGTACGCAGCATGCTACCGTTTGCATTTCGTGGACTTCATCTGCATCGGATTGAAGCTGCCAGCATGACGACCAACATTGCATCGCTGCGCGTTCTTGAGAAATGCGGCTTCAGCCGTGAGGGCCTCGCGCGCCGGTTTCTCAAGATCAATGGTGCCTGGGAGGACCACTTCATTTTTTCGCGGATTGAAGACGATGCACCGCTCTCCGGCCCAAATGCCTCCGGCTCCAATCGGGAGTGGTTGCGATGACCGGATGGTGCCGCTCACGTCTCGCTCATGGCCGTGGCCCGGCCGCTGCCGTCTTGTGCGCGACTTTTCTTTTTCTCGCAGCGAGTATCTCCAACGCAGTTGCGCTGACACCCATCGTCGTTGCAACCGAACTTGAGCGTGTCGAGATTACGACGCTTGGAGAAGCCTATGAAGGGCGTGGCGATAGTCTGCAGGTTGAAACCGCACCCGGTGCCGATGGGGTAACGGGACGAATGACGGTGCGTGCATCGACGCCTGGGGCCAATCCGAATTGGATGGTCTTTGCGCTTACCAACAAGACCGACAAGCCGCTCGAGCGCTGGTTGACGGCTGATCGATACAACATAATCGGTTCGGGAACTATTTGGCCGGATCTGGACGCCCGGCGCGTGGATAGCGTGACGCCATCGATCGGTTTCGTGCCGGAACGTATCAAGAGCGACCGCGCAGATATTTTCCGGGTCACGCTAGAGCCGGGTCAGACGATCACTTACGTCGCCGAACTCTCGTCGGAACGCTTCGCACGGCTCTATCTGTGGAAGCCGATCGACTACGAAGTAAAAACGCGCGACAAGCAGCTGTTCAACGGCGCAATGCTGGGCCTGACAGGTCTGCTCGCGATCTTCTTGACGGCGGTATTCGCCGCCAACCACAAGATCATCTTTCCGGCCGCCGCACTCGTATCATGGTCCGTGTTGACCTATCTCTGCGTCGACTTCGGCTTCTTCCATCGGCTGTTCAACCTGCGGCCCGAAGACAATGCCGTGTACCGGGCGGCCAGCGAAGCGGCCATGGCAGCGAGCCTCGTGATATTTCTCACGACATTCTTGCGCCTGGGGCTCTGGCACGGGCTCGTGCGTATGCTCATCGGCGTCTGGGTGATCGCCCAGCTTGCACTTGTTGCTGTTGCCGTCATCGATCCGCGGCTCGCATCGACGTTTGCGCGCATGTCGTTTGTGCTGATTGGCGCAGTCGGCGCTGTATTCACACTCTTTCTAGCGGTTCGCGGTCAGGACCGCGCCTTGTCGTTGGTGCCGACCTGGGTGCTTTTTTTGGTGTGGATCTTCGCGGCCGGTATGACGCTGACGGGCCGTCTCTCCACGGACGTCATTGTATCCAGCCTCGTTGCGGGCCTTGTGCTGGTTGTGATCCTGATGGGTTTCACGGTCACACAATTTGCGTTCCGCTCGTTGGATCCTGTGTACGCCGGCGCGCCCACCGAATTGCAGTCGCGTTCCTTGGCAATCTCAGGTTCAGGGGCTTCCGTCTGGGAATGGAATATCCGGCGTGACGAGTTCAAAATCGGTCAGGAAATCGAGAACGCTCTTGCGTTGATGCCTGGAGAACTTTCCACCAAGGTCGATGACTTCGTGAAGCACGTCCACCCAATGGATCAGGAGCGCTTCCGCGTTATGCTCTTGTCTGCGCAAGAGCGCGCTGGAGTCAAAATACGCACCGATTTCCGCATGCGGCATGCCGATAACAGCTGGCGCTGGTTTGAACTTGAGGCGGCTAGCGTTCCCAACGCAGACGGGCGCACGTTGCGCTGTGTTGGCCTTGTCCGCGATATCTCGAATGCAAAACGCGCCTACGAGCGGCTGTTGCACGACGCCGTGCATTGCAGCCTGACTGGATTACCAAACCGTGAGCTGTTTCTTGATCGCCTTAGAGGCGCGGTGACCCGGGCTAAGTCGGACAATTCAGTTAAACCTTCCGTTGTCTTCGTCGACCTCGATAAATTCAAAAGTGCGAATTCGTCGTTCGGGCTTGTGCGCGGCGATAGCTTGCTATTGACGGTCGCCCGGCGGCTGCAGCGGCATCTGGGTCCCCACGATACGGTCGCCCGTGTCGGTGGCGATCAATTCGCCATGTTGTTCGTCTCGGAGCAAGACTCTCGCAATTTGGCGGCCCTCGCCGAACGTGTTCGCCGCTCACTGCGCGCGCCCATTCCACTTGGCAACCAAGAGATCGTTCTAACAGGTTCTATCGGCCTTGCCGTTTGGGATAACAGCAACGTCGGTGACGATGAGTTGCTTAAAGAAGCCGAACTCGCAATGTATCGCGCCAAACGCAGCGGCGCGGACCGCATCGTCGCGTTTGAGCCCGGAATGCGCAAAGATCGGGACGATCGCATTCAGATCGAAAGCGATTTGCGCAAGGCTCTCGATCGCAATCAACTTAAAGTCCTCTATCAGCCGATCATCTATCTCCCGACCAAGGAACTGGCCGGTTTTGAGGCGCTCGTCAGATGGGATCACCCAAAGCTCGGACTTCTCAATCCTATATCGTTCGTTCCCGTTGCCGAGGAAAGCGACCTCATCATCAAGCTCGGTTCGCACGTACTGCTTCGCGCCGCGCACGATGCCGCTCGCTGGCAGACGGAGTTGCCGCGCTCGGAACGGCCGCTCTTTGTTAGCGTCAATGTTTCAAGCCGCCAGATTTTCCGTCCCGAGTCCGTTCAGGAAATCCGGCATATCTTGGGCCGCAATATCGTGCCGCGCGGGGTTCTGCGGCTGGAAGTGACTGAAACGCTGGTTATGGAAAATCCAGAGCAGGCAGCCGAGGTTCTTGAAACTTTGCGCGGGGCGGGCGCTGATTTGGCGCTGGATGATTTTGGCACCGGTTACTCGTCACTCGCCTACCTTCAGAGATTTCCGTTCGACACGATTAAGGTCGACCGCGAGATTGTGCGCGGAAGTGCAACGCCGACAGGCGCTGCGATTTTGCGTTCGATCGTCGCGCTGGCGCACGAACTCAGCAAGCGTGTGGTCGCGGAAGGCGTTGAAGAGGCTGACCAGGCATCGTTCCTGCGCTCGATCGGCTGCGAGTATGCGCAAGGCTATCACTTTGGAGAGCCTATACCGGAGCGTGATGTCATCCAGCTCTTGAAGATGGTTCGCAAGTCCGAACGCAAGATGCAGCCGCGTGGTTTTTTCCGTCCAAAAACGCTAAGTGCCCGCGAAAGTGTGGCGGCAGGAGACGCGAAGGCCGCCAAAAAAAGCGGGGCTGGCAAACCGGCAATCGCCGTGCCCCAGTCCCAAGGACAGTCCCAAGGACAGTCCCAAGGACAGTCCCAAGGACAGACTGGCGGCTGCAGCGGCTCCTCAAGCGGCCGAGCAGGCAACGGCACATGTTTTGGCGAACACAACCGTTCGTCATCGTCACCGGCCACCGCCCGGACTGACGCCCGGACTGGCGCCCGGGCAGGCGCTTGAAGCCGAGGTGAAGAAGTCTGCATTCTTGGCTTCGCCCAAGACTGAAAACACACTGCCTGCAATTGCATTGCCGCAGGTTGCCTCCCATGGCACGCAGTCAGGATCAGGAAATGGCGTCGTACGGTCTCAGGCCGCCATGTCCCCGTCGTCAATGTCCCCGTCGTCAATGTCCTCGTCGCCCACGTCTACGTCGTCGATGTCAACCCCGCCGCAAAGCGCGGTACCACCATCGAAATCTGCCGTGCAGACCCCAGGCAATGGCGCGCGTGCATCGACGATGGTGGCGAATACGTTCGGCGGCAGCGCTCCTCCGCTGCAACCCTTGCCTTCACAAAAGCCGGCAGTCCCCGTGGCACCGCCTGTGAATGTAATCCGTCCGCTCGCAGACGCCTTGGCGCGGGCAATGCCGCCTGTCAGTCCCAATGGCCAGCCAATCGCGTCCTACACCATACCGGGCAACGGCAACGGTACTTACCCAATGGCGCCGCTCGCCGTTCCACCTTCCATCCGGGGGAATAGCACGACAGCGCCGCCGCCACTGCCGTCTCATGGTCAGCCGCCACAACTCACTCCGGATTTGTCGAGCCTGCCGCCTGGAGTGGCGGCGAGCCTTGCGCGGTTGGCTGGCGTCAAACCGCCATCTCCAGCGAAGTCCGAAGATCCGCCGTCCGGCGGCACCAAGTAGGTTCAATTAAAATTCTTATATTGAAGCTATGCATGGCCCGCGTCGTTGACTAAATGCGACAGGTCAATGCCGATTTTCGCCATGGCGCGGCTGTACTTATTTTCGAGATCGTCGCCGAAAACAAGGTCCGGATCGGCCGGGCAATGTAGCCAGCCATTGGCTTGAATTTCGCTCTCAAGCTGCCCTGGCGACCAACCGGAATATCCAAGTGCCAGAATGGCGCGGTTAGGTCCCCGCCCTTCCGCAATCGCTTTGAGTATGTCGACTGTCGCAGTTAGGCAAATGTCGCCTTCGATATTCAGCGTCGAGTCTTCGGACGAATAATCTGCGCTGTGCAAGACGAAGCCACGGCCCATCTCGACAGGTCCGCCAACCTGGATTGGAAGCGCAAGAACTTCGTTCGCCACTTCGTCATCGCCCGAACGCGTATCAATGCCAAGCCGTTCCAAAAGATCCGGTGCCGAGATATTACTGGCGCGCTGGTTGATGATGAGACCCATAGCTCCTTCTTCGGAGTGCGCGCAAAGGTAAATCACCGAGCGGGCAAAGCGCCGGTCCGTCATTCGCGGCATCGCGACCAGAAGTTGCCCGTCGAGATAGCTGTTGGCGGCGCGGCGCGGCTTTTTTTGTCTTGGGAGTTTCATCTCCAATAGTTTAGCTCTGAATGCCCGCGGCGTGAAGTCCGTCCGAACTCTTAAAAATGACGGCAAAAATCCATTTGTTCATGAACTCGTGATTTGCAGGCAGCCGTTCCGGGGTTAGAAGTGCGCTTTATGAAACAGATAATGAACATTCGATTTTCCGCCGCAGCCGTTCATGGGCTTTTGGCCGCCATTGCAGTTTACTCCGGCCCGGGTTTTGCATTTGCCGCAGAGCCCGCCCAATCGCCCGCCCAATCACCATGGGTCGAAGGGTTTAATAACAAGGTCCGGTTTATTGCAGGGCGTGCCGGCGGCGAGAAATCGGATCCGGTCGCGGGCATCGAACTGCAGATGCCGAAAGATTGGAAAACCTATTGGCGCAACCCAGGCGAAGCGGGCGGCATTCCGCCGGAGTTCGATTTTTCGGGCTCGGAAAATCTGGAAAGCGCAACCGTTCTCTACCCCGCGCCGCACCGCCTCGTCGATCCCAAGGCCGGAACGAACATCGGTTACATAGATCATGTGATTTTTCCGGTGCGTATCACGGCAAAAGATAAGGCGAAGCCTATCACTCTCAAAGTTATGGCGGCCTACGGCGTGTGCAAGGATATCTGCGTGCCGGCCGAAGCCTCGCTCAAGATTGATATTGCAGTGGACGCCGGCCCCTCGCCTGAACTTGCAGGTGCTCTGGCAACAGTGCCAACGAGCGTGCCCGATCCTGCCAAGGACCCGCTGTTGAAAGACTGGCGCATCGACGATGCGGCGGCGAAACCGAAACTCATTCTCGAAGTCAATGACCCAGGCGGCGGGGAGGGCGACGCGTTCCTTTACTCGCCCGATGGCCTTTATATGCCAATGACCAAGAAAACATCTGGTGGCAAGGGCAAAGCCGTATTCGAGGTCGATCTAACCGACGGGGTCGACATCAAGGATCTGAAGGGCAAATCTCTTGTCCTCACGCTCGTGGGCACACAAGGCCAGTCCGAGACTTATATCCAGCTACCTTAATCGAGACGCCTGAAATAGGCTGCAAAATCTGTATCAAAAGAAGAGGAAGAACAACCATGACCATCAAAGCCGGAGACAAGTTGCCGGACGCCAAGTTTATGACCATGAGCGCGGAAGGCCCAGCGGCCAAAACCACGGCCGATATTTTTGCTGGCAAGAAAGTGGCGCTGTTCGCCGTGCCCGGCGCCTTCACGCCGACGTGTCATCAACAGCATTTGCCGGGCTTCATCGCGCGCATAGACGAATTGAAGAAGAAGGGCGTCGATACCATCGCCTGCACCGCCGTCAACGACGTGTTCGTCATGGACGAATGGTCGAAGGCCACAGGTTCGGCGGGTAAAATTGTCATGCTGACCGACGACAGCGCCGCATTCGCCAAAGCCATCGGGCTCGACATCGATCTGACGGGTGCTGGCATCGGCCTTGGCGTCAGATCCAAGCGCTATGCAATGATGGTCGAAGACGGCGTCGTCAAAGTCTTGAACGTGGACGAGAGCCCGCCGGTCCATGACAAGTCGAGCGCCGAAGCCTTGTGCTCGATGATTGATGGGTCGATTTGAGTTCTGAATGCGTCTACGTAACTTTTGAGCAGCCGGGAGACCCATGTCTCCCGGCTGTTTCTTGTTCGGTTGGAACGGTGTGAGTTTTTTCAGATCAACGTCCTATGATTACGTCGTTGCGCGAGTTACCGCTTCGACAAGCGGGCGGTGCTGGTCCGCGGCTTGGCATTCTTGCCGAGTGCCATTGCGAGCTGTGAAATGCCGATCACGATTTCTCTTTCGGTGAGAGAAGAAAAGCCAAGGACAAGAAGCTGATTGCTTTCAGCTGACGTTCCGAAATGAACCGCGCCGCCAGAGCCAATGGTATAGACGCCGACACCTGCTGCGAGCCCGCGCGCTTCAATTTCGGCTACGGGCGGTAAATGTTTGGGTACGCGCCACACCAAATGCATTCCAGCCTTATCGCCGATAACTTCGCTTTCGCCAAAGTACTTCGCCAGCGCCGCAAGCAGTGCGTTCCTCCGGGCGAGATAGAGCCGCCTAATGCCGCGGAGATGACGTTCATAAGAACCACTTGTCATAAAATCAGCAAGTGCGGCTTGTTCCAGCCAAGGCTGCCCATTGTTCATAAGCGTCTTCAAGTGACGAGCTTTGGTAACAAGGTGTGATGGCAAAACGACGTATCCGAGGCGCAGGCCGGCACCCATGCACTTCGAGAAGGTGCCGACGTAAATAACGCGTTCAACGCGATCCAGCCCTTTGAGAGCGGCAACGGGCGCCCCGCTGAAGCGGAAATCGCTGTCGTAATCGTCCTCCAAAATATATGAGTTCGTCCTTTCAGCCCAAGCGATGAGCTCCAACCGCCGATCGAGCGACAGCGTCACACCGAGTGGGTATTGATGCGACGGCGTTACGTAAGCAATGGCATTTTTTACATCAGGCAAGTTTGACGTAACGAGCCCCTTCTCATCGACGCGGATCGGATGCAGCTTCGCTCCAAAACTTTCGAAGAGATACGCCGCCCCCTGGTAACAAGGCGTTTCGATAACGGCGTCGCTACCCGGCCGCACCAACATCCGGCACATGAGATTGAGGCCATCCTGACAACCGCCGACAATGAAAATCTGATCGACGCTGGCGGCTATGCCGCGAGCGGGCCTGAGATGATCTGCAATCGCCTGCCGCAGGTCGGATAGACCAGCAGGATCTCGGTATTCTGTTAGAGCTGATCCGGCTGTCTTTAGCCGCTTGGCTACAAGCTTCGCCCAGGTCTTGAGGGGGAAGGAATGCGGATCGGGCCGGCCTACCCAAAAATCTGCGTCCAATCTGCGCGAATGGGGATTGACCAGAGCCTGCGAACGAAGTTCGTCAACAGGCTCTCCCCGGAGCGAATTGGTAATATTGTGAACAATTGGCGCGCGCGGATCTGAGAATGCCGAGTGAAAGAGACCAGCCTCCGGAATCTGCAGAGCAACGATGGCTCCAATAGACTTGCGCAATTCGACATAGCCCTCTGCGGCAAGCCGCTCATAGGCAAAAGTTATGGTGTTTCGGGAAACCCCCAGCTGTTCGCCAAGAGTGCGCGTTGCCGGTAAGAGTTCCCCGGCTCGCAAAGTCCCGCTCAAAATCATCGCGCGGACTTGCTCGAAAATCTGGCTTTGCAGCCCAGACTTGCCATCAGCTGCTATCTGAAGAGGTAGAGACACGATGGTAACTCCAGTGCTCAATGGAAAGAGCTTTGCGCGCCCAGCATAGCCTCGGATGAGCCGCTTGGCACTAAGCTAACTCACAAGTTGAGCTGTCCGTTAGATCCACGCAGCGATTGGAGCGTGGCTCCAAGCACTCGTATTCCTGTTGCGGGATGGCTCGTTCCTAGACTTGGGAGTTCTGTCGCCGTCACTGGATTGATGAAGCGTCACGATCGGGCCAATTGCCCAACTACGCACTGTTAAGTCAGTCTATGAGCGAACTTGCTGTCACTCAGTGCGGCGCAACACAGCGTCGGTTTTATCGTTGGCCGGCTCGTGCCGGAATGAAAAACGGCGAGCACTGCAAAGGGGAAAAAAGCGACGGGCATTTCAACAGGCAAGTGATTTTGTTTGGTACCAACACATCTTCATTACATGGAGCTTTGGTGCGCGATCTCCTTCAGCCTAATCTGAGATCGCCGTGAATGTTCAGTCAGCCGATACAAAAAAAACAAGTCGCACATCGAAACTGAGTGAATTTTGACCGGATTGGATGTCACACGTGATGGCCGGGGCTTGTGCGCTGCATTCTTTGACTGAACGGTGCGACGAATCCCGTCTGCATGGTTCGAGCGCTTGCCACAGACTCGCACTTGTGTTCGTCCGCGCGGTCAAGGCACGGCCAACGCCCTTAAATGGGCTTTTGCAAGCGTGGCAATAATGACCAACTTGTCTAGGAGGAAGAACTGAATGAAGAAAAGCATCTATGGCGCAGCCCTGCTATCTGCAGCAGCGTTGTCAGCACCAGCAATGGCAAACTCTGACCTGATGAAACTACAGGCGGATCCAAACAACTGGGCATCGCAGTCCGGCGATTACAATGCCAACAGGTACTCGAAGCTTGATCAAATCACGACCGCCAACGTCGGCAGCCTGAAAGTAGCTTGGACATTCTCGACTGGCGTTCTGCGCGGACACGAAGGTTCGCCGCTCGTGATTGGCAACATGATGTACCTTCATACGCCATTCCCGAACAACGTGTATGCCTTGAATTTGGATGACGAAAACAAGATCGTCTGGCAGTACAGCCCGAAACAGGATCCGTCGGTTATCCCCGTCATGTGCTGCGACACGGTCAACCGTGGCCTAGCGTATGCCGAAGGAAAAATCATCCTGAACCAAGCCGATACAACGATTGTCGCGCTCGACGCGAAGTCGGGCAAGGAGCTTTGGAAGGCCGTCAACGGAGACCCGAAGAGGGGCGAAACGAGCACCAATACTGTTCTAATCATCAAAGATAAGGTGATCACTGGCATCTCGGGTGCCGAGTTTGGCGTTCGCTGCAGCGCTACGGCCTACAATCTCAGTGACGGCAAGAAGGTCTGGCGCGCGTACTCGATGGGCCCAGATGCTGACATTCTCATTGACGCAGACAAGACCATGTCGCTCGGCAAACCGGTCGGCAAGGATTCATCGCTCAAGACCTGGAACGGCGATCAGTGGAAAATTGGTGGCGGTTCTCTGTGGGGCGGTTGGTCTTACGACGCTGAGGCGGATTTATTCTACTACGGCACGGGCAACCCCTCGACCTGGAATCCGGCTCAGCGCGCGGGACCGGATGGCAAACAGATCGATCAGAAATGGTCGATGACGCTATTCGGGCGCAATCCCGATACCGGTATGGCCGCCTGGGCGTACCAGATGACCCCGTTCGACGAATGGGACTACGATGGCATCAACGAAAATATCCTCGCGGATATTGACGTTGGCGGCAAAAAGACACCCGCCTTGGTCCACTTCGACCGCAACGGTTTTGCCTACACGCTCAACCGCAAAACCGGAGAACTCCTTGTTGCACAGAAGTATGACCCCAAGGTCAACTGGGCAACGGAAGTCGTCATGGATCCGAAGAGCCCGCAGTATGGCCGTCCACAGGTCGTCGCTAAAATGTCGACGTTCCAGAATGGTCAGGACGTGAACACGAAGGGCATTTGCCCGGCAGCGCTCGGCTCAAAGGACATGCAGCCGGCGGCATTCTCGCCGCTGACAAACTTGTTCTACGTACCAACGAACCACGTGTGCATGGATTACGAGCCCTTCAAGGTTTCGTATACGGCGGGTCAGCCCTACGTTGGCGCCACGCTCTCCATGTTCCCGGCTCCAGACAGCCACGGCGGTATGGGTAACTTCATCGCTTGGGATGCTGGCAAGGGCAAGATCGTCTGGTCGAAGCCTGAGCAGTTCTCGGTTTGGTCGGGCGCTTTGACGACAGCCGGCGGCGTTGTCTTTTATGGCACGCTTGAAGGCTACCTCAAGGCCGTCGATCAGAAGGATGGCAAGGAACTCTTCAAGTTCAAGACGCCGTCCGGCATCATCGCCAACGCCATGACGTACTCCCACAAGGGCAAACAGTACGTTGCGGTTATGTCGGGTGTTGGTGGCTGGGCCGGTATCGGTCTTGCTGCTGGCTTGACGAACCCGACCGATGGTTTGGGTGCTGTCGGTGGCTACGCTGGCCTCTCGAACTACACACGCCTCGGCGGATCGCTCACGGTGTTCTCGCTGCCATAGTAGACCTCAGGAATAGGTTCTCGCTGCCTTAGCGCTTCCTCCAAAAAAGGTTACGGTTTGCGAGTAACTTGGGCTGGCGTGGAGAAATCCACGCCGGCCATTTCTAAACCAAAACGTGTGGAAGGTGGGACACTCAAGGCCTCCGGTGCATTAAAACCAGACAGACGGCATTGTGCCGGGATTGCGGGCTCGGAATGGGCAGCTGTTGGCCGATAACAGAATTCCGGGCCGCCTAGCGGCGCGACTGCATTGGAGTTAAACTCCTACCCCTTAAACGGCGCCATACCCTCGCGAGCTAACTCGTCGGCGCGTTCGTTCTCGGGGTGGCCGGCGTGTCCTTTGACCCAATGCCAATCGACATGATGCTCTTTGGCGAGCGCGTCGAGCCGCTGCCAGAGTTCGACGTTCTTCACGGGCTTCTTGTCGGCCGTCTTCCAGCCGTTTTTCTTCCAGCCGTGGATCCAGCCGGTGATGCCATTCTTGACGTAGGCGCTGTCGGTATAGAGTTCGACGTGGCGTTTGCCCTTCAAGGCTTCGAGCGCCGAGATCGCGCCGAGCAACTCCATGCGGTTGTTGGTTGTGAGCGCTTCGCCGCCGCATAATTCCTTGCGATGCTTTCCGTACATCAGCACTGCGCCCCAGCCGCCGGGGCCGGGGTTTCCCGAACACGCGCCATCCGAAAATATGACCACCGGGGCGGGCTTCGTGGCATCTAGCACCGCATCTTTGGGCGCTTTTTTGTGGGCCGCAGTTTTGCGCGCAACCGTCATGCCTTCGCCTCGTAGCCGTAGTCGCGGATCGACTTGGCGCTTTGGTGGAAGCGCAGGCGGCGCACATAGTCGAAGGGATCTTTGCGGGCAACCAGCGCGTTTTTCGGCGTGTTCAACCAGTCATAGCTGCGTGTCAGCAAAAAGCGCATCGCCGCCCCGCGCGCCAGCATGACAAGCGCATCTTTTTCGTTGGCCGAGAGTGGCCTGATCTCTTCGTAGCCCTTCAACAGTGCGCGGCCCTTGGTGACGTTGAAGGCGTAGTCTTGTTCAAAGCACCAAGCATTGAGACATACCGCGACGTCATAACAAAGCGCATCGTTGCAGGCGAAATAAAAGTCGATCAGGCCAGACAGGCGCTTGCCGATGAAGAACACGTTGTCAGGAAAAAGATCGGCGTGGATGACGCCTTCGGGCAAGGGCTGAGGCCAATTGGATTTAAGAACTTGAAGTTCAGTGCCGATGAGCTTTTCGAGTCCCGGAAAAACCTCGTCCGCGCGGCTTGAAAATTTCTCAAATAACGGCCGCCAGCCATGAACCCCGAGCGCGTTGCGCCGCTCTATGGAAAACCCTTGTGAGGCGATGTGCATTTGTGCCATGGCGCGGCCAACTTCAAAGCAGTGTTCTGCCGACGGGCGGCGCGGCCACACGCCATCAAGGAATGTGACGAGCGCGGCGTGGCGGCCGGCCAACATCTTCAAGTTCTTAGCCTCGCTATCGCGCACGGGCAGCGGGCAAGAAATGCCCTTTTCGGAGAGATGCTCCATGAGGCCCAAAAAAAACGGCAGCTCGTTTGGATTAACGCGCTTTTCGTAGAGCGTCAGGATGAACGGCCCCGACGTCGTTTGCACAACGTAGTTGGTGTTCTCGACGCCCTCGGCAATGCCCTTGTAGGACAACAGCTCGCCAAGCCCGTAACTCGCAATGAAACTCGCGAGATCTTCATCACTGACTTCCGTATAGACAGCCATGCCGCCCCCGCTGCGCGACGTTCTTGTTGCTCCGGCGCGATTGTCTACCCTTGGACATCCGCCCTGAGTTCACGCGGCACATTGAAGACGACGTGTTCCACAGCGGTCGTGACCACGTCAACCGTGACGTCGAAGCGCTCGCGGAAGGCGTCCATGACTTCTTCTACGATGATTTCGGGTGCAGAAGCGCCGGCCGTCACGCCGACTTTGCTAAGAGGACCAAGCCGTTCCCAGTCAATCTGGCTCGCTCGCTCAATGAGAAACGCATCCCGGCATCCGGCCCGCTCGGCAACTTCGACGAGCCGCATCGAATTTGAACTGCGGGGACTGCCAACGACGATCAAGCAATCGACGCGTTGAGCTATGGCCTTGACGGCGTTCTGCCGGTTGGTCGTCGCATAGCAAATATCTTCTTTAATTGGCCCCGCTATCGCGGGAAAGCGAGTTTTCAAGATCTGTACAATTTCCGCAGTATCGTCGACCGACAGCGTCGTTTGTGTGACATAGGCGAGCTTTTCGGGATTATCCGGTTCGTACGCGCGCGCTTCGCCTGCTGTTTCAATCAGCGTCACCGCGCCATCCGGCAACTGCCCCATTGTGCCGATCACCTCCGGGTGGCCGCGATGGCCGACGAGCACGATTTCGCGCCCCTTCTCGTGATGCCGTGTTGCCTCCATGTGGACCTTCGACACCAAGGGGCAGGTGGCATCGAGCACGAACATATTGCGTTGTTCCGCCGCAGCCGGCACCGATTTGGCCACACCATGTGCCGAAAAGATAACCGGCTGAGTGGTTTGAGGGATTTCCGACAGCTCTTTCACAAAAATGGCGCCTTTTGCCTTGAGAGAATCGACCACGTAACGATTATGGACAATCTCATGCCGGACGTAGACAGGCGCACCGAACTTGGCGAGAGCCTGTTCAACGATCTGGATTGCCCGGTCGACACCGGCGCAAAAGCCGCGTGGGGCCGCCAAAAGTACGGTGATGGGCGGTTTCGGCAGCGGTACCGCGTTAAGTTTGGCGTCGGCCATTATGGTAAAAAACCCTTATGTTTCAGTGGAGATATCCCCAAATGCGCCTAGACAGGGCCTATAGGGATGCTACGGTGCATCGGGGACAATACAAGGGGTCTGGGGTCGAACCCAGGGGGACCGCTTTGAAAAAGCACGTGACTGTCACTTTATCTGTCGCGGCAACAGCGTTGTTGCTCGCCGGCTGCGGGATGTCGTCTCTGACGTCGGGACTCGGCGGAGGTATGTTCGGCGGCTCGGCTCAAAAGGCTGAAGCCGATACTGTCTCCGAAGCAGACCTGCTTTTGGCTGCCAAAAGCAATGACCCGGCAGCGACTGGGAGCACCAGCGTTGGGGAAGTGGCGCACGGATGTCCGCGCTTCGTTGTGCCATCACGCGATAATAACATTACGTTCTACGAACCTGGCCGTGCCGGCGATGGCCTCGCGATCATGCATCGCGGTGAGATCACCAAGACGGCGCGCGACTGCCAAATCGAGCCCGGCCGTGTGACTGTGAAATACGGTTTTTCGGGGCGCGTACTTCTTGGGCCGCGCGGCAAACCCGGGAATATCGTCCTTCCCGTCAATATCGCCGTGACAGACGCCAAGCGGGAACGCATTGCGGCCGATACGATGAAGATCGACGTGTCTGTTGGCGAGGACAAGCCCATTGGCTATTTCTCGGCGGTACGTACGGTCACCTTCGCTGTTCCGGAAGGAACGCGCCCGGGCGAGTTTGAAGTTAATATTGGCTTCGACCATAAAGCCGCTGGCGCGGGCTGAGCCACCACTTTCTGCTTTAAATTTCCGCACGCCGATGTAGTTAGCTAGGTTTAATGCTTGGCTAGCTATGGCTGATTGTTTTTTCGATTGCGGGAGCACGCGCGCATGAAGCTCGTTCGTTTTGGCGAAATTGGCTCGGAGAAGCCCGGAATCGTCGATGCCCAAGGCAAAATACGGGATCTCTCCGCGCATGTGCCGGATTTTTCAGGCGCGCATTTGAGCCCCGCGTCACTCGACAAAATCCGCAAATTCGACACATCTTCCTTGCCGCTCGTTCAAGAGGGCGAACGGCTCGGGGCCCCAGTCACAGGCACGCGCACGTTTATCGCCATTGGTTTGAACTATGCCGACCACGCCAAGGAAACAGGACAAGAGATTCCAACCGAGCCTATTCTCTTCAACAAGGTAGCGACCTGCATTTGCGGGCCCTACGACGACGTCATGTATCCGAAGAATTCCGATCGCATGGATTGGGAGTGCGAGATCGCCTTCGTCATTGGCACGCGCGCCCGCTATGTCGCGGCAAAAGATGCAGTGAAGTACATCGCCGGCTACACAATCTGCAACGACGTTTCGGAGCGGCGCTTTCAAACCAAGCGCAACGGCCAATGGGTCAAAGGCAAGTCGGCGGAAACGTTCGGGCCGCTTGGGCCTTGGCTCGTCACACCCGACGAAATTCCGGACCCCAACAACCTTGCCATGTCGCTCGACGTCAACGGCGCGCGGAAGCAGCAAGGCTCAACCGCGACCATGATTTTCAAGATCCCGGAACTGTTGGCCTACGTCACCGAATTCATGGTTCTGGAACCGGGCGACGTCATTACGACGGGAACGCCGCCGGGCGTGGGCTCGGCGATGAAGCCGCCGGAATATTTGCAGTCGGGCGATGTCATGACTCTAAAAATCGAAAAGCTTGGTCTACAGCGCCAGCAAGTGGTGGCGTTCAAACTTTGAGGCACTGCGCGCTCAAAAACAATTCAAGCCGGCAAGACCCGTGCGGGGGTCTGCCAGCTCGAAAAGCGCTACTGAGTGTGTTTACTAAAAGTGTTGCGGTTTAGCCCGCAGCTGAAATTGCGGGTGCGGTGCTCGCATTGTGCTGGCCATCAGCGCCAGCTGGCTGAATGGGAAGCAGCATCATGCTGATCGCGAGTGATGTTGCCGCGAGAAGCGGGATACCGAGATAGCGTGAGATGGTCATGGCCGGGAACTCCGGTTTGTGATTTTGATGACCAGACGCTACCCAACACGTTAGGCCAAAGCAGGCTCAAGTTTAGGCGGAAGTTAGAACAATTATGGCCCCCGTGTGTTGTTCTCACGGGGGCCAAAAAATATTCTCCGTTAGTGGATTTTAAGTTTCAGTAGACGCAACTGAACTTAGGACGTGCCGCGATCGCGAATTGGCGGGCGGCTTAGAAAATCGGGCATTCGTTTTATGCGCTGCGGCGATAGACGATGATTGATTTCTTCCCAAGAGTGCGGATCGTTCAAGTTCAATTCGTTGAGGCCGTCCCTCACATACTTCAATTGTTCCAGCAGATGATGCTCTTCGTTGCGCAATCCGTCGTCGGGCTGCGCCCCAAACTCAAGTTGCTCGATGAGATACGAGATCATGCCAAATTCCGGGAACAGCATGTACAGCGTAAAGTTATCTACTATCTCGCCTTCGACACGGTCCAACAGGGTTCTTTTCTGAGGATGGGTATCGTCTTGCTTGGCCAGCGCTGACATCGTTCGAACCAGCTGGTTCTCCTGAGATTTTTTGAATGTCTCAAGATACGCCGCCAAGTCTGGGTTCGCACGGCCGACCGCCAGAAGCGATTTCCATGCATCTAAAACGGCCGTCTGAGCTGCCGGGCTCGGTAGCCGCTGATCGACCAAATCGCTTCTGAGCCCAATCGAGTTAAACAATTGCTCGCGGTAGTGCGCGATGAGCTGCTCTTGTTCTGCCTGGGTCAGCGCCGTAATCCTTGGCGCTGCCTGTGCGATGCGCGGTTGTGCTGGCTGCCCGGCAAGCGGCTGGCGGACTTCGCTCAGTTGCCCCGCGTCGATGGCTGGAGCTTCTTGAATGCCGAGGAAACGGCGGCGTTCGAAATCAAAGTTTGCTGACTTAGGTGTTGTCGCCAATATCGTCAAAAGAGTTTCATAAAGTACCGGGCGGATGAAATACACGTCATCAAACTGGTTTGCCTTATCGGGTTTGGCAGGTGCGACCACGCCGAGGGTCGAACCCGCATTGAGCACGCGGCGCACGACGCGCAGGTCGTAAGCGTTGTCGATTTTCGAGAGCGTCACGGTTGAGGTATGGCCTTCCGTTTCCCGGATCGGTTCAAGCGTGTGTAGAACCAGATCGGCGTGATCGCCCGGATACGGCTCCAACGCGGCGCCGACAAGCTGGGCAAGGCGTGCCTTGTCCTTCGCCGTCGCATCGGTCTTGAAGTGCTTGTCGCAAACGCCCGAGAGATACTCGCGCAGTTCGCTTCTGACGCGGTACTTCTCCGGGTTCATGCTCGCGGTTTCAACCGCGCCAATGTCCGCGCCGGCCGTCAGCACCATGCGGATGCGGTCGGCCGTCGGCTTGTCCAGCACGCTCAAATCGGCAATGGCAGAGAAGCCGTCGCTGTAGGTCATGGGCCGCAACGCGTTGAGGGTCAGCCATGCCGTGTCATAGGGCTGGGGACCAAGCGCGGCATTGATGGTCGATTCAAGCTGGGACGCCGAACGCGCCTTGAAGGTTGGTACATCCGACAACGGCGAGCGCGTGGCGTTGGCGCCAAACAGGCCCGACATGAAGATCAAGCTGTCAATCGCAATGGCGATGGCGAGCGCCAAGTAGGCCAGCCTGTTCCCGTCCGTGAAGGCGTTCCACGTGACGACGAAACGGTGGGCCTTGTCGTCGCGCGCGAGTTCTATGCCGTTGATTTTGGTGCGCAGCGCGTCGGTGTCCTTGCTCGGCAATGCGCTGTCAGCAAGACATCTGCGCGCGAAGCCAAACAAGTCGTCGGCGGTCTTGTTTGCTGCCAGCTTTTCGCCGCCGGCGCAGGACGCTGCGAAGACTTGGGTCCCGGCTTGCAACGCAAAGAGGTTGGCGGCTGCGTCCGCCGTGTCCTTGGTATCGCAATTTATGCCGCTAAGTTTGTCTTTGGTTTCGGGCGTGGACGAGAGCGCGCCATAGATATCGCCGCACAGGCCTTGCACCTTGGCAAGCCGTTCGGTCGATGGCACTTCGCGGAACTCTGACTTGGCTTTCTCGAACGCCGGCATCAGCCTAGCCGGATCGAGCATGGGCCCGGTGTCGTCTTTCGCGGAATCTTCGGCGAGCTTGATGCGTTGGTCCGCCGTTTCGGCTTCGCCTTTGAGCTTCGCGAGATCACCATCGATCGCCGCGAGTTCGCGGTCGATGGTGGTCATGCGCGAGTCTACTGCCGCCACGCGCTTCTGCGCGTCTTTCATGCGCTCTTCGGCGATCTTATAGGCGTTCTGCTGAAGATTGAGTTCGCCCATGCGCTGGCGGTAAACGGGGCCGCGCCCTTCCTTGCCGGTGCCTTCAACACCTTTGTCTTCGGCCATGGCTTCGACACGCTTGGCATCGATGTCTTTCGCTTTGGCGTCAAGGTCGGCTTTTTTCGCAGCATATTCGGTCGCGAGTTCCGGACGCTGCGTCGCGAGCCGGCCCTTCTCTTCCGTCAGCGATAATTTCTTGCCGGCTAAGCCTGCCTGTCCCGACTGCGCGGAGGTCATGCGTTCCTGCTGCTCTTTGACGGCACGGCGGCGGGTCTCGATTTGCCCGTTCACGTAGCGCTCGATGGCGCCTTCCGATTCGGCGGCTGCCTTTGCAAGAGCGTTGAGCTGACCTTCATAGGTCACCCAAGCATCACTCTGGAACAGCGCGTCCGCTTCAACGCTCTGGCGCTCGCCAATCGCCTGCGAAATATCGGTGACGATACCGGCAACTTGGTTTTGGGCGCGAAGTTCAGCGGCGCGCACGCGTTCCGATTGTGGGAAGATGGAGGTGAAGAGCGAGTCAAACGAGAAGAATACGCTTGTTGCCATACAGGCGAGGAACATGACCCAGAGCATAGAATTGCGGATGATGACGCGGCTGCCCTGAATATAAGGGCGGATGATATCGCTCGCGGCATAGAGCGCAAACAGCGCCACCATCAGGAGGCCGAAGCCGAAAATCAGGAGCTTATCGCCGGTTTTCGACCATGAGAGATCATCCGTGCTCGCTTGGCGCACGTCGGCTTGCCCGGTCCACTGCATGACGAGTGCGAGTCCGGCGATAAAGACCAGGATGCCGATGCCCGAGCCGATCCAATTCTGAAGTGCTGGATTGGGGAGGCGCGACTCGGCCTTCTGCGACTGCATGTTCATGCCGGTGGCGAAACTTTCGCCGATCAGCCACGCGACGATCAGCATCACGCCTTGGATGCCGAATGTGATCATGCCGGAAAGCAAAGGCTCGCCGGTGAAATTGCGCATGCCGTCCCAGGTCGTATATCCGGAGGCGAGCGACAGGATGAGGCCCGTGAGACCCAAGAGTCCAAGCTGCCAGTTCGAGAAAATCGTATCCTCGATTTTGGCCCAAACCTTCTTGGCGGTATTGGTGCGCACCAGGAGCGCCACAACGCAGAACAGGAAGAGCGCGGTTCCGAGAGGGCGGGCATTGGCTGCCAAGCCTTCCATCAGTCCGTCGATCAAACTCTTGAGTTCCATGTCGTTAAGACCCTTCGCAGGCGAGCGGCAAATCTGTGATTCCGGCCATTACATTGCGCAAAGGTCCCGGCTGATTGGCGGCAAGAATAAGACAAAATGTGCCCGGCGCATGAAATTGTTTTAAGAAACACCCTTTCGTCAAAGATCAACTTGATCATCATTAGGGGTTGCTGGCTCGGCCGGCTGGGATATTGTGCGGCGCAACAATACGACTTAATCCATATGGGTGGAAATCTTGATCCTTCAAGATCACGTGTCTAACGTTCGTAGCGTTGACGATTAAAAGCGCCTGCCTGTGCGAGACCTGAAATGTGTTCTAGTATCCGCGCCGTCTGGTCCGGACGAGGGCGAGAGGCCCGGCATTTTCGGGCTGGGTTTTGAAAGGTCGAAATGGCACCTGCTACAACTGAAGAAAGCCGCACCAAGGATCGCGTCAAGACGTCCGTTGATCGCGCCACCGAGATTTTCGCTGAAAAGAGTCTTCGCTTCACGGACCTGCGCCGCAAAGTATTCGAAGAGATTGCTTCCACCCAAGCCAGCGTCGGCGCTTACGAAGTGCTCGACCGGCTGGCAAAAAAGGGTACGCGGCTTGCCCCCATTTCGGTTTACCGCGCGCTTGATGCGCTGTTAGAGGCTGGCGTCGTACACCGCCTCGAAAGCAAAAACGCTTACTTCGCCTGCAGCCGCCTGCACCAGCCGGGACTGGGACGGCGCCCGATCTTTCTCTCTTGTGAAAAGTGCGGCAAGGTTTTCGAAGGCGACGGCGACGATATTTTCGAGACCATCGACAAGAATGCCCGCGCGCAGAAATTCGAGCCGCGAGTTCGCTTTGTCGAAGTCACCGGCACCTGCCACGAATGTGCTACGAAGCACAAAGATTGAGCCTCCGCTTTGCCGGATAGAACCAACGGAGTAACGGACGTGACGGGTCACGCCGCTAACAGTCAACACGCTCATCCTCACAGCGCACCACCTTGCGGCTGCGGGCACGTGCACGCCTGCCCCCCAGACACCAGCGCGCTTGTATCTGCGCGCGGCCTGTCGCTCTCCCGAGGCGGGCGCGATCTTCTGATTGGCGTCGATCTCGATGTCCGGCCGGGCGAAATCGTCACGCTTATCGGGCCGAATGGCGCCGGTAAATCGACGCTCGTCAAATTGATCCTCGGCATCGAGCGCCCTGACAGCGGCACGATTCTGAAACCCGCAACGACGCGCATTGGCTATGTGCCGCAGCGTTTTGAAGTCGATCCTGCCATCCCGATGACCGTTGGCGGATTTCTGGCGCTGGGGCACCGCGTTTCGGGCGCACAAGTTCTTGCCGCCTTAACGGAAGCGGGCGCCGGGCGCCTCGTCAATCAGCAGCTTTCGCGGCTTTCGGGCGGCGAAACGCAACGCGTGCTCATTGCGCGCGCACTCCTGCGCGATCCGAATTTGCTCGTTTTGGATGAACCTGCGAGCGGTGTCGATCATGCGGGTGAAGCCGATCTCTATCAGCTCATCAGCGATCTCCGCGATAAGCGCCAACTCGGCGTACTCCTTGTCTCACACGATCTCCATGTCGTCATGGCGCGCAGCGACCGCGTCTTATGTTTGAACGGACATGTGTGCTGCTCGGGCCAGCCTGAAGTTGTGGCGCAGCATGCCGAGTACGCCCGTCTCTTCGGGCCGGATGGCGGAAGGGTGCTAGCGCCCTACCGTCATCATCACGACCACACACACGAGATTTCGGGTTCGCTTCGCACTCCTGACAGTTCCACGCCGCGAGGCGGAGCGTGATCGATTGGCCGGAACCGTTCGTCCTGCGTGCGCTCGCGGCCGGCCTTGGTCTCGCGATTGTGGCCGCGCCGTTAGGCTGCGTCATCGTTTGGCGGCGCATGGCTTACGTCGGCGAGACGCTGGCGCAAGCGAGCCTGCTCGGCGTCGCGCTCGGCCTTGCATTGCAGATCAATCTCACTCTCGCGGTTATTCTTGCGGCGGTAGCGGCGGCGCTCATCCTAATAGGCTTCGGGCGGCAAAAGCTCTTGGCGCTCGATTCCATTCTCGGCCTCATGCATCACGCCGCGCTCGCGCTGGGTATCGTGTCGATTGCATTGCTTAAAGGTCCGCCGGTCGATCTCTTGGGATTCCTGTTCGGCGACATATTCGCAGTCACACACGGTGATCTTTATTGGATTTTCGGGGGCGGCGCGCTTGTCCTCGCGCTCACACTCTGGCTCTGGCGTCCGCTTGTTCGTTTGTCGCTGCATGGCGATCTCGCGACGGCGGAAGGCGTGGACCCGGTCATGCCCCGGGCGCTCTTCGATATCTTACTCGCGGTCACCATCGCCGTTGCCATGAAGATCGTCGGAATATTGCTGGTGATGGCCTTTCTTGTCGTACCGGCCGTGGCCGCCCGTCCGCTGGCTTCAACGCCGGAACGGATGGCCGTTTATGCCGCCATTATTGCTGTTCTCGGCGTGCTGGCCGGCATCGCGCTTTCGCTCAATTACGACACGCCAGGCGGGCCCAGCATCGTGCTTTGCATGAGCGTGCTCGCCGCAATCTCGCTCCTGGCGGCGGGCCGAATGGCGCGGTAGATAGACATGACGTTTATGTGGGTGTCTGACCCATCGTGTCGATGACACGCCTTCGGCATGAAGGGTCTGACACCCGGCTACAACCCGGCTGTCTTTTGTTCCGGGATCAGACCCGGAGGGTCAGACACCAATCAAGGACGCTTCAGAAATGACAGCGCACGAAAGTCTCGGTCTAAAAGCCCGGCACAAGTCGATTGCCGTCGATGTCGGCGGGGTCACGGTCGGCGGCGGCGCACCTGTCGTGGTGCAATCGATGACCAATACGGATACGGCCGACATTGCGGGAACCGTCAAACAAGTCGCCGATCTCGCCCGTGCCGGTTCCGAACTCGTGCGCATTACGGTCGATCGGGACGAAGCGGCAAAAGCTGTGCCTGCCATTCGTGATCAACTGCGCAAGCAGGGCGTCACCGTCCCGCTGATCGGCGATTTTCATTACATCGGCCACACGCTTCTGGGTAACAATCCCGATTGTGCGGAAGCGCTCGACAAGTATCGCATCAATCCCGGCAACGTCGGCTTCAAGGACAAGAAGGACAAGCAGTTCGGCGCCATCATCGACATGGCGCTCAAATACAAAAAGCCGGTGCGCATCGGCGTCAACTGGGGGTCGCTGGATCAGGAATTGCTCACCCACTTGATGGATGAGAACGCGGTCTCTCCCGCGCCCAAATCCGCGCGCGCCGTCATGCACGAAGCCATGGTGCAATCGGCGCTAATGTCGGCCGAACGCGCGGTCGAGATGGGCCTTGGCGCAGACCGCATCATCATCTCGGGCAAAGTTTCCAACGTCCAGGATCTGGTCGCGGTGTACGCCATGCTCGCTGCGCGCAGCGAATACGCGTTGCACTTGGGACTAACCGAAGCCGGCATGGGTTCCAAAGGCATCGTCGCCTCGTCGGCCGCTATCGGCATCTTGCTGCAGCAAGGTATCGGCGACACGATCCGCTTTTCGCTGACGCCAGAACCCGGCGGAGACCGCACGATTGAAGTGCGCGCCGCGCAGGAACTGTTGCAAACGATGGGCCTCAGATCTTTCGTGCCGGTTGTGGCCGCGTGCCCCGGATGCGGGCGCACGACTTCTACCGTTTTTCAGGAACTCGCGCGCGACATTCAAAATATGATCCGCGACCGCATGCCGGATTGGAAGACGCGCTATCCCGGCGTCGAGACGTTGAACTTCGCGGTCATGGGCTGCATCGTCAACGGCCCTGGCGAAAGTAAACATGCGGATGTCGGTATTTCGCTCCCCGGCACAGGCGAAAGCCCGGCGGCGCCCGTTTTCATCGATGGCAAAAAGGCACTCGTTCTGCGCGGCCCGAACATTGCGGGCGACTTCAAACAAATCGTCGAAGACTATATCGAGAAGAGGTTCGGGTGAGACGAGGCACGATCTGGTGGCTCAGCCGTAATTTTAAGGTACAGCCGAGACCTTAGGTGGATTTGTCTATTGTCGTTTCCCGCCTATTGTCCGCTGATCGAAAAACAGCAATACAGTGCCAAGATCACGAGTGCTTGAGGGAGACGTACGAATGAGCGCGCCGCAGATCAATTGGCCGAAGAAGACGCGCGAGTACCAGAGCCACCATTTCGACTCGACGATGTGGAACGATTTCAAGTTCCGTGATGGCGATATCATCATCAGCACTTACGCCAAGTCGGGCACGACGTGGACGCAACAGATCGTCAGCCAGCTCCTGTTCGACGGCCAAGAGAATCTGCCGACTTCGGAAATGTCACCATGGCTCGATATGCGCGTACCGCCGAAGGAATTGAAACTGCCGATGATGGAGGCGCAGACGCACCGCCGGTTTATCAAGACGCATCTGCCCGTCGATGCCATCGTCTTCTCGCCCAAGGCCAAATACATCTACATCGGCCGTGACGGCCGGGATGTCGCCTGGAGCTTTTACAACCACCACGTCAACGCCAGCGAGATCTACTATCAGGCAGTCAACGACACGCCCGGCCGCGTTGGTCCCGCCGTTCGAGCGGCCGCAGGGCGATGTCGTTGAATATTTCCGCACGTGGCTGGCGCGCGATGGACAGCCCTACTGGCCGTTCTGGGAGAACGTGAGGACGTGGTGGGAGATCAAAGATCTGCCGAACGTGCACTTCGTGCACTTCACAAATATGAAAAACGATTTGTCAGGCGAGATGCGCAAGATCGCGGCCTTCCTCGATATTCCGGTCAACGAGGCGAAGTGGCCAGCAATCGTCGAACATTGCACGTTCGACTACATGAAGAAAAACGGGACGCCGACTGTTCCCCTCGGCGGAGCACTGTGGGTGGGGGGCGCGGATACCTTCATTCACAAGGGCACCAACGGCCGCTGGACCAGTATGCTGACGCAAGACGATGTGCTGAGGTACGAAGCCGAGGCGGAGAAGCAGCTCGGTGAAGCTTGCGCCAAGTGGTTGGCAACGGGCGTTATGTGATCATTCTGGCCGCTATTGCTGTTGGTCACGCGTCCGCTTCACGCTCTGCAGCGCGTCCGCCAGAATGAAAGCGTTCGTAGTGTCGCCGGTCGTTTGATCATCAATGATCTCGACGCCAAACCTTGTTTCGTGGATCCAAGCCACGCGGCAGCGGAAGGTGCCGATCTGGTCGAAGTCGACGTAAAGGATGCTATCGACGCCAAGTGTCAGCGCTGCTCCCGTTAACCCAAAACCGCCCTCGGAAACGTTTACGATCAAGGCTTGGAATCGATCCACGCCGTCAGCAAAACAGATGGCCGGCCAAGCTACAGAATGGCGCGTGTGGCGGCGTTTATCGTGACCCGGCTCTGCGTACGTCTGAGTGGGGTCCGCCCCTCTTTGATCAAGCATGGCGGTTCTAGCCCCTAGCGCTGGCGCACTGTCTCGCCAGACACAAGACTAGGAATATCAAGTTGAAGAATTATTAACAAAACAACCATGGGTTGCTAAATAGAGACTGTTCGTTGCGCCGAGGCCGCCGGTAGCACAGCCATCAGAACTACAGCCATCAGAACTAATGTTCCCGGCGTCCCATGAAGCGCGCGACGTCAGCCAGTACCTCGGCTTTTTCCCCGAAAGGAGCGAGCGCCGCGATGGCTTCTTCAACGACCCGGTCCATGTGCTCGCGGGCGCGCTCTACGCCGACCAGCGAAACGAGGGTTGCTTTGCCGGCGGCCGTATCCTTGCGCGTCGCCTTGCCGACGGTCGCGGCCTTGCCTTCGGCGTCCAACAGGTCGTCGCTGATCTGGAACGCAAAGCCAAGATTTTCGCCGTAGCGCACGAGAGCTGCGCGATTTTTCGCACTCGCCTTCGTCAAAATCGCGCCCGCTTCGCATGCGGCGCAAATGAGCCGGCCGGTTTTCATCGTTTGCAACAGCGCGATGTGCGCGATGTCGGGGGGCGCCCCTTTGTACAACCGTTCCGCTTCAAGATCGAGTGCTTGCCCGCCGGCCATGCCGGAAGGGCCAGCGGCTTGGGCGATAACGGCGACAAGCTCGCTGCGCACCGCCGGGTCCGGATGGCATGTTGGGCGCGCAAGGAGTTCGAACGCAAGCGCCTGCAAGGCGTCGCCCGCGAGGATGGCGGTCCACTCGTCGTAGGCTTTCCAAACAGTCGGCTGGCCGCGCCGCATCTTGTCGTTGTCCATCGACGGCAGATCGTCATGCACGAGCGAATAGCAGTGGATGCATTCGAGCGCGGCTGCGGCGTGGAGCGATTCGGCGGATGCAAAGCCAAAGAGCCGCGCGGTCTCAATGACGAGTAAGGGCCTCAGACGCTTTCCCCCGCCGAGCAGCGCGTGGTCCATGGCGCTCAACAGGCGATTGGGCGTACCCCGGCGGGCTTCTGCCGCAAGCACCTGCTTCAGGTACGCCTCGAGTAAGGCTGCCGTGTCGCTCAACCGTTTCGGAAAGTCCGGCAATGCCTTAACCTCTGCGCTGAAATATCCTGTATTTGTCCCTCAACAAGGCCATTGTTTCAGGCTAGTTGCGGGGTTTCGGGCTAGTGGCGGGTGCGTAGCGCATCGGCGGGCACAAGGAAAGTATGGATCGTTCGGACCAAGGGTTGGAAATTGTGGTGGAGCCGCAAACGGAGCGCACGGGGCCTTCAATGGGGACCGCGGTGCGGCACCCCGTATTTGACGTGTCGCGGCTTGCCACTCCGCCGTCGTCATGGCCGCCCTTGCACGGTTTTGATTTGTGGCCCGATCCGGCCTTGCGGGTTTCTGGCAGCGACAGAGTTTTGCAGCCGCTTCGAAGCGGCCCCGGAACATCGGTTTCCGGCAATGCGCGAAACGCAGCACCAAGCTTCGCCCGGAAGGCAATGCGCGTTACAGGTCTCGTCATTACGGCGTGGTTTTGCGTAACGTTCCTCCTGATTGCCGCTTATCGCTTCGTCGATCCGCCATTCTCGATGCTCATGCTCCAGCAGCGCGTCTCTGGCGACGATGTCAATCAAGCCTGGGTGCCACTCGACTACATCTCTCCTTATGCCGTGCGTGCCGTTTTACTCAGTGAAGACGGGCGTTTCTGTCAGCACTGGGGTGTCGATCTCGACGAGATGCAGAACGCCATCGAGCGCGCGGGCGACGGCATTCCGCGCGGTGCCAGCACGATCTCGATGCAGGTGACGAAAAACCTGTTCCTGTGGCAATCGAAGAGCTACTTGCGCAAGGCCATCGAAATTCCACTGACCTTTGTGATCGAGGCTGTTTGGCCCAAACGCCGCATCATGGAGGTTTATCTGAACATCGCCGAATGGGGCCCCGGCATCTTCGGCGTGGAGGCCGCTTCCCGCTATCACTTCAACAAGCCGGCCGCACGTTTGAGTGAGCGCGAAGCCGCCCAACTGGCTGTCGCGTTGCCAAACCCCATTCGCCGGGATGCGGGCGATCCAGGCCCTCAGACACGACGCCTGGCAAGTGATATCCAGGCGCGCATGCGGGCGGCGTCTTCGGGTGCAACGGCGTGCGTCAGGCCCCGGCCGCTGGCCCGAATTTCCGCCCAAAAAGGCTGATCGGCGATGCCGCAGCCCACCTCAAGGCGGGGGACTGGCGTTTCTGGATTTTTGCGCGTATAAGCCCGCGTCATGGACGGAATGCCGGGCCGAAGGCCTGCTAACCGGACCCACCCTTTGAACTCAAGTTGTGTGCCGCCGGGAGGCGGGTTCCCGCGTTATATCGGGACCGGCACAGCTATCTATCTGGAGCGTTTAAAATGGCAGTCCCGCAAGGCAAAACCTCGCGCATGAAGCGCAATCAGCGCCGGTCTCACGACGCGCTGACAGTGCCGGTCTATGTCGAAGACAAAGAGAGCGGCGAACGCCGCCGTCCCCATCACATCGATCTGAAGTCGGGCAAGTATCGCGGCCGCCAGATCCTTGAGCCGAAAACGGACGTCTAAGGTCTGATCCGGCGATTTTGATCGAACAAACGATTTGAGGCGGGATGCTTTCATGCAGCCCGCCATTTTGAGTTGCCCGTCATTTTGAGTTGCCCGTCATTTTGAGTTGATTGATCCTACTATATCTCAGGCGTCGCTTGGCAAATCAGACGCCGCGTGGCACAAGACCCCGTCTGCCCGCAGGGGCGTCTTCGACCGGAGGAGCACAATGTCGCTCAGAGCCATCCCGCTCATCGCTATCGCCTTTTTCCTCTATTGGATGATCGTCGCTGCGTCCGGTGAGGAAGGTCTTGCCGCATCGATCATGGAACCCACGCTGCTCAGCGGTGGCGTGTGGAAGTTCACCTGGGGCGACTTGATCCTGCTCGCGACACTGATCTTGCTGTTCGTTGAAGTGGTCAAGGCGACCTATACGTCGACATCGACCATGATCGACCATGGCCTTTCCATGGTTTTGTTCATCATCTGCTTGATCGCCTTCCTGATGGTTCCGCAGGCCTCGAACTCCGTGTTTTTCTTAATTCTTGCCGCGACCCTCATCGATGTCGTGGCCGGGTATACGATCGGCATCCGGGTGGCCCGCCGCGATCTCAGCATCGGCGGCGGCGAATGACGCTTGGCATTTTGCCAAGTGTCTATGCCAAGATTTCGTGATTTTTGAAGCGGCCAGCAATCAATTGCTGGCCGCTTTTCTTTGCGTGCGCCAGCGCCATCTGGGGCAGGTCTTTAATGGTTGTTAGCACTTTACCTCTAGCGTCAGAGCGTAATCTTCAGCCAGCGCCTGCCCTGTTAACTGTTGCAGGCCGCGCCCGAATTTGAGGTCTGCTGGTGGCAAATTCGCCTCCGAACCACGGTCAACGTTTGGCGAGCCACGGCGCTTCAGACGCGTCTGTTGTGGCGCCGCGCGCTTATGCCGATCCGTTGACTGAGTTGGAAGGGCTCGACCTCGTTGGTATCCTCTCGGAAATCGAAGAGACCGCGTACGTCTGGGATCTGAAGTCCGATCGCATTGATTGGGAAAGTAATGCTCCGCAAATCCTCGGTGTGACTTCGGAAAACCCCATCTCCACTGGTACCGCTTTTCACAAGTTGATTGCGGCGGAGCACAGCGGGCGCCGGACCGATGCCTTCAACGCCAAAGCGTCCGATAGCGTCCGTGGCGTGCCCTATCGCATTCACTACCGCTTCCGGCCTGCAGGTCTGCGCGGCGATATTTCAATCTGGATTGAAGAGCATGGGCGTTGGTGGCCAGACGCGTCCGGCGCACCATCGCGCGCACGCGGTGTGCTACGCATCATCAATGACCATTACTTCGAAGAGCAGCGCCAGCTTTATCGCAGCGATCAGGATGAACTCACCGGCCAGCTCAATAGAATCCGGCTGACCGAAGCGTTGAGCGAAGTTCTCGCTCGCTCACAGACGACCACCCAGCCCTGCGCATTCCTCGTTGTTGCTGTCAATAATCTCGCCGTGATCAACGAGACATTCGGCTATGATGTCGGTGACGAGATTATTTCTGCGGCAGCCAAGCAGATCAAGGGCCGCCTCCGCGGAGGCGATGTTCTTGGCCGCTATTCGTCAAATAAATTCGGCATCGTGCTTCAGGATTGCGGTGCGGGCGCCATGCGCATTGCGGCTGAGCGCTTCATGAAAAGCGTCCGGGACGCGACGATCAAGACATCAGCGTGTCAATTAACAGCCACTCTTTCGATCGGCGGCGTCGTCCTGCCGGATCAGGCACAGACGGTTCAACAAGCATTGAATTTCGGTATGCAAGCCCTCGACCGGGCCAAAAGCAAGCGCTTTGATTGCTTCATGTCCTATGAGCCATCGAGCACATCGGAAAACACCCGGCGCAAGAGTATTGAAGTTGCCGACGAAGTGATCGAGGCGCTCGATGAAGGCCGGATGAGGCTGGTTTTGCAGCCAATGGTCGGTTCGAAATCGGGAGTTGCAGAAATATACGAGTGCCTCTTGCGGATGGAGAGGCCAGATGGTGCGATCGTTTCGGCTGGAGAATTTATTCCCATTGCCGAGCAACTTGGATTGTCGCGCCTCATCGACCGGCGCACGCTTGAATTGTCGGTCGCGCTTCTGAAGCGCCACAAATGCCTTACGCTTTCAGTCAACGTCTCTGGCTTGACGGCGAGCGACCACGAATGGCTTGTAGCCTTGCAACGCTTGACCGGCGGGCGCCGGGATTTGACGAGCCGGATGATCATCGAAATCACCGAGACGGCGGCCATCGAAGATCTCGACCAAACGATCAACTTCGTCGATACGTTGAAGGAGCTCGGTTGCCGCGTGGCAATCGACGATTTCGGTGCTGGTTACACGTCATTCAAGAACTTGAAGCTTCTCAACGTCGATATGGTCAAGATCGACGGCGCCTTCGTGAAAAACCTGGCCGACGACACAAGCGATCAGATTTTCATCAAAACCATGGTTGAGCTGGCGCAGACGTTTGGCATGGAAACAGTGGCCGAGTGGGTTGGCGATCAACGCTCAGTTGATATGCTAAGGGACATGGGCGTCACGTATCTTCAGGGCTTCTTCTACGGTCTGCCGATCGATGCCGGGGATTACCAGTCCGCCGCTTAATGCGCGCCAGACTGTACTCACTCTACGGCTCACGCGATTTGGTTCAGCCGGATAAATTCCGTCGACTAACCCGCCGACTTCGATTGGCGTCAAGTTCTCAATCTTCTGCTGCATAGCAGCAAGTTGAGCTTTGAGCTCAGCCGAGCTCGTCACGCGCTGGTGCCTGCGGTGATATTGGCTTTCCACTGGCATCTTGCGTTGGCTTTGGCCCGCCTGCCGCGGCACCGAAAGCGCCCCACATCGACATTGCTTGTTCAAACATGGCCATGTTTTGCTGTGCTTGTTTTTGGTAAAAATCGAGGGCAGCGGCTGGGTTCGTAAAGGCGGTAGCAAATTGCTCACGCAGACGCCCCTGATCCTTGGCAAAGTTTTCGATCGAGAATTGAAGGAAGCTCGGCACCATGCGTGCGATGCTGTCGTCGTAAAACCGGATCAATTGGCGCAGGAACGGGATTGGCAGAAGAGCTTGACCACCTTCCCGGCCTTCCTGTTCGACGATGATTTGCGTCAGGACGGTGTGGGTCAGGTCATCGCCGTTTTTTGCGTCGTAGACCACGAAATCCCTGTCGCCGCGTACCATCTTGGCAAGATCTTCCAAGGTGACGTACGTGCTTGTCTCAGTATTATAGAGGCGACGGTTCGCATATTTCTTGACGACGACGGCGTCTTTTTTCGGTGCCGTACTTTCAGCGTTGGTCAGCATCGCTTCGAAGTTCTCTCGACTGATCGGCCTCATTGTGCACTGCGGCAGCGTACCACAGCCGAACCACACACCGCTAGACGTTTTTGCCAAATCTTTGCGCAAGGCTAGTCAACACGTCGCAATTGCTCAATTTCTGCCAGTACTGCTAATAGTAATCGCGCGCTCAAGTCAGCTTTTGTTCCGGCTGCAAGCTGGCTGCGGGTCAAGAATTCATAATATTTCCGCCCAGGGAGGGCCCTCGATGAGCCAGGATGCTTCAACGATTATCATAGCCAGCGCTGCACGTACTCCAGTTGGGTCATTCAATGGTTCGCTTGCGAGCCTGCCGGCCCATAAACTCGGCGAAATTGCAATCAAGGCGGCTCTTGAGCGCGCCAAGGTCGCGCCGGGCGACGTCTCGGAAGTCATTCTCGGTCAGGTATTGACGGCAGGTCAGGGTCAGGGTCCGGCCCGTCAGGCATCCGTCGGTGCCGGTATCCCGGTTGACGCGCCGGCTTGGAGCATCAATCAGATTTGCGGATCAGGTCTTCGTGCCGTCGCGCTCGGCATGCAGCAGATTCAAACCGGCGCCGCGACGATCGTCGTCGCTGGTGGCCAAGAAAGTATGAGCCAGTCGATGCACGCGGCACATATGCGCGATGGAACCAAGATGGGCGATGTCAAATTCGCCGACACGATGGTGAAAGACGGCCTGTGGGATGCCTTCAACAATTATCACATGGGCACGACGGCGGAGAACGTGGCGCGTCAGTGGCAGATCACGCGCGAAGAGCAGGACAAATTCGCAGTTGCCTCACAGAACAAAGCCGAAGCCGCCCGCAAGGCCGGCAAGTTCAAGGACGAAATCGCGCCCGTGACGATCAAGGGCAAGAAGGGCGACACGATCGTCGACACGGACGAGTACATCAAGGACGGCACGACACTCGAAGGCATCGCCAAACTGCGTCCTGCGTTCGATCCGAAGGAAGGTACCGTCACCGCCGCAAACGCGTCGGGCCTCAATGATGGCGCGGCCGTAGTTGTGCTCATGACTTTAGCCGAAGCGAAGAAGCGCGGCATCACACCGCTCGCCCGCATTGTTTCGTGGGCAACAACAGGCGTCGATCCCTCGATCATGGGCACGGGCCCAATCTCGGCATCGAAGAAGGCGCTCGAAAAAGCCGGCTGGACACATGGCGATCTCGATCTGATCGAAGCCAACGAAGCCTTCGCCGCACAGGCAATTGCCGTAAATAAGGGCATTGGCTGGGATACGAGCAAGGTCAACGTCAATGGCGGCGCAATCGCCATCGGCCATCCGATTGGTGCATCTGGCGCTCGTATTCTCAATACCCTCGTCCACGAAATGCAGCGCCGCAACGCCAAGAAGGGCCTCGCCACACTGTGCATCGGCGGCGGTATGGGCGTCGCGCTTTGCGTCGCCCGCGACTAACTTCGAGATTGGAGCCGGTGTCTAGCCGGCTCCTTTTACGCTTCACTTCAATCATAAATAATAAGCGAGCCTGAGGGCTCCAGGGAGGACTGACATGGCACGAGTTGCCCTCGTTACCGGCGGCACACGCGGTATAGGTTATGCGATTTCGATCGCGTTGAAGAGTGCAGGCTATCGCGTCGCGGCAAGCTACGCAGGCAACGACGCAGCTGCACAGGCATTTCAGATTGAAACTGGAATCCCCGTCTACAAATTTGACGTCGCGAGCTTTGAGGCGTGCGAGAAAGCCGTGAAGCAGATCGAGAAAGACGTCGGGCCCATCGACGTTCTGGTCAACAATGCAGGCATTACCAAAGACACGATGTTCCATAAGATGACCAAGCAACATTGGGACGACGTCATTGGCACCAACCTCAACGGTTTGTTCAATGTGACCCGCCAGGTTTGGGAGGGCATGCGCGCGCGCAAGTTTGGCCGCGTCATCAACATCTCGTCGATCAACGGGCAGAAGGGCCAGATGGGCCAGGTGAATTACTCGGCGTCCAAAGCCGGCGATATCGGCTTCACGAAGGCTCTCGCTCAGGAAGGCGCGCGCGCCGGCATCACCGTCAACGTCATTTGCCCCGGCTACATCGCGACCGAAATGGTGATGGCCGTGGAACAGAACGTTCGCGACTCCATTATTGCGACGATCCCCGTCGGCCGCCTGGGCACTCCGTCCGAGATTGCTCGCGCAGTTGTGTTCTTGGCGTCTGACGATGCCGGGTTTATCACGGGATCGACGCTAACCGCCAACGGCGGCCAGTACATCGCATAACGAAGGCCTGCCAGGTATGGCACGTGCTCTATCGGAACCGCGGCGGATTTATTCGCTGCGGTTCTTTCATGTCGGATTGCCGTTTGGATGAAATTGCGCCAGACATGGCCATAAGTTCAGCCCCCAAGCGGGGTGGCGGTGCGGGAGCGAAGACATGACAAAATTCATCGGCCAGATCGTAATTATACTGGGGGTGACTTTGTTGGCCGGCTGCTCGGGATCAACGCCGGGTTCCATGACCGCAAGCAAGCCCCGCAGTGGCAGTGAAGATCCGGCAATGGATCCCTTCGAGCGGGTTGGCGCGCAGATGAAGGAGAAACAGACGTCATCCGCGCCGCCCCAAACGGCGCCCGCCGCTGCCGCTGTTTCAGCGCCCAAACCAGTTGTTACACCGGCGCCCGCAGCGCCTGCTTCCAAAGCAGCACAATAGAATTGTCTGCGCCGGACCATGCGCACTTTCTAATTCTAAGCACGGGGGCCGTTCGCGCCGAATGAATCGGGCAAAATGCGGCTCACTTCAATTGCGCGGAGACGATTTTGCATTGATTGCGCACATTGATGTATTCCTCAATTAACCAAAACGCTCAATTGTTCTTTGCGCGGATCAGGCAAGCCCATAGTCACTTGGCAACGCAGTGTTGGGCACAGGCGACAAGTGAGAGCACACGAAAGTGATTTTCACGGCAGCGGGTAATTCTAATCGCTTGAGTTGTTGCCGAAGTGAACATCCGGCCCTATTCGTCTTGTGGGCCGTCGCTATGTCATCGCATCGTTTGTTTTTTGGTTCGAGTCCATGTACACGCCACAGCGCGTTGCTCATCTGCTGATCGTCTACATAGCGTTCGTCGCTGGAACGTGCGCGGTTTGCCACACGCTTCTTGCAATTACCGCATCCAACTTTCTCTCGACTCGATTGGTTGCTGCCGTCAAAGGACCACCCAGTTATTCTCGCGTTGATGGCTGGCTGAAGCGCCAGTCCATCGCTCATATCAAAAAGCAAACGGCGGCTGCGGCTGTTCCTGCCTCCAACAATACTAATCCTGGAAAGTTGGATTCAACTCCAGAGCGCAATGTGGCTCACGCACTTGCTTTGGCGGCGGCTATCGATAACGCAGAACACAGTCTCGCAACGGAAAGCATTACGCCGCATGCTGAGGCGGTTGATACACGCAATCTAGGCGCGCGGCATATGACGCGGCGCGTTCGCATGCCAACTTGCTACGCTCTTCCATGCTCCAGATTTGCAACGCCGAAACACGAGACCGCACAGTTAAAGCCTCTTGTCGTATCTGTAGCCAACGTCGAGACGCTTGGGGTGGCGGCCGATCCTCGAAAAAAAGTTCTTCAGAAAAGCCGTCGTGCCGCCAAAGCCACCGGAACGAAAATTGCGGGTAAATCGGTTCCGAAGCCGCACAAGCCAGCACTAATAAGCAAGTTTGCAGATCAAGCACGGTTGAAATCGGAAAGGCGGATTGCGTTGCGGCGCTACAGAGAAACGCCAGCCGAGATCTCGTATCGCAGCTTTGTCGGTACGTTCGTGCCGGCGACTTAATCCTGCGGGGCGTTGCCGCCGGGAGCCGAGGATTGGTCGCTTGATCGCATTCATTAGGTTGGTTGAGATGTCGAAGCGTCATGAAATATTGACTTCACTCGTTGCAGTTTTGATGACTTTTGTGCTCGCCGTTGGCGGAATTATGCGCGCAGCACCTGCGCTGGCGGAGAATGCGCTCCCAACGCTCGAAATCCAATTGCAAGACCAGATCGCCAGCCTGACCGGCACGATTGACCGGCTTGCCGAGCGCGATGTTCTACGGTTGTACTACGCGGCCCGTCAGTACCGGCCCGTGTGGGTTGATGAGAGTGGACCGACACGAGCCGCAAACCGCGTTATTGCCGAATTGGAACGCGCCGGGGATTGGGGACTTGACCTGAGCGGACAGAAGCTCGCTGCCGTTCGTAAGCCGCTCAAGCAGGGCCGGTGGACCGGTGCCGAAGCGGCCGCTGCGGAATACGAGATCTCCGCGGCCGTACTATCGTACGCGCGGCAAGCCCGGGGCGGGCGTATCTCCGAGCCGTCGCGTATGCTGTCGTCATATCTGGACCGCCGGCCGGTCATGCTGGATCCGGCCGTGATTATTGCGAAGATCACGACGGATGCAGAGCCCGGCCGGTTGTTGCGGTCATTCCATCCGCAGCACGAGCAATTCCAAAAACTTCAAGCGATCTATGAGACGTTGCGCGCCCGGCAGAAACCGGCGAACGCTGTGGCTAGCGTACCGGACAAGGGTCTGCTCCTCATGCCAGGCCAGAGGCACGCCGACGTTGCCGTCCTGCGCCGCAGCCTTGGCGTCCCGGCCAGCGGTGAGGATGCCGAGCTTTATGACAACGTGCTCGTTGCCGCCGTGGAAAAATTCCAAGCAGCGGAATCTCTTGACGCCGACGGTATCGTTGGGCTCAAGACCCGCAAGGCGCTGAATGCCGGCGCCGAAGACAAAATAAAATCTATCCGGGCCAACATGGAACAGTGGCGTTGGATGCCGGAGGACCTCGGCAAGACCCATGTATTTGTCAATCTGCCGGCATTCACGCTCAAGCTCGTTCAAAATGGAACCGTCTCTCTTGAAGAGCGTGTCATTGCCGGCAAGAGCGCAACACAGACGCCGGTATTCTCGCGAAATCTTACGTCGGTCGTTCTCAAGCCCTCATGGCAACTGCCTGAGTCCATCAAGGTCGAGAAACTGATCGATGCGCAGCGCCGCGGCAGTTCGATCGAAGACGAAGGGTATGTCATCAAGAAGGGTGAGAAAATTGTCGAAAGCTGGGAGGTCGACTGGTCCAAGGCAGATCTGACCGCATACACGTTTTTTCAGCCCTCGGGCGATGGCAATGCGCTCGGACGCGTAAAGTTCTTATTTCCAAACAAACACTCCGTTTATTTGCACGACACTCCCAATAAATCGCTCTTTGAATTGTCAGAGCGTCTCTTCAGCCACGGCTGCGTCAGGTTGCGAAATCCGTTGAAATTTGCGCAGCGCCTTATCGACCTTTCGCAAGGAGAAGGTTCAGTCGATGTCAAAGAGAGCATCGAGGATGGTCCTGGCAACAATCAGGTTTCGCTAGAAAACCCAATTCCAATTCACTTTGGTTACTTCACTGTTTGGGTCGATGGCGATGGCCAGGCCGATTATCTTGGTGATCCTTACGGCCATGAGGAGCGAATTGCGCTCGCGCTCGAAAATAAATGGGAAGAGATTGATCAGGGACGCGATCACTTGGCGGCGGTCGATACCCAAGAGTTGAAATCAGTACATCTCGAGGGACGGGCGAAGACCGTTGTGCAGTCCAGCCGGGCCACTAAGGTTTCCAAGTCTGCGGCTTCAACGCCTCAGATCAAGCGCCCCTTTGCTCCCGCGATGGGTGTGACGAAGGTTGTTTATTTTCCAAAGCCGAAGCCTGAGCGATCCTATGGTGCACCTCGTGGGCATCGCGTCACGGCGGGAGATATGATGCGTCAAGCATTCGGCCGATAATGAGCAGAGTAGAGCGAGTACAAAAAAAACGCCCCGGATTCCGGGGCGTTTTTTTTCTCGACTTCCGGGGCGATTAGCCTCTGAGCCGCGTCCTGACAATGCGTGGGAATTCGTCTTCTTCAATCGGGTTTAAGCCGCTTTGTGCGCGCTGTTCGGCGATGTGTTGACGACCCTCTTCCAAGCTCCACCAGCGCTCGCTAACGGGAGCCTCCGCTGGATTTTGCATTTGGGCCAGTGGGGCCTGTTGGAGCGGCTGCGACGCGGGCTGATGCTGTGGAGCAGTGGTGCGTCCATAGGGCCGTGCTGGCTGAGCTGGTTGTGACGAGAACCAAGCCTCGACAAGATCCAGTTCATCGGCCGAGAGCGCAAGGCCCTGGCTGCGGCAGCGTGCAACGACGAAGTTGCGGAAGCGTCCGGCGAAGAGATTGGCCGACGCGCCTTGTTCGAACCAGGGATCGCTCTCGCTGACGACTTCGAGAATGAAGCGCAGATCATCGCGCTTGAGATCGAGCCCAAATTCGCGGGCTCGTTGTGTGATGTTACCCAGTGTTTGTGCGCCCTGCAGACCGTTGCTTGAGATTTCCTGCGCCATGACGTCAAACAGTACCCGGTATTCGGCGGGTGCCAAAGCGGGGGCCTGGCAGGCCTCGTGGATGCGCGCAATCGACTGCTGGATGGCTGTTGCTTGCTCGGCCGAACGCTGAGGAGGCGCAGGCGCGACCGGAGGCGGGATGGGCGCGCCCGCACGAGGAACTTCGCGGCGCACTTCAGTCTGCGGCGCGAGAGGAGCCTGATGTGGTGCGTGACGGGGTGCCATGGCCTCTGCTTGGCGCTGGATAGGCCGTTGTGGTGCCGCGGCAGCAACCTGCTGAGCAAATCTTGGAGCAGGTGCGGCTTGGAACTGACGCTGTCCTGCTTGCTCGGCGGACGGCTCCTGGCGCATGACTTCTTCATGCGCCGGGGCAGTGTTCATAACTTGCGGTGCTGCGAGCTGCGGGGCAATGAGCCCAGTCGCCGAAATATGCCGGTTGGCATCGAACACCGTGTAGGGTGCCGTATCGCTCAAGTGAATATCATCTGGAAGCCCTGCCAACAGAAGTTCTCTGAACGATCCATATCCACCCCACTGGGTGCCGACTGTTTTCTCGTGTCCGACCATCCGTACGGCGCGATCTGCAAGCGTCTCAAGAGGGACAGCCTGAGGAGCGACGCGGACATGGCCAACCACTTCTGCCAAAATGGCGCGGCGCGCAGCGTCCAAATCTATAACTTGCGCAGCGGTGCGTGGCGCGGAAATCTCGCGTGTCCCCGTCGTACCAATTTCACTTCCCGCGCGTGTGTTAAGCAGCAAGGCCAGAAGACTACTCTCCCGGATCTCGCCATCACTAATCGCCGTGTAAGGAGCCGCCGTATGATCGTTGGCGTAAACGACTGTGCGGCGGGCATGCGCTCTCAGCCGGTGCAGTACGGGCGTGAAATCTGCGTCACCCGACATGATGATGAACTCATCAAAGTAGGTGTCGTGGGTGAGGATGTCGCGAATGTCCATGACGATGCGGATATCAGCCGAGTTCTTGAGCTGAGCCGTCAGCGGCGGGCAATCAATGACTTCAAAACCCGATTTCAGGAAATGGTGCCTGATGAACGGAAACGAGTTCATGTCGGTCGAGTTGTCGTGAGAGTTTCTGCGCGGAACCGGATTGCCATAGCAGCGATTCATGACGATCCGGCGCTCGCGTTCCGGTGCGTAGCCGGTTGTCGGGGTAATAAGTTCACCCGACAAGATGCCTTGCAGCCACACGCTGCTGTCTTTGGCAAAACGCTTGGCAGCGTCGTCATTCTTGCGTTTAAGCGACAGATAGATGTTGTCGTAGTCGACAAACACCGTAGTTAGGATGGGTCCTGAGGACTCGCGCTTCATCGACGGCAACCCCCGTTAGCCAGCTGCTTGAGCCGGAACACTGATTCGCCGTCACTGTTCATGAGTCGCACGAGAGCGGCAAGGGACGCATTCAAGTGCTCTGGGGAGAAGAGAATTATGCTTCTGCGTGTGGGCGTTCACGTCACTCTCAAACGCCCTGTTCTCAATCGGCCTGTTCTCAATCGCCGTGTATAGCGGGGAGGGAGTGGGGTGGAGGCGCCGATAACGATTGCCTGTGGCGGCGCGGCCGCAATGCAGTCAAAGGGCATCAGATGTTAGGTAAGCCAAACCTGGGTGCCAAACACCAGGAGGGGCATGTTCGATTACATCTTTTCGGCGCATCACGCCTTGTTCTTCATCTCACGCAAACGCGCGAAAACCTGCCAATCTGGAGCGTTTTGCAGGCCGAGCCGCGCCCGGATTACCGCGGAGTTCGTACGCAAAAAGGGATTGGTGGCCTGTTCGGCGGCGAGTGTGGTTGGCAGAGTTGGTTTGCCTTGGCCCCTCAGTGTTTCGACCTCGCGGACGCGGGCCTGCAGGGCTTCGTTCTCAGGTTCTACCGACAACGCAAAGCGGCCGTTGGCGGCGGTGTATTCGTGACCGCAGTAGATTTGAGTATCGCCGGGTAGTGCCATGAGTTTTTGCAGTGCGCCCCACATACTTTCGGCATCGCCTTCAAAAATGCGGCCGCAACCAAGAGAGAAAAGCGTATCTCCTGTAAATGCAACTTTTGCCTCGGGGATGACGTAAGCAATGTGGCCAAGTGTGTGACCAGGGGTTTCGATCACGCGCACGTCCATGCCGGCAAATTTCAGAGCTGACTTTTCGGAAACCGCCTGATCGATAAGCGGTATTCGATCGGCCTCGGCTTCGGGTCCGGTGACGTTACAGCCATATTTTCCTTTGAGCGCCGCCACACCGCCTGTGTGGTCAGTATGGTGATGGGTTACGAAAAGGTGGCTGAGACGCCAGCCGCGCTGATCGAGTGCGGTTTGGATGACTGCTGCGTCCGGGGCGTCGATCGACAGGGTTTCACCACTTTGTGATGCATGCGCAATCACGGCGTAGTTGTCCGCGAGGCAAGGAATTTGGAGAAATGTGAGCTGGGTCATGGCGCGAGTGTGTGACTCTAGTATGTGTTGTGTCAAACCGGCAACTTGGACTGAGAATGGCAATAGCCGTCCTAGCACCAACGTCCGTATCGTGATTACCTCGCCAGCGTCGGTATGCGCCGGATTTTGATTCTTTCGGTGCGTCCGTGGCGTTGCGAACACAAGTGTTTCAACGGTTGTCAGGTAGTTGGCCGACCATTTCTTAACACACACTTAACTTGTTGAGATCCAGTTTCGGCCGTTGGCAATTGCTGATTTGTCGGACATATAGCACTGCAGTCTTTGGTTGTGCCGTTGCGTTGTTGCGTCTCTTGGGGGTGAGTATCTGCAACAAGGCGATGGAAAATGCGGTCATTATACGTGTTGCCGGCAACGGCGCTTCTGGGCGCTTTGGCCCTGGGTGGATGTGCAATTCATCCAACGCCCCTAACCGAGGCTGAACTTTCGGCCGCCGCAAGTGCAAACACGGGTTCAGTCACCTCTGACCAGGAACCCATCACCAAGGCCGTAAGTCTCTACGAGGCCATGGCCAGATCCCTGAAATACAACCTCGATCATAGGGTTGAAGAAGCAGAGGCGGCCGTCCGCGTCGCGGAACTCGATCTCGCACATTTCAGTTTGCTGCCGAATGCAGTGGCCAATAGCGGCTACGCCGGCCGGGATAACTACAACGCCAGCTCCAGTTTCAATATCCCTGAACAGAGACAGAATTTCGGCGAATCGACGAGCCAGGAAAAGAGAATCAGGAGCGCCGACATCGGCTTCAGCTGGAACATCCTCGATTTCGGCTTGTCATATGTGCGCGCGCGCCAGTCGGCCGACAAAGTGCTGGCCCAGGAAGAAATGCGGCGCAAAGTCATTCATCGCGTCGTCGAGGATGTGCGCACGGCCTATTGGCGTGCGATCAGCGCTGATCGCTTGATGAACCGCCTCGTGACACTTGAAGGCGAAACGAAAAAAGCATTGGAAGAAACGCGCACACTCTACAAGGAGCGCGAAACCTCGCCGATCACCGCGCTGACCTATGAGCGCGAACTGGTCGAAATTAAACAGAAGATCGCAGAAATTCAGCGCGAATTGAACACGGCCAAATCACAGCTCGCAGCGCTGATGAATCTCAAGGCCGGCTCGAACTTCAAACTGGCAGGCGCGAGCCGTCAGCAAGGCAGCCTGACACTCAAGGCAGGCCTAGAAGAAATGATGTCGACCGCAATTTACAACCGCCCGGAACTGCGTGAGGTCGAATATCAAAAGCGCATCAACGTGCATGAAGCCGATGCAGCGCTCCTCGAAATGTTGCCTGGTTTGCAGATTTACGCGGGCTCCAACTACGACAGTAACAAGTTCCTGCTTAACAGCGACTGGACGAACTGGGGCGCCAAAGCGAGCTGGAATCTTCTCAAGGTCTTTGCATATCCGGCACGAGAAGGCGTGATCGACGCTCAGGGCGATATGCTGAACCAGCGGTCGCTCGCCCTGACCATGGCCGTGATGACTCAAGTCCACGTGTCGCGCATTCGCTTCCTGCACGCCAGGAAAGAGCTGCAGATTGCCGGCGAATATCGTGACGTGCAACGCCGGTTGCTCGATCAGATGCGCACGGAAGCGGCTGCGGATCGCATCAGCAAGCAAACGCTCATCCGAGAGGAAATGAACACGCTTGTGGCCGAGGCAAAATATGACGTTGCCTACGCGTCGCTGCAGAACGCTTATGCAAACCTGTTCTCGTCGATGGGGCTCGATCCTTATGCCTGGGAACTTGATCGTTCGCAAAGCGTCGGCGCGCTGACAGCGTCATTGAAGCAGCTTTGGTTTGAACGTGGCGATCTCAACGCAGGTTGGTCTCGCCGCCTGGCAACGGCTGCTGCAAACTAACTTGCGAGTTGCCTAATTTGCGGGTTGCCCGGGGACCGTACAAATTATCGCGGCAGTACTAGGCGTTTCTGCGCGTTTCTGCGCGATGCTGCTAGAGTAGGCGAATCAATTCATTGAATTGCCAGTGGCCGGTATGTGGCCGGTATGTGGCCCGGTTTTGTGGGTCGATGCATGTGCGTAGATCGTTCTGCCGCCGGCCTGGGAGTTCGCATGTCGAGCCAATCACGAGCCGCGCTGTGCGTCTCGATCATCGCTGTCCTATTTCAAACGGCGGCCGCAGGCACACTTGCCGATGATGGTGCGCGTGCGCCGGGTGCCGGAGACGAGACCAAAATTCCGGTTCGCGGCGTCGTCAAAGCGGTCGATAAGGCCGAGCTTTCCACCGATCTTGCGGCGCGTGTCACGGCCATTGGTTTTCGTTTTGGCGAGCGCTTTAAGAAGGGCGACTTGCTGGTTGCCTTCGACTGCGACAGGTACCGGGCAGAAGCCCAGTCGGCAGAAGCGGTACAACGCGAAATGCAGTTGACCTTGGACAGCAACCAGCATCTCGAGAAATTCCGTGCGGTCGGCAAACACGATCTTGAGATTTCGCGCGCACGCGTCGCCAAGGCCGAGGCGGAAGCCCGCTCGCTCAACGGCCGATTGAAACAATGCGAAGTGCGTGCTCCCTTCGATGGCCGCGTCGCTGAATTGACGATCAACGCCTTTGAGCAGCCGCAAGCCAATAAGCCTTTTCTTCTCATCGTTGGCGAGGGGCGCCTTGAGGTTGAGCTCATTGTGCCGTCGCATTGGTTGAGCTGGTTGAAACCGGGTGCTCCATTCTCGTTCAGCGTGGATGAGACCAAGGGTTCCTACGACTCGCGCGTGAAGAGACTAGGTGCGGCGGTCGATGCCGTCAGCCAGATGATTAAGGTGATCGCCGAATTTGAAGCGCCCCCCGGCGACGTCCTGCCAGGTATGAGCGGTGTTGCGCGGTTCAACGAGCCCAACGGGTGAATGCGGCGTGACCAAAACATCATCAAACGCAGGATCAGCCGCCGTCAGTAGCGTGACGGCCGCGCGCCCATCTGGTGTTTCTACTGCACCTGCCACGGCCGTTGCGACCGGTCAGAAGGCGATCCCTGTTGCGCCGCCAAAACAAGCTGATGGACAGCCCGCGCTGCTGGCTCTGCTCAAAGTCGAAGCAGAAGCTCGCGACGCTCAAAGCGAGCGCGATCTTATTCTCCTGATGTCGAACGAGACGCGCAAACTCACGCGCGCGCGGCAAGTTTTCGTAGTGCAGCCTGGCCTTCGGGCGCGCTTGGAAGTGCGCGGTATTTCAAGTGTGCCAAGTGTCGATCGCAGTACGCCGCTTGTGGCGCTCATCGAGGAAGCCGTGAGAGCCGAGGCGGCAAAGCCCGCTGTTTCGGCTGGTGGTACAATCGCGTTTGGAGATGCGGGGATCGGTACGGGATCGGAAAGTTATCCATTCCGGTCGCTTTATTTTCTCCCTCTTCGCCACGGTAACACTCCGAGCCAGGGCGGCTTGGTGCTTGCGCGCGAAGAACCCTGGGGCGAACAGGACTTGGTGATCGCCAAGCGTTTGGCGTCGGCTTATGCCCATGCGCTGGGTGCGCTGAGAGGCCCCGCGAAGAAGCGTCTGTGGACGCCCTCTAGGTTGCAATCTCTTTTTGTTGCCTCTGCCCTCCTAGCGGTGCTGCTTTTTATCAAGGTGCCGTTGAGAGCACTGGCGCCCGTTGAAGTGATCGCCAGCGATCCGTTTGTCGTGGCAGCTCCCATCGATGGCGTCATTGAAGCCATTCCGGTCGAGCCAAATCAGAAAGTCAACGCCGGGCAAATCCTCGTTAAACTCGCGGATACGACACTCAAAAATAAGTTTGAGGTGGCGGATCGCGAGGTACAAGTTGCCGAAGCGCGTTTAAAGCAGTCCAATCAAATTGCTTTCAGCGATTCTCGCGGCATGCACGAAATCGGCATTGCCCGCGCGGAATTGTCGTTAAAGTTGGCCGAGCGCGATTTCGCCCGCGATCTTCTCGCTAAAACGCAAATCACCGCGCCTCATGATGGATTGGCGATCTACTCAGACAGGCGCGAACTGATTGGACGGCCCGTTGCGGTCGGGGAACGGATTTTGGAAATAGCGGTACCCGCCAGGATCGAAGCGCGCATCGATCTTCCGGTTGCCGACGCCATAGCCCTGACGCCGGGCGCGAGCGTGAAGCTGTTTCTTGATAGCGATCCCTTGCATCCCTGGCCGGCAACAGTGCGGCGTGCCGACTACAAGGCCAAGATTGGCGAGAATGATATTGTATCGTTTCGCGTGGTCGCGGCGCTGACGGCGCAACCGGACCGGCCGTTGCCGCGCCTTGGCGTTCGAGGAACCGCGCAGGTTTCTGGGGACAATGTGAGCCTCGGCCTCTTTCTTTTTCGCCGTCCCATCACGTATCTCAGACAGTGGATAGGGCTGTGATATGCAGCCGGATGCCAAGCCGCGCACGCTTCCTGAGTTACGCCAAGAGCTCAGATTGGAATCGGGAGCGCCAGGGCCGTCGGGTCAGCCGACTTGGCTGATCGTCGATCCTATTCAACATCGCTACATTCAAGTCGATGACGCGTCGTATGAGTTGCTGTCTTATTGGCAGCCAGGCGCGACGTTTGAAGCGCTTCGCGAAGCGATGGCGAGCGAGTTTGGCCGCAGCGTGCAGGCAGACGAACTTGCGGCATTCGTCAAATTCCTCGAAGACAACCATTTGACGGCTGAACCCGCGAGTGATGGCTGGAAATCGTATGCGGCTGCTGCAGATCGCGCGAAGCATTCCTGGTTCATGTGGATGATCCACAATTACCTTTTCATCAAGATTCCATTGTTCAAACCGGAAGCGGCTTTGCTGCGCTATCTGCCATTCGTGCGCCCATTCTATACGCGCGCTTTCTTTGTGGCGATCGCGGCCATCGGCGCTACAGGCCTCTATCTCGTCTCGCGTCAATGGGACGTTTTTTGGTCGACCTTTCAGCATTTCTTTTCAATTGAAGGGGCCGTGACCTATGCGGCCGCCCTGGTGGTCGTGAAAAGCGCGCATGAGTTGGGCCATGCCTTTACGGCGGTGCGCTATGGCTGCCGTGTCCCAAGTATGGGCGTCTGCTTCCTCGTGATGTTTCCGGTCCTCTATACCGACGTCACCGACGCTTGGCGTCTCAAGTGCCGCAAAGAGAGGCTTTGGATCGGCGGTGCCGGCGTAACGGTTGAATTGGTGCTCGCGTGTCTCGCGACATTTGCGTGGCCCTTCTTGGCCGAAGGGCCGCTGAAGAGCCTGGCATTTTCCATTGCGACCATTGGCTGGGTGCTGAGCTTAGCGATCAATCTCAATCCGCTCATGCGCTTCGACGGCTACTATCTGTTTGCGGACGCTCTAGGCATCGATAACCTTCAGTCGCGCGCCTTCGCACTTGGCCGCTGGCGAATGCGCGAAGTACTCTTTGGTTTGGGAGCCAAGCCGCCCGAACAATTTGATGCGAAAACGACACGGATCCTCGTCTGGTTCGCGTGGGCGGTATGGATTTACAGACTCATCTTGTTCACCGGCATCGCACTACTCGTCTATCATATGTCGTTCAAAATTCTCGGCATTGTGCTGTTCGTGGTCGAGATCATCTATTTCATCGCCAAGCCGGTTGCGGGAGAGCTGGCGCATTGGTGGCGCGAAAGAGGATCATTCGCCGCCGGTCCGCGCGCAAAAATCACCGCCGCAATTTTTGCCGCCGCGGCTGGCGCTTGCATCATCCCGTGGTCCGCAAGGGTTTACGTTCCGGCCGTCCTTGAAGCGGAAACATTGGCGAAGATTTATCCTCAGCGCGCGGGGCTCGTGAAGGAAGTCCGCGTCAAACCGGACGCAAAAGTTCGGTCTGGAGACATCATCGCCGTTTTGGCGTCCCCTGAGATCGACTTGCAGATGCGTGTGACCCGGCGCCGGATCGCACTCATCAATATGCGCCTTTCGCGCCGCTCCTCGGACGAGGAAGACCGGACCCAAAGTCTTGTGATGGAGCGGGAAATCCTGTCCCTCAATAGTGCCTTGGCTGGCCTTGAGAGGGAAGCCGGGGAACTCGTGGTTCGCAGCCCAACTGACGGCGTCATTGCCGAGCTTAGCCCCGAGCTGCATGCTGGCCGTACGATCGGCAGATCGGAATTTATCGCTCTTGTGAAAGGCCCAGGTGGGCTTGTTGCGCGCGGCTATCTCGCCGAGCGCGATTTAATGAGGGTCAAGGCCGGGGCGAAGGGGCGCTTCATTGCCGATCTCGCCGGTATGCCGGCTCTTCCAGTTGTGCTCAAAGACGTAGCAGAATCGGGTGCGAGTGCCATTGAGCTGCCAGAGTTGGCGTCGGCACATGGGGGCGCTATTGCCGTCAGGCCGCACCAGGCACGACATGGCTATACACGTCTATCGCCTGTTGAAGCCCAATATCTTGCCGTTATGAGCGCTGATTCAGCGGCCACGCCTGTTCCAGGATACGCACTCCGCGGGGTCGTTCAATTGGATGGCGAGGCGCAGAGCTTTATTGCCCGGGCCTGGCGCCAGATCGCCTCCGTACTTGTGCGGGAAAGCGGTATTTAATTCCCTGTTAATTCCGTCGCGGCCGGAATTTGGCGGGTGCCAGCCTGCAACCTATCCATTTGATATATCTGTATAATTCATATTTTTATTCTACTCCTTATGCAGCTAAAAGGCCGTGGATGGAAATGGAATTATTAATGAAGTTGTTGCCGTTTATTAGGTCCATTATATGCCGTAGAATATGACTTGATATCAAATGCGTCCAATAATGCGGCGCATGTCAATCATTCGATAACGTATTAAAGGCGATATATCGGGATAGAAAGCCCGAAATTGATTTGGGCGGAGCCTTATTCAGCGAAAGCCCGCCAAATGAACAAAATCGTTCGCCCATCGAAATTCACCAGCGACCGGCTGGATTCAAAGCCCGCCGGATTTTTGAGTGAGTTGAATTCGACGATTTCGTACCGGGCGCTTGAGCCGAGAATGGCTTTCGATGGTGCGGCGGGGGCAACAGCCGTTGCAACCGCAGATCAGCAAACCGATCAATCGTCAGCGGACAGCTCTTCTCCGCCAACAGGAGAGCCGGCGGCCGATGCGGGTGATGCTTCGCCCATAGCAGCGGCAGATTCTGGCGCCGTGGCGGTCGAAGGTTCGTTACCTGACGCTCAGTCGGACGATCTTGCTGTCGCGCTTGCAGGCGCACCAGTCACCCAGGACATCCCACGCCAAACCATTGTCTTCATCGACAGCTCCGTCGAGAACATAGACCAGATCGTTTCGGGCATTGATCCCGGTTCCGAAATCATCATGATCGATGATCTCTCCAGCGGTATCGATCAAATCGCCGCCCATTTGTCTGGCCGAACAAATATCGACTCTATTCACATCATTTCGCACGGCGAAGCCGGCACGCTTTACCTCGGCAGCGACACACTGAACAATGCAAACTTGGAACTATATAATGAGGTCTTGGCCGGTATCGGCGATTCTCTTGCCGAGAACGGTGATATTCTCATTTACGGTTGCGACGTCGCCAGTGGTCCAGATGGTGAGTCGTTCGTCACCCGGTTAGCCGCCAAAACCGATGCGGACGTTTCAGCTTCTGCCGACGATACTGGCTGGGACGAAGCCGGCGGCGATTGGAACTTGGAATATAGCAGCGGCGCGATTGAAACGCCGTCGCTTCAGATTGACACCTACCACGGCATTTTGGCGACGACGAACACCGGGGCATGGACAATCCCGGCTGGTGGAACCTCGGCAAGCTTTACCGGTGGCGGCGCAACCGTCACCGTGGGTTGGGCGGCCGAGAGCGCCAACTCGTCCTGGAGCGCGTCAAGCAACCAAACGCTCAACAGCATTGCGGCGTTCTCTGGCGGGGTTCAAAGCACTGCGTCGCTCGGTATGGTGTTCAACTGGGACACGACGCCCGAGTTGTCCTTGACACTCCCTATCCCCCAAGCCGCCACCGACGGCGGCACCGGCCTCTTGACGATTTCTTTTTCGTCGGCCGTTACCAACCCGATCATTCATATCGACCGGCTCGGTGGCAATGGCGGATTCACAAATAACGTGTATTCCAACTCCTCGCTCTGGACACTTTTGAATGGCGCCACACTGACGGAACTTACCGGCACAGGTCACTTCGATACCACGGCAACGACTGTCGTTCGAACCGCCAATCAGCTGATGACGAACACGTCGTCGACTGAATTGAGTTTTACGACAAATGCCGGAACGGCAGCCGGTTCTATCCGCGTCAACGGTACCTTCGGACCTGGTACGACCATCCAATTCCGCTTGTCAGGCGTTGGAGTTGACGGCGGCGGAGGTGATGGCTTCGAGATTAAGGTCACCTACGACCTCAATCCGGTAGCGGTTGCCGACACGTTTACGACTGTCCATGACACTGCAATCGGCATCAACGTTCGCGCCAACGATAGCGATCCCAACGGCGACGCCATCAACGTCACCAAAGTCAGCGGCACGAATATTTCGGTAGGCGGCCCCGGCATTGCCGTTACCGGTGGAACCGTCACGCTGAACGCTGGCGGCAACCTCGTCTTCACTCCGACGGCTAATTACGCAGGCCCCGCCTCGTTTACGTACACCATTGCCGATGCAAACGGTGGCGAATCAACCGCGACGGTCTCGGGAACAGTGACGAACACCACGCCCGCACTCGATCTCGATGCCTCGGGTGCGGGTACGGGCGTCACCCGTACCTACACTGAAAACGGCACAGCAATATCCATTGCAGATATCGATGCGGCGGTCACGGACGCTGACGACGCCAACATGGAATCGGCGTCAATCACTCTGTCCAACCCGCAGACGGGTGACCGCCTGCTGGTCAACGGTTCAAGCGCTGCTTCGGGAACGCTCGCCAGCGGCATCACGTGGACTCGCACGGACTCCGTCGTCACGCTTTCTGGCTCGTTCACCAAAGCCCAGTACGCATCCGCCATCCAACTCATTCAGTTTGAAAACACAACCGAAACACCATCAGTCACACCGCGCATCATCAACACCATCGTCAACGACGGCAACGTCAACTCGAACACAGCCGTCACCACCATCAACGTAGATCGTGCGCCCGACCCGACGAACGACGCATTCTCCGCTAGCGAAGGATCGACGGTCTCCGGCAACGTCCTGACCAACGACACCGACACAGGCGACGGCCCGGCGGCCACGCCTTTGACGCTCGTCACCGGCCCGGCGAGCGGCACTTTGACCTCGTTTAATACGACGACCGGCGCCTTCGTCTATACGCCCACGAGTAGCGACTTCGCGGGAACCGACACGTTCACATATCGCTATACGGACGCCGACGGCGATAGCAAAACCGCGACCGTCACGCTGACAGTCAATCCTGTGAATGATGCGCCGGTCAACACGCTGCCTGCTGGCTGGACCGCGACCGAAGACCAAGCGCTGAAGCTTTCCGGCCTTTCCATTTCCGACGTCGATGCAGCATCTGGCTCGATGACGGTCACGCTCGCCGTTCCCGCGGGCACGGGCACGGGCACGATCGCGGCGGCGACGTCGGGCGGCGTCACGATTGGCGGCTCGGGCACCACCAGCATTACGCTGTCGGGCACCGTCGCGGCGATCAACGCCTATCTGGCATCCGCTGCGACGCAACCGGTCTTTGCACCGGCTGCTGACTTCACCGGCAACGTCACGTTGACGATGACGACCAACGACAACGGCAACACAGGTTCGGGCGGCGCTCTGAGCGACGTCGATACGCGGACTATCTCGGTATTGCGCGATACAGACGGCGACGCTCTAGCGGATGTTAATGATATCGATGACGACAGCGACGGTATCGTTGATGCGAATGAAGCAGCAGGCGACGCTGACGGCGACGGGATAACAAATACACTCGACATCGACTCCGACAACGACGGCATCACCGATAACGTCGAAGCGCAGACCACGGCGGGCTACATCGCGCCAACAGGTCTCGATTCTGACGGCGACGGTCTCGATAATGCCTACGACGCCACGAGCGGCGCTGCGGGCTCCAACGGCCTGACTTCGGTCAATACCGACGGCGCCGATCTCGCCGACTACCTCGATAGCGATTCTGACAACGACGGCCTGGCCGATATCACCGAACGTGGCACAGGCCCAACGTCGATCACTTTGACGACCGATACCGACAGCGATGGCCTGCTCGATATCTTCGAAGGCACGAACGCAAACGACGGCTTCGATGTCAACGACGAGAATGTCACCGGCACGCTCTCGAACCTCACCGATACAGATGGCGATGCCGCTGGCGCAATCCCGCTGACGGCCGACCGCGACTGGCGCGACGATGTGAGCCCAGCCGGCACGGACAACACGGTGACAACGCTCGAAGACGCGAATAAAGTATTTGCGACAAGCGACTTCCCGTTTGCGGACGCGGGCGGCCAGTCGCTCACACGCGTACGCATCGACAGTCTTCCGGTCCTCGGCACGCTGAAACTCAATGGCGTTGCCGTTTCAGCCGGTCAGATTATCACTGCCGCCGATATCACATCCGGCAAGCTCGCATGGACGCCGCCCGCAGATAACAACGGCGCGGCGCTCGCAAGCTTCACCTTCTCTGTTGGCGACGCGCGCACGTTCGACGCCGCGCCAAACACAATGACGCTCAACGTCACCTCCGTCGCCGACATTACGAACGACGCCGTCTCGACCAACGAAGACACGGCAATCACGTTCAACGTCGTCGCTGGCACAAACGGCGCGACGGCAGATACGTTTGAAGCGACGCCAAGTGTCACGGCGTTCACCACGCCAACTAATGGCACCGTGACTGTCGCAGCCAACGGCACGATCACCTACACGCCCGCTGCCAATTTCACTGGCGTCGATACGTTTACCTACACCGTCACCTCGGGCGGCCGCACGGAAACGGCGACAGTCACCGTGACGGTCAACGCCGTCGATGACACGCCCATCATCGATCTCAACTCGGATGCGGCCCCCGGCGACAACGATCGCGACTACGTCACAGAGTACGTAACCGGAAGCGGCACGCCGATTGCCATTGTGGACATCGATGCCGATATCTTCGAAGACGGCGAGGACGATGTCGTCATGCTCTCGATCACCGCTGGCGGCACCCAGCTCGATGGCAGTGATATCCTCACAATCGCCGGACAAACTTTCAAGCTAGATGTGGATGCGTCATTCACGGGCGTGAGCTATGGCAGCCTCAATCTCGACATTGAGTTTGTAGCGTCTACGCGTACAATCACGATTGTCAATTCTGGAGATCCTACAAAGCCCCTCGCCCAGGACGAGCTCGACAAGCTGGTTCGCGAGATGACCTACGAAAACTCGTCGGGTGCCCAACCGCCGAGCAACCGGACATTTGAGTTCACGGTTATGGATGCGGGCAAAAACACCTCGCCCGCTGCCATTGCGACCGTCGCCTTCCTGCCGCCGCCGGATGCCGTCGATGATAGCTTCACGACAACGCACGACTCAGCGGTCGCCATTGCCGTTCTCTCAGGTCCAACCGGCGACAGCGATCCCCAAAGCGATCCATTAGCCGTCACGCACGTCAACGGTACGGCCATCATCTCGGGTGGTCCCGGCGTCAACGTGACAGGTGGTGTCGTCACGCTCGACGGATTGGGCAATCTCGTCTTCACGCCCACTGCAAATTATGCCGGTCCGACGTCGTTCACCTATACGATTGGCGATGGAACGGGCGGCCAGGACACGGCGACTGTGACCGGAAACGTCACCAGCAATCGCGCCGGTTCTCGATCTCAATTCCGGCATCAGCAGCGGCGAGCAGATTACCAATGGTGCCGATCCCGGTTCAACGGGCTGGACGGAATTGGCCGGTGCAACCAACAGCGGCCCAGTATCGGGACAGTACGTTTTCAACAATACGGACACCGGAACGATAACCCTGACGCAGTCGGGGATCAGCGGCTGGGATACAGGTTCCGCTCCGAGCGGCGCGGCACAGCTGACATTCGACTTCAATTGGTTCCGCAACGGCTCCGGTGCGACCGGTGGCGCGGTCATGGAAATCAAGATCGGCGGCATAACTTATGCCACGATCACGAGCACGGGGATCACCAATCCGGCAACAATTACCTATGCGCTCGGCGCCTCGGGAACGGTCTCCGGATCGTCGGCGATCGTAAATATTAGTGCCGCAACGACCGTTCCGATCGTTCTCAACCTTCCGTCTAGCGTGGCTGCATCCGGCGATCTCGTGTTCTCATACACGTCGAGCAACCCCAAAAAGATCGACTTCGCCATCGACAATGTGTCGGTCATCGCTACGGCTGACCTGACAGCCGGCAACAACTTCACAACGTCATATACCGAAAACGGTGCCGCGGTTTCGATCTCCGATACCGACAGCACGGTTAGGGACAACGACGACACCAATATGGAATCGGCAGCGGTCACGCTGACCAACCCGCAGACCGGCGACCGCTTGCTCGTCAATGGCTCCGCAGGAACAACCGGAACTTTCGCAAGCGGTATCACCTGGACGCGAACCGATACAACCGTCACGTTCTCAGGCTCAGCGAGCGAATCCGATTATGCGGCCGCAATCCGCCTCGTTCAGTTCGAGAATACCGCTGTCAGCACGATCGCGACGCCGCGCATCATCAACACAATCGTCAACGACGGCACGGTGAACTCCAACACCGCCGTCACGACCATCAACATCGATCTCGCGCCCGATCCGGCCAACGACGCGTTCTCCGGCAACGAAGACACCACCATCACCGGCGACGTCGATGCCAACGATACCGATACCGGCAGCGGCCCAGGCGCAAACCCGCTGGCCGTCGTAACGGGCCCATCGAACGGCACGCTGACATCCTTCAACACGGCAACCGGAACTTTCGTCTACACGCCAACCGGCGACTTCAACGGCACAGATACTTTCACCTACAGCTACACCGACGTTGATGGCGACACGAAAACCGCAACCGTCACGCTGACGATTAACGCCGTCAACGACGCGCCGGTTAATACTGTTCCAGCCACGCTTGGACCGGTCGCCGAAGACGGCACGCTCGCCCTCACTGGCGTGTCCGTGGCGGACGTTGATAATGCGACGCTGACGACGACAGTCTCGATCGCGAACGGTGTTCTCAATCTCGGCACGACGGGTGGAGCCACGGTGACGGGAGCCGGATCCGGGACAGTGACCCTCTCTGGTACGGCAGCTCAAATCAATCTCGCTCTCGCAACGCTGAGCTTCGCGCCAACAGCTGATTTCAACGGCTCGGCAGCGTTCCAGATTTCGACAACGGACGGCGCGTTGACCGATATAGACAATCGCACAATCACGGTCACACCTGTGGTCGATATCGCGAATGACACCGTCTCGACCAACGAGGACGCCGCCGTCACGTTCGCACCACTTGCAAATGACTCCTTCGAGAACTCCGGACTCACCATCACTGCCATTAATGGGTCCAGCATCACTGCTGGTGGACCTGACGTCGTCCTTGCTGGCGTCGGTACCGTCACGCTCGACGCGCTCGGCAACCTCACCTTCACGCCCGTTGCGAATTACAACGGAACACCGTCGTTCACCTATACGGTCACGTCGGGCGGCGTCACCGAAACAGCGACCGTCGACTTGACCGTCAACGCCATCAACGACGCGCCAACGCAAACGGTTCCTGTTGCGCAATTGACGAATGAGGACGTCACCAAGGTCATCAATGGCGCCGCCGTTGCAGACGTTGACGGTGGCTCGCTGACGACGACACTCACGATCCCGGCTGGCACTGGAGCACTCTCCGTGTTGACGTCCGGTACTGCCGTTGTGACTGGTGACGGTTCGGGCACCGTGACCATCTCCGGCACGGCTGCTGAAATCAACGCCGCGATTGCCTCGATCACCTTCACGCCTGCCGCCGACTACAACGGCTCCGTCTCCATGGGCTTGTCGACGTCGGATGGCACGGTCGCTGCGTCCGCGACAGTTGCTATCACAGTCGTTCCCATCGCCGACATCACCAACGATGCGGTTTCGACAAACGAAGACACGGCCGCGACGTTCAACGTCTTGACCGGCACAAATGGCGCCACGGCGGATTCCTTCGAGGGCAGCCCGTCGGTGACGGCCGTCACGCAACCGGCCAATGGTTCCGTCACATTCCTTGGCAACGGAGCGATCTCGTATACGCCCAACGCCAACTACAACGGAACGGATACGTTTACGTACACCGTCACCTCCGGCGGAGTCACGGAAACGGCAACCGTGACCGTCACTGTTGATGCGGTTGACGATGCTCCGGTCAACACGGTGCCGGGCGCGCAGACGACGAACGAAGACGCGAGCATCGTCTTCTGGCAGCCAACGGAAACGCGATCTCTGTCGCCGATGTCGATAGCAATGTCACGACGACTTTGACGGTCGCAAACGGCGCACTGACGCTTGGTTCCATCTCCGGCGTCACAGTCACAGGCAACGGCACCGGCACGGTTACGATTTCGGGCTCCGCCTCGGCAATCACGGCGGCGCTCAGCGGCCTTGACGTTCGCACCGACACCCGATTGGAACGGCGCAACGACGCTCAACGTCTCGACCTCCGACGGCGTCAACCCTGCCGATGTCGATGCCATTGCCATCACCGTGTCGCCGGTCGTCGATATCAATTCCGATAGCGCCACGACGGCAGAGGATACAGCACGCACGTTCAACGTGCTCGCAACGGACAATTTCGAAAATTCCGGCGCCATAATTTCGTCGGTCACGCAGCCGGCCAATGGCTCGGTGGCGATTGGTGCTGGTGGCAATGTCACCTATACGCCGAACGGCGACTTCAACGGTACGGACACGTTCACCTACACCGTCACATCCGGCGGCGTCACGGAAACGACGACCGTCACCATGACCGTTACGCCGGTGAACGACGCGCCTGTTGCGGCAACGGCCGCAAATCAAACCGGCACCGACGGCCAGGCCGACAGCTACAACGCGGGCGCACTCTTCACCGACGTTGACAACGCGAGCCTGACGTTTTCGGCATCAGGCCTGCCCGCAGGTCTCGCCATCAACCCGGCAACCGGCCTCATTTCCGGATCCATCGACAGTCACGCTTCGACCGGCGGCACGGCCGGCGTTTATAGCGTCACTGTCACTGCAACGGACGCTTCTGGCGCGCTTGCCACGACCACATTCACCTGGACTGTTGCGAATCCTGTTCCTGTTGCCCAGAACGATGCCTACACCGGCACGGAAGACGTAGCGATCACAGGCAATGTGCGTACCAACGACAGCGATCCCGACGGTGACGCACTCACGGTGAATACGACGCCAGTCTCGGGCCCGTCGAACGGCACGCTGCTCCTCAACAGCAACGGCACGTTCACGTACACGCCCGCCAACAACTTCACCGGCACGGATACCTTCACCTATGAAGTGACGGATGCCGATGGCGCAACGTCGACGGCCACCGTCACGCTGTACGTCAACCCCATCAACGATAGCCCGCTCAACACGGTACCTGGAAATCAGACGACAGGCGAAGACACGCCTCTCGTATTCACGGGTCCCAACGCAATAACGGTCACGGACATCGATAGCCCCAGTCATCGAGACGACACTCTCGGTTTCACACGGCACGCTGACGCTTGGCTCGTTGGCGGGCGTCACGGTCACGGGCGACGGAACGGGCTCCGTCACACTGACAGGTTCGCCTGCCGACATCACGGCGGCACTCAGCGGCCTCTCCTATGAGAACACCGCCGACTACAACGGCTCCGATACGCTGACGATCGTCTCAACCGACGGCATCGCAACGACGACCGCCAACCTCGCCATTACGGTTTCGCCAGTTGCAGATATCGCGGCCGATACGGTTTCTGGCACAGAAGACAACGCCATTTCGTTCAATGTTTTGACCGGCACCAACGGCGCCACCGCCGACAGCTTCGAGGGTTCACCTGCCGTCACCGGCTACACGCAGCCTGCCAACGGCACGGTCACGATCGATACGGCCGGTAGCGTCGTCTACACGCCAAATACAAACTTCAACGGCACTGACACGTTCAGCTATACCGTCACGTCAGGCGGCGTAACGGAAACGACGACCGTTACGGTCATTGTCGATCCGGCTAACGACGCTCCAACGCAGAACCTTCCTATTGCCCAGAACGGCACCGAAGACACGGGGATCATCTTCAGCGGCGCCAACGGCAATCAAATTATCATCGGTGATATCGATGCCGGCGCGACGGTCACGACAACGATCTCGGTCCCGGCCGGCGTTCTCAACGCCATCGCCACGCCCGGCGTGACGATTGGCGGCAATGGCACGGGAACGGTGACGCTCTCCGGTACACCCGCCGCAATAACAGCCGCACTCAATGGCCTGAGCTACACGCCTGTTGCTGACTATAACGGCAGCGTCGTCATGTCGGTCTCGACGACGGATGGCATTGCTGCGCCCGCCTCGGGCAACATCACGATCAATCTCGCGCCGGTAGCAGACATTGCCAACGACAGCACCTCAACCAACGAAGACACGCCGAAGACCATCGCCGTTCTCGGCAACGACACGTTCGAGAATGCTGGCGCTGCAGTCACGGGCGTTACGAACGGTGCTAACGGTACGGTCGCCATCAACGGCGACGGGACCGTAACCTACACGCCGAACGCGAATTTCAACGGCAGCGACACGTTCACCTACACCGTCACCTCCGGCGGCGTCACGGAAACGGCAACGGTCACCGTCGTCGTTAATCCCGTCAACGACGCACCCACGCAGGCCGTGCCGCCTGCACAGGCTACGGCCGAAGATTCCGGTCTCACATTCTCGTCCGCCACTGGCAATGCAATCACGGTTGCCGATCTCGACGGCGACACGTTGACGACGACGATCTCGGTCACCAACGGTATGATCGATCTCGGCGCCTTTACGGGTGTCACCGCGACGGGCGATGGTACGGGTACCGTGACGCTCACGGGCTCTGCAGCCGCGATCAACGCCGTCCTCGACGGCCTGACCTACAACCCAACGGCCGATTACAACGGCGCCGCGCTCATGTCGGTCACGACGACGGACGGCGCAGCATCGGTCAGCAACACCATCGCGCTGACTGTCACACCGGTCGCCGATATTGCCGCTGATGGCGTTACGACGAACGAAGACACGGCTGTCGCGATCAACGTTCTGACGAACGACTCATTCGAAAACGCAGGCGCGGTCATCACCGGCGTCACGCAAGGCGCCAACGGCACTGTCAGCATCGGCGCGGGCGGTTTGGTCACCTATACGCCAGCTGCGAACTACAACGGGCCGGACAGCTTTACGTACACTGTTACGTCTGGTGGCGTCACGGAAACCACGACCGTTAATGTGACCGTCGATCCGGTCAATGATGCGCCAGTGACGGCTGTGCCCGCTGGCCAGTCAACCAATGAAGATTCCGCTCTCGTTCTCTCCAGCGCCAATGGCAATGCGATCACGATTGCTGATGTTGACGGCGACACGATTACGGTCACGCTCTCGGGCACGAATGGTCTGATGACCCTCGGGTCAACGGCTGGCGTCGCCGTGTCCGGCAACGGAACGGGCACGATTACAGTCACCGGATCGGCCGCGGCCATCACAGCCGCGCTCAACGGCCTGTCGTTTGCACCAACAGCTGACTACAACGGCACAGCCGGTATCAGCGTCACGACAACAGACGGAACGGTCACGACCAGCAAGACGATCGGCATTACGGTCAATCCCGTTGCCGATATCGTCGCCAACTCTGTCTCCACGAACGAAGACGTGCCGGTCACGTTCAACGCTCTCACCAACAACTCGTTTGAATCGCCGGCACGTGCCATCACAGGCATAACTCAAGGCGCGAGCGGCACAGTCAGCTTCCTGGCCGGCGGCACCGTCGTCTATACACCCGACGCCAACTTCCACGGCACCGATACGTTCACCTATACGGTCACCTCCGGCGGCGTCACGGAAACGACGACCGTCACCGTCACCGTCGGCGACGTCAACGACATCCCGACCACCGCCGGCCTCGCGGATCGCAACAATCTCGACGGCCAGACCGTCTCGGTCAATGTCGCGGCAAGCTTTGCCGATAACGACGGCGAGACGTTGACCTACTCGGCGACAGGCCTGCCCGCTGGCCTCAGCATCAATCCTGCGACCGGCATCATTACCGGCACGATCGACAAGTCCGCGTCGCAGAGCGGACCCTACACCGTCATCGTCACGGCAAACGACGGCCATCCGGGCGGCACGGTTTCGACCAGCTTTACCTGGAATGTCGCGAACCCAGGTCCGACCGCGGTCAATGACACTGCGGCGACGAACGAAGATGCGCTCGTCAACATTGGCGTATTGGCCAACGATACCGACCCCGATAGCGATCCGCTCACTGTGACGGCTGCGACCGCCGGCAACGGCACGGTGACCATCAAGCCGGACGGCACCATCGATTACACGCCATCCGCGAACTTCAACGGCACCGACACGATCGTTTATCAGATCAGCGATGGCAACGGCGGCGTCTCGACCGCAACCGTCACGGTGACCATCGCGCCTGTCAACGACGCGCCAACGGCAATCACGCCGATGCCGGACTTGACGGACGCCGATAGCCAGCCGGTTGGTCTCGATCTCTCGTATGCCTTCTCGGACATCGATGGAGATACGCTGACCTACTCAATTACCGGCTTGCCGCCCGGCCTCTCGTTCGACACGGTAACGGGCCGTGTCACGGGCACGCTCGATCCGAGTGCATCGATCGGCGGACCGAACAGCGATGGCATCTATTCCATCTCTATCACGGGCGACGACGGCAACGGCGGTATGGTGACCACGACATTCACGTGGACCATTCTCAACTTGCCCCCCACATCCGGCGACGATGCCGTGACGACACCCGAAGACACGCCGGTCGTCGTGACAGTCCTGTCGAACGACTTCGATCCCGATGGCGATCCGTTGACGATCACGCATATCAACGGCACCGCTATCAGCATCGGCAATCCGGTCACGACACCGCATGGCGTTGTCAGTCTTGCGACCGATGCGTTCGGGAATCAGGTTTTGACCTACACGCCGGATCCGAATTTCAACGGCGTCGAAAGCATCATCTATTCAACCAGCGACGGCAACACCGGCACCGATACGGCAACGCTGACTATCACTGTTACTCCGGTCAACGACGCACCAACCGTTGACGTTCTTGCCAATCTCACCAACAACGATAGCGATGCCGTGAGCGTCGATGTCAGCTCGTTCTTCCAGGATATCGATACGCCCGAAGGCGACACGCTCGAATTCTCTGCAATAGGACTGCCGGCCGGTCTATCGATCAATCCGGTCACCGGCATTATCTCCGGCACTATCGATCCGAGCGCGTCGCAGAGTGGGCCTTACACGGTTGTCTTGACAGGTACCGATGAAGGCGGCGCCAAAGTCAGCCAGACGTTCACTTGGACAGTCAACAATCCGAAGCCGACCGCGCTGAACGATGACAACACGGTTTCTGAAGGCACGGATCTGACTGTTAACGCAGCAAATGGCGTGTTATCGAACGACAGCGATCCAGATTCCGATCCGTTGACCGTCAGCGCCATCAACGGCAATACGGCACTGGTCGGAGCGCCCATCGGCGGTTCGTCGGGCGGTCTCTTCACCGTCAACGCCGACGGCTCTTACAGCTTCGACGACAACGGCGCATTCGAGAACCTGCAGTCGGGAGAAAGCCGCACGACCACCATCACCTACACGATCTCCGACGGCAACGGCGGTGTTGCTACCGCTGAACTGACGGTCACCGTCAACGGCACGAACGACGCGCCGGTTTCGACGCCGCTGCCTCCGGTCACGACAGTGGACAATGCGCCGCTCACACTCAACGCCGCGAGCAGTTTTACGGACGTTGACGAAGATACGCTGACCTTCTCGGCGACGGGTCTCCCCGTTGGCTTGACCATAAATCCGGTGACCGGCGTTATCAGCGGCACGATTGACAAAGCCGCCTCGCAAGGCGGCACGGGCGGCGTCTACACGGTCACGATTCTGGGCGACGACGGTAACGGCGGTGTCACACCGGTTGTCTTGACGATCACGGTTACAAACCCGGCACCGAATGCCGGGGACGACGTCGCGACGACGAACGAAGATACGCCCGTCTCCGGCTCGGTTGCCGGCAACGACAGCGATCCCGATGGCGACACGCTGACCTTCACGAAGGCATCCGATCCAACGAATGGCACAGTCGTCGTCAACACCGACGGCACTTATACCTACACTCCGAATGCCGATTTCCACGGCACGGATTCGTTCACCTATACTGTCTCTGACGGCAACGGCGGAATGAAAACGCAAACCGTCACAATCACGATCGATCCCGTGAATGACGCACCCGTTTCGACGCCTCTGACGACGCAGTCCTCGCTCGACAATTCACCCGTCGCTCTCAATGTCTCATCCAGCTTCTCCGACATCGACGGCGATACGCTGACATTCTCGGCCACCGGCCTGCCGCCGGGCCTTACCATTGACCCAGATAACGGCATCATCACCGGCACAATCGATCACCTTGCCTCGGGCAGCGGCCCCTACAGCGTGACCGTATTTGCCGAAGACCCGGATGGCCAAATCACGAGCCAGACCTTTACGTGGAACGTGACCAACCCGGTACCGGTTGGTCCGGCCATTCCCAACGCTTCGGGCGTGGACGGAACTGCCATCAACCTTGCGGCGGGTACGGGCTTCTCAGATCCAGATGGCGATACGCTGGCGTTCTCGGCCACCGGCCTGCCGGACGGCTTGTCCATCAATCCGGCCACAGGTGAGATCACCGGCACTTTGACGACGGACGCGTCCGTTGGCGGTCCGTCACTTGACGGCGTCTACGAAATCAATGTGACGGCGACCGACAGCCAGGGCGCGAGCGTCTCGAAAACCTTCACATACACCGTCAGCAATCCGCCGCCAGTCGCTGGAAACGATGCGTTCGAGGGAACAGAAGACACGCCGGTCACCAGCACCGTTGCCGCGAACGACAGCGACCAGGATGGCGACGCCTTGACGTACATCTTGCTGACGCCTCCGGCACACGGTTCCGTCATTCTCAATTCGGACGGCACGTTCACCTACACGCCAAATCCGGACTACAACGCCAACCAAGGCGTCGAAACGTTCACCTACACCGTCACTGACGCTAACGGCGCCACGGCAACTGCAACGGTTACGCTCAATATCGCCCCAGTAAATGACGCCCCTGTCGCCCAGGATGTCATTGAAGCCATATTGGAAGATACGCCGTTCAATGGTGTGCTCACAGCCACTGACGCCGATCTCGATTTGCTGACCTTCACCAAAGCGTCGGATCCGGCGAATGGTACCGTCGTCGTCAGCTCGGACGGCACCTATACCTATACGCCGAACCAGAATTTCAACGGCCCCGACAGTTTCACCTATACCGTCAGCGACGGTAAGGGCGGTACGGTCACGCACACCGTCACGATCAACGTCACGACGATCAACGACGTGCCGGTCGCCGTCGACGACACATTCTCCGGTAACGAAGATACTGTCATAGCTGGTGACGTAACACCGGGCACAGCCGGACAGGATAGCGATATCGACGGCGACACGCTTGTCGTCTTCGATACCGACGGAGATACGCTCAACGGCATCACTCCTGTCACAGCTCCCGTCCACGGCACGCTCGTGATCAACGCCGATGGCACGTTCAGCTATACGCCGGACGCGAACTACAACGGCACGGATAGCTTCACCTACCGGATCAGCGACGGCAACGGGGGCTTCGACGAAGCGATCGTGACGCTCACTGTCAATCCCGTGAATGACGCGCCCGTCGCCTCTAACGATCAGTTGACGACGCCTGAAGATCAGCCTTTTACGGGCCAATTACCGGTTGCTACCGATGTTGAGAACGACGCGGTTACTTACGCCAAGGGCTCAAATCCTGCTCACGGTACCGTGACGGTCAATCCTAATGGCACCTACGTTTACACGCCGAAGCCGAACTACAATGGGTCCGATAGTTTCACCTACACCGTTTCCGACGGCAACGGCGGCACCAATACGTACACCGTCACCGTCCTTGTCATGCCGGTCAATGACAACCCTGTCGCGACGAACGACACCGGCAGCGTACGGCCGGGCTCGAGCGTCAAAGTGCCCGTTCTCACGAACGACACCGATCTCGACGGCGACAAGCTGACCGTAACCAAGGCAACCGCGGGTCAAGGCACGGTACGGATCTTGTCCGACGGCTCGATCAGCTACACGCCGCGCCCCGGTTTCTCTGGAACCGACACGATTACTTACATTATCAGCGACGGTCATGGCGGGTACGCGACTGCAACCGTTTCAATCACCGTCGAAGACGCGGGCTATGTGGAACAGCCGGTTGCCTTCGGTTTCGATGGCCCATCCATCACCCCGGATAACGACAACGGCGGCGGCGGTTACGAGAGTATCGGCGCTGAAGGCGCGGTTGTCGAAGCGGTCTTCGATATAGGTTCGCTGCGCAGTTTGGCAAATCAGCTGACGGCGGACGGAGCCGTTCTTGCAGCAGCGAACGGCGCACGCAATCTCGGCGGCATTGGTTCGCTTGGTGCAAACGGCGCCGTCCTCGATACCATCCGTGCCGAACGGGTTCGGGAGATTCTCAACGCCTCCGGTCTCAATACGCGGGTCTTCGGCGGTGGTATCGAAGGTCTTCCTGGGTTCTCGTTGCGCAACAACGTGCCGGGTAATCTTGGAGGCTTGGGAACGCGAGAACAGGTCGTGATCGAAAGTATCGTGCGCGGCCGGGCGTTGATCATTCAAATATCCAACACGATCCAAGCCGGTGCTCTCAGCGTCATCGACTACCGCTTCTCGCAGACCAGTGGAGCACCTCTGCCTGACTGGCTCGATCGCGCTGGCCGCGATTTGTTAATCGGCGAGCGGTCGCCCGAAATGGAATTTCTGAAGCTCAAGGTTGAAGTGGTCTATTCGGACGGAAGCGTTGTAGTCCAGGACGTCCGCATCGATACCGCGACTGGTGAAATCCAGCCGTTGACCCCAGGCAAGCAAGGAAGTTTGGCTCCTGCCCTCTTTGGCGACCAGTTCCGGGCCCGGCCGATGTTAACGCCGGACCAGGTTCAGAGCCTCGGGCGGGCTATCGCGCGCTAGCCACCAAAGGCGAAATAAGCAGTTCTTTATGGAAGCCGGGTCACATAGCTGATCCGGCTTCTTCTTTGGGCGGCACAAATGGCGTAAAGAGTGACTTGTTTCGTGCCAGCTGAGGTCCATTAGCACTGCCCATGCAACTCGACGCCGCACACCTGAGAGATTTCTATCGCACGCCCTTAGGGCAGGTTGTGCGGCGGCAGCTTGCGTCGCGCATCCGTGCGCGCTGGAAAAAGCTCGATGGCCTCACCGTCTTTGGAACGGGCTTCGCAGTTCCCTACCTCGGATCGTTTCGCGCCGAGGCCAAGTGCATCGGCTCGTTGATGCCGGCACGTCAGGGCGCACTCGTTTGGCCTCAAGGTACGCGCTGCCACTCTGTATTGGTCGAGGAGCATCATTGGCCGTTGCCCGACAACTGCGTTGACCGGTTGCTTGCCATCCATACGCTCGAAGCGGCCGAACGAACCGGACCGGTGCTGCGCGAGATGTGGCGCGTGCTCGCGCCAGACGGCCGGTTGATTTTGGTCGTCCCCAACAGGCGCGGAGTTTGGTCGCGGATCGATGCAACGCCGTTTGGTCACGGCTTGCCGTTCAGCCGCAGCCAGCTAGAGCAGCAGCTAACGGACGCACTTCTCACTCCGATCGATTGGAGCGGAGGGCTCTATTTCCCCCCGGTTGGAAATCGCTTTGCTCTACGCATGGCCGGCACCATCGAGAAAACGGGTTCAAAATTCGCGGCCGCTGCAGCCGGCGTCATTATCGTAGAAGCACGCAAGGAACTCATGGCGCCGGTTGGCGGCGGGGTCAGAGCTAGAGACGTTCGCGTTTTAAGGCCGGCCGAAAGTGGCGGTAGCTTTCGCTCAACGCCGTAGCTCATCGGCTTTGGTTGCCCGGCCCTTCATCAGGAAGACGGCTTTTTCGCCAAACAAGTTCTGCATCGACAAGGACCACTTTATCGGCAACCGCCGTCCCGACGCGTTAAAGGCGACAGCCTGCTCCACGTCCGCGCCGATATCTTCGCATAAATCTGCGAAATCCCGGATCGTGCACAAATGCGCGTTGGGGCTCATGTACCAGTTGTCAGGCAAATTGTGCGTCATTGGCATTCGTCCGGACCACATGAGACCCGTGCGAATTTCCCAATGCCCAAAGTTCGGAAACGAGACAATGGCGCGCCGCCCAATGCGCAGCAGGTTTTCAAGAACCTTGCGCGGCGAGCGCGTGGCCTGGATAGTAAGTGACAATACGGCGTAGTCAAAGGCTTGATCGGGATAGTCGGCGAGGTCGCGATCCGCGTCGCCCTGAATAACTGAAAGCCCGTGCGCCACGCAGGCGTTGACCTTTTCGCGTGAAATCTCCACGCCCCGGCCATCGACGGCTTTGACGCGCGTCAAGAGCTGGAGCAATTCACCATCGCCGCAGCCGACGTCGAGTACGCGCGATCCTGGTTCCACCATTTCGGCAATCAATAGGTGGTCAACGCGTGATGTAGCGCCGGGCACGGCTGCATTCGATGTCATGCCTCAGTGCTCCCTGCGGGCTTTAAGCCGCGCTTCGTTGCGGCTGCCGTGATGAACCCGCGTACCGTCGTCAGGAATTCCGCTTCGTCAAGCAGGAACGCGTCGTGACCCTTGTCGCTTTCGATTTCGACGAACGAGACGTTGGCGGCGACGGCGTTCAAGGCATGGACGATGGCGCGGCTTTCGCGTGTTGGATACAGCCAGTCGGAGGTGAACGACACGACGCAAAAGCGGGTCTTGGTGCCGCGGAAAGCGTCCGCCAAAACCTCGCCGCGTTCAGCGCGGAGATCGAAGTAGTCCATGGCTCTCGTAATGTAGAGATAGCTATTGGCATCGAACCGGTCGACGAAGGAGGAACCCTGGTGACGGAGATAACTTTCAACCTGGAAATCGGCGTTGAATGAAAACGTCAACTGCGAGCGGTCCTGCAGGCTGCGCCCGAATTTCCGGTGCAGCGCTTCTTCGGAGAGATAGGTGATGTGCGCCGCCATACGTGCAACAGCCAGACCGTTCCTCGGAACCTTGCCTTGGGCGATATAGCTCCCACGGCACCAGTCGGGGTCCGCCATCACGGCTTGGCGGCCAACTTCGTGAAACGCGATGTTTTGCGACGAGTGCCAGGCCGCAGTCGCTATTGGAACAGCGGCAAAAACGCGGTCTGGAAAGCGCGCGGCCCATTCGAGCACCTGCATGCCGCCCATTGAACCGCCAACAACAGCAAACAATTGGCCGATGCCGAGATGATCAATCAGCCGCGCCTGCGCTTCCACCATGTCGCCGATGGTGATAACCGGAAAATCGATGCCATAAGGCTGGCCTGTTGCTGGGTTCAACGAGGCGGGTCCCGTCGATCCCATGCAGCCGCCGAGAATATTCGGGCAAATGACGAAGAAGCGGTTGGTATCGACCGGCTTTCCCGGTCCGACCAGCGTTTCCCACCATCCCGGCTTGCCGGTCACGGGATGAGGGTTGGCGACATACTGGTCACCGGTCAGGGCGTGACAGATCAAAATGGCGTTGGATTTATCGGCATTGAGCGCGCCATAAGTCTGGTAGGCGATGGTAAAGGGCTTCAGCTCCAGCTGACACGCGAGCTTCAGGGGCGCTGTTTCCAGGAAGCTGTCGGGGATCGCGGAAGTCATGCCTTTTGGGCCCAGCCTTGCTCGAAGTCTGCACGTTGTGTTTGATTGAGCCGTTAGCTAGGACGTAGGGGCGGAAAGTCAACTTTAATCTTTGATTTCAACAGGGCAAGCCCCTATTGATCGGGCGCCGCCCCGGGCACTGGTCCGGCGTGTTGTTGGTGGTTCGGACCGTTCCTTAAATCGCATCAGTGACTTCGAGACTCAATCCATGAAAACCGCTGGCCCTAAACCAAACCCAAGAATTCTCGATATAGAGGCTTACGTGCCGGGCGAAAGCAAGGTACCGGGCGGCGTGAAGCCGGCAAAGCTCTCGTCAAATGAAACCCCGCTCGGACCGAGCCCGGCCGCCATCGCTGCTTACAAATCGGCAGCCGCTGACCTTGAGCGCTACCCCGATGGGCAAGCGACTGCGTTGCGCAGCGCCATCGCACGGCGTTACGGCATCGATGCCGCCCGCATTGTCTGCGGCGCCGGCTCCGACGAAATCCTAGGGCTGTTGGCGCGCGGCTATCTCGGGCCGGGCGACGAAGCCATCTACACGGCGCACGGCTTCCTCGTCTACCGCATCGCCATTTTGACCAACGGCGCCACGCCCGTCATTGCGCCTGAAAAGAACCTCACAACCGACGTCGATGCCATTCTGGCCCGCGTCACAGATAAGACACGCGTCGTTTTCTTAGCCAATCCCAACAATCCGACAGGCACCTACATCCCCTTTGACGAAGTGCGCCGCCTGCGCTCCGGCTTGCCCGAAAACGTTCTCCTGGTGCTTGACGCAGCCTACGCCGAATACGTCAGCAACAACGACTACGAAGCCGGACTTGAGCTGGTCGCGACGACATCAAATACCGTGATGACCCGGACCTTCTCGAAGATCCACGGCCTTGCGAGCCTTCGCATCGGTTGGGCCTATTGCCCCGCCAGTGTGGCAGACGTGTTGAACCGTATTCGCGGTCCATTCAATTTGTCCGCGCCGTCGATTGCCGCTGGTGCTGCTGCTATGGACGACGCGGCCCACATGGACCAAGCCAAGCGCCATAACGACGAATGGTTGCCCTGGGTCACAGCAAAACTTTCGAGTCTCGGATTTGATGTCACGCCGGGCGTCGCCAATTTCGTGCTGTTCCATGTTCCAACAGCCGGCGGAAAATCAGCGTCGGCCGCCGATGAATACCTGAAATCCAAGGGCGTCATCGTGCGCAAAGTCGGCGCCTATGGTTTCCCCAACGCACTGCGTATGACCATCGGTTCGGGCGATGACAACAAGCGCGCTATTGCAGCGCTGCAGGACTACATGAGCGGGGCGAATACATGAGCACGGCCGGAAGCAAATTCATGTTCGAGCGCGTCGCACTGATCGGCATCGGTCTCATCGGCTCGTCGATCAGTCACGCCGCGCGCCGCGCCGGCATCGCGCGCGAGATCACCGGCTCGTCAGCAACGCCCTCGACGCGCGCGAAAGCCTTGGAACTCGGGCTTGTGAGCAAAGTCTTTGATAATGCGGCGGACGCCGTCAAAGGCGCCGATCTCGTGATTCTGTGCGCGCCGGTTGGCGTTTACGGGAAAATAGCCGAAGAGATCGGCCCGCATCTCAAGGCTGGTGCTATTCTCACCGACGTCGGCTCGGTGAAAGTGGCCGTCGTGCGCGATGTCGCGCCGTTCGTGCCGGGGGGCGTCCACTTTATTCCTGGCCACCCAATTGCCGGAACGGAACAATCGGGGCCGGAATCGGGTTTTGCCGAATTGTTCGACGGCCGCTGGTGCATTCTAACGCCAGACGTGGACGCAGACCGGGCGGCCGTCGCCAAACTTGAAACGTTTTGGCAAAAGCTCGGCTCAAAAGTCGAGATCATGGCGGCCGATCATCATGATCTTGTGCTGGCCATCACCTCGCACGTGCCGCATCTCATCGCCTTCAATATCGTCAATACCGCCGCCCATCTCGCGCGCGTGACGGACAGCGAAGTGATCAAGTTCTCGGCCGGCGGGTTTCGCGATTTTACCCGCATTGCCGCCTCCGACCCCGTCATGTGGCGCGACGTGTTCCTCAATAACAAAGACGCCGTACTCGAGATGCTTGGGCGCTTCTCTGAGGATCTCGTAACATTGCAGCGCGCCATCCGTTTCGGAGACGGAGAAACGCTTGAGAGGTTGTTTGGAGAGGCGCGTGCAGTGCGCCGGGGCGTCATTCAGGCAGGACAAGACACAGCCGTGCCGGACTTCGGCCGCCGGGGACCGCCTGGCAGCGCGCAGAGCTGATCGTTTTGTGTTTTCTTAGTTCGACTGGGCCGCGAATTGTGCGGTTCTGAGATCGACTTCGACCGCTTGGCTTTCGTTCGCAGAGGTCGCTAGCAGGTGAATGTGCACTTCGTCCGCACCGAGCGTCGCGCCACGCTGGCGGATCTCGGCGAGATTGAGTGACGTCGAGTCGCCCGTCAGGCGGCCGATGGCCAGAACCGTGCGCTGCGACTTGCTCTCGCGGCGAACAAGCACGTAGTTGGCCACGCCAATCGGCGGGCAATCGAACAGACTGTAGACGGTGTGAACGTAGCGCTTGCCCGAGGCACCGGTCCAAAAATGGAAACGGGTTCCTGTGTCAACGCCGCTAACCGGGAGAGGCATGACTGCCTTGACGGGCGAACGGCGGACTCGGACGTCTGCTAACTGGATAATCTCGGCACTCATACGCAACACCCCTGGATCGGCACATTGGCCGGAAGCCACCCTTTTTGTGACTTCCATTTATCCCGCGAACAGTGAATGAACCCGATGTGATCGAGCCCAAACTTGTCCCCCCAGAGGCAGATTCTTGGATATGGTCAAAAATCTGTTGATCGTTGCCTCCTCCCGGCAACTTTCATGGTGAGCACATCGCCACAAACGGAAAAATTGTAAAGAGCCTTTAACAAATAAACTCAGCCAGGGCATGCGGTGCCACACTCGGCCGGAGCCTCCTTGCCCCGTTCCTACTCGCCACTTTCAGGGACATGCTCAGCGGGAGGCCGGGTGCGCAATCCGGCGTTCATAAAGTCCGGCCACGTAAGACCGGCATTGGTGGGCCCCTTACCCGCAGTGCGAGTAATGGCAGGTCGCGCAGGTCCAGCAGCCCTCGACGCGGTTGAGACTGCGATTTCCGCATCGCGGGCATATTTTGGCGCCCATACCGGCAGATGGCCCGGAACTTGGCCGGGCAAACAACCCGCCGGGCAGTGCCGCCGCTGCACCTGTTCTTGCAGTGTCCGCTCTGCCGGTATGCAGCACGGTATGTTCGCCTCGTGTGCGGCCCTCAATGCCGGGTTGCGATCCCACGGCTTTTAGGTCGCCGTCTTGGTCCGGGACGGCCACGTGCTCCGGCACCAGAAAACCAATGCGGATCATGTGTTCCTCGATCACGTCGCCAATAGCCGCGAGCAAGCTCGGCACATAGCGGCCGCCCATCCAGCGCCCGCCTTCGGGATCGAACACCGCCTTGAGCTCCTCAGCCACGAATGTGACGTCACCGCCGCGCCGGAATACGGCGCTGATCATGCGGGTCAGTGCGACGGTCCAGGCAAAATGCTCCAAGTTCTTGGTGTTGATGAAGATTTCGAACGGACGGCGGCGTCCGTCGCGTTCGATGTCATTGATGGTCACGTAAAGCGCATGCGGGCTGGCCGGCCATTTGATCTTGTAGGTCATGACCTTCGAGCGCCGCATCGCGTTCCAACGGCTTGCTGAGATAGACCACGCCCGAAGGTTTTAATGCGTTGTGCGGGTCCGCTGGTGCCAGTTCGGCTCCCGGGGCCGCTGCGGCTGGCCCCTCAGCAATGACCGGGATAAGAACCGCGCCTGTGACCGGGTTTGGCCGGTAGGTGGTGCAGCCCTTCAGACCCTTGGCGAAGGCTTGAGTGTAGACCTCGCGAAAATCCTCAAAGCTGATGGCTTCCGGGCAATTGATGGTCTTGGAAATCGCACAATCGACAAAGGGCTGCAGTGCGGCCTGCATATCAACGTGTTCGCCGGGCGTGAGGCTGCCTGCTGTGACGAACGCCGCCGGGCGCGGCACATCGCGGCCGTAGAGGGCGCGGAATCTGCCAGCGGCAAAATCTTCGACGTCTTCCTCGCGGGTGACGCCACCATCGCCGAGAACCCGGCGCCGGTATGCGAACTCGAACACCGGCTCGATGCCGCTTGAGACGTTGCCGGCCAGCAGCGAAATGGTACCTGTCGGCGCGATGGAGGTCAGGCAACCGTTGCGCAGCCCGCATTTCGCTATTTCAGCCTGCACGTGCTTGTCGAGGCGTTGAACATTAGGCCGGGCGAGAAATGCCTCGCGTTCGTAGAGCGGGAACGCCCCTTTTTCGCTAGCCAGCTCAGCGCTTGCACGGTAGGCCGCATTCTGGATCGTTTCCATCCATTCGGCTGCCTGCCGGCGCGCGTCATCCTTGCCATAGTCGAGGCCGCAGAAAATGAGCGCGTCGGCCAGTCCCGTGATGCCAAGACCGATGCGGCGCTTGGCGCGCGCTTCCTTGGCTTGGCGCGCAAGCGGATAACGCGAAATATCGATGACATTGTCGAGAAAGCGAACGGCCGTCGCCACGCGTTGTTCCAATTTGGCCCGGCCGATTCCAGCCGTTCTGGAGAACGGCTGTTCAACCAGCGCCGCGAGATTGATAGACCCCAGCAAACATGCGCCATACGGCGGCAAGGGCTGCTCGCCGCACGGGTTCGTCGCCGCTATCGTCTCGCAATAGTCGAGGTTATTTTCAGCGTTGATGCGGTCGATGAAGATGACGCCCGGCTCGGCGTAATCATAAGTCGCGCGCATCAGGCGATCCCACAGATCGCGGGCCGAGACCGTCTTGTAGACCTTGCCCTCAAACACGAGATCCCAAGCTGTTCTGTCGCGCACCGCCGCCATGAAGGCATCCGTCACCAGAACCGACAGATTGAAATTTCTCAGCCGCTTGGGATCGGATTTGGCGGCAATGAAGTCCTCGATATCGGGGTGATCGCAGCGCAATGTGGCCATCATGGCGCCGCGCCTCTGTCCGGCCGACATGATTGTGCGGCACATGGCATCCCACACGTCCATGAAGCTCACAGGGCCAGACGCGTCCGCGCCAATGCTTTTGACGAGTGCACCCTTGGGGCGAAGTGTCGAAAAATCATGACCGATACCGCCACCGGCCTGCATGGTCAGCGCCGCTTCCTTCACAGCTTCGAAGATCGAACCGAGGTCGTCGCCGATTTTACCGAGCACGAAACAATTGAAGAGTGTGACGTCGCGGCCTGTGCCGGCGCCTGCGAGAACGCGTCCAGCGGGCAGAAAGCCGAAATCAGCGACCGATTCATGGAAGGCCGCCGCCCATTTTTCTTGAGGACGCTTGCCGCCTTTTTCGATCCCCGCCGCCGCCCTGGCGGCACGCCAGAACGTAGCGTCGAGCGACGTATCTCCTTCAAGCCCGTTGCCGCCGGTGAAGCGATACTTGCGCTCCCAGATCTCTTTCGAGATTGGCGCCAGGAATTGCGGAGCGGGTGCCGGATGACGAGCCATAATGCGAACCAAATAGGGTGGCGCTGCTGAAGACGAACAACGCCCCTAAAATAAACGCTCAAACGCTTACTGTCAATAAAAAGTTCTTGCTATGTTCTATTTTCGTTTACCACGCTAAGTCGTTCGTTGGCCACGTCCGGCAGGGGCGGCGGGTTGGGAGACCGGGCCGCCTCCGCGATGAGCCGGTTCGAGGCCTCCTCGATCACATCTTCAATCCGGCGGCGGAACTCTGCGCGCGCGACGCCCGGCGGGATGGGATCGAGAAACTCGACGATGATGGTGCCGGGATAGCGCAAGATACTGCGCCTTGGCCAATAGAGGCCTGAGTTCAGTGCGAGTGGAACTGCCGGGATGCCAAGTCCTTCATAGAGCGCCACGTAGCCGGGTTTGTAATCGGGCGCGGCTCCTGGCACCGCACGCGTGCCTTCCGGGAAGATGACGATCTCGCGGCCCTCTGAGGTGCGAGCTCTCGCATCGCGGATCATGGCCTTGAGCGCGGAGGCCGCCTTGTCGCGCTTGACCAGGATATGTTTGAACTTGAGACAGAACCAACCGTAAAATGGAATCCACTTCAATTCGTCCTTGAGCACGATTGCGGGATCGCGCAAAAGCGGGATGAGGGCAAACGTATCCCACATCGATTGATGTTTGGAGACGATCAGGCAGGCGCCTTGTGGAAGTCTTTCCCGCCCGCGGACTTCAAACTTGGTGCCGCAGATTTTCTCAAGCAGCCAAAGGCTCGTCTTCGCGTACATTGCTAGGCCTTGCATGGCCCAGGACCTTGGCGCAAGCAGCAGCCAGGATCCGAGAAGCAAGAAAAGCGCTGTAACGATGTAATGGATCGCAGCAAAGCTCCAGGACCGTAAGACTACCACGGTAACAACCTCGAAAGCCCCGCAATAACGGCGAAAAAGCTCATAATCAGCTCAACCATCGGAGGCTTTAGGCGTGCCGAGTGCGACGGAATTATCTTGCCGCCAACCCAACAATTGCTGAGTTCTAAGGCGCGCAACTGCTGGCAGATACTTGACGTACTCCGAAAACAGAATGCGCGCGGTTGCAACATGCAGCCACCAGCCACTATCAGGAAAGCTTTTTGGTGTGACGATGTAGGGCACGAATTCCGTGTCTGGCATAACGAGAGCCAATTCGGCGAGGCTGCGCGGCATGTGGTAGCTCGATGTGACGACGATCAGTTTCCGGAACCCATTTGCGTTTGCCCAGGTGCGCGTCTCATCGGCATTGCCAACCGTATCGAGGGCTTCATAGCCAAGATCGACACAGCAAATGAAGCTCTTGTGATCGAGGCCTGAAAGCCGTTCGACGTCTTCCTTTGGTGTGCGGCGGTTGACACCAGAGATGAGCATGCGGCGCCCGTGCCCCTGTTTGAGAAGCGCCGCTCCTGCTGCAATACGAGCCTGCCCCCCTGTCAGCACGACGATGCCATCCGCTTTTCCGGCATCCGATCCGCGCTCGCGCATGACATGCGTTGCAAACAGCACAAAACCAAACGCAAATGCGCTTGCAGCGAGAGCTGCAAGGACGATGATTGCGCGCGAGAAAACCCGCATGGCCTGTGCTTCACTCCTGCTCCCGGCTTGGAACCCGCCGCCGGTCTTTAATTCGGCTTTGGAGACTAACCGATTTGGGCTGTGTTGTGACCAGCCTTGATCCGCAATTTTTCGCTACGAATGGCTAATGAACGCTCTGGTGAACGCTCTGGCCATGATTTAAGAAAATGCATTTGCCTGTCAGTGCTGACTATTCAAAATCCGGTAAACGCCAACTCGCGACGTGACCATGCACAATCCTGCGATGATAATCACGACGAGAAGCATCAAAAGGTATCCGGCTGCATCAAGGGACCCTGTGCCGATAAGGCGCTGCATTTCGACCGCGCTCACTGCCCCGCCGCCAAGAAGTTCCATAATGGCCGGCATGCACAGGAATACCAGCAATGCCGATGCCGCGCCGACGATACCAGATTTGACGCCTAACCGCAGGAAGTGCTTTTCAAACTCGCGCGCTATGAACTTGTCGGTGGCGCCGACGAAATGCAGCACTTCGACGATATCTCGGTTCGAGGCCATGGCGCTTTTTGTGGCCGATACGATGACTGCCGTCGTCGCTGCGGCGACCAGCAGGAATATGGCGATGCCGCCAAGCGCGAACGATCCCGTCACCGCCCTGATTTGTTGCTGCCAGCGGCGGTGATCGTCGAGCGTCACACCCTTGAACTGCTTCGAGAGAGTATCGTTGACCGCGTCTAAATCCGGCGGATTGATACGATCGATTTCAATGGCGATCAGGCGCGGCACCGGCAGCATCTTCAATGCTTCGGACGATCCGAGCCACGGTTCAAGCAGGCTTGTGGATGCCTCTAAACTGAGCGGCCTTGCTGCCCGGATACCGGGTTGCGTTTCGAGGAACGCGACCACATCAAGGACGGACTTGTCGGTATCGACTTTGTCCTTCGGCTCGACCTGAACAGTGACTTCGCTGGCGATATCTTTGAGCCAAGCGTCTGCCGACTGCTTGATCATCCAAACGGCGCCCGCCGTCAGGCAGGCGAGGAAACACATGATGGCGATCACCAAAGTCAGCGAGCGGCCCGTCACCGATCCGGGCGGGACGACAGGCGCCGTCGTTTTCATGCGCCGTCCGCGATCCTTCTCTTCGCGGCTCGGCGCATACATATCGCGCGTCGAATTTTCCATTTGCGGCGCCGTTCGTGCGGTATCGGGCGGCGGCGCGGTAAAAGGAGGGTAAGGGGTGCGGCCAGCGGCAGCGGTAGGCGGTCCAGTGACCGGTCCCGTTACGGGATCGCCGTAGGGGTCGTACTCAACCATTTGCTGGCCCACTTGTTGCCCTTGCTGCGGGCCCAATGGAGGGCGCCCGGAGAAGCGGTCATATGATCCGGACATGGCCCTTGTGCACCTCAATGCGCGGCGCTTTGAATTGCCGCATTAGTTGATGATCGTGGGTCGCGATAACGACCGATGTTCCGAGGCGATTTAATTCGACGAACAAGCGCAATAGCCGGCGCGCCATCTGCGGATCAACGTTACCTGTCGGCTCGTCCGCCAAAAGCACTTCAGGCTTGCCGATGACGGCGCGAGCGATTGCCGCGCGCTGCTTCTCACCACCAGAAAGAACCGAAGGATTAGCATACATACGATCGCCAAGGCCAACCCATTGCAATAAGTCTGTCACGTCTTCCCGGTAGTCACTCGGTTTCTTGCCCACGACCTGGAGCGGCAGGGCGACGTTTTCCCAGATTGTCAGGTGGTCAAGCAGGCGGAAATCCTGAAACACGATGCCGATCCGGCGGCGCAGCTGGGCTCGTTTTTGTGCACTGACCTTGCTGACGTCATCGTTGAACATGTGCAGTTGGCCGCGCGTTGGATGCAGCGACATGAAAAGCAAACGTAACAGCGATGTCTTACCCGCGCCGCTCTCGCCATGAAGGAAGTGGAACGAGCCCGGCCTCAAGTGAAAATTGACGTCCGAGAGCACTTCCGGCCCCCGGTCATATTTCAAGGAGATATTAGAAAGACGAATCACTTCGGCAGGTTCCCGACTTAGGTAAGGACTAGGGTCAAGGCTGGGGTAAGCACTAGCGCAAAGAGTGGGGTAAAGTTAGAGACTCAACACCCCTCTCCGTGTTTCTATAGCCACAGGTTGTATCCTGCGATCAATCGATCACGATTGTGGCGGGGTCGTGTACACAGTTTCTTAGGTCCCGGTAGGTCCTGTTCCCCGGGCAACGCAATCGCCAGAGGTCCATATGGCCACCACTAAGACCGCCAATCGCATCGAAGTCGTCTATCCGGCCGACGCCATTGCCCGGCGCCTCGACCAGCTTGCGGGCGAAATTGCGGCACGGCAAATTCCAGGCCTTCTGGTCATAGCCGTCCTCAAAGGATCGTTCGTCTTCGCCGCCGATCTGATCCGCGCCTTGAACCGGGCCGGGCTCGCCCCCGAGGTCGATTTTTTGACGCTCTCGAGCTACAAGAAAAACCGCGTCTCGTCGGGCCAGGTTTCCATTCTTAGAGACCTGGATCTTGAGGTCGAGGGCCGAAATGTCCTGCTGGTCGACGACGTTCTCGATTCCGGCCGCACGCTCGCCTTCGCCAAGGATCTGATCGCGGCGCGCGGTGCCAAAGACATCTTGACCTGCGTACTGCTAGAAAAGGAAGTCCCGCGAGCCGTCAACATCACCGCCGACTTCCGCGCCTTTGTTTGCCCCGATACCTTTGTGGTTGGCTACGGCATGGATGTCGCGCATCGCTATAGGGAACTGCCGTACGTTGGGCGGCTGATGGATTGAAGATGTGTAGAACTTCCGCTTGCGGGTTTGACTTTTGTAAGTGGTGCTACAGCTGTTGTATCCCCCTCCCCCTCGCGGGGAGGGGTTAGGGGTGGGGGGATCGAAGAAAGCGTGATCTTGAATTTGACGAAGCATGACTTTGACATCTCTTGATTGCGTTCAATCTTCCGCCTAGCTCTTCACCCCACCCCCAACCCCTCCCCGTCACATCGCAGGGCGATGCTTCGCATCGATGGAGTGCGAGTGCGCTCAGAAATTCGCATCGTTCATGCGGCCAAGGAAGATTGAGGAGAACGGAATGGCCAATATACTTCTCGCTGACGACGACGCAGCGGTTCGCGATCTCGTCCGCCGCGCGCTCACAACCGATGGGCATAACGTTCATGTGACGGAAGACGGCGCCGAGGCGCTAGAGTATTTGCAAGCTCATGCCGGAACAATCGACATTCTGGTGACCGACGTCGATATGCCAGCGCTCGACGGCATATCTCTGTGTGAGCAAGCGATTGCACTGAAGCCGCAGTTAGGCATCGTGTTGATGAGCGGGTTTTCCGACCAACTCGACCGCGCCAACGCCCTCAAAGCCAAACGCCTCACCTCGATCCCGAAACCTTTCACGCTTGAGCAGATCAAAGCGAAAGTGCGCGGGGTATTGGGTTAAGTTCTCTGTCGTCATCCCGGCATCGCGTGAGCGATTACGAACAACCACAAAAAAACCGGGTCGCAAAACGAACCGGTTCATCCAATGCCCTCTTCGGCAGTTTGAGCAATCTACCACAAACGAGCGTTGCGCTCCAAACGCTTTCAGCGTTAACGCCGGTCACTTAGAATATTATTTTGCCTGCTGCCTGCTGCCTGCTGCCTGCTGCCCGTCTTCACGCCCTTGGGCTGATAAAACGCGCGATTGCGAGTGTTGCCAGCGCAAACACAACAAACACAAGTGCCCACCACGACTGCGCTGCAGCCAATCCCGTCGCGCCCGCCCAAAAAATCGACGAGAAAGCTTCCGAGAACGTCGCCGCTTTGGATGCCATTTGACGGCGCCGGAAAAGCGTGCGCCGGCCCGTCACTTTGAACCACATCTGGATGAGAATGGCGGTTCCGCTTGCGACGGCTATCCCGGCAGCCGTTACGCTTGCCGCCCAAGGCGAAAGGAACATGAGTCCGAACAGGAACGGCACGGCACCAACAACGATCATGGCCAGCACCGCTTCATTCTTGGCGCGAACAAGTGCTCGTTCCGGGACAGGCGCGGTTGCCACGAGATCGTGCGCGTCTTCGCCCGAGATCGCGAGCCACGCAAGTCCGCCCGCAAGCTGTCCGAACGCCATCACGAGCACGGGGGCCAGAACGATGTGCACCTGTGCATTTGGGCCCATGTCGCGCAGCAGAAGCAGCGCGGGCGGAATGAGATACAACACCTGCATCAAGGATTGCGACAACAGCCAGGGATCGCGGCGCAGAAGTTGCCATTCCTTGGCACGCAGCGCTTGTTCGGCGTTTCTCGGCACGAACGCGCGCTTCGCAGTCGAATTTGTTTCTTTCTCGTCCGAGACGCTGGCCGTCGCAATCGCCTGTTCGGCAAAGCGCGGAGCATAAGTGCGGATGACGAAAACCAGAAACAGCACACCGGCGCTGACGAGCGCGAGAGCGGACGGAAGCGTCACCCAGAATGGCTTTCGCCGGGATCCACCAAAGGCTCGCCACGCCGGGCGCTGCATTGAGAACTGCGTCGGAGTTTAAAACCTGAAAGCGCGAGAGATTGCCATAGGTCATCACGGCAACGGCCTGGATTCCGATCAGAAGTGCGGCACCAATCACGGCGGCGACGATCTGCGCGATGAGGCGCGTGCGCTTTGGACCAACAGTGTTGTAAAGTGCCACCGACGCCATCACTGCGAGACCGGTCGAAAACGTGCTCAGCGCCGCGATAACGGCATAAGCAGAAAGCCAGCGCGGCCCGTCAAGAGCGGCGGCCGTATTGATAAACGGTGCACCCAGCAGCGACGTCATCAACATGCCGGCGAAAGCAATGGACGAAATGCGCACGGCGAAGAGATGTTGCGCGGGCGCGGGCGATGACAAAATGAGATCGAGATCGGCGCGGGCATAGAACGAGCGTGTGACTTGCTCGATGGCCTGCGACAGCATCATGGAAAAAGTCAAAAGCAGCGTCGAGGTCAACAAGATCAGCGCTGGGATGGTGATCGTGACGCCGCCCTTCAGAATCGGATTGAGGATTGCGTAGGCCAGCCAGTGCAGGAACGCGACGAAGCCAAGCGTTATAACGGTGACAAAGCGTTCGCGCGTGGTGCGCCCGCCCGCCATCATGGAGGCCCAATCGCGCCAGGCGAGCATCAACTCGTGGCGGGCGAACCAGGTCAATGTTTGCGAGGCGATCATGCCGCTGCACTCTCGCTGGCGACAAGTGTCAGGAATATTTCTTCGAGGCTCGTTTCACCCGCACCCGATTTGGGACCGGCTTTTGCGCTCAATTCATCGAGCGTTCCTTCGGCGATCAAGCGTCCATGAGCGATGACGCCGATGCGCTCCGCCATGCGTTCGGCGACTTCGAGGATATGCGTCGTCATGATGACGGTCGTTCCCGCCGCGACGCGGTCTTTGAGAACGGCTTTCACTTGGCGCGCGGAGCCGGCGTCGAGTCCGGTCAGGGGCTCGTCAAGTATGATCAGTTGCGGATCGTGGATCAGCGCGCCCGCCAGCGCCACTTTCTGCCTCATGCCTTTGGAGAGGCCCTGGCAGCGCGTGGACGCGTGCGCGTCAAGGCCGAGGATCTGCACCAATTCGCGCGCTTGGCGTTCGGCTTTGGCGGCGTCCATGGCCCAAAGTCCGGCAACGAATTCGAGATATTCGATTGGATCGAGCTTGTCGTAGATCAAAGGCTCGTCGGGAACCCACGCCATGACGCGTTTGGCTTCAACCGGGTCTTTGACCGCATCTATGCCGCAGATCGAGATGCTCCCTGCATCCGGCTTCAACAGCCCCGCGACCATTCTGAGCGTCGTTGTTTTACCGGCACCGTTCGGCCCAAGCAGCGCATAGAATTCCCCGCGCTTGATCGTCAACGAGAGATCGTCGACTGCGGGTTTGGCCGTGAAACTCTTGCGCAGACCTTTGATTTCAAGGGCCGCAGAGAGGCTATGATGGGTCATGGCTGTACGCACACTTCTAAACAGATCGTTAAAACCAGAATGTCTTTCCAGCACGCTAACCGATCGGCGTTGAGTAAGCGTGAACCCCGCTACCTCTGCCGTAGCCGCCGTTCACGGTGAAAGGTATAAAGCCCGGCCGCTGTCACAATGGCGATGCCGAGCGTCTGCAACGCGTCGGGAATTTCACCCCAAACCAGCCAGCCTGACACCAGCGCAAATAGGATCACCGCGTAGCGAAAGGGCGAGATGACCGCCACGTCGCCCGCGCGCATGGCGACGATGATCAATGCGTAAGCGAGGGTCAAAAACAGGCCGCCGGCTAGCAGGAGAATGATTTCGCGGCTTGCGGGCCAGACCCACGTCTCAAATGGCAGCAACAGAAATCCCGACGGCGCAACAGCCGCGGCCGACATCAAGGTCAAGGTCAGCGTCGGTACGGTATTTGAAATTTGCCGCGTCAGGAGATCGCGCGCGACGACCAATCCGACCGCGATGAGAAGCAAAACTGCTGCCGGCGAAAACGCCGTGGTTCCTGGGCGTGCAATGAGAAGAACGCCAATGAGACCCACAAGTGCCGCCAGCCAACGCCGCCATCCGACCGGTTCCTTCAGAAACACTGCCGCCGCCGCCGTCATGGCGAGTGGCGTGAATTGCGCAATCGCGGTCGCATCAGCAATGCGCATGGCAATGAGCGCCGACAAGAAAAACAGCGTCGAAAGAACTTCCATCACCATGCGCCACCCGAGTAGCCGCTTCGGCGGATTGACCGGGAGCGTTAAGCCGCCAAACACGACTGCAAAGGCAAGGATGTAGATCGTCGCCGCTGTGTTTCGCAGTAGGATCAATTCGCCGAGCGGCATCGTCTCGCCGATGAGCTTCACGCACGTATCGTTCGCCACGAAAAACGCCATCGACGCGAGCATGGCTAAAATGCCGATGGTGTTGGAATGGCGCACGAAAGTGCCGGAGTGTCGGCGTTCGGCATGCATTGGTGAGCCAATCGAAATTGGTTTAGATGGCCCCGCTCTATTTCACGCTTCCGCGCGCCAGGGAAAGGAACATTGGAAAGGGTTACGGCTTTGGTGCTTCGGCCGGTGGCGCCGCAGTGGTCTCAGGCGTACCTGTGGCTGCCGGTTCCGGTGTCTTTGTCCCTGCTGGCACGTCAGCCTGCGGCGTAACGGGCGGGCGCCGCAACGGCGCAGGCTTTACCTCCGGCCGCACGCAAGAGGCCTTGATGCGCCGCTCAGATGTTTCGCGCCCTTCCACTCCCCGGGTTGCAAACGGCATAAACGACAGCTTGGTCAGCTTATAAAGCTCATTCGTGAATGTCGCGCCGCAGTCGAGTACGAATTGGTGCGTTTCGCTCATGCGGCACTTGTCGAATTCGGCTTTGGGATCGCCGTTTGCGAGCCGCGTGTCGTAGGCTTTCGTCAGGCATCGATCGACATCGGCCATCGCCGCGACGAGCCCGTCCTCGTAGTACTTCTCAAGCCCCGAGATCAGATGCTCGCCCGTCACTTCGCGGATGGCGAAGATGTTCTGCATGACGTTCTTGTTCCAATCGACGTACGAACTTGTCATAGGCGCGTTTGCGGTATCTTATCTCATCAATGTCGGCGCCGCGCTTCAGGGCTGAGGTCACCATGCCGGCGCGCGTTCGCCGCTCATAGACGAGATGCACGAGGCTTTCGATCGATTGCCGCCGCGCTTGATACTTGGCGTAGGTCTGCCCGAGCCACGCGCCGACGCTGGCCGTGATCAAGCCGTTAATGACAGCCGAAAGCAGCGCAAAGCCGATGAGCTGCTTGCGCGTCAATCGTGCATGCTTCAGTAGATTGCGTTGAGACATCCCTATTCCCCATAGCAAAATCTATGACCGCGTGAAGGACTTAGCCGTCTTATTCGACAGGCAGCGTCTGGCGCAAGACAACCTTGCCGAATTGGGCTATAGTGGCGGCGAAGTAGCGGCAACCTCCGGATTAATTATGACGGCGCAGCAACACCCCCGCGTTCAGAGCGATCCGAAAGTCATGTTCGGCAAACCTGTCATTCGCGGCACTCGGATAACAGTCGAGCACATCTTGCGATGTCTTGCTGCTGGAGAATTGCCCGAGCAGATCGTTGCAAACTATCGGCCCCTGACCGAGGCCGACATCAAAGCGGCGCAGGCTTTTGCCGCCGATCATCTGGGACACGAAAAAGTCTTCGCGGCCGCCGGGCCAAGCTGCGGCGTCACCGGTTCAGGGTTTCGCAGCTGTGCTAGTTGAACCCTGGGAAATGATGCTGAAGGGCGCCGGCAACGGCGTCAGTCGCGAGTTGAGTGGCTAGGTCGGCGGCCTCTTCGTGCGTGAACATCCCAGAAATCTGTCCAGAGCCGGAAAGTATGGGCTCTCTGATAACCGGGGCCGACAGAATTTTCTCGTCGAGTACGATAGCAACGGGGTGTCCGACATGGTCTCGCGTATAGGTGCCGAATAGCATGGCACCTTGTTTGTCGAAGCGAAAATTGACAACCGGAGTATTGTCAAAACCAAATCCGATTGTAGCCTCCGCGATTTCGCGGTTGGTTAGAATTGGGCTAGGATTAATGTACATCTCCGGCAATGACGGATCACGGGATTCCATCGAAATAAAATGCGACAAACCTCCATAGGATTTTTCATCTGAATCCGGGCGAACTTCGTGAAAACCGAGCTTGGCGCGGCTTGCTCGCGAGCCGCTTCAGCCTCGCCTGGTCGAGCAATCCCGGAACGGATACTTTGATACGGGCATCGTCGTGAATCGTCGCGACGGTTGCGGCGCCAAAGCCAGCGATGGATAAACGTCGGAGAATAACTTCGGCCGCATACTTGCACAGCTTTATGCTTTCTCGCGACCAGCGCAGACTTGAGTGGGTCTTGATCCATAACCTATCCGGCGCTTCTTGCACGATTTCGAAGGAGTGCGCGAGGGACATCGGACTTAGACTGGGAAAATCTTTGCAAGCGCTTTCTGCGCTTGTCCGGCGTCAGCTGCGTTTGCCAATGAAATTTGAATGCGATCCTTCGCGAAACCTAAGCCTTTGTACGGAATGCGTTGAGTGCGTAATTTGCTACGAGCATCCTGCGCCAACTGGGGTAGCCATTCTTCGGCCAGCTTGCCAGGATCTATCTCGAGTATCACAAATGAGCCGGGACCGGCGCGTGCGACCGCAATTTTGTGCAATACGGGATCGAGTGCGCCAAACCCATAGATCAGAACTCCGGCGATGACGAAAAGCGACGCGGCCGCAACTTTCATTCCGATCCCCGCTGGCACGTGTAGCCTTCGACGAACACACTAAAGCAGTTGAAGGACTTTGTCTAAACGCAGAGTTTGGTTGCGGCAAATATCACCCCCCGTCACGCTCATATGCCGGGCAACGGCTGGCTTTTTCGTGCGCCGGTCGATAATGAAATCATGCCCCTTGGGCTTTCTGGAAATGGCTTCGCGGATGGCCGCGTGAAGCGCCGCATCTTCGTTTGAGGCGCGTAACGGCGCGCGCAAGTCCGCCGCGTCGTCCTGCCCGAGGCACATGTAAAGCGTGCCCGTGCACGTTAAACGCACGCGGTTGCAGCTTTCGCAGAAGTTATGCGTCATCGGCGTAATGAAGCCCAAGCGTCCGCCCGTTTCTTTCACTGTCACGTAGCGTGCCGGTCCGCCCGTGCGATACGGATTATCTTCCAGCGTAAAGCGGTCCATCAGCCGCGCGCGCACCACGCTAAACGGCAAATACTGATCTGTCCTATCGCCGTCGATGTCGCCTAAGGGCATGGTCTCGATCAGAGTCAGATCGGCGCCGCGCTCCATGCGCAAAGCGCACGAGATTCTCAATTTCATCTTCGTTGACGCCCTTCAGCGCCACCGCGTTGATCTTGACCTTGAGCCCGGCCTTCTGCGCCGCCTCAATGCCATTTAATACGACGCCGATTTCGCCCCAGCGGGTGATGGCCTTGAACTTGTCAGGATCGAGCGTGTCGAGCGAGACGTTGATGCGCTTGACGCCTGCCGCTTTCAACTCGCCCGCGTACTTCGCAAGCTGGCTGCCATTCGTCGTCAGCGTCAATTCTTCGAGCGCGCCTGTTTCCAGATGCCGCCCCAGCGACTGAAACAGCCACATGATATTCTTGCGCACAAGCGGTTCCCCGCCCGTAATGCGCAGCTTCTTCACGCCCTGATGCACAAACGCCGTGCACAGCCGGTCCAGCTCTTCGAGGCTGAGCAAATCCTTCTTCGGCAGGAAGCTCATATGCTCCGACATGCAATAGACGCAGCGGAAGTCGCAGCGGTCGGTAACGGACACGCGCAGATATTCGATGCCCCGGCCGAACGGGTCGATGAGTGGGGTCGTAATGCCGGGACGCGCGTCAACGCTCGTCATGATTTCTGGGCTCCGATTAGGGCTTGTGTGCAGTTTAACATCGGGTGGCGCGTACGCAAGGGCAAGGCCTTATTTGGTTGCGCGCGGCCGCCCCGCCAACCCCGCGCGCGTGAGCTTATTCGAGCCAGAAATGCCGCTGCGGCCTCTCAATAAAGCCAGCCCGCGTGCTTTTAGGTGCTTGTTCCGGCAACGCCGCCGCCAGCCTGACGATGCGTTCTTTGAAAGCGGCGCCACGGATGTGAGGTTCAACGGCCAGCAAGCGGGCAGCAAGGGCCGTGACGCGTGCGAGCGCGATACGTGACAAGTTGGGGTCTTTGGGCAGGCTCGCGGCCTCTTCAACGACGAAGTGCGAAACGATATCGACCGCGACGTCAACAGTTGCCGCGCCCCAGTTCGATTGCGGCGCCAGCGCTCCCTTCTGATCGCAGGCCGCCACAACCAGGAGATTCGCGGCGCGTGGATGTTTGTCTCCAAAACGCGCATTGGCCGCAGGGTCGAGATCAGTGCCGCCGTCGCCTGCCGCGACGATGAACAGATGTTCGCGGTAGTGGTGTGCGGCTGAGTTGAACATTTCCATGTCGAGTGGCGTCACAAAGGCACGATCAATGGCGATAATGCGCGTTGGGCTTTGGGCGGCGAATTTGATGGCCTTGGTGAGCGTCACCGCGTCATCCATTTTTGCCCTGACAGCGATGAGCGTCGCCGCTTGCCCTTCGCCAGTGACGATTTCCGCAATGCGTGTTCCGGAGCCTAACCCGTCCGCCGCATCCTTCGCTTCAAACGGCCGGCGGTCGTCGTCGATAAAATCATATCCGGTGATTTCGCCTTCCCCGTCGCGCGAAAGCATGTGCGCGAGATGCGGCAGCGTGTAATCTAGACCCGGCCCGATCAACGCAACTGGAATGCCGCCCGGGTCTTGCCCAGGCGGAACCGCCGGATCATTGGTTTGGGCGGCTGCGTACAAAGGTGCCAGGAATAGCGCGAGTGCCACGTACAGGCCGCGCTGTCCCATGCCGTTATGCCCGCTGCTGTAATGCCGCGAACGGTCCGCAGGTTTCCTCGATGAGCTTGGCAAGGCCGGAGACATCATTGAGGTCGAAAACCGGCTTGCCGTGTCCGTCGATCTCGTAGTCGGCGGCAATGCCGATCACCATCGGGTCTGTCGCTGCCAGCATCCTTTCAGCGGCAACCGCTGAGCGGCGCACTTCGATCTTCGGGATGGCTGCTGATTTGTAGCCTTCGACGAAAATGATGTCGGCAGGCTTCAGACGTGCCGCAATGTCGTGGAGGGCCGGTTCGCCGCGCGTATCGATTTCCTCGATGACGGCAACGCGGGTGCCCGAGACGATGGCCGTTTCGCTGGCGCCAGCGCGGCGGTGACGCGCCGTATCGCTATCTTGCTTGTCGATTTCGAACTTGTGATGCGTGTGTTTGATTGTGGCAACGCGCAAACCGAGGGCTGAGAAATGCGCTGTCAGCTTTTCGATCAGCGTGGTCTTGCCGGCGTTCGACCATCCGGCAACGCCGATCATGGGGGCCTCTACGCGTGGCGGCTTTTTGGAGGCTGGCATTGGTCCCTCTCAATTTTTATCAGCTTTGGTCTTCTCAGCTTTTCTCATCGCTTCTAAATTCTGGGCGTCAAGCAGTGCGCGGGCCGCTGCCAGATCGTCAGGCGTGTTTGCGTTAAAGAACGGGTCCACCGTCCGCCCGCCAATGTTGCCCATTGGGAAGGAGACTGCAATCGCGCCGTGACGTTTGGCAAAGGCGTCCACACTCAGTTCGCGCCGTTCAAGCGTTTTGCGGGCATCGTCTTCCAGTCCAATAGGCCAAAGGGCGATAGTCGGGTGGCGCCGCCCGTCTGAAACGGCCAGAACAGGCCGGTCGAACCGCCTTTCACAGGCAGCCACCAGCCGTTCCACGAGGTCGGCGGGGAGAAACGGGACGTCGGTTGAAACGGTTGCCAGCGCGGTCATGTCACCCGTCTTCGCCGCCCAAGCCAGCGCCGCGACGAGGCCAGCAAGAGGCCCGTGTTCGCCCGGGCCTTCGTCCGCCACGACATCGAGTTCAAAATGTGAGAAGCGCTCGGCAGGTCCGTTGATATTGAGGACCAGCCGGGAGACCTGCGGTCTGAAGCGGGCAACGATGTGCGCCAGCATCGGCCGCCCTGCCAGATTGGCCAAGCCTTTGTCGCCGCCTGTTGGGCTTTCGGGAAAAAGCCTGCGCGCCGAGCCGCCGGCCAGAATAACGCCAGCGATATGGGACAGAGCGATTTGGGACTGTTGGGCCATGCATTTGGGATGTAATGGGCCGCGTCACGTTGGGCAAGCGCCTGCTCGCCAACGCCGCCCCCTCTGCCAAAGTACCAGTGCGTCCTCCCTCAGTGCTTGGTCAATCCCGCATCCGGGCCTTGCGCGCGCCTTCAAAGGACGCCATGTGGAGGGTCCAGAGCCTGATGGCCTGCCCTATTTCCCAGGAGAAGTCCGAATGTCGTTCGACAAGGCCGACGTGCTCGCAAAACTCAAGCGTATCAAGGGCCCAGACCTAGAAGGCAATATCGTCGATCTCGGCATGGTCTCGGAAATCCTGATCAAGGACGGCCGCGTTTATTTCTCGATTACCGTTCCAGCCGCCCGCGCTGAAGAACTTGAAGACCTGCGCAAAGCCGCCGAAGTCGTCGTCACCGAAATCCCGGGCGTTGCCGGCGTCACGGCCGTCTTAACTGCTGATGCAGCACCAGGAGCCGCGCGCAAAGCAACTGCCGAAGTGACGAGCCTCAAGGAACATAAGCGCGTTGCCGACGCCCGCGCCAAGGGCGCAACGGGCGATGGCGCCGGTCCGCGCCAAGCTGCCGCTCAAGCACAAGCACCAAACCCCATGGGCAAAGCGGCGGGCATTCCGGGCGTCAAACACGTTATCGCAGTTGCATCCGGCAAAGGCGGCGTCGGCAAATCAACAACCGCCACGAATCTCGCACTCGGACTTCAATCCATCGGCCTCAAGGTTGGCATTGTTGACGCCGACATCTATGGCCCGTCGCAACCGCGCCTGCTCGGCATCTCCGGCCAGCCGCAGGTTGCGCACGGCAAGGTCATTAAGCCGATGGAAGGCTGGGGCCTCAAGGTCATGTCGATGGGCTTCCTGGTTGACGAAGGCACGCCGGTCGTGTGGCGCGGTCCCATGGTCGTCTCGGCGCTGAATCAAATGCTGCGCGATACCGATTGGGCCGGTACGACGGGCGATCTCGACGTGCTCGTTGTCGATATGCCGCCCGGCACTGGCGACGTGCAGCTGACCATCTCGCAGACGATCCCGTTGTCCGGTGCCGTTATCGTCTCGACGCCGCAGGATTTGGCGCTGATTGACGCGCGCAAGGGCCTCTCGATGTTCAAGCGCGTCGAAGTTCCGCTGCTCGGCATCATCGAAAACATGAGTTATTTCTTGTGCCCGAGCTGCGGCACGCGCGCCGACATTTTTGGACACGGCGGCGCACGCGAAGAAGCACAAAAACTCGGTGTGCCGTTCTTGGGTGAAATTCCCCTCCACATCGACATTCGCGTCAATTCCGACACCGGCCGCCCTATCGTCGCAACCGCGCCTGAAAGCCTGCACGCCGGCATCTATCGCGAGATCGCCGCGAAAGTCTGGACCGAAGTCGAACGCGCGAAAGGCACGCTGACACCCCCGCCCGTGCTCGACATCACTGATGGCGGCAAGACTTTAAAAGCTGCGTTCCCCGATGGGCGCACGTTCGAATTACCAGCCGAAATGCTGCGCGTCATGAGCCCGTCAGCGGAAGTGCAAGGTCATTCGGCCGAGCAGCGCGTGACCGTGCCGCGCAAGAAGAACGTCAAGATTTCGGATTTGAAGCCGGTCGGCAATTACGCGACCCGCATCGGCTTTGATGACGGCCACAACACAGGTCTCTTCACCTGGGGCTATCTCCACCTTCTCGGCCGCGAGAAAGATGCGCGCTGGGCCGTGTATCTCGAAGAGCTGGAGAAGAAGGGGTTGGGGAGGGAGTAGGGGACATGAAGGTGTCTGACCCTCCGGGTCTGACACCAGGGCACCAAGCCCGTCGTTATCGGACAAGGTGTCAGACTCCCAATACTTGCCCGCCTGCCGCGGAACGGGTCTGACACCATTCTCGTTTGTCATCCTAGGCCTCGTGCCTAGGATCTATCGTTCCACAGACGCCGGCGCCAGCGGATAAATGGATCCTAGGCGCGAAGCCTAGGATGACAGCGCTGGTGCTGAATCTCCGCGCACTTGGCCGCGTACCTCGAAGAGTTGGCGGCAAAGGGGCTTCAGAGGGAGTAGGGCTTTCGCAACCCCGTCATCCCCGCGCTTGCGCGCTCATGCGCGCAAGAAATACGGCGGGGACCCGTCCAAGCATGCTGCAATAACGATTGCCGTCGCTCACGCGAACACCTCCCCCTTGAGGGGGGAGGGCGGTTTGTCCGCGGTTTAGCTTGGCGCTTGGGCCAGCTCGACGATAGAGAATTGCAATTGCCTGAAAGCGCTAAGCTAAGCCGCTGGACGAACCGGGTGGGGGTGGCTCTTTACCAGGTGGCTTGCGACGCTTGCGGAGAGCCAGCCGCAAGGCCCGAGGATGTGAACGTTCGCAGATTCACCTTCACCCCCACCTGATGCGCCGAACGAGTTAGGCCGCGCTCAAATCTGGGTATAATGTTGCGATGCGCAACCTAACTCGTGGCGCATCTTCCTCCCCCCTCAAGGGGGAGGCGGAACATAGATTGCCGCCCCTACCGTGCCGCGACCACGTCCGGCACCTCATAAACGAGATAGCTGCGGTTGACCCAGCCCTTCTGCTCGCCGAACTCGCACGAGGCACCACATGCCGTCGCACAAACCCGTCATGCGCACGCCGCGCGCTGCTGGTGGTATAGCGCCGACCACGTCGTGCTCAGGCGAAGGCCCCATGCGCACATTGAGTACGTCGTCTGGCGCGACGCCGTAGACCCAGAAGGTCGGCAAATCAGACGCGGCGCGCGCAATGGGGCGCTTGGCTACTTTTTGTTTTGCGTTTGCAGCTTTCGGCGCGTTGGTTATGGTTTTTGCAACGGGCTTCTCTGTCTGCAAAGCTGCCTGCTTGACCGGTTTGAGAACCGGATTCTGGTGCTGTCTGAACTTTAACTGCCGCGGGCCACTCGGGCGCAACATGCGCGGCAGCCGGGACGTAAGCCGGTACTTCGCCTTCAGCCGCCTCAACAACGGGGTGAGGAAGAGGGGCGGGCGCGGTAACACGCACCGGCTCTGGCAGCGTATCGACCGGCCCGCCTACTGGGCCCCCGAGTGTTGATTTCTTATTCGACAATCCGCGCGCCGCGACCATTGTCGATTTGGGCATGATCGTCGCCGTGCCCGAGTTGCCGTCGTCGCGCAGCCAGGTGATCTTATCGCCGTCGCGCGTGATCGTGAGGCAGGTCTTCTCAGCCTTGAACCAGATGTTCCAGCGATGGCACAGCAGGTTCTGCGCGACCCACCAGCGGCCTGTATCCGCAGCCGATCCTAGGAAGAACGCAACGCTGCCGGCTTCGCCTGAAACGGAATTGTCCCTGCCGTATTTGACGGGAACTTTCGTGCCGATCGGCGTGTCGATTTCGACGGTTGACCCTGCAACGGCGGCACGAAGCGCGGGGCCCGATAGTGGCTCCGGTTCCGCAAGCGCCCATGTGGAGGAGCCAAGCAAAGTCAGCGCTGCAAGACGCAGGGTGGAACCAGTCAACTGATGTGGGTTAGGTTTTGTGTACGCTGTCACGAACTACTCTACTATCTACAAGTCCGGAAGCGCCGCAGACGCGCCGGAAGCCCCCAACATCCCCGTTACCCGTGCCGCTCGAGCGCCTTATCAGGGTGCGCTCGTCCCGTATGCGACGGATCTACTTTCGATACAGGCAACGGCAGAATTGTGACGTCAAGCCGCGGCCACGCATTCCGGGCCCAGACTGCGTTCAATATGCTGAAAGATGCGTTAATGAGCCCGCTCGCGCAGCCTCGGGTAAAGGTGTTATGCTAAAAAAGTCAAATGATCTCCGCCCTCACCCGCAACACAATTCCCCTCATCGTCGCGACCGCGCTTTTTATGGCGAACCTCGACGCGACCGTGCTTGCGACCTCGCTGCCGGAAATTGCCAAGGACCTAGGGCTTAACCCCATTCACTTGAAGCTCGCGCTGACGAGCTACCTCTTAGCTCTTGCCGTTTTCATTCCGGCGTCGGGCTGGATTGCAGATCGCTATGGCCCGAAGACGGTGTTCCGCGCCGCCATGGCCGTCTTTGCTCTCGGTTCCGTTGCCTGCGGTTTTGCGCAAGGCTTGGGCACGCTCGTCGCCGCGCGCGTGCTGCAAGGCATTGGCGGGGCCATGATGATGCCTGTCGGGCGCCTGATCGTTTTGCGCACGGTGCCGCGCGAGGAAATGATCGGTGCCATGGCGTGGCTGACGATCCCGGCGCTGCTCGGTCCCGTGTTGGGTCCGTTGCTCGGCGGCTTTATCTCGACCTACTTCGACTGGCGCTGGATTTTCTGGATCAACATTCCCGTTGCCGCGCTCGGCATGTATCTGGTCACGCGCTTCATCCCCGACGTGCGCGACGGCAACCCCGACAGTTTTGATATGAAAGGCTTCCTGCTCGTGGGGCCGGGCCTCTCCATGTTCCTGACCGGGGCGACGCTGCTCGGCCTCGATTTCGTCAGCGGCGAAACGGTGGCAGCGCTGTTGGCAATCGGCGCGCTTCTGCTGGCCCTTTACATTCCCCACGCGTTGAAAGCGTCAGCGCCCTTGATCGATTTAAAGCTCCTCGCCGTGCCGACATTCCTGGCCGGTGTTTTTGGCGGCTTCCTCTTCCGCATCGGCATCGGCGCGGCGCCCTTCCTTCTGCCGTTGCTGCTGCAGAACGGCTTCGGCATGACGCCGTTTCAATCGGGGCTTTTGACCTTTGCAACCGGTTTCGGCGCCATGTTCATGAAAACCCAAGCGGCCAGCATTCTGCGCACCTATGGCTATCGCAATGTGCTGATCTGGAACGCGCTCCTCGCGGCGGCGTTTTCGGCATTGCCGGCACTGTTCACGGATGCGACGCCCGCGCTCGTCATGACGGCGATATTCTTTGCAGGCGGCTTGTCGCGCTCGCTACAGTTCACCAGCATCAACACGATCTGCTATGCCGACATTCCGCCCGAGCAATTGGCCCGCGCCACGAGCTTCGTCTCCGTCGGCCAGGAGCTGTCCGGTGCCGTCGGCGTCTCGGTGGCGGCGCTGGGCTTGGAACTGATGCAGCGCACGCACGGCGGCGGCGCACTCGCACCCAGTCACTTTCCGCCGGTGTTTCTGCTCATCTCGGCCATCGCCGCGCTTTCGGCGCTTCTCTACGCGACCCTGCCAAAAGATGCCGGCTCATCCCTGCTGGTCACTCCCGGCGCGCGGCGCAAGGAAGCCATCAAAGGCACCGCCGATGCCGAGGGCGGGCATTTATAGTTGGAACCTATAGTGCGAGGACGAGTTTCAGGCCGGCATCGACGCGCGCCATGAGATCGTTAGGCACCCTGCCGATGCGTTCGGTCAAGAGCCTCTTGTTTGTGGTTGAAATAATGCTCGTTTGGACCACCGATGGTGCAGACAATCCTGTGCCGCGTGCTGGCAGTCGGACATTCATTTCATAATGTTCGCGGGATAAGTTGCCGGTGACGGGCAGCGTGATCACTGTCCTCAAATTGCTCGCGTTCAGTTCGTTGGCCGACACGATCAGTACGGGCCGCCTAAACCCCGCCTCGGACCCGCTTGGCTCGCCGAGGGACGCCCACCACAGTTCTCCCCGTTTCATTCTTGCTACTCCGCACGTTCCACTCCGTGTGTTCGCGAGCGGTCTTTTGGCTCATTTCAAGCCAAGCTTCTTCGCCCTCCGAAGGGTCGCCATACTGGGCGATTGTCTTGTTGATGCGCCCGGTCAATGCGGCGCCCCGCTTGGCACTCATCATGCCTTCAAGCGCGGTCTGATACAACTTGCTGCGCGAGACCCCGCGCCGCTTGGCTTCGCGCTCGGCCTCGGCAAAGAGCTTGTCAGGAATGGAGATGGCTGTTTTCATGGCCAAAGTATAACCGGAGTTATACCGGAAGTCTATGCGTATGCCGCAAGGAAGCCATCAAAGGCACGGCCGATGCCGAGGGCGGCAATCTATTTCGATTGCAACAAAAACACGTCCTCAATGCAGCCCGCGGCGAGTCCCCACTCAAAAATGCAATGCCGGTGTTAGATCAGTGTTCGTCCATGGACGGCGGCGGGAAAACTAGGTCAATGCTTTCTGAATGTCCTTGATGGACGCCTTCGTCAGCGTCTTACCGAGTTCCGATACCAGTCGATCCTTCACTTCCTTGTGCAAGGAGGGACGTATTTGGCCCAAGGTCTGCGGGTCGGCAATGAGGACGAGTGCTGCAAAATCTCCGGCATGGGCACGGCGGTAAAGCTCCTTGGCTAGCTGTTTTGCGAACGTGGCCTCGTTTGTCTCCTGTCCAGAGGATTCTGGTGGACGGTGTCCAGCAGGACCTTCGCCGTGAAGATTGGTAGGCTTAAGCTCCCCATCGGCTGCCAACGAAATGTTGTTCTCTTGACCAGAATTGCGGAAGAACCGCGCGCCCGCTCCGTCCGCCACCACGACGAGTGCATTGTGGGGTACCTTGTCTGCCATCATCATTCTCCTGCTCATTGTCGATTTCGATAGCGTGGGCGGACCTTGCGGTGCCGCTGTCTGTTTGGCAATACAGCAGCGTATTTTGTTACGCTCACTCAGCAGCGGCCATTCTTGAAGTGAAGCGAGATCGCGGTAGATTGAGCAAATAAGACTTCGCTTCCGGCTGTTGCTTGGACGCAGATAGCACCAGCACGGCGAGCATGAGAGGTGCGAATATGGCGTCTACGCTTGCCGGCACATACCACCGTGGCACACTATCCCCGCTCGGAGCGACTGTAATTAACTCCGCACGAACTCAGAAGTTCCATGAGTTGCGCCTGTGCCGCTCCGGAGACATGCGGAGCGTGCCTAAAAATTTGGCGGAAGTTCAAACTGCCGATGCTGGCTGCCACTGACTTTCGAAAATGTTCAAAACCGGCATTCCTTTCCTACCGCCCACCCCAAACAAAAAACCCGCGCACTCGGATCTCTCCGAGCACGCGGGCTTTTGTCTCTGGCTGGGCTTGGGAGTTGAGGCTGAGGGGCTTACGCCGCTCTAGCCTGGCTCCTTGCCCGTACCGTTTTGCGCGGCTTCTTCGCTACGAACTTGGCGGCAATGACCGCAGCCGGCAGGAACACGACGTCCGAGCAACGCGACTTCTGGATCGCTGCTTCCCGTGCGCCAAAGGCGTCGGCAAGCGCGAACATGGCCGCGTGCGGGTCAAGCGTGCTGCAGCCACGGACATCAACCGCGACGAAGCCCGTAGCCGGGTTCGCCTTGATCGACAGGTGGCCGCATCCCAGCGTCGCCACGCCCGAAAGCGTGCCGTCCGCCAGTTTGCTGACGCGCAGGCTCGTCACCGGCTTTCCGAGTTCGCTAAGGCCGGCTTTGAGCGCAGCGCTCAGCCGATTTGGCGTCGGAAAGGCGCTGAGCGCCGTGCAGGTCGATATAGAGATTACGTCCTTCTAACCTAGACCCGTTCGAGGCGGAGACTTCAACAGACTCCACACTCTCAACGGACGCAACGTCGTACGAATGATCTTCCTTTTGGGCGGTGCTTGAACGAGTCAAGTCCATCCCCAATTGGAAGAGGGTGTCATTAAAGGCCATTTGACCCTCCCCAACCAGCAGACAGGTTTTGACTCGCCCGCTCCTTGCCTCTTCGGTTTTGGAAAACCTCGACCAGTTGGCAGGTGGACAGACGAGAACGGATGCATATGGGGCCAATGCCCCCCCTACGCAAGATTTTTTTTGCCCCTGGGACAAAATATTTTTTGTCCGTGTTTACGTTGCTTTAACAGCAGGTTCACCTGCGCGTTCGCTGGTGGCTTTGGCGAAGGAACGCGCGACAGTTTTCAGACGCAATTTTGACGTCGTTTGCGCACGCGCGCCAGTTTTGCGGCAGCGATCAAGAAACGCCCGTTTATTGCGGCTTCAAGAGATTTTTGAGCAGGTCTTTTGCCTTCTGCGTCGAGCCTGTCGCACCCGCGCCGCTCTTCTTGCCGAGCAGCTCGTCGGCAATTTCCTTGGCGCTCTTACCTTTGAACTGTTTGCCGATCTGCTTCACCGCTTCAACCGCCTTGTTGGGGTCGGCGAGCACGCCTTTGAAGTCTGGCTCAAACTTCGGCTTGTCCCACGGCCCCGTGATTCGAACCGGAATTTCCAAGCCAGAGAGATCTGCGGCGCCTTGCTGGCCCTCCAAGCTGGCGACGAGTTTCGGCTTGACCGTGTAGTCGACCGTCTTCGGCGGCAACTGTATAGCGCCCGCGCCCGTGACGCGCAGCAGCGGGCTGGTTAGGCGCAAGTCCTGGTTCTGGGCGATGCCGTTGGCAATTGTAAAGCTTGCCGCCAGTTCGCTGAAGTCGGTCTTCTCGGCTGGCGTCTTCTTGAGGCCCGAGATCTTGCCTTGGGAAAGCCCGCGGATCGCGCCCGGCAAATTGAAGCCGACGATCGCCCCGTTGGCAAAGGTAAAGTCGGCTTTACCGTTTAAGGTTTCGACCAGCTGCAATTGACTACCGCCTTGAGCGGCGAGCTGCAGCGTGAGCTTTGTCTTGCCCGACAGCCACTCCATGTCGGCCGCATCTTTGAGGAAGGGCAAGGCCGACAATCCGTCGAGCACGAAATTAGCGCCGACCTGGGCGGCTTTGCCGGTGCCGTCGACATTCAAGAGCCCCGTGCCCTGTCCTTCGTAAAGCTGCACGTTGTCGAACGAGGTCTTCATGACTTTGTTTTTAAGCGCAACCGTCAATGCGGATTGCCCGACTTTGATGTCTTGGTAGAGAAGCCGGCCGATTTGCAGCTTGGCGTCGGCATCGACGACCCCGAACAGCGTCATGTTCAGCGGTTCGCTCGACCAACCCTTGCGTTCTGTGTATCCGTGAACCTTTGGGCCAGAAGCCGGAACCTGCAACAGTTCTTCGATGGCATCGCCGCCTTGTGCGCCGCCCGTCTCGTCTGCTGTCGCGGGCGCTCCTGCTGCGGCCGGCTTTTTGGCCGGTTGCGGCGCGGGTGCGGCGCCCGCAGCGCCGATCATGTATTTGTTGAGGTCGAGTTCTGAAAGTTTGAGCGTTGCTTGTACGGCGGGCCGGATACCGCCCGTTGTGACCACAACAGTTCCGGTCCCCGTCGCACCATCTAGTACGAGGTTGGCGTTGGAGAGGCTGGTGACGTTGCCGTTGGTCTTCAAGGTTCCTGTAAGCGACAGCGGGCCGAAGCCCGAGACAGGTGGCAACGTGCTGCCGAGCCACTTGGCCAGAGATTTGACCGATTCCGACTTCGCCGTGATTTTGCCCTCAAGATCGGCGCCGTCGTGAATGTGCACCGCGCCGTCGTAGCTGGCGTTGATGTTGCGGTTCTCGGCTTTGAACACAAGCCGTGCCGGCTTTTCTTGCAGCACCAAATTGGCGGTCGAGAGCTTGCCGTCGAAATCGATCTTCTCGCCCTGCCAGGCAAGATCGCCCTTAGCCGTCACAGGGCTGTTCAACGACTGCATGGCGACTTGCACGTTGACGGCTGAAACCTGCTGCGTCTTGCCTGTACGCTCGTCCGTGTAACGCAGCGTGCCGTCTTCGATGCGCACGTCGCCAAGCTCGACGTGTTTGATCTGCGCAAGCTTCGCCGCGAGTGCGGGATTTTCGGATTGCTGGACGGGCGGCGCGTCGGTCGCGGTTGGTGCGGCCCCATCTGCCGGCTGTGGCGCGGCCGCTTGCGCGTAACGCACGGGCAACCGCGCATCCGCCAGCTGCCAGTTTTTCCGCCCCTGCTTATCGACGCGGAAATCAAAAACCGGTTTCATCAGCACGAGGCGGCGCACTTCGATCTGCCTTTGAAGCAGAGGCATGGTTTTGATGTTGACGTCGAGCGCCGCCATCGTAACGAGCTTGTTGGGCGATCCAGGCGGACCCGAGAGCGTCACGTCCTTGAGCGAGACGCCAAGCCCCGGCCAAAATGAAAACGATGCAGGACCCGCGACCACGAGATCGCGCCCGGTTTTTTCTTTGACCTTTTCGGCAAGCGTCTGGCGGATGAGATCGCTCGGCGGATTGAGCATGAGATAGCCAACGCCCGCACCCGCAACCAAAACGATCAGCGCCAGAAATCCAAGAACGGCCGAGACCACACCGCTGCGGCGGCGCGGCGGTTGACGGCCAGGGCCTCCGCGCGGCTTTTGTCCGGGCGGTGGCGGACCACGGCGCGGCTGTGGCGGTGCGGGGCCGCGTTCTGCGCTTGGACGGTAACCCGCCAAAGGCGGCGGAGCCCCCTTGGGTGGTATGGGCGGACGTTGGTTCGGCATCGGGGGAAGCCTCGAAAAGGTACGGGCACAAACTATAGCACGCGCACGCGTCACGAACACAAGCGCGGCACCGCCTTTGTGCTTCATGAGAATCTCTATTGCCGAAGATTATGTCACTTCAACGCCTTGCCGCGCCAGCCGCGAGAATGCCTTTTTCCACGCTATCCCGGCAAAAGTGATGTGCGGGGAGGGTGAAGGCATTGTGCGCGGCGATGCGTCTTCCCTCACCATCACACTCCCGTCAAAACCTGCGCTAGAGTGTGCCCGCGCTCGTTGGCGGGAATGAATTGTGGGAGATGAATTATGACAAGTCTGTTGCGCCGAAGCGTCGTGGCCTTGGTTGGGGCCTTGGGCGTGGCAATCGGTGCAGCCCTCACACTAGCCGCACTCGCAACTACCGCCAACGCCGCCTCGTGCGGCAATGGTCCAGGCGGGTTCGATGCCTGGGTCTGCCGCCTTTAAACAGCGCGCAGCCGGTCAAGGCATCTCCAACGGCGCACTCGGCGCCTTGAACGGCATCAGCTACGATTCCAAAGTTATTCGTCTTGATCGCAACCAGCACTCGTTCAAACTCTCGTTCGAACAGTTTTACGCGCGCCGGGTCGATGGCGGCATGATCGCCAAAGGCCGCCGCCTGATGCAAACGCATGGCAGCACGCTCGAACGCCATTGAAAAGCGCTTCGGCGTGCCCGGCGCCGTCGTCGTCGCCATCTGGGGATTGAAACCGCGTATGGCGCACAACGCGGCGGCAACATGTCGATCGTCCGCTCTCTTGCCACGCTCGCCTACGATTGCCGCCGCTCGGCCTTCTTCGAAAAAGAACTCTTGGCCGCGTTGAAGATCATCGATCGCGGAGACATGTCTGTCGCCCAACTCAAAGGCGGATGGGCGGGTGAAATCGGTCAGACGCAATTTCTGCCAGACGCCTACGTCAAATACGCGGTCGATTTTGACGGCAACGGCCGGCGCGATCTCGTCAACAGTTCCGCCGACGTGTTGGCCTCGACCGCGAATTTCTTGAAGGCACACGGCTGGCAGCGCGGCGCCGGTTGGGGCCCGGGCACGAGCAATTACGATGTCATCCGCGATTGGAACAAGGCGGAGGTTTACGTGAAAACCATCTCCGTTATGGCCGAAAAGCTGAACTGAGGGTGATATTGTGGGCGGCGTTCTCAAACCGTTTATCATTCGTTAATTTGTGCCTTCGCATTTGACCGTCTGTGATGCACTCAATAACAACCAATCTTTGCTAACCATGCTCTCGGGAGGGGCCGCATCGCGGGGTGCGGCCGGTGAGCATGAACGTTGCAGTGAAAAGCAGTGTTGAATCGGGCGCCGATCGCCGTGCTTTCGGCCGTCGCGAGACGCATATGCCGGCGTCTGTCCGTTTGCCCAATCATACCCTTTATGACTGCATTATCCGGGATATCTCCGAAGGCGGCGCGCTTCTGGAGTTTTCCGCGCCGGATGCCATCTCAGGCCGCTTGCGCTTGAGTTTTGACGGCGGCAACCAAGAGATCATCTGCGATGTGCGCCACGTTCGCGGCAATCGCGTTGGCGTGGAATTTGCGCGCAATATAACTCTCGCCGCGCGGCCGATCGCAGCGCCCGACGCGGCGTCAGCCCCGCTGCCGTCGCAACGTCCGGCAGAATTTGGTCTTGATGTTGGGCGCACCAGTGCCGCGTCTGAGCTCGTCGCATTGCGGCGTAACGCTGCGAAACACGGTGCTGCAATGCCTGAGGCCATGACCGGATCTCAGCCCACGCCAATGGTTGTTGAAATCCCCGTCGCCGTTGAGCCGTCCTTGCCGCGCGATATCTCAAGCCTGCTCCAGTCGGTCGCAAATTTAGCCGCCGAGCGCGCAGTGCCACGTCCGCTGCCCGCACGTGCCTATGCGACGGTGCTCGTGATCGAAATTGAAGTGCCCCAATTCGAAGTGCTCCAAGGTACGGTCCCGCGCGACATATCGAGCTTGCTCCGGTCGGTCGCAGCCCAGGTTGCTGCCCAGGTTACTGCCCAGGCCGCCGTCAAGGCCGTGCCCCGCCCGCTGCCCGCCGGGGCCTTCGCGACGGCGCTGGTGATCGAGCCGGTCCTAGTTTCTGAAGAGACAGTCCCGCGCAACATGTCGAGCCTGCTCGATTCCGTTGCAGCGCTCGTGGCTGTCCGGTCGGTGCCCAGACCATTGCCCGCCCGCGCTTACGCGTAGTTCCCCAATCCATGTCGATTCGAGTTGCAACGACACCTATTAGTTGCATAGTCCAGACATGAGTCCGCCTAGGTTGTGCCACACGACTCAGTGAGAGTGTCCGGCATGCCTGGAACTTACCCGTCGTCCTTCAAACTAAAGCGCACGAGCTATCTAGCTGGTGCGCTTATTTTTTTCGGCCTCGCAGGCTCCGCGTTGGCCGTGCCTGATCCAGGGCACCCCCTGGAAGGCCGCGCCGCCGTCATCGACGGCGACACCCTGGACATAGATGGCGTACGGATCCGTCTCGAAGGCATCGACGCCCCCGAGGTTGCTCAAACCTGTAGCAAGGCCAATGGCGAACCCTGGACCTGCGGCCTCGAAGCCAGCGATGTGTTACGGGCTTTAATTGCCAATAAATCCGTGTCTTGCGATCGTGTTGGCCTCGATAAATATGGCCGCACTCTTGGTGTTTGCTTTGCGGACGCCGATGAATTGAACGCCGCTATGGTCCGGACGGGTTACGCATGGGCCTTCGTCAAGTATTCCCAGGCCTATGCCGCGGTTGAGAAAGAAGCCCAATTGGCGCGCGCCGGGGTCTGGCAGGGATCCGCCATTCCTGCATGGGAATTCCGCCGCCGCCCTGATCGGCTCGCCGAAGCGAACGCTCCCAAGGGCTGCTTGATCAAAGGCAATGTCTCCAAAAAAGGCCAGATTTATCATACACAAGCAAGCGCTTGGTACGGCAAGGTCAAGGTCGATGAAAGCCGGGGCGAGCGCTGGTTTTGCTCAGAGGATGAGGCCAAAGCGGCAGGATGGCGTGCCGCTGAAGGCCCCTAGTCGAGTTAAGCCTCAAGCCAGCGTGTTCGCAGCTTCCCTTAGCCAATCCTTGGGTCATTTTTAAGCGAGCAATCAAACGAACCGTTGACCGATTGGTCCAGTTGTCCTTGACACGCCGTACCTATGACGCAAATGATGCGCGGTATGGTTCGGCCGCTCGTGTTTCGCCGGCCAACTCAGCTAATCGTCAACACCCAACATCCGGGGATCGCGATGCATTCAGACTTGGCTAAAAACGCCCGCGCTTTTACTGCCGCCGCGCTCTTAGCGGTTGCATCGGTTCCAGCCTCTGCCGGCACCATTTGGGACGAGATCAAAGGTAGTGTCTACGGCGACAGGAAGATTGAAGACGGGCGCAGTGTTGTGACGCTCGAGGCGGAGATCCGCCCAGCGGATATGCGCAATGTACCCTTCACGGTTGCGGCCGCAATGAAGGACGGCCGCACGATCAAAAGCGTGGCGCTCATCATTGACGAAAACCCGACGCCTGTCGTCGCGGTTTTCAATATGGGTGCCAGTCGCGATTCTGTCGCGTTCAATTCGAACTTCCGCGTCAATCAGCAGTCCGATATCCGTGCCGTTGTCGAAGCCAGCGACGGCCAACTCTATATGGTCTCGCGGCTTGTGAAATTTGCCGGCGGACAAGCCTCGTGCTCGGCGCCGCCGACCGGCGATCCGGCTGAGATTGCCGCCAACATGGGCAAGATGAAATTCACGCAACTGCCAAACGATGGAACTGCATCATCGTTGCTCCAGCGCGCGCGCGTTGATTTCAGCCACCCCAACCATACTGGCATGGTGATGGATCAGCAGACGCTGCTTTATACGCCGATGATGATGGTTTCGGAGATCACCGTCAAACAGGGTGGGGAATTGATTTTCCGGGCTGAAGGCTCAATCGCCTTCTCGCAAAACCCGATGATCGAATTCGATATGAAGCGCAATGGTGCGAGCGACATTGAAGTGACGCTGAAAGATACCGGCGGCGGCAGCTGGACGCAGAAGTTCCCGGTCAATCCGGAGAGCTGATCTTTTAGAGTGCTTCCGGAAAAAGCTTGTCCCGGCGAAGGCCGGGATGGGAACCGGTTTTCCGAAAAGAAGCACGGCAAAACAAAGGGCTAGGGTCTGTCCTTTGCTTCAATCAAAACCGGACAGACCCTAGCAATCGGCAATACAAAAAAAAGGCCCACCTTTCCGGTGGGCCTTTGTTTATTTAGAAGTGGTCTCCGCCGCTTCGTTATTGTGCAGGCGGGCCATCGCCTTCGTTCTGCGACAGCAACGGCGTGATGCGCCGGACAGCGACGCGGCGGTTGAGGCGCTCGGGCCCATACGTCTCAACCTTCAAGTATTCCTCGCCGAAGCCCTGGGTCGTCAAGTTCTCGGGCGGTACTTGGAACTGCTCGGTCAAGATGACGGCGACCGTTTCAGCGCGCCGGTCGGAAAGGGTCAAGTTGTCGTCTTCTGAGCCGACGGCATCTGTGTAGCCTTCGATCATGAACACTTCATTGGCATCGCGCTCGACGACCCGCATCATGGCGCGGGCAACGCGTTCAAGCTTGCCATACTGGCCTTCGTTAACCTCCCATGACCCTGTCTCGAAGGTGATGTCGTTGAGATCGACCCGGCGCATGCGTTCGCGCAGGCGCGGCGTAGCGCGAACTTCGTCAAGCGTATAGCGCCGCTCGAGTCTTTCGACGGGCGGTGCGTCAAAGGCCTCGTAGACATCATCATCATTGGCCTGATCATACTCCACGATGTACTTGCGGCGGGGCACATCAACACGTGGCGGCGGCACATCGACCAGCGACTGAAGCAGGATGGCGCCGGCTGCAACGCCGACACCGATACCGACGCCAAGCGCGAGATTGCGCCCGAACTTGTCGCGGCGGCGGTTGTCGATGATGTTGTGTTCGTGGCCTTGCGCGTTGCGGCGGTAGCGGCGCACAAGCTGGCCGTTGCTGTCCGTCACGTTGTAGACCGAGCGGTTGTTAGGCCGCTGGATGATGGTGACGTTGGTGCCGTCACTGCGCGTAAGACTGCGGGTCTTCACGACACGAGCCAGCCGGTCGCTATCATTCTTGATGATAACGACCCTGTTGTTCTGGCGCACTATGACGCGATTATCCGGCTCACGAATGACGGTGCGATTGGCCTGCCGGTCGAACGTCCGCTGGCGCTGCTGTTTGATGGCATTCAAGTTGCGCGGTTGTTTCGCCATGCGCACGACGAGCGGCGCATTCCCCTGCGGCGTTACCTTTTGTGTAACTGCTCCTGGCACCGGCCTGGAGATCTGGCGCGTGACGGGCTGCCAACGCCGCATATGTGGGGGCCGTTGCACTACGGCTGGCACAGGTTGCGGCTGGACGGCGATTGTTGGCGTGCCGGGCGTCTTGACGATGACCTTAGCCGGCGCTCCAGGCGCAACTGGTTTCTTGACGATGACTTTTGTTCCGGGCGCAGGTTTTACAATGACCTTGTTGCGGTTCTTCCAGGCTTGCCGCCTGGCTTCCAATAACTTGGCGCGCTCGGCCGGCGTCAGCACCTTCTGTGCGGCCTGTGCCGTGACGGCTTGCGCTTGGGCCTGTGCATTATCTGATTGGCCCGCGATGAGTGTTAGTCCTGCCATCGCGCCAAGCACGATTTGAGAGAAAGGGGAGCGAACGTGGGACATCGTCATCGTGACCTCAAATTTATCAAAGCGTGGGCGCTAAAAGATTATCGCGCACGTCTCTCAGTGATCGGGTGATCATATCATTGGACACTGCAGTTGAATGGCGAATGAACGACGAAACTCCGGCCTCTTTGCGGCGGGATCCGATCCATTTCGCGTGATTTCAACTGACAGCTGTTGCGATACGTCATGTATTACTTGTTCTGGGTTCAAGCCAGCCCCGATAATGGGCGAGAAGTCCGGCAATTGGCATCGTGATCCTGACGTCGAAGCAAAACCGGCCTTCGCCGTCCATGTATTCTCGTGTTTCCGAGACGGGCGCCAGGAAGCGCGGCAGATTTACCGGACCCGCCCGCCAGCCGGTAACGGGCATAATAATTTCGCCTCCTACGGCTTGAACGCCGAGCAGAATTTTGAATGGCCCGAATGCCTCTGCAACTTGGCCCGGGCCTTCGTATGTAAGCCGCGACAGAAAACGCACGCCGGCAAAATCACGCGTCCAGGTTTCGTTGAGGCCCTTGCGATCAACGCTGACTATGACGGGAATATCGCGGCCGGTTGCAGGGAATCCGAACGTACGGCTTATCAACCGCGCCAGAATTCCCTTTCCCGCATCAATATCAGCGCGGCCCGGCCAGACTGGCTCTCCATGGCAATCATGAAATGCGCGAAGCGAAGCGGGAAGTTCCGCGTAGCGCGGTGAATCGCAAGCCATGGCGAACAGGCTTGCCGATCCGGCGGTGATGACAGTGCGCGTCGTTTGAATGGCGGGCGCGCGCATTTCTGCTTCTATCGCGGCAAGCGGCAGTTCTCCAGCTGACGTGCGTGCGCCGGGCGCGACGCCGCCGGCCAGCAGTGCGCGTGTCATGGCGAGTGCCGGCATTACGGGGACGTTGGGCCCCTCGCCTTTTCCGGCAAGCAGCCACCAGCGCGACCACGTTTGATGTCCCTCTGCGTCAAGCCCTGCGACGTCAACCGTCATGCCGCCTTTGTCGGACGATGTGAGGCGGGTCAAGCCCCGCGCGTTCTCAAGCCAGGGCGCCATCCAGCCCAGTGTTGAGAGCCATCCGAGCCGTCTCAAGTGTGCCAAGGTCAAAAGACCAAATTGCTCGAGCCGGGATTCAAGCCCGGCGTAAAACATGACGCGTGATCTCACCGCGAAGCGTTTGGGCAGAATGAATGCGTCGGCGGTTTCAACGGGCGACAGATAGCGCACGCCAAGTTTTGGCATGCGCATGCGTATCGCGCTGCCCCATCCCATCGTGTTGCTAGGCGTTCCGTTTCGATAAATCGCAATCGGCTGGCCAGCATAGGTCAGCAGCGCTTGTATAACCGAGAGCCCAACTTGCCCGCCGCCACCGGGAAAAATCGCGATATCGACGGTGTCGACGCGACGCCATTTCTGCGTCAAGGCTTCAACAGCCGCTGTCGAAATAGCGGGCGTGGAACTTGCACCAGCGATGGCCGTCACGCCTTGAGCGCGGGCGTCCCCGTCGAGTGCGGCCGCAAACCCGGTGAGGTAACCGCTGGCATCCGCAAGGTCGATCCAGTGCGCGCCCGCGTTGATGGCAGCCCGTGCCAATCCATAAGACGCGCCTTGGAACGGGCCCGATGCGTCGATGACGAGAAAGGGTTTCAACTCAGCCAATGCCGCAGCTGCGTTTGCGCCGCTGTCGAAGGCGATCCCCGAGACGGCGCTGGCGCTGTTGCCAAGCATAAGTTGGGCCGCCAGTGCATTCGCCCGCGCGCCATTGCGTGACGTGACCACGAGGCCGATGGCGTCAATCGCCGCCAGATGTTTGGCGAGCTTTCGTCCGAAAAATCCGGTTGCGCCGATGAGGACGATGCGCCGGGTCACAACACCTCCTCGTGGTACTCTACTTCCTGTTGCACCAGAGTTCCGAAAAACGGGTGTTCCAGGTGCAGTGTGAACAGGAAAGTTGTTTGCGTCACTTCCCGGTGCGAAACGGTCAGTGCGCCCGGCGTTGCCCAGCGTGGCAAGGGAATGCGCCAATCTCGAAGCGCGAGGCAATATCGCCTGCTGCGAAACACCAGCGCGCCATTTTCAGCGCCTGCCGAGAGCGCCATGGCAATGCCAAACCCTATGTATTCTTCAAGGCCCGTTGGTCCGGAAAATCGCTTCACCGAATGAATGATCTGCGGAAAGCCTCGTTCGCGGGTGAAAAGTCTCGTCCAGTTTTGCCCGCCGGATGCTGCGTCTTCGGTGACTGTGACGACGCTTGACGCGTCGAGTGTTGAAGAAAGCGGCAGGGGTCCACCAATGAGACGCAGGATTTGCGCCAGAGCGCGGCCAATCATTGAAACCTGGATTTCTGTCACGCGTCCCGCATAGATCGCGGTTGCCCCGCAACTCAACCGCTTGGAAAACCGCTTTTGAACCGCCGGTGGCAGACTTGCCCAGGCGTCGCCTGTGAGAAGCGCGCGAAACCGGAGGTCGTCAATTTCTGGACTGCCGGAATTTGAACGGGAACTGGAGATGCGGGCCGCCGGGTCTGCATTTTTTCTCAGCGAGGCGTTCATTGGCAACCACTTCTTTCAACTCTTGGATTGGGGTAGCAGGGCTGCCACTTTGGCGCCGAGGCGGAGTAGCACCTTGAGTTTGCCGCGCGGCAGCCCAAGCATCTGCTGAAACCACCGGTCAACCGCGGACGTCGTCTCAAACATTTCGCGCAACCGTTTCTTAGCCAGTGGATCGATCCGGCTATCGCGATCGGCCTCTTCTAGACAAGACCGCAACGTGGCGATGACGGGATCGATCTCACGCGCTTTGCGCCCAATAGCGATGCGCGTCATGATTTCCCAAATGTCGCATTCCGCCTCATAGTGGTCGCGCCGGTCGCCCCGCACTGGCACGCGCGCGATGAGCCCCCAGATCAAAAGTTCTTTCAGTGAATTTGACACGTTAGATCGCGCCATGCCGAGCTGATCGGCGATGTCTTCGGCGGTTAGCGGCTTGCTTGAGAGATAGAGCAGGGCGTGGATCTGCGACACGGAGCGGTTGACGCCCCATTCGCCGCCCATGTCGCCCCACTTGAGGACGAAGCGCTCGACGGCGGGGGGGAGAGGCACCGATTGGACGGTAAATTCTGTCATGACAGAAATATGAGGCGAAAATCAACGCGCGTCAAGCCCGCCCGATAAGCGATGCGGCGAACTGGAACTGATTTGGAGAATTGGCGCACCCGGCAGGATTCGAACCTGCGACCTTTGGATTCGGAATCCAACACTCTATCCAGCTGAGCTACGGGTGCCTGGAGCGGGGAGTGATACTCCATTCGCCTTTCAACGGCAAACGATAGCGGGCGCCCGCCATCCTCTGTCCCGTACCCGCCTTTTGCCGTCATGTCCGGGGAGGGCTCGCGCCGAAGCCCTCAACCCGCTGGCGTGTTAATCTGGATTTTCAAGCGTTACCGGCACGGCTTCGCAGATACCGTGCATTTGGCTTGAAAAATCGCCAACTTGTTGCCCTGTGGCCGTTCATTTTGTGCATCACGGACTTGGGGCCACATGCGGCACATTCCGTGAAGGTACTAGCCGTGCTATGCGCACGGCCTTGACGGCGGCGAAAAGATCGGGAGAATTTTTTGATGCCAGAATTCAAGCCGCCCCGCCCCGGCGAAGTGGCGATCGATCTCCCTGATAATTTTGATGCGGGTCTTTACTTCATTGGCAGAATTCACACGCCTTGGAAAACAACTTCCGCCTGTCCCAAGGGCAGCCGGGCGCGCGCGGAAGGCGGCATCTCAACGATAGAGATCTTGCCGCGTTTTGCGGCCGGCCTCAAAGACATAACCCTTTGTTCGCACGCGATTGCACTTTACTGGCTGCATCAGGCGCAGCGCGATCTGATTGAGCAGCTTCCCAGCCATTTGACAGCGCCGCGCGGCGTCTTTGCGCTCAGATCTCCGGTGCGTCCCAATCCGATAGGGCACGCTGTCGTCGAAATTTTGGGGCTTGATGGGCGAAACTTGCGCGTGCGCAACATGGATTGCGTCGATGGCACGCCGCTGATTGACTTGAAGCCGTACTTTCCCTCGACCGACAGTGTTCCTCAAGCAACACGGCCGTGACTGCGCGTCAACGCCAGAATTCTAAATTTTAAGTTGGGCCTTGAGCACTTTGCGCCTTGCGCTTGGCGAACATCCAAACCAGCGCCGGCACGCGCGGGTGAATGACGAAAGTTGGGAGAAGCCGAGATAAAAGGCAATCTCCGTCAAAGATAGCTCCGCTCCCCGTAGCAAGTCGTCCGCGCGTGACTTGAGTGCGTCGTTCAAGACAGCCTCAAAGGATGTCGCGCCCTGTGCCGCCAATCTGACCTGCAGTGTCCGGCCGGTCAGACCGAGTTGGGTCGCAACGTCCTCAAGCGACGCCCGCCGCTCTGGAAGTAAGTCGAGTATCGTATTGCGCACATTTACTACGACATCGCCGGGTGGTGAAATTTCGGCCATCATCCGTTCGCCGAATTGGTCTAGGATCGGCTTTAGACGCGGATCGGCGTCCGGCATGGGACGGCCAATGGTCGCCTTGTCAACACGAATGGCGTTTTTGTCCGAGCCAAATCGGACTTCTGTTCCAAAAATCTGGCGCACCTTTTCCCGGCACGTCAAAGGCTCGCCTTGTAACTCGACTGAAACCGGCATCCACGTTTGCCCGATCGCCATGCGAAGCCTGAGCACGAATAGCGCCATCGCGAACGAGCCGTACTGCGTATATTGTGCTGTCAGGGCTTCCGGCCAACGCCACCACAAACAAGCGCCGTCCTCGTCTTCGCTGTATTGAACGGTCATCGGCTGGCGTAAAAGCACAGCATATCGGGCAACCGTGCGCATTCCTTCGCCGACCGTCTTTGAATTTAAGAAGAGGTAAGCTATGATCCCTATACCGCCGACCGGATAGGACTCTGCAAATGCCAGTCCGATGCAGGGGTCCTTGGCCGCACGCGCTGCTTCGTGCATAAGGCAGCAAACAGCGTTTGCGGACAGGTCCTGTTCCGGACCGATTTCGGTGGGCGGAGGCAGGCCAACGTTCGCATAGAGCGATTTGGCATCGACACCCCGCAGATCGAGGAAGGTGTCAAAGCCTAGGAGAACGCTCGCGCGAACCAGGGGTTTTGAGCTGGGCATGAGCGATTGCGGACCGCTGTTAACGATAAAACCAACAGAAAATAGCTGGCAAATGCTAAAATCTACTGCTCAAACCCCTGAGAATTGTACGAAATGTCAAAGGCACTGAATATTAGGTCAAGCGGAAACAATTGAACACTGTTAGATAAGTCCATCGCCACTTAGGCAGACGACTGAATGTCTTTCCATTGACTATTCGAATCCAGAAGGAAATTTTGATTGTGAGCAAGAAGACTCGACCCTTCAGCACTTTAGACAGCACCATCCATCTCCTTCACCGGGCCGGACAGTTTGCCGATGAAGAGTTCGCTCTTGGCATGGAGCGCAGCGGCCTCACGGCACGCCAATTTGTTGTCCTTTCGGTTGTCGCCAGCGAGGACAACCCGAGCCAGACCACGATCTGCGACCATTCGGGGATCGACCGTTCGACCCTCGCCGATATCGTACGGCGGTTGGTAGCCCGCGGCCTTCTGGCACGGCGGCGCACCCGGCAGGACGCGCGGATGTATGCCGTTCGTCTGACGGACGCTGGTCAAAAGGCTCTGGACGCGGGGTCTGCCGCCGCCAAAGCGGTTGATCAGACATTGCTTGGCGTCCTCTCGCCGGCTCAGCGCGGCGACTTCGAAGCGGCGTTGCGGCTCATGGTGGAAAAGCTGCGTGAGAAGCGGGGAGCTTAGGCTCCCCCTTCGGCTTTTTGTACCCGCTTCTCATCATCTAAAAGCGGCCCTGGGCTGACCTTGCGCGCGGGACCGCCTATAGTCTCCGGCTATGAGCAAAGAAAAATCCAAACGCACCTCCACCCATCCCGACGGCGACGACGCACCCGTCTCCAAAGGCAGCCATGTCTATCTGATCGATGGGTCTGGCTATATCTTCCGCGCCTTCCACGCGCTCCCGCCTTTAACGCGGCCCTCCGACGGCTTGCCGGTCGGTGCCGTGCATGGCTTTTGCGCCATGCTGTGGAAGCTTATTCGCGAGAGTAAGGCGTCTGAAGCACCAACCCACATTGCTTGCATCTTCGATGCGGGGCGCGAAACTTTTCGCAACAAGATTTATCCCGAGTACAAGGCGCACCGGCCGCCAGCGCCAGAAGAGCTCGTTCCCCAATTTCCCCTGATCCGCGATGCCGTCAAAGCCTTCAACGTCGCCTCCATCGAACTCGACGACTACGAGGCCGATGATCTCATCGCCACCTATGCGCGCGATGTCGTCAACGCAGGCGGCGATGTGACCATCATCTCGTCGGATAAAGATCTCATGCAGCTCATCCGCCCGGGCGTCGTCATGTTCGACGGCATGAAGGCCAAGAAGATAGGCCCCGACGAGGTGCGCGAAAAATTCGGCGTACCGCCCGATAAAGTCATCGATGTTCAGTCGCTCGCCGGAGATTCAACCGACAACGTGCCCGGCGTTCCCGGCATTGGCGTGAAAACGGCGGCCGAACTCATCCATGAGTATGGCGATCTTGATACGCTTCTCGCGCGTGCGGGCGAAATCAAACAACCTAAGCGGCGCGAAAAGCTGATCGAATTTGCACAGCAAGCGCGCATCAGCCGCGAACTCGTGACCTTGAAGCAGGATGTGCCAACCGAGATTGGCGTCGAGCGCTTTGCGTTGCGCGATCCCATCCCCGAAACGCTGCTCGGCTTTTTACGAGAGATGGAATTCAACTCGCTGACCAAGCGCATTGCCGAAGGACTTGGCGTTGAGGCGCCCGCGCCGCTCGAAAAATCGGTTGGATCGACGATCTCGCTTCCCCCTCCCCCTCGCGGGGAGGGGTTAGGGGTGGGGGGATCAAATACGCATGGTCCGTTGGGTACAATCGGCACGCCGCATGCAGCAACGGTACACGTCACAGCAGCACTCTCAAAAATCCCTATCGACCGCACCAAGTACGAGACGGTCGCGACCAAGGCCGCTTTGGAAAAATGGATCCGCGCGGCTGAAGAAGCAGGCCACGTCGCCTTCGACACCGAGACAACAGGGCTTGATGCCAATGCCGCCGATCTCGTTGGATTCTCGCTGGCGGTCGAACCCGGCAAAGCCTGCTACGTGCCCGTCGGCCATCAGGAAGGCGCCAACGATCTCTTTGGCGGCGGCGGGCTCGCTGCCGGTCAAATGGGGTTACGCGACGCGCTCCAACTTCTGAAGCCTCTTCTTGAAGACGATAGCGTTCTGAAGATCGGCCAGAATCTCAAATTCGATATGCTGGTCATGCTCCGGCACGGCATCAAGATTCACCCCATCGACGACACCATGCTGCTGTCCTACACGCTCGATGGCGGGCGGGCCACGCATGGCATGGACGATCTCGCACTGCGCCACTTAGGCCACGTCTGCATGTCCTTCGACCAGGCCTTGGAGCATGCGCCGGGCGCCAAGAAATCCGAGAAGACATTTGCCGGCGTGCCAATCGCCAAGGCGACGGAATATGCGGCCGAGGACGCGGACGTCACGCTGCGGCTTTGGCAGAAGTTAAAGCCGCGCCTTGCCGCCGAGCGCATGACAACCGTTTACGAAACGCTTGAGAGACCGCTCGTTCCGGTCATCGTTGAAATGGAGCGCGCTGGGATCAAAGTCGATCGCGCAATTCTATCCCGCCTGTCGAGCACGTTCGCGCAGCGGGCCGCGCGTCTCGAGGCGGAAGTCTATGAACTCGCCGGTCACAAGTTCAACCTTGCGTCACCCAAGCAGCTTGGCGAATTCCTGTTCGATAACTTGAAACTGCCCGGCGGCAAGAAAACCAAAACCGGCCAATGGGAGACGCGCGCCGGCACGCTTGACGATCTCGCGGCGAACGAAGATTTACCCGATGACGCGCGCCGCCTCATCAACACGATGCTTGAGTGGCGCCAGCTCACCAAACTCAAATCGACCTACACAGACTCGCTGCCCGAATTTATTGACGCCTCGGGGCGCATCCATACAAGTTACGCGCTGGCCTCAACGACAACCGGGCGGCTCGCGTCGTCAGAACCGAACTTGCAAAACATTCCCATCCGCACCAAAGAGGGGCGCGAAATCCGCACCGCCTTCATCGCGGAAGAAGGTCACAAGCTCGTCTCGGCCGACTACAGCCAAATCGAATTGCGCGTGCTCGCCCACATCGCCGATATTCCGCAGTTGAAGAAAGCCTTCGCCGACGGGCTTGATATTCACGCCATGACCGCGTCCGAAATGTTCGGTGTGCCTGTCAAGGATATGCCAAGCGACGTGCGCCGCCGGGCAAAAGCCATCAATTTCGGCATCATCTACGGCATTTCGGCGTTCGGGCTTGCCAACCAGCTCGGTATTTCGCGCGAGGAAGCAGGCCAATACATCAAGACGTACTTCGAGCGCTTTCCGGGCATCCGCGATTACATGGAGGCGACCAAAAAGATTGCGCACGCGCAAGGCTACGTCGAGACCGTATTCGGGCGGCGCATTCATTACCCCGAGATCAACACCAAAAACCCTTCGATGCGCGGCTTTCTCGAACGCGCGGCGATCAACGCGCCAATCCAAGGCTCAGCCGCCGATATCATCCGCCGCGCTATGATCCGCATGGAAGGCGCGCTCGAAAAGGCCAAGCTGAAGTCCGCGCGCATGTTGCTGCAGGTGCACGACGAACTCGTGTTCGAGGTGAAGGACGCCGACACCGCGGCGCTCATCAAAACAGCGCGCGACGTCATGGAAAAAGCCGCCGAGCCGGCCGTCAAATTTTCGGTCCCCATCCACGTCGATGCCAAAGCCGCACGCAACTGGGATGAAGCGCATTGAGCCAAACAAAAACACCCGCTGCGTTTCCGCAGCGGGTGTTTGATTTGATAGCCGATCTCACGTTTACTCCCCCGCCACGACAGTCCCGTGCTTGCCGTTCAGACCATTCAAATGACCGTTGGCTTTGGCTTTCATGCGTTCGGCAGGACGTTCGGCAGGGCGTTCCGTGGCGCGCTCGGACACGGGGGCTGCGATCTCTTTTGCGGCAACCTTGTTGCTGCCCGTCAAATAGCCCATCAGCCCGCGCTTCTCGGCATCTTGTTCCTTGCGGCGGAACTCAAGCGTGCGGATGAATTCTTTGATGCGCGGCTGGATTTCGGTGCGCCAGCGCGTGCCGTTGAACACGCCATAATGGCCAACGCCCAGCTGCACATAGTGCACCTTGTCGCGATCGGGAATGCTGGTGCACAGATCGTGCGCAGCGCCCGTCTGGCCAAGGCCGCAGATATCGTCCTTCTCGCCTTCAACCGTCATCAACGCGGTCTGCTTGATGGCCGAGCAATCGACATGCTCGTCGCGATGATAGAGCGTGCGGTCGGGCAGCGAATGATCCTGGAATACGGTCTTGACCGTCTGCAGATAGAACTCTGCCGTCAGGTCCATGACCGACATGTATTCTTCGTAGAAACCCTGATGCTGCTTGACGCTGTCGCAATCGCCTTTGACGAGATCGTTGAAGAGATCGACGTGCGCGCTCATGTGGCGCTCGAGGTTCATGGTCATGAACCCTGTCAGCTGCATGAAGCCCGGATAAACGGGGCGCATGAATCCAACATGCGGGAAAGGCACGGCCGAGACGACGTTTTGCTCGAACCAATTGATCGAACGTGCGCCGGCCAATTCGTTGACTTTTGTGGGATTGCGGCGCGTATCGATGGGCCCGCCCATGAGTACGAGGGATGCTGGCTGGCAGTCTTCGCCGCGCGACGCCATGATGGCTGTGGCGATAAGAGCGGGAACGGCCGGCTGGCAAACCGCGATGACGTGTGTGTTCGGCCCGATGAATTTCACAAACTCTATGACGTAGTCGATGAAGTCGTCGAAATCGAAACGCCCCATAGCAAGCGGAATTTCGCGCGCGTCCGCCCAGTCGGTGATGTAGACGTCGTGGTCGGGCAGCATGGCTTCGACCGTGCCGCGCAGCAGCGTCGCGTAGTGGCCGGACATCGGCGCGATCATCAGAACTTTGGGATCGTTGCGCGTGGCTGTCATCTCGCTGTCGCGCGCAAAGTGCAGAAGGTTGCAGAACGGTTTGACGAGCGCCGTTTCTTCGCGGATGGCCACCGGCAAGCCATCAACAGTTGTGGTCTTGATGCCGAATTCAGGTTTGCCGTAGCGGCGCGTGAGATTTTCGAATACTTCGCAAGCGGCGGCCATGTTGCGGCCGAACGATGTCTTGGCCCACGGATTGAGTGGCCATTCTAAAGTGTGGCGCATGGCCTGCATGCCAAAGCGCATGGGCGAAACCACGGCGTGGGCCATCTCATAGGCGTAATAGTGCATCGCAGCCGACCTTCCTAAGTTTTGCCCCATCCCGGGCCTCAAGTTGGGCAAAGCAGCATGGTGTTGCTGCAACGCGATACTATATTGCGAATGGTGTTCACTACAATCCGGAAAACGTGAGCTTGCCTAACGTTAGCTCTCGAAACTGCCGAAAAAGCACACTTCTTTGGTGCAGCGCTTCAAAATTCCTACCGCTGTGCACTCGCTGCTCTGCAACCTGAGACAATTTGGTAGACTGATTCGAGCGCAATCGCTGTTCCCGAAAGTCCCGGCATGACAACTATCAACGGTTCTCAAGCCCCACGGGTTCCCGGCCTTCTCGGGCATTTTGTGGCGGTCGAGCGCCACGAGATCACGGCCCTGCTGGCCTCCTTCATCATGTTTTTCGCGCTTTTGGCCGCCTATTACATCGTGCGCCCGCTGCGCGACGAGATGGGCGTCACCGTCGGCAAGGACGAGATCCACCACCTTTTTACAATCGTGTTCTTCGTCATGCTGGCGGCGGTGCCGGCCTTTGGCTTTATCGCCAGCCGCGTTCCGCGCAGGCTCGTCCTTCCGGCCATCTACACGTTTTTCGCCGCCAACATGATCATGTTCTGGGCGGCATTTAAGACATTAGGTGCCACAAATGTTTCGGCTGGTGCCTTTTTCATCTGGGCCAGCGTGTTCAACCTTTTTGTTGTCTCCCTGTTCTGGAGCCTGATGTCGGAGCTTTGGTCGAACGAGGAAGCCAAACGCTTGTTCGGTTTCATCGCGGCGGGAGGAACTGCTGGATCGTTCGCCGGGCCGCTGCTGACGCGCTGGCTGGTTGGTTATGTGCCCCCGGTCGATTTGCTCATGCTGTCGTCAGCGCTGCTGATGGTGGCAATGTCCATGAGCCTCGTGCTGCGCCGGCTCCGGCCGTCGGCGGCGGGTCATGAAACGGAACCAGCTGGCGGCGGAATTCTGGACGGCGCGAAAAAGGTGTTCTCGTCCCCCTACTTCGGACGCATCGCCCTATTCATCGTGCTCGCCAACGTGGTTGGCACGTTTTTCTATATGGAACAGTCGCGGCTCGTCGGCGCGGCAATTCTCGACAGCGCCGAGCGGGTTAAATTCTTCTCCGGCCGCGATCTCGTGGTCAGCATTTTGACCATCACGATCCAGGTTTTCGGCACCGCGCTCGTCATGCGCAAGCTTGGGTTGACGGCCGCTCTCATTGCCCTCCCCATCACGGCTACGATCGGCACGCTCGCGCTCTCTTATGAACCTGTTTTGTGGGTTGTTGCAGCCGTCATGGTGGCTGAGCGCGTCGTTGCGTTTTCGCTCTCAAGCCCGGCCATCAAGGTGATGTACACGCTTGCGGAGCCGGATGAGAAATACAAAGTGCAGAGCTTCATTGATACCGTCGTTTATCGCGGTGGAGACGCGGCGGCCGGGTGGCTGTTCGCGATTGCTGGAGGCGGGCTAGGCTTTGCCGCCGCCGCCGTGCCGCTCGTATCGCTGCCGCTTGCCTTCGTTTGGTTCTGGAACGCAAAAGAACTTGGGTCCGCACATGAAGTAAAGGCGTGGGCTGAGGAGAATCCGGGGAAGTTGTAGCGAGAGGCCACAAAAGATAACCTGCTGGCACACAACCCGCTTAGCACGCATCAATCAAAACGAAGAAACGTGGCGCGGGTTAGCGGTCCCCTGCATGTTTCAATTTTGTATCCTGCGGACGCGGGCGCCGCGTAACCCGCCGAACCTCGGCAAAAAAAATTTCAGAACCCCACACGCTGCCGGCGGGGAATCCTTGAGGCTTCCTCCTAAATTTCCGATAGCTGTGCGCTGCGCTGGGCGGCAACGACAAACACTGCGGTCATGACACGATCCTGCTGTTGAGCGATTTCAAACCCGTGGCGTGAAGCTTCTAGGAAGCGCGCGACTGCGGCCTCACTTCTTCATCACGCGCATTCTCAAGCCGCGTGATAAAAACCTCGACTGCCTTGGTGATGTGGGCGCGCGCAAGTTCCTCGGCCTTTGCGCCGTTGCCGCGAATGATAGCCTGTAGAATGGCTTCGTGCTGATCCCAAATCTTGCGCGGGGTCTCGTCTTTCACGAGCACCTCACCCATCAACCGGCGCAAATGTGCCCAGTAAGGCAGCATCGTCTCCTTGATCAGCTTGTTTCCGGAGATCTCATAGAGAAACTCGTGAAAGCGCATATCTGCCGCGATGAGTTTTGTAACCGAGCCTTCGCGCTCGGCCTTGCGCCCCTCATCGATAAACTTGGGCCCGAGCTTTGCCGCGTCCTTGCTGCCTCTCTCGGCCGCGAGCCTGCAGGCCAGCGCTTCAGCGACGGCACGCAACTCAAATAGATTACGCACAAACTCGGGCTCGATGGGCGCGACGACGAGACCGCGGCCCGGCGCGTCGCGCAAGAAGCCCTGGTTGCGCAGCAGCAAAAGCGCCTGCTGCACGGGCTGGCGCGAGACGCCGAGTGTCTTCGCGAGATCGTCCTGAATGAGGCGCGGGTTCTCGGTGAGCCGCCCGGCGATAATTTCGGAAAGTATCACTTCGTATACCTGCTCGGTCAGGCTCGGCTGGTTTGCCAGTGGTCTCACGTAACGCGGCTCCTTATGTTGGCTGCGGCAGCATAGCCATTCGGCCGCCTCGCACGAACCGAATTCTGAATGCAGAATTCAGTTGATTGAATTCTGAATTCAAAATATAGGTTGCTGATCCAAGCGCGGACGGAGGAGCCGAGGCGTGACGAAACTGAGCCGCAGACGTGTCCTGACCGGAGCGGCCACAGCAGTGGCCTTTTCGGTCGCGCTACCCCCGGCGGCACGGGCGAATGCCGGCGTGCTCCGCCTCAAGCTCGGCAACGACCTGCCCGGCGCGCACCCTGTCAATAACCGCTTGCGCGAAGCCATCGCCGCCATCGGCGCCGAGACGCAAGGCGCGGTCGCCATCGAACTCTTCCCCAACAATCAGCTGGGCGGCGACCCAAGCATGCTGTCGCAGATCCGCTCGGGCGCGCTGGAACTGGCGACGTTTCCCGGCACAGTAGTATCGACGCTCGTCCCCGTCATGGCTTTGCCAGGCATCGGCTTTGCCTATTCGGGCTACGACCAAGTCTGGGCCTCGATGGACGGCGCGCTCGGCAATCATTTGCGCGCGCAGCTCGCTAAGACGCAGACTCCATCCATTCGATGTTGTTTGGGACAACGGCTTCCGGCAGATCACCACCAGCACCAAGCCCATTCAGACGCCAGCCGATCTTCAGCGCTTCAAGATCCGCGTGCCCGTCGTTCCGCTTTGGGTCGCCATGTTCAAAGCCCTGCAGGCAGCCCCCGTCAGCATTCCACTCAACGAAGCGTATTCCTCGCTCCAGACGAGAATCGCGGACGGCCAGGAAAATCCGCTTTCCCTCATCAACATCGCGAAATTCTACGAAGTGCAGAAATTCTGCTCGTTGACGAACCATGCTTGGGACGGCTTTTGGCTGGTCGCGAACGAGCGCAAATGGCAGGGCCTGCCGCCGGACATTCAGACCATCCTGAGCAAACACCTCAATGCCGCCGCGCTCAACGAGCGTGCCGACATCGCAGAGGCAAACATCACGCTACGCAAGGAACTCGAGGTCAAGGGCCTGCAATTCGCCACCGTCGATCCTGCGGCCTTCCGGCAGGTGCTGGCCGCAAGCGGCTTTTATGCGCGCGCGCGTGAAAAGTTCGGCGAAGAATCATGGTCCATCCTCGAAAAATTCACTGGGCATTTGGGGTAAGGCGATGGAGCTTGCGCACACTGAACCCGCAGCGGCACCCGGACAGAACGATGGTGCCTCCAATTTTCTCGGCAATCTCGTCGAGATTGCAGCGTCGTTGCTCGTCGCCACCGAAATCGTCATTCTGTTTGCAGGCGTGTTCGCCCGATACGTCCTCCACAACCCCATCGCATGGGTGGACGAACTCGCCTCGATCCTGTTTTTGTGGCTGGCGATGCTTGGCGCCGCGATTGCCTTCCGCCGCAACGAGCACATGCGCATGACTGCCGCGTTGGGGCGTTACGGCGTCGAAGCGAGAGCGAAGCTAAATACGCTCGCAATTGCCGCACCCTTCGTCTTCCTGGCGCTGATCCTGCCGTCCGCTTTAAGCTATATGCATGAAGAGCACGTCATCTTGTCACCCGCACTCTCCGTGCCGGAACTCCTGGCGCGTCGCGGCCATCCCTACCGGTATCGCGCTGATGATCGTGTTCGCGGCATTCAAACTGATGCGCGCGCCTTTTGCGGCTCTGACCGTTGGCGCGACGGCCGGCCTCCTCGCTCTGCTCTATGTGGCGGCACCTATCTTTGCAGGGTTCGGAAATTTCAACCTCGTCTTATTCTTCATCGTCGCCCTCTTGGCTTGCGTTCTTTCGGGCATCCCCATCGCATTCGCTTTTGCGCTGACGACCTACGCCTATCTCGCCATCACCACGGACGTACCTCTGTCCATCGTCCCCACCCGGATGGACGAAGGCATGAGCCATCTCATCCTGCTGTCCATTCCCCTTTTCGTGTTCCTCGGCAAGCTCGTCGAGATGACCGGTATGGCCAAGGCGATGGTCGAGTTCCTCGCCTCGCTACTGGGCCACGTGCGTGGCGGGCTGCAATATGTGCTCATCGCGGCGATGTACTTGGTCTCTGGCATCTCGGGGTCGAAAGTTGCCGATATGGCCGCCGTGGCGCCGGTGCTCTTTCCTGAAATGCGCAAACGCGGCGCCCGCGACGGCGATCTCATCGCCCTTCTCTCCGCCACCGGCGCGCAGACGGAAACCATTCCGCCTTCCATCGTGCTCATCACCATCGGCTCGGTCACGGGCGTCTCCATCGCCAGCTTATTTACGGGCGGTCTCGTGCCCGCACTCGTGCTGGGCGCAATGCTGTGCATGCTTGTGTTCTGGCGCTCGCGCAGCGACGACTTGAGCCACGTGCGCCGCGCCTCGGGAAAGGAAATAGCAAGCGCATTAGCCATCGCTTTGCCCGCCCTCGCCCTTCCCTTCGTCATTCGCGCTGCTGTCGTCAACGGCGTGGCAACCGCCACCGAGGTCTCGACGCTTGGCATTGCTTATTGCGCGTTCGCCGGCCTTGTTTTCTATCGCCGCTTCGATTGGGGGCGGTTGCATGAACTGCTTGTTGAGACGGCGTCACTTTCGGGCGCGATCCTGTTGATTATCGGCACGGCGACCGCCATGGCGTGGGCGCTGACGCAATCTGGCTTCTCTCACCAACTGGCCGACGCGATGTCGAATGTGCCAGGCGGGGCGGCGGGCTTCATCGTCATCTCCATCATTGCCTTCATTGTGCTTGGCAGCGTGCTTGAGGGCATTCCCGCCATCGTCCTGTTCGGCCCCATGCTCTTCCCCATCGCGAAGACGCTCGGCATCCATCCGGTGCATTATTCCATGATCGTCGTGCTCTCGATGGGCATCGGTCTCTTCTCGCCGCCCTTTGGCGTCGGCTACTATGCAGCGTGCGCCATCGGCAAAGTTCACCCAGACCAAGGCATGCGCGAGATCGGACCCTACGTCGCCGCACTCTTCCTCGGCGTCATCGTCGTTGCAGTCTTTCCGTTCCTCTCCATCGGATTCCTCAAATGATGTGTTGTATCGCAAGCGTCGGACGGGACTGATATGGACCTTCTCAACCTCGGCGCCATGTTGACCGCGCACGCGCGGCTTTTTCCCGATAAGCCCGGCGCGCGCGACCTTGAGCGTTCGCTGTCGTACCGGCAATGGAATGCACGCTCTTGCCGCCTCGCGAACGCACTTCTGGGCCTCGGGCTGCGCAAAGGCGACCGCGTCGCTATTCTCGCCTACAATTGCCTCGAATGGGCCGAGATCTACGCCGCCACTGCCAAGGCTGGGTTGGTCAGTGTCCCGGTGAACTTCCGCCTCACGGCACGCGAAGCCGCCTACATCATTGAGAACGCCGAAGCCTCGGCAATCATCGTCCAGGATGAACTCTCCAGCGTCATCGAGGATATGGGCGCCCACCTCCCCGTCGCGCGCGATCGCATCATCGGCTTTGGGCGCGCACCCATAACGGGATACCGCGACTATGAAGTGTTGATCGGCGCGGCGAGCGATGCCGAACCCCAACAGCTGCACGGCCTCTCCGATCCCTGGACGCTCATGTACACGTCCGGCACCACGGGCAATCCCAAAGGCGCAATCCGCAGTCATCAAGGTGCCGCCAACATGGCGCTCGTCACGGCCATCGAGCTTGGGCTCAATCGCGATGACGGCGCCCTCCTCGTCATGCCGATGTGTCATGCCAACTCGCTCTATTTTTTTGGTGCTTTCGCCTATTGCGGTGCAACCACCACGATATACTCGCGCAAGAATTTCGATCCCGAGGAATGCGTGCGCACGCTGGCAGAGGGCGGCGCGACATTCACCTCCCTGGTTCCAACCCATTACATCATGATGCTTGCGCTCGCAGCCGATGTGAAAGCCAAGTACGATCTCTCGCGCGTTCGCAAGCTGATGGTTTCGTCGGCGCCAGCGCGCGCCGATACCAAGCGCGCGGTGATGGAGATGTTCGGCAATTCTGGCCTGTTCGAGCTTTACGGTTCGACGGAAGCGGGATGGGTGACGATGCTTCATCCCGACGAGCAGTTCGACCAACTCGGTACCGTGGGCCGGGAATGTGTGGGTTCGGCACCGATCAAGCTTCTGGACGACGCGGGCAACGAAGTGCCCGATGGTAAAACCGGCGAACTCTATTCCTGCAACACCTACACCTTCGACGGATATTGGAAGCTGCCGGAAAAGACCAAGGACGCTTTCCGAGGCAATTACTGCACCGTTGGCGACATGGCACTGCGCGATAGTAACGGCTACATCCGGCTCGTCGATCGCAAGAGCAACATGATCATTTCCGGCGGCGAAAACGTCTATCCATCCGAAGTCGAGGCTGCGGTCGGCGCGCATCCGAAGGTGAAAGACGTTGCCGTCGTCGGCATTCCGCATGAGAAATGGGGCGAGAGCGTGCTTGCCATTGTCGTTCCCCATCAAGGCGAAACGCTCACCGAAGCTGACCTCACCGAATGGACCAAGGAGCGGCTGGCCGGATACAAGCGCCCGCGCGCTTTCGTTTTCATCGCCGATCACGACATGCCACGCAACGCGACAGGCAAGATTCTGCACCGCGAGCTTAAGGCGAGGTACGCGCAATATGCCAAAACCAATTAGATCCATCGGGCCCGCGCATGCACACAGTCTTGAATGCAGCTCTGCCGGTGTTCGGCCTCATGCTCCTCGGCTTCCTCGCCGGGCGTTCGGGACGATTCGAACCCTCCGCCACCGACACACTCAACCGCTTCGCCTTCTATTTCGCGCTGCCTGCCCTGATCTTCATTGCCATGGCCAAGGCCGCACCGGATCAACTGCGCCAGTTGAGCTTTCTTGCGGCGTTCGCGGGAGGCGTCGCCGTCACCTGGATTGTGGGTTACGCCATCAGCCGCCGCAATGGGCAACCGGCCGCCGATGCGCTGATCGAAGGCTGCAATGCGGGCTACAGCAATGTCGGCTTCATGGGCGTGCCGTTGTGCCTTCTCGTTTTCGGCCGCGAGGGCATCGCTCCTGCAGCGATGTCGGTGTTAATCACGGCCTGTGTGCAGTTCCTTCTCGCGATCATCCTCGTCGAGCTGGCGTTGAAGGGAAGCGGCAATCTGCGGCACGCCATCCGGCAGGTCCTCGCTTCGCTCATTCGCAATCCGTTGTTCATCGCGCCGCTTGCCGGGATCACGGCGAGCATGACCGGATTGACCGTCCCATCGCCGCTCGAACAGTTTGCTCTGCTGCTTGGCAATGCGGCGGCTCCTACAGCTCTTTTCTGTATCGGCCTGTCGCTGGCGCAAACGAAGCTCGCGAGCCACGACTACGCCGCGATTGCCTGGCTGACGGCGCTCAAGCTGCTCTTGCAGCCCGCCATCACGGCAATCTTGGTATTATACGTATTCTCGATGCCGAAGATGTGGGCTCAGGCGGCCATTCTCTTGAGTGCGCTTCCCATCGGCTCTGGCATATTCACCATCGCCAAGACGTACGAACGCGACACCGGCGTGACCTCGGGTGCGATCCTGACGACACATGTCGTCTCGGTGCTCACCTTATCCTTCCTCATTGCTTTGATGGTCTAATGTCATGACAATTTCACCCAATAGCGTTGCCGGTCTCATTGCCCGCACCCTCAAGGCGCGCGGTGTCAAACACGTGTTCGCTCTTTGCGGCGGCCACATTATGCCGATTTGGATGCGGCTCGACGCCGAAGGCATTCGCATCATCGACGTGCGCGACGAGCGCTGGCCGTGCATATGGCGCAAGCGCACGCGGAGTTGACGGGCGAACTGGGTGTGGCGCTGGTCACGGCCGGGCCCGGCTTTACGAATGCCATCACCGGCATCGCCAATGCCCACGTGTCCCGCGCGCCGGTGCTCGTGCTCTCCGGCACAGTAACGCGGCCGCAGGAGAACCGCGGCGCGCTTCAGGATCTCGACCAGCCGCAACTTGTCAGATCCATCACACGTTACGCGCGAACTGTGCGCGAGTCCTCGCGGGCACTCGCCGAACTCGACGAAGCCATCTCATGCGCCTTCGGAGAGGCCGGTGAGCCCGGACCTTCCTTTATCGACTTCCCGACAGATACCCTACGTGCGGAAGTACCAAAGGCGCTTCAACTCGCGGAGCACATCAATCCCAAAGCGCGAGCTTTTAGCCATCCAGATCCCGACGCTATTGCCAAGGCCGTCGATATCCTGTGGTCGGCCCGCCGCGTGCTCGTCATTTCAGGGCGCGGCGCGCGCGGCGCGGACAAGGAGTTGTGTGGCCTGCTCGATCGCCTCGGCGCCGTCTATCTCGACACGGGCGAAAGCCGCGGTCTCGTGCCCGACGATCACCCTTCGGTCGTCAGCGCCATGCGCGGCGCTGTCATGGGTGATGCCGACGTCGTATTGACCGTCGGCAGGCGGCTCGACTTCCAGCTTGCCTTCGGCTCACCTGCCGTGTTCGGAGACGCGAAATTCGTGCGCATCGGCGATGTCCCGGGCGAGTTGCGCGATAATCGCCGCGGCTCTGTTGAAATTATTGCAAGCCCGGCCGCCGCGCTGAGCGCACTTGTCGAGACAGCCGGCAACCGCGCCTCTTCTGTCGATACGGCATGGGCGCAAAAACTGCGCGCCGAACACGATGCGCGTGCCGCAAAACTCAAAACCAGCATGGCCGCAGCGCCTGCCGGCAAAGACGGCAAGCTCAATCCCAACAAGGTTCTCGCCGCGCTGCAGGAGGCCATGCCCGAGGATCGCATCATCGTAACCGATGGCGGCGACTTTCTCGCCTTCGCCCGCATCGGGCTGAGCGCTCCCCAGATGCTCGACCCCGGACCCTTCGGCTGTATCGGCGTCGGCGTCCCCTACGGCGTCGCGGCAAGCCTTGCTTATCCGGATAAAACCGTGCTCGTGGCCACCGGCGATGGCGCATTCGGCTTCAACGCCATGGAACTCGATACGGCCGTGCGCCATCAAGCGCCCGTATTGATCGCGGTGGCCAACAACGGCGCATGGGCCATCGAGGTGCACGACCAGACCGTGACGCACGGTAAGGTCGTCGGCACGAGACTAAGAGATTCCGACTATGCCGGCATGGCGCGGGCGCTTGGCATGCACGCCGAACGCGTCGAGACGGAAGACCAATTGAAACCGGCTATCGCGCGTGCGCTTGCTAACCGTCCCGCGTTGATCGACTTCGTTGTAACGCCGGAAGCCGTATCCTCCGATGGCAAGACAGGGCTCGCGTGGGTGCCTGATTTGCAGCCGCTTGCCGCGTGGAACGAGGCGGAACGCCAGTGGCGCGAAGGCGGGCAAAAGACATGAGCGAGGAATTCAAAGTATCTCTGGCCGGGCGCCGCGCATTGGTGACCGGCGCCTCCAAGGGGCTCGGCGCGCACTTTGCCCACACCCTCGCCACGGCCGGGGCAAGCGTCGCTGTTGCAGCCCGCGATGCGAGTGCCTGCGAGACAGTCTGTGCAAAGCTTCGCGACAATGGTGTCAAAGCCGTCGCTGTGGCGATGGATGTCAGCTCGCGAGCAAGCGTCGAAGCGGCAGTGACTAAAGCGGCAAGTGAGCTCGGCGGCCTCGATATCCTCATTAGCAATGCGGGCGTGACGCAGACGGTGCCGCTCATCGATCAGGACGAAATAGGCTGGGACCGCATCTTTGATACCAATCTCAAGGGTGCATTTCTTGTAGGCCAAGCGGCGGCCCGTATCATGCGCGACAACCGCAGCGGCGGCAGCATCATCAATGTCGCGTCCATTCTCGGCCATCGTGTTGCGGGCCAGGTTGCCGCCTACGCCGCCTCCAAGGCCGCGCTCGTACAGTTGACCAAGAGCATGGCGCTGGAGTGGGCGCGCTACGGCATCCGCGTCAATGCACTCTGCCCCGGTTATATCGCAACCGATCTCAATCAAGAGTTTCTCGCCAGCGATGCTGGCCAAGCGCTCATCAAACGTATTCCGCAACGTCGTTTCGGTTCACTGGAAGATCTCGACGGCCCTCTCATGTTCCTCTGCTCCAATGCCTCCAGCTACGTTACTGGCTCATCGCTCGTCGCCGACGGCGGGCATCTCGTTTCCTCATTGTGAGATCGCACATGGACTTTACAATTTCTCCCTCGCTCGAAGAGCTACGCCGCCGCATCGCCGCCTTCGTTGCGCAAGAGATTCTTCCGCTCGAAAGCGATCCGAAATCCTACGACGCGCACGAAAACATCGATCTTGCGCTCCTTGCCAAGCTACGTGCGAAGGCCAAGGCGCAAGGGCTCTGGTGCCTCCAGCTGAAGCCCGAAACAGGCGGTCTCGGCGTGGGCCGCACCGGCATGGCCGTATGCTACGAAGAAATGAACCGCTCCATCTTCGGTCCAGTCGTTTTCAACTCAGCAGCGCCCGACGACGGCAACATGATGGTGCTGGAGGCCGTTGGAACGCCCAAGCAGAAGGAACAATGGCTCGCGCCCATCGTGCGTGGCGACGTGCGCTCCGCCTTCGCCATGACCGAGCCGCATCCGGGCGGCGGTTCTGACCCCACCATGATCCAGACGCGCGCCGAGAAGCAGGCCGATGGGTCGTACAAGATTTACGGGCGCAAGTGGTTCATTACCGGCGCAGCCGATGCGGCGCATTTCATCGTCATCGCGCGGACCTCCAGCGACGCGCGCAAGGGCCTCACCGCCTTTCTCTTTCACAAGGACCAGCCCGGCTGGCGTATAGTCCGGCGCATCCCGATCATGGGGCCCGAGGAACACGGCGGGCACTGCGAACTCGAATTCGACGGCCTGCGCATCGCGCCCGAAGACGTGTTGATGAACGAAGGTGACGGCCTGAAAGTGACGCAGATCCGCTTAAGTCCCGCGCGCCTCACACATTGCATGCGTTGGCTCGGCTTGTCCAAACGGTGCCTCGAGATCGCACAAAGCTATGCCGCCGAGCGCCAAGGTTTTGGCGTCCGCCTCGCTGAGCGCGAATCCGTGCAACTCATGTTGGGCAAGGCCGCCATGTCTATCGAAATCACCCGCCTTCTTGTCATGAAAGCCGCGTGGGAACTCGATCGCGGCGGCAAGGCGCAGAAGGAAGTCTCCATGGCCAAGGTTCAGGCGGCCAACACACTTCATGAGGCGGCCGACCTTGCCATCCAGATCAATGGCGCGCGCGGCTATTCCAAGGACACCGTGCTCGAATGGGTCTACCGCTACGCGCGCCAAGCCCGTCTCGTGGATGGCGCGGATGAGGTCCATCGGATGCTCTTGAACCGCGCGCTCGTGAAGGAAGGTTCGGGCTTCTGGAGCTGGCCCGTCAGCGGCGAGGCGAAGTCATGACAGAGGCCGTGACGCCCGCGCCAGACTTTGCAGCCGGACTCGAGAGCTACTTGCGCCAGCACATCCCCGGGCTCGAAGGCCCGACGCAGATGGAGCGAATCTCGGGCGGGCAATCGAACCCGACGTACTTCGTTACCTTCGACAACCGCCGTCTCGTCGTGCGCAAGCAGCCGCCGGGCAAACTCTTGCCTTCCGCACACGCGATAGATCGCGAGTATCGCATCATCAGCGCGCTCGCTGGCACCGGCGTCCCTGTGCCGCCGTCGATCCTATTCTGCAGCGATCCAGGCCCCATCGGCACGCCATTCTATGTGATGGAGCGCGTCGAGGGACGCATCTTTCACGACTGCACATTGCCCGGTATTCTGAAAGAGCAACGCCGCGAAATGTACCGCGCTATGGCAGCGGCGCTCGCCACATTCCACAACGTCGATTACGCGGCCATAGGACTTGGCGACTATGGCCGGCCGGGCAACTACTTCGCGCGCCAGATTTCGCGTTGGAGCAAGCAGTGGGAACTCTCGCGCACGCGTGACGATGATAACGTTGAGAAGCTGATCAGTTGGCTTCCCGCACATATCCCCGGCGATGACAGGACGAGCCTCGTTCACGGCGACTATCGCATCGGCAATCTCATGTTTCATCCGACGGAGCCCCGCGTCGTCGCCGTGTTGGACTGGGAGTTGTCCACGCTCGGTCATCCCCTTGCGGATGTTGCTCACACGGCCATCGCCTGGCTGACGGCGTCGGACGAATACGGCGGCTTGATCGGCGTCGATGTCGCCGCATTAGGAATCCCGTCACTCGACGAGTACGTGGCCGACTACAATGCAGCGGCAGGGACGCCGATCGCCCTGACCAATTTCCACAAAGCGTTCGCGCTCTTCCGCTGGACCTGCATTTTCGAAGGCATCGCCGCGCGCGCCAAGGCCGGCAACGCCGCCGCCGACAATGCCTCGCAAGCGGGTCAGCTCGCCGCCATCTTCGCCCGGCGTGCCGCGGCTTTAATCTAAAAGTACTTTTTGTGAGGGGCCGGTTTTCGCGACGGCCATGACAGGGCCTATTGTTTGGGCACCGACGTCCGGTAATGGCCCCGAAGGTGCCATCGCGGCGGCGTGCTGTCAGTCATCTCCAAAAACAAATGGCGCGCCTTTGGGGCGCGCCATTAAAGATAAAAAACTACGAATGAGAGCCGCCAGCCTGAACAGCCGCAGCAAACAAATCACCTACCTTCTATCCCCGCCGCCGCCGCGCCGTGGCCCACCGCCCGGGCCTCCGCTGCCGCCGCCTGGACCACCGCCTGGTCCGCCGCCGCCTGGTCCCGATCGCGCGTCCTTGTGGCGGAAGTTGATGCGCCCTTTGGTCAAATCGTAGGGCGTCATTTCCACAGTCACTTTATCGCCCGCCAAAATACGAATGCGGTTCTTCTTCATACGGCCCGAGGTGTAGGCGATGACTTCGTGCCCATTTTCGAGCTTCACGCGGCAACGTGCGTCGGGCAGTACTTCCGCCACCACGCCCTCGAACTCGAGCATCTCTTCTTTCGCCATTCCCTCTCCCCCGCCGGCATCGCGGCGTTTGCAGTGTCGCGCCGGGTCCGGCGCCGTTGACCAAGTTATTCGGCTCATGAAAAACGGGGAGCAGACGTATCTGCTCCCCGCGCATTCTGTAGTGGCGCTAAGCTTAGAGCGGGCGCAGGTTGACGGCTGCGATCTTGCCGTTGCGGCCACGCTCAGTTTCGAAAAAAACTTTCTGACCTTCGCGGAGCGACTGCAAACCGGCGCGCTCAACTGCGGAGATGTGGACGAACACGTCGGTACCACCCTCTTCAGGTTGAATGAAGCCGTAACCCTTTTGACCATTGAACCACTTAACAGTGCCGTTTGCCATTCCTGCCTCCAAAGCCTTTTGGCATCCTCCCAGGTGATATACCCGGAAGGCTATCAAATCGCGCAATGGAGACGTCTTAGGGCAGGCGGTAGCACTGTCTTAGAGTGAGCCAAGGCGTGTTCGACGGCGCCTATATGCCCCGGAAATGCTGCAAAAGCAAGAAGGCCGCACCCCCTGCCCCCACCTACAGCCGTGCTGGTTTAGCCGGTAATTGGAGTGCTTGCTTTGTGATCGCAATTGCTGGAGGCTCCCTGTTAACGCTAGCTCATCATTTGGCCGTAGGGTTTTGTCCACTGCCGCCACAGAAAAGGGGACTTGGATCCAATGGCGCAAGGCAATCTACAGCGGCTGGTATTTGGCTTCATCGCGGCTGCATTGTCAGTCATCGTATTTCACCAAACCATGGTGTTCGCCTTGGGCCAGGCCGGAACTCATTTCAATGAAGCCATGGTCATTCGATCCGGTCGGCCCGTTCGCTGTTCCCTCGCTCGTCAACGGCATGTTCTGGGCCGGGCTTTGGGGCATCGTGTTTGCGCTGATTTGGCCGCGCCTTCCGGGAAGTTCGATGCCTGTGAAAGGCGCGATTTTTGGACTGCTGGGCCCTATTCTCGCGGGCCGCTGGTTACTCGTGCCGTTGGTCAAGGGTGAAGCGCTGTTCGCCGGGTTCAATCCAACGACCATGGCCGCGCATGTCATGATTGGCTTGGCATTCGGCGCGGGGCTTGCCTGGATTTACGGCCGGCTGACCTCGCAGAGCTGATGCTGCGCCAAACTCAAACGACGGGCTCAAACGACGGGCTCAAGCGAACTGGGCGGGTCGCTTGATGCGGTCCCGCCCCCCGTTCGAAGTTTGTTAGCGCCCCACTTAACGCCCCTCAGTGTCCGCTGTTGCGATTGAGAGCCACGAAATGTGAGCCAACATCGACGTGGATATGGTCCATGTCGCTGTAGGTCATCGTGCCGCCGTTGCCATGGTTGGCGATCAGCCACTTGACGACTTCGCGCTTGCGGCCGGGCACGCGGAAGTCGATGGCTTGACCCGACGCGTGTTTCGAAGGACGGCCGGTCGATGCAATCCGAGCGCCCCTGCGGCAAGTAGAAATAATCTCGACCCGGCCGAACTTGGCCTGGATGCGGCCAAGAAGTGCGCGGGCTTCAGACGTCAAACAGCTCCCCGAGCTGCCCCCATTGTTGTATGATTTGGCTTCTGCGGTAACGGGTGCAAGCAGGGCGAGAGCCCCAAGCAACGCAACAAACATGCTTCTACGCATAGCATCTCCTAGTTTCATTTTAGATGTTGGAATTGATACACCGGACAGGGGATGCGCACCTCGGACGGTGCACGTGCCAGCGCTTGGGCCCAAGCAAATGACCATGCCGGGGCAACTGAGTGGGAAGACCGCGAGCGCCAGTCCATCCCGATGCCGAAAACGCCGCCCCAATCGCAATCGGAGAGGCCGTTCGTTTAGGGAATAGACGCGGCCCTCTGCCGAAACGTCCCCCGACGGCTGACCCGAAGTCCGCAACGGCTGTGGCTAAATTGTGGCCAAACCCCCAATTCGGCCCTATGGTGCGACGACCCGGCGCGCTTTTGGGGGCTTTTGCGCCCAAAAACGTGCCTTGCACCGGGCCGAATTTGTAGTTTGGCCACAAAAACGGGCGCTCAGCGCGGTTCGCGCTGCTTGTGGTCTGGGAATTGGAACGCCGCCGTGTGATAACGTGCGGGCACAACAAAAAATGGCGTGGCTCGCTCGAGCGCGCGTTTAGGGGAAGACAAGAAGGGAGACTACCATGAATGTCGTGAAGAGCATCGTGCTTGGCTTTATAGCGGGTGCATTGGCCGCCTTAACTGCGCTGATGGTGATCGAAGTCTTTTGGGCACAAACGAGCATGGCGCCTGTACCGGTGTTCCCCGACGGCTTGTTCTCCGGCGCCAACACCTTCGGGAAAGATATTGTATGGGGCGGTATTTGGGGCTCAATCATGGGGCTCGTTTACGGATCGCTGCCGCAAGGCCCGCTGACGTTCAAGGGATTCCTTTTCGGCTTGATCGGTCCTGGACTCATAGGCATTGCGGCGTTCATGTTGACACCACTCGTCCTTGGCGTCGATACCGCGTTAGATTTGAGCAACGTTACAAGCATGCTCCAGCGGCTAGTTTCTGCAGGCGTCTGGGGAGCCGCTACCGGCTGGCTCTATGGTCTGTTCTGCTATCAACGCCTGCCATGCTAACCCGGCAGCATTGATCGACCGCATTAAATGCGCCGGGTCTTGACCAGTCGAGATCCGGCGCATTCATTTGACGAGCATGTGCTCCCGCAGTTATTTCCGGTGGTGTCCGGGGTTGAACCAAGGACCGCTCGCAAGTACGCCGGTGCAGCGTTGCTCTCTGCCGCACATTTTCTTCCGGGCAAGTTTCATCAGGCTCTTGCGATGCTTCGCGTGCAAAAATCGGCCCTTCGCTTTTGGCTTCCTATGGTGGGCGCATGTCTCGTCACGCTGACGGCGGTCTTCTACTTGTCCAAGGAAAAATCGGCCAAGGAGGAGCAGACGCCTTCGACGGCCCGGATCGTTGTTCCGGCCATTCATGAGACGGATGATGGCTCTGTGGCACCGGTCGCGGGTGTTAAATTGAGCAGCGCGGAAACCTTTTATGACATCAAGGGGGCCAACGCAGCCGAGTTATCTGCCGCAATGAAGAAAGATGGACCCCGCAACTTCTGGGCCTACACATTTTGGTCGATCAGCTGGAGCCACGTGACCGAGGCTGACGGCACGGGCGTGTGCAAACTGAAGGATTCCTACGTCTCGGGAAACGTCAAGTTGTCACTGCCGCGCTGGGCCGATGCGCCCGAGCCGGGAGACGCGCGCCGTCAGTCGTGGGACGCCATGATTGCCGCCTTGAGGAAACACGAACAGGGCCATGGCAACAATGGCATTCGCGCGGCGAATGCCGTGGCATCGGCCATACTCGCTATTCCTGCGCAGACCTCGTGCGACGCGCTCGACGAATTAATCGACCAGACATCGAAAGAAATCGTCAAGGCCTACCGTAAAGCCGACAAGGACTACGACCGCGTGACCAGCCACGGCGACAAGTCCATTCCCGAGCTGAAGTGGTGATGGGTACGCGGGTTGAAGCGCTGCTCACATTCGTATTCACTGACCGGAGGGTGGGTCATCTTCAAATAATTTGTTGATATCCCGCGCGCCGTGAATCGACTGCGCAAGATCTGGACGGTGTCACCGGCAACACGGTGACAATCAGAAAAGGGCCATGGATGACTATGCGAATTCCTTCACCCCATTGCGATCGCAGCGGGCCGGCATTCGGGAACTCGGCGATTTGAGTGCAACGGCGGCGCAACTCGTCAATGTAAGTGATTGCCCTTGCACAGGGCTTCGCGACCCTATCCGGTCGCCAATACTCTCGAGATCGGCAGCGGCCGAATGAGTAATCACGACCTTCATGAAGTGAGCTTGCTGGCGGCCATCCGATATTTTTCTTCAAGGCGAGCGAAGACTTCTTCTGCGGGTATAAGTTCACCGCGATCCGCGCTATCTATGCCCTTTTTAATTTCGTCTCGTAACCAATCTGCTCGCGCCTTGCGGGCAAGTTCCTTTTCGCGCACGAGCGCTAATCCTTCGAGCACGACTTCCGCAGGGCTGTCGAAACGGCCCGACTCGACGAGTTCCCGGATCATGTTCGCATAGGGTCCGCCCTCGCGAACGTAGACGTCGTCGTTGCGTTTGTGTTCGTTGGTCATGTGCAAATCATAGCATGCGCCACCGGATCGCTCCATTGGAATAGTTGAGCTATTCGGGGCTTGGGCTCCGGGGACGAGCCCCGAGAGACGGTGTCTGACCCTCTGGGTCTGACATCGCTGAAGAACGAGGCAGCAGCGATGTTGGACTGCCGGTGACGGGTGTCAGACCCGAAGGCTGGAGCGACAAGAGAAAAGCGATCAATTATCGTCCATCCATCGCGAAGCGATGCCCCGGGACTTGTTCCCGGGGTCCAGCAAACTTTCATTCTTGATCGGTTGATTACCCAGCGAACTCCAAAGATCCTTCCAGTCCGGATTCTCGCGTTCAACCAGATTGATCTTCCAGGCGCGCGGCCAGTCTTTCATCGTGCGTTCGCGTTGAAGTGCGTCTTTCGCATGCTCGAAGTGAGTGTGCCATTCGAGCAATTTGATGCCGTATCTGCGCGTAAATGCAGACCCGCGCGATCCGCGATGCTCCCGCGTGCGGCGGCGCAGGTCGTCAGTCACGCCGATGTAGAGCGTGCCGCGCGGTTTGCTGGTCATGATGTAGACCCAGGGCATGAAACAAAGTGTGCCACAAGACATAGGTCCGTGCATAGGGAAACATTGACCCCGGGGACAGGCCCCGGGGTGATCGCCTTCGGCGATCAATTATCATCCATCTTCAACGCCGCAATAAATGCTTCCTGCGGGATTTCGACCTTGCCGAATTCGCGCATTTTCTTCTTGCCGGCCTTCTGCTTGTCCAACAGCTTGCGCTTACGCGAGATGTCGCCGCCGTAGCACTTGGCTATAACGTCCTTGCGCATGGCCTTGATTGTTTCGCGGGCTATGACCTTGCCGCCGATGGCCGCCTGGATCGGGATCTGGAACAGGTGCGGCTTGATCAAGTCTTTGAGCTTTTCGCACATCGACCGGCCGCGGCTTTCCGCGCGCGCCCTGTGCACGACAATGGAGAGCGCATCGACCGGTTCGGCGTTGACCAGGATCGACAGCTTGACGAGATCGCCTTCTTCATACCCTTGGATGTGATAGTCGAACGAGGCATAGCCGCGCGACACGCTCTTTAAGCGGTCGTAGAAATCGAATACGACTTCGTTCAGCGGCAGCTCATAGATCACCATCGCGCGGCTGCCGACGTAGGTCAGTTGCTTTTGCCGTCCACGCCGGTCCTGGCAGAGTTTCAGAACCGAGCCCAGATGCTCGTCGGGCACCAGGATCGTCGCTTCGATCCAGGGTTCCTCGATGTGATCGATCATCATAACTTCGGGCATGTCGGCCGGATTATGCATTTCGATCATCGAGCTTGTCGTTCATATGCAGATGATAGATGACGCTCGGCGCTGTGGTGATGAGGTCGAGATTGAATTCGCGCGCTAAGCGCTCGGTAATGATTTCCAAGTGCAGGAGGCCGAGGAAACCGCAGCGGAAACCGAAACCAAGGGCGGCGGATGATTCCGTTTCAAACGAGAAACTGGCGTCGTTCAAGCGCAAGCGGCCCATGGCTTCGCGCAAGTCTTCAAAGTCGGCGGCATCAACCGGGAACAGGCCGCAGAACACAACTGGCTGAGCCTGCTTAAATCCGGGCAGTGCTTCGGCGCACGGGTTCTTTTCGTCTGTCACGGTATCGCCGACGCGCGTGTCGGCCACTTCCTTGATTGCCGCGGTAAAGAAACCGACTTCGCCTGGGTTCAGTTGATCGAGCATTTCTTGTTTCGGGCGGAAGATACCGACGCGGTCGAGCTGATACGACCCGCCCGACGCCATCATCTTGACCTTCTGGCCCTTCTTCATGATGCCGTCTTTGATGCGCACGAGCACGACGACGCCAAGATAAGCGTCGTACCAGCTGTCGATCAGCATGGCTTTCAACGGCTTCTTCGGGTCGCCAACCGGCGGCGGCAGAAGCGTGACGATGCCTTCGAGCACGGCTTCGACATTCAAGCCCGTCTTCGCCGAAACGCCGATGGCGTGCGAGGCATCGATACCGATCACGTCTTCGATCTGTTCTTTGACGCGGTCGGCGTCGGCTGAAGCCAAATCGATCTTGTTCAAGACGGGTAGGATTTCGAGCTTGTTGTCGAGCGCCTGATAGACGTTGGCGAGCGTTTGAGCTTCGACGCCCTGACTGGCGTCGACAACCAATATGGCGCCTTCGCAGGCCGCAAGTGAGCGCGACACTTCGTAAGCAAAATCGACGTGGCCGGGCGTGTCCATCAGGTTGAGCTGATAAAGTTTGCCGTCCTTGGCCTTGTAGTCGAGGCGGACCGTTTGCGCTTTGATGGTAATGCCGCGCTCGCGCTCGATATCCATCGAGTCGAGGATTTGCTCTTTCATGTCCCGGTTGGAGACGTTGCCGCACAGCTGAATGAGCCGGTCGGAAAGCGTCGATTTACCGTGATCGATGTGGGCAATAATCGAGAAATTTCGGATCAAGGAGGTGTCTGTCATGGGGGGCTCATAGCAGGTGAAACCAAGCCGCAAAAGGGGCGTTTGAGGCTGCGGGCAAGGGGTCGCGGCTTTTGCGTTGAATACACCAGTCTTATTGGCTGGTAACCCACACGCGCCTGTGCAAAAATTACCTATCCGGTTCCCCCGATTTCCTGGAGTTTTGCCATGTCAAACCCGTTCGATCCCCGCAACAACCCGGCCTTTGCCGCTCTCAACGATGACGCCCGCAAGGCAGTTGGTTCAGCATTTGACGCCATGTCGACTTGGCGCAACGATTTGTCCAAGATGAGCGAGAAAAACAGCGATGCCGTGTTCGACAAAATGTCGTCAGCCGCTAAGTCCATGGGCTGGCCGACAGAGTTCGTCGAAATGAGCCGCCAGCAGATGCAGGGTGCATCCAAGATGCAAGTGCAGTTCATGGACCAAGTCATGGAGACCTGGGAACAGCAGCTCAAGAACCCGGGAAGCACTTTTAAGATGCCGGGCGCCGATATGGCTGCAAACCTCTATCCTTTCCCTGGCCAATTCCCCGGCATGCCGGGTCAGTCACCGTTCAGCGGTATTCCGGGTATGGGTGCCATCCCAGGTATGGGCTCGATGCCGGCGAACCCATTCCAGTTCTGGATGCAAGCCGCCGACATGTGGCAGAAGAGCTGTCAGCAAGCCATGCAAAGCTGGACCGAAGCCCAGTCCAACATGATGGGCGGCGCAGGCTCAGGTTCCGGCAGCGACAAGCGCCGCTGAACTCGCCGCCAATCCTGCGCGAAGCCTCTGGACGGACTGTCGCAGCGGGCGGGCAGCCTGTTGCGGTACTAAAGTGTTGTCTCTATCGTCCGCGCCAATCCTGGCATTTGCGGCGTGTTTGCCCGTGTCACATCAACAATTCCGGAGTTCGCGCGGCATGCGTTCTGCCGGGCACTCCTTGGGGGACGCATGGCAGCGACGAGTGCGGCAAGCAGCGATAATTCTTCGACCATAGGGAGTGATCTCCTCGCATCCGTCGTCGTCTTCCTGGTCGCGCTTCCCTTGTGCATGGGCATTGCCATTGCGTCGAACATGCCGATCGCGGCGGGTCTGGTCACGGGAATAATCGGTGGGATCGTTGTCGGTTCAATCGCCGGTTCGCCGCTGCAGGTGAGCGGCCCTGCGGCCGGTCTTGCGGTGCTGGTGTGGCAGCTGGTTGAAAAATTCGGCGTGCCGATGGTCTGCGTTATCGTGTTCTTCGCCGGCATTATTCAGTTACTTGCTGGCACATTCAAACTCGGCCAATGGTTCCGCGCCGTCTCGCCCGCCGTCATCCACGGCATGCTGGCGGGCATCGGCATTCTGATCCTGGTTTCGCAATTTCACGTCATGTTCGACAGCGCGCCGCTTGGTAGCGGCATTAAGAACCTGATGGGCATTCCGCAAACGGTCATGAATGCGTTCAGCAATGGCGGCGCACCGCTTTCCGCCGGCATGATCGGCGCCTTGACCATCGCCAGCATCTTCGCGTGGGCGTCGCTCGCGCCGAAATCCTTGAAAGCCATCCCCGCGCCGCTCGTCGGGGTTGCCGTCGGCATGATTGCCGCCGCTCTACTCAATCTCGGCGCCATTAAATACGTTGAGGTGCCGGAGAAAATTTTCGAGAACCTGTTGTCAGGCGCGACACTTCCAAGCCTTGAAAGCCTGATGAAGATTCTTGATCCGGGGGTGCTGATAGGTGCCATCTCGGTGGCCTTTATCGCCAGCGCCGAGACGCTACTCTGCGCCACCGCCGTTGACGCCATGCACTCCGGCCCGCGCACCAAATATGATCGCGAATTGTCGGCTCAGGGGGTAGGCAATGCCATCTGCGGCCTTCTCGGCGGCTTGCCCATGACGGGCGTCATCGTGCGTTCTGGCGCCAACGTCGAGGCCGGTGCCAAAACGCGTGCGTCCGCCATTCTGCACGGCATTTGGCTTTTGATGTTTGTGGCGTTCATCCCATGGACACTCGGTTATATTCCGATGGCCGCCCTCGCTGCCGTGCTTGTCTTCACGGGATACAAGCTCGCCTACCCGAAAATTCTTCCTGAGCTGATGAAGTACGGCCATGCCAAAGTGTTCATCTATCCAGTGACGATCGCCATGATCGTTTCGACTGATCTTCTCAAAGGGGTGCTGACCGGCCTCGCCCTCTCGCTTGCACGGCTCTTCTTTGCTTTGTCGCATCTCACCGTGCGTAAGGTCGAGGTCCCAGAGCAAAATCGCATCGATTTGCATTTCGATGGTTCGGCAACGCTTGTGCGGCTTCCTTTGCTCGCTCGCGCACTCGAAGCATTGAAGCCCGGGACGAACGTCCACGTACACCTCGAAGACCTCGACTACATCGATCATGCCTGCCTCGATCTGCTTACAAAATGGGAAAAGCAGCACAAGGCGACGGGTGGCACGCTGACGCTCGATTGGGCAAATCTCCAGGAAAAATACCACGAGCGACACGGCACAGGCGCCAACGGGAGCCCGCAGCAGGGCACGTAAAGCAGCTGTGACTTGATCGTGAACGCTCCACGGTATAGATTAGAACAATTCTAAGTTCTATCAAATGACCGATTGGGGTGGTGGATGCGGCGGTTTTCTGAGCTTTCCGAGCGCGAGATTCTGGCCTTGGCCATCGCGCTCGAAGAAGAGCACGGGCGCATCTATGCCGAGTACGCGACCGGGTTGACTGAGTCCTATCCGGCCTCCGCCAAGGTCTTCACGGAAATGGCGGAAGAAGAAAACGAGCACCGGCGCTGGCTGATTGATCTTTTCCGCCAGAAATTCGGCGAGCACATTCCCCTTGTCCGCCGCCAGGACGTCGCCGGCTTCGTGCGCCATGAGCCGATCTGGATGGTGCGCCCGCTGGGTCTCGATAAGGTCCGCACCCAAGCCGAAGCCATCGAAACCGAGACACGGCAATTCTATCGTTCGGCTTTGGAACGGACGAGCGACGCATCGGTCCGCAAACTCTTGGGCGATCTGGTCGCGGCGGAAGAGAAGCACGTCAGCCTGGCGCAGCAGCTGGGCGAAAGCGAATTAACAGCGGATGCTAAGCTCTCCGAAGCTGCAACAGAAAAGCGCGCCTTCGTCTTGCAATATGTGCAGCCGGGTTTGACGGGCCTTATCGACGGTTCGGTCTCGACGCTGGCGCCGATTTTTGCCGCCGCCTTTGCAACTCATAATACGTGGCAGACGTTCCTCGTCGGCATGGCAGCGTCCATCGGCGCCGGTATTTCGATGGGCATTGCCGAGGCCATGTCTGACGACGGCTATATCTCAGGCCGCGGCCACCCCTGGATGCGCGGCACCATCACCGGCATCATGACCGCGATCGGCGGCCTTGGCCACACGCTGCCCTATCTCATCACAGACTTCTGGACCGCGACCGGCATCGCCGGCGTTGTTGTCTTGATCGAGCTTTGGGTCATTGCCTGGATCCGTGCGCGCTACATGGAAACGAAGTTCATGCGCGCCGCCTTCGAAGTCGTCCTCGGCGGCTTGATCGTTTTTGCGGTTGGTATTTTGATCGGCAGTGCCTAACGAGAGCAATCGTGGCGCAACTGTGATGGATCACAAATGCTCAAAAAAGAAAGCTCAACGATCCTCTGATCTATTGGAGCGATCGCTGTCGTTTACATGATCAGCAACTGCTCAAGCATAGACTTCAGCAGTGCATCGGCCGCGAAGGAATACTCAGAATTTCTGAATTCCACGCGGATTTTCAATCAACCGGAATGTAAAAGGAAATCACCATGAGCTTTCTCAAGGGACTTTTAGTTGTTGGCTTGCTGGCGCTTCCGATGTCGGCTGCGCGTGCGGAGACCAAGGACATCGTTGACGTTGCAGCGGGCGCTGGAACTTTCAACACACTCGTCGCGGCCGTGAAGGCCGCCGGACTTGTGGACACTCTCAAGGGCAAGGGACCGTTCACTGTGTTCGCACCGACAGACGCAGCTTTCGCCAAGCTGCCGAAGGGCACGGTTGAAGATCTCTTGAAGCCCGAGAACAAAGCAAAGCTCGTCAAGATCCTCACCTATCACGTGCTGCCGTCCAAGGTCATGGCGGCCGATATCAGCGGCAAGAAGACTGCCGCGAAGTCGGTTGAAGGCGGCGATGTGATGGTAGATGCGACAGATGGCGTCAAGATCAACGACGGCAAGGTCGTTACTGCCGATGTCGCTGCTTCGAATGGCGTGATCCATGCCATCGACACGGTTCTCATGCCCAAGATGTAATGTGTCTGCCTCTGACTTTTTGAGCGGCACAATTGAGCCCGGCGGAGTTTCATCCCGCCGGGCACTTCAATTTGATTCGAAATATGCTTTGTGTGTTTCTCGCAGCACGTTCTTCTGCACCTTGCCCATCGTATTGCGCGGCAGGTCGCCGGCGACGAAGATCGCTTTCGGCTGTTTGAAATTTGCGAGCTTTCCAGCGATCGCGCTTCTGATCGCTTCCGCGTCGAGCCTGGATCCCTTCGTAACGACGACGCTTGCCGCCACAGCCTCGCCGAAATCGGCGTGAGGTAAGCCGAATACCGCGGATTCGATAACGCCTTCGATGTCGTCGATCAGCGTTTCGATTTCCTTGGGGTACACGTTTAACCCGCCCGAGATGATGAGATCCTTGGCGCGGCCAACGATATTGACGTATCCGTCACCATCAATCGTTCCGAGATCTCCGGTGATGAAAAACCCGTCATCGCGGAATTCCGTTTGGCGCAATTCAGGCTTGTTCCAATATCCAGAAAGTACGTTCGGTCCGTTGACTTCAATCACGCCTGTTTCGTCTTGCGCGACGATGGCACCCGTTTCAGGATGCGCGACCCTGACGCATACGCCCGGCAATGGAAATCCAACAGAGCCAGCCCTGCGCTCGCCCTCATACGGGTTCGAGGTGATCATGCCTGTTTCCGTCATTCCGTAGCGCTCAAGGATGCGCTTTCCTGTTCGCACTTCGAACTCCGCAAACGCTTGCGGCAACAGCGGCGCGCTGCCTGAAATGAAAAGCCGGATGCTCCGCGCCGCTTCGCGCGTGAAATCTGGCCGCGATAAAAGCCGCGAGTAGAACGTCGGCACGCCCATCATCGTGGTCGCGCACGGCAACAGCCGGATCATTTCACCGGCTTCAAACTTCGGCAGAAAAATCATCGACGCTCCGGCCGCAAGGATGACGTTCGTCGCCACGAACAGTCCATGCACATGGAAAACCGGCAACGCGTGCAGGAGAACGTCGTTGGGCGTGAATCGCCAGATATCTCTAAGCGCGAGCGCGTTCGACAGGAGATTATCGTGCGAAAGGATCGCGCCCTTCGAGCGCCCTGTTGTGCCCGATGTATAGAGGATCGCCGCCGTATCATTGGCCGTGCGCGGCACCGTATCGAAGACGTCCAGCATGCCCGCCGCGTGCGCCATCAGCGAGCCGCGCCCATCGGCTCCGAGCGTCTCAATCCGCGCACCCGCTTTCGCCGCAAGTGCCGTTAGCGCGCCCACCGCGCCCGGATCGGCAACCAGCAACGCAGGTTCAGAATCCTTCACAAAGTAAGCAATTTCAGCGGTCGTATAGGCCGGGTTGAGCGGCAGGAACACAGCGCCGGCTTGAACGCACGCCGCGTACAGCGCGAGCGCTTCCTGAGATTTTTCGACCTGAGCGGCAACCCGGTCGCCTGGCGTCACGCCGAGGCTCTGAAGAGCGTTCGCAATCCACGCGGTCTGTTTCAGGAATTTATCGTAGCTCGTCGCCGCGCCGTCAGCTGTGAGGAGAAACGTTCCCGTCTTTCCCGCGTGCGGCGCAAACAGGGCGTCATACAAGTGGTTGGGCAGTGGTTGGGCAAATGGTTCGGCATGCGTCCGCGCTAACAATAATATTCCGTCGTATCCAAGGCTTGGACTACGGGAACGATTGCCGATGCGCAACAGGCTAAACGCCAACTCGATAAATACTATCACCGCCAGTCGTCATACTGCTCGTCGTACTCTTCGCTCCAAAGTCGTGGGCGTGGACGGGCCACGCGTGGCGGCTGAGGCTGTGGCCTAATTTGTGGTGGCCTAACTTGCAGCGGCGGCGCCCGCTTCGCAACCACTGTGCCGCCGTTGAGCGACTTGACGACGGTCACCTGCGTGCCGGTTTGGGCGAGTTCTGCGAGGTGCAAAACGTGTGCGTTGAGCATGCGGAAGCAGCCCGACGATTCCGCCCTGCCGATGGATTTGGGATCGTTGGTGCCGTGGATGCGGTAGAGTGTTGTCCCGAGATAGATGGCTTTGGCGCCGAGCGGGTTATTCAATCCGCCAAGCATACGCTCCGGAAGTTCGGGTTTTCTCTGGCGCATTTCAGCGGGCGGGTACCAATCGGGCCAGTCGGCAATGCGTGAAACCTTCTCTGAACCCGTCCAAGAAAATCCCTCGCGCCCAACGCCAATTGGATAAGCGTATGCGCTTCCCGGCCGCGTCACGTAAAAGAGCTTGCGTGCGCTGGTGTCGATGACGATCGATCCCGAAGCGTAGGGGCCAGAAAGCGCAACCACCGGCGGCGTCGCGGGTGCGATATAGGGGCGCGGACCGCCATCGGCGCCGATGATTTTGTTTTGCGCACCATCTTCCGCCGGCTCGCGCGCGGTATCAGGTTCGCCGAACTCTTCGTAGCCGTCGTCGAAGCGCGGACTGCGGTCACGGCGATAACGTTCACGATAGCCGCGATTGCCATAGCGCCAGTTGTAACCCTGATTGTCTCTGGGCCGCTCGTAGCGCGGCTCGTACTGTTCCTCGGGTTGATCATCATAGCGGTCGTCATAGGGTTGCACGACGATGGGTGGCGGACGCCGGTATGTGGGCCGTTCCCAAGGACTCCAATTCGGCCCGTCCTGCGCTTCAGACATCATAGGAAAGATTGGCAACGCCAAGAGTGCCGCCAAGGCGATCTTGAAGGCCCGGGCCGTATTTCGCGCGAACATGATGTGGCGTCTCTCAACCCAATGTGAATGCTTGTCTTTTGGCAATCCTGAAAATGCTTCTAGAAATCGTCATTCAGAAGGCAACACCGTGACTGGCGCATGAACACTTTGGACCATCATGGTTATTTACCGTTAGGCTGATCGGCAGCCTAACTCGCGCCACTTTCCCTTGACCCATTGGCCCCCGCAGGCAATCTGAGCCCGTCCGGCGGGCACTGTGCGTGCCGCTGACCATGAAACGAGGCCCTTCCGCATGCGCGCTGCACTTTTCCGCTTGACCCTTGCCGCTCTTTTTCTCGCGCCGGGCTTGCTCCCTGCTTGGGCCGAACCCGCCGTGCCGCCGCCATCCAAGCCGCGCAATTGTCAGAACGATGTGCCGTTCTCGCGCTGGATCGTTGACTTCAAAAAGGAAGCCGTCGCGGACGGAATCAAGCCGCAAACCCTCGAAGCCACCATTGGCGGCATGACACCGGATCAAAGCGTCATCGGCCGCGACCGGAAGCAAGGCTTCTTCAATCAGACCTTCCTTGAATTCTACGGCAAGCTCGCGACCAACAACCGCTATCAGACCGGCCGCTCGTACTTGCAAAAACACGCCCCTATCTTCGCGCGCGCAGAAAAAGAATTCGGCGTGCCGGGTGCTGTCATCACGGGCTTTTGGGCGTTAGAGAGCGATTTCGGCATCGGCATGGGTAATCTGCCGGTTATGCGTTCGCTACTGACACTCGCGTGGGATTGCCGGCGCGGCGAACTCTTCCGCGAGGAACTCAAAGCCGCGATGAAAATCATCGAGAAGGGATATCTGCGCGAGAGCGAGATGATCGGCTCGTGGGCGGGCGAACTCGGGCAAACGCAATTTCTGCCCGGACACTATCTCAACTACGCGGTCGACTACGACAACGACGGCCGCCGCGACCTGATGCAAGACGTGCCCGATATCATCGGTTCCACAGCAAACTTCATCAAAGATCTCGGCTGGCGCGCGGGCGAACCTTGGATCGAGGAAGTGCGCGTGACCAAGGAATTGGCCTGGGATCAAGCAGACCTCGAGATCGAACATCCACGTTCGCAATGGGCCCAGTGGGGCGTGCAGAGCGTTGCAGGTAAACTCTCGGCGGATGGCTTGAAGGCATCGCTTATGCTGCCAATGGGCCGCAATGGCCCCGCGTTCCTCGCTTATCCCAATTTCCGCATCTACACCAAGTGGAACAATTCACTGACCTACGCGACCACCGCCGCGCACCTCGCTGCCCGCATGAACGGCGCGCCCTCCATGTCGCGCGGCAATGGTCAGCCGATTGCCTCGCTCGGATTCGAACAGGTGAAAGAGCTGCAAATCATATTGGCTAAGAACGGCTTCGATGTCGGCGAGCCGGATGGCAAGATTGGCGCCGGTACGCGCAAAGCCGTCAAGGCCATGCAATTGAAATACGGGCAGCCACCCGATAGCTACCCGACGCCGGAGCTGCTCGCGGCGCTGCGCGGCGGGCGCTGATCGTTAAGCCACGGCGTCCGCGCGGCCGTCGTAGGGCGCACCCATGACGTTCAATTCGCGCTCGGGCGCTGCGTAGGGCAGAAAGCCGTTGCTGGCTGCAGCTTGGTAGAATTCTGCGATCTTTTCGGGCATGTTGATGTAATCGACCGATAACACCGGCGTACCGCTATCAATGAACGTGGCCACAAGTGCGTCGATGGTTTCCTGATCTGGCTTCAAAGAATTGTTCTCAGCCTTGTCGCCGCGGAAAAACAAATCCTCGCAGGCAATGGCGCTGATGGCTTTGAAGTAGGCGTCGCGGCGGGCATGATCTTCGTCTTCCAGCGCATCGATGATGAAGGCGCCGTTCTGCGGAATGACCAGAAACTCGGGATTGATTTCACGTGCGTGACGGGCGAGCGCCGAGATGAAGTCGATCATGCGCGCGGCTGCCTCGCGTTCGGTCTTCGGGTCGCCGTCGCGGCAGCCGGCCGTCTTCGCAACTTCGCAGCCCCAGTGATAATAGGCGTCGACGATGTCGAGATAGGCGCCGTCAAATCCCGCAGTTACGATTTTGTCGAGCCAGCCGGTGCGCTCTGAATTGAAGAGGACCGCCTGCCAATCTTTGTCCCAATAGCGGACCTTACGCGAATTGGGCCAGTCTTCATTCCAGGCACCGAGCCACGCCGGCGCCTTGTCCGTTGGCTCGCCGGCCGCGCGCTGGTCGGGATCGGTATAGGTTGTCCAATCGTCCTGCCAATGATCGCGATAATCGGAGGCTTCTCCAATTGAGATGTAGGACACGACGACGGAATTTGCCTTCTTGCGTTGCTTGATGCTTTCAATCTGCACGGCGGTGAACGCGCCTTTGTCCGAGCCGTCTTTGGAAAAATCCATGACGATCAGGTCGTGCGGCGCAAGTTTCAACTCTCCAATCGACAGCTTATGAGATTTGCGGTTTTTGCCGGCTCCCTGCAGCCGGTAGCCCCAATGACGCACGGTTCTGAGGCCATCTGCCGTCATGAAGTCGATTGCCATTTTGCACCTTCCTTTCGCTTTCAGGCCGGAGCGCGACACACTTAATGCAACTTCACTTGCGGCTCTGTCCGGCGCGTGAGAAGCCGCGACATCGTATCGAGTGTGACTTTGACGGGACCATGGAGCGCTGTCTCGTGCATCTTATAGAGCGATCGATACATCATTTTTGCGAACCAGCCCTCGATGCGCATGGATTTGCCGGAGACAAAGCCCATGAGGCTTCCAACCGTCGAATAATGACCGAGTGATACAAGAGATCCGAAGTCCGTGTACTTGAACGGCGCAAGTTCCGTCTCGCCGGCGGCGCGGCGTTGAAGTTGCTTCACGAGATGCGACGATTGTTGGTGTGCGGTTTGCGCGCGTGGCGGAAGTGGCTTTTCGTCGCCCGGTAAAACACAATAGGCGCAATCGCCAAGCGCGAAAATGTCGTCGTCTTTCGTCGTCTGCAGTGTTTCGCGAACGATAAGCATGTTGGTCTTCGTGGCTTCCAGCCCGTCGAGATTTGCGAGTACCGCAGGACCCTTGACGCCGGCCGCCCAGACCACGAGTTCGGCCGGGACAAAGTCCCCGCCTTTGAGTTTGACGCCCTCTTTTGTCACTTCTGTCACGAACGAGTTGGTGCGAATTTCAACATCGAGGCCGCGCAAAACCTCGCTGACGGCATTGGACATTCGCTCTGGAAGCGCCAAGAGAATTCTAGGGCTGGCTTCGATGAGCGAGATCTTGATGTCCATCTCGGGATCGATTTTGTCCAAGCCGAAAGCGACAAGCCCGCGCAAACTCGAATGCAATTCAGCCGAGAGTTCGGTGCCCGTCGCGCCAGCGCCAACGATTGCGACGTGCAGCTGTCCGGGCCGCACGGGTCCGGGCTGCGCGTTGGCACGCACGCAGGCGTTCAACAGCCGGCGGTTGAAGCGCTCGGCCTGCTCGGGCGTGTCGAGCATAATTGCATTCTCTTTAACGCCCGGCGTGCCGAACGAATTGGAAACGCTGCCGACCGCAACAACGAGCGTGTCATAAGGCAGCCAGCGGTCCGGCGTAATCTGGCGTCCTTCCTCGTCAATCGTCTCGGCGAGATGCACGCGCTTTTGATGCCGGTCGATGCCAACCATTTCGCCAAAGCGGTATTTGAATCCGTGCCAGTGCCCCTGTGCCTGATACTCCAATTCGTGGCGACCGGTATCCATGCTGCCGGCCGCGATCTCGTGCAGTAGCGGCTTCCAGATGTGGGTGCGCGACTTATCAACCAGCGTTATGTGGGCTTTGCCCCGGCGGCCAAGTTTGTTCCCGAGTTGCGTGGCAAGCTCTAAGCCGCCAGCGCCGCCGCCGACAATGACGATATGGTGTTTGACGGATTGGCGCGGCACCACGAGCGATGGCGTGACGGGAGCCAAGCCCGGAGGCGTAGGAGTGTTGGTCATGTGCCGTGCCCTCTTTACCCGCGAATCTCGCCGCCGGTGGCCTTCTTTACCTCAGTCACGATGGCCTGCGCTATGCGCTCGATGTCTTTGTCCGTCAGTGTTTCGGTCGCGGGCTGAATGACGGCCTCGACGGCAATCGACTTCTTGCCCTCGGCGGCTAAATTCCCGCCTTCGAACACGTCGAACACATTGACCGACTGGATCAACGCTTTGTCGGCGTTCAAAGCCGCTTTAATGACATCTCCTGCCGCGACAGTGCGCAGCACGATGAAAGCGAAATCTCGCTTCACAGGCAAAAGTTCGGCCGCCGCGAGTGGTGCCTTCGCCCGCGATTTTTTCTTCTCGCCCGGCAACGCGTCGAGGAAAATCTCGAACGCGGAGACGGGTGCTTCCACGTCAAGCGTTTGCAGTGTGCCGGGATGCACTTCGCCGAAATGCGCAAGGATGACTTTGGGTCCGAGTCGCAATGTTGCCGAGCGTCCTGGGTGATACCAGGCAGGTGCGTCGCGCGTGATCTGGGCCTTGGCCGGATCAAAGCCAAGAGCCGCGAGCGCCGCGAACACGTCCGCCTTGACGTCGAACACGTTTGCGTCGCTGCTCGTGCCGTCCCAATGACGCCCAGCACCTGAGAGTTTTGCCGTTCCCGCGCGCACGCCTGCGGCACTCACATACTGGTCTTCGGGTTTCGCGCCACGATAGGCTTGGCCCAATTCAAACAAGGCAACGTCGCCCGCGCCGCGATTGCGATTGCGCGTCACGGCCGCGAGCAACCCAGGCAGCAAGCCCGGGCCGCATCGACGACATCTCGCTCGAAATCGGGTTTGAGAGTTCGAGTGCGTCCGATCCGCCGCCGAAATGTTTGGCTTCATCGCGCGTAATGAACGACCACGTCACGGCTTCGACAAAACCGCGTGCTGCCAAAAGCCGCCGCGTGCGACGGCCACGCTTTTGCTTCTCGGTCAGCACCGCCCGCGTCACGCCGTGAAGGCGCGGCAGCGGCGTTGACGGTACGCGGTCGAGACCGGCAATGCGCACGACTTCTTCGACGAGATCGGCGGGCCCATGGATGTCCGGGCGCCACGACGGCACGGCAACCTTGGCGGCATTCGTCTTGCCGTCGATCGCAAAGCCAAGTGTCTCAAGCGTCGTTTTGATCTCGGCGTCGGGCAGCTTGACGCCCGTCAGCTTTTCAACGCGCGCGAAGTCGAACGCAATAACGGCATTCTTAAGCGGCTCTTTGCCCGCAACTTTCGCTTTCGTCGGTTCGCCGCCGCACAGTTTTAAGATCATGTCTGTCGCGAGGTCGAGACCCGGGCGCACACTTGCCGGATCGATGCCGCGCTCGAAGCGATAGCGCGCATCCGTTTGCAATCCAGCCTTGCGGCCTGTCGCGGCCGTGCGCACCGGATCGAAGTAAGCGCTTTCGATGAAAACGTTCGTGGTCGCGTCGGTTGAACCTGTTGTCTCGCCGCCCATGATGCCGCCGAACCCGAGCGGTCCGCTGTCGTCGGCAATGACGCACATGGTTTGATCGACCGTGTGTTCCTTGCCGTCGAGCCCCAAGAACTTCTCGATCTTTTGCCCAAGCCGTGCGCGGATCGCGCCTTTGAGCCTATCGGCATCATAGACATGCAGCGGGCGGCCGCGATCAAACGAAATGTAGTTAGTGACATCGACCAGCGCGTTGATCGGGCGCAGGCCGACGGCCTTCAAGCGGTTTTGCAGCCATGCGGGCGAGGGTCCGTTTTTCACGCCTTTGATGAGGCGTCCTGCAAATACCGGGCAGGCGCCGGCGGTGTCGCTTGAGAACTCAAGTTTGATGTCGACTGGGCACTCGGCCTTGCCTTCAACGAGCCCGAGCTTTGGCTCCGGTTTCAAAGTGCCCATGCCGGCGGCTGCCAGATCGCGGGCAATGCCGCGCACGCCCGTGCAGTCTGGCCGGTTCGGCGTCAGCTTCACTTCGATGACGGGATCGTTCGACCCCATGACATCGATGTAGCGCTGGCCGACTTTCAAAGCGAAATCCAACGGCAGATCGAGAATGCCGTCGCTGTCGCCTGGCAATTCGAGTTCAGCGGCGGAGCACATCATGCCGTTGGAGACGACGCCGCGCACGGGCTTCTTCTCAAGCGTAATCTTCGATCCCGGAATGTACGTGCCCAAGGGCGCGAACACGGAGATCATGCCGGGCCGCGCATTGGGCGCCCCGCACACGACTTCAACCAGCGGCTGACCTTTGGCAATCTCAACTTGAACCACCTGCAGCTTGTCGGCGTTCGGGTGCTTCTTGGCTTCAACGATGCGCGCAATCGTGAACGCACTGAGCCTTGCGCCCGCGTCGTCGATCCCTTCGACCTCAAGCCCGATCGCGTTCAGCTTCGCCGCGATCTCGTCAACGGATTTTCCCGTCTCGAGATGATCCTTCAGCCAGGAGAGTGTGAATTTCATGTGTCTTCTTCACTTGTAGGTTGGCTAGAGCGCGGACCAGGGTGTCTGACCCTCCGGGTCTGACACCAATCGGAAGTCTAGTGGATTTTTTCTACGGTGTCAGACCCGGAGGGTCAGACACCGTCACAAAACGTCGCAACTCGACAACCCGCCGCCCAGCGTCGGCACGTCGAGCATGGAAAATCCGTAGTGCTTCAGCCAGCGCAAATCGCCCGAGAAGACCGCGCGCAAATCGGGAATGCCGTACTTCAGCATCGCCATGCGGTCGATGCCCATGCCGAAGGCGAAGCCCTGATACTTTTCCGGATCAAGCCCGCAATTCTTCAAAACATTCGGATGCACCATGCCGCAGCCGCCGACCTCAAGCCACTTGCCGGGCTTGCCGATGGCGTCCGCGCTGATGTCGATTTCGGCGGAGGGCTCGGTAAAAGGAAAATGTGAGGCGCGGAAACGCATCTTCACGTCATCGACCTCGAAGAACGCCTTGCACATTTCTTCGATCGTCCACTTCAGGTGGCCCATGTGGGTCGCTTCATCGATCACCAAAGCTTCGATCTGGTGAAACATCGGCGTGTGCGTCTGGTCGCTGTCGCAGCGATAAACCCGGCCCGGCGCGATGATGCGGATCGGCGGCTTTTGCGCCAGCATGGTGCGAATTTGAACCGGCGAGGTATGCGTGCGCAACAGCATGCGCGTGCCGTCGCTGCCGGGCGCGAAATAAAACGTATCGTGATCCTGGCGCGCGGGATGATCGGCCGGAATATTGAGCTTATCGAAATTCATGTCGTCCGTTTCGATATCCGGACCTTCCGCGACCGCAAATCCCATGTCGGCGAAAATCTCGATCAGCTCGTCCATCACTTGGCTAACCGGATGAATGCGGCCGAGACTCTCAGCGCCCAAACGCACAGGCAGCGTGACGTCGGCCCGCTCGGTGGCCAAGCGAATATCCAAAGCGGCCGCTTCGAGAATGCCTTTCCGCGCATCCAGCGCCGTGGTGATCTTGGTCTTTAAGGTATTGACCGCCGCGCCAAAGGTCTTGCGCTCTTCGACCGGCAGCGATCCGAGCGTGCTCATCAATTCGGAAATGCGCCCCTTCTTGCCCAAGGCCGCCACGCGCACGGCTTCGATTGACGCCAAATCCTTGGCGCCTGCGATCTCGATAATGAGTTCGCCTTCGAGTTTGGAAAGGTCGTTGGTCAAGGATCGTCTCCTTGGGTTAAAGCGTCAGTGGTAAGTCGTCAGTCGTAAGAGGTGGCCAACGACTGACCACTCACGACTTACGAACTCACGCCTTCGCTTCCTTACGCCGCCTTCTTCGCTTTCGCGGCCGCGTCTTTCTTGGCAACCGGCGAGGCGGCAGCTTTCGCGGCCTTATCGACCAGCGCCTTGAAGCCTTCCGGATCCTTGATCGCGATATCCGACAGCATCTTGCGGTCAACAACGATGCCGAGGTTGGTCAGCCCGTTGATAAAGCGGCCATACGTCAGCCCGTGCTCGCGCGTCGCGGCGTTGATACGCTGGATCCAAAGCGCGCGGAAATTGCGCTTCTTCAGCTTGCGGCCGATATAGGCGTACTGCTGCGCCTTTTCGACGGCTTGCTTGGCCGTTTTGATCAGGCGGCTGCGGGCGCCGTAATAACCTTTGGCGGCTTTGAGAACTTTTTTGTGCTTGGCGTGGGCGGTAACGCCACGTTTGACGCGGGCCATGGGAGGTATCTCCGGAGAATTATGATTGGCAAATCGTGAGTGGTGAGTTCGTGAGATCGTGAGTGGTGAAACTGGGAGCGGAAATCTCCACTCACCACTCACCACTGACCACTCACGCACTACCTCGCGTACGGCATATACTTCTTGACGATCTTCGCGTCAGAATCGCTGAGCACACCCATGCCGCGCGCCTTCTGCACAAACTTCGCCGTGCGCTTGATCATGCCGTGGCGCTTGCCCGCTTGGCCGGCTTTGACTTTGCCGGACGCGGTCATCTTGAAGCGCTTTTTGGCACCCGATTTGGTTTTCATTTTAGGCATTTTGCTTTTCCTTATATTCGCTCACGGGCCGCATCGGACTAACTTGCGTGCGCAAGTTTGTCCTGGCCCTCCGCGGGGGCGCCGCTAAGCGGCGGGCTGCCTTGCAGCCTCGGACCGAAGGGTCCGAAGTGCGTTGCGCTTCGCATTGCTGATTGGAGCTTGCCTTGCTGCCCGCGCGCCCAACAGAAGGGGCGCGCTCAAGCGGCGTATGGCGAGCTTCAAGGCGCTGCGTGCCCAGGCCCGTTTCCGGGCCTAAACGTAGATCGCTGGCGATCTACGCTCTCGGCCGCCTCTTTTTGACGAGGGGCAGCCGGTCCTGCGAAGGGATGCTTTTGCGACAATCCGTATGGATTTCAAAGCATTAAGAACCGCCACGGCATGCCTCGCCGGGCGGTTCACAAGGGGGTTATAGGGGAAAGGGGGAGTGTGGGCAAGGGGGGTGGTGGTGGGGGTGAACTGGTAGTTCTCCAAAATGCCGACTCTGACTATCGTTGGTGCTGAGCCGCTATTACTTGACGAGGGGCAAGACGCAAATTGTCAGTCACAAATCCAACTTTGCAAGATCCATGGTTAGACGATGTTATGGACCGGAAAATTTTTGCCGAACAGGTCACCAACATTGTCAGAAGTCTTGATGGTCCGTCTGTCATCGCTATCTCGGGAAAATTTGGTTCCGAAAATCCTCTGTTGCGACCCGTTGGGATTCAAAAATTGAGTACAAGATCAGGGCCGATCACCACGAAGGTAGCCACTGTAACCCATGCCCCCCTCTTCTTCGGCCGTCCACTTGTCGCCTTCATATGCCCTTTATAAAGCCGACCGAAAAACTTAGCAAAAGGAAACTGGCGCCGCCGTATACAGTCTTTCAGTGAGAGCCAAAGCAAAAAAACTCGCAGTGATCGGTTCAAAAATTGCTGCAAGAGCAATGGTGCGGGCCGCAACATTCGGCGCCGTCGGCAAGGACGTGGAAGGTGAAATTGGAGCAGCAGTAAGCGGTTCGCTTGATGAGATTGAGTTGTCGGCGAACGAAGGGTTAAGACTCTTCGAAGGAGAGAAGAAAGAACGAGAGCAGTTTCGAAATGAACTCTTCCAACTCAAAAGTGCTCTGGATCAATTGCAGCCCGGGGAAGTGGGACAAAGCACAGAGGGCGAACAAGAAGCGAAGCGACCGAGAGGCAATATCGTCATCGTTATCGATGAGCTGGATCCATGTCGCGCCGACTACGCCCTGAATTTTTTGGAGGACGCGAAACATTTATTTGATGTTGAAGGCTATATCTTCGTGTTGTTCGTTGATGAGGCCGTACTGGGGGCCGCTGCAAACAGGGTTTTCGGAGAGGTCGATGGAGGCGAAGGATACCTTCGGAAGTTTATCGACTACAAATTCTATGTTCCAGATGGCGACAAAACTGCCCTTGCAAAGCACGCAATGGCAAAGTCGTTCGCTGGTATTGCGTGGCCCACAGCGGAATTCTTGCCAAACTTCATTGAGCAGTTTTCAGATTTGCTTGGAAGAAGCGCTCTTTCCCCTCGGCAGATTGAACAAGCTATAAAGCATTTTGAAATTGCTGTCCGGGCTAGACCCAAGCTCGAAAGCAATAGCAATCCGGCGCTAGCGATTGGGGGAACTGAAGGGCCGTGAAGCGAGACGAGTTCAGGCGGTCGTTTCGTGAGAAGAAGATTGCATTTGGGGATATGTGCGATTGGTTGGGCGTCGAACCCAAAGAAGACCCATTTTTCGCAGCATGGATTTGCGTAATGTCCTCAGACGCCAAAAACGTGTACGAAAAATCAGATATAGGAGAAATGATAAAACGCTTTGACCGAATTGCAGGTTCAGGCACGCATCGCTTCTCCAATTCCACCCTCAACGATCAAGTATACAATTCAGTCGAAGGGGCCGTTGGATTAATGTCGAGACGCTTCTGAGCAAGTAGCACGCGTAGCCCGCAATAAGAGCGCGGAGCGTAGGGTGCATAAGCGGCGCGAAGTTTTTGGCGCTTCAGTTGCCCACGCTGCAACCGCGCGACGCGTCATGCACCGCGATCTTGCGCCTGCGTTTGCCAAATGACGGCGCATGACGCTTCGCATAAGTGCAGAATGCGAAGCTTATGCGCCCTACACTCCGCTCAAAAATATTAGCCGCATTTC
>CAWFWU010000006.1:0-41651 GCA_963819605.1 uncultured Alphaproteobacteria bacterium | reverse complement strand
TCAAAGACTATGCGCACAGGCTCGTCCTGGCGCTACTCGCCGATTTCCGCGAAGTGCCGTGGCGGCACGAAGTAGCGGCGGGTCTGGAGAAGTGTCGTGCCTGAGGCTTGGCCGGCGGCATACGCCCCAACGATAGAGAGGCCATCCAGAGGCGCCGCCAAATGACAGCTTCATGAGGACAAAAGCCAATGCCTAAGAAGAAAACCGGCATAAGCCGCAGGCGAGCCATCTCCATCGCATCGGCCGCAGCGGCCACGACTGTGCTGCCGTCATGGACTGGGCCTGCTGCGGGGGCCGCCAAGACGGCCGTTGAGGATGCAACCGCAATCAACGTCAGTGCAGACCTCGACTGGGGCTTCCAATTCATCGCGGTGAGGGTCGAACCCGCATGGGAGAAGTGGCGCGAGGCAGCAGCGCAATACGAACGCCATGTCGAGAGCACCAAGAGGTTGCATTCAAGCGACGACATGGACGAGATGCTGGAGCACCGCATCCAGCCTGAATTCGTTGCATTCGATATGGCGTCGCGGAAAGTGCGACGCCTGTTGTGGCTGGCCAATACGTGGAACCCACGCAATGAGGCCGAACGGGCGGTCCAGGTCCGGTGTGAACGGTACTATCAAGAGATGGTCGCATCCGAAACATTCGATGCCATGCGCGACCTGAGCTGCCGTATCAAAGCCCTTGAGGGTCAAGGGCACCGAGCCAAAGACCACCGGTTAAAGCGGCAGCGGCAGACCAATTTGCAGTATGAGCTTTCCCGGAAATTCAAGAAGCAGTTTGGGGACAGCGTTTGAACGACGACAAGACCAGACGTGAGCATGCTGCGGCTACAATGGCCGGCGCTGCGATGCCATTGTGGCTAGCCGCGTCGTTTATCATCAGTGGCACGTTCGACCTCAAGGTCAACACGGTCGGTGACCTCTTGTTGGTGCCGTTCTTCCTGGCGACAGTGGCATGCCTGCTCTTACCGGGTCGCTATATTTGGAGATGGATCATCGTCGGCCTCGCCATCGGCAGCGTCGTGGCAGCCTTGGCCGTCCTCGCGTTTCCGCATCTGCTATTCACAGCCCAGACTCTTTATCCGGGGATCGCGCCAACCCTATGAGCCGTTTGGTTGGTCGGGGCGTCTCCGCCCCGACCGACGAGCTCACCACCAGGAGTCGTAATAGACGGTCAATCCTGCAGCGAGGGCTTCGCGTGCCTTGGCGATGAAGGCCAGGTCGTCTTCCATCTCGGTGCCATCGGAGTCACCGAAGAAGAAACCGGCGGTATCAGGCAGATTGCGCGCTTGAATGTCCGCTTCCAGACGGACGAGATCGTCTGCCGCCAAGATGACGGGCACGCAGTTGAAGTCCTCCTGTCTACCGCCCTTGGCATAGTAGAGATCCTGCATCCAGCCGTGCAGGTTCGGATGCTTGCGCCAGGTGTGCAGCGCGCTGACCTCATCAACCTTGAAGTCGACGGCGGCGGCGGGTTTTTCATTCGTTGTGAACGCGTACATATCGAGACCCATAGTTCTGTTCCTTTCGTTGTTGGCTCGTCCCTCGGGACGCAGCTTCGAAAGGGCAGTGGGCAGTAGCCGCAGCCGTCATATGGACGACACGGCCCGAAGGGGTGGTGCGGACTGTCCATTGACGGCAAGGCGCACGCTGCGAGAAGCGCGGCAGGGTTCGGGGGCGAGTCCGCGAAATGCAGGAACAGATATCGGAGTAGCGCATGAGAGAAGGCCCCGCTATTGCGAGGGCTTGATGGATTTGAGGTAAGCGACGGCCTCGGACGCCTTGGCGGCGGCGGTGAAGACGGCGCGGGTGTCGTCCTTCAGGAGCTTGAGCCACTGCGCGAGGTACTGCGCATGGTCGGCGCGGACATCCTGCGTGATGCCAAGCTCGGCACAGAGGAACGCGCTGCCGATCTCGGCGACCAGTTCTTCGGCGGCATAGGCGGCATCGCCAAAGCGCTTGCCGAATTCGCGGTTGAGGCGGTTCTCGGAGCCGGACCAGTGAAGGTCTCATGCGCGAGGACGGCGAAATACGCCTCGGAGCGGGTCATCGTATCGGTGCCGCAGAACAGGCCCTCGTCCGGCATCTGGATGTGATCGGTCGAAGGACGATAGAAGGCGCGCTCGCCGCCATGCTCGATGCGGCGCCGGTCGCGGCGATGAAGCGGTCGGCAGCAGCGATGCGCTCGACGGGGCCGAGTGGCTGCGGCGCATCCGGCAGGTCAAAGCCATCGACCTGGCTGCGTTGAAGACGTGCGAGGCGCGGGCGACGCGGCGCTTGCCGTCGTCATCGGCGTTGTCGGGATCGGGTCGGTTTCGTACTCCTTGTAGAAGATGACGAGGGACGACTTTTCGCCCTTGCGGACCTGGGCGCCAAGTTCGGCCCATTGGCGATACGTAGCCCAGATCGGGGCGGCGTAGCTTTGCGCCTCGGCGGAGACCCAGAGGCTGACGATGTTGATGCCGTTATAGGGCTTCTTCGTGAGGGCATTCTCGGGCATGAACAGCGGTGTGGACGATCGGCGCCACGGCATGGACGGCCGGCCGGGATCGGCCTCGATGGCGGCGATCAGCTTGGCTGTGATTTCGGCATGGATGTCGCGGTGCTCGGCGCGGTCCTTGGTTGATGCGGGCATGTCGGTCTCCTTCGTCGGTTGGACGAGGCCCGCATGAGTGGCGGTCTCGATGCCGAACGAAGGCGACGGGGCTAGGCGGGAGCGGAACCGAGCCCCTGATCACATGAGCTATTGCGAAGGCGAGGCGGCCCGGCTCAGCCGAGGCCGAGGGCTTCAGCCCTTGAAGCGACCGCGCACCGGCGCACAGTCGGCATCATGAGAGACCGCTCGGGCGGGACCCCGGGCAGGCGGATGGAGCCGCTTGGTGCCCAACGCGCATCGCCAAACGCAAGGGGCGCGGTGAGCTTGAAGGCCGGGCGAGCATCACATGAGCGGACCGGCATTTGGGGAGCAAGATCCCACGAGCGGAACTTAAGCCACTCGCAATCGGAGACGCGGCGAGTGCTGCCGCCCACGTCCGCTTGCTGGTGCATTGCGTCAAGCCGCATTACGCTGCGCTCAGCGCACCTTGAAGCTCCGGCTTCCAAGCTTCGCTCTGATCTTCGGGCTGCAAGATGATGCGGAAGTGCATTTCTTTGGGCTTCTTCGCTTCCAACTCGATCTCTCCCACGTCCTTGCCGGTCTCGTAGGCGCGTTCGAGAATCGAGAAGAGGCGCTCTTTCCATTTGGTGTCGGAAGAACCAGCCAAGTGATCGCCCTTGGTTTCGACGCTGAGGAGGCGCGCAATGCCGCGCTTTGTCTCCATCCACACCAGGAAATCCGGATAGACCTTGCGGCGCAGCCATCCTTGCAGGCCCCACTCGCGGCGAGCGGCGACGCGATGCCACCAATGCACTGCTTCCTGCTCATCAAGGTAGATGGCCACGTCCTGCTCGAATCCGTTGAAGTCCTTCTCGAAGTCTGGAAGAAATACGAAGACGTGGCGATGCACTTCAACGACCTTCTCATCCGGCTGCGCACTCAGGCCCTTGGGGCAGTCGCAGCAATCTCTGCCATCGTCGGTCTGTTTACAAAGACATCGTCGGCCACCGAGCCGGGCACTTGGCAGATTGCAGCTATCGTAATGTTCATCATGTGCTGGCTATGGGTCCCACTTTGGGTTCTGGATCTACTCTACTACAATCAACTCCTGCTTGGTTCTGTCGCCGCCATCCTCGAAATCGAAGAGCGCAGCAGGACTAAGTCAACCATCAAGCACCTGAACCTGTCGACAAAGATCGCTGATGCCGTGGTCGGCGTGCGACCACTTATTGAGCACCCGCCTGCCGCAAGATTTGTGATACTGAAGGGTGTTTGGATTTTCTACACATTGGTGTTTGTGCTTCTTCTGGGATTATTCGGTTTTTGTGTGCTCAAGCATTTGTGCTCTGGGCACTAGTAACGGCAGTCGCAGCGACTGACAGACCTGGCGGCTCCCGTCTTCGCCATCCCCTCGGAGCCGTCCGTCGCTCGCTCGACCTAGGCTGGCGAGCACGGCGGCGGAGAGGGGTGGCGGGGTCATCCCCTTGGTGAGTCCAGAGTGACGCTGATGCGCTGGATGGATTGGGCGTGCGGCGAGAACTGCAAACCTGCAAATACAGGAATACGGCATTGCTGTTTAGCTGAAGCCGGGCCTTGAGGCCGGCAAGTATGACTGTCTCGGTGCCATCCGTGTTGAGGTCGTCGGCCTCGCAGCCGACGGCAAGGATCCGGTCACCGAGCAGTCCACCGGTGAGGCGCAGCTTGCCACCGGCACAATGCTCGAAACGGTAGTGCAACCGAATGCCCGTATCGCAGTCCGTGACCATCACTGGCTCGTCATGACCGAGACGAGCCAGTGCGTTGTCGCCGAAGATTTTGCGGGCGTGAAGGCCGGTCATTCTTCAGGCGGCGTCCAGGCCGGGCGTGCGGCAACGCCGCGGGCCGGTTTGGCCCGCGTGCGCGCCGACTCGCGCCGCCCGAAGCCGAGCAACAGCAGCCACCGCTTCGCGCTGGTATTGCCTGATGCGGCTTCCATCGAAAGCCGTCTCGTGGCGTGACGGGATGACGTTGCCTGCCAGATGAAGGCTCTCACTCTCCGATGGGCTGGCAGACGAGGGTCCACAGTCCTTCATGGTTCCAGACTTCGGCGACGAGGGTTTCGGCGTTTTTCTCCTTGCGCTTGGCCCGGGACGCGGTTGAGCTTGAGGCGCAGCGGTCGGCGTTGGATTCGGGATGGAAGTAAGCGGGTCGAAGGCCGTCACGGGTGAAGCGGTCTTTCAGTGTCGTGTCGGCGGTGACGTGATCCTTGAGCTGGGACCGATATCCTTCGTACCAGTGTTCATCTTCGACCTCGGCCGAAGGATGCTGGCGCAGCTTGCCCCGGTACTCGGTGCCGGACGGCGTGCGCAGGATGCAATTGAGATCAGGAAACACTGCGAAAGGGGGAAACGATTGGGTCATGAAATGCCTCCAAGAAATGGTTCGAACAATATTCCGTCAAGGAGACCACTCTGAAAATTCAGCAAGCCGGGCCCGGAAAAGCATCCACAACCTGCCATGCGGCAGCGCAGCGTTGAAGCTGTGCCAGGTGAGCGCAAGGGATCGAAGCCGGACGGCCGAGACCCGCCGCATTCGTGACGCCTAGCAGGGCTCGGTTCACGAGAGCCCGATCGCCGGCCCGGCCGGCGGATGGCCCTGGTATTGGTCAAATCCCACTCAATTTTCCAGAAGATACATTATCACTCTTATTATCACTCTCATTCGAAATGACTTCCGCAATTGAATTCCGTTGCTGGCGGCAACGAATACGGCAGACTGTACTCACGCATTTGCGGCAAACCATATTCCTGTACTTACAGATTTACTGAAGAAAGGCATTTCATGATCATCACTTTAGCTTCCTCGAAAGGCGGTGTCGGCAAGTCCACGACCACGGCCGCCCTTGCCGGCGCTTACGCCGCTGCGGGCCTGCGCGCCCATATCGTCGACCTCGACAGCAACCACACGGTTTCGCGCTGGCTCGGCGACGGGTCCGCTCATCCCTCGCCTGTCGGTCTCGGTGGCCGATCCGCAGGACCTGACCGAGCATCTGGGCAGATCGCAGCCAAGCACGCGCCGGACGTGACGCTGATCGATATCGCCGGCACCTACGAGCGGGCGCTGACGGTTGCCGTCGCACGGGCGCACCTCACCATCATTCCGGCGGCCCCGTCCGAGGCGGACATCTTCGAGGCGGCGCGGGTCGCCCGCCATATCCGGTCGGTGTTCCAGGCGTTCGGCCGGGAGCCGATGTACCGGCTGCTGCTGACCCGAGTTCAGCCACTCGCCTCACACGCGCAGCTTCACGCCTGCGCGGAGATCGAGCGCCTGAAGCTTCCTGCGTTCGCCACAGCCATCCAGCAGCGGGCGGCCTATGTCGAAATCGGCCTCTCCGGCCGGCCGCCGCACTTTGCCGACGCGGGCCGCGCCACGGTCGGCAAGGCCGTCACCGAGATCGATGCCCTGATGGCCGAGATCGCCACGCTCGTCGGGACCGGCCGCGAGCTGACCCTTGAGAAGGGGGCGGCGTGATGAGCGACAAGACCGTCCAATTCCGGCCGATCGCCGCGCCGCTCGATGTCACGGATTCCGCGCTCGATGTCGTCAACCCGCAGCTCGGCGTGCCGACGCTCACCGAAGCCGGCGGCGCAGCCCGAGCCAGCGGCCGGTCCGTGCGCCGTCGTCGAGAAGCTGACCATCGAAATCCCGGACTATCTGGCCGACGCCCTCAGGCGCGAAGCCGCAGCCGGTCGAAGCGCAGCCAAGTATCTGGTCATGATGGCACTGCGCAAGGATGGCTACCGGGTCGACCATGCCGATCTCGTCCCCGACGGCCGGCGCTCCAAGTCCAAACCCCGTTGATGCGGATTCCTGTATCTACGGGAGTACAGCCATTTCACTTGTCCCGTTCGCTTTGCCGGACGGCTTGATCAAGCCTCACAATCCCATCCACGGGCTCGCTGATTGGCCTTGGCTCGATGTCAGCAACTTCCCCTCGCCAAGCCCGCAAACCTCTCCACGGGCTCCGCACGGGCCATTGTGGCGGTTGATGCCGTTGGACTGTCTTCCGCGACGCTGCCGGCGTCGGGAAGGGGCTCGGTTCTTTCAGCCACTCCCGCTGCCTGACTGACCTCCGGCGCTGTCATGACCGTCGGGGTCCACGCGCTGACGCCCGCCAGCCATGGGGGCGCGGGCTGCGCGTGGCCTGTGTCAGTCCGCTTACCGTGGCCGACGGCACCGATCCCCTTATTAATTATATCTAAGAAGGAAATGACCGCAAAGCTGCGGAATGCCTGGAGCGCGGAATCAATTTCTGATTCAAAATAATCAGTTTCAGGTTATTTTTGCTCATAATTGAGCTTGAATTCTGAACAAAACTAATCATACTCCTGTGCATTATTATCCAATTCTCGAGGTCAAAAATGAGCAAATTAGAACAATGGCCCGGCGCTATTCGTGAGAAGCACGGCATTCCGGTTTATCGGACCAACCCGAGCGTACCCGATCCCAATGAGATCGCGAAGTCGAAGCGCGTCCAGATCGGGGATACGCACAGGGGTTTCGTGGTCGACAACGGCACCGGCGAGATCCTGGGGCGCGGGGCCGCCTTCGCCTACGAGTTCGAGGAGGTGGACAAGGAGCGCTTCGTGAAGCTCTACCTTGCCGGCCTCAAGCAGGCGTCCGGCCTCTCGAAGGCGGGGCTTGCCGTGTTCGAGATCGTCTACGCGGCGCTGCGCGAGTCGCCGGGCAAGGACACCGTGAACCTCTCGCAGGACGAGAGCGCGCTTGCGCCTGCCACGTTCCGGCGCGGCCTGCGCGAGCTGCTGGAAAAGGAATTCCTGTTCCGCTCGCCCTATGACGGCACGTTCTTCGTCAACATCCGCTTCATGTTCAACGGCGATCGGCTGGCCTTCGTCAAAGGCTACAAGCTCAAGAACTCCGACGCGAACCAAGGCACGTTACCGCTTCCGGTGCCGGATCGCGGCGGCATGATGTGAGGCGTCCCACTGGCGCCATATTGGCCGCACGAACTGTCCGCTTCTTTCAAGGGTCGGGGAGGCCACGACATGATCACGCGGCGAACACTGGCTGTTGGTACGGGCGCCTTAGCGACCGGCATTGCTCTTGGAGCCTTCCTGCCAAGACCGGCTGTTGCGATCGAAGTCGGCATCAGTCCACGCCTAGCGGCACTTGCCGATGCCTGGAAAGAGACCTGGGCCGCATACCACAAGGTCATCGGGCACGCGTTCGCCACGGCGCAATCGAATGAGCGGCCGGCATCGCATCGGATCTCAAAGCATCGCCCGTCTGGCTCGAACCAGCACAGGCGAGCCTTGCCGCCGCGCTGCGCGTGCTGGACGAGCCGTCGCAAACACGCTCGGACGTCATTCTCAAGTATCACATGATCGATGACCTCTCCGGCCGTTGGCCCGTTCCCGATTGGATGTGGACCGCTGCAAACTGTTCCGAGCGGTGCCGGATCGTCGAACAAGAGGCGCGAGACTTCGATCTCGCCATCAATCCGTTCTGGCTGGCCACAGCCAGTCCTTTCGCGGATATCGACGGCGATCGCGATGCGCCAGCCTGGCGCGACGTCGAGCGATGGGTTTCGGCGCGAGCTTAGCGCTCGCGGCGAGGCCGTCAGTCATCCGTGAGATTGCGAGGCACGACCGGACGCTCGGCGTACCACTTCTCCAAATCCGACAGGCGCCATCCGACGCGGTTTGCACCGATGCGCACGCGGCTTGGGAACTTGCCTGCGCGTTCCAGCCGGTAGATGTGCTGCGGGGTGTAGGACGTCAGCTCCTTCACTTGCTTCATCGTCAGGATACGCAGGTGGGCAAACGGATCGTTATGCGGTTGAGAAGTCGACATAGAAAATCGTTTCTGGGGCCAGGATCTGGCTCAAGGGGTTTCAGGTCGAGTTGTAGAGTGGGTTTCTGGGCCGTTGGGCAATAGGGCGGCAAAGCCGCAGCTGGACAATTCAAATCATACACGATTTGCGGAAGCTCGCGGCAAACACCGTCTATCCGTCACGCTTTGTCTTGGCGTACCAGAGCCGCGACATGCTCGTCCCACAGCGCGAGCGCCGCGCGCATCTCGTCCAGGTACGATGGCCGGTTGTAGACGCCGGCCACGCCGGCAAACGTGCCGGACACGTGATTGAGCACGCGCTCGATGACGTGCGGCGCGACGCTCGAGCTTGGCGAGGACCGGTCGCGACCGTGCGCCGGAGGTCGTGGATCGTCCACTCGCTCGACGCCCGACAGCTTGTCGAACCGCAGCTTGGCGCGGGTGAACCCGCTGATGGCGTTGACGTCATTGTTGCGCGCCGGGAACACGCGCTCGTCACTGAGCCGCGGCACCGAATTCAGAGACTAGCCACGGCTGCATCGGAAGCGGCAACACGTGCTCGCGGTTGTTCTTGGCGAGCTCGGCGCGGAATCGTCCATGTCTTGCGCTTTCGTCGATTTGGGCCCCAACGCATTTCGCGTGACCTCGCCACGGCGCTGGCCGGTCAGCATCAGCAGCTTGCCCATGTAGCCGAACGGATAGCCCTCGGCTTCGAACGACCGCCACACCTTGACCAGTTCGGCATCGGTCAGCACGCGAGCGCGCGAATTGTGCTTGGCGGGCTTGCGCACCTTCTGGCACGGGCTGACCGCCAGCATGTCGCGGTCGACGCACCAGCGGAACAGCGTCTTGATGACGCCGAGCGCGTGGTTGGCCTCGCTCGGCGTGCCGTCGGCGATCAGCTCGTCGAGGATCTCGTTGATGTGGCTCTGGCTGATGTCGCGGATGTCGCGCTTGCCCCAGGCTCGACACGAAATGCTTCTTCAGCAAGCGCTCGCTTTCCTTGCGCCGTGCTCGGCTTGTTGTGCACCTTGCAATGGCGCTCGACGTAGTGCGTCGACGACGGCGTCGAACTGATAGCCGGATCGTCCTCGGCTTGCTCGGCTTCGAGGATCGGGATCGTGCGCCGTCGTTGACCTGGCGCAGCGCGTCGATGGCCTTGTCGCGCGCGTCGGCCAGCGACAGCACGGGATAGCGGCCGAGCGTCAGCCGGCGCGAGCCGGCCGCGGTGCCGGTAGATCAGAATGAAGGTCTTGGTGCCGGCCTTCGAGACACGAACGCCGAAAGCCGGGGATGCGCTCGTCCCAGACTTCCAGCCGGTCGCGACCGCCGGACGTCAGCTTGCGCAGCATCAGATCGGTGAAGTTCTGCGCCATGGCGAGCCGTCCCGATGATGACGGGAAGTCACCGGATGCTGCTTCGCAGGCCGAAGGGTCGAACGGACCTTCCTCGAAGTCCTGAGGCGTCACTGTTTGGGTAGCACATGGGTAGCAAAATGTCGAGCGTTGGCAGGTTAGCGCTCATGTTACAGCCATGTCTACACGATACCATTGAATATATACACGATAAATATTAGAATTATAGTGTTCGCGGCATGTTTCTCTATATGTTCGCGAAATTAAAGGCTCATAACCTGAAGGTCGTTGGTTCAAATCCAGCCCCCGCAACCAAATTTTACCTGCCCTTACCGGGCAACGCCGGTTGCTGAGTGTTCGCGAATACTGTTGAAACGGCTGAAACTTCGGCGCTTGGCAAATTACCGATGCGGCGTCCGTGCTGCGTCTCGACAATCGTTTTCAAGTCCTTGCCGCCCATTTTGACCTCGAGCCGCCGATCAAAGGCCAGGGCCGAGGGCGCGTAGGATGCTTTGGCCCCGGCCGAATTTCTCATAGCGCACACAAATTTGAACGTGGGCTTGCCCTGCATCCAGTTGAGATCGTTCAGTGGACAGCGACTGAAAACTTTGTGACCGCTAAACACAGCGAAACCGCGGTTTCCACCGGGAGCAGAATCGTCCCGTCAATTTTTACAGATTTCTTGATATCGACGTTGCCGGCGTGCGGGAAGGATCGGCTGGCGGCGACGTCAAAAGATTCCTCCTGCAAATGTTATCCTTAGCTCCTACGCAACTCGCGATGGCAGGGTCAGTGCACATCGCCGCTGCGGTCGCGGCGTGCTGCATGACTAGCCCTTGTCTGATTTCTTGGATTCGCGCTTCAGTAGTTGGCCCTTGCGTTCGATGCCCCAGCGATAACCCGACAAAGCTCCGTCATTGCGGACGACGCGATGGCAAGGGACGATGACGGCGATGGAATTTGCCGCGCAGGCGCCAGCGACGGCACGGACAGACTTCGGCTGCCCGATTCTTTCGGCAATGTCCGTGTAGCTCGCCGTCGATCCGCACGGGATCTCCTGCAGAGCTTTCCAAACCCGGTGTTGGAAGGCCGTGCCTCGGATATCGAGCGGCAAGTCCAGCTTGCGGCGAGGACTCTCGGTAAATGCTATCACTTTTGCGGCGCGTTTCTCGAAGGCCATGTCTCCGCCGGCAAGTTCCGCCTTAGGAAAGCGGTCCTGCAAATCTCTGAGCAGTGCTGCCGGATCGTCGCCCAAGAGAACGGCACAGATGCCCTTGTCGCTTTCGGCGACGAGTATGGCGCCAAGCGAACAATCGCCAATTGCAAACCGAATGACGGTGCTTTGACCGCCTGAACGGAATGCCTTTGGAGTCATGCCGAGCATCTTTGCCGATGAGTTCATAAAAGCGCCCGGGGGAGGCGAAGCCCGCATCGTAGATGGCATGTGTCACAGTCGTTTCCTTCCTTATGCCTTCGCGGACACGCTTCTGGCGCACCGCATCTGCATATGACTTCGGCGTAACGCCCGTGATTGATTTGAAGATGCGATGAAAGTGATACGGGCTGAGGCCGGCGCCGGCCGCAAGATCGGCGAGCGAGATGGGCTCAGGCGACTGTTCAATCCGGCGGCAGGTATCAGTAACAGTCTTGGCATATCGCTCGTCGAGCGGTGGATCGTTGGGCTTGCAGCGTTTACAGGGCCGGAATCCGGACGCTTCGGCGTCACGCGCATTTGTATAGAATTCTACATTCCTGCGATGAGGGAGGCGCGCAGCGCACAACGGCCGGCAATAGACGCCCGTCGTGGCAACGGCGTAGAAGAACTTGCCGTCGCTATCGCGATCACGCGCGACGACCGCTTCCCAGCGCGCGTCTTCGGTTGAGGTTGTTCTGGTCTTTAGATTTCGTTTCGGGCGCATCTTGGACACGGGTTCGTAACGGTCTTCCCTGCCAACTTATACCCCGTGCCGCCCGCAGCCGCACCCCGTTCCTTGCTTTTAAATTCGAAAGACATCGGGAGGCGGCGCGCGCCGCCTCCCGATGCGATTCATCAATACGACTTATAGTCAGCCTTGCCGTGCGACATGGCGAATTCCTCTTCCGGCGAGAGGATAAGCTTATTCCGGCCAATCAATGCGAAGTATAAAATCCCCACAGCAAACCACGCTGCAACCCAAAGCACGCCCTTAACGTAGACGGGGTCTTGGAGCTGCATATAAATCGTGACGAGCGCAATGACCACAGTGAGGATCGCACCAAAGTTGCCGAGCGGGCTCTTGTATGGCCGCTCAATGTCCGGGAACTTCTTCTTGAGCTGAATGTAGGACAATCCTTGCATCACGTAAGACAACATCGCACCGAAGACAGCCATGTTGAGCAACGTGCCACCGATAAGTTTGCCGCCTTCGTCCGCACCGAGAGAGTACCAAACAGCCATCATGACCGCGAGGCCGACGAGAGAACCGACGACCATTGCGATGTGCGGTGTCTTGCGAGTGCCGTGGGTTACGGAAAGGGCGCTCGGAAAATATCCTGCACGACTCACGGAATAGATCTGACGGCCGAAAGCAAAGATGATCGCATGGAAGCTTGCAACCAGTCCGATAACTGCGATTGCAGAAAGTACAATCGCCAGCTGATCGCCGTATATTGCGCGGAACCCATCTAGCAGCGGTTCACCTGATGCGCCGAGCTTGGCCGATCCAACGCCTGCAACCGAAGGGTTGAGGTAGAGAACGCAGAATGCCGAGGCGATAAGTGTGAACATGCCGAGCATGATGCCCTTGGGCATATCACTCTTCGGATCGACCGACTCTTCAGCGGCAAGCGGAAGCTGCTCGATAGCTAGAAACAGCCAGACCGCGAACGGCAACGCGGCCAGGATGCCGTAATTTCCAAATGGGAACATTGGACCGTTACCCTCGGGCAGTTCCTTGCCGTCTGCGCCGATATTGAGTGCCCACCGATTGAAGTCGACGTGAGGCAATGCACTCAAATAGAACACCACGAGACAAGCGAGTGCCAGCAGCGTCACTATCAGCGAGAATTTGAAGGATTGTTCGACACCGAGGATGTTTAATCCCACGAATAATACATAGCCAAGTATCCAGAACAACGGCTGCCACTGTGGACCGAAAGTGTCTGCGCCGAATATCAGGTTGAGAATGCCAAGCAAATACGAGCCAATAAAAAAGACGATGACAGCCGCGGTCATGACGTATTCGACGTTCTCGGCAAGCCCCGTCAAGAACCCGCCCCAGGGCCCGAAGGCCGTGCGTGCAAAGGAGTAGGCGCCGCCCGTGTGGGGCATGGCGGGACTCATTTCGGCAAGGGAATAGGTAAGTCCCAGATACATTATGGCGATGAGGATCGTTGCCACGAACATGCCGCCCCATCCGCCTTGGGCGAGACCAAGGTTCCAGCCCGAGAAGTGGCCCGAGATGACCGCGCCAACACCGAGCGCCCAAAGCGACCAGACGCCGGCATGGCGTTTCAGGCCTCGCGCCGCGAAATAAGCATCATCGACCTTACTATAGGTCACGCCTTGTGGTTGTTCTGACATCGCTTGTCCTGCCCCGTGTTGGGGGTCGAAGGACAAGTGGGAGCACCGGCCAAAAGGCCGAAAATTATCGGCGGCCTGTCACGCTGAGAAGCGCTCCAATTCAGTCGCCAACAACCGGCTCATACTGTCCTCGAACCCTTGGTTCCCCATTCTTAAGGCCACTCGAATCCCGGCCCTTACGACAAAGGGATGATAGAACAGACACAGCAGCAGGTCATCTGTTGAATTTGCCTTCTTTCAAGTTTTAGAAGCCGGCCTAGGCGGCCCAGTGAACCTAGGTTAACCGCCGTTTCTGCTGCGAATTCTCCAATTGAAAACTGGATTCGTCTTTCAATAGTACACCGGTAAGTTCACGCCTGTAGGCTTCGCGAAGGAGCCACGCCAGCTTGAAGGCCGCCTCATTGTAGCTCAGGCCGCCCTTGCGGATGTTCGAAATGCAGTTGCGTTCTGCATCCTTGCGGCCGGGACGCGGCGCAAAGGTCAGATACGCGCCAAGACTATCGGGAGACGAGAGACCCGGCCGTTCCCCGATCAACACGACGACCGCCTTGGCGCCCAGAAACTCGCCCGCTTCATCACCAATCGCAACGCGGGCCTGTTCCGCGAGCAACACGGGACCAAGGGACCAATTGCCGGAACGGACATGAGGCAGAAATGCTTTCAAGAATGGCATGATGTTGGCGTTCACCGCCGTCGATGATAGACCATCACCAACGACGACGAGGAGATCGGGCTTCGTTGCTTTGCCTGCCGCCAGAACTTCACGGCTTGCTGCATCGAGCTGCCGCCCAAGATCGGGCCGCCGCAAATACTGGTCTCGTGATTCCGCTGCACTATGGAGGCGCACAGTATGCAGCTCCAGAGATTTGAGATCCGCTTCAACCGGCGACCAGTCTATGGGCGTTGTCACTGCGTCGCGCGCCTGCGCGTGCGCCATCGAGAACTTCAAGACTTCCCGCGTCGGCATCGCCGATCCAGAACGTCCGAGCCCGATGCGTGCCTCGGTAAATTGGCGTAATGCGCTCCATACGTCTTCGCTTTTGTTCATACCGCGAGCCTCTTGGCATGCTGTAACAGCGGATGCGAGGTGCTTTCGGGCTTGAGACGGCCTTGCATATCCGTCAGCCCGATGTGCTGCAGCCATTCCTCAAACTCCGGCGCACGCTTCAACCCCAGCGCCTCGCGCACATAAAGTGCGTCATGGAACGATGTCGATTGGTAGTTGAGCATGATGTCGTCGGCGCCCGGAATACCCATGACGAAGTTCACACCCGCAGCCCCGAGCAGCATCAACAGGACATCCATGTCGTCCTGATCGGCTTCCGCGTGGTTGGTATAGCAAATGTCGCAACCCATCGGAATGCCGAGCAGCTTGCCGCAGAAGTGGTCCTCAAGCCCGGCACGGATGATCTCTTTGCCGTTGTAGAGATACTCGGGTCCAATAAACCCGACGACGGAATTGACGAGCAATGGCTTGAATTTTCGCGCAACTGCGTAGGCCCGCGCCTCTAGCGTCTGTTGATCGGCGCCGTGGTGCGCATCGGCCGAAAGCGCTGAACCTTGCCCCGTTTCAAAGTACATGACGTTATCGCCGACGGTTCCGCGCTTTAGCGACAGCGCGGCCTCTCGCCCCTGACGAAGTATATCGAGCGTGACGCCGAAAGATTCGTTGACGGCCTGCGTGCCGCCAATCGATTGAAATACAAGATCGACGGGCGCACCGCGTGCGATCGCTTCTATTGAGGTCGTAACATGGGTTAGCACGCAGCTTTGCGTTGGAATTTCAAAGCGCTGGATGACTTCGTCGAGCATAGAAATAAGGTCGATGATCGTCGCAGTATTATCGCTTGCTGGGTTGATGCCGATAACCGCATCGCCGCATCCGTACATGAGGCCGTCGATGAGGGATGCCGCGATCCCACGCTTGTCGTCAGTCGGGTGATTGGGTTGAAGGCGAACGGACATGCGGCCAGGCAAACCGATGGTATCTCTAAACTTTGTAACCACCGTGGCTTTGCGCGCTGCCAGAATGAGATCTTGATTGCGCATAATCTTGGAGACTGCCGCCACCATCTCGGGCGTCAACCCGGGTGCGACGCGCGTCAATATCTCTTTGCCAACCGCCTCGGATAGCAACCACTCGCGAAATTCACCCACCGTCATACTGGCGATAGGTGCGAAGGCTGCAGCGTCGTGCTCGTCAATGATAAGCCGTGTGACGTCATCCATTTCATAAGGGATGATTGCATCGGATAAGAACTTCTTGAGCGGCAAATCAGCCAGCGCAAGTTTTGCCGCAACGTTTTCCTCGGCAGAGCCCGCCGAAACTCCCGCAAGAACATCCCCCGACCGAGGTGGCGTTGCCTTCGCCATTAACTCTTTCAAACTCGAAAAGTTATATGTCGTGTGCTGCCACGAGGTTTGATACATGGCTACGGTCTCACTAAGACGAATGCCGAAACAGTATCTCTCTTGAAATCATAGTCCGGCGCTTATCGAAGTACTACCGTTTCGTTGGCATGAAGCAGTTTCAGCGCTGTTTATTGCCGGCCCGCATTGCAACGCCATCTATGAAGGCCGTCACGGCCGAATCGAATGCAGCGTCCGGATCAAGAGTTTTGAATGCTGGAATGAACGCCTGAGTGGCCGGGTATCCCAATGGATCGAGAGAGCGCATTTCCGCTTCTTCCGCGTCGTTCAGCGGGAGCAGTAGACCCTCGGTTTCAGCCAGAGCAAAACCAAGGACAAACGCGTAAAACGCCAACCCCAACCCAGCAGCCACCGAATCCGGGAGTCCGGTACTTCGCATCGCACGATAGACGACTTCGCTCGAAGCGTGATCTGCCGGCCCCGTTGCGTTAAATCGAAAATGCAAATGGAAGATTCGCGGGTGACGATGTGCCAGATCCCGATAAGCCTCTGCGACGCCACGCAAATCCAACCGCCAATTGTCAGTCGGCAATGGTAGTTCAACGGTGCCCAGCGCCCGGTCAGCAATTTGTCGTAGGAGTTCTTCTTTAGATTTGAAATGGTGCAGGACGGTCATCGGATCGACCCCGACGTGCGCGCCGAGTTTACGCAGCGAAAAGCCGCTCTCTCCAGCACGGGAGAGCATCTCAAAGGCCGCCTCAAGAATATCGCCGCGATCCAATTTACGGGGACCGCGAGAACGAGGTTTTGCTTTACTGACGGTTCTGCTTGACAATTCTACACCGTAGCCCATAAATTCTTCGCTGTAGCCGACAAGCAGTACACCCGTGATTGCGCCAAGCGCAAGTACTGAGCACAATTGACCGCAGAAAATTGCTCATTCATGCTGCCGGGCAATGGAGGAAAGACGTGAACGGTCACGCACCGATCGCGGACGTATTTGGACCCCTCGACACCGGGTGGCCGGGGCTCGCCTATATTGATGTCTCCTCCCCCATGTCGCCCAACGCCCAAGGCCTCAACCTCAAAGTTCAACTCCTCGAACTTTGTGCACGCATCGGCTACACGCCGCACGCCTAGTCCAGCCTAATTGATTTTGATCTATCAAATGAATTGCTGGAGGATTACCCGTGTCACAACAATATTCACAGTTGAAAGACCTGGACGCGCTTCACCACCTACACCCGTTCACCAACCACAAGTCCCTGCGCAGTGGCGGCGCCAAAGTCATTGTGCGAGGACACGGCCCTTACATCTGGGATAGTGAGAATAATCGCATTCTCGACGGCATGTCGGGACTATGGACCACAAGCGTCGGATATGGACGCGAAGAACTAGCGGATGCAGCTCACGCCCAAATGTGCGAATTGCCTTTTTATAATACGTTTTTCCGTACAACACATCCCCCGGTCGTCGCGCTGTCGCGCAAGCTTTCCGAACTCGCTCCCGAAACGCTCAACAATATCTTTTACGGCTCATCAGGATCGGAATCGAACGACACCGCAATCCGCCTGATCCGTCATTATTGGGCACTCAAGGGCGAGCCCAAGCGGCGCATCATCATAAGCCGCAACAACGCCTATCATGGCTCAACCATTGCAGCTGGCTCGATGGGCGGCATGTCTCATGTCCACGCACATAGTTATCCCGTCTACGATGGTTTTCGTCATGTTATGGACCCTTACTGGTACGGGGAGTCCAAAGACGGCGAAACACCCGAAGCGTTCGGATTGCGCGCCGCCAAGGCTATCGAAGACGAAATCCTGGCCGTAGGACCGGAAAACGTCGCAGCCTTCGCGGCTGAACCGGTGCAAGGTGCGGGCGGCGTGAAGATCGCACCATCGACCTACTGGCCGGAAGTGCAACGCATAGTCGACAAGTACGGGGTGCTCTTTCTTGCCGACGAAGTCATCACCGGCTTCGGGCGTCTCGGAACGTGGTTCGGTTCGGAATATTATGGCATCCGTCCAAATTTGATCACGTTCGCGAAGGCCGCGACTTCGGGATATATTCCCCTCAGCGGGCTCATCATCGACGACATGATTGTCGAAGCCCTGATGGAGCATGATGACGATTTCAACCACGGGTACACGTTCTCCGGACATCCGGTCGCTTGTGCCGTGGCTCTGAAGAATATCGAGATCCTAGAGCGTGAGCGGCTTGTCCCAAAAGTACAAGAATCCACCGGACCGGCACTCGCTAAGATGCTCGCCAAATTCGCCGGCCACCCTCTTGTCGGTGAGGTGCGTTCGGTTGGGTTGTTGGGCGCAATCGAACTCGTTGCCGATAAAAAAACAAGACGGCGCTTCGATAATCCCGGCCGCGTCGGCTTGATCTGCCGCGATCACTTCTTCCGAAACGGTTTCATCATGCGCGCGGTCTTCGATACCATGGTAACGGCGCCACCGCTGATCTGGACACAAGAGCATTTTGACGAAGCCGAGGCCGTTATTCGCAAGTCCCTCGATCAGACATTGCACGACGTCGCAGGAGAAGTTGCGGCATGAGCCGGCCCATCGTCATCATCCCCGCGTGCACCAAAAAATTAGGTGGTCTCGATTTCGACGCCGTTGGCCGCAAATATACGGCGGCCGTTGCTGAAGTCGCGGAATGCCAACCGCTGCTGGTGCCTGTCGGGCCGGGGCTCACTGATATCGGCGCACTCCTTGAGATTGCCGATGCAATTCTGCTATCGGGTAGCCTCTCCAACGTCAATCCAGCGCTCTACGGCGACGAAAAACCGTTAAAACCCGAGACGATGGACTCAGCGCGTGACGCCGTGACGTTGCCGCTGATCCGGGCAGCAATAGAGAAAAAGAAGCCCCTGTTTGCAATCTGCCGCGGCTTTCAAGAGCTGAACGTGGCTCTCGGCGGCACTTTACATCAAGCCGTTCACGACGCCGATGGGCACATGGATCATCGCGAACGTGAATCACCGAACATGGACGAGAAATTCGGCCCCGTTCACCCAATTACGCTCAAAGGTCAATTGCGCGATTGGATCGGCAAAGATGAGATCATGGTCAACTCACTGCACTGGCAAGGCATCAAACGGCTCTCGGACAAGCTCACTCCAGAGGCCTACGCCAAAGACGGTTTGGTCGAGGCCGTACGCGGTCCGGTTGATCATCCGTTTTGTCTCGGCGTCCAATGGCATCCAGAATGGCAGGCCAAGTCGAACCCTGTCTCCATATCACTCTTCCGCCGGTTCGGCGCGGCAGCCGGGGTACGCACAAAATGACCACCAATTACGAAACTGTCGATAATGCCAAAGCCTTCCTCAGCGCGCATCCAGACGTCCGCTGGATCGATCTGTTCACTTATGACTTAAACGGCATTCCGCGAGGAAAACGCCTCCGCCGAGGCGATCTGGTTGACGCAGTGCAAAGTGGCATCCTCATTCCCGGTTCCGTCTTCATCATGGACCCGCGCGGCAATTGCATTGAAGAAACCGGCCGCCTTTGGGAGACCGGCGATCCGGATTTGCCCTGCCGTATCATCGCCAGGACACTTAAGCATGTCCCCGTCAATGGCGGCACGCATGCTCAAGCCGTTATCGAAGTTTTGAACAATGTTGATATTGACCCGCGCACAGTCCTGGCAGGGCAAGTTGCAAGATTCAGCAAGACCGGCCTCACGCCTGTCGTTGCCGTTGAACTCGAATTCTATGTTTTGGCCAAGCGACAGAACGGCGCATTTCCGCTCAATACCCCCGAAGGACTTTCGGCAGACCCGGATTGGCCGAAGACTTTTGAATTCGACGATATGGACGTTCTCGGCCGCTTGATCGATGACATCTACCGTATCAGCGAAGCTCAAGGTCTGCCCGTCGATGCGGTGATGCAAGAGTTGGGTCCCGGACAATTTGAAATCAACTTGAAGCACCGCGCTGATCCAGTTGCTGCAGCGCTCGACGGCTTACTCTTGAAGCGAGCGGTCAAGGCTGCCGCCCTCGCCAACAATGTTGAAGCGACCTTCATGGCCAAGCCGCATCACGAATGGACCGGCTCAGGCCTTCACGTCCACGTCAGCCTCGTCGATGGCAAGGGCAACAACATTTTTGTCGGCGATCCAAATGCCAAGGAGCCTTGCGAACCCTTGGCGCCAGCCTTTAAGCACGCCATCGGCGGTCTCTTGAAGACGATGCCAGATTTCATGGCCATTTGGGCACAATCGGCAAATTCCTATCGCCGCTATGTGCCCAAGTCTTACGTTTCCATGGCGCCGCATTGGGGCTTCAACAATCGCACAGTCGCGCTACGCATTCCTGGCGGAAATGTCAAAGCCACCCGTGTTGAGCATCGCGTTTCAGGCGCTGACGCAAATCCCTATCTCGTCGTCGCCGCTATCTTAGCCGGCATCCAACACGGTTTGACCAACAAGTTGGACTGCGGTCCGGGCGTCAAAGGCAATTCAGAGGAGCTGAACATCCCGCCGCTACCGACGGCTTGGGTCAATTCGCTAGATCTCTTTGGCAAGTCACCAATCGTGCGCGAAGCGTTCGGTGCTGAATTTCAGCACGTCTATACCCAACTGAAGCAAGTCGAGCGCAGCAGCTTCGAACGCGTCGTCACGCCGCTCGATCATCTCTGGTATTCACACGTTGCGTAGGGACGGCACTGATGACCACTCTTGCACATTTCGAAATGGCCGCCGAAAGTATCGCGCTTCCCTCGAAAGCCGTTATCGACGGCAAACTATGTCCGGCCAAGTCGGGTATGACGTTCGATAATATCTCTCCACGCAACGGCCAATTGATAAACAAAATTGCGCTGTGCAACGAACTTGATGTCGATGCCGCCGTTGTGGCAGCACGAGCGTCCTTCGAGGACCGCCGCTGGCGAAATCTTCACTACCGCGAGAAAAAGCGCATCATGTTCAAGCTCGCAGACCTCATGGAGCGCGATCTAGAAACGATTGCCCTTCTTGAGAGCATTGATTCCGGCAAACCTATTCGCGATACAATCGCGTTCGACGTACCGTCTGCCATTCGAACGCTGCGCTACTACACGGAGGCGCTCGACAAAGTATACGGCGAAGTCGGCCCCGAAACCGCAGATAGATTTTCGTATGCCGTCCACGAACCGTTGGGCGTCATCGGCGCAATTATGCCGTGGAACTTCCCACTCCATCTCACGATGTGGAAAGTGGCACCCGCGCTCGCGATGGGGAATTCCATCGTCGTGAAACCCGCCGAACTCACCAGTATGACCGCTCTCAAACTTGGTGAACTTGCACTCGAAGCAGGTGTGCCGGCCGGCGTCTTGAATGTGGTAAGCGGCAAGGGATCGGTCGCCGGCAAGGCGATCGCGCTGCACATGGACGTCGATATGTTGACGTTTACAGGTTCCGGTCCCGTCGGCCGCATGCTCATGAAGTACGCCGCCGACAGCAACTTGAAGCGTGTCAGCTTAGAACTCGGCGGAAAGTCCCCGCACATCATCTTTGCCGACTGCCCGGATCTCGACGCTGCAGCGGCGCATGCCGCCTTTGGCATATTCTACAATCAGGGCGAAGTGTGCACTGCGGGTTCGCGCCTGCTCGTTGACGAGAAAATCAGAGACGTTTTCCTCGATAAAATCATATCAGCCGCAAAAGGCTTTGTACCCGGCGATCCTCTTGCACCCGAAACAAACTTCGGCGCCATGGTTTCCGAAAGTCAGATGAACACCGTGATCGGCTTTATTGAGACGGCTAGCAAGGAAGGCGCGTCTCTAGCGCATGGCGGAAAGCGTGTGCGCAAGAACAGCGGCGGCTTCTTCGTCGAGCCAACCGTTTTCAACGGCGTAGCACCCAATTCAACTCTCGCGCAGGAGGAAGTTTTCGGTCCTGTACTCGCTGTCACGACATTCCGGGACGCGGACGAAGCGCTTCGCATGGCGAACAACACGATTTTCGGTCTCGCGTCCGGCGTTTGGACCAGAGACCTCAGCCTTGCGCATCGCGCGGCGCGGGAAATCAAAGCTGGCCTCGTCTGGATCAATGGCTGGGATAGTTGCGACATCACCATGCCGTTCGGCGGATTCAAGCAGTCGGGCTTTGGCCGCGACAGGTCACTTCACGCACTTTACAAATACGCCGACCTGAAATCCGTTTCTATAACGATACGCTAGAGGAGTTTGTCCATGAACATGGTGCTGAGTAAGTATCCGGCCGCCGCGCTCATCGATGGCAAGTGGATCACCTCGACAAAGACGTTTCCCGTCTTGAACCCGGCTACAGGCGAAACCATTGCTAATGTGCCAGATCTCGGTGCGCTCGAGACGCGTCAAGCCATCGATGCCGCCGAACGGGCTTTTCCCGGATGGGCAGCCAAGACCGCCAAAGAGAGAGCAAACATAGTCAAGAAGTGGTTCGAGCTGCTGACATCGGAGACCGAGTCCCTCGCCCAACTCCTGACGGCCGAACAGGGCAAACCGCTCGCAGAGGCACGCGGCGAGATCGCGTATGGCGCCTCGTTCGTCGAATGGTTCGCAGAAGAAGGAAAGCGGGCTTACGGCAAGACGATCCCGACGACCGCTGCGACGCGCCGTTACTTCACCATCAAGCAGCCGATCGGCGTCGTTGGAGCCATTGCACCTTGGAATTTCCCGAATGCGATGGTGACCAGAAAGGCCGCCGCAGCACTCGCGGCTGGATGTACGATCGTGATAAAGCCGGCAGAAGATACGCCGCTTTCGGCACTCGCTGCCGCTAAACTTGCCATGGACGCCGGAGTGCCGCCGGGCGTGCTCAATATCGTGACGAGCAACCAACCTGCTGCCGTTGGCAATGTGTTGTGTGAAGACCCGCGCGTGCGCAAATTGACTTTTACCGGCTCAACGCAAGTCGGCAAGCTGCTCTACAAGCAGTCGGCCGATACGGTCAAAAAGCTAACGCTTGAGCTTGGCGGCAATGCGCCGATCCTGATCTTCGACGACGCACATCTCGAGCGGGCTATTGCCGGCACGATGGCGTCGAAGTTCCGCAACGCCGGCCAGACGTGCGTGTGCGCCAACCGCATTCTTGTGCAAGCCGGAATTTACGATCGCTTTGCCACGGCACTCACCGATGCCGTCAAAGAACTGGTTGTCGGCTCCGGCGACGCCACAGACACAACCATCGGCCCCCTTATCAATTCGGAGGCCATCGATAAGGTGAAGTTGCTAACCAGCGACGCCATAGCAAAAGGCGCAAAGGTTCTGTGCGGCGGAAGAGCAAACGACAAAGGTCCGCTGTTCTTTGATCCGACAGTGCTCACCGGCATAAAACCCGGGATGGCATTGCTTGACGAGGAAATCTTCGGACCCGTCGCTGCATTGATGAAATTCGAGACCGAAGACGAGGCGATCAAAATTGCCAACGACACTCCCTTCGGCCTCGCCTCCTACCTCTTCACGCAGAATGCCTCGCGCGCATGGCGCGTTGCCGAAAAGCTTGAGACCGGCATGGTTTGCGTCAACGAGGGTATTTACTCAAACGAAGTCGCGCCCTTCGGGGGCGTCAAGGAATCGGGCCTTGGCCGTGAAGGCGCCGCCGAAGGATTGGACGAATATCTTGAAACGAAGTTCATCTGCCTCGGCGCCATCGATGCATGAGACGCTGCAATGACAAAAATTGACGGAGAAACAGGGCGCGCCGCATTTTCCTGGTCGGACCCGCTTTTCTTCGAGGAGTCGCTGACAGACGAGGAGCGGATCCTCGCTGAAAGTGCGCGCAAATTCTGTAACGATAAGCTGATGCCGCGCGTGCTCGCCGATCACCGCCATGAAACGTTTGACCGGTCGATCATGACTAGTCTAGGCGCCATGGGATTTCTCGGACCAACAATTCCGGAAGCATTTGGCGGCGCCGGCGTGAACGCCGCCTCCTACGGCCTAATCGCGCGGGAAATCGAACGCGTGGATTCCGGTTATCGCTCGGCCATGAGCGTACAATCCAGTCTCGTGATGTACCCAATCTACGCGTATGGCAGCGACACGCAACGCGAGAAGTATCTGCCCAAATTGGCGACCGGAGAATTGGTCGGATGTTTTGGATTGACCGAACCTGACCACGGATCGGACGCAGGCGCACTCACAACGCGGGCCAAGAGTGTCAAGGGCGGCTACGAACTAACAGGATCCAAGACCTGGATTACGAACGCACCCATCGCCGATATTTACATTGTCTGGGCTAAAACGGACGATGGCGTCATTCGCGGGTTCATTCTCGAACGCGGCATGAAAGGGCTCACTTCGCCTAAGATCGAGGGAAAGTTCGCATTGCGCGCCTCCGTCACTGGACAAATTGCCATGGATGGCGTCGTCGTTCCGGCAGAGAGCATTTTGCCTAATGTGCAAGGTCTCAAAGGCCCATTCGGGTGTCTCAATAACGCGCGTTTCGGCATTGCTTGGGGCGCGCTTGGAGCTGCAGAATTTTGCTGGCACGCCGCCCGTCAATACGCGCTCGACCGCACGCAGTTCGGACAGCCCCTCGCGGCCAACCAGCTGATTCAAAAAAAGCTGGCCGACATGCAGACCGAGATCACGCTTGCGCTGCACGCTTGTTTACACGCCGCACGTCTCAAAGACCGCAACCAACTTGCGCCCGAAGCGGTGTCTCTACTCAAGCGCAACAGTTGCGGCAAGGCTCTCGACATAGCCCGCGCGGCTCGCGACATTCACGGCGGCAATGGTATTTCCGACGAATACCATGTGATCAGACACATGATGAACCTCGAAGCCGTCAATACCTATGAAGGCACGCACGACATACATGCGTTGATATTGGGTCGCGCCCAAACCGGCATCCAAGCTTTTTCTTGAGGAGACACTTCTAAATGCCAACCTCAGCAGAACTTCACGCGCGGCGGGCTGCGGCTATCCCTAGGGGTGTTGGTCACGCTACAGCGATCTATGCGAAGCGCGCCAAGAACTCTGAAATCTGGAGCGAAGATGGCAAGCGTTACATTGATTTCGCCGCAGGCATCGCCGTCGTCAACACCGGCCACCAGCACCCCAAGATCGTCGCCGCCGTTGAAGAACAGTTGAAGTCGTTCAGCCACGTCTGCTTTCAGGTGACACCCTACGAAAGCTACATCCGGCTAGCTGAGAGGTTGAACGCCATTGCGCCCGTCCCCGGCCCGGCCAAGACCATGCTGATTTCGACCGGCGCTGAAGCTGTCGAAAACGCAGTCAAAGTTGCTCGCGCCTATACCGGGCGCTCAGGCGTCATTTCGTTCGGAGGCGGCTTTCATGGCCGCACGCATATGGGCATGGCGCTGACCGGCAAGGTGGTTCCCTACAAAAAGGGCTTCGGTCCGTTTCCGCCGGACATTTACAACGCCGTATTTCCGAACGCTTATCACGGCGTCTCAAATGACGAGAGCCTCGCAAGCCTGAAGCACCTCTTCAAACACTCGATCGATCCTTCAAACGTGTCAGCCATAATCATCGAGCCCGTGCAGGGCGAAGGCGGATTCAACATCGCGCCCTTTGAGTTTCTGCGCACGCTGCGCGCTCTCTGCGACGAGCATGGCATTGTGCTCATCGCCGACGAAATCCAAACAGGCTTTGCGCGCACGGGAAAAATGTTTGCGCTCGAACACGCAGGCATCAAAGCAGACGTCGTTACGCTCGCGAAAGGTCTAGCGGGTGGCTTGCCGCTTGCGGCTATTGTCGGCCGTTCGGACATAATGGACTCAGCGAACCCGGGCGGACTTGGCGGAACGTATGCCGGGAACCCGCTCGCCTGCGCCGCCGCGCACGCCGTTCTCGACATCATCGCGGAAGAAAAACTCTGCGACAGGTCCAATGAGATCGGAAAAATTATCCTCGACCGGCTCGGTCAATTGAAAGATCGCACCAATCTCAATTGTATTGGCGACATCCGCGGGCTTGGCGCCATGTGTGCACTTGAACTCGTAAAGAATTCAGCGAGTGGTGAACCGGATGCGGCCCTAACCTCAGCTCTTTTGAAGACGGCAAACGAAAAAGGGCTTATCCTGCTCTCCTGCGGCACGTATTCGAACGTAATTCGCTTCCTTGTACCCTTGACCGCAAGCGACCAAATCGTAACGGAAGGCATGGATATTTTCTCAGAAAGCCTTGTCGAAGCCGTCAGCCGCGCATCTTAAATTTTTGCCCGAGCACTTAAGTTACGATTTCGGAGGACGATCATGAACATCCAGCACAAGACCAACGACCTCTCGGCCTTCTGGATGCCGTTTACTGCCAACCGCCAATTCAAGAAATCCCCGCGCATTTTTGTCGGTGCGGAACGTATGCATTACATCACCGACGACGGCCGCCGCGTTCTAGACGGCACATCAGGCCTATGGTGCGTCAACGCAGGCCACTGCCGGCCAAAGATCGTCGAGGCAATCCAGAAGCAGGCAGCAACTCTCGACTTCGCTGGCACGTTTCAGATGGGTCACGCTAAAGCCTTCGAATGCGCGTCGCGGCTTGTCAACATAGCGCCCAAAGGCTTCGACCACGTCTTCTTCACGAACTCTGGATCAGAATCGGTCGAAACAGCCCTCAAAATGGCGCTCGCCTATCACCGCGCCAAAGGCAACGCCACAAAAGTGCGCCTCATCGGGCGCGAACGGGGCTACCACGGCGTCAATTTCGGCGGTACATCCGTCGGCGGCATTGCCAACAACCGCAAGATGTTCGGATCGCTCCTTTCCGGCGTCGATCATATCCGGCACACGCACGATCTTACTAAAAACGCTTTCACACGCGGCGAGCCCGAACACGGCGCAGACCTAGCCGATGATCTCGAACGCCTCGTCGCGCTGCATGATGCCTCTACGATCGCGGCGTGCATTGTTGAGCCCGTTGCCTGCTCAACAGGCGTCATCATCCCGCCTAAGGGCTATCTGAAGCGGCTGGCAGCCATCTGCGCCAAACACGACATCCTGCTCATTTTCGACGAAGTCATCACCGCGTTCGGCCGCCTCGGCACGCCTTTCGGTACCGATTATTTCGGTGTCTCGCCGGACATCATCACGACGGCAAAAGGCGTCACCAACGGCACCGTTCCAATGGGCGCCGTGTTCGTGACCTCAAAAATCCACGACGCCTTCATGAATGGACCCGAGAACGCCATCGACTTTTTTCACGGATACACATATTCCGGGCATCCGATGGCCTGCGCCGCCTCTATCGGCACGCTAGACACCTATCACGACGAAGGCTTGCTCTCGCGCGCCGCCGAACTCGCGCCTTATTGGGAAGAGCGGCTGCACGCCTTGAAAGGCCTGCCGCACATCATCGACATTCGCAACATCGGCCTCGTAGGTGCCATAGAACTCGATCCCGCCCCCGGCGAGCCCGCAAAGCGCGCCTACGACCGCTTCGTCAAAGCCTTCGAAAATAATCTGCTCATTCGCCAGACCGGGGACATTATTGCACTGTCGCCGCCGCTCATCATTTCGAAACAAGAAATAGATCAACTGTTCGATACACTCACTATGGTTCTCAAAACCACGAACTAACGGCGCGGAACACGCAAAGAACGGATCCAAATGCAGTCACTTGAAACCATCCAAAATGCCATCGGCGGCCGCAAGATTACGTCAACGTCTTCACGTACAGTGCCGGTCTTCAATCCGGCGACCGGCGAAAAGTCAGCTATTCTCCCCCTCTCTGAAGCCGCAGAAGTCAACGCTGCGGTTGCCGCCGCTAAACACGCATCCGTTGAATGGGGCAACACGCCGCCCATGAAGCGGGTCAAGCCGATGTTCAAATTCAAGGAGCTACTTGAGCGCCACGCCAACGATATCGCGCGCGCCATCTCGAATGAACACGGCAAAACCCACGCGGACGCGCTTGGCGAACTTCAACGCGGCATCGATGTCGTCGATTTTGCCTGCGGCATCCCGCATCTCTTGAAGGGTGAGTACAGCCGCAACGTCGGACCGGATATCGACAGTTGGTCGGATCGCCAACCCTTGGGTGTTGTGGCCGGAATCACGCCATTCAACTTCCCTGCCATGGTGCCGATGTGGATGTATCCCGTCGCCGTCGCGTGCGGCAACACCTTCATTCTGAAACCATCGGAGCGCGATCCTTCCGCTGTTATGCTGGCTTGGGAGCTTTTTCAGGAAGCAGGCTTTCCGGCCGGCGTCCTCAACGTCGTGCACGGCGATAAAACCGCCGTCGATGCGATCCTCGACCATCCTGACATTGCCGCTGTGTCGTTCGTCGGTTCGACGCCGATTGCCGAATACGTTTATCATCGCGGTTCGGCCGCTGGAAAACGCGTGCAAGCCTTAGGCGGCGCCAAGAACCACATGATCATCATGCCTGACGCCGACATGGACCAGGCCGTCGATGCATTGATGGGCGCAGGCTATGGATCGGCCGGCGAGCGCTGTATGGCGATTTCCGTCGCAGTACCGGTCGGTAAAAAAACCGCGAACCGGCTGGTCGAAGCGCTGGCACCAAAAGTCCGCGCGCTCAAAGTCGGACCAGCCTCAGATCCCCAGTCGGAAATGGGTCCTGTCGTGACGCGCGAAGCCCAAGAGCGCATCACGCGACTTATCGGCCAGGGCGTAAAAGAAGGGGCAGACCTCGTCGTCGATGGGCGCGGAGTGAAACTCCAAGGCTACGAGAACGGATACTTCCTCGGCGGCTCACTCTTTGATCGCGTCACCAAAGACATGGAAGTCTACAAACAGGAAATTTTCGGGCCAGTCCTTTCCGTTGTTCGAACCGAAAGCTACGACGAGGCCGCACATCTCATCAACAGTCACGAATACGGCAACGGCACCGCGATCTTCACGCGCGACGGCGACGCCGCCCGCGCCTTTGCCGACAAGATCCAGGTTGGTATGGTCGGCATCAACGTACCATTGCCTGTCCCCGTCGCCTATCACTCGTTCGGCGGCTGGAAACGGTCACTGTTTGGCGATCACGCGATCTATGGGCCGGAAGGCGTGCGCTTTTACACGCGCATAAAAACAGTTACCGCCCGCTGGCCAACAGGTATCCGCAAAGGAGCGGAGTATAACTTTCCGACCCTGAAATAGGCCAGGTGCCGATCAGTTCGAGTACATTCGTAGTGCTTATTTCGACGGAGAAAATACTCCACGCCCCTGAAACTTCGCGGCGCTCACGAGCGTACCTTCCCGGATGACCAACCGGGAGCAGTACGCCATGTGGTTGAAGCGCATTTTGGCCTTGAGCCTGTTTTGCCTGGTCTTAACGCCATCGGCTCGCGCCGAAACGGAGCTGAATTGGCAACCCTGGTCCGCTGATCTCTTTGCAAAAGCCAAAGCGGAAAACCGGCTTGTCATCCTCGATCTCGAGGCGGTCTGGTGCCATTGGTGCCATGTCATGGAGAAAACCACCTATAAGAATAAGGACGTAACTAATCTCCTCAAATCCAAGTTCATAACTGTTCGTGTCGACCAAGACGCGAACCCAGACCTTGCGAACCGCTACGGCGATTGGGGCTGGCCGGCGACCATCATCTTTGCGCCTGACGGCACCGAAATCGTCAAGCGCGCCGGATACATTGAACCCAAAGCGATGACCGCTCTCCTCGAAGCCGTGATCGCCGACCCATCACCCGGTCCCTCGGTCATTAATGAGCCGCCAGTTGAGCCATCAAAATCTCATTTACTTTCGGCTGCGACCCGCGCGGCACTTGCCGCAAATTCCATAGACGCCTTCGATATTGAGTATGGCGGTTGGGGCACGATCCATAAATTCATCGATGCCGATCGCATGGATTTGGAACTTTCGCTTGCCGCAAGCGGCGACCAAGACGCGGCGTCACGAGCCAAAAAGACATTCGAAGCGGCTCTCAATCTCATCGATCCCGTTGAAGGCGGCATTTATCAGTATTCCGACGCCGCTGATTGGAAGTCTCCACACTACGAGAAAATCATGTGGTATCAGGCGAACGGCTTGCGGCAATATTCCGAAGCCTACGCTCAGTGGCGCGAGCCACGCTTTCTAGAAGCGGCGGAAAACATCAAGAAATACTTGCTGAACGTGCTGCGCAGCCCAGATGGCGCGTTCTTCACCAGCCAAGATGCTGATGTCAATGAAATGATGCCCGGAAAAGCCTATTACGCTCTGTCGCAAGCCGAACGTAACGCTCTGTCCGCGAAACCCAGAATTGACCCGCACATGTACGCTCGGGAGAATGGATGGGCGATCCGCGGCCTCGCAGCATATTTCGCGGCGACTGGCGACACTGCAGCGCTGGACGCCGCTAAAATTGCTGCCGGTTGGATCGTAAAAAATCGCAAACTCGAAGGTGGTGGCTTCGCGCATGGCGACGCCGATCGCGGCGGACCGTTCCTCGGTGATACATTAGCGATGGGGCAAGCGGCGCTCGAACTCTATGCCGCGACCGGCGACAGGAAGTGGATGACCCTTGCGACTGAAGCTGGCGGTTTTATCGCAGCCAAATTCAAAGACACTTCTGGCGGGCTTTTGACGTCCGTTCAATCCGAGGCCAACACTGGCGTCTTCACAAAACCTGCAAAAATCCCAGAGGAACAGATCCAAACAGCGCGATTTGCCAATCTCTTGCATCGCTACTCAGGGGCTCAAGAATTTCGTGACCTTGCCGAGCATGCCGCACGCCACGCGCTCGCCGAGAACCACCTCGACAGACCAAGCGTGCATTCAGGCGCACTGATGATCGACGCCGAGCTAGCACGAGAACCAACCCACATCACGATTGTCGGACACAAGGACGACAAAAGATCTTCGGAACTACATGCCGCAGCGCTCATCTTTCCTGCACATTACCGGCGCATCGACTGGTGGGACAAGCGCGAGGGTGCTCTTGCTAATCCTGATGTCCAATATCCTGAACTCGATGAACCTGCGGCCTTTGCTTGCACAGACCGTATTTGCTCACTGCCAGTGTTCGACCCAGTCGAACTTGCCAACACCGTTAATAGGATCGTGCGCCGGAGCACAGAGACTGCACGTTGATTGGCCCTAATTTCAAAACTGAGGCCAAATTTAAAAAGCAAAGAAAGTGTGAAACTTTTCTCAAGTTGGCAGCGTACCTCCCCTGATGCTGCACTCTCACTGCGTGAGCGGATCAGCAGGGCTCTTTTAAATCACGGCAACAACAGTGCCGACATCAGGAGGAACACAATGAAACTTTCCAAGACATCCGGTGCCACGCTCGCCGCCGCCGCTGCCACTATGATGCTCGCTGGCTCGGTGACCGCGCCGGCGACGGGCCACGCTGCCGACTACAAAGTAAAGTGCTTTGGACTGAACGCATGCAAAGGCACCGGCAGCTGCAAGTCTACCGGCAACGGCTGTAAGGGACAGAACGCTTGCAAAGGCCAGGGCGTGAAAATGATGTCTAAGGCTGCTTGCGTCGCCAAGGGCGGTAAGACCAGCCGCAGCTGATCGCGCGCTCCAAACTAAACTCCGAAATCATGATCAAAAACGTCACGGGCGGAGCGCACCTCTGTGGCCGCCCGTGGCACCCGTTTGTCAAAACGCCGGCCCGCAGTTTCCTGTGGACCGGCGCTCTTGCTCCTGCCGGGCGCGCGGAACGCCTGCAAAACCTAGGTATTTTTAAACGTTACTCTGCGGCAGTTTGAAACCCACGACCGCCGTTCAAATTGTCGAAACCGAGTGACGCGGCGACGGACGCATGCATGATGCGGCCACCCTTCACGTTCAGTCCCGCAGCAAGATGCGGATCGCGATCGAACGCGGCAAGCCCACGCTCGGCCAACTTGATAACGAATGGCAGCGTCGCGTTGTTCAAAGCCTGCGCACTTGTTACAGGCACCGCGCCTGGCATATTCGCAACGCAATAATGGATGATACCATCAACCTCGAATGTCGACTCGGCATGGGTCGTTGGCCTTGAGGTTTCAAAGCATCCACCCTGGTCGATTGCCACATCAACCAGCACGGCACCGCGCTTCATGCTCTTAAGCATGGCGCGCGTGACGAGCTTGGGAGCACTCGCACCAGCAACGAGCACAGCACCAATCACCGCGTCAGCACTGAGGACTTCCGTTTCGACAGTGTCCATTGTCGATGCCAGCGTTTTCACCCGGCCTTCGAACAATTCGTCCAGCTGGCGCAGGCGCGGTAACGAGCGCTCGAGAATAGTAACGTCGGCGCCAAGGCCAACGGCCATACGCGCGGCATGCGTGCCAACTACACCGCCACCAAGAATGACAACCTTTGCCGGGCGCACGCCCGGAACGCCGCCCATCAAAACGCCGCGCCCGCCCGTAGGACGGCGCAGTGCAATCGCCGCCGCTTCAATCGATAATCGGCCCGCCACTTCGCTCATCGGTGCCAACAGCGGCAGGCCGCCGCTCGCATCCGTAACCGTTTCATAGGCAATGGCCGCGCAACCAGATGTCATAAGTCCGCGCGCCTGCTCGGGATCGGGTGCGAGATGAAGGTATGTAAATAGGATCTGGTCTGAACCAAGCCGCGTGTATTCGCTCTTCTGCGGTTCCTTGACCTTGACGATCAACTCCGCATCGCGAAACACGGCGGCTGCCTCGGCCACGATCCGTGCGCCTGCCTTCTCATACGTTGCGTCGTCCGCCGAAATGCCAAGTCCAGCACCCGACTGGACGAAGACTTCGTGACCGCGCGCTGTCAATTCGCGCACCGAGCCGGGAACGAGCCCAACTCGAAACTCGTTGCTTTTGATTTCCGTTGGAACGCCGATCCGCATGGGTTTTCTCTCCAAAGGCCATTTCCGATGATCAAGACTGCACTCTGACATAAATAGACATCGAAAGTGTGGATATATTCATTGAAAAATCACGAAAATACGCATATTATCAGCATAATTATCAGAAATTCGCAGGATTCAATCGATTATGAACCTAGATGCGCTAGATAGAGCCATATTGAGCGAGCTTGTGCGGGATGGCCGCCTCAGCCAAGTGGAACTTGCCGAACGCGTGCCGCTTTCACCCACGGCTGTCGCAAGACGAATCAAAGCGCTAGAGGAAGCGGGCGTTATCGAGGGCTATCAAGCCCGCGTAAACCTCCAAGCCCTTGGCATTCATATGACAATTTTCGTCGAGATCGCGCTCAAAAGCCAAAACGAGGAGCTTTTAGCATCATTTGAAAAGGCGGCAGCGGTGGCGCCGTCCGTCGTCTCCTGTCACCTCATGTCGGGCGAGAACGACTACCTCATGACCGTCATGGCGCGGGATCTTGCAGACTTTGAACGCATCCACAAAGAGCAGCTTTCAAGGCTGCCAGGCGTTGTGCGACTCAAAACGAGCTTTTCACTGCGCCAGGTGACGAGCCGGCCCCTACCGGAGGCCGCACTTCGCCTTTAACGGCATGAAAACTATGCACATCAACCCAAAGGCATGGAGAAAACTTGAGCAAAGTGTCGTTTTCGCAACAAACCCGAGCAACATGGCCTCTACATCCAAGAATTTCTTGAGTGTTAGGCACTATTTCTGTTTCCTACCACCAATAGCAAATCGAGAATCGTATCTTGGATTTGCACTTGGATGATTTGGGACGGGGGTTCTACGACATGACGAAGTTTCTCAAGCTTGCGGCAGCCGCAGCAATTGCCGGCATGGCTCTGACTGGCGCGGCACGCGCAGAGGATCCACCGGCCTTTGAATGGTCGATGACGGTCGGCGGCACCAGCGACTACCTATTCCGCGGACTTTCCCTGAATAACGAAGATCCTGCCGCTCAAGGTTCTGTCGATATTGGATATGGTATCTTTTACGCTGGCGCGTGGGCATCGAACGTCAGTGGTGCGGGCTACGAGCCGATGGAACTCGATCTCTACGGTGGCATCAAGCCGACCCTTGGAAAGGTAACTTTCGACTTCGGCATCATTGGTTACCTCTACCCGATCGCAGACGACTCACTCGACTATGTCGAGTTCAAGGCGGGTGCTTCGACGGAGGTTGTCGATAAGCTTACCGCCGGTTTAATCTTCTACTACACCCCCGATGCCGACAACTATCCTGAGACGTGGACGCTCGAAGGTTCGCTCGCTTACGAATTGCCAGAAATCGGTATCTTCACTCCGACCATCAGCGGTGTCGTCGGTTATTCGGAGGACGTAGGCAACGTCGGAGCATTCTCGAGCGTTTCCGACAACTACGTTTACTGGAACGCTGGTATCGCACTAGCGGTCGAAAAGTTTACGTTTGACTTCCGCTACTGGGACACCGACATCGATCAAATTCCTGGCGACATTTACACCGGCCTTAGCGACCAGCGCTTCGTCTTCTCGGCAAAGGCAACCTTGCCTTAATCGATTGCTTTGATTACCCGTCCAACTTCAAAACCGGGGCCCTCGTGCTCCGGTTTTTTTACGTGCGCCTCATAGTAGATCTTTGAGCCGGTAGTAAAGCATCCCCAGCGCCAGCATCTGATTTCCGGCCCACCGGCCAACTGGCAGCCGAATGTGCCGGATGCGCTCGAAAAGATCAAACTTCTCAGTCGTTCCAGAAATCGCATCAGCAATGATGTCAGCGGCCAGATGCGTGGTATTCACGCCATGCCCGCAATAGCCCTGCAGGTAATAGAAATTGGGCTCCAGCCGTCCAATCGCCGGCACGCGCGTCAATACGATGTCGATCCGCCCGCCCCAACTGAAATCTATCGACTTGCCGCTCAGTTGAGGGAAAATTTCAACAAGCCTTGGCCGCAGCGCTTCCGCCAAATCCTTCGGATCGCGGTTCGAATAATTGCACCTGCCCCCAAATAGCATGCGCCTGTCCGCCGAGAGCCGGAAGTAATCGAGCACGATATTGCTATCGGCAACAGCGAGATCGCGCGGGTTGATTTCTTTTGCTTCGGCCTCAGTCAAAGGCTCGGTTGCGATAATGTAGCTCCCTGTCGGCAGCGTCAGTCCACGCAACGGGCCGCGCTGGAAAGGGTGATCCGTACTTCCGCCAAGAACGATTGCCGTCGCATCGACGCGGCCCGACGCTGTGGCCGCGTACGGTTTGGCCCCGCCCTTCAACTCAATCGCGGCTGAGTCCTCAAAAATTTTGACGCCGAGGCCCGCTGCCGCGCGTGCTTCTCCCATGCACAGATTGAGCGGATGCAAGTGCCCGCTGCGGCGATCGATGAACCCGCCATGATAAATCGAAGTGCCCAGAACCGAACCCATGTCCTTCGGCTCGACGAGTTCAAGCTGATCGCCGTCACCTTCCCCGAAGCGTTCCTCAACGTACTCGCGCAGGCCCTTCATATGGCTAGGACGCGCGGCCGCTTCCATCCAACCATGCTTTAAGTCGCAGTCTATGCCGTAGCGGCGCACACGTTCTTCGATGATGTCGTGTCCGAGATACCGGATATCCCGCAGCAGCTTTGCGCCAGCCCCACTGAGTTGCCGCTTGACGTTGTGCTCGCCGCTGATGCCAGCAATCATCTGACCGCCATTGCGCCCCGAAGCACCCCACCCGATCCGGTTGGCTTCCAGAAGCACGACCGAGTACCCGCGCTCCGCTAGAGATAAAGCCGTTGCGACGCCGGAAAACCCGCCGCCCACGACACAAATATCCGCCTTGATAGAGCCTTCCAGCCGCGGATAGCGTGTGGAGTCATTCGCTGTTGCGGCGTAATAGGATTTGACGTGGGGTTCGGCCATGATGACTGCTCAGATGTGGGCTCAAAAAAAGTGGCCGCGGCTGGAGAGCGTAGCCCAAGGGCGTTGCGCAATCGAGCGAGTTTGCCTCAAGCCTTACCGGCAGCGCGTCGCTCCTGTTCCTCGCGCAACGACTGCTGTTTGGCCATATACGACGCCGCAATCACGCCTAGACTTACCACCCCGATTAACAAGGTCGAGATGGCATTGATCTCCGGCTTCACGCCAAGGCGGACGGCAGAATAGATACGCATGGGTAGCGTGGTCGCACCGGGGCCGGTGGTAAAGCTGGCGATGACGAGGTCATCGAGGGACAGCGTGAATGCCAGAAGCCAACCTGAGACGACCGCCGGCAGGATGATCGGCAATGTGATGACGAAGAATGTCTTCAGCGGCGGAGAGCCGAGATCGAGCGCGGCTTCCTCAAGGCTCCTGTCGAACGTGACGAGTCGCGATTGCACGACGACCGCGACGAAGCATGTTGTGAATGTCGTATGGGCGAGCGTGATAGTCCAGAAACCACGCTCGAAGCCGATGGCCACGAAGAGCAACAGCAGGGCCAAACCGAGAATGATCTCGGGCATAACCAATGGCGCGTAGACCATGCCGTTGAACAGCGTCGATCCGCGGTAGTTGCCATAGCGCGTCAAGGTGATAGCCGCGAGGGTGCCAAGTACAGTGGCAATCGTCGCTGACAGCAAGGCGATCCAGAATGTCACCCATGCGGCGTCCATCAGCTGTTCGTTCTGGAACACTGAACTATACCACTTGGTCGACCATCCGGTCCAAATGGCGACGTTGGGGCCTTCGTTGAAAGAGTAGATCACCAGCAGCAGAATCGGAATATAAAGGAACGCGAACGCCAAAGTCAGCGACACGACGTTGAACCACGATTGACGTCTCATCAGGTCGCTCCCGTGGCCTTGGCCTGCTGATTTTGATAGATGGCGATCGGGACAACGAGGATCAGCAGCAGAACGATGGCAACCGCCGACGCGGCAGGCCAATCGCGCGTGTTGAAGAATTCGTCCCACAACACTTTGCCGATCATCTCGGTATCCGAGCCGCCCAGAAGATCAGGAATGACGAATTCACCGACGACTGGAATGAAGACGAGGAAGCAGCCCGCAATAACACCCGGCAGCGACAGCGGAAATGTGATCTTCCAGAACGCCTGCAGCGGTGGGCAGCCGAGGTCCGACGCCGCTTCTAGCAGAGTGTCGTCCATCTTTTCCAAGGCCGCGTAGAGCGGCAGGACCATGAACGGCAGGTACGAATAGACGATGCCAATGTAGACGGCGGTATTCGTCGCGAGAATCGACAGTGGCTCATTGATGGCGCCAATGTATATCAGGAAATTATTCAGAAAACCTTCGGTCGATAGGATGCCGATCCACGCGTAAACCCGGATCAAGAAGCTGGTCCAGAACGGCAGGATCACGAGCATGAGCAGTAGCGGCCGCCAGTGGGCCGGTGCGCGCGCCATGCCATACGCCATTGGATAGCCAATCAACAGCGTTATGAAAGTTGACACGAATGCGATCCAAAGGCTCGAGAGATAGGCACGCCAGTAGAGATCGCTTTCAACCAGCCGCGTGTAGTTTTCGGTCGTGAATTGTTTGGCCTTCTCCCACATGCCGGACATGCCATCGACGAGCGGATCGAAGACCGGCATGTAAGGCGGGATCGCGGTTTCGGTGGTGGAGACCGAGATCTTTGCGACAATCAGAAACGGAACGAGGAAAAAGAACAGCAGCCACCCGTAGGGAATCATCACCGGTAACCAGCGCGTCCAGGATTTTTGCGGGGCTACAGCCATGCTCGCATGTCCTCTTTATGCCTTACTTCGTCAGCAGTACGCCGGAGTCACGGCTCCACGACAACCAAACCTTGTCGTCCCAGCCAATCGGCCGTTCGACGAGGCGGGTGGTGTTGGCGGAGAGGGTTCGTATTGTCGCGCCAGACGGCAGCTTGACGTGATAAACCGACGTGTCCCCCAGATAGCCGATATCGTAGACAGAGCCCTCAACGCTGTTGGCGGTGCCGTTGGCAGGGGGATCGAGAGAAACGCGGATCTTCTCGGGGCGTAGTGCCAGCCAGACCTTGTCACCCTTGTTGACCTTGGTGTCGCTGTGGACATCGATAGGCGACGACAGCCCTGTACCTTCTAGCTTCATATTTCCGGCGCCATCGGTGGCCGCGATGTTGCCCTCGATGAGATTGATGTCACCGATGAAGTCCGCGACGTACTTGCAGTTCGGCTGTTCGTACAATTCTGTCGGCGTCGAAACCTGAACGAGCTTACCCTTGTCCATGACCGCGATGCGGTCGGCGACAGTCATGGCCTCTTCCTGATCGTGCGTGACGACCACGAACGTGAGGCCGAGCGTCTGCTGCAGGTCCATCAACTCGTATTGCGTCTCTTCGCGCAATTTTTTGTCCAAGGCGCCGAGCGGCTCGTCGAGCAACAGCAGCTTCGGCCGCTTTCGCAAGCGCCCGGGCCAAAGCCACGCGCTGACGCTGACCGCCCGACAATTGGTGCGGCTTGCGCTTAGCGAACTGCTCGAGCTGTACGAGTTTCAGCATCTCCTGGACTCGCGCCTCGATCTCGCCCTTCGGCGTACCATCCTGTTTCGGACCGAAGGCGATGTTCTGCTGCAACGGTCATGTGCGGAAAGAGCGCGTACGACTGAAACATCATGTTGACCGGCCGCTGATAGGGCGGGGTATCCATGAGATCTTGCCCAGCAAGCATCACCTGGCCGGACGTTGGCAGCTCAAAGCCTGCAAGCATTCGCAGAAGCGTAGTCTTGCCGCAGCCGGAAGGGCCGAGGAGTGCGAAAAACTCGCGCTCGTAGATGTTGAGACTCACCCCATCGACTGCGGTGAAGTCACCGAATTTTTTGACGATATTCTTGAACTCGATGAATGGCGTTTTTCCAGGCTCGTCCCAGGGCGCAAATTTGCGGCGCACGGGGCCGAGTGTCTTAGTCGCCATCGGATACTCCTGACATTGCCGGGAAGAGGATTTTGAGGATCAGACTTCGACTTTGCCGTCAGCATCTGCCGCGCTGAAGAGACTGGGGCCCCGGCAGTGTATCGCTGCGCGGGGCCCTGATCCGATCTTACTTTCGCTTCATGTCGCGCCACGTGTTGACCAGCATGCGCTGCACGTCCTTTTCGTTCGGAGTCACCATGAACAGTTTGGTGATCGTTTCGGCGGAAGGATAGATTTGCGGATCTTCCAGAATTTCCTTCTTGATTAGCTTCTGCGAAGACAGGTTGGGGTTCGGATATCCGATGAATTCGGTATTCTTTGCTGCTACTTCCGGCTTCATCATGTAGTTGATGAAGGCGTGGGCCTCTTCGACGTTCTTGGCATCTTTCGGAATTGCCATGTTGTCGAACCACATCTGCGCCCCTTCTTTGGGAATGATGTAAGCGATTTCGACCTTCTTGTTCTCGTCCGTAACTTTCTGTTCTTTTCCTCTGCACGGGTCTTTGCCTGAACGATATCACCGGACCACCCTACAACCATGCAGACATCGCCGTTGGCCAGCGCATTGATATATTCTGACGAGTGAAACTTGCTTGACCGCCGGGCGGATTTTCTTGAAATGCTCGGCCGCCTTCTTGAAGTCCTCGGGGTTCTTGGAGTTCGGATCGAGGCCGAGGTAGTTCAACGTGCGGCCGTTACCTCATCAGAGGCGTCCAGCATCATCACCCCACAGTCCTTGAACTTCGATAACGACATCGGGGTCGAAGACCATTTTCCAGGAGTCCAACGGAGCATCCGGCATGCGCTCCTTGATTTTCTTGACGTTGTAGCCAATGCCCGTTGTTCCCCACATGTAATTCACAGCATGTTCGTTACCGGGATCATATTTGGCGAGCCGGCCCATTACCTCTGGCCACAGGTGCTCCCAGTTCGTCAGCTTCGACTTGTCGAGCTTCTGAAACACTCCGGCTTGAATTTGCCGAGCGAGGAACCCGCCCGTGGGCACAACGACATCGTAACCGGTCTTGCCGGCCAGCAGCTTGGTCTCCAGCGTGTCGTTGCTGTCGAACACGTCATAGACGACTTTGATCCCTGTCTCGGCCGTAAATGCCTTGAGATTTTCCTCGTCGATATAGTCGGACCAATTGTAGACGCGGACTTCGTTGTCGGTTGCAACAACCGCATGCCCTATAGCCATCGCAGCGACAGCGATGCTCGTCGCGATGACGCGGCGGGCACTAATTTGTCCGATCATTAGTTTAACCTCCCTGGAGATACTTAACTGTCCCGCTCCAATGCGCTTCAACGCATGATCGTGGGCCATGGGTGACCTTAATGGCGAGGCACCATGCACTGTTGCCTAACCGTTCCATTGTGGTCATAAATTCCCCGAGGTACAAGAGAGTATCGTCACCGTTCAGTGGCCGAATATCCAGCACCCCCTCCCGATGGGATGCTGAGGGCAACAGTTCAATCAGATCACCAGGTGTAAACCATGACAGCCGATACCGGAGCCCCGCCCGTGGATGCCGAGGCCTATGGCGCGGGCTCTACCCCCGAAGAACTACGTGACTGGTTGCGGCAGCACCGCATCGAAGAGATCGATTGTGCAGTGCCCGACATTGCAGGCGTCGCACGCGGCAAAACCATGCCGGCCGAGAAGTTCGTGAAACTTGATGCAGTGCACCTGCCGATTTCCATCTTCCACCAGACGATCACCGGCGATTACGTTGGTTTTGAAGAAGATGGCCAGGCACTCTATGCCGAGAGCGACCTAATGATGGTGCCGGATCTCAGCACGATCCGCCCCGCACCTTGGGCCTCAAGCCCCACGGCACAGGTTATTCATGATGCCACTTGGCAAAATGGCGAGCCGGTCGAAATCGCGCCGCGCAACGTGCTCAAAAAAATTGTCGCTCTCTATACAAAGAAGGGCTGGATCCCGGTTGTCGCCCCGGAACTCGAATTCTATCTGACCAAGACCAACCCCGATCCTGATTATCCCCTCGAACCGCCTGTTGGACGTTCGGGCCGCAAAGGCGCAGGGCGGCAAGCTTACAGTCTAGGCGCGGTCGACGAGTACGATAAAATTGTGGACGACGTCTATGATTTTGCCGAACTTCAGTACCTGAAAATCGATACCATTATTCAAGAAGGCGGCGCGGCGCAGCTAGAAATCAATCTGATGCATGGCAACCGATTGATCTCGCCGATCAGATCTTCCTCTTTAAGCGCACGATCCGCGAAGCCGCGTTCACGCACGGCTGCTACGCGACGTTCATGGCAAAACCTCTCGAAAACGAGCCGGGCAGCGCCATGCATATCCACCAGAGTATCGTCGACGCTAAAACGGGCAAAAACATCTTCACCGATACGGACGGCCAACCGACGGCGCTCTTCTATCATTTCCTTGCAGGGCAACAAGTTTCTGCCCTCCGCCATGTGCCTCCTTGCCCCTTATGTGAATTCATACCGCCGCTTGTACCCAACGGGGCGGCACCAATTAACGTAGAGTGGGGCCACGATAATCGCTCGTGCGGATTGCGCGTGCCGATCTCCCCGGATGCCGCGCGCCGCGTCGAAAATCGCCTACCCGGCTCCGACTCAAATCCCTATATGGCGATTGCAGCGAGCCTCGCTTGCGGGTATCTCGGCATGAAGAAACAATCTTGAACCCCGTCCGCCGTTGTCGGCAACGCCTACCGCAACGACCACCAATTGCCGCGCGGGCTTCTCGAAGCGTTGACCGACTTTGAAGAGAGTAGGCGAACTGCGCGACGTACTCGGCCCGCGCTTCTGCCATATCTATCTGGAATTAAAGCGCTCCGAATTCGAGGAGTTCATGCGCGTCATCAGCCCATGGGAACGCGAACATTTGTTGCTCAACGTGTGATAGTCTAGTCACGCCTGCAAGCTTTGCAGACCCAGCCGGATAAGGTCAGCGGTCCGCTCAACGCCCAGCTTAACTTTCATCTGGCTGCAGTTATTGGCGACGTCTTGTGGGCGATACCCAGAGATCGGCTATCGCGGTCAGGCTTTTTCCCTGCCCGAGCAGCCGCAAGATTTCAACCTCACGCGTGTTAAGTGCCTGAAACGGATCGCCTGTCATTGGGTTGATCGCCAACAGCGCCGCGATATCGCGATCGACATAGACCCCGCCTTCCTGAACTTTGCGCACCGCCGCCACTAGTTCGTCAACAGGCGCACTCTTGCTCCGTAGCCGCGCGCCCCTGCCTTCAAAGCCCGGACCGCGAAGCGGGCTCGGCATGCATCGAAAAAATGATGACCTCGCGCGCCGCGTCAAACACGA
>CAWFWU010000005.1:0-115192 GCA_963819605.1 uncultured Alphaproteobacteria bacterium | reverse complement strand
GGAGTAGTAAGGGATCGCCTCCACTCAAGGTAATCGTGTGCTTTAAAGAAAGAAATCGCCCTTGTTCAGCACATGTACGCCAGCCAATTCAATACGGAAGTCTGCGTACTTATCTCCGTTAACATCGCCTGCGATGACAGTGATATCATTGGCCGTGCCAGCCAAATCGATGGTCGCGAAGCGTAGTTGGCCAGCGACGCCATTAAACGCAAGGCGGCCAATGAAATTGAACGTTTCATTGGTGGGCCCATTCGGTGCATTTGCATCGATATTGCTAAGGTCGATTCTGTCCTGAATATCTGAAAAATCGCGAATCCTGTCGCGCTGCGCTGCGCCGACGCCAAGCTCAAACAACTGGCCAAAGATAAACGTGTCTGCCCCATTGCCGCCCGCTAGAACGTCGCGATTGCTCCCGCCGTCCAACCGGTCTGCGCCGTCGCCTCCCACCAATAAATCGAAGCCACTACCTCCAATAAGGTTGTCAGAGCCAGCTTGGCCATAGAGCCGATCATTGCCTATTTCGCCATTGAGCCCGTCGTTGCCAGCCCGGCCGTAAAGGAAGTCGTTTCCAGTAAACCCAATTAGAACGTCGTTGAAACTTCCGCCAAGAATTGTGTCGCTACCAACAAAAAGCCTGGAGTTTGCGTCGAAGGCACCGTCCAACATGCTTTCCAATTCACCAGCACCGAGATTTAGGCCCGTCACGATCTGCGTGTTGATGCCGCTCAAATTCAGTGTGTAACCGCTGATCGATTGCGTCGTGAGCACACCCCCGGCCAAAGCGATGCCCGTGCCCGTAAAGACGGCAAAATTCCCGGCAAAATCCGTGAAGCGAACTGTTGTTGGCGTCGTCGTCATTCTGAATTGCGTTAGAGCCGAGAAGTCGGTCACCGACATATCAGTGACGGCGCGCGGATCCGTGAACAGTCTGGCCATAGAGATCCCTCAAGTGTTCTGCGGTTCGCTGACTTTCTTGGTACCGGAGATAGAGCAACTAAAGCGTGTTATTGTCGTTTACAAGTCGCCGCGATGCTCCGTTGCACGAAAACACCATCCTGTACGGATAAACACTTTCTCAGCTGAACAAGTCTCGGCTTGAACTCTTTGCGCTGCTGGAGTTGCGTGTTCGCCAAGGAAACAATACCCAAAAGGGACTTTAACAGTGCCTGGTGGTCTTCAAGGGACCTATTGGACGGCTAGGTGCAAGGCAAACTGAAACCCATCGACGTCTTGCGCGATGAAGCCAAACGCCAGCTCGGCCTCGTTAAAATGCCGGCGATCGAAGCGGCGGAATGACCGAAGCGCAATGACCTAAGGCTTCTTCAGCCCCTCGAACAACGGGAAGTTCGGACAGAAATCCGGCTTCCCATTATCCGGCTTGTCCGACTGAAGCCACGCCAAGCACTCATGCGTGTTATGGCAATCGAGGCATTTGGCGCGCGCTTCCGCGTAAGCTTCTCCGCTTCTGACACGCGCGACGTCGATGCCTTTCACGTCGAGTTTGTCCATCATGTCGTGCATGCGGGTCGCCTGCCGCTCGACATTGCGAAACATCGGCCAACCCATTGCGCGTTCCTTGACCATAGCGCTCCCCGTGAGTTTGGTTTTCTCGCTGACGCCGTCCAAACCGGCGCCATCATCCATTCCAAGACGGTAATTGAAAAAATTTATCAGGCGGCGCGCCGGGGCCGTTGATCCAGATCAATGATGGGCAATCGGACGCGGGGCGAAAGCGCGCGCCGCCAAAAACTAAAATCGCCAGCCCGCATTAGCGAACCGGCGTCCAATCTTCTGAACTCAGCGTTATGAATTCGGGCCATCTGAACGGCCCTCTTCGGCACTGTACGCAATCTACCACAACTGAGCGTTTCGCTCCAGCAAAATCAGCGTTAATGCGAGGCACTGTTTGCTATTGAAACTCAGGGCGGCCTGTATCAATCTTCTGTACCAATCTCAAAACTCCAAAGCCTAGCCACGGAATTGAATCGAACGCTTAGATGGTGAAACATGACAGAGCTTGCCGGTCGCAACATTGATTGTCACGTGTTCGGCAAGAAGCCCGGCGTTTGGCATCGCACGCGTCTATTGGCTGTTGCTGCTGCTATCGGCATCAACTTCTGGGGTGCCGCCTTGGCGGACACTCCTGCCTCCACGCTGTTCGTCAATGTGAACGTTTTCGACGGCCAGAGCGCTGACATCCGCAAGAACGTCAGCGTGCTCGTCGAGGGCAACAAAATTTCCGCGATCAAATCTGGAAACATAGAGCCTCCCAAGGGAGCAACTGTGATCGACGGCGGCGGCCGCACGCTGATGCCGGGCCTTATCGACAACCACGTCCACATTTTCATGGCCGGCAGCAGCCAAGCGCAATTGCTCGACCCGAAGACCACGTTTGAGATGCTTGAAGCAACCGCTGCCGAAGAAGCCAAAAAGATGTTGATGCGCGGCTACACATCCGTGCGCGACGTTGGCGGCCCGGTGTTCGGCGTCAAACGCATGATCGATCAAGGCAAGTCGATGGGTCCGCGAATCTATCCGAGCGGCGCGCTTATCTCGCAGACCTCCGGACACGGCGACTTCCGCATGCCCGAAGACCGCGCGCATCGCTTTGGTGGCGCGTTTACAAAGGGCGAACTTCTGGGCGTCGGCTTCATCGCCGATGGCCGGGACGAAGTGTTGACCGCAACGCGCGAGAATCTCCGAGCCGGCGCATCGCAAATTAAAGTCATGGCGGGTGGCGGCGCCGCGACCGCCTATGACCCGCTCGACGTAGCGCAATACACGCTCGATGAATTGAAGGCGGCGGTCGACGCCGCGGACGACTGGAACACCTACGTGACAGTTCACGCCTACACTCCGAAGGCGGTGCGGCGCGCCATTGAAGCTGGCGTCAAATGCATCGAGCACGGCCAGCTCCTCGACGAAGAAACCATGAAGTTTGTCGCTGAAAAGGGTGTGTGGATCAGCCTGCAGTCCCTCGACGAAGCGCCGCCAACGGCTCCTGACAATATTCGCGCCAAGAAGAAGCAGGTCGTCGACGGCACGGCGAATGCCTTCGTTTGGGCGAAGAAATATAAGGTGAAATTGGCATTCGGTACCGACCTGATGTTCGACCCCAAGCAGATGAGCAAGATGAGCACCGACATCCTGAAACTGAAACAGTGGTTCACTTCTGCCGAGGTTCTTAAACTGATGACCCATGACAACGCCCAGCTCCTGGCGCTCTCTGGCCCGCGCAATGCTTATCCGGGCAAACTCGGCGTGATCGAGGCGGGCGCTCTGGCCGATATGATTCTCGTCGATGGAGATCCGGTCGCGAACCTTGACCTCGTCGCCGACCCCGACAAGAATTTCAAACTCATCATGAAGGACGGCAAGATCTACAAGAACACGCTGCAGTGAATGACGGCGCCAAATGTTGGAAATTAAAGTTTGCATTCCCGGCCGCGGTGTTTGAGGCACAAAGGAGTAGGGCGTCATTAGGCCCGGCACCTGCACTAAGCCGGGCCGTAATGCGCCGCATGGAGGCAATCGCCGGCGTTTGAGGCTTGGCGCTCGAAAGAATTGCGCAGTGGGCGGAGCTATTGACGCCCTACATTTCTTCGCGGTGCGGGCTACGTGAGCTGCGCAACATGGCTCGCGCCATCTTGCTCGCCCGGGAATGCAAATGTCGAGAGTTAAGCTCAATCTCTCCGCGTCGTCATTCCCGCGCCGCTCGCGTGAGCGCGAGCGGAAACACGGCGGGAACCCAAGCAAGCATCAACACATGCGGTTTGCGAGATGCGGCACGACCCCAGCTAACAGCAACCAAAACACAAGTGGCCGCTTGCTTGGATCCCCGCCGTATTTCTCGCGCACCAAGTGCGCGAGCGCGGGGATGACGTGTGGATGGAACGGCGTTCCTACGCAAACAGGAGGGTAGTGAGACTTTTTGAATCACATTCGACGCGGCGCTGCACGCACTACACGACTTTCTTTTGCGTCTCTCTGAAAAACAGCAACTTTGATTGCGTTGTTTCGATTCCAATTTCTGAGCGTAGTTCGTTGCGCAGTTGTGTCAGAATGGCACCGGTATCTCCGCCGCTTTTGAATTCGGTCATAAAATTCTGAGCAACGGAAATCAGTCTGTCACTCCCAAGTAATTGAATTCTGGCCATCGCGGTTTCAAGTCCGTCTAACTTTACAGGTCCACGGCAAGTAACTGCCTCAATGGCCATGTACGTATCAATAAGGTAATTCGTCAGAATTTCTTGTCGCCGCTGCTCTCGTTGCATTGCGGCTGCGTGTTGGTTCGACCGGATAATCATCACAGTCGAAATAAAAATCGACAATGCCAGAAATATGTCAACTACAACTTGGACGTCGTGTTTCACGGAAATTCCCTCAGAACGACTATCATTGGGTATGCTGAGCCCGTTTAGCCCCTCACCCCTCCTTCATCCCATGCGCAATCACCTTCTTCATCAAACTCGGCAAAGCCTGCCCGCCAAGATCGCGCCGCTTCACCCAGCGGCAGCGCTCAGCCTCCGCCCAAAATGTCAAACTCACATCTTCCGGCACGAGCGCACGATAGACGACAAGCTCCAATCTGAAATGCGTGAACACATGCACGACGGTTCCCGGCACCAGCCACCAATCGGCCGTCACCGGCGCGCCGCGCAAGGCTTGGCGAGCGGGCGGCGCTTCATCGCCCCACGGCGTTGACGGCACTTCCAACATGCCACCTAACAATCCCGCGTCCGCGCGCTGACGCAGCAACACGCAGCCATCTTCGCGCAACGTGAGAAACGCAAAGCCGTGCCGCACTGGCCGTTCCGCTTTGCCAAGTTTATACGGCAACACCTCTTCCAACCCCTGCGCGTGCGCCGCGCAATCCTGCTGCAACGGACACATCAAACACGACGGGCGTTTCGGCGAACAAATCTGCGAACCCAAATCCATCATCGCCTGCGCAAAGTCGCCCGCCCGTCTTGAAGGCGTCAACGTCTCCGCCAAACGTTTGATCTCGCGCTTCGACGTTGGCAATGGCTGGCGCACGGAAAAGAGCCGCGACACGACGCGCTCGATGTTACCGTCAACGGGCGTCGCTTTTTTCCCGAACGCAATCGCGGCAATGGCCGCCGCCGTATAAGGGCCTATGCCCGGCAACGTGCGCAGCGCCTCTTCGGACGCTGGAAATACGCCGCCGTGATCCGCGACAACAGCGTCGGCGCACTTTTTCAAATTGCGCGCGCGCGAATAATACCCAAGCCCCGCCCACATCTGCAGAACTTCTTCTTGGCTTGCTCGGCTCAACGCTTCAACCGTCGGCCAGCGCGCGGTAAATTTTTCAAAAAACGGGATTACGGCCTTGACCGTCGTCTGCTGCAGCATGATCTCCGACAGCCACACGCGATAGGGATCAGGCTTCTTGCCGCGCCGGTAGCGCCACGGCAGCGTGCGCGCTTCGGCATCATACCACGCGAGCAGCGCCGACACGGTATCGGGCCCCGCAGGCCTTAGCGGCAAACTTCGCTGCCGCAACTTCTCGCGACCTTCCTTTACGGCTGGCGCGCCCACAGTTGTTCTCCGCTCATCCCCAGTGAATTTTCAAAGCCCGCGAATTTTCCAGTCTACAACTTCCGAATCGATTGAACGATGGTAGGCTTCTAGCCAGACACCTCAACTCACAAGCTGTGGCGTAAACCGACATGCTGACAGGAAAATTTCGCACACTCCCAGGCCACCTTCCGCCCGATCAGCGGCGGAAGACCAACAGCTATGTGCGCGCGGCCGGCAGCTTCGTGCCCAAGATCGCCGCCAAGGCGTTTGAGAAATTCGGCTTCCACTCGGCCGAGATCATGACCGACTGGGCGCGTATCATCGGCGCCGACATCGCCAAATATACCGAACCCGAACGGCTGAAATGGCCGCGCACGTATTCTTCGAGCGAAACCCTTGCCGACGGCCGCGACGCGAGGCCGGGCGGCACGCTCATCCTGCGCGTCGATCCCTCCCGCGCACTTGAAGTTGAATACAAAGCGGCCGAGATCATGGACCGCATCAACCGCTATTTCGGCTACCGGGCCATTGAAACGCTGAAAATCATTCAAGCCCCGCTGAAGAAATCCGCGACCGCCATCACCTCACCGGCACCAGTCGCCCCGCCACCCACTGACGTCCCCGCAAACGTCTCGGTCCTCGACGACGGCCTGAAATCCGCGCTGACCAACCTCTGGTCCAGCGTCCAGCGCGACCGGTCCAAGCGTTAAATCTCAGCAACAATCGCCCCATTCAGTTGCCATTCAGCGCGGATTTGCCTTATTCAGGCGTCCGTTCCATGTTAGGCGGACCCAAATGGTGGAAAAGCCCGCCCGCGCGGCCTCAAACCGGCGCGAAATCCCTTAAAGGAGCCCTGCTGTGCTTGATCTGACTTCGTTGCTTTCCAACGCTTCGTGGAACCGCCGCACCGCCTTTGGTGCCGCCTTGAGCGTAGCCGCCGGTGGCGCGCTGCTGGCGTTCGGATCCGGAAACGTTTTTGCCGACCCGAAAAAGGGCCCGGCCGAAGTTCCCGTCGAAGAGTTGATGAAAGCGGCCGATCTCGCCGACGTTTCCATCGGTGCCGCCGACGCGAAAGTCACGGTCGTCGAATACGGCTCCATGACGTGCGGTCACTGCGCGAGCTTCGCGACCAAAGTACTCCCGGAACTCAAAACCAAGTACATCGATACCAACAAAGTGCGCTTCATCTTCCGCGAATTCCCGCTCGACAATCTCGCAGCGGCCGCATCGATGCTGGCGCGCTGTGCCGGTGGCGACAAGACCTTCCCAATGGTTGAAACGCTTTATGAGAAAGCAAGCCGACTGGGCCTTCACCAACGGCAATCCCGTGCCGAAGCTGTTCGACATCGCCAAGCAGGCCGGCTTTACGCAGGAAAGCTTCGACAAGTGTCTGACCGACCAGAAGCTGCTCGACCAGATTACGACGCAGCGCTCTTCCGCCAGCGACAAATTCGGCGTCAGTTCAACTCCGACGTTTTTCATCAACGGCAAGCGCTTACAGGAAACGCCGACCGTCGCGGCGTTCGACAAGTTGATCGAGCCGCTGCTGAAATAAGCAGGATTTCGCTGTGAAAATCGTCATTCGCGCTGCAGTGCTGGGATTTGTGTTCGCACTCTCGGGCTGCGGCGCGGATGGCTTGCCGCCGACCGCCTCCGTCAGCAAGGACGGCGCTTCAGGCGGTGCCTTCGACACGGCCAGCACGGACAAAAAAGAAGAAGGCATGCCGCAGGCGTTCGGAGACGCGAGCGCCGTGGCCCCGGGGGGCCGCGAAATCATCGCTAAACCTACGATTGCCGACATCATGTCGCCGAGCCCGCTGCCCGAAATGTCGGTTGGCAGCACAACCGCGCCCGTCACCATCATCCAATACGCCTCGATGACCTGCCCGCACTGCCGGCGCTTCCATGCGGACACTTTCCCCGAATTCAAACGCACCTACATCGACACGGGTAAGGTGCGGTATATCTTGAGAGAATTCCCGATCGGCAAGGCGTCTGGCATGGCTACCATTGCGCTGCGCTGTGCTGCGCCCGACAAATATCTCACCCTCTACGGCAAGTTCATGGAGCAGCAACCTAATTGGGTGGCGCAGGAAGTTAAGCTCGATGCGATTTTTGCCGTCGCACAACAGGTGGGGATGACGCGGCCGGAGTTTGACGCTTGTGCCCAGAATCACTCCATGATCGAAAACTTGAAGTGGGTCAAAGAGCGAGGGCGTAAGCTCGGCATCATCGGGACGCCGAACTTCTTCGTTGGCGACAAACTCGTCAAAAGCGTGCTGACAATGGCAGAGATCCGCGCGCTTGTTGAGCCGCAACTCTCCGGCGGTGCAGCAACAGCGGTGGCCAATCCGGCTCCGCGCTGACGAGCGGCCGGCAGCCTCCGCACCTCTCGCCCCTTCATCGTGCGCGCGTACTCGGATTTCGGATCTGGGAATTCTAGGATTGTTGCAATGAAGATTACGCGGCTGAGACTTCTCGGATTCAAATCCTTCGTCGAGCCGACGGAGCTGGTCATCGAACCTGGCCTAACCGGCGTCGTCGGGCCAAACGGTTGCGGCAAATCTAACTTGCTTGAAGCGCTCCGCTGGGTCATGGGCGAATCGTCCCATAAATCCATGCGCGCGGCCGCAATGGACGACGTGATCTTTTCCGGAACGACGACGCGGCCCGAACGCAATAGGGCCGAAGTCACCATGTTCCTCGACAACAGCGAACGCTTGGCGCCGGCCGAATTCAATGGCGAAGATGTTCTGGAAATCACCCGCCGCATCGAGCGCGACTCAGGCTCCGCTTATCGCATCAACGGCAAGGAAGTCCGCGCCCGCGACGTCAAAGTATTATTCGAGGACGCAGCAACCGGCGCACGCTCTCCCGCCCTCGTTCGCCAAGGACAGATCGGCGAACTCGTCAACGCCAAGCCTGAACAGCGCCGCCGCATTCTCGAAGACGCAGCTGGAATCGCGGGCCTCCATACGCGCCGCCACGAAGCGGAGTTGCGCCTTAAAGCGGCTGAAGGAAATCTGGAGCGGCTGAACGATATTCTCGGCCAAATGAACAGCCAGGCCGAAGCCCTAAAGCGGCAAGCACGCCAAGCCCGCCGATACAAAGAAATCTCCGGTGAAATCAAAAAGGGCGAAGCCCTTCTTCTGCATCTCGCCTGGAGCGAAGCCCAGACCCTGGTGGCGTCGGAAGAACACGCGCTCGAAGACGCCCTGACGCGTTTGGCAACGGCAACGGAAGCCGAAGCCAAGGCCTTCAACGACGAAGTGCGGCTCGCTGAAACCGTGCCGCCGTTGCGCGAAGCCGAAGCCAACAAGGCGGCCATCGTTGCGCGCTTCAAAATCGAACAGGAAAACCTCGATCGGGAAGCCGAGCGCTCGGCTAATCGTGCCCGCGAATTGGAAGCCCGCGTCAAGCAGCTTGAAACGGATCTCACGCGCGAAAACGGCTTCATCACTGAAGCCAAGGAAACTCTTGTTCGCCTTGATGCCGATCTCGAAGCCCAAAAGCAGGCTGAGTCAGGCGCCGGCGCTGAAGAAGAAAAGGCGCGCGTTGCCGCCGAACAGGCCGACAAAGGCCGCTCGGAGGCAGACGCCCACTTTGCCGAAATCACCCACAAAGCCGCCGAAGCGCGCGCCAAACTGCGCAGCCTTGAATCGGCACTGACCGAGCGCAAAGACCTCGTTGCCAAAATTACGCGCCAGCTTTTTGGCCTCGATACGCAGATACGCGACATCCAATCCCTCGCGCCTGAATCGGAAAAGCTGACAGGCATTTCAGAAACCGGCCAGCGCCTTGCCGCCGAGATCACCGAGATTGAAGCCAAAGCTATTGCGGCCGAAGAAACCTCAAAGACCGCGCAAGCAGAAGCCCGCGCCCGGCGCGACGAAGCAGCCCGCGTTAGGCTTGCCGCGAATGCCTTCTCAACCGAGCGCGAAACGATCGCAAAATTGTTTGTGCCCGCGAACGACGGCGATTTTCCTCCCGTTGTCGATCAGATCCGCGTCGCGCCTGGATACGAAACGGCGCTCGGCGCGGCGCTCGGCGACGACCTCGACGCTCCGGTTTCAGCGGACGCGAGCATCCACTGGCGCCACCTCGATATTAGCTACGAGGATCACGCGCTTCCCGCCGACGCAGAGCCGCTCGTCATGCATGTCGAAGCGCCGGGCGAACTAGCGCGCCGCCTGCGCCAGATCGGCGTTGTCGATCGCACGCAGGGACCGCGCCTGCAGCCGCATCTCAAACCAGGACAGCGCCTTGTTTCGCGCGAAGGCGACCTGTGGCGTTGGGACGGATTTGTGGCCGCCGCCGATGGCGTGACGCCCGCCGCCCAGCGCTTAGCCCAAAAAAACCGCTTGCTCGAACTCGACCGCAGAGCGGCAGAAGTCTTGGCACAAGCCAAGGACACCATCGACGCTGAAAAGGCAGCGAGCGAAGCAGCCTACCGCGCTGAAACCGAAGAGCGCCGCTTGCGCCAGCTTTGGCGCGAAAAGCAATCGGAACTCGCCAAGACCCGAGAGCAACTGACCGTTCTCGAACGTCAATCGCGCGAAAGCGAGACGCGCCTTGCTTCTGTTAGCGCCCAGCGTTCGCGCGCCGACGAGGAACTGACCTTCGCCCAATCGCGCCATGTCGAAATCGAAGCCCAGATCGTCACCATGAGCGAGGGCGAGGATCTCGAACCGCAATTGAAGGATGCGCAGTTTCAAGCCGAAGCTTCTCGCAAAGCCGTTTCGGAAGCCCGCGTACTCGTTGCGACCCTTGAGCGCGACCGGCAAATCCGGGCCGAGCGGCTGCGCCATGTGGCAGCCGACATTTCCCGCTGGCAATCGCGCCGCGACAACGCCGGGCAGCAAGTCACCACGTTGACCGGACGATTTGACGAAACGCGCAGTGAATTGCAGACCTTCGCAGAACTGCCGGCAAAAATCGCCAAACAGCGCGACACGCTTTTGTCGGAGCTTTCGCGCGTGGATGGCGAACGTCAAGCAGCGGCTGACAAACTCGCCGAAGCCGAAAACGCCATGCGCGCCGCGACACAAACATTGCGAACCACGCAATCCGACGTTTCTTCCGCACGAGAAGCCAAAGCCCGCATCGAAGCCAAGCTCGAAGGCGCGCGCCAGCGCCGCCAGGACGACGCACGCAAAATCCGTGAGGCTCTTGAAGTCGCGCCTGAGGACTGCTTGAAGCTGGCCGCTGTCGAAGAGGGAAGCGCGCTGCCTCCGCTGACCGACGTCGACCGCAATCTGACGCGCCTCAAATCGGATCGCGAACGCCTGGGCGGCGTCAACCTGCAGGCCGACGAAGATCTGACCGAATTGACCACACAGCTCGATAGCATGACGAAAGAGCGCACCGACGTCGATCAGGCGATCTCCAAGCTGCGCGGCGCCATTGGCCAGCTCAACAAGGAAGGCAAGGTCCGGCTCGACGAAGCGTTTAAAACCGTCAACGGCCATTTCGAACGCTTGTTCACGCATCTCTTCGGCGGCGGCGAAGCGCGGCTAGAGATGATCGAGAGCCCAGAAGACCCGCTCGAAGGCGGGCTTGAAATCATTGCCAAGCCACCTGGCAAGAAGCCGGCGACGCTGTCGCTCCTCTCGGGCGGCGAACAGACGTTGACCGCCTTGTCGCTCATCTTCGCCGTGTTCCTGACCAACCCATCGCCCATTTGCGTTCTCGACGAAGTCGATGCCCCCTTGGACGACGCCAACACCGAGCGTTTCTGCCGCCTCATGGAGCAAATGTCAGCCGAAACCGCGACCCGCTTCTTGGTCATCACCCACCACCCTCTAACCATGGCGCGGATGGACCGCCTGTTCGGCGTCACCATGGCCGAAAAGGGCATCTCTCAGCTCGTCTCCGTCGATCTCCAAACGGCCCAGAGCTTCAGGGAAGCTGGTTAGGCGACAAAAAACCGCCACGGAAGATTTGACCCTTCCGTGGCGTTCTAATTTTAGCAGCGGTGCTAGTTTGCGAGCATCGGCCTAGATGATGCGGATATCATCCGCTGCATTGGCTCTGAGTGCGCTCAACTTCACATCTTCAAGCGTCACGTAGTTGCTGGCATCCAACTTGATGATGACATTGTCACCCGATTGTTGAGCGTGCTGAAGCACGCCGGCGATCGAATCAAACACGTTCCTGCTGAACTGTAGTACGTCGTGAGACGTGCCGCCGGCCGCAAAGTCCGTAATCTTATCGCGGCCGAAACCGGAGCCAAACACGAACGTGTCGCCGCCGCTGCCGCCCGACATGATGTCGTTGCCGCGGCCACCTTCGAGCCTATCGCGGCCGCCCAAGCCGTTCAGTTTGTCGGCGCCTGCACCGCCCACGAGATAGTTCGCGACGCCGTTTCCGGCAATCGTATCGTTGCGGGAGCCACCGACGACATTCTCAATCGACGCAAGCATGTCCGTGCCCGCCGCACCTGTCGCAATGCCTGAATTCCCGTCGCCGAGCACCACGTGGACCGCACCGCTGACTTTCGAGAAATTGTAGGTGTCTTTGCCAGCGCCGCCATTATAGAGATCATTGCCGTCGTTCGTCTTGGCCATGAAGATGTCGTTGCCGCCAAGACCATTGACGACGTCGTCACCCAATCCTGGTTCAATGACATCCACGCCCGCGGTGCCGTTAATCGTATTGTCGCCGCTGCCGCCGGCAATCTCATTGGCCTTGACATCGATCATTACCTTCGCCGTCGAGAAGCCGCCGTTGCCGTCCGAAGCCGTATAGGTGAACGACGCCGGGCCGGCGTAACCGACGGCCGGCGTGAAGATCACGTTGCCGCCGCTCATCTTGACCGTGCCGTGCTGCGCGCCCTGCACGGATGCAATGGTCAGCGTGTCGTTGTCGATATCGCTGTCGTTGTCGAGGAGATTGGCTTTCGCAATCGTCAAGGCAACGCCGGGCGTGGTCTTGAACCCGTTATCTGCGCCCGCCGTGACCGCGTCGTTCTCGCCCTCGATCATGAGTGTGAGCGTGGACGATGAGTTTTCGCCTGCCGCATCCTCTATCGTATAGGCGATCGTGACTGTCGCATCCTCGTCCGCTTTGAGCGTGTCAAACATCGTGCCGGGGGCGAACGCGATTTCGCCGTTGACGATCGTGAAAGCGCCGGCGGCGTCGATGCCATTGACCGCGCCCAAAGCCGTAACACTGACGCTATCGATCGAGACGAGCGTCATGGTATCGTCGTCATCCGCGTCCGTGTCGTTGTCCATAACATCGAACGACGCCGCTTCGTTTTCGCCAAAAGATTCGACATCCGCCACGGCAACCGGCGCGTGGTTGGTGATCGTCTCGACGAATGTGAACTCTTCCGGGTTGCTGCCCTGGTTGCCCAAGACGGTGAAGGGCGTGAAGTCGCCCGATGGATCGACGACGAAATATTGCTCCTGTTGGGTTTCCTCATCGTAGGTTTTGACAATCTGGACAAGACCCTCCGCGTCCAATGCCGCCACGAAATTGAGGTACTCGTATCCTGCAGGAAGATCGGGGTCGGAAACGGTGCTCACCGCCCCTTCGCCGTCGATCTTCAACAACGTGGTCACTGTGCCGTCCCACGACGTGAAGTAAATGTTGCCGCCAACCTTTGTGATGCTGTTGACCCAGACCGCTTCGTCGAATTGGACAAGCACGCCCGTGCCGTCCAGCTTGTAGAGATGGTAATTGCCTGACGTATCGTCGTACCCGGTGAGGTACAGCGTGCCACCATGCGGCAGCAGCTGTTGAGGCGAACCTACGGCATCGCTCACCAGAGTGATGCTGCCCTGGTCGTCCAGCTTGTGGAGGTGGGTGCCGGTTCCGTCATAGGCAGAGAAATACACTGCGCCGCCGAACTCGGTGAAGTTATAGATAGAGGACAAGTTGTTCGAGACTTCGGTGAGATCGCCTGCCGCATCAACGGTGAAGAGCCCACCGTTTGTTGCGAGGTACGTCGCGCCGCCAAAGGATAGCGTCGCGTGTATATAGCCCGCGTCCGCACTTGCGAGCGTGCCCGTTCCCGTACCATCGATCTTGTAGAGTTCGTGGCCGGTTTCAGTGTAAACTGAGTAATACAGGTAATCCCCTACGCGAGTGAGCGGATCGGGATAGGTGTGGACACCGTCGAACACGCTCAAAGCACCCGTGCTGTCGATCTTGAAGACGTATCTTTGGTAAGTACTATCTGCCGCGATGAAATAGACCGAGCCGTTCAAAGCTTGGAAGGAGTTTGCACCACCCACGAAGTCGTTGCTGACTAACGTCACCACATCGTCGGAGCCCATGCGATAGAGCTGGGTGCCATAGCCATCTTGGAGATACATGACGCCGTCGACCACCGGGAAATCGCCGCCGTTGAGATTGTAGAAAGAGGCCTGCACCAGCGACGTCGTGCCCGTGGCGATATCGGTTTTATAGAGGCCGTAGCCGCCGTCGCTCTGCTTGTAACTCGTGAAGTAGACGGCGCCGTTCGCCGTGCCGCGGAGTTGGGTGTAGTTGAATGAATTGTCGTCGACCTGTGTCGCGATGCCGGTCTCGTCGATCTTGTAGAGGTGACGCGACAGGGAGTTGTTTTCACTGCCCGCAAGAACGTAGGCCGTGCCATCAACGAGTTTGTACGACGACGGCGAATAGATCAGCCGGCCGGTCGAATCCGTCACCTTGGTCAAGTTCCCGCTCGCGTCCGCGAAAAGGAACGGCGATGTCTCGTAGCTCTGCTGAGAGAACGTGAAAATGAGTTTCCCGCCCGGAACATCCAACGTACCGTTGAGACTGGCTACCGGACTGGTGTTGAGATCGCCAAGCCGCGTGACTGCGCCCGCTGCATTGATCGTCCACGGTTCGCTGCCGGTCGGTCCATCGCTGGCCGCAAAGACAAGCGCGCCGTTGATGATTTCTAATGGATCATCGCTGTAGCCGTTGACCAGCAGCGGAACATCGTTCGCCGTCGTGACCAAGGTCACGGCGCGGTTGCTGTCAACCTTATAGATGTTCGCTGCGTTGGCGTTGTTGCCGGCCACCAGATAGAGGCTATCGCCGAGGGCCTCGACGTCGAAAACCTGACCAAGCCCGTCGGCTAAGGTTACGACATTGCCGCTCGTGTCCAAGCTGGACAGGCTGGTCGAACCTTCACCACCCGTGATGGCGAAGAGCTTGCCGAGCGCAACAGTCAGGCTGACCACATAGCCCGTCAATCCGGTCGGCGAAATCGTTCCGTCCACCAGGCTGAAGACGCCCGAGAAATCGTTATCCGAGCCTGAAAAATACAGCCCGCCGTTGAATTCGGTAATGGCCCCGGGATTCGTAACCGTTTCGCTGGCAAGCGTTACCGTTCCGCTGGCATCAATGGCATAAAGCTTAGAGACATAACTCTCGTCGTAGATGGCGGCGTAGGTGGAGGTGCCGAACGCTACGGAGTCCGAAATGCCATTGAACGTGCCTTCGATCGCCTGGCTGACGGTACCGGCGGCATCGATTTTGAACAGGTGGCGCCCCGTTTCGTCGTTTGCGATGAGAAACGCGCCAGCGGCGGTCACGACGGGATTGCTCGCACCCGTTATGGTACCAACCTGCGAGAAATTGCCGGCAGTATCGAGCCGGTAGAGCTTCGAGCCGTCGCCCTCGGAGCCTTTGAAAAAGCTCACACCCGAAACGCTGAAATCGTCGTCTAGATACTGAAGCGCGGTCTCGCCGATATCTGTAACCGTTCCCGCCGCATCGACCTTGTAAAGGTGCCGTCCGGCGGCGCTTTGGCCAATAAATATGGCGGCATTGACGCCGTCCAAGGCGATGTAGTCGGTGACGGTTACGTCCGCAGCGCTCACCTGCGTGACCACACCGTCGCTGCTGAGCCGGAACAGATCAGATCTATATCCGCCGTTATACCCTTCGACGTGGAAATAAATCGCGCTCGCGGTAGCCCCGCTTTCTCCCAGAGAAACACTGACTGGGAACGTGCCGGAAACTTGTGTCAGCACACCTTCCGGATCGGCGGAAAAAACGGCGTATGCTCTATTTCCCGTTTCAGGGTCGTAACTGGAAGCCGCGAAGATGATTTTGCCGTTGAACTCTACCAAGGCGCCGGTGCCTTCTTCCTCGTCGCCACCTGTGACCTCCCAGCCCTCCGCCACCCTTACCGTTACGCCCTCGGTATCCGTTGCGAAAAGCTCACCGTTGTTGGCGACAAAGAAGGTCTTGGCCATGAAAATCCCCACAGATCTGATTGGCAGTCGAAGGGACTTTGTGCTTCATCAATTGATTGAAGATTAACTTTTGTCTCACAATGAGATGACTTTTTGATTTTGATTGCGCGCCTGGGTTGACCTCGCAGCGCGGCACCCTGGCAGCGCACCAATCGATTTTTTCACCCTCGTCTTTCTCGCCGCTGAACCTGTCACGCGGCCTGTCCACGGCACTACCATTTTGAGCCGTCAAACAAGCCCTGTTACATTGAGCTGGAAAACCAAGCCTTCAGGCCCTTTCCCCTGCGCGGTTTCGCCGTACCCGGCGAGGCTCCCAGAAGGGGGGTGGTTTCCTTGACACCCCCTCCCCCCGAAACTATGGTGCGGCGCGTCGGCTAACCCCGGCGCGTTATGGATTCCCGCAAGCTTTGGACGGATCTGAGCCATGTCTGGTGACGGCACCGATGATAACAGGGGCCAAGACCAGAAGCGCGGCCAAATCAGTCCGCAAGACCGCGAAGTAATCCGGCAGCGTTCCTCCGAAATCGGTTCCAAGCTCGACGCGATCAATGCGCGCAAGCCCAAGGCCGCCACGGACGAGGAGCGTCAGCGCGGAGCCGCGTTTGGCAAGGCATTTCAATTTGCCGCCGAACTTGTGGTGGGCGTTGGCGTTGGCGGGTTTATCGGCTGGTTGCTGGACGCTCAGTTCGGCACGAAGCCGTGGTTGATGGTTGTAATCGGGTTCTTAGGTTTCGCCGCAGGGTTCTTGAACCTGGTGCGCGCAGCCAAAAAAGCCCAGGCGGAGAATGCGGCTCAAGGGCCCATTCCATCCGTTCCAGACGATGATGACGAGACGTAAGGGGGAGCCTGTGGCTGCAGAAGGCGAACATGGGGGCAAACATAGCCCTCTCGAACAGTTTGAGATCAAGCCGCTCGTTGATCTGAACCTGTTCGGTTACGACGTTTCTTTCACCAACTCGTCGCTGATGATGATTGTGGCCCTCGGCCTCATCGTCGGCTTTTTGACCTACGCCATGCGCAACCGCGCGCTGATCCCCGACCGGCTGCAGTCGGTTGCCGAAATCACCTACGACTACGTCGCCAACATCGTCAAAGGCGTGCTCGGCGAAGACGGGATGAAGTATTTCCCTTGGGTTTTCTCGCTTTTCATCTTCATTTTGACTTTGAACCTGCTCGGCATGATCCCGGGCAACTTCACCGTCACGAGCCACATCATCGTGACGTTTGCACTCGCCGCCATGGTCTGGCTGACCGCCACGATCATCGGCTTCATGAAGCACGGCTTCGGCTACTTGAGGCTTTTCGTGCCGGCTGGCGTGCCGATCTTGGCTCCTACCCTTTATCGTGATCATTGAGTTGATCTCGTATTTCATTCGCCCCATCAGCCATTCCGTGCGTCTCTTCGCCAACATGATGGCTGGACACACGATGCTAAAGGTTTTTGCCGGTTTCGCCGTCAGCCTGCCGTGGTGGGGCAAGATCGCGCCTGCCGGCTTCATGGTGGCGTTCACCGGTCTCGAGTTCCTCGTTGCGTTCCTGCAGGCTCTCGTCTTCACGCTTTTGACCTGCATCTACCTCAACGACGCCGTCAACATGCACCACTGACCGCAAACAGCGCGGCGCAGGGTTCCGCAATCCAAGTTTCAACCAAAGGGAGACGACTCATGGACGTTAAAGCAGCAAAGATGATCGGCGCAGGCATCGCATGCAGCGCACTTATTGGTGCCGGCATCGGCATCGGCAACATCTTCGGCAACTACCTCTCGGGCGCCATGCGCAACCCGTCGGCAGCTCCGGGCCAGTTCACGAACTTGCTCATCGGCTTCGCGCTTGCTGAAGCAACGGGCCTCTTCGGTCTCGTCATGGCTTTCATCATTCTCAACAGCTAATCGGCTTACGCCAGAGATCTGGAGGCGATAATGCTTGCCGGCATGACAATGCTCGCAGCGGTTGCGGCAGAGGCGGCCCACGGGGCCGCTAAACCGGGACTGCCGCAGCTTGATGTGAACTACTTTGCGCCCCAGCTGTTCTGGCTGGCGCTGACGTTTGCTGCTCTCTTCTTCCTCATGTCCAAGGTGGCTTTGCCGCGCATCGGGGACGTCGTGGCGGAACGCAGCGGACGCATCGCACGCGATATCGAAGCGGCAGCAAAGCTCAAAGGCGAGACCGACAAAGCGCTTGCCGACTATGAAAAAGCGTTGAGCGACGCCCGCGGCAAGGCATCAACCATGGCCAAGGAAACGCGTGAAGCCCTTGGCCGTGAGACCGAGGCCGAAAAGGCCAAGGTGGAAGGCAAGCTTGCAGCCAAGCTGCAGGAAGCGGAAGCGCGCATTGCCGCAACCAAGACCAAAGCTTTGTCAGCCGTCAACGATATCGCAGCCGAAACAGCAAGCGCCGTTGTCGGCCGGCTGATCGGTCAGGATGTCAGTCTCGCGGATGTCAAAAAGATGCTGACGCCGGCTGCCGGCGAGTGAGGTAAAGCCAAGATGTTTGATCCGAATGACGCATTGTTCTGGGTGCTCGTATCCTTCATCGGCTTCATGGCGCTCCTGGCGTACTATGGCGTGCCGCACTTGATCGGCAAAGCGCTCGACGACCGCGCCGACGGTATTCGCAAGGAACTCGACGAAGCCCGCCGCCTGCGCGAGGAAGCTCAAGCCCTTCTTGCCGACTACCAGAAGAAGGCCAAGGAAGCCGAGAACGAAGCTAAGAGCATTATCGATCAAGCCAAGCGCGAAGCCGAGGCTCTGGCGGCCGAGGCCAAGAAGTCCTTGACTGAGACGATCCAGCGCCGTTCCAAGCTTGCTGAAGAAAAAATTGCCCGCGCCGAAGCGCAGGCTGTCAGCGAAGTTCGCGCCAGCGCCGTCGATATGGCCATTGCCGCAGCCGAGAAACTTCTAAAATCTCGCGTCTCCGGTTCGACGAGCGACGGCCTGATCGATCAATCGATCAAGGATCTCAAAGGCAAGCTGAACTAGTGCATTTTCCGAACTCGCTGAATCGCGGCGGCATTCCTTCTCCCTTGGGGAGAAGGTGGTCCGAAGGGCCGGATGAGGGGCTTCAATCCCACACACATATCGCCAAGTCGAAGCCCCTCACCTGTCCCTACGGGACATCCTCTCCCCAAGGAGAGGAAAGTCGTGAAGCTGATGCCGTTTGAACGGAATCTGCTCTAAATCGAAGTTCTGAGCGTTCCAAAAATCAAAAGCCGGGCACATCGCTCGGCTTTTTTTGTATTTGTTGGCGCATATTTAGAACGTGCGCACTTACTTCGACGCTGCAGCGGGCGCTGGCGGAGCAGCGGGCTGCACAGGCGCTGGCGGCGGTGCCTTATCGCCTGTTCCCAAAGACTGCGGTTCTTGCACAGTCCGGGTGCGATAGCGCTCAATGGCAACCCGGGCGCGCTCGCCATCGGAACGCCAGCGATCCTGCCATGCCGCCTCTGGAAAGCGCTCAATCGTCTGTGTTGCCTTGTTGACCGCGATGGCGTCACCCGCAACGTGCGAGACCGTATCGCGTTCGTCGAAGTATTCGCGGCATCCGCTCATTACTGATGCGGCGGCAAGTGCTGTACCGGCAAGGAACAACGTCTTGAGGTGCGGCTTCATGAGATTATTTCGTCGGAACATGAGCCACCTTTTCGGGTCCAGTGTGAATAATATGGCCAAACTGTTTCGGCTCCTCGCGGCTTTGGCGGTCAACTTGAGAAATTTCGGCACGTCCGCCTGCAAAGAAGTCCACGTCGTTTGACGCAACCGGCTCGTCGAGCGGCGTCTTCAACAATTCGCCCGGCTTCTTCGGCTTCACCAGCCGCGGCGTCACGATGATCACGAGATCCGTTTCGGCCTTCTGGTAGTCGGCACTGCGGAACAGCGCTCCGAGAATAGGAACCTGACCGATCCAAGGCAGCTGCCGCTGCGACTTCTGGTGCGTGTGCTGCAGCAAACCGGCGATTGCCAAGCTCTGCCCATCCTTGAGTTCGACAGTCGTATTCGCGCGCCGGACAACGAGACCCGGTATACGCACGTTATTCAGTTCAATCGTAATTGTATCGTCGATGTCGCTGACTTCCGGCGCGATCTTCAGGTTGATCAAGCCGCCCGCCAACACGGTCGGTGTGAACGCCAGCGCCACACCGAATTTCTTGAACTCGATAGAGATCTTGTTGTTGTCGGCTGCGACCGGGAATGGAAACTCGCCGCCCGCCAAAAAACTTGCCGTGTCGCCCGATGTTGTGACGAGATTGGGTTCGGCAAGCCGGCGCGCGAGCGCACGTTCTTCGAGTGCGCGCAACATGACGTCGACATTCGTGCCGCCCTCAAGGACGCGCGCGAGCATCGTACCGAATGGTTCGGCGCCTGAAAGGAGCGATGCCGTTTGAATCGCGCCCCCCACGGCCGAATTAAAAATCTGATTGTTGGCATCGGCGTTCACGCTATCGCCACGCACCCGCGTACTGACGCCAAGTTCGCGCGAAGCCGTGCGCGATGCCTCGACAAAGCGCACTTCCAACATCACCTGCTGGGGCGATGCCACGCCGATGGCATTGGTTATAGCGTCGGGCGAATAGCGCCGCGCGATGTTGATGGCCTTTTCGATCTCTGGCGCATCGCGTGCCGTTCCGCTCAGCATAATGCCGCCCGCAACCGCGCTGACTCGCAGATCGGCTTCAGGCACGTTTTCTTTGAGTTTTGCTCTCAAATCCTCAAGGTCGGGTGTCACATCGACTTCAACGATCTGCAAAACGCGCTGGTCTTCGCCGACGACCGTCAACCGCGTGGCGCCAACTTTCTTACCAACAATATAGATGGAGCGATCAGAGATCGGGACAACGTCTGCGATTTCCGATTCTGCAATAAGCGCCGTCGAAAACGGCCGTCCAACGTCCACGACCTTGGATTTTTTGACCGTAACCGTTGCTTTGGAGATGACGCCCTTTTGCGTGGCGCCAGCCTTAGCGGCCGGACCGGCATCAACTTGCCGTCCGTCGCTCACCGCAACCGGCAAGGGAAGAAGCAGTACGAGCCCCAGACCGCCAATACCCGCAACCAAGCGCGCGTGAGCCGGCCGCAGTGATTTCCGAAGTGACGTCGAATTTAATTTCAGTGTCCCGGAGGTTTGGCCCGCCTGGGTACCGGGCGTTTGGCCCGGTTGGCACGCGCCGCGCGCAAATGCCGTAGTCAGCCGCAAAACGCGGCTTTCAAACTTGTGCAACATCGCTACAGGTCCTCAACTTATACCACTGTCCCGAACTCATGACGGAACTCAGATACTGGACGCATGAACGATGAACGAAGAACGCTACTGCACGTGCACCAATTGACCGCAAAAACGGAAGCGGCAAGCGACACACTTAATTACGGCTGGAGACCCCCGCCCCCTAATTCTTACTCTTCAGTCTGATTTCAATTCTCAGACGACGTGCGCCTGACGGTGTACTCCTTCTGCTCAAGCTTCTGATCAACCGATCTCACGATATTGATCTTCACCGTTGCAGGAGGACGTGCTTCACCTGACACGGGCGCCGCCGCCCCGGCAACCGCATTCGTCGGTTGCATCGTGGCAAGCCGGGGCTTATCCCCGCTATCCCCAGAGAGTTCATTTGCCGTGACGCGCTTCCAATCCGCAGCCGAAGCCGTTGAGCCCTCTTCACGTAGCACCAGCGACAAGTTGCCGACAGTGGACGCCAAAGTGATCTTTTGCGCATCCTGCATGCTGGCTTCAACCGTGACGGTGCGCGCCACAACCGGCGCATCTTTTTTCGGATCGGCAATCTGATCGACCGCCAGAACACGCAGATTTTGCAACAATAGGTCGGTGAATGCAGGCGTTGCGGCTTCTGGTTTGTCCGCTGGGGCCTTGCCATCGTGCGTCATGAAGACGTCGATATGGTCGCCAGGCAGGACGAAGCCGCCAACGCCGATGACATCGTTGACCCGGATTGTGACGGCCTTCATGCCTTCACCCAGCATGTTCGAGAGACTCGCGCGCTGGCCAGGTCCTGTCACTTTGCCGCTTAAAATAGGCTCGCTCGCGCGCATGGCGTCAATAACAACCCGGTTCTCGTGTTCCTTGAAAAGCGCATCCACCGTTTTGAACGAGCCCTTGGGAACACTGCCTTCGGGCCATTGCACTTCTTCGAGTTTCTCTTTGACCAGCTGCACACCAAAGGCAAAGTCTTCTTTGGCCACAACAACTGTGGTCAAGGGAATTGACGGCGCGGTGATGACTTCCGTTTTTACGATGCCGTTTTGCTCCGGCGCCCAATTATAGGCGCCTACGGCGGCAAAAAGTCCGCTAACGGCTGCAAGGCTGAGGGCAAGAGCAAATTCACGGCGCATGGGGCTTTCCTAGCGTGATAAAAATCCGACACTTGCGCCGTCACCCGTGCTCCCGTTAGCCAGTTATCAACATGCTGTGGAAATGTCTGCCGACGTTTTCCGTATCACCGCCGCATGCCAAGAAAGCCCGGAGAATCGAACTGAACGACGCATTTCCTCGAGTTGTAATCGCCAACCGTTAACAGGATCTCAACAGGTTGCGGGCGCACCGCATTGCGATTGCGACAGAAAATTGTCTCTTTGCTCAATATCGGGCACAACAACGTGCCGGATGCGGGCCGCTGCGGGTCTTGGGTTTGCGCCCTACAAGACCCGCCGCCAAATGCCCCCTTCGAGCTGACGATTGTCAGCGGCTCGTTTTGTCAGCGTCAAGCGTACTGAGTTGTATTCGGACTGCGGCGTGGAGTTCGCCGTTGCAGCTAAGACGTATCTTGGTTGTTGGTAGTGGGGTCAGTCGTGTTGAAGTTTCAAAAAGTGGCAATGTTTGTGTCTGCACTGAGCGTTTTGGCGACGCTTGCGGGCTGCGCGCCTCAGGATGGCGAACTGTCTCAGTCGTTCGCCGGTCTGACCACGGGCACGACGCTGCCTCATGCCACGCGCATGGTTCAAGAGGCCCAACTGCAGTTTAGCGAAGGCCATTACGGCCTAGCGGTCGATGCCTACTCAAAGACCGTCGAGACCGATCCGCTAAATCCCGAAGCCTGGCTCGGATTAGCTGCCGCCTATGACCAGATTGGCCGCTTTGACCAAGCCGACAAGGCCTATTCGCGCGTCCAGCAACTCATCGGACCGACACCGAGCGTGCTCAACAATCTCGGCTATTCTTACCTGCTTCGAGGCAATTTAGACCGCTCGCGCTCGACGCTGACGGCCGCTTATCGCAGTGATCCAGGCAACCCGTATATCGTCAACAATATCGAGATCCTGAACGAGCGCTTGGCCACGCTCGGTCAACAACCGCTTGTCCTGAATTGAGACCGCTGGTTTCATACGGTTTTGCCGGTAACGCCGGCCATTAACCGCCTCCGCTAATCCTTTGGCAAGATCCACCCCATACACTCGCGCTTCGCGCCAGATAGTCGATCTGCGCTCGAAGCGGAGCACGCCGGAACATGCAAACCCCAGACAATTCTGTTCCAGCGGTACCAACCGGGGCGGCGTCAAAGCCCGGCGGCGAAATCCGGCTGTCGTTTCGCTTTTTTTACGTGGTTTTGAAATGGGGCCAGGAACGGCGCAGCCTGGACCGCGTCAATCAGGAACGCGAGAAATTTCCAGTTCTGACCTCGACGCACATGCCCGTGCTCGCCGCAATCTATGCAACGTTTTTCCTGCTGCTGTACGTGCTGCTGACGCTTGGCATTGAGGCCCTGGTCTATCTCGTCAGCTAAGGCCGTTTCACGTTTGGTCATAAGCACTGGCCATTGGCGCTGCTCTCACCGGGCCAGCCTGGTATACTCACGCGCCCTTGAGGAACGAGACGGTCCGCGTCAGCGTAATCGATTTGCGACTGGTGAACGGTATTATGAAGTTGAATTGGTACGAGGCCGTCAGCGTGGCCGTTCGGGTATTGTCGGCATTGACGACCTCCGCCATCGTCACGCCGTTCAGGTTCGCCGGCGCCAACAAGATGAAGCGGTTTTTCATTTCCTGCTCGACGGCTGTCTTACTCGCGTTATTGGCAACCATGCCAAGCCGCGTCGCCGCATGCACCGCATAATCGAATTCGATTTTCGCGAAAAAGGCACGGCCCGTTTCCATAACAAAAAATAGTCCAGCAAGCATCACTGGCAAGACAAACGCGGCTTCAACAGCAGCAGCGCCGGAGCGGTTCCGGGCGAAACCCTTGACGCCCGTGCGGCGGCGCATTTGCCCTTCGGCAACGAACGTCCTCCATTGGGAGACCGCGGCAATTTCGTCAATATCTGGGTACACGATTGTCATTGGAGCCTGATCAGAGATGTATCTCTAAGAGTAAAGCTCATTGGTAAATAACGAATCTGCACGATCGGCGTATAGGGCTTCGAGACGTCGACCCTGAGGTACGTCTGGCTGCGCTCGCCGGCGCCGCACGGCACACCGCATTGGGCCGGCCCGCTCACTTCACACTCGCAGAGTATGGTAGCGGCGACCACGGCCTTGTCGGCATTCGCTGAAGCAAGCCATTCTGCCGGCAGCGCGGCCCGGACCGAGTTGATGACGGGCTGGACATTGCCTTGAACCGGCGGCTTGGTAAGCCCAAAATTTGAGCCGACCCGGGCGGCCGCCTGAACCTGCAATTGATCGCTTATGGCTTGCGATACCTCGACCACGCCCAGCAGCAGGGCGATGACGACGGGAGCAATAAAGCCGAATTCGACGGCCATAGCCCCGCACTCGGCGCGCGCAAATGCGCGAAGCCAAACCAACGGGCGCGCTCTACGCTTTGAGTTTTGCGCGCCCATGTTCCTACTCCGTCAACTTGATGCTGGTACGCGCGATACGTTCGGTGCCGGAATTGGAGTCACAGGTACTTGTGACTTTCGAATTTCCGCTGAATTGAACGCGAAGCGCGACCATCTGGAGGCACGAGATGTTCGTTGAAGTGCCACCCGAATATCGCAGCATCTGGTTGGGAAAGTACATGGCGCCGCTCAAATCCATCGAAGCGCCACCGTTCAGGTTATTAGTATTGACCTGACCGGGATTACATTGACCCGCCTTTGCGTCTTGCTTGGTGTCCTGAAAGAAAAGAACACCGTTGTAAGCCGTACCAGTCTTTGGCGCGTGCAGTGACAACTGTGCTCCTCCATTGACATCGAGATATGCCGTATCACTGCCTGACCCAGTCAAGATGATCGTGACGCCATTGCCAACGATCGATGCCTGACCATTGGCTTTGAAGGCACCCCCATCCATGATGTAAGTGCCGGGCTGCAAGGTTGCCGTGCCGTTCTGGAAATCAATGCCGCCACAGTAGCGCCCTGGGGTCAGCGTTGTATTCTTCTTTATTTTCATGCTGCGCTGAGTGCATGCTGTCGGAGTGGCCGGCGCCTGCAGATTGCGGCCCTCGGGGCCATACGGATCCTTCAGCGGCTGGGCATGACTCTTAACGGGGCCACCGTTGGTCTTCAAAGTGGCGTTGTTTTTAATTTCGATATCACCCGCAGCAGAAACTCCTGTAGTCGTGACTTTCGCATCACCAGAGAGAAAGACGGACTCTGCAGTCGTCGAGTTCGACGCAATGCCACATCCCAAACTGACATCGGCCGTTCCCGTAACTTCGATGCCTTTGTCTTCGGTTTTGTCCAAACTCAACAGGCACGCTTCAGCAACGCTATCGATCCGAGCAACTGCCCGGGTCTTGATCACAGTCTTCTTGATACCGAACGCCGCGATAAAGTAGCTCGGCTGGTCGCGATCGGCCAGGACCGCAACGGTGGACTTGTCGCCCGCATTTGGGCCAGACTTCGGCGGATATTCGACTACGAACTTCACTGTCGAAACCTTAGAGCCATAAACTTTAGTGAAGAGCTTGGTGGCTTCTGCCGTCATCGCTGCGTTGTTGCCATCGAGCTGAACGGCTTGCGCGACAGAAATTGCGGCGCTGTCGGTGGCGGACTGCAGCTTGTTGCGCTGAACCAGCCAATAGGCTCCATCCACCCCTAATCCCGTGAAGCCGATGAGCGATGGAATGACGAGGCCAAACAAGATCGCGACGCCACCCTTGGCATCATTCCGGAATTTTGCTTTGTCACGTATAGACATGGATACCCCGCACGCATCAATTGATAAGATTTCAAGGTTGTTATTCATTTAAGATACACGCGACGCATTCGAACTGGAACAAAGTCCTGACTTGTTGGTTGGCGCGGTATGACGAATGTGATCGCAATTTTATGAAAAATGTCTGGCGCGATGCCGCCGCGATCTGGTGCAAAACTTAAGTGTTCCGCAAGTCTCTCAACGTGAGCGTTCAAAATTCACTGCGGCCAATTCAAATGTAGTCTTGCGCCAGATTGTCTTTAGCGGGTTATCCGAAAAATTAATTCCGGTTGCGATCCGATAGTCCGCCCGGCCGCCGATCAGCGTTGCAGCTGCCAACATGATGGCACAAAGTTTCAGTTAATATTAATTTCAGCCAAGCCGGACCTTCAAACTGGCGCGCCCTTTGCTCTGTTGCCGTGAGCCGCTGCAGCATTGCGCGGTTTGAAGCAATCGAACAAAGGTGTGCGTGATGTTGAAGTTAGCTGCGGTGGGACTCGCCATGGCGCCCATCTATTCGGATTATCCGGGCTTTTTGCACAAGAACGTTCTTGTCGAAGCCTACACCGACCTCGGACCGATCGTAGAAATGATCGTCAAATGCCCGGCGGGCACCGGCATCATTTCATATTCGAAAATCGAGAAATTGTATTGCAGCTCAAAGCTCGACTGCTTCAAAGGCATTCATGCCGCCGTACAGCGTACGTGTGGCTGACGAACACCCGGCCTCATTCAAAAATGATCAGTGCGGGATAAACAACGAGGCTTTCAGCCCGCCGAGCGCACTTCGCGAAAGTTGCAAAGTGCCACGATAGAGTTCCACAAGATCGTTGACGATGGCCAACCCCAGTCCCGAACCACTGACTGCCGTATCGGCCCTCTCACCACGCAAGATCACACGATCAATCATGCCGTCGGGAACACCAGGTCCATCGTCTTCGACGTCGATCTCAACGCCCTTAAGGGTCTTGCGCGCACTGACTCGCACAACGGTCCGGCCCCACTTCTGAGCATTTTCCAGAAGATTTCCCATCATATTGTTGAAGTCGTCGGCATCGACGGCGATCTTCAAATCGTGCGGAGCATCAACGGACCACTCCAACTCGCTGCCGCGCGATAAACTGCCCATGACATCGGCTAGGTCTCCGAGCAACCGAGCGATCTCAATTGGCGCAAGCCCCGCACTTCGCGCTCCCCGCGCGCGCGCGCGCGCCAACTCGCGGTCGACATGGCGGCGCATAGATTTAATCTGCCGGTCTATCTCGTCAGCAATATCCGCCTGCCCCGCTCGTCTAAGTGTTCGCGCTTTTGTGGCCATGATGGCGAGAGGTGTATTGAGCCCGTGGGCCAGATCGCCGGCTCGTGCCCGCGCCGTTTGCAATTCTTTCTCTTGCGTCATAAGCAACGCGTTAGTCTCGTCGACCAGCGGCATGACTTCGTCCGGGTACGAGCCGTCGAGCGTTTTGGCCTTGCCGGTGCGCACGCCGGCCACCTTGGCACGCAACTCTTCCAGGGGACGCAAGCCTATTGTGACATGCGCAAAGGCGCCGAGGAGAAGCAAGAGGGCTAAGCCTGCCAGACTGGAAAAGAGATCGGAGGTAAACTTGTTGGTGTCCTCATCGATTTCGGCCGCGTCCACGGCAGTTACAATCTTTAGAATTCGCGGCGCACCCGCTTCCGGTGCGGAAAGGGGATGGCCTCTCGCCACGGCAAAAAGCTTCTGGTCTTCAGGCCCGGTTATCTTGAGTATCTTAGGATCATCACCGCTTGGCAATTGAACGGGCACGGACAACGATGAACTGCCGAGCGAGCGCGATCGCAGCAATGTCGTGGCACCTTCATCGATCTGCCAGTACCGTCCTCCAAATTCGATATCGAATTGCGGGTCTGTTGGCTCACGAACTATTTTTATTTCGCCGCCCGGCGAGACTTCCATTCCGCGCCGCAGCTGTCTCAGATCGGCCTCGAGTTCGTTTTGCGTGCGGCGCGTGATCGAGCGCTCGAAAAGTACGCGCAGACCAACGCCGGCAACCTGGAGCGTCACTGCAATGAAGACGGCCCACGCAATCAACAGACGAAGTCTGAGCGAGCCGTACGTCACTCGAATTCATCCCTTACGCGATATCCGTGGCCCCGGCGCGTCTCGATCATGTCGGCCCCTAGCTTGCGACGCACTCGGACTATAAGAGCCTCGATAGCATTTGCCTCACGCGAATTTTCGTCGCCATAGACATGTTCGCGTAACTCTCCGCTCGGGACCACCCGCCCCTTGTGATGCAAAAGGTAACTTACGAGCCGGTATTCCAGCGGGGTGAGCGTTATCACCTTTCCGTCAACACTGACGCGCATCTGCGACGTGTCCAGTGACAGTAGTCCCGCCTGGAGCGTTGCGCTCGCATGACCGTGCGTGCGGCGCAACACTGCACGGACGCGGGCGACGAGTTCTTCCATCTGGAATGGCTTGGTCAGGTAGTCATCAGCGCCACAATTGATGCCTTCAACCCGCTCTGTCCAACCTTGCCTGGCCGTGAGGATAATCACAGGCATCATGCGGCCTTCCGATCGCCACCGCCTCAGCACCGTCAATCCGTCCAGCTTCGGCAAGCCCAAATCAAGAATAATGACGTCAAAATCCTCGACGCCGCCCCTGTACCAGGCATCTTCGCCCTCAGTGCAGACTTCTACCGCGAACCCAGCAACGCCCAGTGACGTGGCCATGTCCTCGGCGATCTCAACTTCATCTTCGACGACAAGTATTCTCATAATGTTCTCGTTTGCCGCACCCAGAGATAGTCAAATTTGTTCAACGTTTGTGCTTTCTAACACGGCAGAGTGCCGTCGCCACCTTCGCCAACTGTCAGGGTAGTATCAGGTCGAAAGGACTAGAGTTGCCCGAATGTGACGAATCTCCGTCATTGAGGTTCAAGCTTCGAGATTATCAGCTCTCCAACAAAGCCGAATGTTGTTCATGGAACATGGTTGCTGTAGATTTGGATTCGATCTGGTTTGGCCCAGAGCGCTCAGCGCTGACTTTTTTGTCACGAAAGATGGAGGGATGACATGCGCATATTACGTTCAATCGCCGTCATCATGGCCATGGCGCTTATCACTAGCCTTGCCCAGACGGCCACTTCTTTTGCTGCAAGTGGTAGCGGCAGTTCGGGCTCCGGCAGCGGCGGTAGCTCTGACAGCGATGATGTTGATGACGACCGCAGCGGTAGCGACGACGACCGCAGCGGTCACGGCGGCGGCGACGATAGTGGCGGTAGTACGTCTGGCGGCAGCGGCAGCAACAGCGGGCCTGGCGGCGGCGACCGGGCAGGCTATGATCGCGGCGGCGATGATAGCGACGACGAAAGCGGCAATGATAGCGGCAATGATAGCGGCGGCTCGGATAACTCAGGCTCGGGTAAGAACTCGGATGTTGCGCGGCGCGACGGCCGCAGCGATCCCTACGATCGCTTCTAAATTTCTCTTAACTCAGCAATCTATTTCCCGTTCAGCTCGTATTCACAAGAGCCGGTATACACGCCACCTTTGCGTGACCGGCGCCGGGAGTGGATTATGAATTTGTGCTCAAAATTGCCGTTAGGCTGCCTGCTTTTCGCGATATTTCTAGCTCTGCCGGCAATTGTCCCGGCGCAGCCCGCGGCCGCTCAGACCGCCCAAATGCCGAGCCCCCATGATGTCGTCTTTCGCCGCTACCGGGGCGAAGACGAAGTCGATGATGATCGCAGCGGCAGCGGTCGAGGCGGCGGGCGTGGCCGGTCGGGCGGAGATTCCGATGACTCCAGTGGTTCGGATTCAGGCGGCGGCAATTCCGATGGCGGCGGCAAGAGCAAATCCGAAGGCGGTTCGTCTGGCGGCAACAAGCCGTCAAAAGGCTCATCGTCCGGCGGCGATGGCAAAAACAAGCAGGACGATTCAGATCGCTTCTAAGAACCGGCGCGCCGCTCGGAGTTGTCACGCTGTTGGACACTATCTTACGTTTTGATCCTACGTGCCGGCGAGGGAGCAGCGAGTGAAAGAAGTAGCCTCATATTTTACAGCTCAGCATCCGTCGCGGTTTGCCGGTCGCGTCTTAGTCAGAAACCTTCTGTGCGTTGGCTTTGCCGTCGTATTCTCCACTGGAGCGTTGGCTCAAGATCGCGGCGGCATATCGCGTGCCGAGAACGCAAGGCCGGGTGGCGCCAGAGCGTCTGAAACCAGAGCCCCCGGCGCCAAGGCTTCCGAAACCGCCAACACACCCGCAGCCAAGAACCGCGTTCATCAACAAGGCGGGCAATCCGCCCCTGCCGATGAGGGATCGCGGTTTGGTGATGCGGGCGGCGCATTGTCTGGCGCCTCCCCTTTACGCCGGCAAGGTGGCGGATTTGATGTTGCGGCTACTCCGGTGCGCAAGCACCGGCCCGAGGCAGATTGCAGGCGCGCGTTGACCAATGTTGATCGCTTCCGGCCCGGCAAGCTGCCAACCAAAACGCGCTGCGACAGCCGGTAGTCAATCTCGCGGACCAGACAAAAAAATCCAACAACGCATTGTTTCAAGTGAGCAATTGGTGGCTATTTTGTTAAGCGCCGCCAAGGTGCTTGCTCAACCCGGTTTGTCGTAAAATTACAACGCCTACTCACAGAATCGGTAAATGCAACGCGACTTAGCGCAAAGCCTAAGCCAATGAAACTGTTCAATATGCTATAAGTTGATGCATTGATTTGCCGGACCGGGTTGCCGGGCCGGGGTGTTGGCGTTGGCTTAGAAGCAAAGCGACAAACAGGGTTCGGATTCGGGGACGATGATCCTGGCACATAAATACAGCGGCATGACATTTAGCCTGACGGCCCTTCTCTCCGTTGCAGGGTTCGCCGTTATAGGTTCGGCACCGGTTTGGCTTGCCGTAGCGCCTGCACGTGCGGATGACGAAGAGGTGCGCGCCGCAGCCGCGCTGGCGAAAAATCAACCGCAACAAAGTGGACCCGGGTTCGTCTGGCAGAGGGGCGGCTCCAAATACACTTGGAAGCCCTATGTCGAAACAGAAGCCGGCGTCGATACTAATCCAGACAACAGCTTCAACGAGGACGGCACCGGCTTCGTCAAGCTTGAAAGCGGCATGAAGGCAACGCTCGAGCATGCCAAGGAATACTATGCTCTCACTCTGAAGGGGCGCTTCCTCGATTACCATCAGCTCGAATTCGACGACGAGCACCATAGAAAAGATTTCAAGGCGGCACTCGATACCAAATTCACATTGAGCGATACGGATTCGATCGGCGCGGGCAGCTATTTTCTGCGCGATCTTATATCGCCTGCACGCGCGGATATCGTCCACTCGTATCTCGACTATGCGCGCCGCACGGATGACTACAGGGTCAAGGTTCTGGGAAAGAACCACACCGAGCACAATTTCGACAACGACGTGCAAGGAACCCGCAAATTCGATGACTTCGCCGTGACGCGTGCCAAAGCTTTCGATTATTCTCGCAGCGACGCACAGGTGAACGTCTTGACCTTCACGCGCAATATGCTTCAGCCCTTCCTGATCTATGATTTCGGCTACATTGATTTCTACAATCAGGTCGAGGGCGCCTCGATCGATCGTGATGCGACCGAACACTTCGGCGTGGCCGGTGTGCGCTTCCAGCTGGACAAGAACTTCCGCATCGACGCGGGATACCGCCGCAACTTCCGCGAATTCGACGATCCCGTCATAACGAGCGACGATAACGGCTTCATCGACGTCAACATGTTCTGGCAGCCGTTTGACAATTTGCAGCTAACCGCCGTCATCGAGCGCTTCTACGACGAGTTGACGTCTTCGTTTGGCGTGGTTGATGACGTTAAATCTTATGGGGCGACATTCGACTGGACATTCATGCCGCGTTGGCGTCTCACAGGCACGACCTACTTCGATGACGAAACGGCCCTTGGCGACACCATTCACTATCACAAACTCACCTCGACGATGTCCTTGACGCATGACGTCAACGATCACCTTGAGCTCTTTGTCTCGGGCCTCTCAAAATGGGTCGATGAAACAGTTAGCGATGACAATTATGAGCGCTTTAAAGTTGGCACAGGCGCCCGCTGGAAGTTCTAAGATGCGGGCGCCGATGACTTTGGCAAGCATCCGCCAAAATGGTTTACAGCTCCAATCCGCCTAAACCCCTGAGTGGCGTCGCGCCGCACATCGCGCGATATTCGATACCTCCGCATACCCAGTAAATCCGGCCCAATAACTCCGGTCAATGCCCTTCGGTCATCACCGGCTATGGCGCTCGTGATTACAAGAGTGCGAGCATTTCTCGAACCCATTTTCGCCACTCTCACAGTGCGTTGTGAGCCGGGGAGAATTGGGGGACGCAACATGGCGGCAACGCTTGTCGATCTACTTGGCGTGCTCTTGCTGCCGCTCATATTGTCAGCAGCCGCTTGGGTCGTCGCCATCAAAGCCTTGGCTGAGAGAGACGCAATTTCACGTGTCGTCGATACGCTGACCCAGCCTGTTGGGACCCGTCTGATTGGCGTTGAGGACAGCGCCAAGCGTGAAGACGGTCCTCCGCGCCGCAGCACTTCAAATGTAGTTGCAAGCCCTGACGCAGGTTGGTTTCAAATCTCTCCCAGCCGCTCGCGGCACAGCGCCGCAAACGCACAGCAAAAGACAATGCCAGCGGCAATGCGAGCGAAGCGCCAGCCGGTGCAGGCCTCGTTGCGAACGGCGCTCATCGTTCTCCTCGCCGCCGAACTCACCGCCACCGCCGCGCCGCCGGCAAACGCCGGCCGCTTCGAATTCGATTCCCGCCGCACCGAGGTCCGCTTCGTCTACAAAATGGCCTATTCGACTCAGCGCGGCCGCTTCACGAAGGTCAGCGGCACACTCGACTACGACGATGCAGCGCCCGAAAAGACCAAGGTCAACGCGTCGATTTCAGCCGCGAGCCTGACGACGGGCGAAGCCCTCGTCGATAATGAACTCAAAGGCGCGGCGTTCTTTAACGTCAAAGCGTCGCCCGTCATCGCCTTCAAGAGCCTGTCGGTAAAGCCGCACTCCGCAACGACGGCGGACGTTTCGGGCGAGATCACCGTCAACGGCATCACCAAGCCCGTGACGCTCAAGGTCAGCCTCAAGCCGCACGACGACGCGGCGCTCAAGCATGACGCGGGCGCGCGCGAATTTATCGCCACGACGCGCATCCAGCGCAGCGCCTTCAACATGACGGACTATCAGTCGATGGTCGATGACGACATCGATCTCGAGATCGTCGCGATTGCGCGGCCGCGGTAGGGGGTGACAGTTCAGGGTCAGACCCTGTGGGTCTGACCCTACGTGAGATCGAGCCTGGGGTCAGACCCGCAGGGTCAGACCCCGAACGCGGGCAATTTTGCTGCGACATCGAGATCGCCGGGCCTTCAACATGACGGACTATCGCTCGATGCTCGACGACGACATCGATCTCGAAATCGTCGCGATTGCGAGACCGAGGTAGGGGCGGGGGCGGGTTGGCCACGAAGTACGGGCCGAACACAAAAAGCCAACGTTCATTCCATCGCTAACCATAGAAAAGTCTGGCCAGCGCAACGCTTCTGTGTTATGATTTTTATACAGTCGAAATTGTACGTGGCAGCTGAGCAGGAATGCTCAACTGCCCTTTTTGTTTGTAGAATGCCGTCATCCCCGCGCTCGCGCGCTAATAGCGAGCGGCGCGGGTGCCTCGAGCCGTTCGCGCGCAGCGCGGCTCCGCCACAACGGCTCGCCTTCGGCAAGACTGGGCAACCGAAGCGTCAAGCAAAAGAGCGGTGGTTTCGTGCCCCACTGACGCTTGACTGGGTCCCCGCCTGCGATGGCTTCGCCATCGTCGCGTTCCGCGACGCGGGGATGACGCAGAAAATTGCCCGACAAACGAATGTGCGGTAGAAGTCCCGAGGTGAGTACTTGGCCGCCCGAATCTGACATTGTGTTGTTCCTAAGCTGACGAAATATCTCGGACCAGGTAAGCCCGCGTAGCCCGCACTCGCAATGCGAAGAACTGTAGGGCGTCACTAGGCGCGCGCGTCTCGCAAACTCGAATCTTTGCGCGTGGCCGCAATACTCAACCGACCCCCCCCTCAAAACTTTCGCCTCACCTCGGTGCGAATTCCGAAGTTGTCTTCGGCGCCATCGATGAGCTGATAGGTGGCATCGGCGCGGAACAGCCAGGCCCCACGCGAAATCCTCCCCCTGGTGCCGAAGGCGCGCCTTCGGCACGGTGAGGGGGGAGGAAGATGCGTTCGCGACTTAGCCCGGCATCTCGGAGGTCAAATCCATCGCTGCGCCGGGCTAAGCCGCTGGACGCATCAGGTGGGGGTGAAGGGCATCACGCGAGAAACAGAACTCCCCCACCTGGAACGCCAAGGATGAGTTACGCCGCGTTTTTTGTTTTAAAAGAACTGCGATGCGCGGCCTAACTCATGGCGTTCCGTCCTCCCCCCTCAAGGGGGAGGGTACTGCATGCGCCCTACGCTCCAACTTCGCGACGCCGCCTGTGTCACGATAGAAACTCAAAACTTCCGTCTCACCTCGGTCCGAATTCCGAAGTTGTCTTCGGCGCCATCGATGAGCTGATAGGTGGCATCTGCCCGGAACAGCCAGGCCCGGTTGATCGGGATCTGATAGCGCGCGCCAAAGGCGTACTGCGCGAACGCTGTGCCAATGCCGTCATCCTTGAATGGCTGCACGGTCGCGACTTCGAAGACGAGCTGCTGATCGAGATTGAAGAGATACTGGATGCCAATCGCGCCGCCCCAAGCATTGGAAGCGGTGTCGTCGAGTTTCGGGTATCCAGTCAAGGCGTCGGTTTCGAAGTTGATGCCGACGTTCTTCAAGATGCCGGCATTATTGCCATCGACGAGGGGCTTCGGGTCGCCGAAGCCGACGAAGAAGTTGGCGTAGGGCAGCAGCGTGCTCGGCAGCCACGTGATGAGGCTGTTCTCGGATATGATGGCGAGGCCGTCGCCGGTCTCACTATTTCCGTCGTTGTCGTCGCCTAAGTTCGCAAACACGCGCGTCGAGTTCGACAAGGTGTTGGCATAGCGCCGGGTATAGGCGGCGGTGAAGTAGTGCTCATTCAGTCCGTCCTGAATGCCGGTGCCCTGAATGAAGCCGTAGCCCGCTTCGACGTAGCCATCGAATGCGTCGATGAAAGTTGTGACGCCAAAGAGATTGGCGTTGTTGTTGTCGGCTTTTCCATCCGCGCCGACGATGCCGGCATTTTCGACATCCTCGAATGCAGCGAAGAAGGTGGTGTCGAAGTTGGCAAGGCCCAGCGCCGCCGAGTTCTTGGCCGGGATACTGAAGGCGCCGCCGAGGATCGCGTCATTCGCCCAGATGCCGTTCTGTAGAAACAGCGGGAAAAGGCCGACGGTGAACGGCAAATCGAAACTGGCTTCTTTGCCTGAGAAACCAGAATAGAGGGAGCCCATGTCACCTTCGAAAAACAGCGTTTGCGGTTCGGCATCGAGTTCATCGTTGAACTTATCATTGCTGCCGCCGCCACCGAATTCTAGCCGCGTGAATTTATTGTCCTTCTGTATCGGCGTGAAAAAGGCGTGGATGCGTTCCGTGCCGGTGAACTTGAAATCGACGTCAAGGTTCAGCCGGGTCGCGATCTGGGCAATATCCTTCCCATTGTTGTTGTTGTAGGCGACGGCTGTGCGCCAATCGCCATAGACAGCGAGGCCCGGGAGCAGCGGATTGAGTTCACCCAGCAGAGTGCCACTTGGTTCATACTGGCCGGACGTATATTGCTCGCGGCCTATCTCAAGCAGCGGCCGCGGCGCTTCGACCACTTCCTTCGCGCCGTAGATGTCCGCTTGCTCTTCGGCAACGTATTTGTCCTTGTATTCAGGGCCGGGCCGGAACGACTTCGCTATCCATGTCTCGTTCTTGGAGGACTTGTTCGTGCTTTCGCCGGCAGTCGCGGGGTCTGCAGTCGTGCCGGACACCACAAGGCAGCTGCCGGCCGCCAGCATTATCGCGGCGGTCTTCCCGGAACGGAAGCGTAGGTCGCCATTTGCGGCGTTTGTCATGCGGTATTCCCCCAATGCAAGGCACCCCGGATTTTCGGCACTAGCCCTTCACGTCGATCTCCACCGCGAAGGCGTGGAAGTTCATGATGCGCTCGTTCATGCTCCGCTCCATATCCTTGGTGGAGCCGACGAAGCGCATGAAGTAGATCGGCTCGGCGCGGCTGCGCATACGGAAGGCGAGTTGGTACTTACCTGGCTTCTTGATCAGGTCACCGGGCACTTGGTACTTGGCGATCTTCTCTTCCAGCGGCGCCAGTGAGTGGTTCTCCATGCGCACCAGCGGCGGATGATTGAGTACGGTGGTCGGAATTCCCGGCGGCCTCAAATGCGGCAGCGGATCAATGTCGAAGTTCACCGGCAGATACATTTCACGGTCCGTGCCCTTGACGTTGGTCGTTAGGAACTTGGTTTGGAAATTCATCAGCTGTTGGTCCGTCGAGATTTTTCCAGCTGCCACATCCAGGCTGTGCAGATCGGCCATGTCGCCGTTGCTATCGACGTAGCCCGACTCCCAGATATTCTTGCCATCGGGATCGACGAGAGCGACGTTGACCCAGAGTTGCGGCTGCGCACCCAAGGAGCCGGACGGCAGGTTGTGCCCCGAATTCGTGTTCTTGATTTTGTAGGAGAACGCCAGATCCGTGCCGGCCGCCGGCGTTCCCTCGATGTGGGGACCATCGACCTTGCTGGAATTCTCCATCAGTTGTTTGCGAATCTTGTCGCGCTCGTCGAGCTTCGCGAGATTCTCGTCGATGATCACCCTCGCCTCTTCGCGGTCGAGTGAATCTTTCCAGCGCTTGGGGAATTTTACTTTTATTTTACCGTCCGCGACTTTATCCTCGAACGCGGTCTTGCCCCAACCGGCGCGCCAGTCGAACAGCAGCCAGTCTTCGATGCTGACGGTCTGAGCTTTTGTATTGTGTGGGAAGATGCCGGGATGGGCGATCGAATAGCCCGGGCCCATAAACCGGTGATTGGCATGCTTGCGTCCTGGGTTGATTTCCTTGCCGCCGACGATCGCCGAGGGAGCTTTCGAATAGCCCTTGGGCATTCCTGGGACCTTGCCCATGTGGCAGTCCTGGCAAGAGACGCCAGCTTTACGAGCCGGGCTGTCGCGATACTGATCCCAGACGATCTCCAGTTTGATTCCGAGATTGACCGCAACTTGATGGCAGCTGACGCAGAACTCGGACTTGGTGATCTGGTCGTTCGTGATCATGCCTTTGTGAATGTCGTTGCCGCGGCCCTTTGAGTTCTGTTTTGACGGAGTACGTTTCCTTGTTGGCGAGCACGTTTTTAATCACGCTCTTTTCGCCGCTGCCGTAGACCGGTTCGTTGATCGTGCCGGGTTCGACCCGGCGTTCACCGTTGACCTTGCCGTATTGTTCCTTGACCCGGTGGCACGTGATGCAGGTCACGCCCTCGCGCGAAATCTGGCTGCGTTCCCAAAGCGGCGTTTCGCGTGCCTCGCCGAGCTGGGTGCCGACTTGCTGGTGGCAGCGCACGCAGAACGTGCCGACCGTACCTTGCGTCAGATCCTGAAACTTCTTCTCAAACTTGTGGAACATCGGTGAGATCGACGCATAGGCATGGTTCGACGAAGACCACTCTTCATAAATCTTCTGATGGCACTCGCCGCATTGCGCGGCAGTGGGATAGAGCGACTCGTCGATGGCCAGGCCACGATGACCATCGGACTTGGCGTTTCCGGATTCGGCTTCATCAGCCACCGAATTGGCCTTAGGTCGCGTTTCCTCGACTTCCTTTGAAGGCGCTTCTACAGGCGCATTAGGCGCCGCATTCTCGTCAGATTTATTAGCCTCAGCCAGCAACAATCCGTGCCGTGCGTGCGCGGATCCAACGGACTTGGCCTCGGCGGCAGCATCCGGGCTACGCATTGCTGCGCTTATCAGCATGACGCCCGCGCAAGCGTAAGCAAGCATCGAAATGCCGGATAGTCGTTCCATCACTTCCCCCTCGTCCCCAACCCTTTTATGCCGGCATCTCAATTTGAGTTGCTTGCACGACATCTTCGCTCCTGCCGCTGCGCAGAATTGATGAGCCGTAGATTGAATAGTGGTGAAAATTGACCGTGATATGACCGTATATTGGCAATCAGCGAGCACAATGCGAATTAGATTTCCCAATACGATTGATATAATCAATATGCATTTAATGAATTGTGGAATGAATTGTGCTCCGCGAGGAGTTAAATTCCGGCATCAGAAATGCCAGTAAAAACGAGAAAAATGCGCTCGTCTCACCCGTGGCATCTTTCTCACGGAGCATATGTCCGCTTCTCTGCCTGGATATTGCGTCCCGCATAAAAGATATTTGCTCAATATCGAACTATCTATTCCCATTCCTCTTTCATCCGATTGGCGTGGCCATCAAATGGTCAATGTCTCGCCAGATAGGATGAATACGAAATTTAAAAACTGACATCGCGTTGGCATTCTGTGTCGTTTCTCAACTCGTTTCTCAAGTGGGGGCAGGAACTTGACAGACGACCTAAGAATCCGAACGGCGAGATTGGGTGTTCAAACTCCAAAACGCTTGCCCTTCTGCGCATCCCCGGACGCGTAGCAGCGGCTGACCACCCGGACTAGCCGTGGAACAGGATTTGAAGCCCTCCAGGAACAGATAATGGCACGAACTCACCAAATCACGATCGATGGCAATAGCTTTCAGGCACGCAGCGGCGAGTTGCTGCTGGACGCTGCTTTGAGGAACGGCATTGAATTACCTTATGACTGCCGCGCTGGCCACTGCGGCACCTGCTGCGTGCGCCTGGTGTCTGGTGGCGTGCGGGGCGGCGAAGGCTCGGAGCCGGGCATCGTTCATGCCTGTCAATGCCGGATCGCTGGCGATGCGGAGATCGAGAGGGGCCAAGCATTAGGTGTTCGCACCGTCGAAGGCGTGCTGACCTCGTTGCGCCGCCTGTCATCCGAGGTGTTGGAAGTCGGCATCACAACAGAAAGCGCGCTGCCTTATCATGCGGGACAATATGCACAAGTGTGCTTCAGCGGCTTTCCGAGCCGCCCCTTCAGTATCACCCATCCGTTGCGCGGCAATCCGAACATCCGTTCAGTCTGGTTCCATGTCCGGCGCATGGCGGATGGACGTGTCACCTCATCGCTCGGCAAGCGGATCAAGCTTGGTCATCGGGTGAAGATCGCCGGACCCTACGGCTCGGCGCATTTCCGGCCCGATCACGAGGGCCGGTTGATTCTTATCGCCACCAACACGGGCTTTGCGCCGATCTGGTCGATCACGGTTGCCGCTCTTCGCGAGAACCCGGAGCGCAGAATGATGATCATCGCGGGCGGTCGCACGATCGAGTCGCTTTATATGGTCCCGGTTCTCGGGCGGCTGGCGAGATTTCCCAATGTTCGCGTCTTGCCTATCTGCAGCACACCGCAGACCTTAACCTCAGCGGTGCTACCGGGCCGCCCAACCGACTATCTGCCGCGCTTGTTACCGACCGACGTACTCTACGCCTGCGGCGCGCCGGCAATGGTCGATGCGATCAAATTAATCGCCACGCAAAATGGTGCGGTCTGCTACGCGGATCCGTTCATCCCCACCAAAGACGATGTGGGCGAGGAAAGCGTGCTGACCCGCGCCATGCAGTGGCTCGCCGTGCCGACCAGCCGGCGCATATGCCAGCGCGCGCCCGATCGCCCTCGCAACCAGCGGGACCAGCGGAGACAGGCTTATGGGATGACTATAGCAGAGTGAGACGTCATTGTGGTTCGCAGAGCGCATATCGTTTGTTCGATCGGGTTGGCGCAGGTCCGCTCTCCCGTCATTCGAACTCTTACATGTTTACTGATGATATTCGGCTGTTCCGCTATTGGCGCAGTGGCGTCCGAGTCAGCCAAGACCGTCGGAGCGAACGCCTGCGCCGAATGCCACAAGCAGGAAGCCGAGGCTTGGAAAGGCACGCATCATTTCAAGACCTTTCGCGACATGCCGCGCAACAACGAGGCGAACGAAATCGCAAAAAGGATGGGTGTGCGGCGCATCAAGTCGGAGAGTTTGTGCCTGAGTTGCCATTTCACAATGCAACAGAAGAATAACAAGGAGGAGCCAGTTTCGGGCATCTCTTGCGAGTCCTGTCACAGCGCCGGACAGGATTGGATCAAGGTTCACAGCGGGTACAGCGGCAAGAAAGCGGATACAGAGACCAAGGCGGAGGAAGCTGCACGCTGGAAGCTCGCCGACTCGAAGGGAATGATCAGACCATCCTCGCTCTATGAGCTGGCGAAGAACTGTTACAGCTGCCATGTCGTTCCGCGGGAGGATCTGGTGAACAAGGGTGGCCACAAAGCCGGTAGCGCCTTCGACTTGGTGTCATGGTCACAGGGCGAGGTGCGGCACAACACCTGGTATTCCAAAGGCAAGGACAACATGCAGGCCAGCGCGGCGCGCAAGCGGATGCTCTATCTCGTCGGCCTCGGTGTCGAGCTCGAGACGGCATTGCGCGCGGTCGGAAAAGCAACGTCGAGAAAGCCATTTGCATTCGAGATGGCCAAGCGGGCCGACCGGGCGCGCAAGCAGCTCGCCGCCGCTGCAAAGGCGGCGCCGGATGTGCCGGAAATCGCAAAGTTGGTTGAGTTTGCCCACGCGGCGGGTCTGAAGCTGAACAATGAGCCCTCTCTGACGGCTGCTGCCGACAGCATCTCCAAGCAGCTCGCGAGCCTCAGCGGGAAGTATGACGGCAGCACGATGGCCGGACTCGACAGCCTCATTCCCGGACCAGACACGTTCAAGGGCAAGCCGAGACAAGCCAGCGCGGCAAACTAATTGGAGCTGGCAGCAACAGCAACAATATGGGCGTGATGGGGAAACAGCGATGGGGGATTTCGGCGGGCGGCGTGAAGTCGTCCGGGCGGCGCGCGGCTGACCGCTCGATCAGATCATTAAGCGGTCTCATCGGCCAGACAGTCCAGGGCCTGTTGATCGCGGCAATATCCGGTGGTCTGTTCTGGCTCGTCTGGATCTACGGCAACGGGCTGCGCGACCCGCGCTATCTCGACGGCTGGCTGCTGGCCGGCGGCATGATCTTACAATTAGGGTTTCACATCGCCATCAAAACGGCTTGGCTTTCGCCGAAATCCGTCAGCGCCGTGCGGAAGTTCCATATTTTTATTGGGCTTCTTCTCATCGCCGCCTTCATATCGCATTCGGATTTTTCTTGGCCCGATACCGGCTTCGAATGGGCGCTGTGGGCGTGCTTCGTGCTGGTGACGCTGAGCGGCATTTTCGGCACGTATCTGGCCTGGTCGCTTCAGGCCAAGCGCGAAACCGGCGAGCGCATCGGCTTTGATCGCATCGCCATCCGCCGGGCTGAGCTGGCGCGCGAGGTCCATGCCACCGTTGAAACGGCCGACGAGGAGGCTCCGTTACTTCCCTTACCGGCGCCTCCGTATGACGCTTGGGTGATGGACCTCTACACCAACCACCTGAGCGACTTTTTTCAAGGCCAGCGCAATGCTGCCGCCCATCTCATCGGTTCCCAGCGCCCTCTCAAGCAACTGACAGATGAGATCGACAGCGTGTCGCGATATGTCGACAAGCAAGCCCAAGAGAAGCTTGAATTTATCAAGACCATGGTCATCGAAAAGGACCGGCTCGATTTGGCAGCTGTCCATCTCGGGCTCACCAGGGGCTGGCTGCTCGTGCATGTTCCCGTCACCTATGCACTGATCGTGTTGACAGTGCTGCACGTGCTCGTCGTCTACTCTTTTTCATCCGGGGTCTGGTGATGCGGCGCCTGGGATTGATCGGGCCGGTTCGGCGGCCGAAGGCCGAGAAGCAACCGCGCGCCGGGTCGTGGCGCGACCGCGTAGCGTTGCAGCTGGCGCTCGTGACCGCGGTCTGCCTCGGCCTCGTGTTCTTTCTCTTTAAGGACACGAAGTTCCTGATGCCTGGCCCGCTAGCGAGTGCTCACGGCGGGATCGAAAAATGCAGCGTCTGCCACACCAAAAGCGGCAGTGGCAACGTGAGTTGGACTCACGGACTCGCCGCCGGCGATCCGCGCGCCGACAGCAAAGCCTGTCTCACCTGTCACAAAATGCCCGACACAGCCTTCAATGCACACAGCGCTTCGGCCGAGGTGCTGGAAAAAAGCACCGGGCGGTTGGGAAAAATCGCGGCACTGACGCCTCAGCCGAAATCCGCCCGCGCCCAGAGCCTCGCCTTCCCGGCCCAAGACGTTATGGCACGCGGGCTCGAATGCGCGACCTGTCACCAGGAGCATCAGGGCGCCAATTTCAAGTTGAACAAGATCTCCAACGAGCAATGCCGGTCCTGCCACGTGGTGAAGTTTGACAGTTTCAACGGCGATCACCCAAAATTCGATAACTATCCGTTCAAGAGGCGCACCCGGATCGTCTACGACCATGCTGGCCACTTTAACAAGCACTACCCGGAAGTGACGAAGAAGGATCCGTCAAAGCGCATCCCCGCCACCTGCGCGACATGCCACAACACTGATGACGACAAGCGGATCATGGCCGTGGCGCCGTTCGAAAAGACCTGCTCCGGCTGCCATCTCGATCAGATCAACGGCAAGGAACGGGTCAGCGGTCCGAAGGGTGTTGCCTTCCTGAGCCTGCCCGGCCTCGATTTGCAAACGCTGAAGACAAAGAACGCGGTGATCGGCGAATGGCCGGACGCGTCCGACGCCGCGCTCACACCGTTTATGAAAGTCATGATCAGCCGGAACGAACAGGGCCGGGCTTTGATTAAGACCGTGGACAGTCTGAACCTCCAGGACCTATCTGACGCAAGCGACGACCAGATCAAGGCGGTGTCTAGCCTAGTGTGGGAGATCAAGGCGATCGTTCATGGCTTGATCTCGGGCAAAGCGTCAGATGCGCTAGGCGACCTAAATATTGGCGGTGGAGCGAAGCTAAGCGCTGAACTCGTTGCCGATCTGACCGCGAGCATTCCGCGCGATGTCCTCATCAGCGCGCAACAGCAGTGGCTACCCAATCTCGCCACTGAAATCACCAACGGGCCGATTGTGAGTGATGAGAAAACGATCATCGGCGAACAGGAACAAAACGATTCGAACCCGGCTACGACAGAATCTAAATTGGGCGAATCGGACACTCAGGACGGGTTGTCTGGTTCAGATGAGAGTGAAGCAGACCCGAGCGTGAGCCCTGAAGCCGCAGATAGAAAAGCAACAAGCATCGCCAAACGCGATCCCCCCGCTTGTCTTGTGCGCCTTCTTGGCCAGTGTCTGATTTCTAATGAAAAGAATGATGCTGAAGCAGCAGCAAAGCCCGCAGAAGCGGCCGGACTAACCGATAGCCCGAACCCAAAGCCCGGCAATGACCCGAAGCCCGGAAGTGACGAGGGTACGTCCTCGTCCCGCAAATTGCTTGCACCGATGAGAGCAGGTCTCAGTGACGCCGGGCCAGCAGCTAGGCCCGATGCAGCCGCCGGAAAAGCCGGTAGCGCGAACGCCAAAGCCGATGGCGGCGAGAAGGCACTCACCTCTGAGGCAAAGCCTCCGGTCAAGGCGGCGGACCAATCCGACGATCTGCTCGCTCCCACGGAGGAAGAGCTTCGCGAGATCAAAGCCCATACCAAGGCTGACGGGAAGGCAGCGCAGCCTCAGTCTGAATCTGCACCAGCCAATTCTCCGGCGGCTTCAAACACGTCTACGGAGAAACCTCAAACAACGGCTCAGCCCGTGATCAGTATCGACAGCGGTGTGGATCCGGAAAGCTGGGCAGAATATGGCGGCTGGTACCGGCAGGATTACGCGATTTTCTACCGTCCCACAGGTCACAAGGACAAATTCATCTACGCGTGGCTGTTTCTAACCGGTCCCCAAGCGCCGAAAAGCGACACGAGCCCGGCGGCAGCGGTCTTCGATTTACTTACGAACAAGGACGCTCAGGGGTCATGCACGAAATGCCACAGCATTGACGATATCCCGGGCAAAGGCAGGGTCGTGAATTTCTCTCCGCCGTCGCTCGAGAGTAAACGGGGACACTTCACCAGTTTCATCCATGAGCCGCACTTCGGCATCATGGACAATCGCGGTTGTCTGACGTGCCACGCCATTGAAAAAGGCCCTTATCTGAAGAGCTATGAGCAGGGCAATCCGGAGAGTTTCAAATCCAATTTTGGTGCGGTCAAAAAGGAACTCTGCCAGACGTGTCACAAGAGCAGCAAGGCGAGGGCCGACTGTCTAACGTGCCACGAGTATCATGTGAATGGCGTGATGACGCCGATCATGACCACTAAAAATCCAACGCAATAGCTCAGTCTCCAACATGGGCTGAACACGTGGGCAACGGCTTTGGTGCAGAAAGTCCGCTGACAGAGACTTAAACTTCGTCTAGCATCAACCCATCGCAGGGCGGGGCATGCCGATGTCGCGTATTTTCTTGAGTCATTCGAGCGCTAACAATGCCGAGGCAGTCGCGCTCAATGACTGGCTGATAAGTCACGGCTGGGACGACGTTTTTCTCGATCTCGACCCGGAGCGGGGTCTGAAGGCAGGCGAGCGCTGGCAGGCAGCGCTAAAGCATGCGGCCGAGCGCTGCGAGCTTGTCATATTTCTCGTATCGCCGGCGTGGGCGCAATCGAAGTGGTGCCTTGCGGAATTCCTGCTCGCTAAGAATTTGAACAAGCGCATCTTTGGCGTCATCGTCGAGCCTACGCCGTTCTCTGAGCTTCCGGTAGAGATGACGGCCGAGTGGCAACTCGTCGATCTGACGCGCGGTGCGCGAGATTACGTGAAGACGGTTGTTGCCCCCGGCGCTGCGCCGCGCGACATCGCCTTCGCGAGCGACGAACTCAACCGGCTGCGCATTGGACTGATGCAGGCAGGCCTAGACGCGCGCTATTTCGCTTGGCCGCCGCAGCATGATGCCGATCGCGCGCCGTATCGCGGATTGCGGCCTCTGGAAGCCGAGGACGCGGGCATATTCTTTGGCCGCGATGGTCCTGTCGTGCTCGGGCTTGATATGCTGCGCGGCTTGCGAGAGGCGGCGGCACCGCGATTGCTCGTTATTCTGGGTGCGTCGGGTGCAGGCAAGTCGTCGTTCATGCGCGCCGGTCTCATGCCGCGCTTGGCACGCGAGGATCAGCATTTTCTAACATTGCCTATCATCCGGCCAGAGCGCGCGGTGATTACCGGAGAAACAGGGTTGATAGCGAGCTTGGAACAGGCGCTGCGCGCGGCTGGATTAGCGCGAACGCGGGCGGATATTCGTGCAGCGGTATCCGGCGGCTTTAACGCCGTCATTCCAATGCTGATGGCGTTGCAGAAATCGCGGACGTCGCAAGATCTGGCAAGCGGCGTTTCCCGCAAGCCACCGACCCTGATCCTGCCTGTCGATCAGGCCGAAGAATTGTTCCTGGCTGAAGGTGCGGAGGAGGCGGAAGCGTTTCTTAAATTGTTGGCTGGCTTGGCGAACGAAGAGAACCCGGCGCTGATAGCACTGTTCACAATTCGCTCGGATAACTATGAGCGGCTGCAAAGTGCGAAAGAGTTGGAAGGTTTGCGTCAGCATACGTTGAGCCTGCCGCCGATGCCGCAAGGGTCCTACGCTGATGTGATCAAAGGTCCGGCGCGGAGGCTTGAGGGCAGCAAGCGTGCGCTCAAGATTGAGGAACCGCTTGTTGACGCGCTGCTGTCCGACATCGAAGCGGGCGGCGCGAAGGATGCGCTGCCCTTGCTTGCGTTCACGATGGAGCGGCTTTATTGCGAACACGGCAGCGACGGCGATCTGAAGCTGTCTGAATATGAGCAGCTAGGCCGGGTCAAAGGCTCCATCGAAGCGGCAGTCGAACAAGCCTTCAAAAGTGCTGATAGTGACGCACGTATTCCGCGCGATCGGACGGCGCGACTTCTGCTCTTACGACGCGGGCTTATCCCTTGGCTTGCGGGCATTGATCCTGACACCGGCGCGCCGCGCCGCCGTGTGGCACGGTTATCCGAAATTCCCGCTGAGGCGCGGCCACTGATCGATCATCTCGTAGAGCAACGCTTGCTTGCGACGGACATTGCCAAAGACACCGGCGAGAAAACCATCGAGCCCGCGCACGAAGCGCTGTTGCGCCAGTGGGGCTTGTTGCAGGGCTGGCTGGCCGAGGATGCCGCGCTATTGAGTGTGCTGGACGGCGTCAAGCGCGCTGCGCGCGATTGGGCGGCGAATGGCAAAGGCGCGGCGTGGATTACGCATAGCGGCGATCGGCTCAAAGCTGCTGAGGGCTTGAGCGGGCGCACTGATCTTGCTGCGAATCTCGACCCGATGGATGTGGCTTATCTGGCGGGTTGCCGCGTTGCAGAACAGGCCGCCACTGAGAAAGAACGCTCGACACTACGAAGCCGGACCAGAATGCAGCGGGCAATCGGTTTGTTGCTCCTCGGGATCATCGGAGGCCTTGTTGGATTTATCAAACAGGATTTTCTAAAGGAGCGCTACAATTACTACACTGTTATGCTCAAATATTCCCGCAAAAACATTGAGCCGTATGTGTTGTCCTCCAGAGACGAGAAGCGTCTGAAGCCAGGAAGATCGTTCCGTGAGTGCAAGGTCGATGTGGCCTGTCCAGAAATGGTTGTCGTTCCCGCCGGGAGTTTTGAGATGGGAAGCGGTGACGGCGATGAACACCCCATGCATCGAGTAAGGATAGCAGCGGCTTTTGCTATATCGAAGTACGAGTTGACCTTCGATGATTGGGACGTCTGCGTTTCAGTTGGCGCTTGTCCCGAACGGACTGACAGCGATTTCCGCGGCAAGGGCCAGCCTGTCGTCAGCGTTAGCTGGGATGATGCGAAGCGATACGCTGATTGGTTGGCATTGGTCACCAGGAAACCATACCGTCTGCTGAGTGAGGCCGAATGGGAATACGCTGCTAAGTCAAATAAGGAAACCAAGTATTCCTGGGGTGACGACATTGGTAGCAACAATGCGAACTGTGACGGTTGCGGCAGCAAATGGGATAAGAAGCAGCCAGCACCCGTTGGAACGTTCCAGCCGAACCCGTTTGGCATATTTGACATGCATGGTAATGTATCGGAATGGGTCGATGACTTGTGGCACGACAATTATAAGGGCGCACCGAGCGATGGTACGGTCTGGCATAACGTAGATAAGACCCGGAAGGTGGTTCGCGGCGGGTGCTGGGATTGCACTTTCACTGATATTCGGTCGGTTTTTCGTGATCGCGAGCCCCATGATTATCGCGATGCCTACGTCGGCTTCCGCGTCGCACGCACGCTCTTACCTCCTAATCCTTAGGTTCTTTATGGCCTTGGGATGCTGTTGTCCTACGGGATCAAGGATTGTTCACAACCACATACGTCGCCTCAAATGTCTCCTTCGCATTCCCATACACCTCGTCGCCATTCAGCAAAATATATCCTGCATCGGCGCGCTGCGTTTCGCCCCACGGCGGCATAATCTCGAAACCGCCTGGGAAGAACAGCGCTTCGACCTTGCTGACCGCGCGATAGATAGACCCTTCGTTCGTCGTTCCTTTGTCCCGCGTATACAGAGATCGGAAACTTATCTGCGCGAGATGGCGTAGACGTTCAAATGTCCTTCGCCGTCGCGCATGAGTTCGCGCGCCGGCGTCATATTGGTAGACGATCCAATCGCCGGGCTCGGCGGTGATGCTCGATTCCTTGCCGTTCCAGCGCGTTTCGATCTCTGTCCGCACCTTGGCCTTGCGTGCCGCCACAAATCCAATTTTTCTTGCCCGTATCGGCGCCACGCCAAGAGCGGCGGCAATGTCCGCGAAGTCTTGCGGGCTGAGCTTCTCATGAGAGATCAGCCTCGCATGCCCAGGTGACAATCCATCATGCACAATTTGGTACTTGGCCATCGGGTACCCGGTCTTTTCAAACTCAACGAGAGAACGTAGCCTAGAAAAATGACCATGCCAGCAACTTTTCGCCCGGCGGCAAAGCCCTGGCCTATTTTGGAATCTGAGGTTCTGCCCCAATCGGCTTTTCCCTGTCCCTGTACCCCTCAGACCACTTCCCAAGTGAAGGGCTCGCTGTCAGAATAACCCCATTTCAAGGGGTGATTTCGTCCAGCGTCGTGGGGCACAGATGTTTGATTTTGAGTTGATGCGCCGGTTGAGCACGGCGGCGGCTGTTTCAGAAGCCGAAGTCGAGCAGCTGAGACAAAATCGCGACGAGCGGAACGAAACCAGCAGAAGTTTCGAAGGCCTCGACGGTGCAACGCCTGAATCCACCGGGCTCTCTCCCGAAGAGATTGCAGCCCTGATCTCGCCCGAAGCCCGCGACATCGTCATCGGCTTCGAAGTCGGCAACCGGCAACTCTACGAGGCTAAGTACATCGAGCCTGAATGGCCGAAGGGCGCGTCGGGCGTCACCATCGGCATTGGCTATGACATCGGCTATCACACCAAGGACGAGTTGGCCAAACACTGGGCCGGTTTGATTTCTGACACCGACATCCAACGCCTGATGCGCGCCGTTGGCGTCAAAGGCGCGAATGCCGGCGCGATCATTTCCGACTTCCGCGGCATTCGCGTGCCGTGGGACGCGGCGATCGCCGCCTACGAGCGTTCGACCATGCCGAAGTACGGCGCCCTCGTGCTGAAAGCATTTCCGAATTCTGCCGAACTCAAAGGCCATTGCTTCGGCGCGCTGTTCTCGCTTGTCTTCAATCGCGGCGCATCGATGGACGGCGATCGCCGCCGGGAAATGCGCAACATCCGCGATTATTGCGCCGCGCGAAACTTCACAGAAGTTCCCGATGAGTTCCGGGCCATGAAGCGGCTCTGGGAAGGCCAAGGGCTTCCCGGACTCTTGAAGCGCCGCGAGGCCGAGGCCCTTCTTTTCGAGCGCGGGCTAGAGCAGCTGTCGTCGCGAGCGCGGCGGGCGCTAGCGTACAGACTGAGGCGCTGCAGGATCCAAGTCTTGTTGATGGCGACGGCCTCTACGCCGACGAGGACGAAAAGTCGGCGGTCGTCCAGGAGGCCACGTCTATCTGGGATGAAGTGAAATGGCCGGCAAATGACGATGACGCCCCCGACTACCAGCACATCACGGATCGCTCTCTCTCAGAAAAAGCATTCGAGATTGATAGCCGCGGCATCGAATTGCTCATCAAAGCCAACGATTTCGAACCGAGCCGCGAACATGGCCGCATCATTTTCGCGCTTCGCGGCGCGGAGCTTGTAACCTCGCTGACGGACCCCGCATTCATGCTGCGGCAGCAGGACCGCACGGCGCTCACGTTGCGGGATTGCCGGCCAGACCACAAAGAGTTCCGCTGCGTTATCGGGGTGCTCGATCTGACAACGGGGCGGCTATCGGGATTTGCGTCATCGACAGTGCCCAATCGCGGCGCGGTGGCGGGTTATTATTCCAATCAGCAATCCGGAAACATGATGCCGACGGGGTGCTACCGTTTCGAAGTCGGCTGGCATTTGGCGTCATTCGCCGACCGCAAGATTCCCGGCTGCCTCATCGAGAACGGACGGCAAAAGTGCATCCACCGCAGTATCAACAATATGTCTTACGACGTCGAGGACGTCTGGGAAAACCACCGGCTCCACGGCGATAATCTCCATCCCGCGAAAAGCGCGCGGTCGGCGAAGTTTTCGTCGCTCGGATGCCTCGTCGTCTCTGGCGACTACAATTGCCCAAGTAGCGACCGCACACGCGGCACCCACACGGGAGAGTGGGGACATTTCCGCAAGGCCCTTGGCCTGACCAAGCCGGGAACGGGCGATCATGGGCGTGTCTATGACGTTGTCTTGTTGACCGGACTTGAAGCCGCCATCGCGAGCCAACTTGTTAGTTCCGGTCTCGACAGCAATGAGGAAACGGTTCGCGCTCAATTGGGGCGCATCCGGCAAGGATCCAAGGGCGAGCGGACAAAACGCCTCGTATCCGGGCTGGACTTGCCGCCAAGCAGCGTCTTCAGCCACAAAGTGGTCAAGGCCTGGACCGACCGGCAAAAGCGGGATTTCGAAGGAAAGTCCGCCGGCGTCTACTCGCCCGAGAGCGACACGCATTACAAGTTTGGCGTCTTCGATCCGTTGCCCGTCGCCGTTGCCGCAAATGAAGCTTTGGCAGGCGGGCGCGTGCAGGTGCGCCGGAAAGTGCCGGGGCAGAGCACCTCGAACAACTCTACTACGAGATCGGACTGCATGCCGAAGCCTCCCGGAGAAATCCTTCTGCCAATTCAAGCACGCTGGAAAGCTTAGGCGGCGCCAGTCTTGAGGCCATCAATCTCGAACTCGGGTTCGCGAATATAAAGGCCTATGGAACCCAACTTGTGCAGCTCGCTGAACGCAAGTTGCAGGAGTCGATTTGCGGCGATCCTCTTGCCGTCGCCGGTGGCCGCGACAACGTGCGTGGCCGCGTAAATTCTGCGGCCCAAAAGGGTCTCACAGAATTGCGCCGCTATCTGTCTTCCGTCCTGACGACGATTTTACCGATCGTGCCGCCGTCACTTTCCGAGAAAATCATCGACGCGCTTTTCGAGCGTATTCTTCGCCCCGCGGCCGGAGGAGCGGGCGATATTGTCGTCAGTAAAATGGACATCTCGGCCGACTGGCTGTGCCAACGCTGGTGTGAGCGGCTTGGGAAGCCTGTCGTGGCACAATCCGACGATGCGCCGCCCTCCGCCCCTGCAGCCGACAATTCAAAAATTCAAAGTCCACAATCGGCTCCAGCCGCGCCTGTGCGCCTTCCCGCCGGAGAACGCGTGCCGCAGATTCTAGGATTCGATCGAGCAAGCGGCCCGGGGCGCCGATCCGGACCCGGCTGGGGTGCGCCGCTACATTCGCGATCTTCGCAGCCATCTGGACACGAGCGGCGATAGCCTGAGCGACGGCGACACGACGCGGCTTCTTGCAGCGCTGTGCGACACACCGTTTATGGAGCAATTGCCGGGCGTCATTGGCGGCGATCCATATGTCCTGATGCGCGACATCGAAGCCGCACTCAAGAAAACGCCGCCTGATAAGGCCACAACAAAAAAGCTTCTAACCGATCTGCACGTTCTGCTCGGCGACGCACGCATGAAGGTACAGGCGCAAGAAGTAAAGCGCCTCTTGAAGTCGCTGCGTAGTGCCAAAATGTTCGACGAGCTCTCGTGGATGGCCGATCGCTTCGCAGCACGCGATCCGCAGCTGCTCGGTGCCGTCACGACGAGTTACGCGCAGGGCCTTATCGATAGCGGGCGGCTCGTGGCGGGCATCGAAATCCTGCATGCTGCTGAAGATCTCAACATTCTCTCAGTCGGACGAAGCGAAAGACGCAGCCGGCATTCTCGGGCGCGGCCACAAGCAGATCTATGTCAATCACATCAAGACGCCGAGCGACGCCATAGCGCTCCGCGACAGTTTTGGGGGCCAGCTCGGCAAGGCGATCGAATGCTATGGACGCGACTTTGATCCGCAACGCCCAGGCGAGAACTGGTACCAGGGTATCAACTACATTGCGCTCTTGAAGCGGGCCCAGCGTGACCGCATTCCGGCCGACGCCAAAGCCGATCCTGACACAATGGCCAAGGGCATGATTGCCGCATTGGAGCCAAAGGCGGTCCCTGACACCGACGAACCATGGCTGCTCGCGTCCGTTGGCGAGGCCTACTTGGCCCTTGGTGATTTCCAAAATGCCGCAAAGTACTTCGGCCTCTACACCAACCACAGTCAGATCAACGCGTTTCATCTCAACGGCACGGTGCGGCAGCTTGAAGAAGTGTGGCAGCTGACCTCCACCGCCAAAGAGGCAGGCGCAATTCTCACGAACATGAAGGCGGCACTCGCCAAAATGGACGGTGGCTTTGTTTCACTTGGGGCTGGAGAGCGCCGCGCAATTGCTCAAGCCGGCAACGTCGAGTTCCAACAATTTTTTGAAACGACGACCACCGGCGGAAAGTATATCAATTTCGGGCTTCTCAAACGCATCGTTGCTTGCGGCGCATCTGTTGCTGCGATCCAGATAAAATTGGGTCAAGCGGGCCGGACGGTCGGAACCGGGTTTCTGGTCAAGGGATCGGACTTCAGCGCCACGCTCTCCAGCGACAAGAGCTACATTCTGACGAACGCGCACGTCGTGTGGGATCACGCGCGCAATCAAGGCTATGAGGACAAGGCAATTTCGCCGGAAGTTGCGCGTATCGTCTTCGAAAACGACCAAATTGATGGCAGGCCTGACGTTTATACGTGCCGCGTCGTCTGGCAATCGCCCTCGAGCCAGTTGGACGCGACACTGATCGAGCTTAACCGCCGCGTCGATCACATCGCACCGCTGGAAATTGCACCGGCCAATACCCCGCTCAGCGTCGCGAGCGGAACGACCAAGGGTACAAAGCTTGCGGTTCTCGGACACCCCCAGGGCGGCAATCTATCGATTGGCGTGCTCGGATCGCTCGATGAGATGCAGGGCACGCTCGTTGATCGTGGACCGCGCGCCAACACCGAAAACCCCGTCTTCCTGCACTACATGACGCCGACCGAACCCGGCAACTCGGGGAGTCCCGTATTCGAAGCCGAGAGCTGGCGCGTCGTCGCTCTGCATCACGTAGGTTTTGTCGAGGGCACGCGCGGATTAGCAAAACTCGGCGGCAAGGCAGGCGAGCATTTAGCCAACGAAGGCATCTGGATCGAGTCCATACGCGCGGCAGTGAAGGACGAACTCTCGCCCGACCCGAAGCGGCGCGGGAGAAAGAAGTGGTGGGGGTGAAGCCATCGCTTTAACTGGCCCGGCACGTCACAGAGTTTGAGGGTGTTGTCATCCGGGATTTTCAACCCGACAACGCGGGATCTTACCCATCCCTGCTATTGCACTGTTTTTTGCAGTCCGCGCTAAGCCGGTCGGCGTGACATCAGGAGAGGACACAGGATGGGGTCAACATGAGCGCGAAAAAGGAATTCCTGAAACAATGGGCGCAATCTGAAAGTCTGAAAAAGTCGCCTCCGAGTGCCAAGCGTTCCGCAACACGCGGCGGGGAGGTTCAGACGGAGTCCGCCAGCCCATCTGCCCAGGCTGAACTTGCCCCGCCGCCCGCGCTTGTGCCGTTTGCAGATATGGACGTTTGGTATCTGACCACGGACATGAACTGGAACATTCCGGGCAGCGCAACGGTGTTGCGTGTGCCGCGCGGCTTTGCGACCGATTTCGCAACCGTGCCCTCGTGGTTCTGGTCGTGGATGCCGCCGATTGGGCGCTATGGTCTGCCGGCCATCGTCCACGATTGGCTCTATTGGGATCAGCAGTTCCCGCGCGAGCGGGCAGACGGCATCTTTGACACTGCGCTCGATGAACTCGGCGTCTCGGGCTGGAGGCGGTTTGTGCTCTATCGATCAGTGCGCTGGTTTGGCGGACGCTATTGGCGTGAGAATGCAACCGCCAAGGCCACAGGCGAAGGGCGGGTGTTGAAACAGTATCCCGGCGACGCGCGCATCACCTGGGCGGAGTGGCGCACAAGGCCGGGCGTGTTTGTGTGATTGTCTTTGCTTAGAGCAAGGCCGATGAGGACGAGGGAGCGCACTCCGCTACTGATCCGAAGAGACCTCAAACCCACTTGCCCAAAAAACGCGGTCGTGGCCTACTGAGTAAATTGCTGAGTGCAGATTTGGGCGGGGCCGCGCGTGTTTGGGCCAAGGGACAAACAGGGTGAAAGATTAAAAGTCTTCGTCTCGTATTCGCGGGCGGACTTAGGCTTTGCCGACGAGCTGGCGGCCGGCCTCGAGGTCATGAGTTTCGAAGCCCTTATTGATCGCCATTCGCTGCGCGAAGGCGAGGACTGGAAGACCCGCCTCGGCAGCCTCATTGCGGATGCGGGCACGGTCGTGTTCGTGCTCTCGCCCGACAGCGCCAAGTCGCCCATCTGCGCTTGGGAGGTGGAGGCGGCGGCGAAACTATCGAAGCGTATTCTCCCCGTGCTGTGGCGCCCGCTTGATGGCACAGCCGCACCTGAGCGCCTCGCGGCTTTGCACTACACGCGCTTTGATGAAGGCCGCTCGTTCATGGCGGGCCTCAAAGCGTTGAGCGCGGCGCTCAATACCGACCTCGATTGGCTGCGCGAACACACGCGCTTGCTTTCGCGCGCTCTCGAATGGGAGCGTGGCGGCAAAACGGAAAACAGATTGATGTCGGGCAAGGACATTCTCGACGCCAAGGCCTGGGCGGCGCGGCGCCCGAAGAACGCGCCGGAGCTGACCGCACTGCATCTCGATTTTCTCAAGGCGAGCGAGGAGAGGGAAACCGCGCGCTTCGACGCCGAGAAAAAGCAGATCGCCGATATGCAGGCAGCGCAAGATGCGCGCGCCACGGCGCTGGCGTCGGCAGAGGAGGCGCAGACGCAGCGTGAGGCCGAACAGAAGGCGCGCGAGCACGCCGAGCGGCGGCGCTCCAAACTTCAGCGCATCTTGACCGTTGGCGCGGTCGTGGCAGCGATTGCGCTCGGAGGGTTGAGCTATATCCTGTACCGGGCCGTCGGGCGCACGCAAAGCGCGGTCAACTTTGCCAACGAACAGGCCACTGCTGCCACTGCCTCGGCTGAGCGCGCGCGGGTGCAAAGCACAATCGCGAAGGCGAAGACCGAAGAGGCGCAAGCCGCGCTCTCCGAACTTGCGGACGAGAAAGAACGCGCCGACGATCAGTTACAGAAGGCGCAACTTTCGCAGTCGCGGTTTTTGAAGATCAAGGCGGAGGAGGCGCTGACCAAGCACGACTACGGCACGGCGGCGCTGTTGGCGATGGAGGGCTTGCCGGATGAGGCCGAAGGCGTGAAGCGACCGAAGCTCGATGGGCTTCAACCGGTGCTGTATGAGGCGGTTTCTAACTTTCGAGAGCGCGCTGTTTTCTATGTGCATGAGTTTTATTTGCGCAGCGCCGCCTTCAGCCCCGACGGCAAGACCATTATCACCGCGTCGGACGACAAGACTGCACGTCTCTGGGACGCCGCCAGCCAAAAGGAAATCGCCGTCCTTAAGGGGCATGAGAAGAGTGTGACCAGCGCCGCCTTCAGTCCCGACGGCAAGACCATTATCACCGCGTCGGACGACAACACTGCACGGCTTTGGGAGCCCGGATCTGGGTCCGGGCCAGGCGCCGAGACTAGGCGCGAAATCGCCGTTTTCCAGGGGCATGAGGATAAGGTCTGGAGCGCTGTCTTCAGCCCGGACGGAAAAACGTTGCTGACTGCGTCGTGGGACAAGACCGCACGGCTCTGGAACGCCGAGACGGGCAAAGAAACCGCCGTACTCAAGGGGCATGAGGATATTGTCTCTAGCGCTGTCTTCAGCCCAGACGGAAAATCGGTGCTGACTGCGTCGGGGGACAAGACCGCGCGGTTCTGGAACGCCGAGACGGGCAAAGAAACCGCCGTACTCAAGGGGCATGAGAAAATTGTCATTAGCGCTGTCTTCAGCCCAGACGGAGAAACGGTGCTGACTGCGTCGGCGGACAGTACCGCACGGCTGTGGAACGCCGAGACGGGCAATGAAACCGCCGCACTCAAGGGGCACAAGGATAAGGTCTGGAGCGCTGTCTTCAGCCCGGACGGAAAAACGGTACTGACTGCGTCGGAGGACAGTACCGCACGGCTGTGGAACGCCGAGACGGGCAATGAAACCGCCGTACTCAAGGGGCATGAGGATAAGGTCTGGAGCGCTGTCTTCAGCCCAGACGGAAAAACGGTGCTGACTGCGTCGGCGGACAAGACCGCACGGCTGTGGAACGCCGAGACGGGCAAAGAAACCGCCGTACTCAAGGGGCATGAGGATAAGGTCTGGAGCGCAGACTTCAGCCCGGACGGAAAAACGGTGCTGACTGCGTCGGAGGACAAGACCGCGCGGCTCTGGAATGCCGAGACGGACAACGAAACCACCGTTCTCAAGGATCATCTTCTTGTCTTGAGCGCTGTCTACAGCCCGGACGGAAAAAAGGTATTGACCGCGTCGTCGGACAGTACCGCGCGGTTGTGGAACGCCGAGACGGGCCAAGAAACCGTCGTGCTCAAGGGGCATGAGGATCAGGTCGAAAAGGCTGTCTTCAGCCCGAACGGGAAGACGGTTTTGACTGCGTCATGGGACAAGACCGCGCGGCTCTGGAACGCCGAGACGGGCAGAGAAACTGCTGTGCTCAAGGGGCATGAGGATATTGTCTCTAGCGCTGTCTTCAGCCCGGACGGAAAAACAGTGCTGACTACGTCGTGGGACAAGACCGCACGGCTCTGGAACGCCGAGACGGGCAAAGAAACCGCCGTACTCAAGGGGCATGAGGATATTGTCTCTAGCGCTGTCTTCAGCCCAGACGGAAAATCGGTGCTGACTGCGTCATGGGACAAGACCGCGCGGTTCTGGAACGCCGAGACGGGCAGAGAAACTGCTGTGCTCAAGGGGCATGAAGGCGGAGTGAGGAGCGCCGTCTTCAGCCCGGACGGCAAAACGGTTGTCACCGCGTCGAACGACAACACCGCGCGGCTGTGGGACGCCGAGACCTGCCAACAGACCTCCATGCTTAAGGGACATGAGAACCAGGTCGTGAACGCTGTCTTCAGCCCGGACGGAAAAACGGTGCTGACCGCGTCGATGGACAAGTCCGCGCGGCTGTGGAACGCTGAGACGGGCAAAGAAACCGGCGTGCTCAAGGGGCATGTGACGGAGTTCTTTACCGCCGTTTTCAGCCCGGATGGCAAATTCATCGTGACGGCCTCCGCCGACGCCGCTCGCATCTGGCCCGTGCTCCCAACCGGCCAAGCCCTCATCGACCACGCCAAACAAAAGCTCCCGCGCTGCCTGACGAAAGGGCAGCGGCGCGAATACGCGCTCGATGAGGAAGCACCCTCGTGGTGCCACGAGATGTCGAAGTGGGCCTACACGCCGCGCCGCTGGGGCGTCACGACCGCACCTCCCGGCATCAGTCCGATATTGGGCCAATCAAGTCCGCGCGTCACCTATATCGCGCGTGGCTCGCCCGCCGAGCAGGCCGGCTTCCAAGTCAAAGACGAGATCGTCGGCGTCAACGGCGAGACGGCCATCGGCGTCGAGAGCTTTAATGCGATGCTCGAAAAAATCCCCAAGGGCGGCACGGCGAAAGTTGAAATCCTGCGCAAGGGCGTCGCTAAAGACCTCGTCATGACACCGAGGGATTGAGGCGGCTTAAGCGCACAGCAGAAGAACCGCCCGGCCCTGTGCGGAACCGCATCTCGGCCAACTTCGCATGTGTAAAGGAACTCGCTAGGGTCTGTCCGGTTTTGATTAAATCATGGACAGACCCTAGCTCTTTGTTTTGCCGTGCTTCTTTTCGGAAAACCGGTTCCCACTTTTCCGGAAGCACTCTAGCGCGCAGCAGCTCATGGATGGATAACGACCACGAAGCCGTTTGCCAGGCTCGTCAATGCAAACATCAATCGACCTCGACGTTTGCACCCTGCAATAACGTGCAGGCATCGTGAACGGGGTGATCGGACCATTCATCATCTAGCTATTTATGCGAACGGGTTCGCTAAATTGTCCAGTTCGGAACGCCTCAAAGTGCGCCGCTATCAGTGACATCTGGAAATTAGGAAGTGCGCGCCCGGCGAATGACCGGGCGCGCACTCAGACCTCATAGTCTGACCTTACATCTCTGGCGAACCATTCATCGACGGCCTTCTTGGCTTCTTCCTTGCCATAGCCGTAAGACGCCTGAATCTTACCTTCCAGCTGCTCGCGGCTGCCGTTGATCTTGTCGATCTCGTCATCGGTGAGATTGCCCCACTGCTCCTTCACCTGGCCTTTGAGCTGCTTCCAATTGCCTTCAACGGTATCCCAATTCATCTTCAATACTCCTGTAGAATTTGTGATGGCGGCGCTGGCATAGCGCCAACGGAAAACGCCGCTATAATCGAAAAGTTCCTGGTCGCATCGTTCATTTCACAAGCTACCCCGGTTGCAGGTTCTGGATGCCGCGCGACACAATGCAATCGAAGCTGCATTGCTCAGCTTTTGCCCAGGCTATTCGTGAATGTATGCAGCCATGATTTGATCGTGTCGTAAGCTGGCGACGCTGTGACGGCTGACGCATCGATCTTGCTGATCGCTTCGACCACGCGTTCAAGCCGCGACGTTATTGGTTGCGTATCGACACCGTGCGCAACAGCACGGCGAACGGCGGCCGTTATATTTTCAGCGTTATAGGTCGTAGCGTCGTTATAGCGGAATTGCCCAGTCCTCTTAGGCATTATAGCCACGGCAAGTAGGGCGCCAGCAGCAGCGGCCATTCCCAACGAAGCCCAAGGCCGCGCTTCAATATTGGAGCGGAGATTTTCTGCGCCGCCGGCAGCAAGCCGCTCAACGTCCGCAACTCGCGCCGCCGTCATACCGGCGATTGTTTGCGCCAAGCTCGACAGCTCATCACGCAGCTCTGCAACGCGCGCGGCATCAATCGGCGTTGTGTCGCTGGCATTGGAACCGCGCGGCAATGGTGTGACGAGCGGCAAATTGGACAAATTCATAGTAGTCCCACCTTCCTGGAAAGTTCAGACGTTTTTGGCGTTTTTGGCAATTGCGGCGGCGCAAGTCCGGCGCTACCCGCAGATTGGAACAGATGACTTTATGCGTCCTCAGTAACGCGCCAGGGCATTTCGGGTTCCAACCTCTTGCGTTGTTTATCTGGTGCCCAAGGAACCAAACGATCAATGGCGCGTTTGAAACTGCACACAGCACCATTCACCCCCTAGGGAGACGTATCGCTATGGCCAACCCAAGTTATAGTAACACTGGACCGGCGCCCTCACGCAGTAGCGCGCCAGACCCTGCCGACAGTTACGACGCATTGAAGGGCGACATCGCAAACCTTGCGGACTCCGTGAAAAGACTTGCGACAGAGCACATGGGTTCGGCTGTTGAAGGCGCTCAGGACCAAGCGAAACAGAGGCTTGGAGATATCGAAAAGTCGATCCGGAAGAACCCAACTCAAGCGGCACTCATTGCGGCGGGTGTCGGTTTTCTTGTTGGTTTGGTTGTCACGCGCTGAGATTACTCTCACATCTTTGATTGAGGAGAATGTTCCATGACTTACTCGATGACGGATTCAGACGTTAAAGTAGCGGCCTCCCGAGTGGCTGCTGATGTGTCGCGGGCCGTCGGCGACGCAGGCGAGAAGGCCGGCGAGGCAGTTGCGAGCGTGAGGCACGCAGCGGCCGAAAACTTCGACAAAGTCGAATTCTGCTATTCGGCGCAATCCTCTTGCCGCTGCCAGCATTGCAGGCGGCATCGGGTTCCTGTTGGCGGTCCTCGCGCGCCGCTGAAGCGATTTATGATACATACCAAATGGGGTCGCCATGATCAGCGAAGTCTTAGCCTATGCAGCAAGCCGGGCAACGAATGGAGCAGTTGAAAATATTTCGCGCCACGCTGCCTGGTTAGCAGCCGGCAGCATTGTCTTGCTGTTTGGGCTCATCTTTGTTGTCTTGGCGGCCTTTTGGACCATCGAACCAATCTACGGACCGGTACAGACCGCAACGCTTATTGCCACGGCTTGCTTGATTGTGGCCATGCTTTGTTTCGTGGTCCCCAGTGCACAGCAATTCTTGCAACGCCAGCGCGTAATCGCCAAATCGAAGGCGACGGACCCAGTGACTGAAACCATCGATGCGGTCAACGTCGAGGCGGCAGAAGCAGTCGATTACTTTGGCCCGTTAAAAGTGATGGTTACAGCGTTCATGTTGGGCTTTGGAGCGGCGAAACAATTTCGCCGTTGAGTATATTCACTTCGCGCCACGCCTCAAAGCGCGGCCAGCGTTCACGACCTGCGACCACACCCGGCCCCATTTGAGTTTAGGCTCGGCAGCCTCGACAAGGCGCAGCAACCGCGCGCTGTTGGCCTCGGGAAGCAATTCAAAAATCCGCTGCCTGACAGCGCCGATGTTGAGGGATGCGCCCGCTTTTAGTGATACCGGGATGATGTCACCGGCTGCAAAATTCAATTCCTTGGAAGCCGCCAGAATTGCGTCATTGAGTGCTGCAACCTCTGCATTGGAGGTGTCGTTCAAATCGCCGGGAGAAGGGGCGCCCGCCCTGCCCTGCAAAACATTAATATGGCTCAAAACGCAGACGATCGGCTGCGCCTTGCGATCAATGCGGCGCGAAGCCTGCCGCCGGATCTGTTCAAGGATACGCAGTTCCGCGTCGCGCTCGCCATGCGTGGCTGAGGTCACCCAAATGATCAAATCGCTTTGGCCAACAGCGCCCAGCAAGAGCGCAGAACCTTTTTTGGCGGCGCTGAATCCGGGACTGTCAATTAACAGAGTCTCCCCGTCGCCGGTTGGGCCCACGTAAAGAGTGGGAGCATTTGCGGATGACGTGCTGTCATCGGAGGCAGGCCCGTCAACCAGAAGCGCGCGGATGAGGCTCGATTTGCCGCTTCCCAGTGGTCCGGCAACGAGGATCCGAATTGGGCCTTCCGCAGCGCCGCCCGCGCTGATGCCATCGCGTGTTGTTACCTCCAGCGACCTACCACCCTTTGGCAACCGCATGCGCCCGCTATAGAGATCAATCGCCGCGCGCCCGACTTCCCGGACATAGGCCTGCACTAGGCGTTTGGCGAGTTCCTCGCGTCCCCAATCGTAGGCCCGCCGTGTCAATTGCTCGCGTATTTCCTGCGTGGCCGCGGCCGCCGGATTCATTAATCGGACAATACGCCACAAATCATAGACCTGCTCGGCAACGTTTATGGCCGAGCGCCAGCGGTACAGGCGCAAGAATTGCCCGACCGTCATGCGATCGCCCAGGGGGATGCTATCGCTCACAAAGGCACTGAGTTGCGAGCTGACACGTTCAATCAGGGCAAACGCTTCAGGTAGCGTGAATTTCCAAAGTGCGTGTTCCTCTCCAGGGTGCATTGAGCGCGCGACCGTTTCGATGGAGCGTAAACCCAAATCGAAGACCTCGTCACGACTCGCAATCTCGAGAGGCCGTACTTTGTTCGAGAGTTCTAAAATGGCACTCCAGGCTGCTGCCTCCCTTGCCGACCAGCCGGGATCACCAGCCTCGCCGGATCGCACGCTATCGACGGGTGCAGTTTCGGGCAAATCGACACGAAAGGCCCATCGTTCCAAAGCGTAAGTCACAAGGGTGATGGAACATGCGGCGAGTGCCCAGTAGAGAACGTAGCCATGCTGCCAAAGCCACAGGGAGCCCAACAACGCAAGCGAAAGCAGTGGCAGAAAAAGAGCGGCCACAGCCATGGCTAAGCGAAGATAGAATATTGCTTTGCGCTTCTCTTGCATGTTGCATTGTCATCCGGCGTGACCACGTGCAGTTTTGCCTTTGGCTTGCTGACTGTGAGCTCAAAAATCTCAAGTATGGACTTGTAAGGCACGTCTTAGGGGCCAATGCGCACAGCACCGGCCCCGCAGACGTTGAACGTGAAACGGCGACACGCTACTTGGCGACGCCAGCCGGCGGGCGCTGCTTTGCTGAATGTTTAGTATCCTTCGACAACGTGGCCTTCGATACCGCTGGATTTGCGGCTGTCGTCTTCAGCCTCCGCGTTGATCACACCATAAGCCAGTCCGGATAACTTCTCGTCAGCATGCTTTTCCTCGCCGAGCGATTCCTGCAACAGGCCGACCGCAGCCTTCAACTCCAGACAATCGGCCCAACTGCGCAACGTGCCATAACGCGAGATCTCGTAGTGCTCGACGGCCTGCGCGCACGCCAAGACGCCGGCATCACGCACATCGTCGTCTTCGGCGTCGGCAATAACATCTTCGCACTCTTTTACGAGGCCATCAATCACCGGGCACTTCTTGCCCTCGGGCTTTACGCCGATAATTTTGAACACTTTGTCCAAACGTCCGACTTGATCCTTAGTTTCTTCCAAATGATGCGTGAAAGCGGATCTCAATTGCTCCGATTTCACGGCTTTGATCATCTTCGGCAATGCCTTCAGAATCACAGCCTCTGCGTAATACATATCTTTCAAAGTGGCTTCGAAAAGGTCGTGCAACGTTTTCATAACAGGTTTCCGATCTGGAGGTTTCATCTGCTAGTAAAACGTGGACAAAGCGGATTGGTTCCGACGCTTTTCGTTCCACGCGAGTGCTGCAACGTCAGAAATCCTTTCATGGAACAATCCCAACGAGCGCGACGTTCCTCAGCCAGAGCTTTGACACCCAAAGCTTCAATTTTTCGTTTTTGAAATCATACCCTGGAGTACTGATCCATGAAGTCATCATTCCTAACCGGCGTGAGCATCGCCGCGCTGACGCTCGCTGGCGCCATTGCCGCCAACGCGGAAGAAACAGCAGTTGAGAAGAACAGCGCCGCAACAGTCACAGAAGCGCCGGCCGCGGTTGCGCCATCTGCAACTGGATCGTATGCAACGATGCAGTCGGCCAGCGATTGGCGCTCATCGAAGGTCGTCGGCCTCAACGTTTACAATGCCAAGGCCGAGAAAATCGGCGACATCAACGATCTCATCATCGGTTCGAACGGCGCGGTCACACACGCCATCGTGGGCGTTGGCGGCTTCCTGGGAATTGGTGAGAAAAATGTGGCTATTCCTTTTGCATCCGTGAAAATGACACGCGACAAGGATGGCAAGGCAACGGCCATGGTTGAAAGCACCAAGGAAGCGCTGCAGGCTGCTCCGTCGTTCAAGTACTTTACGTCGGCTTCGTAAGGGCCACGCCCAAGAACTATTGGGACAAGAACAATTGGAGGAGGCACATCGCGCCTCCTCCCTGCATTCTAAAAGATAAGTGATGTCCGCTTAGGCGACCTTGCCCTGCTTTTCGTCCTTCACGCCTGCTTTGGTATCGAAAAACAGTGCCTGACTGATGGTCGCCTTGACGGTGTCGGGTTGGAACGGCTTAGCAATCAAGAACGTCGGCTCAGGGCGCGTGCCCGTCAGCAAGCGCTCGGGATAAGCGGTGATGAAAATGACCGGAATTTCGAACGACGTCAGAATTTCATTCACGGCCTCGAGACCAGAACTGCCATCGGCAAGTTGAATGTCCGCCAAAATCATGCCCGGACGTGCTTTGCGCACCGCCGTCAATGCTTCTCTATGAGTTCGTGCCACATGACAAACGCGGTGGCCCAATCCCTCCACCAAGGCTTCAAGATCCATGGCAATGATCGGCTCGTCTTCAATGATGAGAATATCGGTGGCCACTTGAGCCGCAATTTCCCTGCCGGCTTCGTCGATCAGACCCGTCAATTCCGCGACGGTACAATCGAGGATTGCCGCGGCTTCCTCAGGCCGGAAGCCTTCGACGGCAACCAATAGGAACGCTTGGCGGGGCCGGGGCGTTATAGCTTCAAGACGGCGATCCGGCAGTCCCGGCTCGGGCCCGGCAAGCGGCTCGTCTTTCAGTGTATTGACGTGAATTGAGTTCCATACGCGGACGAACGTTCTATAAATCCCTATCTTCGGGTCGAGATCGGCCGGAAAACTTGAAGGATCGGCAATAATCGCTTCCAAGGCATGCACGACATAGGCGTCGCCGCTGTCTTGGTTACCGCACATTGATCGCGCAAAACGGCGCAGATACGGCAGGTGTGGGGCTATTTCTGTAGCGAGTGACATCCGAACCTCCTCCAAATTCAACGCCGCCGGGGGTTAGTCAGTCCGGTGGTTCCCTGCGATGGGAACGCTTCATTAAGAAACTAGTTCCAACTCGGATGGAACTATTTTTCCTTTCCGGCGTTCCCTATACTCGATTCAAAGGGCCCCCGGGGGTGTAAGGGTGGGGTCAATTGAGACGAGTTTAAGCCAAGAGGGTACCTACATGACGTCAAGGAAGCAGCCAGATTCGTCCCGGCCGCTCATTTTGAAACGTGACGATACTGAGCCGCGCGAGGGCGAGGCGGACATGGAGAGTCGTGAGATGATGGCACTGCAAACTGAACCTGAGGCGGCCGATAGCGCGGGGCTGGACGCACGATTGCAGGCGAAAATCGGCCAGACTTTAAAAGCTATGTTTGACGAAGTTGCCAAAGCGCCGGTTCCTGACAAATTCCTCGACCTGCTCAACAAGCTCGAAGTGCAGGAGAAGAACAAGTGAGTACGGATAAGCTCAAGCAAGAGTTTATTGCAGCCATTCCGAATTTGCGGGCGTTCGCCGTCTCGTTATGCGGCAGCCTTGAGCGCGCCGACGATCTCGTACAAGAGACCATGTTCAAAGCCTTCAAGCATATTGGTTCCTTCAAGGAAGACACGAACTTGAAGGCTTGGCTGTTCACGATCTTGCGCAACACCTATTTCTCAGAGCGGCGCCGCCTCAAGCGGGAAGTCGAAGATGCCGATGGCATCCACGCTGCCCGCATTGCAGTTCATCCCGAGCAGTACGGACACATGGACATGTGCGAGCTGCAAGACGCCATGAAGCGTCTGCCAGATGATCAACGCGAAGCACTGATCTTGGTCTGTGCCGCTGGATTGTCGTACGAAGAGGCTGCAACGATTGCGGGTTGCGCCGTCGGTACGATCAAGAGCCGCGTTAATCGGGCGCGTGCTAAGCTAAGCGAAATTATGGGCGTCACGTCTGCCGAAGAGTTTGGCCCGGATGCGGCGACGGAATCTATTCTCGCCCATAGTGTCGGGCACGTCCGCACGGCCTGAGGCCAGAGTGCCCGAGTTGGCGGCCGAGCCTCGTCCTCCAAATCCAATCGAAATGCCTGGCTAAGTGCCGAGCACCGCTTCTGCACCGTCGGCCACGCGATCATTTAAGGCGTGGCCGGCGGCAATGTACTGAAAGCTCCGGCCCCGCGATTCTCGAGCGATTCTACGCGCAATTCTGGGACCCGGTCATTTCAGTCTTATGGAAGTGGCGGGGTTCGCCCGTTTGCCAAATGCATAACCGCCGAAACCACAAACAAAACGATCGCGACGTAGAAGATCATTTTGGCTATTTCGACGGCACTGCCGGCGATGCCGCCAAAACCGAAAACCGCCGCGACCAGCGCGACGACGAGGAAAGTCAGAACCCAGTTTAGCATGACGGTCACTCCGTGAGTGTTCGACCCATTGCCAACCACTGGAGCCGAAACGCCGGAAATCGATTTTTGTTCCAGAATCTTACGCCATGAACGGCTTCAAAAACTGACCGATCTGGACTGCCGGTCATCCGGCGGTTCCGTTGCAAGCGGCATGTGACGGGCAAGGCGGAACTCTTTCGACTGCCAGGCGTTTCTTTTCCACAAAGCAAAGCTAAGGAGGCGTGTCATGCGATCAGGCATACTTTGGATGATCGGCGTGCCGATCACGGTCATTGTCTTACTCAATGTTTTTCAAGTCATTTGAAGCGCAACGATTAACCTTGGGGAAAAAAGATGACGGTCTCAACGATACTGTTAGTAGTTATTGTATTGATGCTGATCGGGGCCATGCCGACTTGGCCCCACAGCCGGTCCTGGGGCTATGGCCCATCTGGCGCGTTGGGGACGGTGCTCTTAATTTTGCTGGTGCTCGCGGTGCTCGGGCGCATTTAAATTCCCACCAGCCACCGAGGCCAGTCTGACGAGGCTATTCTGAAATGGCTGGCGGTACGTCTGCTGGCACGTCGTTGTCTGAATCCTTGTGCCGGTCACGTGGGAAAGTGAGCGTCCAGGCGAGCCCACTGGGACGGTAATCGATAACTGCGGTGCCGCCGACGGAACGGGCCACGAGTGATTTCGTTATACGGCTGCCAAATCCGCGCCGGGCGGGAGGCGTAACAGGTGGACCATTTTCTTCTCTCCAAAGTAATGCGATCAGCGCGCCGTCTTGGGCATATTCTTCTCTCCAACTGATATCCACGCGTCCCCCGGCAACGGAAAGAGCGCCATATTTTGCGGCGTTGGTTCCGAGTTCGTGCAACGCCAATCCAAGCATCTGGGCTTCTGAGGCCGTGAATATTATGGGCGGACCTGGGGCAACGGCGATTCGGCGGGTCATGTCCTCGGAAAAATGCCCCAACTGTCCAGCGATTAAATCTTCAAGTCTCACTTGGCTCCAATTCTCGCGCACCAGTATATCCAAAGTTGAGCCCAGTGAAATGAGGCGGCTGGACAAGCCAGCCACGAAGCGATCGATTTCCGGAGAGCTCTTTTCTTGGTTGCGCACAATCGCCTGCACGACGCTTATGAGATTCTTTGTGCGATGAACGAGCTCGCGGTTCATGACACGCATGCGCAAGGCCTGCTCGGCCCGTTCCTGAGCCAACTCGTCGGCTGAATGCCTGTTTGCAACTTCAATCCGCAGCTCCTCCGCCACGCGGCGGGCACGAGCCAATAAATACAATAAAGCAGCAAAGCCCGCGAGGGTCGTTAGCTGGGTGTAGGCAAACAACCGGCGAACGAAGATAGTTTGCGCGGCTATTGCTTCGGCGCGCGTCTCCATCGTTTTTGTTTCAATTTCAGAAACTATTTGTCGAATCCGATCCATGATAATTTTTCCGCGATCATGGCCGACAGCAGCACGCGCGGTTTCAATATCGGCTTCTTTTGCAATCTTGATCTTCAACGTCAGCACTTCGGACTTTTCTTCCCAGAGCTTGCGCAGCTCTGTTAGTCGCGACAATTGCTCTGCATTGCCACCTTGCAGAGCCTCTAAGCTGCGCAGGTGTCGTTCGGCATTTTCTAAGCCATCCTTATGGGGCGCCAGGTAACTGTCATTCTGCGTGATGAGATAGCCGCGTTGACCCGTTTCTGCATCTAGCGTGCTGGATAAAAAATCCTTGAGTGAGATCAGGACGTCGTGGGTAGCCCTGACGCGCATCCGCGTATCATCCATGGCCTGGAAAAACAGGAGCGACACGATTGCCGTTACGCCGGCCCAGCCAACAACGAGGGCGAGTGGACCGAGTCCTTCGGACCATGTGCTGGTTTCAATGATTTTTGGGGCTATTTTTGGCAAGGGACTACATCATGTAAATTGTGAAGCGCGACAACGCCTATCGCTCTTGGCACAGTAAGCGATGCGCGGGTGAACGCAAACCGTGAATAGCCATATTTAGAAGCGGTGATTGCGGCACCCCGCTCAGCGTGAACACAGCCGCCGGTTCAGTTTGAACCCCTGCGCCATCGTCAATGCGATCCGCCGGCGTCCACGAGCGCCTTCCAGACGCCGGAAACGTCCTGCACTTTATACGGTTTTGAGATATGAGGACCTGTCCGAAATTCCGCGGGTATGTCAATTGCAGTGTCGTAGCCCGTTGCTATTGCGAACGGAACCCCTTTGTCGCGCAATGCAACGGCGACAGGGATGCTTATCTTTTCGCCAAGCCAAACGTCTAAAAAAGCGGCGTCAAATGTCTGCGTCGCAACCAGATGCAGCGCGTGTTCTACAGAGTTTGCAATCGTCACTTGGCCTGCGCCGAGATCGAGCAACATGGTTTCGAGATCAAGGGCAATGAGTGCATGTTCTTCAACCACCAGCACTGACAATCCGGCGGGCTGCGGGAGTTTTGAATCGATCACGCGCAACTCCAGTGCATCCGGTATGTTCATGACTGTCAATACCGGCAGCTATCGATAACGGCTCCCATTTCAAACAGATCGGTTGTCATGTCATTTAACAAAGACATAGCGGCCATTTGCTCGCTAGACTGTGATCAGCCGTGTTCGTGAGATTGAAAGCCAATGAAAAAGTCATCGCCTCAGGCTGCTGGCACCAAGACCATGACGCCGTGTCAGAGCTGCCCTTTGCGAAAAATCCCCACTTTCAGGGCATTCACCGGCGACGAACTCACCTTCATGGAGACGTTCAAGTCGGGCGAGCTTACCGTCGATCCGGGTGCGACCATTCTACTTGATGGAAGCAGCAGCCCCCACTTGTTCACGGTGCTATCGGGCTGGGCGTTTCGCTTCAAAACACTTGAGGATGGCCGCCGGCAAATCCTGAATTTCGCTATGCCGGGCGACTTCATAGGGCTGCAGGGCTCGGTTTTCGAAAAAATGCAGCATTCCGTTGAAGCGCTCACTTCAACCGTACTCTGCGTTTTTCCGCGCGAAAAAGTCTGGACTCTGTTCCAGAACCACCCAACGCTCGCCTTCGATATGACGTGGCTGGCGTCGCGTGAGGAAACCATGCTCGATGAGCATCTCTTGAGCGTCGGCCAAAGGCGCGCCAATGAGCGCATGGCGTACCTGCTTCTCCACCTGTTCCGCCGCGCCCAGCAATCGGGGTTGTGTCAAAAGAAGAAAGTCGTTTTTCCCTTCACCCAACAGCATCTCGCCGATGCCCTGGGCTTGTCCATCGTGCATACCAACAAAACCTTGAAGCGCCTGCGCGCGACGGGGACGTTCAAATGGACAGGCACGCAATTTGAAGTTGTTGACGAAGACAAACTGTTTGAATTGGCGGGCAGCCCGGCATTAACCGGTGCACAACGCCCACTCTTGTAATCGGCCGCCAGGCCGGATCCAAGCGGCTTCAGTGACATAAAGGCGTATCTGCAGACATCATGGGAACCTTCCATGGTCTGAACCGTTGAATTGGCAATTCACAGCGATGGCCGTGCCAAGGAGGCTTAGATCGTGACCCAGTATCAATCAATCCGAAGCGCTTCAGGTTCAAAGCTCAATCCGAAGCCCCGACAGGCGCCGCGTTGCTATTCGAATGATGGGTCGCGGGCTGCCGCCTCAGACGGCACACGTGACGCTGCAGACGACGAGCGAACGCATGCAATTTTCATGATCTTCCTGGCTGCCTTTGCAACACTGAGCTTTGTCTCCCTATGTGCTGTCATAGCCTGAAATTAGACCAACCTGATGGCGTAGGTGCCACGATACAAGAATTCCGCAAGACCCGAAATTCGTTGATCGCGCTTTCCCCCGGCGCATCATGACATCTTGCGGAAGGCTGCGACTGGCGATCCCCCCTCCCCAGTCGCAGCCACCTTATTTACCACTCACCCGGAACTAAGTTTTCTAGCAAGCGTTTCCTGATTTGACGGCAGAGCTTGAATTACTTGCGCTGTAGCGCAGGGGCCCGCGGTCAATATGGATGGAGATAATTATGGGCAGCACCAAAGACAAAATCGCCGGCCTGGCCAATAGAGCCGCCGGCAACATCAAGCAGGGCGTTGGAAAAGTTGTCGGATCCGACAAGCTTCGGGTTGAGGGCAAAGTGCAAGAGATCAAGGGAGAAGGTCAGAGCGCCGTCGGCGCTGCCAAAGATAAGGTGAAAGAGACCGCCAATAAGGCCGCAGACTATTTGAACAAAAAGCTTTAACGCGCCGCGACCTGCCGAACTATGTTGAAAGACGTCGCAGCCCCGGCTGTGACGTCTTTTTAGCAAACAGATGGGCGAGGGGTGCCGCTGAATTCGGCCAAAGGCTTGGGCCCAACAACAACAAGCTTCATGCGACTTGCGGCACTGGTTGAGCAGAATGCACGCTGCTTGTCCCGGCTGGAATTACATCGGCACGTGTCGCCGCTGCCGTGCAAAGTTCAGCGGCTTGGGCCAACGAAGCTGTAGCAAAATCAGCGCCGGAACTCGTCTGCCATTCTAGCACTTTGGCCGGATCATCGCCCAACATCCAAAATCCAGCCACGATCCTGGTCTCCGGGGACAGCCGCTTTAACCTGCGAATGAGAAATCTCACGTGGAATGGATTGTCGGTTCCGAAGTATGACAGACAGATGATTGCACCTCCGGTCGGGAGCCGGTCTCTCATCAATTGCGCAGTGGTTGCCCGTCCAATGACGTCCGCCGTTAGTCCGCGTTTGGTCAACAATTGCGAGAGCAAATGCGCCGCAGCCTCGTCGAGCGCGGTCCGTGTTGCAAGACACAGCACCGGCAGTCCTGTCGGCAAATGATTTGGGGGAGTGCCTATTGACTTGGACGTGCTGACGGCCGGCGTGCTGTCCTGCACATCGCTTTCTGGCGCGGCTGGGACTGGTTGCTCCGAAGGGACAGATTGCAAAGAATAGTCCGCGAGATCGGCCGTTACATCGTGAACGGTGGCCAGCAACTCGTCTTGCGCGTCGCGGGGAAGCCTACCGCGCGCTGCATCGAGATGCGCCAAGGTCAACGCCTTCATTACGATTGCATCGTAATATTTTGTCAGACCCGGACTCTTAAGTTCCTCTTCCGCCAAGGCAGATGCTTCACCGGCGTCACCCGACAGCAAGCGCTGATAAAGGCGCTGATCTGGGGCCAGTGCTGGCTCGTCTCCTAACACAACGGCTAGAAATTCAAGTGCAGGGATATGGTTGCCAAGGACGACAAGGCACACTGTCAGTGGAGTCGACAACAACAACCCGACGGGGCCCCATAGCAGCGTCCAAAACAAAGCCGAGATCACGATAGCCGCGGGCGAAAGGCCGGTGTTTTGACCAAAAAGCATTGGCTCCAAGAAATGGCCGGCAAGCACTTCCGCCACAAGAAACATGGCGGCGGTCGCAAGCACCATGGACCAGCTCGGATCGACGGCCGCAGCAAGGGTGATAGGAAAAATTGCGGCAACGACCGATCCGACGTAGGGTACGAACCGCATCAGCGCCGCCAGCATGCCCCACAGCACCGGATTGGGAACGCCTATCAGAGCGAGGCCAAGCCCGATCACGATGCCGAATGCGGAATTCAATGCCAGCTGGGTCAGGAAGAGCCGGCTTAGCCTATCGGCGGCGTCGTTCATCGCGAGCGTGGATCGTTGCAGATCAGCGGCGCCCGCCAGCCTTAGCAGGCGGTCACGCAAATCTTCACGCTGCATCAGAATGAAGATCAAGAATAAAACTACGAGCGCGGTTGTGGTCAGCGGCGACAAGAACGGCTTGATGAGGTCCTGATATGACTGCAGCACGGAGGGGGATTGTTCTTGCAGTTCAACAATAACTGGATTGGCCGGATTCCCTGCCGGTATAGCGGCCCCGCGGCGCATTGGGTCGGCCTGGGAGCCGGCCTGTGAGCCGGCCTGTGGCGGTACGCCTGTAGAGTCCGCAGTATTGTCGCCTTTTTTGAGTTCGTCTTGCAGCCCTTGGATCGTGTCCGCAGCTTTCTCCATGGCGCGCGACGGCGACGACGCCCCTTTCAGCGCACGCACCTTGTCACGCAAATTGGCTTCATATTGCGGCAGGTCTCCCGCAAGGTCTGACACTTGGCCTGCCATGACAACGCCGAGACCGATAAGGCCGGAGATCGTCAAGGCGACCGCGGCAAGAACCGACAGAACGCGGCCAACCCGGGCTTTGCGCAGCAGCTGGATTACGGGCCACAAGACAAAACTCAGCAGGGACGCGAGAGCAAGCGGCACCAAGATATCGCGCCCGAAATGCAGGAATGAAACGACCAGAGCGGCAATGACCAGGGCCGATGCGACCGTTCCTATCGTCGGCGCCGAACCGATGGATTGCGATCGAAGAACCACGGGAGGTGTTTGCACGGTTTTAATCTCCGTTTGGCCGCGCGGCTGACTTTGGCACACGACACCGCATGGAGTTGCCGCACGTCAGTCATCAGGGAATTGCTACACCTCCCGGCCTTCGGTCGCCCAACGCACTTGGCCAGGATAAAGTTCCGGCGCCTCCCGCAAATCACGAAGGTGGACCGTCAATTAACGATGGCGTAGACGACGACAAGCGCCACCACGGCAATGCTCGCTGTTACCGCCATCAGTATTGGAAGTCGCGCTGACACGTTCGGTTGCACTCGAAAAACTTTGGCTACTAACGTTCTAATAACCGCAGGGGCCGCTATTTGTTCCGGCAATGAATGAGGAATATTTTTGTCAAGGGATCCTCACCGCGCGGTACGTCACGCAACTTTGCTTTTCGCTAGAATGGAACTCCAACGCTCCCTGATGCGTTTGTCTATTCATATCGTCAATTGCTGACGGGACCTGGTGCCAAATCGTACCCAGGTGAGGCCTCAAATGCCGAGGCCAATTAGGAGACAAATCATGAGCAAAAATTATGTCCGCGCCGGAATGGCCGGAATAGCACTTGCCGGGCTAGTGTCTTTGGGCTCACCGGCGGTTGCCGAGAAACTAGCGTTTACGGCGGACTTAAAAGCCGCAAGCGAAGTGCCTCCCAATAAAAGCAGTGGGGCGGGAGCCGTTGCGGCGGCATACGACTCGGCCAGCAAGAAGCTCGAATGGACGGTGACTTACACTGGTCTCACTGGCGCTGTAACAGGTGCTCATTTTCACGGACCGGCCGACGCTACCAAGAATGCCGGCGTAGCAATTGCCATACCTGGCGAAGCCAGTCCGATGGCAGGTTCAGCAACGCTGACTGACGCGCAGGCCGCCGATCTGATGGCCGGCAAGTGGTATGTCAATGTTCACACGGCCGCCAACAAGGACGGCGAGATCCGCGGTCAGGTGATGAAGAGTAAGTGACAGCTAACCCTCAAACTTCAGATGATCTGCCGAAGATGTCCCTTTGGCGGATCATCCCGTTGCAACACGGCCGCTAAACGGCGATGGCCACTTACGCGCAGACAAGCTTTGCGAATGAATAGCAGCGCGATTACTCCAGCGTCCGGCCGCTGAAACGCCTTGGCACCTTGCCAATCAGAGACAAAGTTACGCCTCCACCATCTATTCCCGCTCGTCTTCAGAAACTGTGAAAAGAGGTCAAAATGGCTACTCTGGACAAAAAGCAGATGCAAAAGACGGCGGCCCCACTGGCCACGCCCACAGATCTTCCCAACGATGGCGCCGCGGCCGTTACCGCTGCATTGAACGGTCTCTTGGCCGATGCATTTGCTCTCTATCTAAAGACAAAGAACTTTCACTGGCATGTCAGCGGTCCGCATTTCCGTGACTATCACGTTATGCTCGATGAGCAGGCCGCCCAGATTTATGCAGCGACCGACCCTTTGGCAGAGCGTGTGAGGAAGATCGGCGGCAGAACGCTTCTATCCATTGGCCAAATCAGTCAGCTGCAGTCCATCGAGGACAACGACAAGGATTTCGTCAAACCCCTGGATATGCTTCGCGAACTCATGGAAGACAATAAGAAAGTCGCCCATGCCATGCGTGAAGCACACACGATTTGCGACGACACAGGCGATGTCGCGACCGCCAGCCTGTTGGAAGTCTATCTGGACGAAACAGAGCGCCGCGTCTGGTTTCTTTTCGAGGCGAGCCGAGCGGCCGATAGTTCGGGTCACTAGGGGCATTTCTTGCCCACACGTCCCGCGTTGTCGACTCTCACCAATGAGTGTCACATCGGTCTGATTCATCCCGTTGCAAATGCGATCGGCTCCTCGCAAGAAGTTTTCAACCGAAGTGATGGCATTGTGAAACACTCTGCCATACCTTCTGGCTGCCATCACTTCCGGTTCGCTTTCTCCGTGCCTGCGCTGCGAAATCCATTGTCGAAATGGAACCGCTATCAATGCCGCGGCGTTGCACCCTTGAAGGAGATCAACATGGCAAAGCTCACACAGCGACTGACGCCCACTGAGGCCCGGCAAGGGTCATCCCGCCGGATGAATTTGCGCGTCTTGATTGGTTCTCTCGCGCTCATGGTTGTTGCTGGACTTTTGTTCTACGCTACCATGTATTCCTCTCCGCAAGTGGTGCACTCTCCACAACAGGAAAGCGAGATCAGATGATTGCTCTCCTCGTCTCAGCTTGCTTTCTGGCCGACCCTGGCTCGTGCCGCGTATTTCAGATACCGATACTGGAGCAATCGAGCACAATCGACTGCGCCATGGTCGCTGTTCCGTATCTGCCTCAATGGGCGGAAGAACATCCCGGCTGGCAAATCAACAGATGGTCATGCGCCAACTCAAATATTGCAGACCTGTAACGCATTCAGATCTTGGTTGGCACATTCCCAAAGCCATCCGGCGTCTTATTGCCCGGATCTAGCACAGCGAGCGCTTGGTTGACTGCGTCGAGGGGAGGCTGCTCGCCGCCGCCCATACTTTCATCGGTCGCGCGTTGCAGTGCTCGCGCATCGAGTTCCCACCGCTTCAAGATCTCTATCTTTTCCGATTTTGACAAGTCGGGAGCACCCACGACTTCCATCGGCGTGTCAAAGATTGATCCCGGCGTAATCAAAGCTCGATCAACCTCAGTCTTTGTCAAACGTTTCGACTCTGTTTTCATCGCAGCAACATCCTCTATGGAGACGATTAGGCCGTGATTCTGGAAACGCTCCGGCAAATGTTATGTCTGCTTTTGTTAAACTTGGGGCATGCCAGACGTGATGTTGTTTACCGGTTCCACGTCTATCCGTTCTGAAAACGGCGAAGTCCGCAAAGTTGCGGAATACACTGATTGCGAGAACCCCCGTAAAAGTGCAAAGAGAGGCGTCATGCTTGATGACGCCTCTCTCCGCGCTGCGTTTTACTTGGTCACGGTGCCGAGGTTGGCATTCGCTTCCTTCATGTGCCTGGCACAACTGTCCATGTCCTTGGCGTTGAGGCTCTTCTTTGCCAATTCCAAATGACCCATAGCCATCTTTTGCTTTTCTTTGTCGGTCAAAGCGCCTGCTTTGGCGATCATTCCCGTCAACTCAGCTTGAGTGCAGGTGGCTGGCGCAGCAGCGGCGTTAGAATTAGCGGCGGCACCCTGCTCAGTCGTGCCGGCATCGGCGGCACCAGCGGCAGGCTTCATTTCGGGGACTTGTTTTGAAACGGCATCGGTCGGCCCTGTGCCGGGTTCGACTTTGACCGCGTCGTCGGCCGCAAAAGCTACGCCGGCGCTGAAGATGCTGGCCATGGCCAGGCCTACGAGGGTTTTTTTGAACATTGCATAATCTCCTGGTTCTTCGAATGAAAGGCGCCTTGGCGCCCAGGCGTTAAATGCGTCGCTCAACGAACTTCGATGCGGCTTTTGTTTTGCCGATCGTTCCGCTGATAAGCGCCCCCAGCTTGTGCTGGGGGCTTAATTCCCGGCCTCCATCGGGGGAGGAAAATGTAGGCCGGACATGGTCGTCAGAGCGGTCTCGACAGAGCGGTTTAGCTAATGCAGTTATAGTATTGGCGGCGCCAGTAGCGGCTGCCGGTGTTCTGCCACTTGCGGTAGGAATAGCGGCAGTCCGAATCGATGCTGCCAAGGTTAATCGAGATGCCACCGAAGCCTAGGCCACGGTTTCTGCGATTGTAGCGGCGATAGTTATTGTTATCGTAATTGCTATAGCCGCTGAAGTTGCGGCGCTGCGCGTGATTGCGGCGGTTGGCATGGCGGGTGCCGATACCACGGTTGGTTCCGCGGTTTCCTATCGTCACGGAAACGCCGTTGTGCTTGCGAATGCCTTCTGCGGAAGATGCAACGCTGCTGAAGCTGAGAGTGCTCATCACTGCAACGAGCGCGAAGCCCGCGGCGGTCATGAACTTCGATGTGGTCGTACGCATGGTATCGTCCTTTCGAAATTTTATGGAGGGAAGCTTGCCGAGCGGCTGAGTTGGCGCATCTGCAAGGTATCGAAATATTCAAGTGCGCCTTTTGTACCGATTGCTTTCCCGGCACCTGAACTAACAACGCCGAGCACGCGAGATCGTTCCAAGCTTGGCTGCTCTTGAGGTGGCGCGCACAACGTCGCAGCCAGAAACGCAACTGCGCCGGGGTTGCGGGCGGAGTTCGCTAAACTCCTTAAACGTGGTGTGCTAGCTGCGATCACGTCAGCAAGCGCGGTCGTACTCCGCCCCAAACGGTAACCGTGCAACGAGGCGTTCAGCCCTCACGTCGCGCCACGGGTTAGTTGACCGGCGAGCCACGTCGAGGCACATATCGACTTCAACGGAACATTGAGGTCGTAGGTCAGTCCTTCAGTGGCGTAATCGAATGTCGCAGGACGTGACGACGTATCGACGGCCCGTTCGAGCAACTTTGAGCCGAAGCCCTGGGTTAAAGGCGGTGTCACGGGCGGGCCGCCTCGCTCCTGCCATTTGAAAGAAAGGCTAGGAACATCTGCATGTTGATCGGCAATCGACCACGCAACCGATATTTTGCCGTCATTATTCGCCAGTCCGCCGTGTTTTGCGGCATTGGTCGCCAGTTCATGAATGATGAGCGCGAAGCCCTGTGTCGCCGCAGGCGTCAGGATAACGGACGGTCCCATTATCTTTACCCGGTCTGAGAAACTTGCCAGTTCGCCGCGCACGACTTCTTCGAGCGATGCGCCTTCGTCCAGGTTCACGGTCAGCAGCGCATGTGCCTTAGCGAGCGCCATAAGCCGCGCGGAGAACACCTCTCGGGCCTTATCGATCGAACGATCGCCCGAAAGGGTACGATTGGCGATAGACGAGATGACAGCAAAAAGGTTGGCGGTTCGGTGTTGCAGCTCCTTGCCCAGAAGCACCTTGTGTTCGTCGTCGCGGCTTCTCTCGGTGATATTGAAAAACGTCAAAACGACGCCATCGATCACGTTTGTCACCGTGCGATATGGCCGGATTCGCATCAAATAGGTCGCGCTCAGGTCTTTCATCGACACGTCGCGCTCGATAATCTCCTGGTTGGCATAGATTGCATCCACGTCGCGTTTCAAGTCATGGTAGTCGATCAAATTAACAATATCTGTGATTGGCCGGCCGCGATCACTGTCGCGGACAGGAAAGATTTCGGTCAGCGCGGGGGTGAAATGCCGGATACGAAGGTCGTCGTCCAGAAATATGGCGGCAACGCGCGTTGAATCGAGCAAGTTCTTGATGTCGCTGTTGAGACGCATCGTCTCTTCGTTCTTGCTCAGCAATTCACTATTGACCGTTTGCAATTCCTCGTTGATCGACTGCATTTCCTCCTTTGCAGTTTCGAGTTCCTCGTTGGAGGATTGCAGTTCCTCGTTGACGGCCTGGAATTCCTCGGTCGTGGACTTCATATCCTCGATGACGGTCTCGAGTTCGTCGCTGGCGGCCCTGAGTTGAAACCGGGTCGCATTGAGTTCGTTCTCCAGCGCCGTGGTCGCGATCGGGATATCCGTCGCCGGGGTGATCCCCTGAACGGCCTGATGGGAAGGCGCTGCTTCGCGAAACGCCACCACGCAAATGCCGCGGTCTTTGCCAGCTGTTTCAATGATGGGTTCGACGATCAACGTTACGCCGCGGGTCTTCCCGTCAATGCGGATTGTCAGGTTTTCGGTCACGACAGTCTTATGATCGGCGACCGCGCTTTGCACGGCCGCGCGGACGGCAGGGCGCAGTGGTTTGTGCAAAATACTGAACAATTGCAGATTTGCAGCGCCAGGCGATGGTTCAAGGTAATGCCGGGCTTCACTTCCAGAAAAGCGCAGAATTTCGTGGTTGCGATCAATGACGAAGTAAGCGGGTGCATACTGTTCCATGACACGCCGGACACTTTTGTCGATGCGATCGTCGATAGTGGTTAGTGCGGCATTGGCGGCCAAATGCGGAACCGGCACGCTGTCCGTTAGAACGCTTGGCGATTGAAAGGACGACGGCAGGCTGCGTCCGGTATCGTGACAGGCAAGAATGCGGTGCTTTTTGTCGAGCACGGTAAAAAAATTACCGTACCGGCCAATACTTTCCGAAGGTCCTAGAAAAAGCGTGCCACCGGGCTTGAGAGCAAAGTGGAACGTTCGCGTAACGCGGCCCTGCAATTCGTTGTCAAAGTAGATCATCAAGTTACGGCAAGAAATGAGATCGAGCTTTGAAAAAGGCGGATCCTTGATGACGCTGTGTGCCGAGAACACGCACATTTCACGGATTTCGGCCGTCGCACAGATGTCGGTGCCGTCCTGAATAAACCAACGCTTCAGGCGTTCCGGCGAGATGCCGGCAGCCGTCTTTTGAAATCGCCCGGCGCGGGCCAAACTCAGCGCGTTCGTATCGATGTCTGTTGCGAAAATCTTTATATCTAAAATTGGTGGATTATTCAGCTCGCTCAAAACCTCTTTCAGCAGAATGGCGATAGAGTAGACCTCCTCGCCCGTCGAACAGCCCGCAACCCAGACGCGCACGGAATCGCCCGGCTGCTTTGCGGCGAGCATCGGCCGGATGGCCAAGGTTTTGAGAGCCTCGAAAGCCTCTGGATCCCGGAAAAATTCCGTGACCCCAATCAGGACTTCGCGGAACAGCGCCGTTACTTCGTCCGGGCCGACCTTCATGCGTTCGATATAGGCTTCGACATTATCGAGTTGAAGCACCTGCATGCGCCGCTGCAGACGGCGAATGAGCGTTGTTTCCTTGTAGCCGCTGAAATCGTGTTTGACGCCGGAATGCAACAGCGTGGTTATTGCTTCGAGGTGATCGCGGATGTCTTTGCGTATTCCATTTGCATCCTTGCGTTTCGCGATGCCGTTCATATGGCCGTGATAGCCGATCAACTTGTCTGGCATGGCCTCGACCGCCATGACGTGATCGACCATTCCGGTTGCAGCGGCGCTGTGGGGCATGCCGCTCAAGGCTTGGTGGTCAAATTCGGCCTGGGCCATGGTCAGCCCGCCATGTGCCTTGATGGCACGAATTCCAAGCGCTCCGTCGCTGCCGACACCCGATAGGATGATCCCGACGGCACACTCCCCCTGATCCTCGGCCAGTGACATAAAAAAAGAATCGATTGGACGTCGATGCTGACGCGCGGGTGCCGGAGTCTCTAGGCGAAGAACGCCGTCCTTGATCGTCAGGGTCGCGTCTGGCGGGATCACATAGACGCAATTCTGAGCGACAGTGACACCATCCACCACCGTGATGACCGGTAGTGGCGAATTGGCACCTAATAGCTCCACCAGCAAGCTCTTATGATCGGGAGCAAGATGCTGAACCAGCACGAACCCCATTCCAGGTTCAGGAGGCATGTTGGCGAGGAAACTTTTAAACGCGGCAAGACCGCCGGCGGAGGCACCAATGCCAACGATCAAAGACCGCCGCTCGCACTCCGAGGTTGTCATGAATATCTCTTTTGCGTGACTGACTCAGAGCAAGGTATCACATCATTCACCCCAAGGTTGGAGGAAGTAAACCGAACGCGGCATTATCCGCCGCGCCTGAACAGCACGGCTAATTAGAGCTCCAGCGAGATAACGGCAGTCTGTCTTTGCTCAATGCCAAGGCATCGTGAAGCGGCGACCAACAGAGGAGGCCAGACTGCGTGTCAGCAAATTCGACGACCGAACTCGCATTCGTCGCAGCATATTGCAGCGCTTCGCCCGGCGTGACGCCGTTGGCATACATGGCTGTAAACGTTGACGAGAAGGCGTCGCCGGCTCCTGCGGTTCCAACCACTTGGGTTGCCAGTGACGGGCAGAAGATGATCTCGTTGCCGACGGCCGCATAAGCGCCGCGTTTTCCATCGGTCACGAGGATACACTGTGGTCCAAGGGCGAGCAACGCCTCGCAAAAATGCGCCAGCGTCATCTCGAATCCAGACGCCGAAAGGCCCCGCCGTACGAGATCCATCGATTCCCGCGTCACAGCGGGCGAATACGTTCGCAACGGCTTCGGATGGCACTCCATGAGACGCGGTAAAAGAGTAGCAGCCTCTTCGCGGTTCATCGACAGAAGTGAGATTTTTGAGAGGGTTTTCTGAAAAGCGCCGCCGCGTGCTGCAAGCTGGCGGATGCCTGGATTTGCGGCAACGAAGGCCCCTTGTGCCGCGGCGCGATCAACGATCTCCGGGAAAACACCGGCCGACTGGTTGCTGAGACCGGTGATATAGACGATGTCTTGCGAGAAGTCCGCGCGTGCTAGGTCTGATGTTTCAAGATAGCTGTTTGCCCCGCGAAACGTGAATATTGCCGCATTTCTTTCGTGAGCTGATATGAGCACCGAAGCACCGGTCCCTGCGTCGCTCGTCTCTGCGATCAGTGTCAGCGAAACGCCTTCGGCATGCAGGGCATCGCGAACGGCCTGGGCGCGAGCGTCTTTGCCCACTTTGACAAGTGCCGTCACGGAAAAGCCAAGCCGGGCGAAGGACACCGCCGAATTAATGGCGCCGCCACCCGCGTGCGTTGAAATGATCGAGGCCTCGGTTTTGCGGCCCTCTTCCAGCAAAAGATAGGCGCGATCGGCGTTATTCATGCTCATGCGTTCAATCAAGTCATCGTCGATGACTGCGATCGTATCGATCATCGCCCCGCCCACAGTCAGGACGCTTGCGCGCGTTTTCAGACTGACTGGGCGAGCGCTCATCGTTTCATCATCTGCATCCACACCTCAAGAGCATCCCGGTGCCGGGAGTTTTGGTATCGTTGCAGCAAGTTACGTGCGCCGCACCGCGCCTGCCGCTAACGACAAACCCACAATGGCGAGTGAAAACCAGAAAAGTATCCGCGCAACCGGAGCCGCAGCGCCCGCCGCTTCACCAAAGCCCAGCAGTGCGGCGAAAAATCCAATGACGATAAATGTCGCAGCCCAATGTGTGAGTTTTCCCATGATTGCTACCCAATAGCATAGATTGCATTATCTCAGCGGACTAAACGCGCGGCCGGACAGGAAGTTCCGGCGTAGATCGCGCGCGGCGACAAAAACCGAAAAAGATTGACTCTGGCGGAACTTATCGAGCCGCCTGGCGTTAACACCACCGGCACGGGCTGTACCTTGCACTGTTATCCGAAATCATTTGATAGGGAATAGCGCTGCAATGGGAGTATGGGCGCGCTTGTTTGGGACTCGGGCTAGTCCTCCTTGGGATAGTGAAAGTCCTATTCGCGCAGAAGTGTTTGGCCGCGAGCGCCTTGAACAGCATGGTGAGAGTCTGGCACGGGCGCAGAGCATCACCAATCAGCCCCCTCGAGTCCTCCGATTGCACCTCAGGTTGGAAGAGAACGAGCAGGAATTGCTGGCCGCTCATCGGGTCGTCGCCAAGGCCATTTCTGAGGGCCACTCGGTTACGCCCGGCGCAGAATGGTTGTTCAACAATTCACACGTCGTCGAAGAGCAAATCCGCGACGTTCGCAAGAATTTGCCTCCGGCCTATTACGAGCAGCTGCCAAAACTGGCTGAAGGGCCTCTGGCGGGATACCCGAGAATTCTCGGCGTCGCCTGGGCGTTTGTTGCGCATACCGACAGCCGGATTGACGTTGAGTTGCTCCATAATTTTGTGAATGCCTACCAACGTATTGATGTCCTTAGCATCGGCGAGCTCTGGGCCCTGCCACTTACGCTTCGTGTCGTACTCGTGGAAAACCTGAGACGCGCAGCGCGCCGCATTGTAACCAGCCGCGAGCAGCGCAAGGAAGCGGATGACCTAGTAGATCGTATTGCCGTGAGTTCTGAACTGATGAGATCCGAACTGAAGTACCCCCAGATTGTAGATGAACGCGGCGAACTCAAAGCCGCTTTCGTCGTGCAACTCGTTCACAGGTTGGGAGACGGAACCGGCGATGTTGGCACGGCGCGGGACTGGCTCCGGGATCAACTCGCACGGTTCAATTTGACAGCCGACGACGTCGTTCGCCTGGAGCACCATAGCATTGGCGCGACCAACAATAGTGTTCGGCACATTATACGGAGCATGCGCGTTCTGCCCGACGTGAACTGGTCCGATTTTTTCGAGAGCGTGAGCCTGGTTGATGCTGCGCTGACGGCTAACCCGGCCTATTCGCAAATGGATTTCGCGACACGCAACTCCTATCGCAATGTGATTGAGAGACTGGCGCGCCGCGCGCCATTGCCCGAGTTTGAAATCGCACAATGTGCCGTTGAAATGGCTCAAAGTGCGCCGGCAAACACTAAAGCTCGCGAGCCGGGCTACTATCTGCTTGGCAATGGCGTTCGCGGCCTTGAAGTAAAAATCGGCTTTCGCCGGCGGCTGCGCGACATACCGGCGGCTGTAACTCAAAAGGGCGGATTGTCCGGCTACATCGCGAGCGTGGTCTTGCTGTCGTTTGTAATATTGGCTCTGCCGAGTCTTGCTCTCGTCGGCCAGGGCATCCCGAACTCAATTCTCGCAATTCTCATGATAGCCGGATTTCTTCCGGCAATCGATCTGGCCATAGCGATCGTAAACCAAGCAATTTCACATGAAGTTCAGCCTCAAATTATCCCTGGCCTGAAATTGCCTCGAGGAGTGCCCGATGATGCGCGGACATTCGTCGTCATTCCGACGCTGCTTGCCGATGCCGTTGGTGTCGATGAACTTATCAATAGACTTGAAATCCATCACCTTGCGACGCACGAGGATAACGTTTTCTATGCACTCTTGTCTGATTGGACCGATTCACAGACTGAAACGGCCGAACACGATTCCGCTCTTCTGAGCCAAGCCAGGGCCGGCATCGAGCGGCTCAATCGGCTGCACCCGTCGAGGATTGCAGATCACGAGACCTTTTATATTCTCCATCGCCGCCGGCAATGGAGCGCGGGCGAAGCCAAGTGGATCGGCTGGGAAAGAAAGCGCGGCAAGCTGCATGAATTGAACAGGCTTTTGCGCGGCGCGACCGGCACGTCATTCATTGTTGATGCGATCGATCCTCATGCATATCCAAAGTCGATCCAATATGTCGTCACCCTGGACTCCGACACGCGGCTTCCACGTGACACCGTGCGCCGCCTGGTTGGCAAGATGTTGCATCCGCTTAACAGGCCAATTTTCTCGACGATTGAGCAACGTGTCGTCGATGGTTACGCCGTTTTGCAGCCCCGTGTCACTCCGAGCCTTCCAACCGATCAGGATGCATCACTATTTCAACGCTTGTTTTCTTCAACTGGCGGGATTGACCCCTATGCCGGCGCGGTTTCAGACGTCTATCAAGACCTCTTCGGTGAAGGATCATTTGCAGGAAAGGGCATTTATGACATCGATGCTTTCGATGCGGCAACGGCAGGCCGGTTCCTCGACAATGCAATTTTGAGTCACGATCTTGTCGAGGGGATATATGCCCGTGCCGGGCTCGCAAGCGATGTTGAAGTTATCGAGGAATTTCCGAGCCGTTACGACGTGGCGCGCGCGCGTGACCATCGCTGGGTACGCGGCGACTGGCAGCTCTTGCCGTGGATCATCACTGGCCGTGCCGCATTTGGCATTGCCCGGAAGCGCGACGATCGTGATCGGATAGGTGCCCTTGGGCGCTGGAAAATGATAGACAATCTTCGCCGCTCCTTGACGCCGGTCGCGATTGTCATCGCTCTTGTCATTGGATGGCATCAGCCGTTCCATGCGGCCGCGATCTGGACCGCCTTTATCGCGATTTCAATCGGTATTCCGACATTCCTATCGATTGCCGCCAATCTCACGAGCCGGAACAATAACACGACCCAAAAAAGCCACTTCGCCGCTCTCGCTGGCGATGCGAGGCTGGCGGTCGCGCTGTCAACGCTGCATCTCGCGCTCATCGCGGACAAGGCTTTTGCCATGGCCGATGCTATCTCGCGGACCTTGTACCGGCTCTTCGTGAGCCGTAGGCATTTGCTCGAATGGACGACCGCCGCACAGTCTAAATCGATGGCCGCAGCGACTGCGTCGGCCTACTACAGGCGCATGTTTGGCGGCGTTCTGGTTGGTGCCGTCGCGCTTGCTCTTGTCGCGTTCTCGGAATCAGACGGGCTGAAAATAGCATTGCCTGTCATTTTCCTCTGGTTGAGTGCTCCAGCGGTCGCCCGGTGGGTCAGCTTCAGGTCAGCTGGCATTCAACGCGAAGTTCTCACGGCCGAAAACGGTTTCAAGCTTCGATGTATCGGCCGGCAAACATGGCTGTTCTTCGAAGAATTCGTTACAGCTGAGCATCACTTCCTTCCTCCAGATAATTTCCAGGAAGAGCCGCGCCCGGTTGTCGCTCATCGCACGTCCCCGACCAACATCGGCCTTTATATGCTCTCAACGGTGAGTGCCCATGACTTCGGATGGATTTCAGTATTGGAGGCTGCCGAACGTCTGGAGCAGACGTTAAGAACGGTTGGTGACTTGGCACGCTTCAAGGGCCATCTCTACAATTGGTACGACACGCACACCTTGACCGTGCTCGAACCGCGCTATGTATCCGCAGTTGATAGCGGAAATCTTGCCGGACATTTGATTGCCGTCGCCAGTGCCTGCAGGGACTGGGCGCAGAATATCGGCCCCGATCCTGCAGCACAGGACGGTATCGCCGACAGCATGGCAATTTTGACAGCGGCGCTCCAAGCAACGCCCCAGGGGGCCGAAGTCACGATCGCATTCCGCAGACTTAGCGTTGCGGTAAGCGCCACAACATCCGCTGAAAAGGCTGTGTCAGCACCCAAACTGGATTGGGGCGAAGTACACCGTAATGCCCTAGATCTCGCTGCACATCTCGATCACGATCAGGCAGCGCCAACTGCAAGCCTGTGGGCGCGCGCAGTGGCACGGACGGCTAACAGCCATTGGCGCTACGCACAACTGAGCACGGAAGAACTGCGGGTCCTGCGCCGCCGTCTGACAGCAGTTGCAGACGCCGCAGACTACATAGCTCTGTCGATGGACTTTTCCTTTCTCATCGATAGCGATCGAGAGCTGTTATCCATCGGCTACTCGGTCGATGAGGGAAAGATCGACCAGAGCTGCTACGATTTGCTTGCGTCGGAAGCGCGCCTCGCCAGTTTCGTTGCCATCGCCAAGGGCGATGTCGCGACCCGGCACTGGTTCCGGCTGGGCCGCACACTGCTGCCAGTGAGCGGCACCTCGGTACTTATCTCCTGGTCCGGATCCATGTTCGAGTATCTGATGCCAGACTTGGTGACCCTCACTCCGCCAGAAAGTTTGCTTGGCCGCACCGCGCGAGTAGCCGTCAGCGAACAGATGCGTTTCGGGGCGAGAAACGGAACGCCATGGGGCGTATCGGAATCGGCCTACAACGCCCGCGACCTCGATTTTACCTATCAATACTCAAGCTTTGGAGTTCCCGAACTCGGTCTCAAACGTGGTCTTGGCGAGCATCTCGTGATTGCGCCATACGCGACCGGCCTCGCAAGCATGGTTGCACCAAATGCCGCCGCCGAAAACTACGAGCGCTTGTCTGCCATGGGCGGTTGTGGCGCGTACGGTTTTTACGAGGCTATCGATTTCACGCCGGCACGCGTCGCTCCTGCGCAGCGATTTGAGGTGATCAAAGCGTACATGGCGCATCACCAAGGCATGACAATCGTCGCCCTCGCCAATACAATTCTCGATAATGCAATTGCGCGCCGCTTTCATGCCGCGCCGATCGTACAGTCTGCAGAGCTGCTGCTTCAGGAGCGTGCGCCGAGGCTCGTGCCAAAGCCTGTGCAACGTGCCACGCTCATAAGAGCGCGACCAGAAGAGGACGCGCTCAGTCTTGCCGCCGTGCGGCGTGTGACCGTGCGGAGCGGCCCGACCCCAGACTGCCAATTTCTTGCCAATGGGCGTCTTAGCGTGCTGGTTACGGCTGCTGGCTCCGGCTACACCCGTTGGAATGGGCAGGCCATCACGCGTTGGCAAGGTGATCCAAACCTCGACAACCTCGGCTCGTTTATCTATCTCCGCGACACACAGACGGGGGTTGTTTGGTCCGCTGGCACACTGCCTGCCGGTGCCGCAGCCAACACATCGGAAGCCTTGTTCACAGAAGATCGCGTACAGCTTATTCGCACCGACGGGACCCTCAAAACCGTTCTGGATGTGATCGTCTCGCCCGAAGACGACGCGACATGCCGGCGCGCCAGCATCACCAATACGGGAAAGAAACCTCGCATCATTGATGTTACGAGTTACGAGGAGCTCGTGCTTGGATCACCGGATGCGGACGCCATGCATCCTGCGTTCTCGAAGTTATTCGTTGAAACCGATTATGACCAAAACTTGGGCGCAGTCCTCGCGCATCGGCGGCGGCGCGGCCCAGATGACCGCAATATTCACGCAGCAGCTTTCGTTGTATTGGACGCCGCTGCCAGCGCCACGCTTGAATTCGAAACAGACCGGGCGAAGTTTATCGGCCGCGGAAGGACGCTGGCCTCACCGATTTCGATAATCAACGGGCGGCCTCTCAGCGGAAGCACCGGCGCTGTCCTTGATCCGGTCTTCGCTCTCCGCCAACAGGTTGTAATTCCGCCAGGAGCCACGGTCCGATTGTCTTTCTGGACGGCGGTGGCTGCAAGCCGCGAGGCCCTTCTGCCGCTGATTGAGAAATACAGGGATGCAACGGCATTCACGCGTTGCGCGACGTTAGCCTGGACCCAAGGGCTGGTGGAGATGCGCCATCTTGGTATCGATGCCGACGACGCGATGGTGTTCCAGAAGATCGCTGGAGCGCTCGTCTATTCTTCGCCGGCGCTGCGTGCGTCTGAGCTGGTCCTGCAAAGCGGCGCTCTCGGCTTTAGTGCCTTATGGCCGGCGGGAATATCCGGTGATCTGCCAATCGTTCTCGTGCGAATTGACGAGATCGAAGATATTGGTCTCGTGCGCCAATTGCTGCACGCTTTCGAATACTGGCGTATCAAGGGAATTGAAGCCGATCTTGTGATCTTGAATAGTCATCCCGCATCATACCTGCAGGATTTGCAAACCGCGCTTGAAACGTTGTGTCAGACCGTTCCGAGCCGCCATCGCCTCGGACAAGATAACTCCAAAGGGTCGGTCTACCTTTTGCGCTCCGACTTGCTGGAGCCGCGAACTTTGACTGCGCTTCCTGCGGCCGCGCGTGCCGTGTTCCATGCCCGCCGCGGCGCCCTTGCCGAGCAAATTGTGCGCTTGACCACGCGCTCTCTTGTCAACGCTGCACCGCCGCGCCGCCAAGCGCCTACGGAACTCTCGGCACACCGGACGGATACGAGCGAACTCGAGTTTTTCAACGGCTATGGCGGCTTTCGCGAAGGCGGGCGAGAATACGTCACGATACTCGACAGCGGCCAGACAACTCCGGCACCGTGGATCAATGTCATCGCCAACCCGTCTTTTGGGTTTCAAGTTGCGGCGGACGGCGGCGGCTACACGTGGTGCATGAATAGCCGCGAGCGTCAGATCACACCTTGGTCGAACGATCCGGTCATCAACCGCCCGGGTGAAGTGTTTTACGTCCGCGACGAGGACACGGGTGAGTTGTGGAGTCCGACGGCGTCTCCTATCCGGGACCACGCCGCGCCGTATGTCATTGCCCACGGGCAGGGCTACACCCGCTTCGAACATATGTCGCGCGGCATTGAGCTCGTGCTTGAGCAGTTTCTTGCGGGCGACGACCCGGTCAAGATCTCAAGACTGACGCTGCGTAACGTATCCGGCAAGCCGCGCCGCCTGTCGGTTACTAGTTACACGGAATGGGTGCTCGGAGGGTCACGACTGGCGACCGCGTCTCACATCACGACCGAGTATGACATTACGCACGGCGCTATTTACGCGCGCAATCCGTGGAGTCACTTTTTTCGTGATCGCGTTGCGTTTTCCACGCTCTCCGGAAACATCTCGGCTTGGACGGCGGATCGCGGCGATTTCATAGGGCACAACGGAACACTCGACAATCCTGCTGGCCTTGCCTCTCATCGCCCTATGCGTGCCACGGCTGGGCACGGGTCGCGACTCGTGTGCCGTACTCCAGACCCAGATCCTACTTCCTTCATCTGGGAAAGCGGAGGTCATCGGGCTTCTTGGCGACGCGCTGAACAAGGATGAGGCGCAGCGCCTCGTCGCGAAATATGCGCGCGTTGATGCCGGAGCAGCGCTAAGCTCCGCGATCGAAAGTTGGGACAGGTTGCTCAATAAGGTTCAAGTAAAAACACCGGACCTGGCCCTCGACATGCTGATGAACCGTTGGTTGCCTTATCAAACGCTGTCGTGCCGCCTCTGGGGCCGTGCGGGTCTCTATCAAGCGGGTGGCGCTTACGGGTTCCGCGATCAGCTCCAAGACGTGATGTCGATGGCCATGACGCACCCCGGCATCACGCGCGCGCACATTTTGTTGGCGGCTGGCCGGCAATTCCCCGAGGGCGATGTTCAGCATTGGTGGCTCTCGCCATCGGGCCACGGCGTTCGAACCCGTATTGCCGACAGCTGCCTGTGGCTTGCCTACGTCACGGCGCAATACGTCAAGACCACGGGCGATGCCGCAGTCCTCGATGAGGACGTGCCATTCATTGATGGTCCTCGCCTCAAAGACCACGAGCATGAAGTCTATTTTCTTCCCGAACTATCTGACCAGTCAGGTTCACTGTTCGAACATTGTGCCCGCGCGCTGGACCGGAGTCTCGGTGTCGGCGACCATGGGCTCGCCTTGTTTGGAGGAGGCGATTGGAACGACGGCATGAACCGGGTTGGGATTGAGGGCAGAGGTGAAAGCGTCTGGTTGAGCTGGTTTCTCATTAGCTGCCTCAACAATATGCTGCCTTACGCCGATGCGCGCGAAGAAACGCAACGCGCAAGTGTATGGCGCAAGCACGTCGCAGCGCTTCGGGCGGCGATCGATACCCACGGCTGGGACGGGCAGTGGTACCGTCGCGGCTTCTTTGACGATGGCACGCCGTTCGGCAGTTCGACAAGCGACGAGTGTCAAATCGATTCCATTGCGCAGTCATGGAGCGTGCTCTCGTGCTCGAACACGTTTGCAGCTGATTTAAAGCGCCCGCGCCAAGCAATGACATCAGTTCAAGACCGCTTGATCGATCGCGAAGACAAGCTTGCCTTGCTGTTCACGCCGCCATTTGACAAGACCACACGCGATCCTGGCTATATTAAAGGATACCCGCCGGGCATCCGCGAAAACGGCGGCCAGTATACCCATGCGGCAGCATGGAGCATTATCGCGCTCGCAGAGCTCGGCGATGGTGATGGAGCCGGCGAGCTTCTGTCTCTTATTAATCCGGTTAATCTGTCAGCAACACACGCTGGCAGCCGCCGATACCGGTTAGAGCCGTATGTTGTCGCCGCCGATGTGTACTCGGCCGGCCAGAACAGAGGCCGCGGTGGGTGGTCCTGGTACACGGGTGCTGCCGGATGGATTTATCGCGCCGCGCTCGAGCACGTTCTAGGCGTCCGAAAGGAAGGCAATGTCCTCATCATCTCACCCTCCATACCAAGGCATTGGCCTGGTTTTGAAGTGACCTACACCCATGACAACACGACATACCATGTCGTTGTGGCAAACCCGTCGGGCATTTCGCGGGGGCTCGTCGCCGCGACCCTCAACGGCGTACCACTGCACATTCGCGATGATGCGAGCGTGACTGTACCGCTAGCGGCCGCCGATAGCGATCAAGTGATCACCGTGACGATGGGGCTCGAGGTGCAGAGTTCGATCGCGGTCTAGACCATGATCTGGGCGCCACGCCCCGCCGTTACTTTGAGGCGTCATGGGAACGATATAGTCCGCTGTGCGTTTTACATTCCGGTAAGAATGTAACGGAGGCGCACCATGACAAGCACTGAGCAAGCCGCGTATGTCACTCGCGACACAATACTCAATCTCTTGTCGCATGACGAAATTGCCAAAGTCAGCACGGCCGAGGCTGCATCAGGACTGACTGAAGGAGCCGAATACCTGGATTTGGAGCGTCTGGATCAGGGTGTGCAGCGTGCCGGTTCCGTAATGAAAGCCGCAATGGGGCACGTCCTCCCGCGCAACGCAGTTTCCGAAGGAACTTGGAGCAAAATACTGTTGCAACTGGCTCATTGAATTTAGATCGACTTGCCGAGCGCTTGGTGGCTGAGGTCTCAATAGCCGTGCGCAAGATTGACGTGCGGCTTGTAAGTGGTCAGGCGGCGGGATTAGCCGACGTCCATTTAAATCTGGTATTCGACCGTCAACGTCATGCGCCTGGCGGCAATAGACGAGCCGTCGCAGCTTGAATGGAGCCTGGTTTTGTCCGAAGATTGGGAAAACAGAAGTGTTTCGCGTAGGTTTGTTTTTCGGCAGCTCTTAGCCCGAGGCAGACAAAATCCTGCAGAGTTGTGCAATTTTAGGTGCCAATTGAACCGGGCAATTCAAGCTTCACGTTGAGGCCGCCGAGCTTTGAGCGTCCGAGCGTGACTTCACCATTATAGAGGCGCGCCAAGTCACGTACGATAGCGAGGCCCAGTCCCGAACCCGGCGCCTTACTATCCCAACGTTCGCCGATGTTAAAGACGAGTTCGAACGCTTCCGGAGGAAGTCCGGGGCCATCGTCTTCCACGTTGATGCATACTCGGTCATTCTTCAACGATTGACGGGCCGAGAGCAGAACTCTCGACGTACAGTGCTTACAGGCATTATCGACGAGATTGGCGAGTATTTCATTGAGATCTTGCGTATCGCACGTGACCATCAATCGTTCAGAGACGTCGCACTCAATTCTTAACTTACGATCCTTGTGTAAGCGGGCAAGCGCACTTTGGACGTCGCTCACGGCCTTAAGTGCGGATGTCGTCACGCCCGGCGCAGCGCGCGATGCCCCCGCTCGTGCCCGCGCGATCTGATAATCGATTTGCTTTTGCATCTTCCAGCATTCGTCGAGAATTGTGGAAGAGGCCTTGTCCAGTCCTTGTGCTTTGATCCGGTGAGCTTCGTCGGTCAGCACGGCAAGCGGGGTTCTTAGGCCATGTGCCAAGTTGCCGGCCTGAGACCGAGCCCTTTGAATGAGATCGGAAGTTGATGCCAATAGTGCATTCAAGTCATCAATGAGTGGCTGTAGTTCAAAAGGAAAACTGCCTGCCAGACTATTATCTCGGCCAGTCCGCACGCCCATAAGCGCGACATGCAATTGTGACAGCGGCCTAAGTGCATAGGCTATCAGCATCGACGCCGCTGCGATCATCGTTACTGCCAAAGCGCCCAACGCTCCAAAGAGCGTCCGGTCGAACCGGCTCATAACGCCTTCGAGGTGGCGCTTGTCAGTTCCGATGAGGTATCGCAGCGGCGACTCGGTTGGAGATTTCCAATCCGCGCGCTCTGCAACGATCAGCGGACCTGTGGGGCCATTGATATTGTGCGTATGCACGCCAATATCCTTGGGGCCGTCGTCTGGCGTCTTCAGCATCGGCCCCTTTAGCGACGCCGAGCGCGCAACAACCTGGGCTTCACGCTGAATCTCCCAGTAGAACCCAGATTGATCGAGATCGTATCTTGGATCGCTGAAATGGCGCTGAAGATGCGCACCAGACGAATTGATTGTCGCCAATCTCTGCAATTCGTCGAGATGGACAAAAAGCTCTTCGTGGAATTGCTCCGTGATATGCTGGCGGAAGACGGCAGACAAGCCGAAGCCGGCAGCGACGATTCCAACCGAAATCCAAATGACCGCCGCCGCAATAAGCCGGCTCTTCAAACTTCTCATTCGATGCTCCGCTAGTCCATCCGGTACCCAAGTCCGCGCACCGTCGTGATGAAATCTCCACCAAGCTTCCGGCGCAAGCGGCTGACGAAAACTTCAATCGTATTGAGTTCGCGGCTATCGTCTAACGCGTAAAGGTGGTCCGCGAGTTCAGACTGGGAAACAATTCGGCCGCACCTATGCATGAAATAGTTTAGCATCTGCAGTTCGCGGGCGGTCAAATCAATGGGCTTGCCGGAAATTGTCACTTTGCCAGCGGCGGTGTCCAATGAGATGTCCCGATGGGTCAAGACTGGATTTGCCAATCCGGCATTGCGCCGGATCAAGGCTTTCAATCGGGCTGCCACTTCTGAAATATGGTACGGCTTGGTAATGTAATCATCCGCTCCGGCATTGAGCCCGTCGACCTTCTCGGACCACATCCCCCGCGCTGTCAGCACGAGAACCGGAACCAAACGCCCCTCGTTGCGCCACCTCTTCAGAACAGTCAGCCCCTCCATTTCAGGAAGCCCGAGGTCAAGTATTGCGGCATCGTACGATTCGTCTTTGCCCATGTGATAGCCATCGGTACCATTTGCCGCACGTTCGACTGCGAATCCGGCCGCAATCAATCCGGCGCTCAGCCGGCTTGCCAGTTCGTTGTCGTCCTCAATCAGCAAGATGCGAATCTGGCTCTCCTGTTCCGGTGCCTGCATTCGGCACTGGATACCACGGCCAGCTGACAGCGAGCTGAATTGCCCGCTCATGCCGGGCCGCCGCCCCCATTCAGGCTGTTGTCAGCTTCATGTGTCAAGGGCTCGTTTACCATCCGCAAATTCCATTGGAGACCCCAGCCCACATGCCCGCGCACACTGATCAGTTTGCCATCTTAACCCGGCTTTTGGCTGGTTTTCCGGCTCGCCATGCTGCGGAGGCGCGATAATGCCCCTAACAGCTGGAGAGTTTCAAGTTGAGCCCGTCACTTTGTAAATTGACGTTCGTTTATCCGCCAAGCGGAACCGACCGATTGACAGAAGTTCTGTTGACGCTTGATCCGCCACTGGCCGGCTTCACCACCTGGATGGCGGAAGGGCACGGCCACGGCTTTGCCAACGCGAGCACAAGCGAACGTGTCCGGGGACGGGTGAAGCGTTCTGTGCTCGTTGCTATTCTCACTAAAGAGAGCATTCCGTACCTTCTCGACCAGGTGCGAAAGAGCGCCTCGATCCCGCATCTGACCTATTGGGTCGAACCGGTTGAACAATTCGCGCAATTGTTGAGCCGCGAGAAGCCTCTTGGCGAAGGTCAGAAAAGCGAGAGCGAACCATGGTGATCTGGCACTCTGCACTTCTTCCCCCGTCAATATTGGTCGCGGCGATATGGGTACTTGCTCGCTGGGCGCTAAAGCAGGGCGACACGCAGAGCGCGGTTGTGGCAAGGCTTTGCTATGAACCGGATTCTAGGACTTAAGTCGGCCGCGGTAGCGGGACCGGCAATCAGATTGAAATCAAGAAGATCGAGGTCGATGCCTCGAAACGACTCCCGGATGTAGTCAGGGGACGTGAGTCACCAGCCAGCTCGAAGTGTAACCAAAAGTTCTTGCACGGCGCCTTCGCAATCTTCGTCACCTTAGTAATGGCGGCCGTGCGAGAACCGGCGCAATCACACGAAATTTCTTGGCCTCGTGACGCTTCGCGCCAAGCCGGATTTGGTCATTGCGCAAAGGGCCCATGCATGAAGCGCTATTCCTTCGCGACCGGCGTACCGCATCGCCATGTTGGCTCTCATGTCTGCGAAGGAAAAGGTGCAGCGGGTTTTGTATTCGGGCGCCGGTTTCAATGTTAGCGGCGTTAGCGCCAGTTTCCCGCACGCATTGGGAATGAGCTAGGAAAGTAATGAGAAGCGGCAGCGGCACTTTCAGGCTAGTTTCAGACTGACGTGTCAGGGTTTCAGTTTCGCGCGCACTTGTCTGAAAGGTTGGCAAAAAATGTTGGTCAGTAATCGACTCTGGTTCCATTGCGCTGCGGCATTGTTCGCATTACTTCCGGCCGTCGCCGCAGCCCGCGACGTGGCGGTGCCCGCCGAACAAATCGAAGCCCTAGGCATTCGCCTAGTGGAAGTCTTGGATACGGCAACCCAGCCGCTGGAGGTACTCCCCGCGACAGTCGTCCCGGCACCGTCCTCGCGCGACATGATCCCGGTGCCATTCGCGGGCAGCGTCTCGAAGCTTTTCGTACTTGATGGTCAAGCGGTGAAGAAAGGACAAGATATTGCGATCGTCACGAGCCATGACTATCACGAAATCCAGGCCAAAATCATTGAGAGCGACGCAGACCTGAAAAAGGCCAAACTCAATGCCGAGCGCCAGCGCAATCTCGCCGATAAAAAGATCATTCCGCTGAACGATGCGCTCGAAGCAGAAGAGCAGGTGCAGAAGATCGCTACTGTCGGCGCGGAGTTCAGGGATCATGCAGAAAGTCTCGGCGTGCGAAAAATCGACGATTCGTCATTTATGATTGTGGCCCCAGGAGCCGGCACGGTGGCCGGCCTGCTTGCACTCAACGAGAAAATCGAGGCGACTGCGGCCGTTGCGACCTTGAAAACAAACGATGGGCTTTGGCTGGAGGCGCAAATTCCCGCGAGCCTCATTTCCCGTGCCAAAGTCGGAGATCATGTTGAGATTGAAGGCCGTCAGGTCGGAAACATTATGTCGATCGGCACGAAGGTGGATCGCATGACACGTTCCGCCACGATGCTTGTGTCGCTTATTCCGGAGTTAGGGCTCATCGAAGGACAGTATGTGACGATCACGGTTGTCGGCAAGACCGGAGCCGGTGCTGCCGCCGTTCCAGCGACGGCCGTGACATTCATCGATGGCAAGCCTTCCGTATTCCTGCGCACTGACAACGGATTCAAGAAACTCGAAGTCACGCTTCTCGGAAAATCACCCCTCGTCGCAACCGTTACAGGAGACTTGAAGCCGGGACAGCTTGTGGCAACGAGCCGGCTGCCGGAACTCGAAAATCTTTCCGTGGCCGATTAACTCATGCTGAGAAGCTTGATCGAATTCTCGCTGACGCAGCGGCTGCTGATTTCTGATTCTCGGCGGAGTCCTGGCTATCACGGGCATTTATGCCTATCAGCGCATCCCCATCGATGCATTTCCAGACATTTCACAAACTCAAGTCAAGATTATCATGAAGGCGCCGGGGATGACTCCGGAGGAAGTCGAGGCGCGCGTCATCAAACCGGTAGAGATGGAGCTGCTCGGCATCCCCCATCAGGTTATCCTTCGCTCCGCCGCCAAATATGCACTTGCCGACATAACGATCGATTTTGAAGACGCTACGGACGTCTATTGGGCCCGCCAGCAGGTGGGCGAGCGGCTCGCGGGCGTGCAGGGAGACCTTCCTAGCGGTGTTTCGGGCGGGATGGCTCCAATCTCAACGCCATTGTCTGAAGTGTTCATGTTTACGGTCGAAAGCGACAGTCTTTCACTCGACGAACGGCGCGCTCTACTCGATTGGACGATACGGCCGGCCCTCCGCACTATTCCTGGAGTTGCTGATGTCAACGCGCTCGGCGGGTACGTGCGAACCTTCGAAGTTGTACCTGACAACACCGCGCTGGCCACTGCCGGGCTCGGCGTCTCGCAGCTCGTCGAAATTATTGACGCTAGCAATCGCAATGACGGCGCGGGCCGCCTCACCGAAGGTGAAAAAGCGCTTGTCGTCAGGTCCGAAGGTGCCATCAAAACTACAGCTGACTTAGAACAAGTGGTCTTGAAGAACGAAAATGGCCGCATTCTGCGCTTGCGCGATGTCGCGGCCGTTAGCGTGTCCAGCCTCACGCGCTACGGTGCAGTGACAGCGAATGGCACTGGCGAAGCTGTCCAGGGCATCGTCCTATCGCTGCGCGGGGCCGATGCCAACGCCATCACGCGGGCCGCTCGCGCGCGTATCGAAGAGTTGAAGGCCACATTGCCCGTTGGGGTCACACTCAAGACATTCTATGACCGCTCCGATCTCGTCGAGCGTGCGGTTGGCACCGTACAGAAGGCGCTGATCGAAGCCACGATTCTGGTCGTCATTCTGCTACTCGCGTTCCTCGGCAATCTGCGCGCGGCGCTCGTCGTGGCCGTGACGCTGCCGCTTGCTGCGCTGTTCGCATTCGCCCTAATGCACCATTTTCATATGTCGGCGAATCTCATGAGTCTCGGCGGTCTGGCGATCGCCATTGGCCTAATCGTCGACGCCGCTGTTGTCGTCGTCGAGAACACGGTCGAAGCACTCGAACATGCCGGGATCCAGGAACAGGTACCGCTCTTACACCAGGTCTATCGCGCGGCAAGCGATGTTGCGGTCCCCGTCACCTCGGGCATTGTCATCATCTGTCTCGTTTTTCTACCGCTCCTGTCGCTTCAGGGACTTGAAGGCAAACTCTTTTCGCCTGTCGCTTTGACGATCATCTTTGCCTTGAGCGGATCTCTGGCGCTTTCGCTCACGCTGATCCCCGTGTTGTCGTCGTATGTGCTGAAACCGCGTGCCCACAATGTGCCACTACTGATGCGGATCTTGAACGCGGGCTACATCCCGTTGCTCAAACTATGCTTAAAGCGGCCTTTCATCGTCTATTCGGCTGCTTTAGCTGGCTTGGCCGCGATGGTGTACGGATACGGCGCACTCGGAAAATCTTTCATGCCGACGCTCGACGAAGGCGCGATCATCATTCAGACGGCAAAATTGCCTTCGATCAGTCTCGCAGCCAGTGTCGATGGTGATGTTGGCGTACAAAAGCGGATACTCGCCAATGTACCCGAGGTCGAAAGGATTGTCTCACGCGTAGGCAGCGACGAGTTGGGGCTTGACCCCATGGGCCTGAACGAGACCGACAATTTCCTCGTGCTGAAACCCAAGGAGATGTGGCGCGAGCCGGATAAGGAAAAGCTGGTCGGCCATTTGCGACAAACTTTATCGGCCGTCCCAGGCATGGAGTTCTCTTTCACGCAGCCGATTGAAATGCGTACCTCCGAAATGCTGACGGGATCGCGCGGCGATCTCGCGATCAAAATCTTTGGGCCGGAACTCTCCGTTCTTTCGGACCTTGCCGGCAAGGTCCAAAGCGCCGTCAGCAGCGTTAAGGGCGCGTCCGAAGTTTCGACGGTCGCCAATGATTCCGTTGACTATCTCCAGATCGGCGTCGATCGCATGGCCGCCGGGCGCACCGGATTATCCGCCACCCGGATCGAGGATGAGCTGCGGGCAATGCTGGAAGGTGCGCGGGCCGGGACTGTTTCAGATGCTTCGCGCCGCACCGATATTGTCATCAAAGGGCACGAGGCGATCCGGCAATCTCCGGAATTATTCGCCTCGACACAGTTTGCTGCCGGAGATGGCGGATTGGTGCGCATCGGTGATGTCGCGAAAATTGTTCGCAAGGCCGGCCCGGTCAAGATTGATCGCGAGAACGCATCCCGCTTTGCCCTGGTCCAGGCCTATGTATCCGGCCGCGATCTCGTTGGCTTTGTCGAAGAAGCTCAACGGTCCGTTCGCGAGAAGGTCGAGCTGCCTGCAGGCTACACGATGGTTTGGGGAGGTGAATTCGAGAATCAACGGCGTGCGGCCGCGCGGCTTGCCATTGTCGTTCCTCTTGCCCTTGTCATGATTGCGGCCGTGTTGTTTGCGACACTCCGGTCTATCCGCCAAACACTTCTTATTCTCTCCAACGTCCCGTTTGCCTTGGTTGGAGGCATCTTGGCATTGTGGGCGTCAGGTGAATACTTGTCGGTGCCCGCGTCCGTCGGCTTCATTGCCTTGCTGGGGATTGCAGTGCTGAACGGACTGGTCCTCGTCAGCTACTTCAACCAGCTTCTTGCCGAAGGTGTACCGCTTGATCGGACTATCTTCGAAGGCTCCGTGCGCCGCCTTAGGCCCGTATTGATGACGGCTAGCATTGCAGCCCTGGGACTCGTGCCCTTGCTGTTTGCCACGGGTCCGGGGTCCGAAATTCAAAAGCCGCTTGCGATCGTCGTCATTGGCGGTCTGCTGACTTCGACCGCGCTGACGTTGCTGCTCCTGCCGGTTCTGTTCGCCCGGTTTGGCGTACGCGCCGAGGACGCGAGGCCTCAAGGAAAGGAGGCGCAATGGATAAACCCATTTGCGGCCTGAGCAGAGGCGGCGGCCGCCTCACTCCAGATGACAGGAATTGTTTCATGCACAGTTTCTAACGGCTGCTGTCAGGAACGACTTACTTCGATGCGATAGCCGGGACGGGGGTCCCGATACCGCGGAGGGCACATGCGGGGGCGTGCCGTAAGATTTTGGGGTTATTGGGGGACGGATCTATGAAGGGACGAGCCGGAGCAGCTATTCGCTCACTACCGCTTGCCGTATGCGCCGCGTTGATGGGGTGTTCAGGGTCAATCGAAAGCCAGCCGGCGGCCTCTATCCCTGCAATGTCTGATCTCCGGTCGGACAGGGACTTGCCGCTGCGGCCATGGGTTCCACCGGCGAAAGACGTGCCGGGCGTTAACGGCACGGCGAGCACGACGGAAAGTATCGCACTCGGCGATGCTGTCTCGCGGGCGATTGAACGCAATCCCCATATCCGTGCCGCATTCATGGAAATTGAGGCACGGCATGCTGAGTTCCGCGCAGGCTTCATATAAGCCCAACCCCGAACTTAGCCTAGAGGTCGAAAACTTCCTTGGCAGTAAGTCCAAATCCGGTTTTGGAGCCGCCGAAGAAACACTGCAGATATCGCAGACGATCGAACTCGGCGACAAGCGCCTAAAGCGCCTGCGTGCTGCCAACCTCGAGGCGTCTGTTGCAGGCTGGGACTATGAAGTTGCCCGTCTTGCTGTGGCCGCGAAGGCGGCAGACTACTTCATCGACGTCCTTGCCAGCCAGGAAAGGATCGAGGTCCTCGACGATTTCATTGCGACCGCTGCCAAGACTAAGACCGCCGTCGAAGCCCAAGTGACCGGCGGAAAGGCAGCTCCTATTGATCTCGACCGCGCGAAAGTGGTGTTGGCGCGGGTAACCGCGCAGCGTGACTCAGAGACCGCCAGAAACCTGGCATCGCGCCGGTCGCTATCATCCCTCTGGGGCTTAAGCGAGAGTTTCCTTTTTAAGCGCGCGGCTGGCAAACTCGCGAGCGCCCGTACTGTCCCCGACTTAGCCACTGTCACTGCAAAGATAAATGCGAACCCATCTATTGCACGCTGGAGCGACGAGGTCGGAAAGCGATATGCTATGCTTGACGTCGAACGGTCGAAGGCAATTCCCGACGTAAAAATTGGCTTTGGAACCCGGACATTCAACGACGATGGGAGCGCGGCACTCGTGGCGTCGGTATCGGTTCCTTTACAGGTGTTCGACCGCAACAACGGTAATACTGCCGCTGCCGAACGCCGGATTGCACGGTCGCAATTTGAAGAAGAAGCCGCGCGACGGGACCTGACATCGTCATTGATCGAGGTGCTCGGAACAATGTCGGTTGCCGCTGCCCAAATCCGTTCCCTCGAAGCCAATGTTCTACCCGCGGCCCGGTCGGCCCATGATCTCACGCGGACTGGATACAACGAAGGTAAGTTCGATGTGCTGCACCTTCTCGATACGCAGAGAGTATTGCTTGAATCACAATTTGAGGCCGTCAATGCCCGTGCCGATTTCACGAAGGCGAAGGTACGCCTAGATATGCTGACTGGCGATGGGATGGAACCCGCGGCTCTGTGAAAAGAGTGACGCCTGTGCGGTCAGAAATGCAGGTTTACTCCCGGGTAACCGGCGTTCGAACGTGCCTCGTTGCCGAAACACGCGTGAGCGAGTTGTCGATCAGCTCAACGTGGGTTTAGCGGACATTCTTACATTTAGAAATATTGGTGCGGTGCCGGACCAATTGGGAATCAGACCAATGGCGGACCGGCAGGGGTTCGAAATTCCTATAGAATTGACTATAGAATTTGCCGCCCGAAATTTTAAAATTGTTTTATATCCACAAGTTAACTGGCGGAGAGGGAGGGATTGTCCATAGTTTATTTTTCGTTATAAAACAGCATGTTATGCTTAGATCATCATGCCTATCCGCCAATCCGTCCCCCAATTTTTGCCACGTCCCTATTTCGATATCTGAAGCACGTGCTGATCGCAATGCCACTGCAGCTATCTAGTCCGTATAGATATCAATGTGTCCTACACCATCTCGAACCTGAGTACCTCAGAGTTCACAACAGGCACGACCTAGGTCAGCTTGGCCCCGGAAGCAGATGGGATGGCCACGGTGACGACGGGCCATAAGCACGCGTGATCGCTCATCGAGCCAGGTCCTGGTCTAACGTCTGCAAAAACTCAAAGCGGAAGCACCTGAAATGTCCACGGACGGCGATAGCTCGGTGGCGATGTCACTAGACGTGCTCTTAAATTCTGGTCGCGCGCGCCGACTCCCCTCAAGGCAGGCGGCCAAATTCGCGATTCCAATCAAACAGAAATTGGGGCGGTTCGCACAATGGTGCCCACACAAGTAAATGGACAAAGGTGGCAAGAACCAATCGAACGTCCGTTACTCTTTGCGGCGGCCAGGTTCGTCGTCACGCATAAGACCAAGACAATAGATTCTGGCCAAGTTCAGAATGAACTTATTTCGCTATCGGATTAATGCAATCGCGCAAATGCCGTTGAATTCCCGCGCACATTCGAACCCTGCCGTGCGGCGGCCACTGCAGAAATCAATCGGTGATTAGTGTCAGCGCTTCGCGACCAAAATCGCATGAGAGGCCGCGACTCAATTATTTGCTTCGCCACAACGTCGAGATATCGAATCCGTGACGTCAAAGAATTCCTTGACTAGAATTTGTACCGTAAGTAGGCTGACAACGTGTAGCAAGATGACTGCCGCATCGGTCGTGTTGATCGATGCGCGAAGCAGTTTTGCTCGGGGTGGGAACGACTGTAACGCGTGGGGGCGTATTGTGTTGTGGGCAAAACGGCGTCACGAGGCGCCAGCGCCGGTCTATGCCGATCCGGCTGGTTTGGATTTGCGCGCGGCGCATTCCAATGCCTTAAATCCTGGAATCCGGTCGGGAAATTCGGATGTAAATCAAGCCTTCGCCGCTGACGCTCGTGTACAGCAGGGCGCGCCGGCGGCCGAGTTGAGTTTTCCGTCCGATAGTGAACACCGCAGATCCGGCGCGGGCAGCGGCAGCACGCAGACTGGAGCCAAGCAAGGCAGATGCTTCGCATCCTGCACTTATCCGAAGCTCAATGCGCCGCTTAGATACCAACAAGAACGCTTGGCTGATCGGACAACGCGCGTGAGGCTTGGTGCAATACGCCCCGCAGGATTACGCGCCAATTTGGCAGGACGGTCACGAGCATCAATTGAGGACGCAGTGCTCGCCGCATCGATATCGAGCACTACGCGAGAATGCGGGTCGATCATAATTGAGGCGTGAGTAGATGAGTTTAATTCCGAAATTAGTTCGAAGATGTTTGGGCAAATTCCCGGTGGGATATCGCTGCAAGCAATGCGGTCATCAGTCATTGAGATCGCCTCTTTGGTCATGCCCGAACCGCCCCTGCGCTGCAAAAGTCTCGAATAATGTAGAGTTGATCACATTTGATCAAGCTAACCCGGCGCTGCGGTACGGTGTTATGTTTGCCGCCGCTATCACACTATTACTTTCTATCCCCGTCATCATTGCCTGGATTTGGTGACGAATCCGACCTCGAAAGAGTTTCAATGAGCTGCCCCCCGAATAAGTTGGAATGATCGCAAATATTTCGCCGCGATTAGAGAATGAGTTAGAGAAACAAACTAGCGAGTAACGAAAATGGCAGATAATGAAACAAAAGCGACATTTTTCATTGGAGGTGGCGTCAATTTCATCCCGATAGGGCCTACAGGAGCAGCAATTGGCCTAGGCCACAAACTCATAAACTGACTTTGCAAATCGCGCGAACAGTGATTTAAGCTACCAAACGGGGGAGCTTGAGATGGCACGCTACGAACTCACCGACGCCGAGTGGAAAATCATTGCACCGCTTTTGCCCAACAAGCCGCGTGGCGTGCCGCGCGTTGACGACCGCCGCGTGTTGAACGGCATCTTCTGGCGGCTGCGCTCGGGCGCACCGTGGGCCGATATTCCAGAGCGCTACGGCCCTTACACGACCTGCTATAATCGCTTCGTTCGCTGGCGGGCTGCAGGCGTCTGGGATCAGATTTTGAAGGCCGTTTCGCAAGCCTATAACGGCAAAATCCAGATGATCGATAGTTCCGTGGTGCGCGTGCATCAACACGCAGCCAATGGCGAAAAAAAAGCGGCCGCAGCCGTTGCATGGGACGTTCCCGCGGCGGGCTTACGACCAAAATCCACGCGCTCGTCGATGCGCAAGGCTTGCCTATCCAAATCAAGCTGACCGAAGGCCAAGCTCATGACGGTGTGAGCGCTGCGGATATGTTGGGCTTGATCGGTGACGGCTGCATGTTGCTGGCTGATCGCGGTTACGATTTAAATGCGCTGCGCGAGACAATCGCTGGCCAAGGCGGGTACGCGAACATCCGGCCTAAATCAAACCGCGTCGAACAGCCGGCATTCAGTCCTTTCGCTTACAAGCTACGCAACAGGGTCGAGCGCTTCTTCAACAAACTCAAGCACTATCGTGCCATCGCCACCCGCTTCGACCGCCACGACGACAACTTCATGGCCTCAATAAAACTGGCTGCAATCCGCATCTGGATGCGGTTTAATGAGTCTGTGGCCTAGGTGGCACCGTTACATTGCAAAATACCCCGGTCGAGATCAACTTAAACAGTTCATTTGGGCAATTGACGATTACAAGCCAATATAGTTTCAGCAACCTCTTCTTTGGGCCGGAACTCGGTTTTATTGGGCCAAGCGGAAAGATTGGATTTGCACAGGATGCCAATAACGTATCGGAAGGGCTTGGCTTCGGAGGGAACATCTTTGCGGGCCTTCAGGTAACCCAGGGAGTAGAAAAATTCGATCCGAACAGCGGCGCCTTAACATTTAGCTGGCCACCCTTTGCGGCAAACGAAGGTTACGCATGGTCAGCTGCTGATATTAAGAGCGGGGTCACCTGGCTTCTCAGTCCAGAATTCAGAGCCGAACTACAAGACAAGGCCCAACCTCCTCCCGGTACTGTTTTTTGGGATTCGAACCGCTCATTTTTTGAGAACATGCAGACTAAGGCTCGAAATGGGCAGATCACCCCAAGTCACGATGCCGGACCCCAGGACGGAACTTTACGTGATGCCGGTCCAACAGAGCAGCATAACCTGTCAACTTACGGCACCGACTCGGCCGGCGCCTGGTCTTCGCAACCCGGCCAGAACTGGTCGGCGTCTGATTTCAATGCCACGCATACAAACGCGCCCGGCACGACGCTCGGCCCCGGCGGAAACGATGCCGGATCGACCAACATTCCAGCCAATCCTAACGTTCGCGGCGACCTGCAGCACTGGAACAAAGTCAAAAGTGACGTCAAGCAGGCGCAGACGACAAACAAACAAATCAGCACGGCGATTCACAAAAAAGCAGTAACCGAAAAAGCGGCTGCAGCAAAGGCTGCAGCGGAACAAGCTGCCATCGATGCAGCCGCAGCCGAGGTTACATCCAACTACGGACCCACAGGCCCTATGCTTTCCGAAATTAGAGGCGGTGGTGGCAACTCTACGTGGGCCGACGCAAGCTCAAACTATTGGGATGGAGCCAACGCACGATGGGAAGAATCCAACGCACGAGGGTGGGGAGTCGCTGAATAATCATGCAGTCGATTGGCACTTGGGCGGAAGCTCGACCGGTGGCAGCTATGGCGGCTCTTCATCTGGTGGCGGTACGATTTCGGGTGGTAGTGGATATGATAGTTTTGGCAATGGCGGTTGGAATGATGACTTAGGTTCCGGCTCTTCTGGAACCGACTATGGCTCCTCGGCCGCGGGCGTTCCCGTCGTCCTCGATCTATCAGGTCAAGGTGTAAAAGTTGCGCCCTTATCTTCCTCAAATTTCTTCTTCGACATGGCCGGAGACGGCTATCAGCATCGTACAGCCTGGGCGGGGGCTGGCAACGGCGTTCTCGTTCTTGACCTTGCTGGCAACGGCCAAATTACGGAACGCAATCAAATTGTGTTCACTGATTGGGACGCCACGGCCACCAACGACTTAGAAGCTCTCCTCAACATCTTTGATACCAATCACAATGGTCAGCTCGATTCAGGCGACGCGCAGTTTGCAAGTTTCAAAATCCTCGTCACCAATGCCGACGGCACAACCACTCTCAAAACACTCGCCGAGGCCGGCGTCCAATCCATCAACCTTGTTCCTAATGCCGTTGACATCATCCTGCCTGACGGCTCCAAAATTGACGGGCAGACGACTTTCACAAAACTCGACGGATCAACAGGCGTTGCCGCCGCAGCCGTATTTCAGTATGATTCACAGGGATATATCATTGACAAATTCGTTGTACTCAATGCCGACGGTTCGACGACAATCACAAATAGTGCACTCAATCCGGATGGCAGCGCTGCGCACACCACTATCGAGACCACGAGCGCGGATGGAAATACGCGAACTCTGATATTTGACGTCAACGGTGATGGCGTCACTGATCGCATCCAAACGAGCGTCACGATTGCAAACACGGACGGATCAAAAACCGAAGCCATGGTCAATATGACCGGTGCGGGATATCTGCTGAATCAAACAGTGACAGCGACGAGTGCGGATGGGAAGATTGTTGGCATCCAGCGCGACGCTGATGGTGATGGAGTTAATGACCAGACTGAGCTGCGCACGACATTCGCCGATGGCAGCACTTCAATCGTCATTACGGACCTCAATCCTGACGGCTCAATAATTCGTTCGCAGACGGCGATAACGGGCGCCGATGGTCTGTCGCGAACCACACAATCGGATATGGACGGGAACGGGTCTTACGAGTCATCAAACAGCGATGTAACCGTGGTCACCAGCGGAATTCGCAATGAGACGTTGATGAATAGTGCGTTTGATGGAACTTTGCGCAACAAGGTCGTGACTATAACGAGCGCCAATGGTCAAACGAAATCGATTCAAACCGACCTGGACGGCGATAATGCGTTCGACTATCGGACGGACTCGAACGTGGTCATCAACGCAAACGGCAGCTCGACCACTACGACCACAGAGAAGAATGGGGCCGGCACCCTCATAGTTAGCCAAGCCATTATAAACCTCGGCGCTGACGGGCTGACACGCACGACCCAAAATGACATCGACGGAAACGGCACATTCGATGTGACCGTGACGAACGATATCGATGTGCTTGCCAATGGCGTACGGGTCGAGACCACCACGGCCCAAAGCGGCGATGGGTCGCTCAAGAGTTTTGAACAATTCGCCAGGGGTTCGGACGATCAAGAGCATTCCAGGTGGACGGATTTCAATGGTGACGGCCACTTTGACCGCAAAATTGACGTCACTGTAAATGCTATCGACGGATCGGTCACGGCCGACGAACGCATCTTTAGTCCCAATGACATCATCGTGCAGCGAGCGCTCACGACCACGAGTGCTGACGGCTTATCGGTCGCGACCTCACGGGATATCAATGGTGATGGGCTGTATGATCTGACGACGACGTCCGTGACGGTGATCAATGCGGATGGCAGCGCGACGACGACAATCGCTGACCACAATCGCGATAACTCGCTGCGCGATCAGACGATCACGAATACCAGTGCTTCGGGTCTATCGACGACGGTACAGGTGGATGGGAATGGCGATGGCGTATATGAGATCACCCGCGCTGATGTGACGGTCCTAAATTTGGATGGCAGCCGCACAGAAACCATCACCGACCGTAATGCCGACGTCTCCTTGCGGAGTGTGACCATTGTCGCCACGAGCGCAGACCGCCAGTCGGTCACGATTACGCGGGACGAAGATGGTGACGGTGGGATCGATCAGCAGGAAACGATTGTCACCCAGACCACCGGGGCTGTCGTCAATGCGCTTTTGAATTACAATCCCGACGGGTCCTTGCGGGATCAGGCCCAATCGACGACCAGTTCAAACGGTCTTTCCCATACGAGACAGACGGACGTGGACGGGGATGGTGTATTTGACTTCGTTCGGGCCAGCACGATTACACTTAATGCCGATGGTAGCCGCGTGGAGGTTGTCGCCAATAATAATGCCAACGGCAGCTTGCGCGACAAGGTCGTTACGACGACGAGTGCGAATGGATTTAGCACGACCACGCAAGTCGATTCCAACGGAGATCAAACCTTCGAATTGGTGAAGACTTCGGCCGTTGTCATCAATTCCGATGGCAGCCGGACGACGACGTTCACCGACAAGAATGCCAATAGCGGTGTGATCGACTGTGTCGTCACAACGGTCACCGCAAACGGTCTATCATCAACATCCCTGATCGATCTTGACGGGAACGGAACAGTTGATCGGCAACACCTAAAGTCAACCGTTCTTAACGCCAATGGCAGCCGCATCGACACGATGACCGACCGGAACGGGGATGGTTCCTTGAGGAACCAAATAGTAACGGCAACGAGTTCAGATCTTCTGACGGTCAACATCACCCGTGATACCAACGGTGATGGCCAACTTGATCAAACCGAAACCGTAACAACGGCGGCAAATGGCACCGTTAGCGACACGATCATCAATCTCAATCCAAACGGTACGACGCGATCTGCAGGTGTGCAAACCACGAGCGCGGATGGCTTATCAGTCGCGACCTTGCGGGATATCAATGGCGATGGGCTGTATGACTTCGCCGAGTCATCGACGATTGTCATCAATGTCGATGGCAGCCGCACCACTTCAAGTCAGGCTCTATTGGGGACGACTTTAACCTCGGCGAGAACCACTACAACAAGCGATGACGGTCTTTCGGTTACGGAGATGTTGGATAAAGATGGCAATGGGACTGTCGACTTAACGACAACTGACGAGTTGGCAATCAACAATGACGGCAGCCGAGTGCAGACACTAACGCACCTCGCTGGCAACGGTACAATTCTCGATCGAACCGTTGTCACGATAAGCGCCGATGGCATGAACATCCACACATTGGGAACCGTGGGCACCACTGGAACAATCAAACTCGACCAAACAAGCCAAATCCAATCCGATGGTAGCACACTTGTCACGGTCGATTTTCCGAACTCAGCTCAGGGCGCGCCGGTTAACACGTTCCTGACCAGCGCCACCGGATTATCGACCAGTGTGCTGATTACCGATGGAAGCGGGTATGCTTCAGCTGATTTTGATTCAGTAGCAACGATCAATAACGATGGTAGCGTTGAGACCGTATTTGTGAATTGATTGTCCGACCAATACAACGTCTCAACAGTCGTGAGCGCCAATGGACTTAACAGATCAGTTGAGATGAAGGGGACCATAAATCAGGGCGATCCGCTTCAGGTCTCGACTGACTACCCCGCTTTCTTTGCTACGCACAACAGCGCTACGACACTGAACGCAGATGGCTCACGTTTCGAGCTCGTTACGAGCGATATTGACATTATTGGTGTAGGTTACTCTCCAAATGCCGGGACACGAAGTGTCACGACAACGGCGAACGGGCTCGCTATCACTTCACAACTGGACATCGACGGCAATGGGACTTTCGACAACCTCACCTCCGATGTCGTTGCTGTCGGTGGCAGCCGAACGCAGTCGTTGACCTTCTACAATGTTGCATCGGGCGAACTCCGCCAATCTGACGTCCTGACGACAAGTATCGACGGCCGGACTGAGTCACTTCAGCGCGATTCGAACGGCGATGGATCTTTTGATCACTTTGAGTCCAGCATTATCCGCACAGATGGCGGTCTTGAGAACCGGGTCTGGAACACAACTGCAGTAGGGGCACTCACGAACAACCGCCTATCGGTAACTTCTGATGACGGGCTAACAAAAACAATCCAATTTGATTCTGACGGTGACGGGGATTTTGATCAAGTTCAAAACACGTCGACCGCACTAAATACTGACGGTAGCCGCGTAACTACAATGCGTCACGCCTACGGAAATGGCGTTCTTCTGGACGAGACCATTGTGACTGTAAGCGCCAATGGCTTATTGACGACCACTCAGATTGACCTGAATGGTGACGGCGCAACCGATGAAACATCAACCGAAATCACAACGATTAACGCTGATGGTTCCACATCGATTTCATCGACTGTCCGCTATGCTGACCTGAGTTTAAAAGAGAGTGCCGTTACCACCACAACTGAGACCCTATTCGGCTCGGATAGCTCAACGTTAATCGACAGCAATGGCGATGGCTTGGTGGATCGCACAATCGCCGTAACCGTTTTTGCTGACGGAAGCCAAAGCGAAACCTTGACCTATAGCGGCGCGAATCCAACGTCGGTAACCACAACAATTTCCGCCGATGGCAGCACCAAAACAACTCATATCATCCCTGCGGGCGGTGTCGGGTCTGCTCAAGAGAGTTTTTCGATTAGCGTCGTCATTCCAGATTCGAATGGCAGCCGCTATTGGCGCGAGACCACGACCGATTTTATAAAGTTTTCGTCGCACACCATTGATGAGGCCGGCATCGACACATGGGTGTGGATCGACCAGAGCTATGCGGGCTACACGGCGTTGCCCGAATACAATGTTGTTCGCATCGATGTGGCAACAGAAGCAAAGTATGTTGGAATAGCAGAGCGATTATTCGACACAGTCTTTGACCGGGAGATGATGGCGTCAGAGCGGGAACTCCTCGGGGCGCGTATTACCGCAAATGGATTCGATGTGAACGGCCTCACAAGTGACTTGTTGGCCTCTACAGAGTTCAACTTGAAGTATGGGGCACTGTCCAATGCGCAGTTCATCGAGCGTATTTACCAGAACGCGCTCGGGCGAGCCGCTAGTATGGATGAGATTGCATCATCGCTTGCAGCACTCACCGGCAATACGACTACGCGCGGCGAACTCTTGCAGCGTGTTTCAGAAAGTGCGGAGCACTTGGCCAATGGGAATGATCACGCGAAGACTAGCAATACGGCCATTGGTCAGGTCGCCGTTAGTCTCGATCACATTACGCAAAAGGACGTTGCGTCAGATATCGTAAGTCGCTTGTATAATGCGGCCTTAGCTCGACCTGCAACGGCGACCGAAGCGGCCACGCAGTCGAACAACCTAGTATCCGGGGTGAAGTCAGAGAGTGTCATTGCGTCGGATATACTGGCGCTGCCAGAATTCGTCAGTAAATACGGTGCTCTGAGCAACGCAGCTTTCGTGTCTCAGCTGTTTCAGAATGCGCTGCAGCGCGCGCCCTCAAGCGCCGAATCCAAATTCTGGACTGTAACCGCCGGTGCAAAAGTAGGCCATTGGAGCGGCAGCGCAGTGCTGTCACGTGGCGGAGTAAAAGTAGGCCACTGGATAGGCTGATCCCTCAACGATTTGGGGGGATGCCTGGGGATGTACGGCGTGGAGAACTACGCGGCCGTTCGGCAATTTGTATTCATTGAAGGCAAGAGTTGTCGCGAGGCGGCGCGCTTTTTCGGTCTTTCGCGGGACACGATTGCGCGGATGTGCCGGTTCTCGGTGCCGCCGGGTTACACGCGAACGAAGCCGCCGCGCAAGCCGAAGCTCGGACCATTGCTACCGGTGATCGACGCGATTCTGGCGGCCGACAAGCTAGCGCCACATAAGCAGAAGCACACGGCAAAGCGCATTTTCGAGCGGTTGCGTGATGAGCACGGCTATAGCGGCGGCTACACGGCCGTGAAGGACTACGTCAAGATCGCCAAGGGCCTGGCGCGCGAGACGTTCGTGCCGTTGGCGCATCCACCGGGTCATGCCCAGGTTGATTTTGGCGAAGCCATCGGCATCATCGGCGGTGTGCGCCAGAAGATGCATGTGTTCTTCATGGATCTGCCGCACTCGGATGCGCCATTTATCAAAGCCTATCCGGCCGAGACGACGGAAGCGTTCTTGGATGGCCACTTCTCGGCGTTTGCATTCTTTGCCTCCCTGTCGGAGACAGGCACGGCTGGCGTGCCGCAATCGATTTTGTACGACAATACCAAGCTGGCGGTTGCGCGCATTTTGGGTGACGGCACACGCACGCGGACGCAAGCGTTCACAGGCCTCGTCAGTCATTATCTGTTCCGTGATCGCTTTGGCCGTCCGGGTAAAGGCAACGACAAGGGTAAGGTCGAAGGCCTGGTCAAGAACGGCCGCCGCCGGTTTCTGACGCCGGTGCCGCAGGCCGCGAACTTTGAAGCCTTGAACGCCAAGCTTGCAGCCGATTGCCGCGCAGAACTGACGCGCACAGCGGGCCGTCATGCTGAGACGATCGGCGAACGCCTCAAAGCGGATCTGGTCCTGTTCCGCGCGCTGCCAGACGGCACATTCGAGCCGTGCGAGAAGCGAACAGCGCGCGTCTCATCGACATCGCTGGTGCGCTACAGGATGAACGATTACTCGGTGCCAACGATCTACGGCTTCCGCGAAGTCATTGTGAAGGGCTTCGTCGATGAAGTTGTGATCTTCGCTGGCCCTGACGAGATTGCGCGCCATCGCCGGTCGTATGACCGCGGCGGCTTCATCTGCGATCCGCTTCATTATCTGGCGCTGATTGAACAGAAGCCAGGTGCGCTCGATCAAGCGGCACCGCTTCAAGGCTGGCAGCTGCCCGCGCAGTTCGCGGATCTGCGCCGCCGTCTTGAAGCCCGCATGGGCAATCGCGGCAAGCGTGAGTTCATCCAGGTGTTGCGGCTGCTGGAATCGTTCCCCGAAGCAACGGTGGCAACTGCCGTTACCGATGCCATCCGTCTCGGGTGCCCGGGCTTCGACGCCGTCAAGCAGTTGGTTCTGTGCCGTATCGAACAACGGCCGCCGCGGCTTGATCTGAGCTCCTACCCCTATCTGCCAAAGCCCAACGTTGAAACGACGCGGGCGGCGGATTACGCCAGCCTGATGCCAGGAAGCGCCGGCGAGCGGTGGGCAACCGAAGGCGCAAGCAAAGAAGGGAGCGCCGCATGAGCACATCAACAGCTGACAAATCCAACATGGAAAAGGGCGTGGCCAAGCCGCAGGTCTTGCTCGCCCATCATCTGAAGTCTCTCCGGTTGCCGACGTTCCTCTCGCAATACGAGAAGGTGGCGGGCGAATGCGCGCGCGACGGCACGGATCACCCGCGCTATCTGCTGCGCCTCGCCGAACTTGAACTCATCGACCGCGAACGGCGCATGATTGACCGGCAGATCCGCGCGGCGCGGTTCCCAGCGGTTAAAACGCTCGACAGCTTCGACTTCACGGCAATCCCGGCGCTCAACAAAATGCTGGTCTTGGAGTTGGCGCGCGGCGAATACATTCTGAGGCGCGAGAACGTCATTGCGCTCGGGCCGAGCGGCACCGGCAAAAGCCACATCGCGCTGGCGCTTGGGTTAGCGGCCTGCCAGCGAGGGTTTACGACCGGCTTCGTCACGGCGGCGGGCCTCGTGCATCAGCTGATGGAAGCGCGCGATGAAAAGCGTCTCTTGAAGCTCCAGGCCCATCTCGCCGGTCTGAAGTTGCTGATCATCGACGAACTCGGCTACGTGCCGCTGACCTTGACCGGTGCTGAGCTTCTGTTCGAAGTGTTCTCGCAGCGCTACGAGCGCGGCTCAACGATCGTGACCAGCAACCTGCCGTTCGAAGACTGGACAAGCGTGTTCGGTTCCGAGCGCTTGACCGGCGCGCTTCTCGATCGCCTGACGCATCACGTGCACATTCTCGAAATGAACGGCGACAGTTACCGCCTCAAACAATCGAAGACCAAGCGCCGGAAAACGGCCAGGCACAGCGAGGTCGGCGCCCCCGACGCAACGGCCGCCACCGAAGTGATCGATCCTGCCACCGGCGAGATCACCTCCCCGGAATAGCCTGCGTTGCCAACCCCGGAAACTTTGCGCTCAGAATCAAGAACGGCCCCCTCGAGGGGGCCGTTCTTGATTCACCATCCATCACCAGAACTGGCCTACTTTTACTCCGCCACAGTGGCCTGGTTTTACTCCGGCGTTGACAATTCTGGCGATCGCGAGATCGACGTCGCGCGTCATCAACGAGGCGTTGGGAAGATTGCAGCCGACAATACATGGATAACATTGATAGGCGGCTGTGCCGACCAGAACAGCGCCGCGCTCGAATAGACCGGCCCGGCTCAACGCATCCAATATGCGGCCGACGTCCAGCGACGGTGCAACAACTCCAGACCTTTTAATGGTCGAGACGGTGCTGCGCCGCGCCCGCGCCCGCTCGGCGGAACTCTTGTGAGCCTCAGCCAAACGCTCGGCCTTGGCGTCGCCTGATGTTCCCAGATAGACCTGCCGCGTTGCCACGCCTTCCCGGACCTTGGCATAAATCCGCCGCTGCCCAGAACTCCAGCCGCCGCGAGATCGTCGCTGGCACGTCACCGGCGCTACCCGCGACCGATTGATCGAGGTCCGCATAGATGGTCAGGATATTAAGTGGAATCGGCCGCATACCGCATCCTACCACTTTTTACATAACAGGGTAGGATAAAAAAAGCCTGAGCGTCTTCGACCGTTCACCGACAGGTTCGTGACTTTGTGTCTTGCTCAAGCCGGTCGGCGAAGCTGTTGAGCCCGCAGCGGCGCCGGAGTTAAATGCGAAAGAAAAATACTACGATCTGCAGCCAGGCAACCGATATGCTGCGTGCTTCATTCACAGAGGCGCGATTGAAAGTCCAGACAGCAATCGCAGTACACAACATATTGAACACCTCAGACATAACTCAACCGGCTTCTCTAACACCTCATAATTCTACGAAGAATTCGATTGCCTGTTGATTTTCAATCAGACTGAGCACAGGGCTCTCGGTCCTAGTTTTGACTAGGACGTGCGGCAATCGTCCGTTAACGTCGGCTCACTTTGAGAATTTGTTTCGACCGGAATTGTGGGGCTCCATAAAAACGGAGACGAACATGCCGTCTCAGTGGAATTGACTTTGCGAAATTCTCGAACTTGCGCAATCCATGCCTGCCAAAAGTAAATCGGCTTACGTGAAGTCTGCGCTCACCGCACTTTCCTTGGAATGTCACGCCGCAGAAAAGGCCGCGCGGGCTCTGCGGTCCATGCCCTCCAAAGTGAAGACCAATGGCCACAAACCGCGCAAGAAGCGGCGCGCCGCTATTTGAACTTGGCGTTGCCGGCGGCGGCCAGCATCTCAGGCCTGCGAAAATAGATTGCCCGCCCCATGCGGATCGGCGGATAACCGCGAATGAGAACGATCTGCTCATCCGCCCGCAAGCCTTGCACGATCTCATGCGGTAGAATGAGCGGGCGCTTCTGCAGCGAAAATGATTGCGTGCCCTTGCCCGCCGCCGTGGGACTCATCGGGCCAAACAGCATCGACGTACCGTGCGATTGGTTCTCAACCCGGATGGTTGTATCGCCGCAGCGCTCGGAGAGATGCTTCGCCGTCTCCATGGATTTGACGGCGGCATAACTGACGAGCGACACGCCTTCGAACCAGCTCGTCGCGCCTTCTTTGCCGAAGTGATGCTCAAGCTGGCCGACGCTTTGATAGAGCAGCATCAACGTAATGCCGTATTTGCGGCCACGGTCCCGCGCCTCTTCGAGAATATTCATGCGGCCGAGCAGGTCTGCTTCGTCGAGACAGAATAAGACACGTTTGGCGTGGCGGCCACCGGCCTGGACCATGGCGCGCATGAGGCTTCCGATGATCATCCGGCCAACGGCGGGATAGCTTTTGAGGATTTCTCCAGGAACTTGGATGAAGACATCGAGTGCCCCGCCCGGTAAATCCGACGCTTCAAACGTTGTCCCCGCCACCAATGCTGCGTAGGGCTCGAGTGAGAGCCACTGGGTATCCTTGGCCACCGTTGATGCAATCCCGGTAAACGTCTGGTCGGCCATGCCGACGAATGGCGCGAGCGTCTCGCGCACCAGTCGCACGTTGGACTCTGAAACGATCTCTTTCAGCCGGGCTTTAAGGTCAGTCTCCGACAGCGACGTCAGACTGCGCAGCCCCCGAAGCGTGCGGTTGGTCTCATAGGCGTCGCCGGTCAGAACGGTCAGTAGCAGGCCGGTCATCAGGTTGTGGGCTTGCGCCTGGAAATATTCGGCAGCACCGCCGTCTTTGCCCGAGCCTTCACCACAGAGAAGTTTCGCGAACGCGACCGCATCCGCCGCCTGGTTGTGGCTGTGCAGGAGCGGGGCCAGAACATTGAAGCCTTGGATGGTCTCAAGCGGCGCGGTTGGGTCGAGAACCACAATCCGGCGGGGGGCGTGAGGCGGCCACGGGCCGCTTGCACCAGCGTCGCCACTTCGCACGCCGGATCGAGCACGACCATGGAGCCTGAGTATCTCAGCGCCGTCGGCACAACGCTCGACGTGGTCTTAAAGCCGCCGGAGCCAGCAAACATCAGCATATGGGTCGATTCAAAATTGAGTTTGAAGGTCGCGAGTGGGGCGCGACCGCCCTGCCCCCAGGTTGCCTTTACTTTGGGATCAAAGGCGAGCCCCGTGATCGCCTTTTCGAGATCGGGCCGGGCGCATTCGCCGATGACGACTTCGCCGTTGGGTGGCAGGAGTTGCGCTGCGGCTTCGAGGCTCATCCAGTTGGCGTCGCCGAAGCTGCCTTGGGCGATGCCTTGGAAGTCGATCGTACTTCCCACCGTGCGCTTTAGAAGCAGCGCGATCAAAAGCGCAGGGTAACAACTCCGGCGTAGAGCACGGGATCGACATCGGCGAGCCGGAGGAAAAACCGCCGCCCTGGCGCGGGCGGCGCGAGGAACGGCCCGAAGCGCGTTGTGGCAAGGGCCCAGAGTATTGCGGTCGACAACAACGCGCGAGGCAAACGGCGCGGCGCGAGATGCCCTCGGCATAGGTCAACAGAACGCCTACCGGGCCGAGGACCAGCAGGCCAAACAGCGCCGCCGGGTAGATGTCCTGTGGCGGCCAGCCGGGAGGACGGACTTGCGGATAAAGCACACCCAGCGTCAGGGCGGTGACGGTCAAGACCGCCATGGCACTGAGCACGACCGGCGCCTCGCGCTTAAGTGCCGTCATCGCTACCGCGCGCTTCGCTTGCAAACGCGCGGCCCACCTCGCGCAAGTGCTGCTGTTCGCCCGGATCACGGGCGGCGTCACGGTGCGTCACCAGAAGCCCAAGAGCGCCATGGCATCGACATGGCCGAGCCCGGCCTTGATGATGAGACCACCGAGTTGGATCTTGTGGCGGGTATCGGCTTTGCGTTGATCGGTCATGAGATTGCTGCGCTCCCGCTCAAGACGCGTCAGTGCGTTTTCGAGCCGCAGGATGACCCGGCCCGGCGTTCTGAAATCGTTGCACCACTTCTTTCAACGCGTCTTCGATCGCCGTCACGTCGGCGTCGATGAGATGCAGACCGGCCCGCTCGCACAAGAGCCCGATGGTCTCACGGCGCTTGCGCATCATGGTTGTGCGCTTAGCCTGCAATGCTTCAATTTGTTTGTCGATGGTGGTGAGCACGGCGCTTTGCGCCTTGGCCTGCTTGACCGGATGCGTCTTGGTCATCTGTCCTCGTTGAAAGTTTTTAACGCGCACGCAGTTGCACGCAAAACACTTCTTCGACGCAACGACTCAGGATAGGAACACTTCTGACGTGCATTCCATTGCTCGTCAAGATAAAGTGTGAGAAAGTCCGGATGGCGCAATTATGCAATCTTTGGCGATTGCTGTTGCGGGTGCGCGTTAACGATTTTGACGAGGCTCAATGGCGATCGCGCACTTCTCAGCAAGTTTCATTACGGCCGGACGCAGCCCCGTTGCGGCTGCCGCCTACCGGCATCGCACCGAGATGACCGACCGCACGATTGCGGAAACGTGGTCGTTTACGCGTGAGACGGATCTTGTTCATGCCGAGATCAGTGTGCCGCCCGACGCACCGCATGGCTCCAACGAGATTGTCTCAGCCGAAAGCGTTTCAAAGGCAGCGAGCAACTTGGATTAGGTCGCCGCGCAAGAGAAACGCCGCAATGGCCAGCATGCCCGCGAGTTTGTGATTGCTCTGCCGCTTGAGCTAACGCGAGCGGAAAACATCGCGCTGGTGCGGGACTTTATTGAGTTCGAGTTCGCTGCCAAGGGTATGATTGTCGACTGGGTCTATCACGACAAACCCGGCAATCCGCACGTCCATGTCATGCACACCTTGCGGCTGATCGGGCCGTCCACTTCGGTGCCAAACGTATTCCGTTAATGGATGACACCGGGGCGGTCCGCGCCACAACGGCGTGCCGTTGTATCGGCCATTGATCGGAACGCGCGAG
>CAWFWU010000004.1:0-64493 GCA_963819605.1 uncultured Alphaproteobacteria bacterium | reverse complement strand
GCTAATCTCACTCGCCAATGATCCGGCGCGAATGTTCCTAGACCATCAATGGTACGACAATGCGGGCCAAAACGGCCAGGCTCGACACCGCATTCCACAGCCAGCCGATGCCCAACAGCACTAATTGCCCTCCGATAAGTTGCATGAACACGGCGAATGGAGGGAGGATTAAGCGTTTATTGACCCGCGTCCCGGAAACTGACGAATGCAGCGATTCGGGCTGATTTGCCGACTGACTGGAGACCATCTCATGGCGCAACTCATGGCGCATCCCTCAAATTTTAGCCCATTCAACGCCTTAAAGGTGGCCTCCCTTGCCGCCTCGCTCATGCTGAGCGGCTGCTCCCAGTCGAGCGACTTGCTCTCCGACGCGGCCATGCCACTTGCATCAGCCGATAGTTCGGCAAAGGGCACAAATACCCAGACAGAACTGCAAAAAGCGACCGAGTACTGGGGCAACGAATACCAAAAAAAGCCCGCCGAACTTCAAATCGCGCTCAATTACTCCCGCAATCTTAAAGCGCTTGGTGAAAAGCAAAAGGCCTTCTCAATTCTGCAGCAGGCCAGTGTCTTGCACGGCAGCAATACCGAGCTTGCCAGCGAATACGGACGAATGGCTCTGGACTTCGACCAGTTGAATGTCGCTTCAAGATTGCTCGAAATGGCTGACAGCCCAACAAACCCGGACTGGAAAGTCATATCCGCACGCGGCACCGTTTTGGCAAAGCAAGGCCAATACAAACAGGCCATACCTTTCTACGAGCGCGCATTAGTCTTGGCACCCAATCAAACGTCAATCCTGAACAACCTGGCTCTTGCCAATGCCATGAGCGGCGACGCCAAAAAAGCAGAAGAAATTCTCCGCAACGTCGCCGACAAAGGGGACAACTCGCCCAAGGTCAAACAAAACCTTGCCCTTGTGCTCGGTCTTCAAGGAAAATATGACGAAGCCACAACCTTAAGCGGCACGTCCCTCTCCGCCGATGCAGCTGCTGCCAATAGCGACTATGTCCGCAAAATGGTCCGGCTCACTCCACAAACATCGCCGGCCGGTGTAGGCTCGTCAGCGGTCCCTGCCTTTGCGACACGCGTTCTCCCGGCCGCCGGCACGGCAACCGCGGCATTCAAACCCGCAGTCAATGAGCAAGGTTCGACAGCAGCCACCTGGCAGACGGACGTTGCCAGCACTGACGCCGGGGCACCCGCACTCAAGGGCTCGACGCGCTAACGTCTACAAGCTTCTGGCTTTGGTTCTAAATTCAAACGCGCTGGCACCTGTCAGCGCGTTTTTTCTTGCGCCTCGTTGCATCAAGTGCCGCGTACCGGCCGCGGATCACCGCACGACAAGGCGAACAATAAAAATGGCCCCGGCCTCGTGAGAGAGCCGGAGCCAAAACGCGACACTAAACTGTTGAGCGTGTGGGCCTAAGGTTTCTGCATACCCATGACGCCAATACCTGCGGGTCCAAGAATGACGATAAAGAGAACGGGCAGAAAGAATACGATCATGGGAACCGTCAGCTTGGGCGGAAGGGCTGCTGCCTTACGTTCAGCTTCCGACTGGCGAGCTTCACGGTTTTCTTTTGCCATCGTTCTTAAGGCTGTCCCGACCGGTGTACCGTAGCGCTCCGCCTGAATGAGCGCGGTCGCCACTGCTTTGACCCCTGGCAGGCCCGTCCGCTTTCCGAGGTTCTCATAGGCCTGACGGCGATCCGATAGGTAGGACAATTCGGCGGTCGTCAACGTCATTTCTTCTGCAAGTTCGACCGACTGAGAAGCTACTTCTTTAGACACCTTACCGAACGCTGCTTCAATCGACATACCCGATTGAACGCAAATCAGCAGCATGTCGAGAGCATCAGGGAACGACTGTTTGATGGACTGCTGACGCTTCTGTGCAATATTTTGAATGACCACGTTCGGCACATAAAAACCTAAGAACCCGCCGAGAACGCCCATCATAAACTTGATCAAGGGCGGATACTTCACATCCCCGATGAAGAATACGTAGACCAAAGTCCCGATAAACAAAATGATTGGTGCCAACATACGAAAAAACATAAACGCCACGATCGGCTTTTGACCTCGCAGTCCGGCCATTTTAAGTTTTTCGCGAAGCTCTTCGTTATCAAACTTCTGGCGTAGGTCGAGCATATCGACGATGCGGTTCATGAAGCCCTTAGGCGCTTGACGCAATTTTGCGCCTTGCCGCTCTTTGGCACTCATTTCCGCAAGCCGTGCGGTTCGCATGCGATCGCGCTCAATCGCCATTTCTTTCATACGCTGGTTCATACGATCGCGCGCAAGCATAGGCATGGCTATCGTAAGTACGGTCGCGAACACACACACCGCTGCCAAGACCGTGGCGGCCATCTGCGGGTTCATGACGGTTTCGACAAATTCCATCATCTGCGTATCATTTCTCTAGGGTGCGGTATTCAGAACATTTGGCAGCCGAACGGTGCTTTTAGCCGCTCAGAACTTGAAGTTGATCATTTTACGCATGACGAGAATACCGGTCGTCATCCAAACGGCGCCGAAGCACAGCATGAATTTTCCAATTGTCGTCGTGAACAGCGGCACGAGATAATCTGGAGATGACAAATAGACCATGAGCATGACGGCGGGCGGCAACGACCCGAGCACCATCGCAGACGCTTTGGCTTCTGCCGATAGTGCCCTCACCTTCTGCTGCAGCCGGATCCGGTCGCGCAAAACGCCGGATAGGTTGCCAAGTGCTTCCGACAAGTTACCGCCGGCTTGCTGCTGAATCGAAATAACAATCGCCAGGAAGCGCACTTCAGCTAGCGGCAAGCGCTGAGACATACGTTCCAAAGCTTCACCAAGGGGCACGCCCAAGCGCACTTCTTCGACAACTTCACGGAACTCGGTGGCAATCGGCTCAGGGCTCTCGCGAGCAATAATTCCAAGACACTCGTTTAGCGGCAAACCCGTCTTTACGCCACGTACGACAACGTCCACGGCGTTGGCCAATTCATTAAGAAATTTATTCTGACGGCGCTTGATAAGCTTGCCCAAGAACCAGCGAGGCAAACCGAAGGCCCCGACAAATCCAGCAACACCTGCAGCCATCAACGGTGCCGATGTGCCAAATTTTATGGCTGAAAACAGCACTATCCCGGCAATCGCGCTCGCGATGTAGAAATCCCGCGGCGTCATTTCCAGGCCGGAGCGCTCTAGACGCAGCCGAATGGTGAGCTTCTCTTTAGCCTTCTGCCGCGAACTCGATCTCCTTCAGCGAGTCAGCAACAGATTTTTTCCGGCTTGATGCTTGATCGCCAGCGCCCGACGCTGGTGTCCCTAACCGGCGGTTGCGCGATTCTGAAACATTCTGAACGCGCTTGTCCTTGGTCCGTTCACCCGAAATAAAGGGAAACATGATGGCGAAGACGACGCCTGCAACTGCAAGCGCCGCCAGTCCGGCCACAACCATTGGACTAATGTCACCATCAAGCATTTTGTTCACCCATCGGGTTTCCGTTGCCGTCGTTCACTTCCGACTCTGCCAACGCGCGCGCCAATCTCTCTGTCTCGCCGTAGTATTCAGCGCGATCCCAGAAGCGCGGGCGGGCAATACCCGTCGACCGGTGACGGCCGAGGATTTTGCCGTTGGCATCTTCACCGGTAATTTCGAACACAATGATGTTCTGCAGGGTGACGACTTCGCCTTCCATGCCCACCACTTCTGTGATGTGCGTGATTTTTCGCGAGCCGTCTCTAAGGCGCGAAGCCTGAACGATAACGTCGATCGACCCCGTGATCATTTCGCGAATAGTCTTCACGGGCAGCGCATAGCCGCCCATCATGATCATGCTTTCCAGACGGCTGATGGCTTCGCGCGGTGAGTTCGCGTGAAGCGTCCCCATTGAGCCGTCGTGGCCCGTGTTCATGGCCTGGAGAAGATCGAAGGCCTCCGGGCCGCGGACTTCGCCGACGATGATGCGCTCTGGACGCATACGAAGGCAGTTCTTGATGAGGTCGCGCATCTTGATTTCGCCTTCGCCTTCAAGGTTCGGCGGGCGGGTTTCGAGACGGACCACGTGAGGCTGCTGCAGCTGAAGCTCGGCCGAGTCTTCGCAGGTGATGATGCGCTCTTCCATATCGATCGAGCCGGTCATGCAGTTGAGCAAGGTCGTCTTGCCCGAACCGGTGCCGCCAGAGATCAATACGTTGCAGCGCACGCGGCCGATGACCTCGAGTACCGTTTTGGCTTGCGGGGTAATTGAGCCGAATTTCACCAGCTGTTCAAGTCTCAGGCGGTCCTTCTTAAATTTACGAATAGTGAGGCACGGACCATCGATGGCGAGCGGCGGAGCAATAACGTTGACGCGCGAGCCATCCGGCAAACGCGCGTCGCAAATCGGGCTCGAACTCATCGACGCGCCGGCCAACCTGGCTAACGATGCGTTGACAGATGTTCATCAGCTGCTGGTTGTCGGCAAAGCGAACGCCCGTCTTCTGAACCTTACCGCCGACTTCGATGAACGTCGTCGAGGCACCATTGACCATGATATCGGCGATATCGTCGCGCGCCAACAGGGGCTCAAGGGGACCGTAACCGAGAACGTCGTTGCAGATATCTTCGAGCAGCTCCTCTTGCTCGGCAATCGACATGACGACGTTTTTAATCTGGATGATTTCGCTGACGATATCGCGAATTTCTTCGCGTGCCGCCGCACCGTCCAACTTCGACAACTGCGTCAGATCGATGGTGTCGATCAGCGCGTTGAAGACCGTCGTTTTGACGTCGTAATACTCTTCCGAATGGCGCCGCTGGGGCTCCTGAGCCGGCTCGATACGGGGTGCCGGAGCAGCAGGTTGCTGCACGCGCGCCGTAGCCACCGGCTTGGCTTCCGATGCGGCAGGAGCCGGTGAGATAGGTGCCTGTGAAGCTATGCGCTTCGGTGTTGCGGGATCGTTGCTACGCCGTCCGAACATGCCGAAAGATCCTTAGCGTTTGAATTTAAACTTTTCGAGAAGCGGCGCGAGCGAAGAAAGAGCCGACGATGACTTCTTCTCTGATTTCATTTCTTTGCGGTGCGTCATACCCATTGCAATCTCGCGGAATTTCTCGGCCGCCTTTGCCTTGGGATCCATCTCTTCGATCATCTGGCCATTGTTGGCAGCCTGACTGAACGCTTCGCAGTCATACTCGATGACTGAGATAGCCTTGATATCGAGTGCCTGTTCGAACTCTTTCAAGGTGATTTCCTGACGCTTCGGCACACCTGACATGTTCAGGACAAGGTGAGGCTTGCCATCGTTCTTGCGTGAGGTTTTGAGGAGATCGACGATGTTCTTCGCGTTACGAAGGTTAGCAAGATCGGGCACCGCCGTGATGATGACTTCGTCGGCTTGCAGGAGCACGCGCTTTGTCCACGGCGCCCAGCAGTGCGGCAAGTCGATCGCGACATAAGGCACGTTCTGGCGCACTACATCTATGACCATATCGCAGGCTTCCGGCGAAATTTCATAGTCGCGATCGAGCACGACCGGCGCCGCGAAAATCGATAAATGCTCGGAACACTTGGTCAGAAGGCGGTCGAGCAGCTGGTCGTCGAGACGTTCCGGTGCCGCAAGCGCTTCGGCGATGCCCTGAACGGGATCCTGGTTGAAGTCGAGGCCCGTGGTGCCGAATGCCATGTCGAGGTCGGCAATCGTTACATTGGATTTCAAAACTTCGGAGAGAGTCCAGGCAACGTTGTGGCAAATGGTGGATGAACCGACGCCGCCCTTAGCCCCGATAAATGCAAACACATGACCCACAGGATCGGTATCTGGATTGTTATACAGGTTCGAAATACTTTCCATCATCGCCAACGGCTCGACCGGCGTGACGAGATATTCGCTGACACCGCGCTTCAAGAGTTCGCGATACAAAAGTACGTCATTGTGCCGTCCGACGACGATAACCCGGGTACCCGGATCGCAGCTCTCTGCAAGGATGTCGAGCTCCTGGATCAATTGTGCGCCTTTGAGTGCGCTATCCACGATGATCAGGTTTGGCGTCGGACTATCGACATAGTGCGCAATCGCGGCTCCGATGCCGCCCATATGCACGCTGACATGCGCCTTGGAAAGACGGCGGTCTTCGGCCGCGTACTGCAGAACCTCGGCTGTCCGCTGATCGTCGCAGAAAGCCTGAATTGAAATCCGCGGAATGGGACGCGCGCGTTCTGTGCCGCCTTGCGCCGCATCTTGGGGCATTTCAGCGTCGTCTATTTCGTCGTCAAGGACCGTTTGTGCTTGTCTAGACATGACTTCCAATCCTCACCTTAATTTTTGCTCGTTTGGACGCGCTCGTCGGCTGACTTCTTGGTCGCCGTGACGTCGCCCTTCACGTATTTGTCCATGACCTCGTCGCGCCGCTCGGCGTAACGCTGCCCTTCATTGCGCGGCCCGAGAAGATCGGCCGGGTTAGCGATCATGCCGGCGAGATTGCGCTGATTAGAGCATCCAAAGTTCGGATAGGCATTGTTGTTGGGACCATGTGCAAGGTTCTCCGACCAGTCATGGCCACACTGCGGGCCTTCGGCGACGTAGCGCATATACGAGATGCGAATAGCCGGTTCGTTGTTGCTTTCGTCGTTGAAGGCTTCAACCGTAATGCCCAATTCACTGAAGCCGCCTTCAAGCAGGAGCCCACGGATATCTTCTGTCGCGTTCATCGCTGCCACTTCGTTTGGCGCACCGCTTGGAACTGAAATGACAAGCCGGCTGTTGCCAGTGTCGGCCGCGCGGTAGCGATTGACGAAGTCGACGACATCAGCGCGCTGCACAGGCGAAAGCCCGTGGGCACCGCGAGGCACATGAACATTGAGATGCGCCGGCTGCTGCGACACCATGATCGGATGGCGCTGGTTAGGATCCAGAAGCGACCATCCGGCCACTTTAGAGTGATCATCGGCAGTCTTGCAGCCAGCTAGTGCGGCAGCCAAAAGGACGGCTGTCAGAACCTTGCGGCCACTTACGAAGGGCAGAGGTTGCCGGTGCGAGTTTGAGATCTTGGATGTCATGATACTTCTCCAGTGCACGAGCTATTCGACGATGAAACCGTAGTCGCCCTTCAGGCCGCCATCGGGCAGAGCTTCACTCTTCCCGTAGATGCGATTGAGGTGACCGAGGAAATTCGCCTTCATGTCGGTTGCCGGCGCGAGGCCGTCGGTGGGAATTGCCAGCTGCTGCCGGCTCGTCGCCTTGACGAGATATGGCGTGACGATCACGATAAGCTCGGATTCGTTTTTGATGTAATCGCGGCTGCGGAAGAGCGTGCCCAGGATCGGAATGTCTTTGACACCCGGCAGCCCGTCGATGTTCTGGCGTGTATCTTCGGAAATCAAGCCCGCCAAGGCAATGGTGCCACCGGACGGCAACTCGACCGTGGATTTCGCTTCGCGCTTACGGATGGCAGGGATCGAGAAGCCCGAGAGCGTCACGGCGCCTGTGTTCGTCAGTTCGCTGACTTCGGTTTCGATCTTCAAGCTGATGCGCCCTTCGGAAAGAACGATCGGCGTGAAGGCAAGGCCAACACCGAACTTCTTGAACGACACGCTCAAGCTGCCGCTGGTATCGACGACAGGGATCGGATACTCGCCACCCGCCAAAAAGTTAGCCGGTTCGCCGGATACGGCCGTCAAATTGGGTTCGGCAAGTGTGCGTACCAAGCCTTCACGCTCAAGCGCGCGGATTGCATGTGTGATGGCACTTCCACCGCTGCCCCAACCGCCATTAGAGCCGGAGTTACCAAACGATCCAGGAGTTGGGCCGGTATTGTAGTTGCAAAGCGAGCCAACGGGGCAACCAACGGCCGGATCTGTCGGATCGCCCACGGTCGAGATCCCTGGAATTGGCAACCGGCCAAGACCGGCCGCAGCCGTCAATGGCAAGGCATTTTCTGTCAGAAGCGTTGTCGAGAAATTGCCGGCATTGATCGCGCCACCAAGGTTGACGCCAAGCTGCTTCAAGACTGAGCGCTGCACTTCAGCGACGGTCACCTTGAGCATGACCTGCTCTTCGGCTTCGACGCTCAGCATATTGATGACGATTTCTTCCTCATCCTTCGCGAACTTCTTGACCGACGTTCCTTCAGCCGTTGACTTCGACACCGTTTCATATTCGACGGTGGCGAACTGCCGGGCGATATTGGCGGCGCGTACCGAGTTGGTCGGGTTCTTAACCGAACCGGTAAGAACCACTGTTTGATTGAGCATTTCGACTTTGATGCGCGAACCTGGGATCAACCGGTTCAGCATGCTTTCAAGGCCGGCTGTTTCGCGTTCGATGAAGACTTCAAAAGTTGCAAACTGCTCGCCGTTGACATCGAAGAAGAAGGCGTTTGCTTCGCCGATCTTGCGAGCCAGGAGGAAAACCCTGTTGGCGCTGAGGACGACGGCATCGACCGCCACGGGATTTGAAACCATGACGTCGCGGACGTCGCGAGGGAATTCGATCAAGACAGACTTGCCGAGACCGATCTTGATATTTTTTCTAATCGGCTCGCCACCAGTTTCCTGCACGCGAATGAAGGATTGGTGGGCTGTTCCTGCCGCGATCGTTTCAACATCGGTGGCGGCACCCTTGTCGTTTGCCTGGGCTGGGCTGGCCGCGGTCCACAGCGACTCCGGGGAAAAACACAGTGCTCCGAGCATAAGGCTCGAGAGTAATCCAACATTCTTGCGCATGATCTATCTGCCCTATGACGACTTACCGACGTACGTGCACTCAGTTAACTCCGTACACACGTGATTTGGCACCGTAACGCAGAACTTTCACAGCGTTGCTTTGCTCGCGCTTAGTCAAATCCATACCGCCCGCACGGGCCGCATCTGAATTCATGTCTGCAACGCTACGCAACGTAAGAACGATTTCGCCCATCTTGTTGGCCAGAGCCATCATTTCGGCCTGCCGGGGCGTCAACTCGAGAGTCGCGGTCTTGGCATCGCCGTCCGCGGCTTTCTTTCCTTCTTTGGTTTCGATCTGCTGGCCAATGGCGATCACCCGCACATTGCGAAACAGCGTATCGCTCACATGCTGCTGAGACCCGGTCTTAGACTGCAGCTCTCTGATGAGAATGACGTCGACATGATCGTTGGGAAGGATGAGGCTGCCCGCGGCAGAGACGGCGCTGATCTTCGTAGATATGGCGCGCATGCCAGCGGGAAGAATGGCTGCAAGCACGCCACCCTGACCGGCCTTGATCAATTTCTGCATATTGATTGGTTCGCCGGCAATGAAGGCCGACCGGGCAATAGAGCCCGAAATTTCGCGCATCTTGTTTTGCCCGCCGCCCTGCTTCGTGATGTAACCGCGGGCAGCGGCATCCGTTGGCCAGGACACCCAGCGCACATTGCCTTCATTGACAATGCTGCCGACTGAAATGTCAGATCCTGCGACCAAAACCTCTGTGGTATTGACCTTTGTCTCGACAATTGTCGGAGCGACCGGCTTATTCATCACAGAATTGGCGAAGACAAATGTGCCGGCGGCAGCAACCAGGGCAACTCCGATGCCTATAAGTTGGGCTCTCTTCATCGCACGCAAGGTCCTTTCAATCCGGGTTCAAGCAAGTTTGTGAAGCCGAGAGTGGAGGATAAACGTCAATGTAGAGTTAAGGAGCGTTCCAAAAAAAGTCACAACGATCCACAATGCGCAGTGCGTTGCTGCACTCCAAACGCCAACGGGCGCACCAAATGGCGCGCCCGTGAGAAAATTCGAGTGATGCCGGTCGCAGTAAACGTTCAAGCCGAGAAGGCTTTGAACCAAACTGTTGCCGGATAAAGCTTGAGTGCGGCGGCGGCTATGGCGATGCCGTAAGGAATTCCCGTTCCATTAACATGAAGTTTTTTTGCCCACTCAGGAAGCTGCCAGTTTGTTGCTGGGATATAGCGGCGATAGAACAAGATTGCGAGCGACAGAACCCCACCGAATAACGTGACGTAGATCATGAAAGGGAAAACCTGCCCCAATCCCATCCACAAGGCTCCGGCTGCCAGAAGCTTTGCGTCGCCTCCACCGAGTAAATTGAATGAGAAAAGAATAAATCCGAATGCCAGCGCCGCGACGCCGACCCCAACATGGGCCAGCGCATCTTGCCAGGATAACCCTACTGCAAAAACCGACAGGCAAAACGCTGCAATCAAGGTGATCGAGATTGCGTTCGGTATCCTCATAGTGAAGAGGTCATTAGCGGCAGCAAACGCCATCGCTACAGGGAAAATGAGAAGCAGGGCAGTCGCGATCACAGGGGGCTCTCCATTCAACAAGTAGACGCCGGCAGGGCGATGCCTTGAAAGTGCCTTGCAAGGGTTAATTGCGCCTTAACATGAGCCTTAAGCGATTGAATTGCAGGCGACCTCGTTAGCCGCTCAGGCCTGCCGCGATGCCGATGAAAACCTGGTCGAGCTCAATTCCAACATTCCTGAGCGCGGCGATGATCGACACGCTCACAATAGAGCCGATAAGCGCATATTCGATTGCCGTCGCGCCTGATTCGTCGCGGGCCAGTGCCGCTGTTACGGCCATCCACTTAGTCATTTTGGATTATTCCCCTTTGCCCAGACGCTCGCGCGCGCTATTTTTTCAACCATAACTTCGAGTGGTTAAAGGCGCTCTATTTTCGCAGTTAAAACTCACGTTATGCGAACAAGAATTATGTTGAGCCGGTTCTGCCTGGCGAAGCAACCGAACGCCACAGTTGCGATCTCCTTCATGTCCAAAACAAAAAACGCCCGGAGTTTCTCCGGGCGCTTCTCGTTTGAGCGTTTAGGCCCAACTTACTTTGAGCTGCCAGCTTTGGGCCGGCAACTGAACTTAGCTGGCAGCGCCCGACATTTCGGTCGAAATCGTGCCAAAGGTGTCACGGAGCTGGTCGCGGAGGCCCTGAAGGGCTGCGATGATGCCGACGCTGACGAGAGCGGCGATCAGGCCGTACTCGATTGCGGTTGCGCCCAACTCGTCATTCATAAAACGCGATACGATGTTCTTCATAACTACTCTCTCCCAATTGCTACAGATAGATCTACCGATCGGTTCTTCGGGGGAGTACTCGTCCTCACCGCTGAACTGAAGCCAACATACCCTCAACAAGTTAAACCCAGGTAAAAAGCGCAGAATCCCGAATAAATAATTCCTGATTACTTATTAAAATCAGGACTAAACATTTCAATAAATACAATAATCAGCAACTGCCTAAAGTATTGGCCATGTATTACTTCACTCTATTGTCATTGATGTTGTGATTATCGAAGAATATTGAGATTAATCATTGGTTTATTGCAGTTGAAGTCTCGCCTGTGAGCCTAGCAGCACCCGCGCAAACACCACTTCCTCGTCAAAACTCGGGGCAACTAGTGTGCTTTTGCTTCGCCCTCACTATCTCGCGGACACGGTTATGCTCCCGTTCAAAGCTTCTAAAACCGGGCCCAGTGGTTCTGAGAGGTGAGTGCGACGAACACGCACATTAAAAATTCCGCACCCACACCGGACGCTCGCTCGATTGCGGCACGCCCGTTTGCAGTTCCTTCACTATTTCCTGAGGTAATGGGGTTCTCGCGTTTCTTCAAAAGGACATGAAAGCCATGCGGCTTCGCTCATCCCTGCCTGCTAGCGGCGACACACTCGTCAAGTCCGCGCTTCTGATCTCACTTGCACTCGTTGCTGGCTGGTCAAGTGCTCTGCCCGCTTCAGCCGGCGACCTTGTAGTCCAATTCGATCAAGCCCAGCTCCTAAGGCTGCCCCGGCCGGCCACGGAAGTCATCATTGGCAATCCATCGATAGCCGACGTCACACTTCAGGGCGGAAATATCTTGGCAGTTACTGGCAAAACATTTGGCATCACGAACGTGATTGTCTTAGACGCAGACCGCAACGTTATTCAGGATCAACGCATCATTGTCGAACGCGATGAGCGCCGCATGGTCAATCTTCTTAAGGGCTCAGCGCGTTTTACATACTCTTGCACCCCAAATTGCCAGCCAAACCTGACGCCGGGAGACGATACGGAATTCTTTGGCTTGGTCGCCAAGCACAATTCAGAAAAGACAAAGTTCTCGACTTCATCTTCTGAAAGCGCAGACGCAGGCGGCAACGCCCAGTAAGCGGGGCCCAGTAAGCGGGGCCCCGTAAGCGGGGCTTCAGCCACATCGACATATAAAGCCAACGCCGTCTGACGGATTTCTCAATAATAGCCGGGTTAGCGGCTAGTTCGCTGGCTCAGCCAAGGCCAATACAAATATGGCGCGGTATCGATAGGGGCACATCGATACCGCGCCATTTTGCTAGGCCACACCACACCCGCTCGTCTTGCATGTCCACATCGGATCAATCAAAACGCCAGCTGACGCGAATGCCCGGCACCGTAGCGCCGCAAGCCACATTCCATAAAACACCATCGCTTGTCGAAAGAGTTTTTAGAGTACCACTGACAAGCGCTTAATACGGAAACGCAAATCTCAGCTTTTTAATTCATACTTTATTAGCCAAGGACGCGGTTCGCTAAAGATCTAAATAGTTCTTTAAGGCTAGGATACCTAATGTGGACTGATCATTGACCACGACGTCCGAGGACTGAACTGATGCGTTTCACGCTTTCGCCCGCCGCACCCTTGCGCGCCAACACCCTCAACAGGTTTATACGGCTTTGCCGCAACGAAGACGGCACAACGGCGATAGAATTCGCAGCCGTTGCCGCGCCGTTTTTCATGTTCGTGTTCGGCATCATCGGCATCTCGATGCATTATTTTGTGATGAACTCCATCGAGAAAGGCATGGATCAGGCCAGCCGCTTGATCCGCACTGGCCAGGCTCAGACGAACGGTTACACCGTTGGCGAGTTCAAAAACTATCTATGCAACAAAGCCAATTCGCGTAGCAGCGTGGACTCTGAAGGAGAGGCCGTCGATTTAAAATCCGATCTCGGAGACGGCCATATCAAATGCGGCGATCTCGAAATCTTCCTGCAAAAGAAGACGAAGTGGGAAGATGTTCAGCCTGAACCTTGCGTCAATGTCGATGGCACAAAGCGGGTCAATTCAACAAACGAGAGCGATCCCCTGGCAACGCACGCCGGCACTGAAAGCGACGTGGTGCTGGTTACGGCTTGTTACGAGTGGCAGTTCACAAAGAAGATTCCGTTCTTGAGGTTCGACACCGTCGACAATGCCATGGTCATGCAGTCTGCCACCGCATTCCGCACAGAGCCCTACGCAGCGGTGTCGGGGCAATAAGTCCGCAATACGCCATTCATGAAATTCGTCAGGATCAATGCAATGCCACTTCAAATCCGGTCCAAGAGTGAAAACCTACTCCGCAAGTTCAGGCAAAACATTGCCGGAATCGCGGCCGTTGAGTTTGCACTCCTCGCGCCACTTCTGATGCTCATGCTATTTGGCGCACTCGAAGTGTCGCGGGCGGTCATGATGCACAAACGTTTCCAGCGAGCCACCGCCATGCTCGGCGACCTTGTTTCACGCGAAGCATCAATCGGCGAAGCTGCCGGTGAAGGCGAAGCCGCCTTGAACGGCATGGTCTTGTCGGCCGCCCACATCATGCACCCGTTCGAAATGGCGACGTTCAGCGTCAATATATTTGAAATCCGCGCCACGGCGCCCGCGACAACGATCGCTGAATGGCAATATACCAGCACGGGAGGAAACCCCGGGTCGGCTTCCGTCACTTGCGTGCCGAAAGCCATGCCGGCCGCAGGTATGGTCAATGTAGGCAACGCCGCAATCGTCGTTGAATCTAGCTATACTTATACGCCCTTGTTCGCGAGCCTTGCACCACCAGGATTCGGGGCGAATATTCCTTGGACCGATACGATCACCCATAGCCCGCGCCAGCGGAACATTATCCCACTGGACGATCCGACCGGACCCAATTGCTAGCTTCGAGCCCGCCCAAGCGGTTCGATTGAACCGGTGCTGCGCACCAAAGCTCGCGGCACTTTTAGAATTAAACAGTCGTCATTAATGAGGCTGCAGATAGGGCGTCGGCTTCACTTCGATATCTTATGGCCATCCTAAATCCAAATACTGAGCATATCAGAATTTTTTTCTGCTAAACTGGCCGAACCCGCATAATCCGTACTCGGGCCTTTTTTCGTTTCTGCGCATTGACACTTGTCACATTCGTCGCGTTGTTTAATGTGAACATTGGAAAATGCAGACCGGCATCGCGGGAGCTGAGTTTGTCGATGGGAAGACGTTCCTCACACACTCCGGAGGAATTGCGGCGGCTCGTGCTGGGCGCAACCCGGGAAATCGTTGAAAAAAAAGGCCTGGCCGAACTCTCGGCGCGGGAGATTGCGCGCGGAATTGGCTACTCAGCCGGCACCATTTATAACGTATTCGAGAACCTCGACGATCTACTGATCACAATCCAGATCGAATTACTCGACGACGCCGTGCTGAGGCTCCAGTCCGTCGCCAATAATGGTGACGCGCGCCATTACGTTGACCAGCTTTCTGCCGCATATATCGACTTTGCCCTCGAAAACCGGCGCGTCTGGAACCTTTTGTTCCAACATCATCTACCCGAAGGCTCAACCGTCCCGGCTCCGATCCACGATAATGTCAACCGGATGATAGAAATCGTGAAAATTGCACTCACACCGCTGATGACTGGAGCCAAGGCAGAAACCGTTGATCGCGCCGCGCGCGTCATGTGGGCTGGCGTGCACGGCATCTCTGCCATTGCCGTCACGGACAAGAGTCCGACAATGACGACGCTAACTGCACAGGATTTTGTTAAATCCTTTACCGCTACCTACTTGGCCGGATTGAAATAGGCATCCCCAGCCCCATCGGCCACCCGCGGGCCTCTGGCTCAATTGCCGGGCTCTGGCACCGGAGTTCCGCCGGCAACGGGCGCCCGCGAAATTGAACCGGTTGTGATCCCGTTTTCGGCTCGATCCGCATTCTTTGCGAAATGCCTGATATCGATCAGCCCGAACCACTTGTCATCCGGGAGCAACCGCTGCTGCAAACCTGACCAAAGGCTCTTCGAACCGACCCCGTCAACGAACGTCTTCGTCGGCGGCGCGAGGAGCGTGACAAGTAAAACCGTGGCGGCCGCCATACCGAATGTAGCGCCGATATGGCGGGTATCAATCAACTTGAGGGCTGTCCCAAACGACGCTTTGATGCGCGTATCCATAACGTCAACCGAGTACATTTCATCCAAGATGAGATGGGTCAGGAAGCCCAACATCATGAAGCCTGCTGCCAGCCAAGCGACGCCTTCGTGCCGGCCCAGTACGTGATAGTACACGACGGCAGTTGCCACCGAAGAGAATGTCGCGGCCAAAAGCGAGTGCCAGATACCGCGGTGAACCGCGAGGCGGTGGAAAACAGCGTGCAGCCCATAACGGACGCCAACCAGTGTGCCGAGCCAGAGCACCCACATCTCGATAACCGAATATTTCGTCGCTACGTTAAACAGCACGCAAAAGGAGAAGAACACCCCAAGGCCAGCGAACATGGCGCGGCTTGGCCGGGAATCTTTCAGATCAATATCGGGAAGCACCGATCCTAGAACTCCAGCCATTGTCACGGCCACGAGATTTTCGGGCGCCACAACATCGGCCGCCAGCGTCAGTGTTGCGAGGCCTCCGGCAACCACGGTCCCAACAGCAATGTGGGTGGTGAAATTGGCCATTATCTATCCTCCTGCCCGCGGCGTGCGCAGCGGCTGAAAAAGCAGCAACCTCTCACCATCAGATTCGCGGTCCCACCGCGAGGCACCGCCCAACAACCGATGTGGATAAATTGGCGAGATTTCTGCTCAACCACAACTTAAGGGAGCGCTAGCGGCTGTATGCCGAATGTGGCACACCCCAGTGCGACGCGGTCCAGTGCGACGCGGCCAAGGCATTGAAATGACGGCTGACACACAACATCCAACCGCAAAATTCGACAAGGTAACGCGTGTTGCCGGTCTCAGCATCGTTGTGGCCGTGGCTGTTATGGGCATCAAGTATGCCGCTTATTTGGTCTCCGGCTCGGTCGCGCTGTTTTCGGACGCCGCCGAAAGTATCGTCAACGTCATGACGGCCATGGCAGCCTTACTCGCCATCCATATCGGTACAAAGCCGCCCGACAAGAACCACCCTTTCGGCCACCACAAGGCCGAATTCTTTGCCGCCATTTTCGAAGGCGCCATGATTATCGTTGCTGCTATTTTGATCTTGTCAAAGGCCTATACGGCTTTGAAACAAGGGGTCGTACTCGAATCCCCAGGGCTTGGCCTCGTCATAAACGCTGCCGCGACGGTCATCAACGCCGCCTGGGCGTCAGTCCTGATCAACCGCGGCAAGTCCTGGCGCTCGCCGGCGCTGTTGGCCGACGGCTGGCACCTTGCAACCGACGTCGCAACCTCGATCGGCGTCATTATCGGACTGTCACTCGCGATTCTCACCGGCTGGCATTTCCTTGATCCCCTGCTCGCGGCCGCCGTTGCCCTCAACATCCTTTGGACCGGATATCGCATTGCTCTTGAATTGATGTCGCGTCTCATGGATCAGGCGGCGAGCCCGGAAATCGAAAACCGTATCCGATCCACGATTGCGTCAAACGGCGGAGGCGCACTGCAGGCTCATGATATCCGCACGCGCCAAGCAGGCCGGGCCTTGTTCATCGAATTCCATTTGGTTGTTCCAGGAGAGATGACGGTCAACGAAGCGCACGGGATTTGCGACCGCCTTGAGGACGCTATTGAGCGCGAAATTGAAGGCTCAGAAGCCGTCATTCACGTCGAGCCGGACTATAAAGCCAAGGATGAAGCCCGTGGACTTGTAGTGCCATTGTCAGCGGACACCTTACCGGTCAGCGATAACGCCGGGCCTTGAGAGTGAGCTCGGCAGTGAAGCGCTGCATGACACCGTCGCGCACAACGCTGGCGCGAGCTTTCACACGAGCATCGTGAATGAAAGCATGGATTTGCTCGCCCCAGGTGCTTTCGAGACGATCATTTCTTGCAATGGACCAGCCGCTCTTTATCCGCGCCTCAGCACGCGCCGCCTCGATGAAGGCCGCAAGGCGTGCCATTGCACTTGCACTCTTCGCAACCGTCGTGGGTGTGACAGGAGACGTTTCTACGTCCACGTCTTGAGAGTTTCGCTGATCTTCTTGCCCAACCATCCTGGCTGGAACTGACTGCTCCATTGCTGCAATCACGTTACTCCCCGGCCGTTCCGGAACTCCAGCCGGCAACGGACCCTGCGCCAGTGTGATAATCTGCGCTTCCGGAACAGTCTCCGGCCTATCGGTCAGTTTGACGTGGACGATCTCGCTCGTGCGTGCATCCCATTCGGGCGGCGAAGCAAAGACGCGTTCCCGCGCCGGAACGGCAGCAACCTCAACCCGGGGCAAATCCTTGAGGGCGGCACGCGGGTCTGGTGGCATGAGTTCGGGATCCAAACCACTGTCCAATGCGGCCATGGTCAATTCAAGCTGCATGTTCAGGCCGTTGATAGCCGCATCGTGCGCTGCATCAAAATTCTTGAAGTTTCCGATGTATCCCGGCACGCGCGCATAAGTCCGCAGTTTCTTATATCGCGCATCTTCGGGCTCTGGAGACTTGAGCACCGTTACGGCGAGATCGGCCACGCCCTTCTTTTGGAATCCTAATTTCTCGGCTGTGGCGCGCGACACATCAAGCCTGCGGTCGCCACGGTAGGGACCAGTACTGTTGACGCGCAGAACTGCGGCACTGCCGTTTGCAGGATTATATGCGAGCAAAACCGTGCCGTCGGGAAAGATTGGGCTCGCCGCATTATCCGCACGGTCGGGACGGAAAACTTCGCCGGAACTCGTCAAACCGCAAGCATTAAAGCGATCGACGCGGCAGTCGTCGTAATAGGACGCGCGCAAATAACCGCGCTGGCCCACCATGCTGTGCATTTCATCGATTGTCGAAACCCGGTGGCACCATCCGCCGTAGCAGTGAACGGTACCGGGAGTTTTCGCGCTGGTTTGGGACGTCAAGATCGCGCAAAACAGGGTGACGAGCGCCGCCAGCCGCGGAACCCCGTTTGTGACCCAAAACTGGCTTGCCGGAAGCAACAGTGCTTCCCGGACGCGACGCACCAACATGCGATAAAAACCCAACACCAGAACCCACCCGCATCGCGAGCTGGTGCACAATACTCAGCAAACACCCTAAATCCAGTTAACGGGACAGAAAAAAGTGTTATTCTGCGGGACATTAGGGTCGCATGCTGCAAGGTATTGTTAATACTCAGGGCTGCAAATCTGCCCAGAGATCGTAGGCGTCGGCTTCCGTGACCTTGGCCCGGACCAAATCGCCCGGCTTCAGGCCGGTTGCCCCATTCAAAAACACACTTCCGTCGATTTCCGGGGCATCCCATTTCGAGCGGCCGACCGCCCCCTCATCGTCCACCTCGTCAATCAAAACATCGATGGTGCGGCCGGCCTTTTTAGCCAGTATTTCTGCGCTGACGACTTGCTGAGCCGCCATAAAGCGATGCCAGCGCTCCTCTTTGACCTCTTCGGGCACTGCCCCGCTAAGGTCATTGGCCTTGGCACCGGCAACCGGCTCATACTTGAAGCAACCTGCGCGATTGATCCCCGCCTCTTTCAGCCACTGCAGCAGAAATTCGAAATCTTGCTCCGTCTCACCCGGAAATCCGACGATGAACGTCGAGCGGATGGCAAGATCGGGACAGACTTCACGCCAGCGGCGAATTCTCTCCGCCGTTTTCTCCTGGGATGCGGGGCGCCGCATGGCTTTGAGCACCGCTGGCGACGCATGCTGAAACGGTATGTCGAGGTAGGGAAGAATTTTCCCTTCCGCCATAAGCGGTATGACATCATCGACGTGCGGATAGGGATATACGTAATGCATACGGACCCAGGCGCCGAGTTCGCCCAAGGCCTTGCTCAAATCCAAGAAGCGCGCTTTAAGTGGCGCGCCTTTCCATGGGCTTTCCGCGTATTTAATATCAAGCCCGTAGGCACTAGTATCCTGACTGATGACCAGCAATTCCTTGACCCCAGCTTTCACCAGCTTCTCCGCTTCCGCCATTACGTGATTGGCAGGCCGGCTGGCAAGATCGCCGCGCAACGACGGGATAATGCAGAACGAGCAGCGGTTGTTGCAACCTTCAGAGATTTTCAAGTAAGCGTAGTGCCGGGGCGTGAGCCGCAGGCCTTCGGGCGGCACGAGATCAACGAAGGGATCGTGCAGCGGCGGCACCGCGCCGTGAACTGCGTTGACCACCTGCTCATATTGATGCGGGCCTGTTACGGCGAGCACGCCGGGATATGCTTCGCGGATGCGCGATTCCTCAACTCCAAAGCAGCCGGTCACAATCACGCGGCCATTGGAGGCCATGGCTTCTCCAATCGCCTCCAAACTTTCTTGTTTGGCTGAATCCAAGAACCCGCAGGTGTTAACTACGACCACGTCCGCGCCATCGTAGTCGCCAGCAATTTGATACCCTTCCGAGCGAAGTTGCGTGATGATCCGCTCGCTATCGACCAAGGCTTTCGGGCAACCGAGCGACACAAACCCGACCTTCGGCGGAGTTGCAGACATGGCGCGTGCCGTGCCTCCATCGGCCAAGCGTACTTTCGCGCTTGCATTCACCGGTTCATTCGACGCATTTTTGTTCATAAGCGCGCTTCTAGACCTGTCTCAAGGCCTAAGCAATCGCGCGAATTGGCCGTGCGACCGACGCATTTCTTGATAGATGCGTTTCTTGAAAGATGCCCCGTGACCCAAGAATCAGCAGAAACCACCCCTTTTGACCCGCTTCAGGCAGCCGAACATTGGCTTCGGGGCGGCGACGCCGTGGCGCTTGCCACTGTTATAGAGGCGTGGGGCTCTGCGCCGGTTCCGATCGGCGGGCAGATGGTTATTGCGTCCGGCGAACGGTTCCAGGGTTCGGTTTCAGGCGGATGCATTGAGGCCGACGTCATCGCCGAAGCAACCGACGTTTTGGCGAGCGGCAAGCCTCAAGTTCTGTCCTTTGGCATTGCCGACGAGACGGCATGGCGCGCGGGCCTCGCGTGCGGCGGCAAGTTGCGAATCCTGGTCACGCGGCTAACGCCAGACGAAGGACTTCCGCTGTTCACTAAACTCACTGCTGCGCGCGACATGCGAAAAGCCGCCGTGATCGAGACGCGCCTCAGCGATGGCGGGATCCGGCTCGTGACGGATGCTTTGGGAGAAAGTCCTCCCATGGCAAACGCCCTCGCCTCAGGCGCTAGTGCCTTGCAGGACAATACAGACGGCGGCACGTTTTTGCAAACCATAGCCCCGGCGCCCCGTTTATTTGTCGTCGGCGCAACGCACGTCGCGCAAGTGCTCGCCAAGCTGGCGCAGACGATCGGCTATCAGATCACTATTATCGATCCACGTTCGGCCTTTACGGCCGACAGCCGGTTCGATGCCAGCATCGTCGAAACCGCCTGGCCGGAAACCGCCCTCATGGCTTTCGCACCAGATCCCTTCACGGCCGTCGTGACTCTAACCCACGTCGGCCACATCGATGATGAAGCGCTTGCAATGGCGCTGCGCTCTCCCTGCCGCTACATCGGCGCTCTTGGTTCGCGCAAGACCCACGCCAAACGCGTTGAGCGCCTGACTGGGCTCGGCTTCACGGACGCTGACATCGCCCGCATTAAGTCGCCCGTTGGCCTCAATATTGGAGCGGAAACACCGGCAGAAATTGCGGTTGCAATACTTGGCGAAGTCATCTCAGCGTTCCGCGGCGGAAAAGTATGATGCGCATTGCGGCACTTGTTTTGGCCGCAGGCCGCTCAAGCCGCTTCAAGTCCGGCAATAAGCTTAAAACAGAAATTGATGGCGTGCCGTTGGTGCGCCGTGTGCTGATGGCGGCCGCCGCTTCACCTGTCGCAGAAATCCTATTGGTCACAAATTCAGATGCACAGCATGTTGCAGCGGCAGCGGGGACCGGACGCTGGCGCCCAATTGTCAATAACGAGGCGCACCTTGGGCTCGCCACATCGCTCCGCACGGGTATCGCGGCGCTGCCTGACACAACAGCCGGTGCCCTCGTCGTCTTGGCGGATATGCCGGGCATCAGCACAGATTTGATCACCCGCGTCATCGACGAATTTGCCGCTCAACGTGGCGGCGCCATTGTGCATCCCGTTGATAGCGCCGGCCGCCAAGGTCACCCTGTACTCTGGCCCAAGAGCCTTTTCCCAGAACTGTTGGCTCTTGAGGGCGATTCAGGGGGCAAAGCGCTGCTGCAGAAGTATACGTCGAACTTACACACGGTTGCGGCCAATGGCGCTGAGGCTTTTCTCGACATTGACACCGATGCCGACCTTGCACGTTATAAAGGCGCGCACGAGACTTGAACGCCATTCGCGCTCGCTGAGGCGCCTACTTCGAAAGATTCCGAGAATGTCATTGCAATCGATTTCCCCGGCCGCCGCCAAAAAACTCATCGCGCAAGGCGCAACGCTGATCGATATCCGAGGAGCCGACGAATACGCCCGCGAAAACATTCCCGGTGCCGCAAACCGGCCTGTCGGCGATTTGAAGTCACTCGGGCCGACGCCGGGGCCCGTTATTTTCCATTGCCGCTCGGGCGGGCGCACTGCCGCCAACGTTGGAACACTAGCTTCTACCGCGCAATGTGAAGCCTATATACTCGAAGGCGGGATTGAAGCTTGGAAAGCCGCAGGCTTGCCCGTCTCAACCGACAAGAGCCAACCGATCGAGATCATGCGGCAAGTGCAAATCACAGCCGGATCCCTCGTCCTTCTCGGCGTGCTTTTGAGCATGTTCGTGTCGCCGTCATTCATCTGGCTCTCGGCCTTTATCGGCGCAGGCTTGGTGTTTTCCGGTGTTAGCGGCTCGTGTATGATGGCGCAGGTTCTCGGCCAGATGCCGTGGAACCGGCGCGCGGCAACAAGGGCCTGACGCGGCCCTACCTCCGCCCGAAAAGCCGCTCGATGTCGGCAAGCTTCAAAGCGACATACGTCGGCCGGCCGTGATTACACTGGCCAGAATAAGGTGTCGCCTCCATGGCCCGCAGAAGCGCGTTCATCTCGTCCGCCGTCAGGCGCCGCCCGGAACGCACGCTGCCGTGACAGGCCATCCGGGACGCCACCGCCTCCAGCCGGTCTTTCAGCGCTCTTGACGTCCCTTCCGCCCTGATTTCCGCCGCAAGGTCTTTGACCAAGCCTTCGATGTCCGTTTCACCAAGCAGCGCGGGCGTCTCGCGCACAGCAATAGCACCATACCCGAAGGCTTCGAGCACCAGTCCGAGTTCGGCGAGTTCTCCGGCTTTCTCCACCACCCCCTCGGCATCGTCGGCGTCGAGATTGACAATCACGGGGATCAGCAGGCCTTGGCGCGCCACGCCACCATTGGCGAGGCTTGATTTCAAACGCTCGTAAACAAGGCGCTCGTGGGCCGCGTGCTGATCGACGATGACGAGGCCGTCGCGCGTTTGCGCCACGATATAGTTCTCGTGCACCTGCGCGCGCACCGCCCCGAGCGGCCGGTCGAGCAAAACTTCGGATGCGGGCACCATGGCCGCGCTGTGGTCGGCGCTTGGCGTGTCGATGCCGGCGAAAGGCGCCTGCATTGCCTCCGCAAATCCACGCGGCATGAACGTGCCCGTCGGCCGGTATGCGCCATGCCCATAGCCGGCATTTGGCAGAATTCCAGCTTCGAATGTCTCAACCGTCAGCGCTCCACCCTGCGCGGACGCGCGATGCCCGGCCAAGCTCAGTGCCTCGCTCAAGGCCCCAACCAGCAGGGCCCGAACCCGCCCCGCATCGCGAAAGCGCACCTCCGCTTTGGTGGGATGCACGTTAACGTCCAGATCGGCAGGCGCGACTTCGAGAAACAAAGCAAGCAGCGGCGAACGTCCTTTCGGTATGAGATCGCCATAGGCGGCCTTGACCGAGCCGATCAACAGCTTGTCGCGTACCGGGCGTCCATTGACGAACAGATACTGCTGGCTGGAATCTTGCCGGTGCAACGTCGGCAATCCGGCAAATCCGAAGACCCGCATGGGCCCTGTCGCGCCCGTGCCGCCACCCTTGATTTCGAGCGCATCGTGCATGAACTCGCGGCCCATGATGCGGCCCAAACGCTCGAGCAACCCTTCTGCCGTCGCCGGTCCGCGCACCAGATTGAGTGCTGCGCGTTCCCCTGTCTGCAGCACGAACCCGACGCCGGGATGCGCCATTGCTAAGCGGCGAACGATGTCGCCTATGGCCATATTCTCAGACCGCTCTGACTTCATGAATTTAAGGCGGGCGGGGGTCGCGGAAAAAAGATCGCGCACTTCAACAACGGTGCCAGGATTGAGAGCTGCAGGTTGCACGACGCCTTTGCGCCCGCGCTCGACAACGATTGAGAAACCTTCGCGCGCCTCCTTCGGCTTCGACTTTATTTCGAGCCGCGCGATGGAGCCAATCGACGGCAAGGCTTCGCCGCGAAACCCGAGACTGCGAATGTCGAACAGATCTTCCTCTGACAGCTTCGATGTGGCGTGGCGCTCGACAGACAGCGCCAAATCGTCCGGCATCATGCCGCCGCCGTCATCGGTCACGCGGATGAGTGACAATCCACCTGAGGCCGTTACGATTTCGATTTGCGTCGCGCCCGCGTCGATGGCGTTTTCGACCAGCTCCTTGACGACACTCGCCGGGCGCTCGATCACCTCGCCCGCAGCAATGCGGTTGACGGTATCTGGCGAGAGTTGGCGGATCGCCAAGGGTGGCCTCTTTGCGCGTTACGCGCCTTTCGCGAGGCGCTCTTTCGTTAGAATCTTCGCAAGCTCGACGGCTGGCTGATCGAAGGGATCAACGCCAAGCAGACGGCCGGCGAGAATCGTCTCAATCATAAAGTGCATGAGCAGGCTCCCAAGCGTTTTTTCGTCCAAACGCTCAATATCAAGTGTGCGAACGGGCCGCCCGGCACGGCCTAATGCTTCAGGCACCGCATGTGCTTGTGCCGAAACGACATCGCCAATCGTCTTGCCACCCAAAAAACCAACGCCTGCGACGGCTGCCAGATCCGCATCAATCTTTGGCCCTGTGCCACCCGTAGCGGCTCTGAGCACCGTCACGTAATGCTCGCGCGGACCATCCATATAGAGCTGCAATTGGCTGTGTTGATCGAGCGGTCCAATTGCCGCGATTGGACTGGTACCTTCGCCATTCTTGCCGAGGCTTTCGGCCCAAAGCTGCACAAACCACGCTGACAAGCGGCTCAAGCGATCCGCATAGGGCATCATGACAAGCGTGCGGATGCCCTTTTCCTTGCTCAAGGCAATCGCCGTCGCAGCGCCCACGGCTGGCGCAAAGTCCGCCGCAGACTTGGCGGCAAGCATGTCGTCTATAACTGCGCGCGCACCGGCACGAACTGCGCCACCATCAAGACCGCGGGCAATCGCCGGCATCAGCCCAACGTTCGTCAGACACGAAAAGCGCCCGCCGATGCCGGTGTGATGATCGAGCATCGGAATGCCGAGCTTCGAAAAGAGCGCGCGCAACCCGTTCGGCGTTCCTGCCCGATCCGGCTCCGTGATGCCAAGGAACATGTTTGGTATTTGTGCGCCAAATCCTGCGCCTTTCACCGCCGAGAGGGTGACTATGACTTGCGCCAGAGTTTCCGCAGTGCCGCCTGACTTCGACGTCACGATAAAGCGCGAGGTCGCGAGATCGAGATTGGCCAGCGCACCAGCCAGCGTCGCACCGTCGAGGTTGTCGTAAAAACGAGTACGCGGGCGCTTGCGCTGCGCGATGTCAGCGCCGCCCGGAATGTTCCAGCCTGCGAGCTGCGCCAGCGTCTGTCCGCCAAGGCTTGATCCGCCGGTGCCGAAAAAAATGACCGTTTTCGCGCCTTCGGAAAGCTTCGCCAGCGCGGCTGCCGCATCGTCTAAATCGGAGGACTCCTCCGCAATGCGCAACAGCGGCAAACGCTGTTCTCGATAGTCGTTGCGCAAGCCTTCCAGGTGCGGCTCCACCCGCGCCAGCCATGCAGCAAGTGACGCTCCCGAAAGCCCATGCGGGCCAATAGCGCTGTCCAAACACCCTGCGATCGATTGCCGGTAGAACTTGCTCGAGCCGTCCTGCGCCATGCGGTCCCCCCGTGAACATCCGCTCAGCGCTTAACGCCAATTGGCGGGTGAGCCAAGGCCTGCTGCCCAAATATCGTCAATAAGATTGAGCCCGCCCCGGCCAACCTGCGCTCAGCCGCGGCCTCAACCCCGCCCGGGCACGGTCGCGCTGATCGGCTTGACGTTGGCCGGTTTGCCGACAATCGTGACGATCAGGCCGTCAGTCTTCAACAAGCGTTTGGCGACGCGTTTAACGTCGTCAAGCGTGACGGCCTCGACCAGCTTGTTGCGGGTATCGACATAATCGATGCCAAAGTTTTCCTGCAAAAGCCCAAGCAGTTGCGTTGCGATCTTCGAGTTTGTGTCAAAGCGCAACGCATACGACCCCGTGAGATATTTCTTCGCGCCCTCCAGATCTTCGGCACTCGGGCCTTGATCCGCCATCTTTTTCAACTCGGCGCGAATGATGTCCAGGCTTTCGGCCATGGATTCGTTCTTGGTCGCGACGCTACCCGACAGGATCGAGGTGTGCTGGTAGGGCTGGATATAGCTGTAGACCGAATAGGCGAGACCACGCTTTTCGCGAACCTCCTCCATCAGCTTGGCAGAGAACCCGCCGCCGCCGAGGATATGATTGATGATGAACGCCGCCATGAAATCCGGATCCTTGCGGGCCATGGCTCCAAGTCCGAACACCGCGACCGACTGCGGCACGTCCATGTCGATAATCTTCTGCTGCCCGGCGTTGACAGGATCAATCTTTGCGACGTCAACGAGATCCGCCTTCGCTGGCAGTCCGCCGAACACGTCGTCGAGCAACTTGCCGAGTTCCGTGGCGTTGATATCGCCGACAGCAACGACCTTCAGATTGCCCTTGGAAAAATTGCGCTTATGAAAGGCCGCCAAGTCCGCGGAGGTCATACCCGCGATGCTTTCTTTGTTGCCGTTCGACGGCCGGCCGTAGGGATGCCCTTCAAAGGCAGCAGCGAACCATGCCTTGGCCGCAACTTTTTCGGGATCCTTTTCCGAATACGTAAGATTGGCCAAAAGCTGCTGGCGGATGCGGTCAACGGCGTCCTTGTCGAAGCGAGGTTTTGCAATCGCAAGCTTTAAGAGTTCGACCGCTTTTTCCCGGTTCGCCGTCAACGTCTCGAAGTTGCCGTAGAGCGAATCCTTAGAGTCATCCCAGCTCATGCGCATGGCAATGTCTTCCACGCGCTCTTGAAACTGGGCACTTAGAATATCGCCGGCGCCCTCGTCCATCATCGCCGTAATGAAGTTGGCGACACCCTCTTTGCCCTTAGGATCCTGGCTGTTGCCGCCGTCGAAAGCGAAGCGCAGCGCCATCAAGGGCACGGAGTGTTCTTCAACCAGCCAGGCTTCGATACCACCGGGGCTTTTCACAGTCTGAATGTTCATGGCATGGGCCGGTCGGGTAAGGGTGACGACAAAAAAGAGCATGGCGACCGCAAAAGCGATCATGATTTCGGTGCGCGCCCAAACACGCATGGTGCGGCCCGCAAAACTTGAAATTGTCATCGCTTACCTCACTGCGCTCTTGGCGCCGGCCTGCGCAACGGGCGACTTGTCCGGCAACAGATATCCTGTGACCGAACGCCGGGCATCGAGATATTCCGCTGCAACTTTCTTGATATCGTCCAGCGTCACTTTTGAAATCGCATCCGGCCAGCCTTCAATCTGCGCGACCGTGCGGCCGACCGAAACGCCCCAGCCATAACGGCGCGCGAGCGTCGCCTGGTTGTCGCTCTCGTAGACGTATTCGGCTAGGTAGTTGTTTTTGGCGCGCACGAGCTCTTGCTCAGTCACGCCGTTCTTGGCAACATCCGCGAGAACCTCGTCGATCGCCGCCTCGACCTTCGCCAGCGGCACACCATCGGCCGCAACCGCGTAAAGCGAGATATTCCCGGTATCCAGGCCATAACCGCCGTAATCGCCGCTTGCGCTCGATGCCAGCTTGGATTCGACGACGAGTTTTTTGTATAGCCGGCTGGTCGATCCCGATGCGGCGATCTTCAACATAAGATCGAGCGCTTCGGCTTCGCCGGATTTTGCCGTCACATAACTTGGCGCAACGTAATAGCGGTGGAACGAGTAGTTTCCAGCGCGCGGGTCTTTAAGCTCCAAGCGGCGCGGCACGATCTGCGGCGGATCGGAAGGCCTAACCCGTTGCGTCACGACGTCCGGGTTCGCCGGAATTTTCCCATAGGTTTCTTCTGCAAGGGCTTTGACTTCTTCTTCCGTCACGTCGCCCGAGACAACGAGCGTCGCGTTGTTCGGCGCATAGTAACGCTTGTAAAACGTCATCGCGTCGTTGCGCGAGAGTTTCGCGATCTCATGATACCAGCCGATGACCGGCACGCCGTAGGGATGATTGAGATGGAGCGCCGCGTTCATCTGCTCGTCGAGGATCGAGCCGGGATTGTTTTCGATACGCGAACGGCGCTCTTCGAGAATGACGTCGCGCTCTGTCAAAACTTCTTTCTCATCGAGCCGCAAGTTCACCATGCGGTCGGCTTCCATCTCCATCATGGTTTTGAGACGGTCCTTCGAGATCCGCTGGAAGTAACTCGTCGCGTCGTGGCCGGTGAAGGCGTTATCCTGACCGCCGAGCCGGCCGACGATTTTCGAGAACTCCCCGACCGGAATTTTCTCAGTCGACTTGAACATCAAGTGCTCAAGAAAATGGGCGATGCCGGAGGTGCCACGCACCTCATCCGCGGCGCCGACCCGGTACCAGACCATGTGCGTGACGACGGGCGCCCGGCGGTCCGGAATGACGACGACCTGCATGCCGTTCGAGAGTTTGAATTCGCTGGCGCGCGTCGAGGATGCGGCCGCGTGGGCGATAGGGTTCAATGCGAGCATGGAAAGCGCCAGAATAAGGGTTGCGAGCGAAGTGCGGACGGCTAAAGCAGGTAAAAGCATGCTTGGTCCCAATCTTTTGGCCAGTTCTGCTTGAATGGCCAGCTTGGTGAGTGAATGCGAAACGCGTGGCGGTACGAGGTGCCGCGCTGTTAGGAGATGTCGGAGGACGGCCCTTCAAAGTCAAATGACATCGCGTTCATCTGCAAGCCGGATTAGGTCGCAGAAAAACATAAAATGCATATATACTTCAGGATGTTAATCGCTCTGCACGCAGACCAAGGCATTGGCAATCCCGCGAGCGCATTATTCCTCGGCGTCGCCGTTCCCGCTCACCTGCTTGATGAGCTTGAATGCCGAACCTTGACACGGCCCTAGTGGACCGGTCGCCAAAACGGCGTCTTGATCGCCATGTATCTTGGCGTCGTGATAGTGCACCTTGCAATAGGCTTCCTGCTGCCGTTCAAGGTCATTGTAGGAGGTCACGCGCTTGGCGTCGTAATCCTGTACTTCGGCCAATGCCGGCTGCTCGCCGCCGCCCGACCCGGGCTCCGGCAACCGTTCCAAGTTTGGCGGCACCACAATTCCAGAGCGTTCTGCCAGTTTTGGGGTCTTTTTAACGGACGCCGTATTCATGCCCACGGCATCGAAAATTTTGCCATTGAGCTGGACGTCGTCCGCGCTGCAGCCCGAAAGGAGCGCGGCGCAAGCCATCCCAATCAAAACATTCATCATGTTTTTCAATAGCATACGATATTCCCCCGTGAGCCAGACCGGCACATGAGCTTGTCCCCACTCAAGTGCCGTTACAGCGGCTTTGCGGCGTCATTACGACTCGACTTGTATGAGTCATATAGCAGCCCCGCGACGCCTGCAACGATCGCCACATCTGCCATGTTGAAGACATACCAATAGAATCCGAATGCGTGCAGGGAAAAGAAGTCTGCAACCCCGCCGATCAAGACCCGGTCGAGGGCGTTGCCCAGCGCGCCCGCCGATGATCAGGGCCAAGCTCCACGCCATGAGCCGGGTGGTGTCGGAGCGGGCGAGCCAAACCCACATGGCGAGGGAGGCGGCAACGGCGAAGGCTGCGAGCATGTACTGCCCCGATTGGCTGTCCTGATCGAACATCGAATAGCTGATGCCGGTATTTTTCACGAACACGAGATCGAGGAACGGCGCCACAGTCACCCGGCCCTTCGCCACGATGTCGTAGACATAGAGCATCCAGAATTTGTGCGCCTGATCGATCGCGAACGTGGCCCCAGCCACGGCCGCCCAAGCCCCGACCATTGGCCCCAGAACCAAGAGCCGTAAAATGGTGCATTCGCGTCTTTGCTCATTGGACGCCCTTGATAGTCGCACCGAGCACATTCCCTCCCCCCTTGCGGGGGAGGGTTAGGGAGGGGGGTGTCCCCAGACCTCTATGCTCATGCACCACCCCCACCCAGACCCTCCCCCGTCGAGGGGGAGGGAGAAGTAAAGGATCGCGCGCGACATTGACGACCGCCATTACCAGCGAACTGCAATTTACCATCAGCTCACCGCCTGCTTTTCGATTTCGCGCACGGCGGCGGCGTCGCGTGCCGACAAGTCCGGATAGGCTTTGTCCGAGCCTACATCCTTGGTGATGCGCCACGAGCGCGCGCACTTGGTGCCCTCGGCCTTGTGCACGACGACGCCGACGCCCGGCTCGTTCGGCAATGTGAAAGCGCCGTCGGGGATGGCCTTGTCGCTGACAGAGATCGCCGACGTGATGCACACCTCGGCCATGTCGACGCCGTCGAGCCCAACCATCAAATCTGGGTCCGTCACGTAGACAGCGGGTGCGGCCTCCAGCGACGAGCCAATCTTCTTGTTGGCGCGCTCAACTTCAAGCGCACCCGTTACGACCGAGCGCACTTCCCTAACGCGATCCCATTTTGCGGCGAGATTCTCATCGCGCCAATCGCGCGGAATTTTCGGGAACGGCACCAGATGCACGCTTTCCTCGGCGTTCGGCTTGTATAGCATCCAGGCCTCTTCCGCCGTGAACGACAGGATCGGCGCCAGCCATTTGATCAGCGCATCACAGATGTGATCGACAACCGTCAGCGCCGCCTTGCGCTTCTTGCTCGATGGCGCTTCGCAATAGAGCGCGTCTTTGCGGATATCGAAATAGAACGCCGACAATTCGGTGTTCATGAACTGCGACAGCAGCGCCACCACCTTGCGATAATCGTAAGTCTCGTAGGCCTTGCGGACCTCTGAATCGATTTCCGCCAAGCGATGCAGCATCAAACGCTCGAGCTCGGGCATATCCTTGTGCTTGACCGTATCGGCCTTGGCATCGAAGTGCGCCAGCGCGCCGAGCATCCATCTGAGCGTATTGCGCAATTTGCGATAGCTGTCCGCCGCCGCCTGCACGATCGCCGGCCCAAAGCGGATGTCGTTTGTCGTATCGCTTGAGGCCACCCAAAGGCGCAGAATGTCGGCGCCGCTCGATTTCATGACGTCTTGCGGCGAAAGCACATTACCCTTCGACTTGGACATCTTCTCATCGCCCTTCTCGTCGAGCACGAAGCCGTGCGTCAGCACGATGTCGTACGGCGCATGTCCGCGCGTACCGCAGCTCTCGAGCAACGACGAATGGAACCAGCCACGATGCTGGTCCGAGCCTTCGAGATACATGACGCGGTCTTGCCCGCCTTTGTGACGATGTGCTGGCGCGAGATGCCTTTGAGGCCCGGGAATGCCTCCGGGTCGTCGAGCGTGAAGGCGTGCGTGCAGCCGGAATCGAACCAGACATCGAGTACGTCTTTGACCTGCTCCCACTTCGGCATTTCAGCGTCCGGGATAATGCCTTTCAGGAAACGCTCTTTGGCGCCGTCCTCAAACCACACGTCCGCACCATTTTCAGCGAACGCCTGTTCGATGCGCTGCATAAGTTCAGGCGATTTCGCCGTGTGCGGGCCGTTGCCCGGCAACACTTCATCGGTCTCGACATTGCGGAACACCGCGATCGGTACGCCCCACGCGCGCTGCCGCGAGACAACCCAATCGGGACGGCCCGCGATCATGCCCGTGATGCGGTTCTCGCCGGCAGCTGGCACCCACTCCGTTTTCTTGATTTCGGCAAGCGCCGTTTGGCGGAGTGTGCGCTGCTCGTGCTTGGTGTCTGACCCTCCGGGTCTGACACCCTGAAGAACCGCGCCGCCAGTAATCGGTGTCAGACCCGGAGGGTCAGACACCGCCTTCGCCACCTTATCCATCCCAATAAACCACTGCGGCGTGTTGCGGAAAATAACCGGCTTTTTCGAACGCCACGAATGCGGATACTGATGCTTCAAGCGGCCGCGCGCGATGATGTTGCCCGCGTCCTGCAAGGCTTTGATCACCGCGTCGTTGGCCCCCTCTTCAGGTTTTGGCTTGTCGCCGTTTTCTTTCAAGACGCGCTTGCCTTCGAAGCCCGGCGCAGCCTTGGTCAGCACGCCATCGGCATCGACGGTGAAGGGCACAGTCGTATCGATACCGCGCTCGCGCAGCGCTTTCTGGTTCGCGGTCCAGATGTTGTAGTCGTCGGCACCATGACCTGGCGCAGTGTGTACAAAGCCCGTACCCGTGTCGTCGGTGACGTGATCACCGTCGAGGAGCGGGATGTCGAAGTCGTAACCGAGTGACCGAAGCGGGTGAGCGCAGACCATTCTGAAAAAGTTGTCGTCGTTTACTTCAGCGATCCGTCGATAGCCTGAAGCTTCAATCTTTGCCGCCTTGAAAACTTCGGCGGCAAGTTTGTCTGCCAGAATGAACTTTTCGCCCTCTTTCGCCCAATTGCCATCGGGTGATGCAGTCACCTGATAGAGTCCGTAAGCAATCTTGTTGTTGAAGCTGATCGCGCGGTTGCCGGGAATAGTCCACGGCGTCGTTGTCCAGATGACAACAAAAGAATCCGTAAGCGTGAACGGGTTTTGAACAGTCGCAGCATTTTGCGAACTTGCGCTGGCCTGACGAACAGGAAACTTCACCCAAACCATATCGCTCTGATAATCCTGATACTCAACCTCGGCTTCCGCCAACGCGGTCTTCTCAACCACGCTCCACATCACCGGCTTCGAGCCGCGATAGAGCTGGCCCGTGCTGGCAAACTTCATGATCTCGCGCGCGATGATAGACTCCGCGCGGAACGCCATGGTCGAATATGGATTGTCCCAATCTCCAACCACGCCGAGGCGCTTGAACTCCTCGCGCTGCACGCTCAGCCAATGCTTGGCGAACTCGCGGCACTCTCCGCGAAACGCATTCATCGCTTTCGGATCAGAGAAGTTCGGCTTCTCCTTGCCCTTGGCGCGATACTGTTCCTCGATCTTCCATTCGATCGGCAGACCGTGACAATCCCAGCCCGGCACGTAGTTGGAATCGTGCCCAAGCATCTGCTGCGACTTGACGACGAGGTCCTTCAAAATTTTATTGAGCGCGTGGCCGATGTGGATATTGCCGTTCGCGTACGGCGGCCCATCGTGCAGCACGAATTTCGGCCGCCCCTTCGATTGCGCGCGGATTTTCTTGTACAGCCCGATCTCGTCCCAGTGGCGCAACAGCTTCGGCTCAAGCTCAGGCAAGCCGGCGCGCATCGGAAACGGCGTCTCCGGCAAATAAAGCGTCTTCGACCAATCGCGGCCTTCAGCTTTTGGGCTGCCCTCTGGGTTCACTGGCGCCTTCACGTCTTTCGACATCATTTGTTCTTTCGTTCATTAACCAAGCGCCTTCTAGCAACGTCCAGGGCCAAGCGCAAAGGAAGCCCCGAGGGACTAGAATACGGCCTATCAGAAGGGCGGGGATAAAACTATTTTCACCAGGGGCGTTAACCAGATACCAAAATAGCCCGGATTTTGGCCACGTCCGCGTCCATCTGCCTGACCAGATCTTCGCCGGACGAAAACTTGCGGTCGGCCCGGATGAAATCGACGAACTCGACGTCGAGATCGTGGCCGTAGAGATCGCCCTTGAAGTCGAAGATGAACACCTCGAGCACCGGCATGCCGTTGTCAAACGTCGGGCGCGTACCGAGATACGCTGCCGCATCGTAGTGCTTTCCATCCACATGCGCGCGCACCGCGTAAATCCCGTGCGCCAGCGCCGTGCCCTTCGGCATCGGCACGTTGGCCGTTGGAAAACCTAAGCCCGTGCCCCGTTTCGCCCCACCGATGACCTTGCCTTGAACGCGCCAATGCTCGCCCAAAACATGTGTCGCGCCTTTGACGTCGCCCTGCGCTAGATACACGCGCACCGACGACGAGGAGAACACTTCGCCCGCTTCCGCAACCGGCGCAACGACCGTCACCCCGAAACCAAGTTCCTTGCCGGCCGTTTCCATGAGTTGCGGATTTCCAGCGCGCTTGTGCCCGAAATAAAAGTCGTAGCCGATGATGACGTGCGCCACGCCGAGCCCTGCGACCAGTACGCGCTCGATAAATTCCTGCGCCGATAATCCGGCGAAGTGCGCATCGAAATTTTCAACGAACGCCACTTTCACACCGAGTTTCTCAAGCAGAGCCAATTTGCTGTTCAAAGGCGTCAAGCGAAACAGCGGCTCGCTGGGCTGGAAAAACTCGCGCGGATGGGGTTCGAAAATCATCACGCCTGGCGCGCGGCCAAGCTCCTTGCCTTTGGCCACGGCGGACGCAATCAGCGCCCGGTGGCCACGATGCACGCCGTCAAAATTGCCGATGGCAATAACAGCCGCCCGCGCCGTAATGGGCACATGCGAATAACCATGGACGACTTGCATAATACCTAGCGCTCCTCGACTTCACCCGTCATCCTGGATGCGACGCAGTACTTTCACGATGCAGCAGAAATAACTGATGATTTTGGAAGTCTTAGGCTTCATCATCGTCCGGTTCGGTCGCTGTGGGTGCCTCTGTTGCGTCGTGCTCAGAACTCGTTTGTTCCAAGAGGGCATGCATGCTCAGCTGTGGCTGAGTGGGTGGTAACGGCAGCTCGTGCACCCCTATTACTTGCATTCCAGCTTGTTTGGCAAAATTACTCAGAGATGTGTCGCTCGCATAAAGGATGGAGACGCCGGCCACCTTGCACACTGACACAATCTGCCTATCCAACTTTATTTTTTGCCACGGCTCGGTGCTCAATCCCTTCTTCTTGCCTTTCCCGGCGTCTAGTGCTGTGCGTGTCATCAAAGCAAGTTCGATCGCAGCCAGCTTGTCAAAATCTCTGATTTCGAAAACAGCTGCCTTTTGCAGCACCTCGACATATCGGAGTCCGGGCATTCCAGACGCGACCAGGACCTCCGCCAGTACCGGTGTCGGTATTATGATTTTCTGTTTCTGCTGCTGAAGTGACTGCACTAGAAAGTTGACGCGATCTCGCGTTTTTTCGACAGCTTTTCCGGTTGTCGGGTCTGGAGGTGAATCAGCATTCTCATTGAGGAGCAATGTCAATACAGTGGCATCAACTCCTCTCATGCTCAGAACTCGCCAGCTAAAATTTCAGCGATCGGATTGGGGCGCCAATCGGCTTTCACCGAGCGCAAGGCGGATACCACCTGTCCAAGTGGATCCGCAGACAGCTTTTCAAAGGTTTCAACTGAAAACTTATCTAACACCCACTGGCCACTTGCGGTGCGAGTCCACCTACCCCTACCAAATAGCCGGACAGGTTCGAATAAATGATTTGCCAATTCTTTGGCCAAACCCTTTTTGGCAAAGCACCCAGTAACAGTACCACCTTCCATCGATCGCAGCTTCACAGGAACCCATGGTCGCGCGCCACCAATTTTCTCCAACTGTCCATCCAAGCTACCGCGCTGCATGACGCCACTGAGAAGGTCTGTCGGCTCTTGGTTTCCAGGAAACGGTATTATCTCCGCACTACCCTCGATAAGTGTTGCCGTCGCCTTGTCTTTTCGCAGCATCACATTTATTCGCCTGTAGCTCTGCATCACTGCAACGGGTGCGATCCCGCGCTTTACGTCGGTTGCACGCTGACGAACCCGTTCGACTGCCTCATCGTCAATGCGTAAAACGGGAACGGTGCTACTCGTCTCGACTTTGAGCAAATGCAAATGTTTTGCATCGCCAAGCATTTCGGCCAATTCCGCAAGATATTCAGCTAGCCGGTCAAGCGGCATCGTGTCGGCGCTATATGCGTCGATCTTCCATCGGAACTCGTGTCGCTTGCTCATATTCACTCTTGTCGTTTCACCATAACTCTCGACACCGGAAGCGAGTCCCTGCAAGTCAAGAATTTTCTGACAATACCACGTAACGCGGAATTTGTCCGTGGCTGAACTTAATCGCATTTTCGTGTTTTCAGTGTTGTATCTAAAATAAAAGTCAAAAAGGCTCGGTAGTGCATGCGTCTCCCTGAAATGCTGGCAAACGCTCCTAGCAGGTTTGCTGCATCAAACTCGATACCGTTGCTCTTACTTCGGCTTGGTGGGCACCATGAGCACGGCTTCGCCCGTCAGCACCGCTTTGCCGCCAACCGAACAGATGCACTCGAACTTGGCGCGCTTCTTTGCCGGGATGAGTTCGGTCAACCGCACAACAGTCTCGACACGGTCGTCGATCTTCACCGGCCCTTTAAAGTTCAACGACTGAGAAATGTAAATCGAGCCTGGCCCCGGCAGCTTCATGCCAAACAGCGCCGAGATATATCCGGCCGACAAAATGCCATGCGCGATGCGCTCCTTGAACGGCGTCTTGGCCGCATACTCGGGATCGAGATGGACGGGATTGTAGTCGCCCGAGAGCGCCGCATAGGCGACGATGTCGGCCTCTGAGACGACCCTCGACATAGAGGCTTCCTGACCGACTTTGAGGTCTTCGAAGTATTTGGTTGTACCCGCGGTCGCCAGCATACGATTGATCCTTCAGGAATGTGGCCACGCGCCGCCCAAAAGCCCAGCGCGCGCGGACACTAGCGGCGCGCTGCGTCCCCTGCAACTGCTGGCCTACCCCCAACCGGCCCAGCACTACCCGGCCTACCGCTACCCGGCCCAGCGCTCCCCTGATAGTCAATTTGCCTTCCACCCCCCTAATCTCAGGTTGCGCCCGGGGCCCCTCCGTGCCTATAAGGGCGTATTCCCATTTTCCCTTAAGTTGTTGGCCTTTGCGCAAGACCCCGCGCCAAGGACCGGAGAAGGACCGTTATGAGCGACCGCCGCCCCCTAATGCCGAAGGCCACCGCCGTTTGGCTCGTCGAGAACTCTGGGCTCGCGTTTGACCAGATCGCCGAGTTTTGCGGCCTGCACCCGCTCGAGGTCAAAGGCATCGCCGATGGCGACGTCGCCCAAGGCATCAAGGGTATGGACCCCGTGACCAACGGCCAGCTGACGCGCGATGAAATCGCCAAGGGCGAGAAAGATCACGGCCACAAACTCCATCTGGCCGAAAGCAAAGTCGAGCTGCCGCCCCAAGTGCAGAGCAAGCGCGGGCCCAAATACACGCCCGTTTCGCGCCGCCATGACCGGCCGAACGCCGTTCTCTGGCTGTTGCGCAATCACGCTGAACTCAAGGACAGCCAGTTGATGCGCCTCGTTGGCACGACCAAGCCGACGATTGCCCAGATCCGCGATCGCACGCACTGGAACTCTTCGCAGCTGACGCCGCAGGACCCGGTGACGCTTGGGCTATGCTCACAGACCGACCTCGACGCCGAAGTGAAGAAAGCTGCGCGCCGCATCGAACGCGAGCGCAAGGAAGCCAACAAGGGCAAGGAACCGTTGGGCACGCTGCTCGCGACCGAAGAGACGACCGCGCCCGCACCTGTGCCAACCACAACCGCCTCCATCATGGCGCCAAAGGCTGCTGCGGCCGCTCGCGAGGAGACGCCTGAGGAAGAACAGGCCCGCGTTCTGGCCAAGCTCAAAGGCATGAAGGCGAAAGAGGACGGCGAGGAACCTGCCGAGGACTGAGTCCACGGCTTGGCACCACTTACGCACTTGCCGCACCTACTTCTGGCCAATTCCATTTGAATTGGATGAGCAATGCTGGGGCTATCGTCTCAACGTGCCGTTGCCCGGTCGCGCCTAATTCGCTAGCGTCACTGCCAGAAACCCTTTCAATTGGTGGCCGGGCAATATGTCCAATCCTTACGAACAAGACCTCGACAAAAACGCGGCGAATTACGTACCGCTAACGCCCATTACGTTCCTCGAGCGCTCAGCCAGCGTCTATCCCAATCATACGGCCATCATCCACGGCAACGCCCGCACCACCTACGCCGAATTCTACAACCGCGCGCGCCGCCTCGCCTCTGCGTTGAGCCAGCACGGCATTGAAGTCGGCGACACCGTTTCCGTCATGCTCGCCAATACGCCAGCCATGTTGGACGCTCACTTCGGCGTGCCGATGACCGGCGCAGTCCTGCATTCGATCAACACCCGCCTCGACGCCGCGATCATCGCCTTCCAGCTCGACCACGCGGACGCCAAAGTCATCATCGTCGATCGCGAGTTCTCATCCGTAATGAAGGCCGCGCTGGAACAAGCCAAGGTCAAACCCTTCATCATCGACTACAACGACAGCGAATTCCCCCAAAGCGGCGAAGCACTTTCGGACGTCGACTACGAGGCCTTCATCAGTAAAGGCGACACAAACTTCAAATGGCGCTGGCCGCCGGACGAATGGGATTCGATCTCACTCAACTACACGTCAGGCACAACCGGCAATCCGAAAGGCGTCGTCTATCATCATCGCGGCGCGGCGCTCATGTGCTACGCCAACGCGCTTGCGTGCGGCATGACCGTGCATCCCGTCTATCTCTGGACGCTGCCGATGTTCCATTGCAACGGCTGGTGCTTCCCCTGGGCCGTCACGGCCGTTGCTGGCACGCACGTCTGCCTCCGCTGGGTCCGCGCTAAGGCCATGTATGACGCCATTGCCGATCATAAGGTGACGAACTTTCCGGTGCGCCGATCGTCATGGCGACGATGCTCAACGCCACTGAAGCAGAGAAACGCAAGTTCACGCACACAGTTTCGTTCAATCACGCCGCCGCCCCGCCGCCTGAAGCGGTGCTCTCAGCTATGATGGACGCAGGCTTCAAACTTACGCACCTTTATGGCCTGACCGAAACCTATGGCCCCGCCACCATCAACGAGTGGAACGCGGAGTGGGATAAACTGCCGAAGGACCAGGTGACGACAAAACGCGCCCGCCAGGGTGTGCGCTACGCCGCGCTCGAAGGCTTGACCGTCATGAATCCAGAAACGATGGAAGTCGTACCAGACGACGGCGAGACGCTCGGCGAAGTCATGTTTCGCGGCAACATCGTCATGAAGGGTTATCTCAAAAACAAGAACGCGACCAGCGACGCTTTCGCTGGCGGCTGGTTCCATTCGGGCGATTTGGGTGTCTTGCATCCCGACGGCTACATTCAATTGAAGGACCGCTCGAAGGACATCATCATTTCTGGCGGCGAGAACATCTCGTCGATCGAAGTCGAGGACGTACTCTACAAGCACCCAGCCGTTGCCTTCTGCGCGGTTGTCGCGAAGCCGGACGATAAATGGGGCGAGACGCCGTGTGCCTTCGTAGAGCTGCGTCCCGGCGCCAGCGCCACGTCAGAGGAAATCCTTGAGTGGTGCCGCCAGGGCCTCGCACGCTACAAGGTGCCGCGCCATATCGTGTTCTCCGAAGTACCGAAAACCTCGACCGGAAAAATCCAGAAATTCAAGCTGCGCGAGATGGCGAAAGAGGCGTAGTGAGCGGCGTGCTTGCGCTGCTCCTAAAACACTAAAACATAAAAGCCCCGCTCGGCGGCTTCATGTGCCGCGGGCAGGGCTCTGATCGATCGGAATATCGCGTTGCGGGCTCTAGTGCCGCGTCGCCTTTCTCAGCCTTTCCATTTCGTCTTTGAGTTTGAGTTTTTCTTGTTTCAATCGCCGGATCTCTGCGTCGTCGGAGCCCGGCCTTGTCACGGCTTCCTGGATCCTTTGTTCCAGAAGCCGGTGCTTCTCTGCGAGTTCTACAAGATGAGACGACATTGCCATCTATACCTCTCCTCGGATCGTTGCAGACGGGGCAATCGTGCCATAGTTGAGTGGCCTTGTCCAACCCCTGCGGCCGACTGAATTATGTTTTTAAATTTGAATTTTGCTGCCGCAAACTTAGCGATTCGTCTAAAATTGTTGCGATTCGTCAGGCGCTTGCTCACGCTCCGGACAAATGTGGGAGGCCGAAGCGTTTGCCAGTTGCCATTACCTTCCCAATAGTTGACAACCCCAGAAAGCGGCCGGGCGGGGCGGGATAGACTGAGATGCAGCGTCGCGACGAACGCGAGCTACGCGAAGAACTGGTGAAATTGCGCACCGAGCATCGTTTGCTCGATGAGGAGATCGTGTCTCTTGAAGCCAATCCGACAGCCGACCAATTGCTCATTAAGCGCCTCAAAAAACGCAAGCTGGCGCTGAAAGATCGCATCACATCGGTCGAAGACCAGTTACTCCCCGATATCATCGCTTGAAGGATGAAAATCGCGGTTAAGCCTTAACCACGCCCGCGTTTGCCCACTGGCTCAACGGCCGCGCCGCTGCTTTTGCTTGTCAAGCGCGGGGGGCTCCTCTAAATGCCCCGTTTCCCTGAAGGGGAGTGGACGATTCTCATGAGCGCAGCAAAACCACTCGTTGGCATTATCATGGGCAGTCAATCCGACTGGGCCACCATGAAGGCCGCAGCCGCGATCCTCGACACCCTGAAAGTCGCTTACGAGACTAAGATCGTCTCGGCGCATCGCACACCCGACCGTCTCTATGCCTATGCAAAGTCGGCGCGCGATCGCGGCCTCAACGTCATCATCGCGGGCGCGGGCGGGGCGGCGCATCTCCCCGGCATGACGGCGTCGATGACGACGCTTCCCGTGCTCGGCGTGCCCGTCATGAGCAAAGCGCTCTCGGGGCAAGATAGCTTGCTCTCGATTGTGCAGATGCCGGCCGGCGTTCCCGTCGGCACGCTGGCCATCGGCGAAGCAGGCGCTACCAACGCCGGAATTCTCGCCGCTTCCATACTTGCACTTAGCGACGCTGCTCTGGCCAAACGCCTCGACGCGCTCCGCGCCAAACATTCGGCCGCCGTCGCCGAAAACCCTAAGGACGAGTGAGTTTTACCCGTGACCGCGCTTCCTCCAGGTTCGACCATTGGTATTCTCGGCGGCGGACAATTGGGCCGCATGCTCGCCATGGCCGCCGCGCGTCTCGGTCTTAAATCACACGTTTATGCGCCCGAAGCCGACAGCCCCGCCTTCGAAGTCGCGGCCGAGCGCACGCTTGCGTCCTATGACGATCACAAGGCCCTGCTTGCGTTTGCCACATCGGTTGACGTCGCGACCTACGAATTCGAGAATATCCCGGTTCCGACTGTTGAATTTCTATCCAAACACATTCCCGTCCGCCCAGGCGCCAAGGCGCTCGCGTGCGCGCAAGACCGCATCAACGAAAAGACCTTGGCGCGCAAGCTCGGCGCGGGTACGGCGGAATTCGCCGATGTGAATAGCTTCGCCGATCTCCAGAAAGCGCTTCAGCAAATTCCCCCGCCCTGCATTCTGAAAACGCGCCGCTTTGGCTACGACGGTAAGGGCCAAGCCAAAATCCTCAAACCCGACGACGCACGCCTCGCCTGGGACGCGATGCGCGATCAACCATCAGTCTTGGAAAGCTTCGTCAATTTCCAGCTCGAAGTTTCCGTCATCGCCGCGCGCAGCCTCGACGGCGAATTCCGCGCCTTCGATGTCACCGAGAACGAGCACCGCCATCACATTCTACATCGCAGCCTCGCGCCCGCCCGCATCACGAACGCCGCCGCCAAGGACGCCATTGCCATCGCCGAAAAGTTCGCGCGCGAACTGGATTATGTTGGCGTCTTCGCCATCGAATTCTTTGCGCTCCATGAAACCGGACGCGACGTTCTCTACGTCAATGAGATGGCGCCGCGCGTGCACAACTCAGGGCACTGGACCATCGACGGCGCCGTCACCTCGCAATTCGAGCAGCACATTCGCGCGGTGGCCGGCTGGCCATTGGGTTCAACCGCGCGCAAGGCGCCGGCCGTCGAGATGATCAATCTTATTGGCGATGAGATCTTGGCCTGGAAAGACATCGCCGCCGACACGGGAGCGTTCTTGCATCACTACGGCAAGAAGGACGCCCGCTCCGGCCGCAAGATGGGTCACGTCAACCGGCTCTTGCCCGGATTACCCATGCCGGATGGGGCGTAGATTGGGTCAAGCGAAGCGCGTCCCCCGCGGCGCAGACCCAACAGTCAAGCCGGGGTAAGAAAATCGCATAAGGAACTTTTTGTCTTTGCCAAATTTTTAAATCGTATGCTTTGCGCGGCTTGTCCGTTGGGTCTGCCCCCGGCTCAAGGCCGAGGGTGACGCCAACCTACAAAGTGGCACCTCTGTTTTGACCCGACCTTGTCGCTTGGCGATTTGTTATGATGGGCGGAGATCGGACCCCACCCCGGGGGCGTGCCCGTAGGTAGCTCGATCCTGCCCCCGTAGTACCCGAATACGACGCTGCACTCCGCTCTGTGGCTGAAGCGCGACGCGGGCGCAGCCGATGATGGCGCGGTCCTGACACAGGTCTAAATTCGCGCGCGTCTTTGGTACTAAAATCTGCTTGGCCGGGATGGAATCGCGCGGAGCTTCCGGTATGGTGCGGCTCAATTCGAACCGGCGAACCGGCAACCCGGCGCCTTACAACATTGCCAGCAGGATTTTGAACTCATGACCGGCACAACCTTCTCCAATGATTGGCGCTCGAACCTCGGCTGGGTCTCGCTTGCAGTTCTCGGCGCGGTCTCTCTCGGTGTTGTCGCGCTCTCGCGCGGCGAGACCATCAATGCCATCTGGCTGGTCGCGGCCTCCGTCTCGGTCTACCTGATTGCCTATCGGTTCTACGGCCAGTTCATCGCACACAAAGTTTTGCGCATCGATCCCTCGCGGCCGACACCTGCCACCCGCTTCAACGACGGCCTCGACTATTGCCCAACCGACAGAAACGTATTGTTCGGCCACCACTTCGCAGCCATCGCCGGCGCGGGGCCATTGGTTGGGCCGGTCCTCGCCGCGCAAATGGGCTATCTCCCCGGCACGCTCTGGCTGCTCGTCGGCGTCGTGTTCGCGGGCGCGGTCCAAGACTTCATCGTGCTGTGGGCATCGACGCGCCGCGACGGGCGCTCTCTCGGAGATATGATCCGCGCCGAGCTCGGCGAAACGGCGGGCACGGTGGCCATGGTCGGCATCTTGATCATCATGATCATCCTGCTCGCTGTTCTGGCGCTCGTTGTCGTCAAAGCGCTGGCGCATTCGCCTTGGGGCACGTTCACGGTCATGGCCACGATCCCCATCGCCGTTTTGATGGGTGTGTATGGGCGCTATTTCCGCCCCGGGCAGATCGGCGAAATGTCGGTCATAGGTTTTACTTTGCTGATGGCGTCGATCATCTACGGCCAGCATGTGGCCGAAGATCCAACCCTCGCGCCGATGTTCACGTTCACCGGCGAGCAGCTCTCCATGATGCTGATCGCCTATGGCTTTATCGCGTCTGTGCTACCCGTCTGGCTGCTGCTCGCACCGCGCGACTATCTCTCGACGTTTCTGAAAATCGGCACGATTCTCGGCCTGGCAATCGGCATTCTCATCGTACAGCCTGATCTCAAAATGCCCGCCGTCACCAAATTCATTGATGGCACCGGCCCCGTCTTCACCGGTGCGCTGTTCCCGTTCCTGTTCATCACCATTGCCTGTGGCGCGGTCTCGGGCTTCCATGCGCTGGTCTCGTCGGGCACGACGCCGAAGATGCTGGAGAGCGAAGGCCATACGCCTTTCATCGGCTACGGCGCGATGCTGATGGAAAGCTTCGTCGCCGTCATGGCGCTGATTGCGGCGTGCGCGCTTGAGCCTGGCGTTTATTTCGCCATGAACAGCCCGGCCGCGTTGATCGGCACGACGGCGGCGGACGCGGCGGCGGCGATTTCGAGTTGGGGCTTTTTAGTCACGCCCGAAATGCTCGACCAAGTGGCCAAGGACGTTGGCGAGACGACGATCCTGTCACGCACGGGCGGCGCACCGACGCTCGCGGTCGGCATGGCGGAAATTCTATCCGGTGCCATCGGCGGAAAGGCCATGATGGCGTTCTGGTACCACTTCGCCATTCTGTTCGAAGCCCTATTCATTCTGACGACCATCGACGCCGGGACGCGCGTTGCCCGCTTCATGATTCAGGATCTGATCGGCAGCTTCGCGCCAGCCTTCAAGGACACCAAGTCCTGGACCGCGAACATCCTCGCAACCACAATTGCCGTCACGGGCTGGGGTTATTTTCTCTATCAAGGCGTGATCGATCCGTTGGGGGGCATCAACACGCTCTGGCCGCTCTTCGGCATCGCCAACCAGATGCTGGCCTGTATCGCGCTGACGCTGTGCACAGTCGTGCTCTTCAAGCTAAAGCGCGAGAAATATGCCTGGGTCACGGCGATACCCGCGACGTGGCTCGCGATCTGCACGCTGACCGCCGGATGGCATAAGCTCTTTAACGCCGACGTCAAAATCGGCTTCCTGGCGCATGCCGAGAAGTTCGGCTCGGCGCTGGCCAATGGCGAAGTTCTGGCGCCTGCGAAGAACATTGAGCAAATGAACCGCATCGTTTTCAACGACTACGTCAACGCGACAATGGCGTCGCTGCTGATGGCGCTTGTTGTTGCGATGATCGTGTTCGGCATCCGCGCAATTTTTGAAGCGCGCGCCAACCCAAACATCACGGCGCGGGAAGCCGTACTTCAGGCGGCGGAGTAAAGAACATGCTGTTTCGCGAGCTCTGCAATGTTCAAGGCGCGGCGCTGGTCAAGTTTGGCACCAAATTGGCTGCAACTGCGCGGCTCATGGTCGGCGTGCCGGATTACGAGGCTTATGTCGCCCATCGCCAGAAGATGCACCCGGGCGAAGCTGTGATGAACTACGAGGACTTTTTCCGCGAGCGTCAGGCCAGCCGCTATGGCGTTAACGGCGGCAAGATCAGCCGGTGTTGTTGATTTAAGGCCGTTATTGGTGAATTGGCGCAGAAATCGCGGCACTTCGCCCGAGGCGGCCGATACAGGGCCGCTGCGTGGGCATCTTGTGCTATACTGTTTCGACAGCTCCGCCTATCGCATGGCGCCCGGAGCTTGATTTCGATACATTTGCGCCTGCCTGCTTCGCACAACCCGGCGGCGCTAAGCCGATGATCAGCCGCCAAAATGCCGCTTGAGCGGCAAGGAGATGACGCGTGGCGAACTACAAATACAAGGTTGGCCAGATGGTCAATTTCAACCCGGCACGGGCAACGATCCCGGCCTCGATCCGCGAATATAAAATCTTGCGGCAGTTACCGTTCGAAGGCGGCGAGCGGAGCTATCGCATCAAGACGATTGCCGAGCAGTATGAACGCATCGCCAAAGAAAGCGAACTCGAGCCGCGCTCGATGGCAATGTGACTTTATCGATCCCTGGAAGATGCAGTTAGCCGGATTTAGCGGCGGCCAAAACCTTGGTCGCGCTTGATCTGCTGGTTTGTTTGACCTTTTGCCTGACCGGCATCGGCCGGCCGCGCGCGATACGGCTGCTTGCTGGAGCGCGGCTTCGCTACCGGCTTCTTCGCCGGCCCGAACAACACCATGATTGCAGCCACCGAAGCGGCGAGAAGACATCCCCAGATCAGCATTGCGCTTAGACTTAGCCTCGATCTATCGATGAGATTTCGCGCGCAAGACACGCACGTTTCACACATTCGGATCCTGATTGATGCTTTATCTTTGGGCGAGGATCATTAACAAACCGTTGCGAAGAGCCCGCCGGATGCAGCACGCGCAACCAGATCAATAGCTGGGGCTGGGTGCCCCAACAAACAGCAGCCCTTCAGAAAAACGCCATCGTGCGCACTTCGATGCTCTCGCGTTTTGGCGCTCCCGGCGGCGTATTTGGATCTTCAAAGGCGCTATGACTCATATATCGGGCGCGGTTCGCGTCGGAATCGTAAGTCTTCAAGAGCAGTGCCTGATCGACCTGCATCTTCGGGAAGTAGTACCAGCGATGCGATGGATTGTGGCGCATGACGTAGATCTCGCCCGTGCGCTCCTTGTATTTGAGCTCCATGCGCAGCATGTCGTCGTCGATCGCCGAGGTGACGTCACACATAGCGAGCGGTAGCTCTTCAACCGGTTCGTAGAGTGACTTCCAGACATTGTAGAACGCCACACGGCCCTTGAGCAGCTCTTCTGCCTCTTCGGGAACGATATCGCGCACGCGCTGAACGGCGGCCTTCGCCGTGTAGTCGGCATGAACCAGAAGCACGGCGGGGCGCTGCGTCGTAGTTTGCACCTTCAAGTCAGCCGGCAATCGCTTGCGGATGGTGTGATCGAAAATGATGACGCGCTTAGCGCCCGTGTTGCGCGCCACAAAATCTTCGATCTGAGGATAGAAGTCAGCTTTCACAGCGGACTCATCGTCGTAGCCCGAAAACTTGGCAGGAAATGGCTTCAGTTCGAAACCTTCCCGGTCAAGTGAGAACTCGTTCAGCTTCGGCCAACCGTCAAAGATCTCGACTTCCTTCGTGTCGGTTCCGGGTGGGTTGCGTTTTGACCGAAGGGTCGGGCTCATAGAAGTAGTAGTCCGGCGGCACGCCGTTATCGACCGTGTAATTTAGGTTGGTTTTGACAGAGTGCAGCATCGTGTTTCGTCCTTGATCAAGTTTTGTCCAAGGGACCGCCAATACAATTGGCAGCCCGATTCGGCAGCAATTTTGTGAATTCTTATCACCAGGGCGCCAAATTGGCAGATCAACTCCGCGTTAGCGTGAACCCGGGTCCGACGTAAGACCTTTCCCAACATGGTAACTTCTCAATTCCCTCAGTCATCCATCGCGTCAGATGTTTGTGAGGGCCGAGCGGAAGTTTCTGATGCTGATGCATGTGCATGGGCGCTGCTACCGCGATATCGGCAATGGTTGGTTCGTCGCCGCAAAGCCATTTACTCTTGGCCAGCCGCGTGTCGAGAATGCCGGCGAGCTTGTGGAATTGCACGTCCTGTGCCGCAAGAACCTGTGCGTCCGGCTTTTGGTCGAAAAGCGGCTTCACGCAGTGCTCGACCAGATAAATATAGGCACTTGGGAACCAGCTTGAGGACTCCCACAAGAGCCAGCGATTGATGTCGGCGCGCTTCACGAGATCGAGTGAATAAGCGCGGCTGTTGCCGACCTTGTCTGCGGCGTATTGCAGGATGGCGTTCGATTCCCACAAGACGAGATCGCCATCGACCAAGGCAGGCAAGGTGGCGTTGGGATTGATCGCCAAGTACGCTGGCGCTTTCTGCTCACTCTTGAAGAAGTCGACATGGACGCGCTCATAAGGAGCGCCCAGGAAATCAAGCCCAGCCATGACCTTGCGGCAATTGACAGTGATTGGGTCAGCGTAGAGTTTCATGGGTACTCCCTGTTCTTGGCCGGATTTTACCCCAGACCAGCACGGCTTATCCCGGATCAGACCAGATAATCTGCCCCATGTGAAGGTAGCACGACCTTTAAGAGATGGTCGTGCTGGGAGAATCCGCCTCTTGCCCTCCATGCTGCAGCGCACTACACCCTCCGCATGGCACCCCCTCTTTTGACCCTCAAGAATATCTGGCTGACGTTTGGCGGCACGCCCCTCCTCGAAGGCGCGGAACTGACTGTCGCCCCTGGCGATCGCATTTGTCTCGTTGGCCGCAACGGCTCGGGCAAATCGACCTTGTTGAAGATTGCCGCAAAGCTGGTCGAGCCGGACCAGGGCGAGCGTTTTGCACACCCGGGTGCCAGCATTCGCTATCTGCCCCAAGAAGCCGATTTTTCAGGCTTCCATACCACCCTCGATTATGTCGAAGCAGGTCTCGGACCAACGGACGATCCATACCGCGCCCGGGCGCTACTCGAAGAATTGGGACTGACGGGAGATGAAGACCCCGATCAGCTTTCGGGCGGAGAGGCCCGCCGCGCAGCTCTTGCTCGCGTGCTCGTCGCCCGGCCCGACGTCTTGCTTCTCGACGAGCCGACCAACCACCTTGATCTGCCGGCGATTGAGTGGCTGGAAAGCGAACTCAAATCATTGCGCTCGGCGGTCGTGCTCATCAGCCATGACCGGCGCTTCCTGGAAAACCTCTCGCGCAGAACAGTCTGGATCGATCGCGGCAAAGCCCGCCAGCTGGATCAAGGCTTTGGCGCCTTTGAGGAGTGGCGCGACAAGACCCTCGAAGAAGAAGAACAGGAGCGCCACAAACTCGACCGTAAAATTATGCGCGAGAACGACTGGATGCATGGCGGCGTCACGGGGCGGCGCAAGCGCAACGTCCGCCGTGTGCGCGAACTGCGCGCCATGCGCGAAGAAGTGCGCGAACAGCGTCACGTGCAAGGCAACGTTAGGCTTGATGCCTCTGAGGGCGGGCTGTCCGGCCGCCTGATTGCAGAGACAAAAGGCGCCAGCAAAAGTTATGGCGATACACCGCTCGTCAATGAGCTCTCGATCCGCGTCATGCGCGGCGACCGTCTGGGGCTCGTTGGCCCCAATGGTACCGGTAAAACGACAATCCTCAAACTTTTGACCGGGGCTGAAGAGCCTGACAGCGGAACAATTCGCCTCGGAGTCAATATGGAACTTGTTTCCCTTGACCAGAAGCGCGACGAACTCGACCCCAATTGGACGGTTCGCGACGCCTTGACCGGCGGGCGAGGTGACCAAGTCATCATCAACGGCAAGGCGCGCCATGTTGCCAGCTACATGCAGGATTTCCTATTCCTGCCCGAACAGAGGCTGACACCGCTGCGCGTGCTTTCAGGTGGCGAACGGGCGCGGCTCATGCTGGCGCGCGCGCTGGCTAAACCATCCAACGTGCTGGTGCTCGACGAACCGACCAACGATCTCGATCTCGAAACTCTCGACCTCTTGCAAGAACTTCTCGCCGATTACCCTGGGACTGTTCTGCTTGTCAGTCATGATCGCGATTTCCTTGATCGTGTTGTAACAAGCGTTCTGGCACCCGAGGGCGACGGACGCTGGAGCGAATATCCAGGCGGATATTCCGACATGCTCGAACAGCGCAAGGGTCTGGAACCTGCCAAGGCCGCGGCTGCGAATGGAGATGCGCCTGGGCGCAGCTCGCCGCAACCTTCAAACGGCGTATCGCCTCCAGCAGCTCCTAAGCCCGTGCGCAAACTCTCGTTTAAAGAAAAGCATGCGCTCGAGACGCTGCCTGAGCAGATCCGGAAACATGAAGCTGAAATACAGGTGCTGGCTGGCAAACTATCCGACGCTACGCTGTTCACCCGCAACCGTACCGAGTTCGACGCGGTGTCGGCGCGCCTCGCAACCACGCAGCTGGCGCTGGAAAAGGCCGAAACAGCTTGGCTCGAACTGGAACAATTGAAAACCGAGATCGAAGGCGCGGCTTGATTTGCCCTCACTCAAGTTCATGAACAGTTGCGCCACTAAGACGACCGGTCAGTAAACGCGGCGGACCTGAGCATGGTCTAAAGTGCAACTATTCCGAGTTGGCTAAATCCCATGTTTGACTAAGATTTTTGCCAGCACCCTGATGATTCCGATAGATTGTATCAACTCAACAACATAGTGCACAATGCAAATCGTCATTGGTAGAATGGGTTCACATTTTGGGGCCCATACTTGGCATAAGGAGCTAGCGGCACAAACCAACTTTGCAGCGTGACATTGCATTAGCGACAAAATTTATTGGCGGGTAACAAGCATGGCCGCAGACAGTAATTCTGCACTTTCACCTCGAGAACTTCAGTGCTTGGATCTACTGGCCCGGGGACATTCAAACGAGGGCATCGCCAAGTGCGTTGGCATTAAGACCCCGACTGTTGCCATGCATCTGGCCAATGCCCGCAGCAAACTTAAAGCGGATTCGCGCGAACACGCGGTCGCTATTGCCGTTACAAAAGGCCTTGTCAGGCTCTAGCTGCTTTGCCTATTTCGAAGCCCATTCCTCTTTCACATCATCGCACTTTTTGCCGATGAAGCTATTGATGTCCTCGACCAGAGAACTCGATAAGATATTGACTGTGTTGTCGGCCGCTGTCGCAGTCCAAAGCGCGCCTTTGATAAGTGTTGGCGCTTCGAGCTTACCCCAATTGATCTTGGCCTTAATCGCCAGGCCTTTTTCAAATGTGACCTTCGGCGAGAAATCGAATTTTATATCGGCTGCGGGCTCAGCCAAGCGATCAACGACGCACGTCACCTCATGCTTGTCGAGCTGGGTTTCATACTTCTCTTCCGTCATTGCCTTGTGAAGATCGCCGCGTTTCAGCTTCACCGCCGACGTGCAACGCACCGGACCATAGGGCCAGCTTACCTTCAACCTGCCGACCAGCTTGCCAAGCTGCTCTTTGCGCCAGCTCTTTACGACGTCGCAACTGATGTCGGCACCGCCCGCCGAAGGTTTGCGGAACGCCGCGCAAATATCGACCTTGCAAGCTTTGCGGGAATCGCGTTCAGCCTTTTCTTCGGCGGTCAGCTCGATCTCGGGAGGACTATCTGAGACTTTCACGCCGCCGCCGCCGCTGGGCGCCGCCGGAGTGACCGCTGCAGGCTCGGCTTCGGCATCCGTTGGAGGCGTTACGGCAGCGTCGGCCGCAGGGGCCGGAGCCGGCTCGGGTTTGGCTTCTTCGGCTTGCGAGACCGAAACTGCGGCCGCGAACAACCCAACCGCCAGTACTGATAAGCGTAATCCAGGTCTCATGCGACTTCTCCCCGCGGCGCCCGCCGCCTCAATAGCCCACCACCAACTGAAAAAGTCGAGCAAGACTATGGCAACGGCCTAATGACCGGAGTTTACGGGGAAATTTCGTCGCCTGGCTCCAAGGCTTGAACATTGGCTTGGACGCCCCAATATAGCTGCTGAGCGGTTTGTCATGCCCAGGTTTCGGGGTGGCAGGCGCATGGAAGGCTTTGAAGCTTCCTGAAAAATAGAAGGTCGCTTCGGCGGAGGACTTTCGCATGTCACGAATGGCAATGATGTCAAACCCTTTGCTCTTGGGGTTCGAAGAAATAGAGCGCTTAATCGACCGCGCCGGCAAAGGTTCGGCGGACGGCTATCCCCCATACAATATCGAACGCCTCACCAAAGATGGCGAACGCGCGGAACTATTGCGCATCACCTTGGCGGTTGCCGGATTTACCCGCGACCAGCTCGACATCACGCTTGAGGACAATCAACTGACAGTGCGCGGCAAACAAGCGGAGGATAAATTACGCGAGTACCTGTATCGCGGGATCGCCGCACGTCAGTTTGCCAGGACGTTTGTTCTGGCCGACGGCATCGAAGTCAAATCGGCAGACCTGTCGAACGGACTTTTGTCGATCGATCTACATCGCTTAGAACCTGAGCGGATTGTGCGCCGCATTGAAATCGGCGCAACACCCGCCGGTCACAAAGGTCGCACCTAGAGTCTTTCCGGTCACAGCATTTTGAACCGAATCGTCCGAGTATCAGACCCTTGGTTAGACTTTCGGCCCACTCGAAAAAGCCCGATTGATCCCCCATATTGTGGTGATGGTTATCGTTCCGAAGGAGGAACAGCGTCATGAACACCAAGACCCAATCAAAGTCCTCGCGAAAGTCCGTTGACCATCGCACCGAACACTTGATGAGCGAGCTTGAGCTCGCCCGTCTCGGTGGCGGACAGGTGGCTTACATCAAGACACTTTCTTCGGACGACGCCCGGCGCATGTTCCCAATGATCGAAGGTTTGCCGAAAGGCATTAGCCTGTTCTCGTTGCATGCGGCGGACGGTACGCCGATTGCGCTGACAGATACGCTTCAGGCTGCCATTGGCCACGCCGAGGAAGGCGAACTCGCGATCGCGGCGCTGCACTAAGCACGCCCCGCGGCACATGAAACGAATACGGCCGGACACTTTTGTGCCCGGCCGTTTTTTGTGACTTGCCGTTGTATCACTTACGCCAGCTTGAACGGCATATCCTTGCCCGCGAAGAACGCGTCGATGTTGTCAAGCGCTTCGAAGCCCATCTGATTGCGGGCTTCAATGGCCGCTGAGCCCAAATGCGGGAACAGAAAGGTATTGGGCAAATCGTAGTAACCCTCGTTGATCTTTGGCTCGCCGGCAAAAACGTCGAGACCGGCGTACCCGAGACGGCCGGATTTCAAGGCCGCGATCATGTCTTCGTCGTTGACGAGATCGCCGCGCGCCGTGTTCACCACAATGGCGCCCTGGGGCAACTTGGCGATCGTTGCCTTATTGAAGAAGCCGCGCGTTTCCGGCGTTGAGGGCGCGTTGATCGAGAAGAACTGCGAAACCTTTAGCAAGCTATCGAGGCTGTCGTGATAGGTGGCGTTGTACTTTGCTTCGACTTCGGGCTTGGCGCGATAGAGGTCATGGTAGTGGATCTGCATATCGAAGCCACGGGCGCGCTGTGCGAGCGCCTGGCCGATTTTGCCGAAGCCGTAAATGCCGAGCACCTTGCTGTCGAGGCGCTGACCGACGAGCTGCAACGGCTGCCAACCCGGCCACGAGCGCGTGCGGATCATCTTTTCGCCTTCGCCGGCACGGCGTGCTGAACCAAGCAGCAGCAGCATGGCGATTTCAGCGGTGGCAACCGTGACGCCGTGCGGCGCGTTGCCGGCCTTGATCCCGCGCGCCTTGCAGGCATCGAGATCGATGTGGTCGAAGCCGATCGAGAACGTCGAGATACACTTGATGTTCTCCGGCATCCTGTCGATCACATCCTTCCGGCACTTCTCATTGAGCGTGAGCAGGATGGCATCGACGGACTTTGCCGCCTCCAGCATCTCGTCGATGGTAATCTTCGGGTTGCCGCCGTGCGCGATAACGTCATAGGTCGCCCGCGCCCGCGCCATGGCGGCTTCCGGCAGAGGCCAGGTGATAAGGATCTTCTTTTTCATTTTTTGAGGGCTCCCCTAAGACCACCGTTGGAATTTCGACGGCCTATCGACTTTGGTAGGGTATGGCTTTTGCCCGACGTCCGCCCGCCTGACAAGCCCGAAGGAGTTCCAAAATGCCAATGCCAGGTGCGGCAAGAAACCTTTTGTTCACCATGGCGGGTGCAATGTTTGGATACCCTCAACGCTAATCCCGCGAAGGCCGGGTTTCATCATGCCGCGCGCATCCCTCAGGATCCTCGTTATTTTTGTGGCGGGCGTCGCCGGATTGAAGGTCTGGGCGCAGGACCGCTATTATCGATCCATCATGCATGAAGCGCTGATTAGCGCCTATCAAGACCGCGCTGCAACAACGTGCCAGAAAGAAATCTCCAAGACCCAGCGCTCCAAACCGGCAAACCCTTGGTCAGGGCCGGAAATTGTCATTGGCGGTCATCATGTCAAGGTTGGCCTATGGGACATTGATAATCCGCTGTGGGATGTGCGCTACCGCCATCCAAATCTGGTTTTAAAGACAGGTAACGTCGGCAATGTCCGCTGCTCTTATGACTTGACGGCGGGTATAGCAGCTATTGCAGACGGCAACCCCTAGCGGCGCATTCCCTGAACCGCAATTTGAGCCATAAAGAGATGGTCGAAGCGCCCGCGGGTCGCCCAGGAGATAGCATCAGTGCGCGCACTGAAGGGCGTGACCGGACCAATTTCGTGAATATCGAAGCCCGACTCCTCAAACATCTCAGCGAACGTATCGGGCGTGAACCAGCGCATGTGCGTGCGATCGAAGACACCCCGGTCTGCAAGATTGAAGCGGCCATTGATAAGTTCGCGGATCACGCGCCAGTGAGAGATATTGGGCGAACTTGCGAGCACAATGCCGCCTGGACGCACAAAGCGCGCAAGTTCCTTAAGAACGCGGCCAGGTTCGACAAGGTGTTCCAAAACTTCAGACAGGATGATGGCGTCAAAGGACGCCGGTTGCCAGTCGAAGGCCAGCGTTTCGACGTTTCCAGTGACGACGTCCGTCAAAACTTGGCGGGCGTGGGCGGCCGCGGATTCGAAAAGTTCGACGCCGACATAGCGGCTACAGCAGCCTTCCGCGAGCGCTAGAGCGCCGGTTTCACCCGAGCCGCAGCCAATCTCAAGAATTGACGCGGAAGAATCGCGCGGCAGTCGCGCAATAAAATCAGCGCGGGCGCCCGCGAAATAGCTCTTGGGCTTCGTTGCATAGAAGCTGCTGAAATTCTCAGCTGTACCGGCGGCATCGTTCGACACGCGCGCATCCCCAAAACTTTGGACCAAGCCAAAGCCATACCACTTAATTCTTGAAGACCGGGCTAACGCGCGAGACAGCTCAGCCATTGCCGGACACATATTTGTTTTTTGGATCCACGGGGGAATTGTTAATTCGAAATTAACCGGCATTGGCCATTCCTGGTGGTTGGGGTCGCACTCTTCCGGGTGGGGCCTTCGTATGCGTATTCAGTGTTCGAGCACCCGTCTTGCGTTTGCCGCTCGAGAGATTTGTTCGCGTTGCCGTCGCAGCTCTACTGAGCGCGATGTTGACTGGCGCTTGCGTCAACCCCATCGCCATGAGCGGGCCGCAGTTTGCCACGCGCGAAGGCAAAGTGCCTTTGCAGCGCATCTATCGCCTCGGCGTCGGTGACAAACTCAAAGTCACGGTTTTTGGCGAAGAAAACCTTTCCGGACCGATGGAAGTCAACGGCGTGGGGCAAGTTTCCATGCCACTCGTTGGCGAATTGCCAGCCAAAGGCTTGGCGCTCAACGAATTCCGGGATGCGATCGCGCGGCGCCTGGCAGACGGCTACCTGAAAAACCCTAAAGTGTCGGTCGAAATGACCAACTACCGGCCGATCTATATTCATGGCGAAGTCAAGAACGGCGGAGAATTCCAATACAAGAACGGGCTTTTGTTGCGCGATGTCGTCGCCATGGCCGGGGGCTACACGTACCGCGCCGATCAAACCTACCTCTACATTGGGCGCGAGGGCGAACCGGATGCGGCCGTAAAGATGCCAGCCGACATCCCCGTTTTACCCGGCGACAATATCAAAATTCCTGAAAGGTTTTTCTGACCCGGCCTGTGCCCCCGGTACGTTTCGTGGCGTTGAGTTTTAGTGTGATGTGTAGTGGATTTATGGCTCGTTGGTGTTGGCCGGCTCGCATTCCGGGCTGGCTGCGCAATTGTGCTTCCGCTTTCGTTCTCGCATCGCTTTTTCTCGACCCAGGCGCCCACGCCGGCGAACTCGATCTCGACGATAAAGACGGCTTGAACACAACAACGATCGCCAAACGGCAAAACGATATTGAGTGGCTCAACGCCAAGGAATTCGGCGCCGAGACGGTCGCTGGCCGCAACCGGCAATTCGTCAAGCCGGACGGCATCCGGGCCGGAAATTACATTGTTTCGCCCGAAGCCGGCGCCCTCGTAATCTTTGACGACAATATTTACGGAACTGACGCCGAAAAGGTGCGCGATATCCGGACCGAACTGGATACCTCGGTCAAGTTCCAATCGCAGCTGCCGCGACACGCCTTAGACTTTTCACTGGATGGCAAGATCGTCAGTTTTGCGGAAAATTCCGACCAGGATTTTGCCAATATTCGCGGGCGGCTTGACGGTGCTTTGCACTTCGACCACGCACACACCCTTGCCGCTGGCATGATGTCATCGCTTACCCATCAGGAACGAAACAGCCCGTCCTATCCGACAGCTGCGCGCGGGCCCGTAGAAGTGTTCTATAACCGGGCCGCAACAGGCATTACGCGCGACGTCGGCCGCCTCTACGGCACCATTTCGGCAGCGGCCGAAAGTTGGGATTTCGCCGATACGACGGCAATGGACGGCTCCCATCTCGATTTGGATCCGCGCGACCAGCAGCTCTACAGTACGACGTTGAGAACAGGGTATAGGTTCTCACCTGGTTTCGAACTCGTCGGCAAAGTCAAAGGCTTGAAGATTGAAAATAGGGGCGATGGCATCACCGATACGGATGCACTTGGTTACGAAGCCCTCGCGGGCCTCGCGTTCGAGACGAGTCCGCTATTACGCTGGCGCATCCTTGGCGGCTTCGGCGTGCGCGATTACGAACAAGCCGGTGTCGAGGATCTGACTGTCAGTCTTATGGAAGCCGAGGTTCAGTGGTTGCCGACACAACGGTTAACCATCTATGGCTCACTGACGCGCAGGCTCAACGAGACTGGCGGCCCGGACGGCGCCGCGTTGCTCCAAACCGGCCTCAGCGTGCGCGCCGACTACGAAATCTATCATAACCTGCTGCTCAATAGCGGTTTCGAAATCCGCGAAGACGCGTCACTGACGTCCAATACCTCCGAAATGGTCTACGGGGCCCGGATTGGTCTCGAATATTATCTCAATAAAAACTGGCTGTTCACCTTTGCCTACGAACATGACCTCCGCAGAGTCAGAAAGTGATTCGCGAGATATGCATCGCAACCGGTTCATGATCGGTGCGAAGTTGCGGTTCTAGGCGCTTGGGAGAATGGAAGAAAATCTCGACGAACTGAGTGAAGGCGGACAGGGCGGCGGGGGGATGAGCCTCGAGCGCGCGGCAGCGGCTGTGCGCAAACGCTGGAAGCTCATCTTCGTACTTCCGGTTTTAGCGACATTCCTTGCAGCTGCAGTTGTATTAGCGCTACCTAATCGTTTCGATGCCTCGGCGATCGTGCAAATCGATCCGCGCCAGAAACTGGTCTCTAATCTCGACAACGTCGTCACCGATCTCAAAGGCGATAACCCGACGGTTGAAAGCGAAGTTGAAATCATCCGCTCAAGGCCGATCATTCTGTCGGTGATCGAAACACTGGGACTGCGCAACGATCCGGAGTTCAGAAAAAAGTCGTTACCCCGCAAGTGGCTCTCTAAAATCGGCATAGAAGATCCAGAACAAGACGATATCAAAGAACGCAAATTGCCGGTTTCCCGCGACCAGATCGCTGAAATCCTAAATCCGGAATTGCCGGGATCTTATACGCCCGAGCGCGACGAAGTGGCCGTTGCCTTCGCCGAGCGCTTGAAAGTCGTGCGCGTGCGCATGACGCTGCTCATCGATATCCGCTTCACCGCCACAGACCCTGTGAAGGCGGCCAAGATCGCCAACACGATCGCAGAAACCTATCTCAAGTATCAGATCGATACCAAGCGCCGCGCCAACGCCGCAGCTTCGCAGCTGCTCGAAGAAAGAATCGACGGTATGCGGCTGAAGGTCAGCGAAGCAGAACGCAAAGTCGAACAATGGAAAGCTCAAAACAACATTTTCAGCACTGAAGGCCAGGTGCTGTCCGAAAAACAAATGGCGCGTTTGATGGAGCAAACCATCAATGCGCGCAATACTACAGCAGAAGCGAAGGCCAACTACGAACAGGCACAGAAGCTGGCGCGGCGAGGCGACGGCGGTACGGGATTAGCTGAAGTCCTCAAAAGCCCAGCCGTTCAGCCATTCAAAGATGCCGTGGCCAATGCAAACCGCAAGGCTGCGGAACTCGCGACCAAGTATGGTCCCAAACACCCGGAAATCATCAAAAGCCGGGCTGAGGTTGCAGAGGCCGAAGCGCAGCTCGCCGTTGAGGTCGGGAAGGTCGTCGCAAACCTCAAGAACGATTTCGAAGTTGCCGAGGCGCGTGAACGTCAACTCGCGCAAAACATGGCGCAGTTGAAAGAGCAGGAAGTCACAAGCAAGGACGCCGGAGTCGATCTCAAGGAACTCGAGCGCGAAGCCTCGACCTCCAAGAACATGCTTGAATCCTTGCTGACCCGGTACAAACAGACCAGCGGCACGCAAGACTTCCAGCTACCCGACGCCCACATCGTGGAAAAGGCCGATACGCCACTTTATCCCGCGTCGCCAAAACGCAAGCAAATCGTCCTCATTGCTGGTATCGGCGGCCTGATCATGGGCCTTGGACTGGCGGTACTACTCGAGATGATGGCGCCCGGCATCAGTCGCGCCGACGACATACCCCGCGCACTCAATGCCGCGCATATCACGTCCCTTCCCACTGCTAACCTGCCGGATCAGCCGGCAATTGAACCCTCAAAAATGGTTCGGCTCATCGTCGCGGAACCGGCAAGCGCCTATGCTGACGCAATCCGGGCAGCGCGGCGCGAACTGGATTTGCGCCGCCCAGAGCCCGGACCACGGATTGTACTCGTAGCTTCGGCTTTGCCCGGCGAGAGCGCCGACACAATCGCCTCTAACCTTGCACATCACTACGCGATGACCGGCGCCCGTGTTCTGCTTGCTGACGCAGACGCACGGCGCCTGCCACTTACTCGCTATTTGGCACCTCAGCGGACCACTGGTCTCGTCGACCAGCTGGCAACCAATCGCCCCATCGAAGCGGCAATTCTACGAGACAGCCTTACGGGGCTTCATTTCTTGCCCGCCATGGGTCAGAGCCCATCCACACGCTCAATCCCTGAAATATTGAGCGGGCGCGCAATTCAGGACTCGCTCGGCCGGTTGAAGAGCAGATTCGATATCATCATCATCTCAACGCCTCCTTTGCTTCCTGTCTTGGACGGGCGCATCATGGCCGACTACGCCGACCAGATTGTCTTTGTCATGAGGTGGCAAAAGACGCCCAAGGCTCTTGCCAAAAAGGCTTTGGCACTCCTCGGAAGCAACCGGAATAAACTGACGGGCGTGGTCCTTAGCGAAGTTGCAGAGGACACCTCGCTGGAGGGGACCGGCGCATTGGCGGCTCTCATTGGCCGCAGACAGGAAAATTTCGGTTTCGAGCAGCCCCCGCGCCGCGCTGCTTGAAGAATTGGACGGCCGGCCAGCGGCGAAGTAAAAAAACAGAAAGTTTCGGCGTTCAGTCAAAATTTAGACAGTTGGCGTTAAATGAGTCGGTACGAGCGGTCTTCTGTGTGTAGGCCGGTTGCAAAGAAATCCCCTGCCTTGGGACCTGACATGACCACGCAAATCGCAGCCGCACAACCGGTGCAAACCTCAGCGAAGCCCTTGAAGCGCCGGCTGTCCCGCCAAGTTTCGGCCGACGTCGTGGCGATCTGCGATATTCTCGCGATGGTCATCGGCGGTCTCTTGCCGGCATTGATTTATGCAGTGGCTGGCAAAGTGGTCATCGACCAAGTCATGGTCATGCAGTCCGTCCTCGTTGCCGGCTTTATCGCTCATCTTTGCCTGCGCTTCCGCGGTATGTACGAAACGAGCCACATGGCAAGTTTTCCGCTGGATCCCATGGAACTGATGATTGCCGTGATCTGCGGCATGGTCGGTGTACTTGGCATTGGTCTGCCCCTTGCCCTGCGCAATATGCATATCGCGGTCTGGTATGCAGCCTGGGTTTCGGCAAGTTTCTGCCTCATGCTCTACGGTCGCATGATGGCACGGAACATCTTGGCTAAATTTGCAACCGACTGGCCGCTTTGATGAACGGATTGCCGTCTTCGGTGCCGGACAAATCGCCCGCCGGGTTCACGATTATCTCAAGACCCCAGGTGTTGGCATCCATTTCGCGGGCGTCTTCGATGATCGTGCCGGCCAGGATCGTCTCAATCCCGAAGGCTTGGAAGTCACCGGCAAACTCGAAGATCTTATTACGGCGTGCCGCGAAGGCACAATCGACAGAATTGTCGTGGCTCTGCCCCAGGCCGCCGATCAGCGCGTTTCGAAAATCATCGAGAAGTTTTCTGACCTCCCGGTTTCGACACACATCGTGACGCATATCGCCTCGGATCTTGTCGATGGCGACATCACACACAAGGTCTCCAACCTTGGACCGGTTGGACTTCTCGATCTAAAAAAAAAGAACTAGCCGACTGGGCGCCCATCACAAAGCGATTTGAGGACGTTGTTCTCGGGACCATTTTCCTGGCGGTCAGCTTGCTCTTGTGGCCGTTTATTATCTTAGCAATCAAATGCGAGAGCCCGGGCCCGGTCTTTTTCCGTCAACGCCGCCGCGGCCGTCATCAGCAAGTTTTTGAAGTTTTGAAATTCCGGACCATGTGCGTCATGGAAGACGGCAACGACGTGCGCCAGGCCCAGCCCGGCGATCAGCGCGTCACGTTCGTTGGCCGCATCCTGAGGCGCACAAGTCTCGACGAGCTGCCGCAATTCATCAACGTCATTAAAGGTGAGATGTCGCTTGTCGGACCCCGCCCCCATGCACTTCTACACGACGAGGAATTCAGCCGGCTTCTCGAAAAGTACCCTGATCGCCATCAAATGCGGCCAGGTATTACGGGACTTGCCCAAGTGAGCGGCCTGCGTGGCTCGACGGCAGCACCGGGGAGTATAGAGGCGCGCGTCGAAGCCGATCTCGCCTACATCAAATCCTGGTCCCTTGCGCTCGATCTCAAAATACTGTCGCGAACCTTTTGGGCCGTGATTTCTGGGACAAACGCTGATTGAGAGACCGGGTCTAGAGACAGCTCCGCAAAACGACATGGGAAAGTTGAAACACAAGGCACCGCTGCCGGTCATCATTTTGATCATTGCCTTTTTGTGCCCGACGGAACTATCGCTCTATGTTGCCGGACTGCGTTTTCCCCCGCATCGCGTCGCGGCAATCATTTTGTTCCCCATGGCTATCGTGAGCCTGCTGTCGCAGCGCGGATTGAAGCTGCGCGGCTTTGATATCGCATTCATCGCCTTCAATATCTGGACTGTGGCCATGTACATGCGCCACATGGGCGAGCAAGAGGGGCTTGTTTACGGCGGCTCCCTGGCGCTTGAAGGCCTTGGTCCCTATCTCGTGGCCCGAGTATGGATCCGCACCCAAGATCACATGCGGGGCGCGCTCAATGCCATGGCGATTGCGATCGCATTTGCGGCATTAGTTGCACTGCCTGAGACCCTGTTCGGGCAGATATTTACCCATGAAATTCTCAGAGCCATCACGGGATATGTGCATCCGATCGGCATCGAAACGCGCATGGGTTTGACGCGCGCTTACGGCACGTTCGACCACCCTATCCACTACGGCACCTTCTGCGCGGCGTTACTCGCATTGTTTTGGTATGCAGAAGAGCGCACTGGCAATAAATTGAAGCGCGCCGCACTTCTTTGCAGCGCAACGGTGCTCGGTCTTCTCGTCGGCACCGCTGCTATGTCTTGGACTGCAGATCGCCATGCTGATCTGGGAAAAGGTAACGCGGCGCCTCAAAGGCCGCGCCACGCTCACATGGCTTGTCGTCGCAGGGCTCTACATTGGTGCTTCGATGTTTTCGACCCGCGGCCCCATCGCGGTCATCGCGACCGGCATGACGCTTGACCCATGGACCGGGTTCTACCGTCTGATGACCTGGGAGTTTGGCCTCGACAACGTGTGGGCCAATCCGATCTTTGGCATCGGCCTTGCGGAGTGGGACCGTCCGGCTTGGATGGTCTCATCGACGGTTGACGCGTTCTGGCTGGTCATTCTGATGCGCACAGGCGTTCCAGCACTTCTCTTGATCGTTCTCGCCATCGTCATGCTTGCGCGCGGCGTCGTCAAACGCGGACTATCTCAGAAGGACTTCAGCGTCCGAAGACTTGCCCGAGGATGGAACATGTCGCTGATTGCGCTTTGCTTGATCGCGACGACGGTGCATCTTTGGAACGTACCCTATGCCTTCTTCTTCTTTTTCCTTGGCATGGCGGGTTGGATGGCCGATCCTGTAGGGCTCAAAGTAAAGGCAAAGTCAGCAAAGCCGGTGCAACCCGGCAAAGTCCCGGCACGGCGGCCATACGTCCCGGCCATTCAGCCAGCAGCCGGAATACCCGGCTTGCCATATCCGGGCGCTGCAGCCCGGCTTAGTGAAACTTCATCCGTGTTAGCCGCGGATCGTGAGCAGCGGCGCGCACTGCCGACTACGCTACCGCGCGGGGACTTGGAACAGCAGCCGATTGTTGAGACGCGACTTCGCCCGCAATCCCAATCAGATTTTCAAGCAGATAACCTGCTTTGGCATCCCAGCCTTCGCTCGCAACCGCTGCCGGGCCCGTCCTGGCGTCATAAGGCTCTGTCAGTGCTTGCCGGATCGCAGCGGCGAATGCGGCCGGTCCATTTGCAACGCGCACCAGCTCCCGATAGCGGCCGAGCGCTGGAAAGTCCGTCGTCACAACGGGACGGCCAACCGCCAGATACTCTTTGAGCTTGATGGGATTGCACGCCTTGATCCACTCGCTGTCGTTCCACGGCATGATGAGCACGTCCATGGCGGCCATGTAGCGCGCCACTTCATCGTAGGGTTTGCGGCCGAAAAGTTTGACGTTGGGCAAGGGGCACCAATTCTCCGGCAAGGAGCATCCGCCGATCAGCGCAAACTCGACGTCGCTGAGTCGCCGGGCCACCTCGACAAAAAGCGGAGGATCGAAGGTGTGGGCGTCAATGCCGCCAATAAACCCGACGCGTGGCCGCTTCAAAATCGCGATATCGGCGGGCCCGGGAGAACGCGACTGTCCGGCGGAAATAAATGTGTCGAGATCGACGCCATGAGTAATGAGAAGTTGTCGGCGCACTTCATCTTGCTCTTCAGCCATCAGGTTTGGGTTGCAGTAGATGGCCACATCGGCCGCAGCCTTCATTTTTCTGATCTGCGCGCCGACGACTTCGGGATCGGCTTCCGGAAAGGCTTCAAATCGATCGGTTCGCTGCAGCACGAGAAGTGCGTGCGGAATTTCATCCGCGAGGCCGGCGCCTGCTGGGCAATGGATCCATAGCAGAGGCCGGGATATCCCGGCGCGGCGCGCGGCGAGTTTGATCTGAGGGCCGAGCGCCCAGCTGGAAAGCATCTGCCCGGCTGGACCGGGAACCGACACGGGCGAGAACACCCAAAATTTGTTCTCGACGTTGACCAATCCCCGCGCGAGTGAGCGGATTTTCCGGCCGATGCGAGCGGCGAATTGGCTCTTCTCCTTGAGAGACGGCATGCGCACGGCCAGCGAATTGACGAACAGAACCGGCATTGTTTCAGCCATGCGGCGCATGATCTGGAAATCGAAGTGACCGCGGTTGTGATACCACCAGTCTTCCCCGCCAATGCAGATGATCCCGTCGAAACCTGGCTCTGTTTCGCTATCCAAATTATCCATATGGGGCGTCCCAATTATTGCGCGCGACTCGATAGTTGAGCGCCGCCGAGTGTGCCGTTGCCGCGTTAATCCTTCGTTAGTCTGTGAGGCTCACGCTTCGTTAAGGGATGGTTAGCCGGTGCCCGCTACCGTTACGCAAGAGCTGAATCGGCACCGGCCAGCAGCCAAATGCATCACGCCCATATCGACGTTTCAATTCTCGTCGTCAGCTACAATACGCTGCGCCATGACGCGTGCAGCGCTCGATTCCGTGCTGGCCGAGACCAAGGATGTTTCCTACGAGGTCATCGCCGTCGATAACGCGTCGAGCGACGGTTCGGCCGACATGATTGCGGCCCACCCTGTGCGTCCCGTACTCATCCGCCTCAACGAAAACATTGGATTTGCGCGAGCCAACAATCTCGCCGCCCGGCGCGCGCGGGGCCGCTATATCCTGCTCCTTAATCCCGATACGATTGTTCTTGACCGCGCCATCGACAAGCTTGTGGCATTTGCCCGGAGCGAAGCACGAGCCCGGATCTGGGGCGGGCGCACGCTCTACGCAAGCGGAACCCTCAATCCATCGTCGTGCTGGGGCCGCATGACACTTTGGAATTTATTCTGCCGTGCAGCGGGATTAACGGGGCTATTCCCACAGTCCGGGATCTGCAATGGCGAAGCCTATGGTGGATGGCAGCGCGACACGATCCGCCGTGTGGATATCGTTTCGGGCTGTTTCTTCCTGATCGAACGAGAACTGTGGGACGGGCTCAACGGCTTCGATCCCTTATTCTTCATGTACGGCGAAGAGGCCGATCTCTGCCTCAGAGCCCATGCCTTCTCGGCACGTCCCATGGTCACGCCGCATGCAACAATCATCCATTACGGCGGCGCGTCTGAGTTGGCACGCGCGAACAAGATGGTGCGCTTACTTGCGGCAAAGGTCTCCCTGGTTGACCGCCACTGGCAGCCCGCTTTGGCGCCAATCGGACGCTTATTGCTTACCGCCTGGCCCCTCACGCGCCTCATTGCAACGTCCATCCGCGCAGCGCTCGTCCAATCGCCCAACAACCACGAAACTGCGGACGCTTGGCGTCAAATCTGGCAGCGCCGGAAAGAGTGGCATCACGGCTACGCGACCCAATCCGCAAGCCGGAAATCACCAGCCGCCTTAGCACCATCCACTTAAGGTTCCGAGACATGACGACAGCCAAGACTTTTCCTACGGCGAGCTGCACTCCGCGCATTCTGCGCCCAGAGACGGAAGCACCGCTGTCTGCGGAGCCGCGCTACACGGTTGCCACTCTCGTCTCGGACCGCGCTCAGTATGCAGACATGCGCCGCTCATTTCTTGCTGGCGGCTTCTCGGATGCCGATTGTGAGTATCTGTTCGTCGACAACACCGGCCCCGTTCAGACCGACGCCTATCGCGGTCTCAACGCACTCCTCAACGCGGCACATGCACCAATTGTCATTCTTTGCCACCAAGACGTCCGCCTTCTGGACGATCATCGTGCGGCATTGGATGAACGCTTGAAGGACCTGCATAAAGGCGACTCCGACTGGGCGTTGGCTGGCAACGCCGGAGGTGTTGCCGCTGGAACTCTGGCGCTCCGCATCACAGATCCACATGGAAAAGATCAAAAACACGGCAACTTTCCCCAGCGCGTTGCCAGTTTGGACGAAAACTTCATCATTGTCCGGCGTGACGCGCGGCTTGGCTTTTCCCGCGACCTGAAGGGCTTCCACTTCTACGGCGCGGACATCTGCTTGCACGCATCTCAAATGGGATATTCGGCTTATGTGATCGACTTCCATCTCGAACACCTGTCGCCTGGCAAGAAGGGCAACGACTTCGGCGCAATGGAAGCGGCCTTTCGTGCGAAGTGGGCGCGTGCCCTGTCACCGCGCTGGATCCAGACAACCTGCAGTCTTATTCGGTTGAGCGGCGATCCTGTAGGTGGATTTCTCGGCCGGCTTAGCCAGCAAGCCGTTCGCCAAATTATCGCGAAGATTTCCAAGCGCCCGGGGTTGGACCAGCCACAAAGAAAATCCGGTCTAGTTTCATGAGCCGCGACCCTACTCCTTTCACCCATTTCTCTAAGCAGTGCTGGCGCCCAAGGCCTTCTGCTGTTCTCCGGCTACGGCATGGCGCAAGCGCTTTCGTTTGCCCGCAACGCCATCATCGGCCACGCACTCTCTCCCGCCGATTTCGGTATCGCTGCCTCTATCACGCTATTGCTGCAAATCGTCGAAACGCTTTCGGATCTCGGGTCCGACCGGTTGATCGTTCAGGCCGACGACGGCGACAAAGACGAGTTCGTTGCGACGGCGCATACGGTTCTCCTGGTGCGCGGTGTGCTGTTATCGGCTAATCCTCCTGGCAATTGGCCCTGCAATCGCGCGTTTCTTCAATATTCCACATGCGATCTCGGCATTCCAAATCGTCGCGCTCGTGCCGCTCATCAAGGGCTTCCTGCACCTCGATTGCCGCCGCGCTCAACGCCACTTCGACAATCG
>CAWFWU010000003.1:0-132438 GCA_963819605.1 uncultured Alphaproteobacteria bacterium | reverse complement strand
CGCAAATGTACGTCGAGGTCATTCCGCAGGCTGTCGCACTCTTGGCGACGTTGCCGGTCCTCAAAAATTCCGCGACATTCGACGTCGTGGTCTGGCTGTCGCTCGTGCAAGCATTCGCAGGCGTCTTGATCTCTCACTTGCTCTCCGGGCGCCGCTACCGGCTCGCAGCCAACCGGAACGTCCTGTCACGCCAGATCGCCTTCGGCTGGCCCATTCTGCTCAGCGCCCTGCCGCTGATCGCGGTCTACCAGGGCGACCGGCTGATCATTGGCCGGCTTGCCGGCATGGAGTCACTTGCTGCCTATACGGCATGTTTTATGTTGACGATGGTTCCAGGCCTGCTCGCAGCGAAGGCAGGACACGCGCTTATGCTGCCCCTGTTCTCGGATGCCTTGCGGCGTGGGCACACACTTGCCAGCCGTTTCAAGTTCATGACGGAAGTGACGGCGATTGGCGCGGCGCTCTATCTTGTCTTCTTCATTATTGCCGGCGAGAAGCTGCTCCCGCTTGTGTTCGGTGCGCATTACGACGGCCTTGGAGCGGTAACAACGTGGCTTGCGGCAATGTGGGCCTTGCGCATGATACAGGCGGTTCCGGGGATGGCACTCATGGCGGCAGGTCACACCAAGCCGTTTTTGACCGCCGGTCTCGTGCGGGCGTCCGTTCTGCCCTTCGTGCTTTGGACCGCCATCGACGGCGCAACAATTGCTACAATCGCAGCCATTGCCTTCGTTGGCGAATGCCTCTCGCTGTTCTATATCGCTGCTCGGCTCGAAGCTTTTGAAGCCAAGACGGGTGGCATTCTCATGACGCGCGCCTTCTTCCTGCTACCTGCTGCTCTGCTGGCAGTCTTGGCTCAGGGCGCTGCAGGTTCGAGCCTATTGAATGTCGCCATTGCTCTCGGAGCATCAACGACCGCCATCATCAGCGTTGGCATTGCCCTCATGCCGGCACTACGCGCGCAAGTACGGCTGCAGCTGGCCGCGCGGCCGCCAGCGCCTGCCAGCCAGCTTTAGCCGGATACAGTCTGCGTTGCCGGACGCGATGCACTCTTTGTGTTGTTTTGCAGAACGAATTCGTAGGCTGCCAAGAGCCGTGCGCGTTCATTTTCCCACCTGAGCAAGGCGCGCGCCCGGGCCCGGCCTTCTTCAGCGAGTGCGCCTGCCAAATCCGCGTCGTCGAAGAGCTTCGCCATCTTGGAGCTGAGATCTTTGGGATCGTTGTCGCGTGCATAAAGGGCTGCATCTCCCGACGCCTTTCTCCCCTCAATCAGATCGAAGGACACGAACGGGATGCCGAGGCTCATGTACTCGAACACCTTATTCATCGAGATCTTGTCGTTATAGGTGTTCTTCGGATCGGGAATGACGCCGATGTCGAAAGCGGAAAACGCCTTGAGCAGTGGTTCGCCCGATTGGAAGCCGGTAAAAGTTATATAATCGTCGAGGCCTTTGGCTGAGGTCATGCGCTGCAAGTTCGGAAGTTCAGTTCCCGAACCGACGATGGCGCACTGAATATCGCGCCGGCCTTGTGTGTTGACGAGATCGTCCATGGCATCGACCAGGAGGTCGACACCGTCTTGAGCACCCATAATACCGACATAGCCGGCAAGATACTTGCGGCCATTTTTAAGGGCCTGATTGGGTTCAACGCGCTTAAAGCGCGTCAGGTCCGGCACCGAACGCACGATAAAGACGCGATCCGGATCCATACCACCGCGCCGGACGGCAATTTCCTTGAACGTCTCGTTTGTGGCGATCGACGCATCAGCCGTTTTGAATGTCAGTTTCTCAAGCCACAGCAGCAGCGTGTGGAAGCGGCCCTTCTTATTAAACTTGGCTTCGTAGAGTTCCGGGTTGATATCGTGGTGATCAAACACGAAACGCTTGCCGAACAGATACTTCCAGAACCCACCGATCAGGAACAAAAGATCCGGTGGATTGCACGCCTGGACGACATCGAAGCCGACCTTGAAGTAAGCTTTGATCGAGAGCGCGAATTCCCAGGCCAGCGCCCAGCTGTACTCGAGCGCATAACCGAGCGCGCCATCGGCCTCGAACGGCATCGGATGGCGAAACACATGAATACCTTCGAGAACTTCATAGGATGCGGTGTACTTGCCGCCCGTCGGGCAGACGACGGAGACGGTATATCCCGCATCGTGTAACGCGCGCGCTTCCGTCCACACGCGCCTATCCAGCGGAACCGTCAGGTTCTCGACAATGATCAGTATGCCCGGCGAACGCGACACAACTCTACTCCCACCCACACGAAAGCCCCGAGGCGGAGTTTGCCCTTGATAGGTAAAGGAAGGCTGGACCCAATAGACAACAATAACAATATGTTGTATCAAAATGGGACGCGACGCTCTCTTGCGCCTGGTAACGATTTCTGAGATAACTTCAAAGGTTGATAAAGTCTTAAAACGATTATTCGAGTTTGAGGTAGTTCAGCGTGTTCAAGCTTTCAGACCTCGCGCGCGCCAAGCCGCGCTTCGACCTTGAAACTATCCGCGAGACCCTGCTCTACATCGAAAGCGATTGCCGCGAAAATGCCGGCTTAGAGCGCGTTGCGGCCGCCTTAACCGAGGCGATTGATGAAATCGAGCGGCTTGAGGCCTTGAACGGGCCAAAGCATAAAGCCGAGCCGTTTTACGCGCACTTCGTGCCGGCCGGGTTTTGAGTTTTCTTGCATTAGCAAGTATCCATAAAGAAAAACGGCGGACCTAAGGTCCGCCGTTTCTTTTTGATGGTGGCAAAATGGATCAGAACTTGAGCTTTACGCCGCCGTAGACCGCGAACGGCTGCGCCGGTGTCACGCTTCTTGGATCGGTCAACGTGATGCCCTGCGGCTCGGCGGCTTCCGTCGCTTCGACAGGATCAAAGAATGTGCCGTATAGACCGTAGCGCTTGTCGAACAGGTTCTTGATCGAGCCGTAGATCTGAACATTCTCGCTCACGTCGTATGAGGTTCTAAGATCAACGCGCGAATATCCCGCGAGCTTGGCATTGTTGTTGGCTTCGTCGCCGAAGAAAAACTGGTCGCTTGCGGCCACGAGATCAGAGCCAATTTTCCACTGCGGTGTTAGCCAGTATTCGATGCCAGCTTTAAAGCGATGTTTCGGAATACCCGGCAGATTGTCGCCGCTTTGGATGAAATTGCAAGTGGCTGTTCCAGGTTCCGTATCAGGGCAATCCGGAGCGCCGGGAGTGTTCGGCGCCGACAAAACTAGATCCGTCTGGAACGTCGCGTCAACGAGAGCGTAGGAGGCAAACACCGACAGCCGCTCGTTTTGATATCCAATCGCTGCTTCGACACCTTGACGCAGTGTATCACCCGCGTTCAAGAAGAATCCGCGGCCCGTCGTGGTCGCCGCCACGTTCAAGATATCATCCGTGTTGAGCGTTCGGAAGTAGCCCAAGCTCCAGGTAATTTTCTCGCGGTCCCAGGATTTGTGTTCGCCGCGCAGGCCCGCTTCCCAGCTGTGAGACACAACCTGCTTCAATGGTGGGTCGTCCGTCAGGAAGCTTTCGATGAGGCAAGGGTTCGTCGGCTCGGCACAGCCAAGTTCAGCAGCTGTCGGCGCGCGATTGGCTTCCGAATATCCGCCATAGACCGAAAGTCCCGGCATGAACTTGTAGGTTGCGCCTATCATTGGATTAAATCGATCATACTTGTTGGTCGTATTGAGCTCTGGAAAATCCCCCGTGAGATCGGTGAGCTTGATCGTCGCGTGATTGTAGCGCCCGCCAACGGTGACAGCGAGTTGGTCGGTCACGTCGAGTGTGTTGGAGAAAAAGACACCGTAATAGTCGTTCTCCGTGACGAGATCGCGCGGCTGAAGGTCATCCGGCGCAACGACGATGATGCCGGACCCCGTGACAACGAAGCGATCGCCAATTGTGCCGAGTTCACTTGATGTTTGGTACGCGACCTTGCCGTGATCGTAGGAAACACCAACCAGGAACTGGTTTGGCCGGCCGAACAGGTTTGATTTCTCAACCGCCTGGGCGCTCGTGCCATAGCTCTTCGCATCCTGTGTGATGCGCTCTATGCGAGCCGAGAGGCCCATTGAACAAATCGGCTGAAACCGTGTTGCCTTGCCCGTCTTCGACAGGCTCTTCGACGCCATCCTCGGTCAAGCACAAAAGCCCATCATTGGGACCACCGTCGGCGCACTCGTCAACTTCCGATAAGTTGCCGTCAATGACGTTTTGCTTGAAGCGCCGGTAATAAGCGAGAGCCGAAAGCGTCAGCGTCTCGGTCGCCTTCACACTGCCGCGCACCGACGGCATCAGAACTTCATATTCTGTGTCCTGCGGGACTTGTGAACGTGCGGCCGTAATCGAGTGCCAGAAGCTCAACCGGTGCGGCAGTCACAACGCCAGCAAGGCTCTTGGCGCCGTTAAAGCTGAAATGCAGTTCGACGTCACTGCCTTTGAAACCAACATCGGCAAACATGCGTTTAACTTCAGCGGCGGAGAAATCCCGGAAGCCATCTTCTTCTAGGTATTCGGCAGCCGCATAAGCGGCGAATGCGCCGCTCTTGGCACCCGCTTCGGCCGCGATTTGTTTGCGCCCGAACGATCCCGCCATGGCATCAATGGTGGCACCCTGGAATTCGAAACCGTCTTTCATACTGACACTAATAGCGCCGCCGATGGCATTGAGGCCAAACACCGGATTATTGCCGACGACCGCCATGCTGCTGATGGCGATAGAGGGAATGGCGTCGAAGTTCACCGTATCGCCAAACGACTCGTTGATGCGGATGCCGTTCATGTACACGGCAAGAGCTTGCGATCGTCCGCCGACTGGAGAGGCATCAAAGCCGCGATAGGAAACGTCGGTGCGGAAGCCACTACCAGCAGTATCCGACAGAATGATGCCTGGCACCTGCTGCTGCAGCACGTTCTGCACTTGCCCCGTACCATTGCGCGCAACGTCTGCTGCCGAAACGGTGCCAACGGCTCCCGGCACTTTTTCGAGCGGGATTTCGCTGCCAGCAACGGGAGACATTTTGACGAGCGTATCGGCCGGCGCGGGCCCGCCCGCTGGCGGCGGTAACTCTGCGAGCTGTGGCGCCGGTTCGACGACCTGCTGCGGCGCGGGCTGTGGCTCGGGCGCAGCCTGCGGCACAGGTTTCGGCTTCGGGGCCGTTTTTGGTTTCGCTTGCACAGCAACCGGTTGCGGTTCAGGAGCGACCGGCGGCTTCTTCTTCACGATCTTGGGCGGCGGCGGCGCATCCGGCTTATCCGGTTCTGGCGCAGGTGCGGGTTGTGTCTGAATGATTTCAACGTCCGGCAGTTTCGGAGCATCGGCTGCCGTGGGGGCAGCAGGCGCATCTACAGCCGCGGGCGGCGCAGTCGTCGTAGAAGGAGCGGGCGCCGCCGGTGAGGTGGCCGCAGGAGGCGGCGTTTGCGGAGCTGGAGCAGGCGCCGCAGTTCCGGCCGGGGCATCTGCCGGCGCGGGTGTTGTCGTCCCTTGCTCCTGAGCTTGGACGATCATGGCACTCGTCAAGAGTGCAACCGACCCAAGAGCTGCCCCAAATCCGTTTACGATGCGCGTCATTCCTGTCCCCAATTCCCCGAATCCTGCACTATCAAAGTAGCTGCAGAAAGTGCCTGAGAATCGCGCATAAATCGCACGATTCATCCCCGCCCAATCGTGTCCTTAACAGTGCTGCTCAGGTCAAGGGCACAAGTTCCCGCCCGTAAAAGGGAATTGGGTTATGTCACCGGCATGTGGCAGGTAAGCATCAGAACAGACCTGAAACAGGAAAACGGCTGGCCCTGCCCGGGAAGTATTCCCGCTGCGCCGCGCTCATAGTCCGGCCTTCATCATGTTGTGCCTACCAATTGAAAAATAGACTAAAAAACAGATCGACCAAGGCCACAATGTCCCGATATAACCTCACATAAATGTGCGGCCTTCACCCCTGTTTACGTGAATGCAAAGCCGCTACATGCACGGGTGTCATTCAACTCCAGCGATAGTGAGTTCAAGCGTGTCCAATAGAGTTTCGGCCGCATGGCCGGTTGCTACGGCAGCGGTTTGTTTGATTGCAGCCTTCCCGGCCACCGCCGAACCAGCCACAGCAACGGCACCCGCACCGGCAGCCACAGCGGCGGCCACACCGGCAGTGGCACCAGCATCATCAACGTCGCTCGAACTCAACAAGCTTGAAACGTATGACAAAGGCTGCCGCGCTTACATGGTTGTGAACAACACCTCTGACGTCACGTATCAGGCCTACAAACTCGATCTCGTGCTGTTCCAAGCAGACGGCATCATCGGCAAGCGCTTCGCGCTCGATCTGGCGCCCCTGAAGCCACAGAAAAAAACAGTCAAACTGTTCGAGCTCGATGGCGTTGGTTGCGACAAGATCGGCTCGTTCCTCATCAATGAAGTGATGGAATGCAAAGCGGACTCGGGCCCTATTGCCGATTGCTTGCAGCGCATGTCGACCTCAAGCCTCACGCCCGTAAAAATTTCTAAGTAAGAAGGAAGTGCGTTTTGGAAACGACCGTTGCGGGCGCCGCTCACAATTTTTCTATGTACAGCATGATCTGGAATGCCGATCCCGTGGTCAAGGGCGTGATGCTTTTGCTCGCGATTGCGTCGGTCATATGCTGGGCTATCATACTTGAGAAGACGTTCCGTCTGTTCGCACTCAATCGCGGACTGCGCGACCTCGAAGCGATCGCGAAAGCTCCAGCCGGCGCGCACGTGCAGAAGGGCCTTTCGCGTACGATTCTGTTCGCTGCCGAAGGCGAAGTCAGCGACGGCGCATCGCGGGGCGAAGTCCGCACAGAGGTACGTGCGCGCCTCGATAAGGCTATGCGCTCCTCGCTCAAAACTGAATTACAGCGCATCGAAGCTGGATTGCCGTTTCTGGCAACCGTTGGTTCGGCGGCGCCCTTTGTCGGTCTGTTTGGCACGGTATGGGGCATCATGAATTCGTTCACCGCCATCGCGCACCAGCAGGATACCAGCCTCGCAACAGTAGCTCCCGGCATCGCCGAAGCATTGTTTGCAACCGCTCTCGGACTCGCGGCCGCAATCCCCGCTGTCATGGCCTACAATCATTTCGCGGTAAAACTTGGCCGCGCGGCGGCACGCGCAGGGACAGCGATCAGCGAACTCGCAAAACAGCTATCCCGTCCGGCACTCGACTCCGCCGCCAAAGCTGCCGTTGAACCAATCCGCGCCGGAAAGGTTTACTGAGATGGGTATGGGCGTTCAATCAGGCGCGTACGACAGCGACGATGACGGCGGTTACAGGCCGGTCGCGGAAATCAACATCACGCCGATGGTCGATGTGATGCTCGTTCTGCTCATCATCTTCATGGTGGCCGCGCCGCTCATGGTCTCCGGCGTTCCGGTGCAGCTACCCAAGACATCCGCCGCAAAAGTCGGGCCGACAAAGAAGCCTATGGTCGTTACCCTGACGAGCGACGGGCGATTACAAATCCGCGACGAATTCGTCACTCGCGAGCAGTTGATACCGCGCCTTCAATCGATGCGGAGCGCCGAAGGCGATGCCGTCGTGTACGTGCGCGCCGACAGCAAGATCGCGTACGGCGATGTCATGTTGATTTTAGGTCAAGTGGGCGAGGCGGGCTTTGCCCGTGTGTCCTTGCTTTCAAACCGTCTTCAAACGTCCACCCCAACAGAGCCCGCGACGGGCCAGAAATAGGGTTTTACGCCGGCATGTATCAAGCTCGTTCAATTGCTGTTGTCATGTCCTTGGTCGCGCACGGATCGTTTGCGTATGCGCTTACGCATCATGTCAGTACCTCGACCGATTTCGCAGCCTTCGATGCCGGCTCAGGCGATGATCGATTTGTTGTCGAACAGGGCATCGGCATCGACAACATCGTCAAGCTCGGCGACGACGTGCAGACCATTCGAACCGCGGAACTGACGCCGGTCGAGACATTGCCAACACCGGTCGAAGAGACCAAGCCGGTCGAAGAGCTACAGCAGGCCATCACATCTGTGAATGAGAGGGCCGTCGAGGACAACATCGTCAAACCCGAAGAGCCCGCACCTGAAATCAAGCCACAAGAGACCAAACCGGTCGAAGCCGTTGAACAACCCGTTCAGGTCGCGATTGCCAAGGACGCAAGTTCGGGCGGCGAGCAAACGGGCGGAAATGCCTCCGAACTTGCCGAGTATCGCGGAAAACTCGTCAAGCTGTTCCAGGAATGCAAATTCCCGCCGAAGAAGCGTATCATCGGCAATGCCCAAGTTCGCGTTATCGTCGATGAACTCGGCAAAGTGGTCAACCGTGAGATCGTCAAAAGCTCGGGCGATCCCAAGGTCGATGAAGCGGCGCTCGCAAACGTTGATTATGCCTTGAGCGATTGCAAGGACGAGGGTTTGCCGAAGGCCCCCGAAGGGCTGACCGCAAGCGATCGGACCGTGATCCAGGGCTACAATTTCAAGTAAGCCAGTGCCTGATTAAGCCGCATCAGTATTCAACCTCAATGCTGAGCTTGTAGGTGAAATCCGGCGTGTTCTCGTTCAAGCCGAACAACACGCCTGAACCTATCGAAACCGAAAGTTCTTTGGCTTCGCCCTTTTCCCCATCAGCATCCGCTGACAAGGCCTTTGCAGCGCCTGCATGGACACGGCTGCCACTACCCACTTCACCCGGCCCCACTTCACCCGGAAAGAACGTGTAATAGGCAACCGGCCCGGCGCGATGCTGGTCCAGATCGCCAAACAATGCGCGGTTCTCGCCTGGTGTTCCCGAGTTGCCGAGCCGGTCAAACGTACCGTAGGCTTCGAGCGCAACGCCCCAATTGCGCGTGAGTTCATATTCAAGTTGCGTGGCGTAGCTGAAGTCCCATTTCTCGTCGCGCACGAAGTCGTCGTTACCGGGCTCCCCTTTTCCGCCCATGTATTTAACGAACATGAGATTGCCGATAAAGGACCACGGACCCGTATGCGCCTCAACGATGGGCCCGACATAGAACTCGGCCGGCGCCTCCATATCTCCAACCGGGCTTCCGTACTCCATCAGCAGGCCAAGACCGATGCCCTCTTCCTTTGGCTTGATAAAAACGACGACGCCTTCGACGGCCACTTCGTCGAACTTCAGCGAGCCAAACCGGTTGGCGTCAGCGAAGCTTGTTGGATCGTCCAATCGTTCTTGCTCGAATTCGACGCCAAAGCGCACCCGGAACCAATCGGTAATTCCAAGTTGTACTTCCAAGGCCTCGCGCTGTTTGATCACGGTATTGTCGTCGAGTACCACGTCACCTGCCGCTCCAACCGCCGACCGGCGCCGCGGCTGCCCCGTTGACCAGGCATTCTGACTTTGAAACTCAAACTCGCCGGGTGCGGATTGCAGATCTTTGACTTCGAATTGATTGACGGCGGGTCCTGCAACAGACTGTTGCGCCTGCACCGCAATCGCCAATACGACGAATAAGCCAGCATTTGCCCCAGTGTATCTACCCTTCATCCTACCCCCGTCAGCCGCAACGCATTATGCGCCCCACACATGCGCTTTCTTTCCCCTAGCAAACTTCCCAAATTTTCGGGGATAGATTCCCAGGTAATCTACAGGCCTTTATCGGGCCACCCAAAAATGTGGCAGCGGCGCCACATCAGTTGATATCCAGACAACGGAAAAAGGTCATTCCCAGACAGATAGTGAAATCAATAGGCCTCAGGAACCCAAATTCGATCATCAGTTAACTTTGGATTAGGCAGTCACCACTAGGCTCAAAAGTTGAAAATAGGATTTTTGCGCTGGTCGGGACATGCTCAACGGGGCCTTCGGGAACTCGAAATCGAATTCGCTTATGAACGAATACGCATCGCTGCTTGGCGACGCCGTATTACGTCATCGTGCCCGTATTGCCGAGCATTCGGCCCGCATCGAGGCTGAACTCGCGAGCAAAGTGAAGTCCGAATTCATCGCCAATATGAGTCACGAACTCCGCACCCCGCTCAATACGGTGATCGGATTTTCAAAGCTGCTTTCCGAGCATGAACGCCGGGCCCTGCCGCAACACGAGATCGTCGAATACGCCACACTCATCCACGACGCTGCCGGTCACCTATTGTCCGTGATCAACGATATTCTCGACATCTCCAAGATTTAAAGCGGCCGCTACACCCTCGATAGCCGCGAAATAAATGTCGAAGAGATCGTTCAAACCTCGATGAATTCATTCCGGGTGATGGCTACTGAAGCCGGAATTACTCTTACGCCAACCATTGCGATTGACCTGCCGGCCGTGCGCGGCGATGCAGTCAAGCTGCGGCAAATCTTTACGAACTTGATTTCCAATGCCATCAAGTTCACGCCGCGCGGCGGCACCGTAACAATCGAAGCTTTGCGGATCAATAGCGGCGGGATCGCCATCCTGGTTCGCGATACGGGCGTCGGAATGACCCCGGAAGAAATCATGATCGCTTTGACGCCATTTGGTCAAGTCGACGGCGGCCGGTCACGCTGGCGCGAGGGCACTGGCCTTGGACTTCCGATCGCCAAGGCGCTCGTCGATCTCCATGGCGGCAAGATCGAAATCCGTTCAACAAAGGGCGAAGGCACAGAAGTGGCTATCGTTCTTCCGTCACGAAACGCAGTATCAGCAGTTCAAGATCACCAATTGAATAGCCACCCAAGGGCCGGTTTCTAACCGCGCGCCTGAATAAGGTAACTCGATTATGCAGATGACCATGCCCTCAAATGATCGCTCAACGCGACCAGGCGATCATTCAATCGGCCGCATTGTCTCCGTCACCGGATCCAAGGCCATCGTGCTCTTGGATGGTCAACAGGACGGCCGCGTAAGATCACTGAACGACCGGCCAGAAATGGGTACCTTGCTCGCTGTCGATACAGCGAACACGATCGTATTCGCCATCGTCTCAGCCCTCAGCGTGCCGGTCCCCGCACAGCGGGAGGGCGATTCTGAAATTTGGATCGCCGAACTTGGTCTCGTCGGCGAACTGTGGAAAGGTGTCGACGGAAACAAGCCTAACTTCAACCGTGGCGTCACCGTCTATCCAGCACTCGGCGATCGCTGCCGGGTCGCGTCGAAAGCGGAACTTGAGGTCGCTTTTTGCGGCGACATGGAAAGATCCGTGCGCGTTGGCTGCATCCGCCAGGACAGCACTATTCCTGCCATGGTCAAAGTCGATGATCTGCTTGGCAAGCACTTTGCCATTCTCGGCACAACCGGCACCGGCAAATCATGCACGACGGCCCTCATCTTGCGCGCGATCCTTGAAAAAAATCCCGCCGCTCACATCGTCTTGCTCGATCCTCATAACGAGTACTCGACCGCTTTCCAGGAGTGGGGCGAGGTCATTTCACCCCGCAACATGCAGCTGCCCTACTGGCTGTTGAACTTCGAAGAAATCGTTGAGGTTCTCGTTGGCGACCCCAACCGTAAGGCCGAAATCGAAATTCTCCAGGAACTCATTCCGATCGCCAAGAGCCGTTACAGCACCGGCCGCACGGCCGAGAGCAACAAGCTCCGCCGGGGTGTGCTCGACGCGGCCCGCTACACCGTCGACACGCCCGTACCGTACCGCATCTCGGACCTCACAGGCCTCATTGATGAGCGCATGGGCAAGCTTGAGAACAAACGCGACCTTGCGCCATATCGCATGTTGAAGAACCACATCGAGACGATCTCACAAGATGGCCGCTACGGCTTCATGTTTGGTTCGTTGACGGTCTACGACGGCATGACCCAGGTTTTGAGCCGCATTTTCCGAGTGCCGGTCAACAACAAACCCATCACAATTCTCGAATTGACGGGCATCCCGACCGAAATCGTCAACGTCGTCGTATCCGTGCTCTGCCGCATGACCTTTGACTTCGCTCTCTGGAGCGAGGGACAGGTGCCGGTTACGCTCGTGTGCGAAGAAGCCCACCGTTACGTTCCGGCGAACGCCTCGCTAGGCTTCGAGCCCTGCAAGCGCGCGATTGCAAAGATCGCAAAAGAAGGCCGGAAATACGGCGCTTCCCTCTGCATCGTCACGCAGCGCCCCGCCGAAATCGATCCGACCATTCTTTCACAGTGCAACACCGTATTCGCGCTGCGCATGGCCAATGACAGAGACCAAGCCATCGTCCAATCGGCAGTGGCAGATACCGGATCGGGTCTGTTGGAATTCTTGCCCTCGCTCGGTCAGCGCGAGGCCATTGCTTTCGGCGACGGCATGTCACTTCCTGTTCGCATCAAATTCGATGAACTACCGAAACACGCACTGCCCCGATCCTCCACGGCGCGCTTCACCGAGAAGTGGCAGAAATCCATGGGCGACGAAGGCTTCCTTGAGCAAGTCGTGGATCGTTGGCGCGCCTCGGGCCTCGGTATGGGTGGCGACATGTCCCAGCAGGTGGGCTTGATGGCCGAAGCCATGGGGTTGACCGGACCTGATAATGCAGCGCCGGCGGCGATTGAAGAGTTCGAGCCATATGAAACAGCCGAGATCGAGCATCTGATCGCCCGGCCGGCACCCTCACAGCCAGGGTTCCAGACGGTGCCGGGTCAAGCGGCGGTCGCGCGGCCCAGCGGACTCCTTCGCAAAGAAAGTAGCGTTCAAACTGGCGGCAGCCTTTACGCACGCCCATCCACCGCAGCAGAGCGCCGCACCCCATTGGCGCAAACAGGGACCGATTCCTCAGGACCACCGGCCGCGAACAACTCGCTCAAATCGCTGCGTGATCGTCTGATGCGGCCACAGAACTGAGCAATTGCGGCGATTTTGCTTTGCAATGACGATGGCAGGGACCAGCTTCCGGCGCCGTCACAGCCATGCCGCCGGGCGCTCGCATTGGCGCCACAACTATTTGACAAGAAATGCATGGCAGCAAACGCTGTGAACGCAGGTGTGATTTGGTTTGCACCAGCCAGCCGGCAGACTTAGATTGATCGTACCGGATGCGTTCGGGCGGGAGGCAAACCAAGACATGAGCGCCATTTTTCCAGTGATTTTATCTGGCGGATCGGGCACGCGCCTGTGGCCGCTTTCGCGCGCCATGTATCCCAAGCAGTTCATTCGTTTTTTCAGCGGACAAAGCGCGACGTTTCTCGGCGCGACACTGAGCCGTCTCAAGCCCGACGCTGGCTTCGCCGACCCCATCCTCTTATGCAACAACGATCACAGGTTTCTGGTGCGCGAAGAAATCGAGCGCGCCGGAATAAAGCCACGCGCTATTGTACTCGAACCGATCGCGCGAAACACCGCTCCAGCCATTGCCGTCGCCGCGCTTGCGGCCTTACGAGACAATCCAGGTGCCATTCTCGCCGTCATGCCGTCCGACCATGTTGTGAAAGACGAAGCCCGGTTTGTTGAGGGCATCCGCCGCGCGGCAAAGGTCGCATCAACCGGACGCCTTGTTTTATTCGGCATCAAGCCATCCGAACCGCACACGGGCTATGGTTATATCCTTCAAGGCTCGCCGCTGGAAGGGTTCAACGGCGGCGCGTACTCCGTCGAAGCATTCTACGAAAAGCCGGACAAGGCCACAGCCGAAGAGTATCTGGCCAAGGGTGGTTATTATTGGAATAGTGGAATTTTCGTACTCAGCGCCCGTACCTATCTCGAAGAGGTTGCCCGCCTCGAACCGAAAATACTCGAAGCAGCCCGTGGCGCCCTAGCTCGCGCGACCGATGATCTTGGATTTCTCCGTCTCGACAAAGCAGCATTTTCTGCTTCGCCAAACATCTCCATCGACTATGCCGTGATGGAGAAAACGACAGCCGCAGCCATGCTTCCCCTCGACGTCGGCTGGAACGATGTCGGCTCATGGAGCTCGCTCTGGGAGATCGCGCCACGCGATGATAAGGGCAACTATATTCACGGCGAGGCCGTACTCGAAGATACCAGCGGTTGCTACGTGCATTCCGAGAAATCGATCGTTTCGACTATTGGTTTGCGCGACCTCGTCATTGTCGATACGCCTGATGCGCTGCTTGTCGCCGACAAGAGCCGCACACAGGACGTTTCGAAAATCGTCCAGCGATTGAAGCTCTCGAACCGCAAGGAACAAGAGCAGCACCTGCGCAACTATCGTCCTTGGGGATACTTCGAAACGCTGAACATTGGACCGCGCTTCCAAGTCAAGCTGCTGCACGTCAAGCCCGGCGGCAAGCTCTCCATGCAAATGCACCACCATCGTTCCGAACACTGGATCGTTGTGCAGGGCACTGCCAAGGTTGTGATCGGCGATATTGAGAAACTCGTGCGCGAGAACGAGAGTGTCTATATTTTTGCCACCCAATGGCATCGCCTAGAGAACCCAGGCAAAGTTCCCGTTGAAATCATCGAGGTCCAGATCGGCTCCTACCTCGGAGAAGACGACATCCACCGCACCGACGACATCTACCACCGGGCGCCGGAAGAGACGAAGTAGGCGCTGCCGGCCGGCCTACGGCGTCCGAGCCAAACAACAGAAACAACAGCACCCGGTCGCCGCCGCACTCGAGCGGCCGCCCAAAGCTAACGCGGCGTTAACGCGAATTTATCCTTTTTCAACCATGTTCCTGCCACCCGGGCGCGCGATGACCCTATAGCGGCTGGTGTTGTAGCTGCGTAAGCGAGGGACTCTATGCGTATCAAACTATTTGCGCGCGCTTTCAAAGCCGCCGCACTTTTTGCAATAACCACCGTTCCCGCCGTTACCTCCCTTTCAACGGCTTCCCAAGCCGGAGCCCTCGCGCCCATTTGGACCGGCGCCTATATCGGTTTCCATGGTGGCGCCACCTGGGCCGATGTGGATATCAACAATATCGGCAGCTTTGATACGTCTGCTGCCACAGGCGGCGGACACGCAGGCTTCAACCTTGGCTTTGGTAATTTCGTTGCAGGTGTCGAAGGCGACTTGAACTACGACGGTTCCGAAACCGGCTTCACGACAGCCGGCGGCACTCGCGGCAATCTCGATGTTGACTGGAACGCTTCTCTGCGCGGGCGTATTGGCGTCCCAGTTGGACCAGCGCTCCTCTATGCAACGGCCGGTTTCGCCTGGACGGAAAAGACGCTCGCCTCAACCACTGCCGCGGGCATCTCATCGTCAACGAGTTATACATTCGCCGGCGTGATCTACGGCATCGGGGCCGAATTGTATGTCTTACCCAACCTATCGGTTCGCCTTGAAGCTTTGCGATATGACTATGGATCCGATGCACTTTCGTTCGGTGGTGCCGCAGCTGCCACGCAAGACATCGACCCAGGCGATACCGTGGTGCGCGCCGGCGTGACGTTCCACTTGAACTAGATGTCGTCCATCGCACGCGTCGCGCATTACCCAAGTTCGCCCGGGATTCACGCAAACGCGAGCGCGAGTTCCGCCAAGCGCGGTTGTAACTTATCCTTGTCCGACAGCACCGCTTGCGCCCGCGAAATTCCCCACGCGATGGCGAGGCCAGGATCGTCCCAGGCCAATCCCTTATCGTGGGCCGGTGAATAATAGTCCGTCACTTTGTAGATGACTTCAGTATCCGGCTCGAGTGTGGCGTAGCCATGCGCGAAGCCTTTGGGAATCAAGAGCTGCGACCAATTTTCAGCCGACAGGACGACTGCTACGTGCTGCCCAAACGTCGGTGAAGACCGGCGAATATCGACCGCAACGTCGAGAATGGCACCTCTGGTGCAGCGGACAAGTTTATCTTGCGCTTTTGGGGGAGCTGAAAATGCAAGCCCCGCACGGTCCCCGTCGAACGGGACAAAGCATGGTTATCCTGCACAAACTTGAGATCAATTCCGGCTGATGAAAAGGTCTGTTCGTTCCATGTTTCCGAAAAAAATCCCCGTTCGTCGCGGAAATTTTTAGGCGTGATCAAGATCACGTCAGAAATCGCCAAGCGTTCAATTTTCATGCGGACCCGCCCCTCTCCATTCCGGCAACCCAGCCAAATTCAGCGTGGTGGATCACCTGGTCTGAGCGGTAAAATCCGGCCGGACATCGCCGGCGGCGGCGCTTTCTCCAGAGGTGGCTTGTCGGCTACCGGGCTGGCAGCCGCCCCGCCTTCGGCAGGCGTATCTCCGCTGGCTTCGTTTCTACTATGAAAACGGCGCCAACTGATCGGCACAAAAGCCAAGTAGACGAGCGTCGACATCGCCAACGTTTCATATGGATACGTCAGCAGCATCGCGACGTAACTGATGGCGAGAATGAATATCGGCAAGACCCATTCCCGTCCGACCCGTTCGCCGAGCAACTTGCCCGAGTAGGTCGGGATCGTTGAAACCATCATGAAGGCTATGAAGAGTGTGTAAACGAGAACAATCTTGAGCGCCCACGCCGATTTCAACCAGTCGAGCCCCAAGTGATGGAGATAAACCGGCAGCAACACGACAATCGCTGCGGCGGGCGTTGGCATGCCGATGAAGAAATTGGATTGCCATTTCGGCTTATCATCATCGATCGCGGCATTAAACCGGGCAAGCCGCAGCGCCGACGCGAGCGAGAAAATCATCACGCAGATCCAGCCAGCGCTTTTGAGATCGCCCAAACCCCAATTAAAGACCAAGAACGCCGGGGCGACGCCGAAGTTGACGAAATCGGCAAGACTGTCGAGCTCGGCTCCAAACCGCGACGAGGCTTTCAGCAGTCGCGCCACGCGGCCGTCAATGCCATCGAGTGCGGCGGCAAAGACAATGGCGGCAAGCGCAAGCTCATACCGGCCCTCGATCCCCATGCGGATTGATGTCAATCCAGCGCAAAGGCCGAGTAGTGTGAAAAAGTTGGGCACCAGCATGCGCACGGGCACCCGCGCATGACGAAACAACGGCCGTCGCCGGCGCCGGCTCGTCTCTTCTTCTAGTGTTGGCAGGACGGGATCCATCTTCTCATCCTCCTTCATACGTTCAAACGGCATCAATTAGGCCCGCAGCGTCTCGCGCTCAGGCTCGTCTGACTTCAGGTCAGCAAATACAGTCTCTCCGCCAACGGCGCGTTGACCAACATTGACGATGGCATTGCGGCCTGGCGGAAGAAAGACATCGACACGCGAGCCAAAACGAATAAGCCCAAACCTCTGCCCCGCGGCAACATTATCGCCTTCGCGCGAGAAAGTTACGATGCGGCGCGCCACCAGTCCGGCAATTTGCACAACGCCGATCTCGTTACCGCCCGGCGTTTCAATCACGAGGGCCCGGCGTTCGTTCTCTTCGCTCGCCTTATCCAATGCCGCGTTCAGGAATGCGCCCGGAATGTAAACCGAGCGCACGATCCGCCCAGTTACAGGCGCCCGATTGATGTGCACGTCGAAGACCGAAAGAAAAGTCGAGACACGCACCCGCTCTTCCGGCCCAAGTCCAAGCTCCGGCGGAGGCCGCACTTTATCAATCGATGAGATGCGCCCATCGGCCGCCGAGACTACGAGCCCGTCGCGCACTGGCGTCACACGCGCTGGATCGCGGAAAAAATAGACAACCCACGCGGTCAGCACGGCCAGCAGCCAACCAATAGGCGGCCACAGCATGAAAAACAGCAGTGTCAGCACCGCGCCAATAGCGACAAACTTGTGCCCATCGGGATGCACGGGAGCGAGGGAATCAAAAATCGTTTCGAGAATGCCGTGGCGTTCCGACACTGAGGGCCTCCGAATTCCAAATGCGTTAGCGAACTAGGGCTGCTTTGCTTCGTCTTCGAAGGGTACAGCGACAAACCTGAGATCACCTTTGCCGTCTTCGACGCGCAAAAGCACGGCCTTCCGGCCGCTCTTCTTGACCTTGTCCACGCTTTTAGCCACGTCGTCGGGCTTCAGAACGGTATCTTGGCCCGCTTCGACAATCACATCCCCGGCCTTGATGCCTTTTTGGGCCGCGGCGCTGCCGGGATCGACGTCTTCAACCAAAACACCCGATATCTTCTGGTCGAGTCCGTATTTCTTGCGTGCGTCATCGGTGAGTTCGACCAGCTTCATGCCGATCACCGGCGCGACGACGGGGCTTTCGCCTTGCGGTTTTTCGTCCGGTGCTTTTGGCTTTTCGTCTGCCCCTTCTTCTTCATCCAGAAGGCCGACTGCGATCTGCACCGTCTTCTTCTCTCCCTTGCGCAGGACTTCAACGTCTACCGCTTTGCCGATCGGCGTTTGTGCGACGATTTTCGGCAATCCGCGCATCGTCGTGACGTCCTTGCCGTCGAACTTCAAAATCACGTCGCCCGACTCTAAACCGCCTTTGGCGGCTGGGCTGTCTGGCGTCACGGCCGAGACGAGCGCTCCGGTGTTTTCCGGGACGCCCAGCGTTTCAGCGATGTCTTCTGTGACGGTTTGGATTTTGACGCCGAGCCAGCCACGCCGGGTTTCCCCGAATTGTTTGAGTTGATCGATGACGGAGACCACCGTATCGGAAGGGACGGCAAATCCGATGCCGATTGAACCGCCGGTCGGCGAGATGATGGCCGTATTGACCCCAATAACGTCGCCATTCATGTTGAACAATGGCCCGCCTGAGTTGCCCTTGTTTATGGCCGCGTCCGTTTGCAGATAGTCGTCGTAGGGGCCGGAGTTGATGTCGCGGCTCTTGGCGGAGATAATACCAACAGTCACTGAGCCGCCTAATCCAAACGGATTGCCGATGGCCATCACCCAGTCGCCGACTTCGAGCGCGGCGGACGACCCGAACTTGACATCGGCCAGCGGTTTCTTCGGCGTCACCTTAAGAAGCGCGAGATCGGCCTTCGCATCTTTGCCGATGACCTTGTCGACCTTCAGCTTCGAGCCGTCGTGAAAGTTGATGATGATTTCGTCGGCGCCATCTATGACGTGATTATTCGTAACGATAAGACCTTCCTTGCCGTCGATGACAAAACCCGAGCCGAGCGACGATACCTTGCGGTCCATGCGGGGGCCGCCGCCGCGCTTGTTGAAGAAGTCGTCGAAAAATTCTTCAAACGGCGAGCCCTTGGGCACTTTCGGCAGAGGCACGCCTTGCGGACCCTTCACCGTTTGCGAGGTGGAGATGTTGACCACAGCGTCGGAGAGCTTCTTGGCCAGGGGCGCGACCGACGTCGGCCCGTTCTGGGCATGGACGGGAGCGCCGGCGAGGGCCGGGATCAAAAGAAATGCGCTCACCGCGAACGGCAACCGGGCGACCAAGCTCATACAAGAACTCCTATTCTGAACCCAGACACACCATCCGGCACCCGCTGAGAGGATTAGGCCCCAGCGCCCAAAACCGTCAATCGGAAACAACTTGAAATGCCGCGAACCAATACCACCGGATAACCCATTTCCGTCACATAGCGGCTGAAGGCCGGGCTCTAACCTCGCGTCAGCCACACTAGAACCAACCCGAATCCCACCATGCCCCATGCAGCCGCTTGCAGCTGTCCGGCCGGAAGTTCTCCCATTTCGCGCACCATACGCCGGGCAAAGTCCGGCGCCAGCGCCCACAACAAGCCTTCAAGCACAATGGCGATCCCTAGGCCCGCGACAAGGTCGATCATCGCCCAGCCGGCGCCGCCCCTGCTGCTGGGGCCGGTGCTCCTCTGCGGCCCATCGGATCCTCGAAATAGCGGAAAAATTCGCTATCCGGCGACAGCAACATACGCGTGTCAGCCGGTTTGATGGCCTCTTTGTAAGCCTGCATCGATCGATAAAAGCGGAAAAAATCCTGATCCTTGCCGAAGGCTTCCGCAAAAATGCGATTGCGTTCGCCTTCGCCTTCGCCCCGGATCTGGTCGGATTTCCGCGTTGCATCGGCCTTGATCACGGTCACTTCGCGTTCCGCGTTGGCGCTGATGCGGTTTTTCTCGGCTTCGCCTTGAGCCCTGAGCTCCGTCGCCTCGCGCACACGATCGGCTTTCATGCGATCGAACACCTTGACGAGGTTCTCCTGCGGCAGGTCTGCGCGCTTGATACGAACATCGACGACCTCGAGACCGTAATCCCTGCCTTCCTTGTTCACCCGCGCGGCAATCTCCTTCATCAAGCTTTCGCGCTTGTCTTTGACGATGTCCTGCAGCGTTGCCTTACCGAGAAGGCTGCGAATTTCAGAATCGATCAGCGGCCCAACCACGACGCGCACGCGCTCTTCAGAACGGACATTCTGATAAAATTTGAGAGGATCCGTGATTCGATAACGCGCATAGGCATCGACGATCAGGCGTTGCTGATCCGACGCCGACAATTCCTGTTCGCTGGTATCGAGATCGAGAATACGCTTATCGAAAATATCGACGGTATCGACGAATGGCAACTTCCAGTTCAAGCCCGGAGAGGTGATGACTTGTTGCGGTTTGCCGAAGCGCAAAACCAGAGCTTGCTCATTCTGATGCACGATGAAGGCAGACGAATAAAGACCCAGCGCCAAGACGCCGAGCAGAATGCCCATGAAGGCAAGAAACGCGCGCATTATGGCTGTCCTCCGTCCGTCTTCTTTTTCTGCAGCTGATCGAGCGGCAAGAACGGCACAACGCCCTGCCCGCCCTTGCTGTCGAGAATGATCTTGTCTGTGCCTGTCAGCACTTTTTCCTGCATTTCAAGGAACAACCGGTCTCGTGTGACTTCGGGTGCCTTCCTGTATTCCTCATAAACCGCGAGAAAGCGCGACGCCTGACCAGTTGCTTCGGCGATTGTCTGTTCGCGGAACCCTTCGGCTCCGGCCAGAATGCGGTCTGCTTCACCCTTAGCTTGCGGCACGATTTGGTCTGCGTACGTTTGTGCTTCCTTGATGAAGCGCTCTTTGTCCTGACCAGCCGCAGCAACGTCCCGGAATGATGCGATGACTTGCGCTGGCGGATCGACTTCCTTCAGCTGAACCTGATCGATCTTGATTCCTGACTTGTAGGAGTTGAGAATCGACTGCATCAGCTTCTGCACATCCTCTTGTGCTTTTTGCCGGCCGCCCGTCAGCAAGGGTTGCAGTGCCGACTGGCCGACGACTTCGCGCATAGCGCTTTCGGCAACTTCGCGAACCGTCGTTTCAGGCTGAGCGATATTGAAGAGGTATTGCTCCACGCCGGTCTGACCCGTATCGGGGTCAACTTCCGTATTGATGCGCCAGTACACGACAAAGCGCACGTCAATGACGCTGCCATCGCCTGTCAGCATCAGACCGCTATCGGGCCCGCCGGGTGTCGTTGATCGCGGACCGCCGCGCCCCGCGCCGACTTCAATGGTGCGCTGCTGCGTCACCTTCGGAAGGCGCACTTCTTCGATTGGGTAAGGCAGACGGAAATGCAATCCCGAACCTTCCCAGCGATCGAATTTCCCGAAGCGCAGCACAATGCCCTGCTCGTCCGGGTTCACGCGGAAGAAGAAGCCGTAGTACGTCAGGCTCGCAAGAAGCAGCATACCGAGCAGGAACATGAACGAGCGCGGCACGCCCTCGCCCGTTCCGCCACCCGGACCACCGCCGCCACCGCCGCCTCGGATCACCTTTTTGACCCGGTCCTGGCCGCGGCGCAAAATTTCGTCGAGGTCGGGCGGTTGATTGCCGCCGCCACCACCGCCGCCTTGCCCCCAGGGTCCGCCGCCATTACCGCCGCTTCCCTTGCGGCCGCCGCCACCTTGATTGCTCCAGGGCATATTATTTTTCGCCTTTTGTACGTTGATTGTTGATGGCGCCAAGCCGCCAGTCCGGATCTTTTAAAGTCTGCAATTCAAACCCTCCGGCACCCGTAGGCTGGCAACCCATAAAAACTACCTTCGCTTATAGGCCAGGGGTGGGGGCGGCGCAAATCCGGTTCAAGGCCCAGTCATAAGTTAGACCGGAACCATGCAAATGGTGATGGGTGGAAAGCAATCAAGGGGCTCGAAAATCATGCCTATTAACCGACATCCGGCACATTCCGCTCAAGAACGATAAGCGTTGAAGGATAAGCGTCTCGTTCACCATGCGGCAGCGCCTCACGCGAGACCTCGCGCCACTCTTCCAATGGCAATTCGGGAAAATGCCGGTCACCTTGCGGGTTCGCGTGCACCCGGGTCAAATAGATCCGGTCTGCGGCGGGGAGCGCAATGTTGTAGATATCGGCGCCGCCAATCACCATGATCTCATCGGCGCCGCGCGTGCGCGCCATCACGCGGGCAAGTGTCAAGGCGTCGGCCACGCTATCAGCCACAGAAACGCCTGCTGCTTCAAAATGGGGGTCGCGCGTCACCACGATATTGTCGCGGCCGTCGAGCGGTTTGCCGATCGATTGAAAAGTGCGCCGCCCCATGATGATGGGCTTGCCCATGGTCAAGCGGCGGAAGGTTTTCAAATCCGACGATAGCCGCCACGGCAGCCCGCCATCTTTTCCGATGACGCCATTTTCAGCGACGGCGACGATGAGGGAGAGAAGCACGATTAGATTTTTTTCTCCGCAGGCACACCCGGCTTGCAGCCCGGGATCGGCACCATGGCGATCTGGTTGGCGTCATTGTACTTGTTCATCGCCCCGCTCGCCGCGTCAACCGCCAAACCGACGACGCCACCCGCAATGATGTTGCCCGCCGCCATGGCTTCCGTATGTGACGGAATGATGCCAATGCCATCGTTGTAGCATTCTTTTTTGCAGGTCACAGCGATGTTGTGCTGGCTCTTGTCGAGAACCATTGCCGTCGGCGTCTGGACCACCTTCGTGCCGATACCTTCCGAAGCCAGTGTGCATGAGGCCCCAGGGACACCGGGCGTATCGAGTGCGACCGACTGAGTTGTACCTTTGGTGATCGAGGCGCAGCCCCCGATGGCAGCCAGCAATCCTGCGGCCGCAAAATTTCTGATGACTTTCCCCATGGCTCTCCCCGGCAATCAACCTTGGGGAGTTTCTACGGCCCTAAGAGTGCCCGGTCCAGTCCGTCAGGACACAACATAGTTGAAATCTCTAAACCGCCACAGGCGCTGAGATATGCGGGTGGGGATTATACCCTTCCAGCCGGAAATGCTCGAATTTAATGTCAAAAATCGAGGAAACATCGGGATCGATATGCATCCGGGGCAGCGCGCGCGGCGCCCGCGACAGCTGTAAATCGGCTTGTTCCTAAGTGGTTCGAATAGAGGTGCGCGTCGCCAAAGGTGTGGACAAAGTCGCCCGGTTTCAGCCCTGTCACCTGTGCCATCATCATGGTCAAAAGCGCATAGCTCGCGATGTTGAACGGCACGCCGAGGAACATGTCCGCCGAGCGCTGATAGAGCTGGCACGAGAGCTTGCCGTCCGCGACGTAGAACTGAAAGAGACAGTGGCACGGCGCCAGCGCCATCTTCGGAATGTCGGCCGGGTTCCAGGCTGAAATAATCAGGCGGCGCGAATCCGGATTGCGTTTGAGCTCCGCGACGAGATCCGAAATCTGATCGATGGTCTTGCCATCAGGAGTGGCCCAGCTGCGCCATTGCCGGCCGTAGACGGGGCCAAGATCGCCGTTCGCATCCGCCCACTCATCCCAGATGCGCACGCCATGCTCTTTGAGATAGCCAATATTCGTATCACCCGCCAAAAACCAAATGAGCTCGTGTACGATCGACTTCACATGCAGCTTCTTGGTCGTGACCAAGGGAAACCCTTGTGACAAATCAAAACGCATCTGATGGCCGAAGACGCTCAGCGTCCCCGTGCCGGTGCGATCCATCTTTCTGGTGCCTTCGTTGCGCACCCGGCGCAAGAGATCGAGATATTGGTCCATGAGCTGCTTTTAGTCCAATTCCTTGCTCCAAACACCCATCTAGACGTGCAAACCGCTCATCCGGCCCCAAAGGCGGGGCCCGTAAACTTGGCGAGCGCAACCACGATAGACCCATTGTAGAGCGCGTGGCACACCATCGGCGGCACAAGGCTTCCCGTGCGGTCTCTCAACCAACCAAGATAAAGCCCGATAAAGAAAATGGCGGCCAAACCGTAAATTGAGTACTGCATATGCAGCACCGACCAGAGCGCCGCCGTCGCAATCAAAGTTCCGGTAAGCCGCAGGCGCGTATCTCTCAAAACGCCAAACAGCAATCCGCGAAACAGCAATTCTTCGGCAATGGGTGCGCCAATTGCGGCACCAATCAAGAGGGCCCACCAAACCCGCGTTTGCGCCATGTCGGCAAACGGCTTGACATCACCTGCGAACGCCTCGCGATCAAGCTGATACACAATAGCCCCAAACGTCGCCATGATCAGAAAAAGCGTAAGCGTGCTGGCGGCAATCACCTGCAGGGCGCGCTTCGGCCAATTCAGTGGCAGCAAATTGTGTGCTGGCCGCTTGAAGTACGGCGCGATGACTAAAGTCAACACAATCGACGTGAATTGAAAGCCCACCAGAAACACAGCAAGATGTGCCGCGTTAAGCGTTTCCAGGGTGCCGGCCGGCCGTGCCCCCGGCTGATCTGCACTGGTCCAAATTTCGAACGCACGTGACGCCAGAGCCCCGCCTCCGGCTCCGATGGCAAGAACGGCAAGCACCGCAGCAATGACTGCTATGGCTTCTTTCCATGTTCGGGCCGGGCCACGCGGCGTGGGCTCATCGCGTCCAGACTGTGGACCATCATCAAGCTCAACCATGCTCTTTTTTACCCGCCTCGTGACGCTTTGCCGCTCACATGAGGCCCCCAATGAGCCTTTCACAACACACTAAAACCCGCAGCCCTCGTAAGAAGCCTTTTTTTTGGTCGAAGTGATCATTATATTGAAATTGCCGGATTCGTCCGGCTATGGCGATAAACGCGGTCGTAATAAGCCATTCGGACCCGGGGGCGGTACCCGGCGCCTCCACCATTTTTTCTTGTTATGGGGGCGAACTAGGATCGACGAGGGTGTAAAGGATTTAGCTTTTTCCCGGCATGATACCGCCGTTATCGGGTCATTCAGAGTAGTTGCAAATGACAACTATGCTGAGGCTGCTCTCGCTGCTTAATGCGGTGCGAAAAGCCTAAACTTAAGTCCTTGCTCCTAGCCGGGTAAGGCGCGGTCCGGAGGGCACCGGGCAACAGAAGCCCTCCACTTCACTTCTCAGTGAGTTTATGCTCTCTGGAGCGCGGCGCTTTCGAAACTTAGACGATGGCGACTTGGTAATGGCGACTGGGCAATGGCGACGGGGCCGATGATCGATTACGACGCACTTCAGCAAGACGCGCTGCGCGGCATCGTCCGCGCTGCCCTCCAGCAGATCGCCAAGACCGGCCTTCCGGGCGAGCATCATTTCTACATTTCATTTCTGACCCACGGCCCAGGCGTCGTCGTTTCCAAGCGGCTTAGGGAAAAATATCCACACGAGATGACGATCGTGTTGCAACACCGCTTCTGGGATCTGCTGGTCTCGGACGAGCGCTTCGAAGTGAAGCTGACGTTTGACGGCATCCCTGAGCGTCTCGTCGTTCCTTATGCGGCCATCAAAGTCTTCATCGATCCAAGCGTGCACTTCGGACTGCAATTCGAAGACGCCGCCGATAATCGCGATACACCCGCACCGCGCCGGTCTCTCACGATGGATGCAGCCTATGACGCCGTTGGCGACGCACGCGGAGATACGCCACGCGCCACATTGACCAAAAAACCGCGCACGCCGCGCAAGGCGAAGCCGGATAAAGATGCTCTTGAGACAGCCGCCCGGCGCGAAGAACCGGTCTTTACTCCGCCGCAGCCTGAGCCCGCTTCGGCCGCCGCCCCTCAAAGTGCCAACTCTGACGATAAATCGGCCGAAGCCGATAAGCCCGCCGATGAACCCGCAGGTGCCAAAATCCTGAGCCTCGATCAGTTCAGGAAGAAGTAAGGCAAACAAGGCGGGAGCGATTTGCTCAAACTCAAAATTTTTCTGAGCTATGTTATTCTGGCTGCCATCACGCCATTCGTAGCGGTCGCGCTGTATTCTGGCATCACAGGTTCGTTTCTTTTAGCCAACGGCGTGTCGGCTGAGGCAACAGTCCAGCGGGTGTACTTCGAGCCTAACCGCTCAGATCGAACCAGCGAAATAAATTGGTCGTACTACGCCGAATTGTCGTGGCCGCTGCCGGGCGGCATGGTGCAAAACAAAAACAGGCTCTCAATCAGCCCAGATAGCTACAAGAAGCTGACAAGCGGGCCCAAGAGTGTCGCCGTTGTCTACTCACCTACAGCATCTAATGACGCTGCCTACCTTGCGATGGACGAGAACTGGTTCCGTGGTCGGACAAGATTCCAGTTCTTCGTCGCGGCTATTTTATCGCTCGTCGGCTGGTTCGGATACCGCATCACCCGCTGGTACAAGAAACAACTCGCGACCCCTGCCCCTTAGCCCGTCGATTTTTCCACCACAGTTTCGGGAATCTTGCGCTCCTTGATGTCATCGACGCGCTTGAAATTCAACTCAAGCTTGCCATCCTTAAGCTCTGAGCATTCAACACCCGCAACAAACGGATCGCTGGCCTCGATCTGTGCCTCAACCTTGCAGGCTTCGGCGTTGGCCATCGGTTTCACGTGCACGCCGCTATCGCCGTTCGGCATGGCCAGCGTCACGATCATGACGATGATTTTGGGTCCCATAGCGTGTTCCTCGTTTCGAGCTTCACCCAATGCAGCGAGTGCTGCCCTGGTTCACGCACACAAAAAAGGAACTCTTGAACTTTCCGCAGGCCAGCTTGGCTTGACCGGCGCGAAACACCCCCCGGTGCCTCAAAACCCGATTTTCTACGCGCCAAACCGACTCAACTTCAAAAGCTTACCAAGACAACGATCCAAAAGCGGCAATATTCTGATGTGGTTAGGCTCGAATGCTCTACAATTGGCATCGTATCGCGCCGCGCCCTGGTGATTCTCAGCGCCGCCGCCGCTCGCACTGCATTAAAACCCGTGCTATCGGCTCAAAGAACAGACCCACACACCATCAAGGCAAGCAACGCAATGACCAAGACCCGCACCGAGACCGACACCTTCGGCCCCATCGAAGTCGATGCCTCCCGCTATTGGGGTGCTCAGGCTGAGCGTAGCCTCGGCAATTTCAAGATCGGCTGGGAGAAGCAGCCCGCGCCGATCGTCCGCGCCCTTGGCATCGTCAAACGTGCGGCCGCCGAAGCCAACATGAGCCTCGGCAAGCTCGATCCCAAACTGGGCGAGACCATCATCAAGGCCGCGCAGGAAGTCATCGAAGGCAAGCTCGACGCCCACTTTCCCCTCGTCGTTTGGCAGACGGGCTCGGGTACGCAATCGAACATGAACGCTAACGAAGTCATTTCCAACCGCGCTATTGAAATGCTGGGCGGCGAAATGGGTTCGAAAAAGCCCGTGCACCCGAACGACCACGTCAACATGAGCCAATCGTCGAACGACACATTCCCAACCGCCATGCACATCGCTTGCGCCGAGCAAGTGACGCACGATTTGATGCCCGCGCTCGCGCATCTCCATGCCGCGCTGAAGAAAAAGGCCGGTGCGTTTGATCATATCGTCAAGATCGGCCGCACGCATACGCAGGACGCAACGCCCTTAACCCTCGGCCAGGAATTCGGCGGCTACGCGGCGCAAGTGTCGTCATCGATCCACCGCATCAAGCAGACACTTGAAGGGCTGTACGAACTGGCCCAAGGCGGCACAGCCGTCGGCACCGGGCTCAATGCACCCAAAGGATTCGCCGAAAAAGTTGCCGAACGCATTGCGGTCATCACGCATTTGCCGTTCGTCACAGCGCCCAACAAATTCGAAGCCCTTGCCGCGCATGACGCCATGGTCTTTTCGCACGGCGCCATCAACGCCGCCGCCGCCGCCCTCTTCAAGATCGCCAACGACATCCGCTTCCTGGGTTCCGGCCCGCGCTCCGGCCTTGGCGAACTCGCGCTTCCTGAAAACGAACCGGGCTCTTCAATCATGCCGGGCAAGGTCAACCCGACACAGTGTGAAGCACTGACCCAGGTTTGCGTCCACATCTTCGGCAACAACGCGGCCATCACGTTCGCCGGCAGCCAGGGCCACTTTGAGTTGAACGTCTACAATCCCGTCATGGCCTACAACTTCCTGCAGTCTGTGCGGCTCTTATCCGACGCTGCCCGCTCGTTCACCGATAACTGCGTCGTTGGCATCGAAGCGCGCGAAGACAACATCAAAGCTGGCCTCAACCGCTCATTGATGCTGGTGACCGCGCTGGCGCCCAAGATCGGCTACGACAACGCCGCCAAAATCGCCAAGACAGCCCACAAGAACGGCACCACCCTGCGCCAGGAAGCCGTTGGCGGCGGCTACGTGACCGACAAGGAATTTGACGCCATCGTACGGCCTGAAAAAATGATCGGGCCGGATCCGGCTTGAATATGTACAACACACGTCATGATCACTTCACCGGCCCGTACTTGCAGAACTGCGGCTTGACGATCAGGTTGTCAGGCCGTAGTTCGTTTCATCGTGATAGCACTTCATGGCTACTTTGTCGTCGGGGCCGATGAAAACGACTAGCGCGTACCTCGATCGACTGCCTGAGCGTAGAAGAGCGATCCCGAGCGTTTGTGCGTAATTCCGGATGGAAATCTACACATTTAGACTGCATCAGTCTCGATCTACGGTGCGGGGCCGCTTGAGTATCTAGACTTTTCGGTGAATCTTGATTGCTCACCTATACAGTGTAGAGATGCACGTGTCTGGGCTGGGGAATCAGGCCGCAGTTGGTTCTACTCTGGGGAGGTCTCAGTTTTTTCGGCTTGAGAACGATGATCCCAATCGAAATGACCGCAAGAGTTGGATACCAGCTCTCGTCAATTACTCCGACAGTCTTAGCATACTGGAACGGCCTCTATCAGGCACACCGGTCTTATTCATGTGATGAGAATTTCCGGTGTCACCATTCATACCATTGATAAAGGACGAAGAGGAGCCCTCGGCTGCCACCAGATTGCGCCGCCTGTCGTTACGGAATCGGCAGGTTGCGCTATCCCTTATGGCTTCAGACAGTCTGAGAAGCGCGATGCTCTGGGGACGTTCGAGGTTGCAACGCGAGAATTCTGCGCATTAACAGGTCTACCAAACACTGATAATGAGCTCGCCAACTTCCACCTGACGAACGTAGCGGCTCAGTCGTCTCAATGGGAAGACAACCTTTTCGCTTCGGAGTTTTTACGCATGCCACGCAAAACCAAGGTGACCTTGACTATCGACAGCGACATCCTTGCGCGCGCCAAGAAAAAGAAAATCGATCTGGCCGAAACCTTCGAACATGCGTTGCGCCGTCTCGGCTGCGAAGACCCTGCGATTGCTGATGCGCGAGCAAAAAAGTGGCAGGAAGAAAATCGTGGAGCCATCGAGCAATTCAACAAGCACGTTGAGAAACATGGCTTGTGGTGGCAAGGTCTAGCGAAGCCTCAAAGGGCAAAGCAAAAGACAAAGAAACCAGTGAAACAAACCCATGCCCGCTGACATCATCAACCTCAACAAGGCCCGCAAAGCCAAGGATCGCGCAGACGATGAAAAGCGCGCGGAAGAAAACCGCGCCAAGTTCGGCCGCACAAAAATAGAGCGTACCAAGGACGAGGACGAACGCGCGCGGCGCGACACGCTCCTCGACGGCGCCAAAATAGAAAAAGAAAAAGGCGGCGCCGATACTGATCTCGACCCCGGAACGGTCTCGTGAGCCGGCCCGTCAAGCGCTCGTTCTCAATCAAAGGGCATCGTACCTCGATCTCACTCGAAGCCGAATTCTGGGATGCGCTGAAAGAAGCCGCTCAAGAAGACCGGCTCGCACTCGCCGTACTTATCGACCAGATCGACCGCGACCGTGGAACATCTGGCCTCTCCAGCGCGGTCAGGATCTGGCTGCTGCGGCGTTACAAATCGCGCGCACCCGGCGCCACTTAAGGCCAGCCACCCAGCGCCTTGTTCAACTCGTCCGACGTCGTTCGGCGCGGACGCTCAGCCGGACGGACCGGACGGGGTCGCGGGGCGGCGCGGGGTGCGGCCGGTGGGGGGTCGGCCTGCGGGACGATATCGGCAACAGGCGGTGCGCCAGCCTGAGGCGCATCTTGAGTCCCGGCCGCAGATTCCACCTCTGTTGCCTGTCCCGCCGCCGCCGGCGCAGGAGGGGCCGGCGCAGGTGGAGCTGTGGCCGCCGCCGAGCCCGGATCTGGCACTGGCTGATCACCGTTGGCCGGTACGTTGGCCGGTACACTGTTTGAATCCGGCAAGACCGGCGGGAGTTCGGCTGGGAGCACCTTTTGAGCCTTGGCCGCAGCGGCCGCTGCTGCTGCAGCCGCCAAAGCTTTCGCCCGTTCAGCTTCCATGGCCTTGCGCCGTTCGTGCTCTTGCTTGATCCGCTCCTCGTCGCGGCGGCGCAGAACTTCCAATTCCTCGACTTTGCGCTCCATTTGCCGGACCGAGAGTTCGCGCTGCAATTCGCTGGTATCCACCGCAACGGCCAGTTGCTTCAAGCCGTCTAGTTTACCGGTGTAGACGACAACGACGGGCGGCAAGGGCCCTTTAACCTGAGGCTGCCAATCGGCCGGGGCTTCGGGCGGCGGCGGCATTGCGGCAGCAAGTGCCGTGACCTGCCACACGCTATCGACAGCCAGTGACGCCAAGCGCACGACAGTCGCAACGCGCGCACTCCCTTGCGAAGCCTCGATCACAAATGGATCGAGTTTGAGGTCGCCGCCCGAGATTGTAATCGGTATCTGGCGCGTACCGTTCTCGACGCGTGCTGACGCAATGGCTGAAGTCAGTGCCGGTGTGATGACGCTTGCGTCGTTGGCTATATCTCCCGAAAATACAGAATCGCTAGCGTCTGACACGACAACCGGTGCTGGCCCTGGATGGTGCGCGCCGTTCAGAGCAACGACACCGCTACCATTCAACCCGGAAATGAGTGATGCCGGGCTCAATGCGCGCCCGGAGACTTTGAATTCGACAGCGGCGCTGCCGTCAGCCGCGTCACTCAGTGCGGATAAATCCGCGCCGAGTTTAAATTTGCCGTCGAGCGACACTCCACCTGCGTCCTGTGTCAAATCGGCCGTCGCCGTCAGTGTACCCCCGGCGGCGCTGCCGCTGACGTCGGTCAGTGAAATTTTTCCGGGTGCAAGTTTTGCTTTGATGATGCCGTCGCGAATTCCGAGACCCTCGGTCAGCATCACGGCAGCGCTACGTATCGTGACATCGCCCGTCACGCGGCCAAGAGCGCCGAGCTCAAAGGCCGCTTCGGGCCACACCGGCGCAAATTGTTCGGTATCGGCGCTGGCATCCGCGTCAGTGCGGTGCTCCGCCGTCAACCAACCGAGTAAACCTGCGACCGTCAAACGATTGGCGGTTAAATCGGCGGATATCTTGATTTCGCCGCCGTCCGGCTTTGTGACTTCGGGCTTGGAAAGCGTCGCCCGCCCGCTTAGGCGGCTTTCGCCCGCTGTCAAACTCTGCGCAGCAAGCTCAATGACCCCGCCTTTGGCCGAGACGTCAACCGAGCCTGCTAGCGCCGTACCCGATAGTCCGCCTGGAGCCGGGAGACCGGCCAACGCCAAGACTTCGCGCGCGTCGCGTCCACGCAGCGCCACCCGGCCTTCGAATTGAGTGGGGCCCTTTTCCGGCATCTGCAACGTACCGTTCATCGTGACTTCAAGTCCCTCAGATTTGAGATCGAAGAGTGCCGCGCTTCGTTCGGCAAGCGTCCCCGACACAGCAAGCGTCGTCTCGATGGGCCGTGCCCCGGTTCCTCCAAGTTTTGCTTGCGACACATGCAGAAGGCTTAAAGCCGTGCCGATGTCGGGCGACATCAGTACGGCACTGATATGGCTCGGCGCGGTTCGCCACGATTTGAAACCTGCATCAAATTCGGCGCGGCCAGCCGTGTGCGCGCCATTGACGATACCGTCGAATGTCACGTCAGTTGCTGTCTTGGACCGGACACCGAGTTTGATCAGCCCTGCAATCTTCGCTGCGTTAACAGCTGCTGTGCGCTCATCGGGAAGCAGTTTTGAGATACCAAAAAGTTCTGTCGCGTCTTTGACAGCCTCGCGCGTTTGCGCTTCGAGCTCGTAGCTGATCGTACCCTCCGGCTGTCCGGCTTGGGTTTTAACGCGACCAGAGGCTGTAACCAACACCCCGCCTGATGTCCGGAATTTTGCTGCCGGAATGCGCAACACGCCGCCTTCTTGTACAACAGAAGCATCGACGTTGCGGTAGACTTTGCCCTCGTGTTTAAGTTCGCCGGTTGTGATGCGGACAGAAAGATCGGACTGCCGTGCGAAGTCTTCAGCTGGGGCCGCAGAGGCCGGCGAAGTCCCCGCTTCAACTGCCAAACCAAACGCCTTCAAGAGTTCGCGCTCGACCTTCAAGGCTTCTTCTGGAAAGAAGCTGACCGTATCGAACTTCGAACTTTCGAGCCGGACGGAAATTCTGCGCCGGTCTTTCTCGCCCGTGTCTTTATCGTTAAACTTGATTTCTCCAGAAATAGCCTGACCCGCGATTTCGGCCTTGGCATCCGTCAGTTCGATTTGCTTTTCCCCGGCAACGAGCCGCCCTGCAACCCAGAACGGACCTTCCGCTTTGAGGTCTACCTTCGCGCCCGACTTCTGCATCCAGGTCTGCAGGCGAGCGAGATTAGCGCCGCGCACTAAGCCTTCTCCGTCGAAGGTTCTGGCACCGGCCTCCCCCCTTATCTCGCCTGAAAGTTCGTAGCGCGCGCCACCCGGAAGGCCGCCTTTCATCTCCTTGATCTTCATGACGCCACCAACGCGTTCAGCATCAATCTTCAACCCACCGGCCATTTCGCCGCCCAGCTTGACTTGCTCCAAATCTATTTTGGCACTTGCCGCGCCATCGCCCGCGAGCGAGTGGAGCACCGCTAGTCCTAGTTGGCGCACCTTGACGAAGGTCGCGCCTTGCCCACCGGATCCTGGCCCGCCGGAGCCTGCCAGGAAATCCAAATCCAGCCACTTTGCATTCATCACGGCATCAAAGCGCGAGTTTTTGGCCCACCCTGCAGACGCCTTGCCGGAGATCACCTGCGGTTCGGCTGCATTGACAACGTCGAGCGTCAGTTCGTCGAACCTCGCACCCGTGGTATCGGCATCGACTCGCGCCCTGAGATCAAACCCAGGCATTCCTTCAATGGCCAGGGCCGCATCGGCACCGTCGAGTTTCGGCAGCCCGAGTTTGGCGGTCAGGTCGCCGGTCACGCGCGGTTTGCCCGATATATTTTCGACCGCACCATCGAACGCGTAGGTGTTGGCCGTCGTCAGCTCGCGTAGATTGCTTTTCAATTTGACAGCGCCATTGGCGTCGGGACTGGATGTCGTAAATTTTATGTCGCGCACTTCGCCCGACCACGTTGCCCGGCCCGCGAACTTGAACGGACCCTTGAGCGTTTCGGCTGCGAGTTCGCCGTTCAGCTTTTCGATGCGCGTGATGGCCTGCCCGTCTGGCCCGTAGATCGAGACAGCGCCATCGATAAAGCGCACGGAATGCAGCGCGACGTTCTGAGGAATGAACGGGAGTTCGGCTGGCTTTAACTGCAGGCTGGACCAATTCCCGCCTCCCTCGCTATCAAGAGCCAGAGAGAGAACCGGGCGAGTCAATTCGATTTCGTTTGCTTCAAGCGCGCCGCGCAGCAAAGGGGCAACGGCAAGACGCATGGTGAAACTTTCGGCGCGCATGAACGCTTCGCCCGTCTGGCCTGTCGGATCGGCAATACGTACTTTCTCAAAACGCACGTAGGGTGTCGGGAGAAAACGCACGTTGACGGCTCCGCCAACCCGCACATCACGGCTCAAGACCTTGGAGGCCTCTTCCTCGAATGCCCCGCGGTAGCCGTTCCAATCGACGAAATAAGGCACGCCAAAGAGCGCGGCCAAAACCACCGTGAGCAGGCCGCCGAGGTAAAGGAGCCCGTTGTTCATCGCCTGTCCAATTTGGCCTCGATTATGGCCGTAACCTTGACGTCTGCAGTCATTTTTGACCCTGCGTGTTGCCGTTCAGGGCCAGTATACAGTCTACCGCATGGGCGGGGATAAGTCTGGATTCGAAATTTGGCCCATTTACCGTTAATTGCAAAGATGCAGACGATTTTTTTCCACCCTATTCAAGCGCATAGCTACAGACTTAGGCTGGTTGTAGACGCTGCGTGAGTAAGCTACCTCAGTGTCATGACGCAGAGCAGTAAGATTAACACGCCCCCGGCGCCGCCCCAGGTGCCACCAGACGCCTTCGAAGATCCGCCCTTCGATTTGCCCGAAGCGCACCCGCATGCGCCTGACACAGCACCCAAGGCGTCAGGCCCGTCCATATCCGCGCGCGCCATGGCCGGAAATGTGCCCGCCGCCCGTCAGGCCCAGAACTATCTTGAAGGGCTGAACCCCGAGCAGCGCGACGCCGTCGAGCACACCGAAGGCCCGCTGCTCGTGCTCGCGGGCGCCGGGACCGGCAAGACGCGCGTGTTGACCACGCGCATCGCCCATATCCTCAGCCAAAGCCGCGCCTGGCCGTCGCAGATCCTCGCCGTCACCTTCACCAACAAAGCTGCGCGCGAAATGAAGGAGCGCATCGGCGGCCAAATCGGCGGCGCGGTCGAAGGCATGGCCTGGCTCGGCACATTCCACTCCATCGGCGTCAAAATCCTGCGCCGTCATGCCGAACTCGTCGGCCTCAAAAGCGGGTTCACCATTCTCGACAGCGACGACAGCGTGCGCCTTCTGAAACAAGTACTCGAAGCCGCGCAAATCGACAAAGACCGCTGGCCCGCGCGCCAGTTAGCTGGCCTGATCGACGACTGGAAAAATCGCGGGCTGACCCCTGATAAAGTTCCGGCCGGCGAAGCCTTCTCATTCGCAGAAGGAAAGGGCCGCGATCTCTACGCCGCCTACCAATCGCGACTCAAAGATCTTAACGCCTGCGACTTCGGCGATCTCTTGCTCGAATGCTTGCGCCTCTTCCGCGAGAACCCCGGCGTCTTGGCCGAATATCACAAGCGCTTCCGCTACATCCTGGTTGACGAGTATCAGGACACCAACGTCGCCCAATACATGTGGTTGCGCCTGCTCTCGCAAGGCGTGGCCAACGTCTGCTGCGTCGGTGACGACGATCAGTCGATCTATGGCTGGCGCGGCGCCGAAGTCGATAACATCCTGCGCTTCGACAAGGATTTCCCCGGCGCCAAAGTCATACGCCTCGAACGTAACTATCGCTCGACCGGGCATATCCTCGCTGCCGCCTCCGCCCTCATTACCAAGAACGAAGGCCGCCTCGGCAAAACGCTTTTCACCGAAGGGGAAGCCGGCAACAAAGTCACCGTCGCCAACTTTTGGGACGACGAAGCCGAAGCGCGCTCCATCGGCGACGACATCGAGAATTTGCAACGCCAGAAACACCCGCTCAACGAAATCGCCATTCTGGTGCGCGCGTCGTCGCAGATGCGCGTTATCGAAGACCGTTTCATCACGCTCGGGCTGCCCTATCGCGTCATCGGCGGACCGCGCTTCTACGAACGCCAGGAAATCAAGGACGCCATCGCCTATCTCGAAGTCGTCGCTAATCCATCGAACGACTTGAAATTCGAGCGCATCGTCAATGTGCCAAAGCGGGGCTTAGGCGACACGACCGTCAAACGCGTGCATGAACTCGCGCGCGCGCGCGCTGTTCCGATGTATCAGGCCGCGCGCGAAATCGTCGATACAGACGAGATCGGTGCCAAAGCGCGCAAATCCTTGTCCGATCTTTTGCGTTCGTTTGAGCGTTGGCGCGGCCAGCTCGATACAATGCGCCACACGGAGCTTGCAGAACTGATCCTGGACGAAAGCGGTTACACCGCCATGTGGCAAGCTGACAAAAGCCAACAAGCCCAGGGTCGCCTTGAAAACTTGAAAGAGCTCGTGCGCTTTATGCATGACTTCGACACGCTCGCCGGATTCCTCGAACACGTTTCGCTCGTCATGGACGTCGACAAAGGCAACGACGCCGATCAAGTCTCATTGATGACGCTGCACGCCGCCAAGGGTCTCGAATTTGGCACGGTGTTCCTGCCCGGCTGGGAAGAGGGCCTCTTTCCCCATCAACGCGCGCTGGATGAAAGCGGCAAGGCCGGCCTCGAAGAAGAGCGCCGTTTGGCTTACGTCGGCATTACGCGCGCCAAACGCTTGGGCAAAATTTCTTTCGCGCAGAACCGGCGCACGCACGGGCTTTATCAATCGGCTATCCCCTCACGCTTCATCGACGAATTGCCCGACGCACATGTCGAGGTGATCGAAAGCCAGAGCCCTTATGGCGGCACCACACAGGGCTTCGGCTACGGCAATCAATTCGGCGCCAGCCGTTTCGACCGCGAGCCGAAAAGCAATTTCCAATCCAACTACCAGACGCCAGGTTGGCAGCGCGCACAGCAAACGTGGTCGCGCTCGGACGAGAAGAAGAAAAAGCAGATGACGCGTGGACCAAAAACCATCGACGGCGAACTCGTCGCCTCATCCACTGCCCGCACGCCCGAATTCAAAGTTGGCACGCGCGTCACGCACGAGAAGTTCGGGGAAGGCACCGTGACGCTTGTCGATGGCAACAAGCTGACGATCGCTTTCGATGATGGCGAGACGAAGAGGGTGGTGGCGAGTTTTGTGGAGAGGTTGGGTTAGGTTGAAGTAAGAGGCGTTTTAGCTCGTGGCTTTAATCCATGAAAATGGTTTACCGGTATCCAGGCGAGCTTGGGCTTCTTGTGCCAATTCCTCCTCGAGGCGTTGCAGAATTTCAGGAGTTGGCAACGGTACTCCCAATCGGCGGCACATATTCTCCGTAGGTAACCTCAATTGACGATCCAATGTGATAATCTTTTCACGAAGCTGTTTTATTGCCCAAAGAACGTGCCAACAGCCTTCGTCATTCTTATACATGCCAACTTCTTCGCGAAAAAAATGATGGGCAAAATAATCTCGATGGCCTTTAATTTCAGTAAGCTGATCAGAAAATGGCTTAAACTCATCAATAGTTGATATCGCACGCACCAAGTTGCCAAATGTTTTACCAACGGCGTCTTTGGTGCCCTTGTCGTGTGCTTGCTCCCACTCATCCTTGGTTCCGACTTGTTTTCCAGCGAGCGCCTTTCCAAAGGTAATGAAAGGTAAGCGCGTTGATCAGCGAATGCTCGACGAGACCGAACTTAAAAAACAACAGTCCAAAATGCGCGTAGACCTCTTTTTGGAGAATGGTCTTAGGGTCAGATAATTCTGAAAATTCCGCGACAAGCTCATCACGATGTTGGCTTGAGATCATTCTGTTGCCCCATAAAGTTAGTGAGTAAGAACCGCACGAATTGTAGGTTGGGTTAGCACCAGCCGATCTGCAGCGATTTGAATAGCGCTTTTCGATCCGGTGCGTAACCCAACAGATCTTGCGGCTAGAGCTGTTGGGTTACGGCGCGAGTGCAAAGCGCTCCTAGGCCACAGACTCATTAAACCGCATCCAGATGCGGATTGCAGCCAGTTTTATTGAGGCCATGAAGTTGTCGTCGTGGCGGTCGAAGCGGGTGGCGATGGCACGATAGTGCTTGAGTTTGTTGAAGAAGCGCTCGACCCGGTTGCGTAGCTTGTAAGCGAAAGGACTGAATGCCGGCTGTTCGACGCGGTTTGATTTAGGCCGGATGTTCGCGTACCCGCCTTGGCCAGCGATTGTCTCGCGCAGCGCATTTGAATCGTAACCGCGATCAGCCAGCAACATGCAGCCGTCACCGATCAAGCCCAACATATCCGCAGCGCTCACACCGTCATGAGCTTGGCCTTCGGTCAGCTTGATTTGGATAGGCAAGCCTTGCGCATCGACGAGCGCGTGGATTTTGGTCGTAAGCCCGCCGCGGGAACGTCCCATGCAACGGCTGCGGCCGCTTTTTTTTCGCCATTGGCTGCGTGTTGATGCACGCGCACCACGGAACTATCGATCATCTGGATTTTGCCGTTATAGGCTTGCGAAACGGCCTTCAAAATCTGATCCCAGACGCCTGCAGCCCGCCAGCGAACGAAGCGATTATAGCAGGTCGTGTAAGGGCCGTAGCGCTCTGGAATATCGGCCCACGGCGCGCCCGAGCGCAGCCGCCAGAAGATGCCGTTCAACACGCGGCGGTCGTCAACGCGCGGCACGCCACGCGGCTTGTTCGGCAAAAGCGGTGCAATGATTTTCCACTCGGCGTCGGTGAGTTCGTAGCGTGCCATCTCAAGCTCCCCCGTTTGGTAGCTTGAATCACTGTTCGCGCGATTTGCAAAGTCAGTTTATGAGTTTGTGGCCTAACCCAACCTTGTCTCTTGGCGATTTGCTATCATGGAATGAGACGGCCTCCAAGGAGACCGTCTCGCGGGGTCGGAGATTGTACCCAACCTTGGGCGTAAGCCCGCAACGTAGCGCAATCCCGCCCCGCGCCATTGTGAACCCGAACGGTTGCTTGGCGCAAGTCGCCGCAGACAAGGCAGGGACCCGATGACTACGCATGCTCAATGGATCGGCGTCGACGTTTCAAAGAAAATGCTCGATGTCTTCTCTCCAAACCTCGGCGCCTTCCGCGTCGCCAACACGGCGCAAGGCTTCGACACTCTCATTGCAAAACTTTCTGGTGTTACTGTTGCCGGCGTCGTTATGGAAGCGACCGGCGGTTACGAGCAGTCATTGCTCAAATCGTTGACGACCCACGGCATCAACGCTTCTATTGTGAACCCGGCGCGTGTCAGGGCCTTCGCGACGGGCACCGGACAACTCGCCAAAACAGATAAAATCGACGCGCAAGTTCTCGTCCACTACGCCGCCTTCAAGAAGCCCGCGCCAACACCCTTGGCTTCGACGGCGCGCGCAAAACTCAAGGAAATCCTGGCCTATCGGGCGCAAATCGTCGCCGAGATCACGGCACGCACGGCGCAACTCCGTCACTATGAGAGCCCAGATATTGCCGCCCGGGCAGACACCGCCATCGCCACGTTGAAGGCAGACAAGAAAAAGCTCGACGCTGAAATCGAAACCTTGATCAAAGCCGATGCAGACTGCGAACGGGCCTATCGCATTCTGACGTCTGTCCCAGGCGCCGGCCTCATCGTGGCAGCAACACTGATCACCGAGTTGCCGGAACTCGGATCGCTGAACCGCCGTCAAATCGCCAGTCTCGCAGGCCTCGCGCCGTTCCCGCGCGAAAGCGGTCAGCGCAAAGCCTACCGGTCTATTCGCGGCGGCCGCGCGGAAGTTAGAACCGCTCTCTTCAACGCCGCACGAGTCGGCATTCGATTTAACCCAAAACTCAAAGCCTTCGCCGAACGCCTCGCGGCGAAATCCAAGCCCTATAAAGTCATCGTCGTTGCCGCCATGCGAAAGCTGCTGACAATTCTCAATGCCATGATAAAAGCTCAGAAATCCTGGCAACCCGCGTGACCGTCAAGACGGTTGCTACGGCCTATTTCTCAAAAAACGACAAGAGGCCTGCAATCGGGCTTGAGGCTGGCGGCGCTTTGTAGGTTCCCATTGCCGACGCCACCTCGGCGTAGAGTTTCGGCAACCAAACGGGATCTCCGGGCTTTGCAGTAGGTAACCCGTCCCGTCGGAAGTCCGTTGGTGCGACGACGAGTTTGACATTCGGCAGGCCGACCTTGGCCGCGAGCACGAACAGTTCTTCCGCCGCTTCGTCGCCAACGGCGAGACAGCCCGCGGACAAAGCCTTGCCGTGGATCATGATGTCGCCGCCGAGTTTCTTGCGGCCATCTTTCTTCGCCATCTCGCGATCGAAGGCGTTCGGGTAGTTCACGCGCAAGGCGACGTGATACTGGCTGTTCGGGTTGAGATACGAGATGCCGTAAACGCCTTCGGGCACCTGTTTGTCTCCTTGAATGAGCTTCGGCCCGCGCTTGCCGCTTGCCGCGAGCACAGGATAGCGATGGATGAAGGTCGATGTTCCATCTGCCGCGCGGGCGTGGAGTTCGAGGCTTTTCTTGTCTTTGATGGTGACGAAGCTGACGGCGGCGGGCGGCCACGCGGCCTTGGCGGCGGCAAATTTTTCCGCGAGGCGTTTGGTGGCGCCGGGTGAGATTTCAGCCAGCCGTTCGTCGAGAGAGCGGGGTGGTCGCGTGATCGCGGGCATTGGAGTGCGCCACGGCAAGGCATCGGGCGTCTTGATCGTAATGCGCAGTGCGGGCTGTGGCGGCGTCTCGATATGCTCTTCGGTCATCCACGCGTTTGGTACTTCGTCGACCAGTGACGTGAGCCGGAGTGGCAATGCGTCAGGTGCGACGAACGCGAGGCGCGGCGGCGAAGGCAATTGTTCGCCGGGGAGTGCTCCGGTTTCGATCGACGAGGGTTTGAGATCGATGCGGCTCGCGACGCTCACAACGCTGGCTTCGTCGCTGGCGGAGGCGGTGTCTGACCCTCCGGGTCTGACACCTGTGTATTCGGGTGCCGAAGGTGTCAGACCCATCCTGCCGGAGGCAGATAAGAATTGGGCGTCAGACACCAAGGCCGGCCGGCTTTGCGGATCGGGCACGAGCACGATGCACGGTCGCTGGCACTTGCGAGCGCCGCTGCCATACATGCCGCAATGAGAGTGTCGTCGTGGATTCAAAACCGGTCCCTAGGTTGGCCTGCATCTGCGCGGTTTTTGCCGGCAGCTGTGGCGCTCTCTACGCGTTGTCACTGATTCGCTGCCGAACGCGTACCCTGAAGAGCCGAATCACTTGTGTGAGACAAATATTTTTGTGGGGCGGAATGTGGGAGGGGTGGTGGATTGGGGTGGCACAGTAGCAACCGTCTTGACGGTCACGCGGGTTGCCAGGATTTCTGAGCTTTTATCATGGCATTGAGAATTGTCAGCAGCTTTCGCATGGCGGCAACGACGATGACTTTATAGGGCTTGGATTTCGCCGCGAGGCGTTCGGCGAAGGCTTTGAGTTTTGGGTTAAATCGAATGCCGACTCGTGCGGCGTTGAAGAGAGCGGTTCTAACTTCCGCGCGGCCGCCGCGAATAGACCGGTAGGCTTTGCGCTGACCGCTTTCGCGCGGGAACGGCGCGAGGCCTGCGAGACTGGCGATTTGACGGCGGTTCAGCGATCCGAGTTCCGGCAACTCGGTGATCAGTGTTGCTGCCACGATGAGGCCGGCGCCTGGGACAGACGTCAGAATGCGATAGGCCCGTTCGCAGTCTGCATCGGCTTTGATCAAGGTTTCGATTTCAGCGTCGAGCTTTTTCTTGTCTGCCTTCAACGTGGCGATGGCGGTGTCTGCCCGGGCGGCAATATCTGGGCTCTCATAGTGACGGAGTTGCGCCGTGCGTGCCGTGATCTCGGCGACGATTTGCGCCCGATAGGCCAGGATTTCCTTGAGTTTTGCGCGCGCCGTCGAAGCCAAGGGTGTTGGCGCGGGCTTCTTGAAGGCGGCGTAGTGGACGAGAACTTGCGCGTCGATTTTATCTGTTTTGGCGAGTTGTCCGGTGCCCGTCGCGAAGGCCCTGACACGCGCCGGGTTCACAATAGAAGCGTTGATGCCGTGGGTCGTCAACGATTTGAGCAATGACTGCTCGTAACCGCCGGTCGCTTCCATAACGACGCCGGCAACAGTAACACCAGAAAGTTTTGCAATGAGAGTGTCGAAGCCTTGCGCCGTGTTGGCGACGCGGAAGGCGCCGAGGTTTGGAGAGAAGACATCGAGCATTTTCTTTGAAACGTCGACGCCGATCCATTGAGCATGCGTAGTCATCGGGTCCCTGCCTTGTCTGCGGCGACTTGCGCCAAGCAACCGTTCGGGTTCACAATGGCGCGGGGCGGGATTGCGCTACGTTGCGGGCTTACGCCCAAGGTTGGGTACAATCTCCGACCCCGCGAGACGGTCTCCTTGGAGGCCGTCTCATTCCATGATAGCAAATCGCCAAGAGACAAGGTTGGGTTAGGCGCGGCCCGCGCCGTCCATAATGATGCAAAAATTTCATACCGCGCGTAACCCAACAAATTTTGCGGATAGTTCTGTTGGGTTACCCCGCAAGGGGACTTCCAAGTAGTCGCGCACCGGATTGAAGGCGACTTAAAATTGCTAAAGCCAGGCCGGTGCTAACCCAACCTACGACGCTTTCCTGATCCAACAGTGATTGTCATGAAACGCCGCGCCGCCGAAGGGCGCTGCCTGGACCGCGCTCGTCAGAGTATTGATACCTTCGCCATTCTCGAAGTCGCTGTTGGGCGGGATCGACTCGACGATGACAACGCCTGATAACACGCCATCGAAAGCCTGCGCGTGGAGCACTATTTCACCTCGCGCGTTGCCCATACGGATTTTTTCGCCGTCAGTGATCCCGAGCTTTTCCAAGTCTGCCGGATTGATCTTGGCCCGCGGCCGTCCTTCGCGCGCGCGGCTCGTCGGCGTTTCATTAAACGTCGAATTCAAATAATTCCGCGCCGGTGACGTCGCGAGCTTGAACGGGTGCGCCGCATCCGCCCTCTCGTTGACGTCCCAATGATCCGGCAAGCCCGGCATCGCATGTGCAAGACCCCAATCGTGCTTGCGGGGCGCGGATACATTGGCCCAATCCGGCTTGAAGCGGAATTTTCCATCTGGATAGCCAAAGCCCCTCACATAATGCGCAGTGTCGAAATCGGGTTGACACTCGATCCATTTCGCATTCGCCAAATCATTGAGCGTTCCCCAGCCGGATTTGCGCAGCGTCTCGTCAATGATCTCGTTCGCCGACATGGCGAACCCCGGATGCACAGCACCAACGCGTTTGGCCAAGTCACAGAGCACATCGTGGTTCGAACGGCACTCGCCCGGCGGCTCCATGAGCTTGGGTCCGAGCATGATCGTGCTATGCCCGCCGCCCTGATAAACGTCGTCGTGCTCGAGGAACATGGTCGCCGGCAAAACGATATCGGACATTTCGGCCGTCGCTGTCATGAACTGCTCGTGCGTGGTGACAAATAAATCCTCGCGCATAAATCCGGCTTTGACCTTGCGCTGCTCTGGTGCCACCTGCACCGGGTTCATATTCTGAATGAACAATGCGGTGACCGGCGGCCCGCCTTTCAAATCGTAAGGATCGCCGGTTAGAACCGGACCAATGCGGCTCATGTCGAGCACGCGCACACTCTCATCGCTGCGCATCGTTGCCCTCGATCAGTGCCTTATCCCAGTGAAAAATAGCGCCGTTGTTATGAAATGCGCCGCCGCCCTCGTGCAGCCAGGCGCCTGTAACTGCCGCAATGCACGATGCCGCGTGCATGTTGGCCGCGCCGTTACGCTGGCGTGAAAAGCCGTAGCCGAGCCGGAAGTAAGTTTTCGGCGTCGCGCCAACGAGACGGGCGAAATTTTCAATTTCCGCAACGGTAAGCCCGGTGATTGCGGCAGCCCATTCCGGCGTCTTCGCTTTGAGATGCGCTTCGAGTTCGCGCGGGCAATCCGTGTATTGGTCGAGATATGGCCAATTCGCGTAACCGTCGCGGAACAGCACATGCATAACCGCGCACGCGAGCGCCCCGTCCGTTCCCGGCCGCAGGCACAGTGCTATATCGGCCTGCTCCATCGTGCCGTTTTGGTAGATGTCGATGGCGACGATCTTGGCGCCGCGCTCGCGCCGCGCTTTCGTTGCGTGCGCCATGACGTTGACCTGAGTATTCACCGCATTGGTGCCCCAGATCACGACCATGTCGGATTTTGCCATCTCGCGCGGATCGGGCCCTGCGAGCTTGCCCGTTCCCGCGATGAACCCGGTCCAGGCCAGCGTCGTGCAGATCGACGCGTACATCTGGCTGTACTTCTTCGCGTGCCGCAGCCGGTTGATCCCATCGCGCATGACGAGGCCCATGGTGCCGGCAAAAAAGTATGGCCAAACGGAGTTGGCACCGTATTTTGCTTCTGCGTTCAGCATGGCATCGGCCGTCAGCCCAAGTGCATCATCCCACGAAATGCGCTCGAATTCTTTGGAACCCTTCGGACCCTTGCGCCGCAAGGGGTGCATCAAACGATCTGGATGATGTATCCGCTCGGCATAGCGCGCAACCTTGGCGCAGATGACGCCGTCGGTGTAACTGTGGTCTTTCGAACCGCGAACACGGCCTATCCGGCCATCGGCCAGCAACTCGACATCAAGCGCACACGTTGACGGGCAGTCGTGCGGGCAGGTCGAGTGTCCGATGCGGATCGGGCTATTCATTCAACAGTCCTGTATTTGCGGAGCGCCTAAACACACTACGCAAGGACCGGCCCCGGCGAAAGAGCAAGTTCGGTGCGGCAGCCTCACGCCGCCTTGCGGACGTCTTTAATCAGATCCCACGCGGCATTGATCTGCTTGATGCGGTCTTCGCGCTTAAGCCGATCAGCTTCATCCCGGGCATAATCGGGATGCCAGCTCATGCGCAGGGCATCGACCAGCCTTTTTGTAACAGCCGGTTCCGCGTCGGCGTTGATACCGAGAACGCGATACGCCTCCGCAGCCGATTGGGGCATGCTAGGCGTTTGACCCTCGGTGTCTCCCGCATCGTGCCTGGAATCCCGGTTGGCGCCTTGCGCAATTCGGCCAATACGTTCGAGTTCCCTCAAAACCGCGCGGATCATGCCAGAAGACTTATCCTTGGGACGTCTCTCCAAATCGCGCGTCACGCCGTTCAAGCGCTCCCGCACCCGATCAAGTTCTGAAAGTAATACTTCGCGCAGCAACAGTCCTGCAGGTAACGTCGCGACTTGAAGTTCGGCTTCTATGAGCCGCGCCATCGCGACTGAGGCGGCATTGAGGAGTTCGCTATCGCCCGGCACTTGCGCATCACTCCACATCCGGTGCCCTGCGCGCGCCAAACCGTCAGCAACTGAACTCTGTATCCTATCAAAACTCTCACGCGACCAGTTGGCCCAGTTGGCAAAGCGTTGGGCAAGTTCAGGCCGGCGCGCACGCAACATGGCTTCGGAAAACTGCGGCACGCGCCATCGCCCTGCCGCGATCAGGCTCATCCCCGCAAGGAGAATCATCAAAATTGAAATGATCGCCCCGACGCGGAAGGCGCCTGCTGTCCCTTGAGGCACCATATCGGCGCGCACCTCTGTGCGCCAAGCCGCAACGCGCGCCGGCTGGTCACCTTCGTCATAGGCTGCGACACCCTCGGCGGGCAGTTGCTCGGTCTCGACTTTGGAGCGGAACGGATTGAAATCCGCGAGTGCCGGAAAAACAAACCGGGCTTTCAATGTTGTTGCGGGTGCGAAACCTTGCGGCAGGCCAGTTGGCGCTTCAATGCCAAGGTTGTTCGCCGCCTCAACGACGCTCGCCCACGGCGCTTTGGTGCCGCCGCAGTCAATCGCAAACCGGTGCACCATCATATTTTCGCAGTTCGCCGCCCCGCTCGGGCACGCTGTAAATATCCGCTCTTGCCGCGTCCCGAAAATTTTATAGGAGGTTTCAGCCGACGGGGTCAGTTGCACGGCCCCACTCTGCGCCGCGCAAGTAAAAGGCATCACCAGTTCTTCGGCGGCGGCCGCTTGACTGAGTCCGGTTGCAACCAAAACGATCCATAACAAACTCTTGAAATACGCCCCCACCGCAGCCCCCTGAGAATACCCCTTCGTCACGAGTACAACTCTTAGCCGAACGGCAGCACGACTGTGGCGCTGTGCAAAGTTATGAACTGATTTGCATTTTGCAGCGCCGTTATGCTCGGATCCGGGGCAAGGCGGGTATATTTGCTGCCCATGAAACCGAAAGTGTCCGCCAACCCTGCCTCTTGGATGCCTCAAACTCAGCAATTCCGGCCAAAGTGGCGACAAATGAACAGCTTAGGCTCGACAATGAACCGCGCGACCTCGTAAAACCAACCGGGGTCAAGTGGGGCAGGTGGCTGGGCCCAAAGATGGATCGGGTGGCGCGTCTATCGGCGCGAGTGGGAGATTAGGCGTCATGACTTCGGTCGAAGTATCGCAATCACCAGCCGGGTCTCGTCCCGGATTTTTCGAACGCTTTCGAACCAAAAGCCGCGACGCAGAGGGTGCCGACGCTGGCACATCAACGTCCGGCACCACCGGGCTTGCCGACGTCCTCGAACCCGACCAAGCCCGCAAGCGCGAGCGCTTCATTCCAGTTACCCGCTTCGCACTTCTGGAGCGCCTGTCGCAGCCGCTGGCATGGCCTGCCGGGCAAGCCAGCGATGCGCGCCGCTTCTTCCGCTACCTCGACTACTGGCGCCAGCAGCAATACAACAGCCAGCTCTTGGACCTGGAGCAAACCTACGAGCCGTTTTCGCCCGATAGCGATCTTCTCATGACGCGCCAGTTCACGCCCGGCGAAAAGCGCACGCTGCGCCATCGCCTCGTCGCTGGCGTTGAAGGCTTGCTGGTGCGCGCCAACTATGAGCGCATCGACCCGCACGATCTAAAACTAATACTGACCAAGGACAGCCACTATGGGCTCGACTTGTACGTAGATATGGACGCGTTCGATGAAGTCCTCATCTATTACCGGGGCGCCTCGAATAAGCGCCACGAGCGGCGCAGTTACAAGAAATTCATGCGCAAGGAAGAATTTGACGTTCCGATTTTCCAGCGCTTATTCGTGCTGTTCAAGCTGAAGCCATTCGAAGAGCGCGTCACTGATATTATGGCGAGTGAAAAGCTTGATCGGGACAAGGCCGAAAAGCGCGTCACGAAATTGCGCAGTCACATGCCGGCCGGCGTCAATGATAACCATATCTATTTGAAGCTCTTCAAGAACATCCCGCGCACTGATCTCGAAATGGTGTTTCCCAACACGCAAGTGAAGTTCCGCATGTTCGATAAGCTGCGCTTAGGCGCGACGGCAGGCGGCGGACTTGGTATGGGAGCGGTCGGTGCAGCCGGTAAGATCGCGTTGCTCGCGACGAACCCGCTAGCGGCAGTTGGTGCCGTCGTCGGGTTTGGTTCTATTGCCTTCCGTCAAGCCATGAGCTTCGTCAACCAGAAGCAGAAATACATGGTCGTCATGGCGCAGAACCTCTACTTTCACGCCATGGCCGATAATCGTGGCGTGATCCTGAAAATTGCTGCCCGCGCGGCAGAGGAAGATGTGAAAGAAGAAATGCTGCTCTACAGCGTGCTCGCCAAGGAAAAGGCGCGCCGCGCCGATCTTCCCGCCATCGACCGGGCGATTGAGCAGTATCTCCTGCGCACATTCGGCACGAATGTGGATTTCGATCTCGAAGATGCGCTCGACCGGCTTGTGCGCGACGGGATTGTGCGTGAAGGCGCCGACGGCTCGCTCAATACTTTGCCTCCAGTAGAAGCGGCCCGCCATATCGACGCCATGTGGGACCAGTTCCTCGATCAACTGCCTGATCCTGCAAGCGCCGAGGGCTATGAATTCAGCGGCGGCCGCGCCGGATCAGGTACCTGATCGATGCCCCCTGAGAAAATGGCAATTGAAAAAGTAACGGCCGACTTCGCCGACCGCGATCTGGCCATGCAGACAGCTAACGCGCTGCAGGACTTGATCGAGCCCGCACCCGATGCGCTGACGGTGTTCGAGAACGGCTCGGCAAGCTGGCGGCTCGAAGCCTACTTCAACGGCGGGATCGACGGCCGCGACCTCAACGCCGAACTGGCAGAAATCATTTCCGAACCGCTCCCAAAATTGATTTTGGGCGACGTCCCCGATCTCAATTGGGTCGCCATTTCACAAGCGGCCCTTCCCCCTGTCGTCGCAGGCCGCTTCGTCGTCCACGGCACTCACGACCGCTATCGCGTGTCCCGTGGCCCCTCCACCATTCTGATTGACGCGGGCGAAGCTTTCGGCACAGCCCATCACGCAACCACGCTCGGCTGCCTGCTCGCCATCGACCGGCTGACCCGCGCAGAAGACTTCCGCACTATTCTCGATCTCGGCTGCGGCTCGGGCGTGCTTGCCATTGCCGCCGCCAAATCTCTTCCCGCCGCCGAGATCATCGCAACTGACCTCGACGCCCAATCGGTAAAGGTTGCGGCCGATAACATGAAACAGAACGGCGTCGGCGGCCGAATCGCAATCTGCCAAGCCAATGGCGTCAGGCACACATGGCTGCGCCAGTCCAAGCCCTTTGATTTCGTGATTGCCAACATTCTGGCCGGCCCTCTGATCCGTCTCGCCCCCGATATGGCGCGCACCGTTCGCCGCGGCGGCACACTCGTTCTTTCAGGCCTGCTCATCCCCCAGGCCCCTCAGGTCATTGCCGCGTACCGGGCTAGCGGGTTCCACCTGCTACGTCACGACCGGTTAACGGGATGGTCGACTCTCACCTTGCAGCGGCGTTAACGGATTAGACTGCGCAAATCTCATTGCCGTTGCCAGTTGGCTCAACTAGAACGCATCTCCATGTTCCAGACTTTCGAAACAACTGGTGGTCCCGGCCACGTCGCCGAGCGCCTTAAGGCGCTGCGCGCGCATCTCACTGAACTTGGCATCGATGCGCTGCTTGTTCCCCGCGCCGACGAGCATCAAGGTGAGTATGTCCCGGCGGCGGCCGAACGTCTCAAATGGCTGACGGGATTTTCAGGATCGGCCGGTCTTGCAATTGTGACGCGGAAAGCAGCCTGCCTCTTCACTGATGGCCGTTACACGGTCCAAGCAAAGTCAGAAACCGATACCAGTCTGTTCGATATTTCACTCTCGCCTCGAACCCAAATTGCCGAATGGATCACGACTAATCTCACCAAGGGGCAAACGCTCGGCTTCGATCCTTGGCTGCATACGGGTTCTGAGATCTCGCGCCTGACAGCGGCACTTAGCGCCAAAGGCATCAAAACAAAGCCACTCGCGAAGAACCCGGTAGATCTGCTGTGGGGCAAAGCGCGGCCGAAGCTACCTTCAGGTCAAGTGACCGTACAGTCCACAACGCTCGCCGGCCGCAGCGCACAAGACAAAATCGTGCACCTGCAAAAACAGTTGAAGGACGAAGGTCAGCATTCCGCGATTCTCACTCTGCCGGATTCGATTTGCTGGCTCTTCAATATTCGCGGCAACGACGTCGCCCACAACCCGGTTGTGCTGGCGTTTGCCATCGTGCCAGTCAGCGGCAAGCCCGAACTCTTCATCGATCCGCAAAAAACCGGCAAGGACGCACGGGCACACCTTGCCCCGCTCGCGCGCATCTCGCAATTCAAAGACCTGCGCGCCCGTCTTAAAGACTTGCGTGCCGCCAAGCGCCGCGTTCGTCTCGATTCCAATTCCGCCGCCTATTGGTTTGAACAAGCGCTCGGCGCCGCCAACATCGCCAACGGCCCTGACCTGTGCGTGCCTGGCAAAGCCATCAAGACTGCCGCCGAGATAGCGGGCTCTCGCACCGCACACATTCGCGATGGTGCCGCCGTGGTGCGCTTTCTTGCTTGGCTTGATAAGACCGCCGAACATGGGATTCTTGACGAAATTTCAGCCGTCGAGAAACTTGAGGATTGCCGCCGTCAAACCGGGGCGTTGCTCGACATCTCGTTTCCAACTATTTCGGGCTCAGGTCCGAACGGCGCCATTGTCCATTACCGGGTGACCGAAAAAACCAATCGCCGCATCGAGCCCGGCGAACTGTTCCTGGTCGATAGCGGCGGCCAATACCGCGATGGCACGACAGACATCACGCGCACAATCGCCATCGGCAAGCCATCAGACGAAATGCGCCAGCGCTTTACCGCCGTCCTGCGCGGTCACATCGCCATTGCCTCGGCGCGCTTTCCTAAAGGTACCCGCGGCATCGACCTTGATCCTTTCGCACGCCGCGCGCTGTGGGACATGAGTGCCGACTTCGACCACGGCACCGGGCACGGCATCGGCAGCTACTTGTCGGTGCACGAAGGCCCGCAATCTATCTCTCGCGCCGGCATGGCAACGCTGCAGCCCGGCATGTTGCTTTCCAACGAACCTGGATTCTACAAAGAGGGCGCCTACGGCATTCGTATCGAGAATGTGGTTCTCGTGACGGAACCTGCAGCCGTCCCGTCCGGGGGCGGGCGGCCCATGATGTCGTTTGAAACGTTTACGCTCGCCCCCATTGACCGGCGCTTGATCATTCCCGAGGCTCTCACGTCCAGCGAGCGCGATTGGCTCAATGCGTATCATGCGCGCGTCTATGCTGTGCTGGCACCAAGCCTCGACGCGGCCACGCGCGCCTGGCTCTATGACGCAACATTACCGGTCGCACGTTTTAGTCCGCCCCGGTTCCTTACGTAACAACGCGCGCGCATATCCAGCACTAGGGTTGGCTTACAAGTCAAACCTTGGAGATTATCCATGATGGATATTGCAGAGATCAGCGCCGCACCGCACTTTCCTCAAGCCTTACAAACTATCGTGGCAGGTGACCGCCAGAATGCCTTGAGCGAACTCTTGTTTGCCTTATCGGGAATGCACGAAATCGCCGTCCGCGAATTAGACGGCGAACTGCATATTGCCTGTGCGGCAAACTCCAACGAATGAGACACAGTATTGGCTGGCGTCAACCTTGCCCGATCAGTGCCAGCCACTCGTCTTCTGTAAGGACCGTCACGCCAAGTTCGCGCGCGGCATCGAGTTTCGAACCGGCGTCGGTACCCGCGACGACGTAGTCGGTCTTCTTCGATACCGAGCCCGCAACTTTGCCCCCAAAGCGCTCGGCCTGGGCTTTGGCTTCACCGCGCGTGAGTTTCGTTAGTGTGCCGGTGAAGACCACGGTTTTAGCTGTGATGGGGGAGGCTGCAACGGCGACCCGCTCATAGGGCAACACGTCAATCTCGTTCAGCAAGGCGTCGAGTACCGCGACGTTATGCGGCTCGCCTATAAAGCCAATCAACGCATCGACAACCACGGCACCGATCCCTTCGATGTTATCGATATCGACGTAGGCTTCGCTCCCACGTCCACTCCCGGCGGCGGCTTCGATTGCCGCACGGAACGGCGCCCAAGCACTATACGCTTTCGCCAGATCCTTGGCCGTCGTCTCGCCGACATGGCGAATTCCGAGTCCGAAGATCAGCCGGTCGAGCGGCACCTTGCGCCGCGCATCGATCGACGCGAAAAGTTTCTCGACCGACTTCTTGCCGAAACCTTTGAGCGTTGCGAGCGGTTCAGCACTTGCCGCATCGCGCTTCGCGAGCGTGAAGATGCCGGCGGGAGTCTTGATGCGGCCGGTATCGAAGAAGAACTCGATCTTCTCGTCGCCGAGGCCTTCGATATCGAGCGCATTGCGCGACACGAAATGTTTCAGGCGCTCCTTTGCTTGCGCCGGGCAGAACAACCCGCCCGTGCAGCGGCGCACCACACCGGCAACGCCTTTTTCATCCTCATCGCGGACCGCATGACTGCCGCACACGGGGCATGTCTCCAATGCGGCAAACGCTATTGTTCCTTTTGGCCGCTTTTCCATGACAACAGACACGACCTGCGGGATGACGTCGCCGGCGCGCTGCACGACGACCGTATCGCCGATGCGAATATCCTTGCGCGCGATCTCGTCTTCGTTATGCAACGTCGCGTTTGATACGACGACGCCGCCAACAGTGACAGGTTCCAGTTTTGCTACAGGTGTTAGCGCGCCCGTGCGCCCGACCTGAATTTCGATGTCGCGGATGATCGTTGTCGCCTGTTCGGCCGGAAACTTGTGGGCAATGGCCCAGCGAGGGCTACGTGAAACGAATCCTAAGCGCTCCTGATAATCGAGGCGGTTCACCTTGTAGACCACGCCGTCGATGTCGTAGCCGAGACTGGCACGGCGCTCCTGCATGTCGCGGTAATAATCGAGTATTTCAGCCGCACTTGCACAGGTACGCATCAGCGAGTTGACCGGCAAGCCCCAGCGCTTGTAGGCGGCGACAACATCGGCCTGTGTTTTCCCCGGCACCTCGGAAGCTTCGCCCCAGGCATACGCAAAAAATCGCAATGGCCGCTTGGCTGTGATCGAGACATCGAGCTGGCGCAAAGATCCGGCGGCGGCGTTTCTTGGATTAGCGAAGATCTTGTCGCCAGCCGCGGCCTGTGCTTCGTTCATGCGCGCGAAATCGGCATGGCTCAAATAAATCTCGCCGCGCACATCGATCACATCGGGCACGTCTTTGCCTTTGAGGGTGTGCGGGATTTCTTTGATCGTCTTTATGTTGGCGGTGACGTTTTCACCTTCCGCCCCGTCGCCACGCGTTGCCGCCTGAACCAAGCGCCCCTTCTCATAACGAATGGAGATCGACAAGCCGTCGATCTTGGGCTCTGCCGTTACCGCGAGTGGATCGAGTTCACCGAGCATCAAAAACTTGCGCACGCGCTCCACGAAATCCGTGACGTCCTCATCTTCAAAAGCATTGCCGAGCGATAACATCGGCACCGCGTGGCGAACCTTGCCGAAGGCTTCGAGCGGCGCGGCCCCAATGCGCTCTGCAGGACTATCGTGGCGCATGAGTTCAGGAAAGCGCGCCTCGATCCCGGCATTCCTCTGACGCAAAGCGTCGTATTCGGCGTCTGAAATTTCGGGCGCATCGTGGCGGTAATAGAGCGCGTCATGGTGCGCAATTTCCCTTGCCAGCCGCTCAAGCTCAGTGGCGGCGGCCTGGGCATCCAACTGCGCGACGTCCGCAACGCCTTTCCCAATTGGCTTTGAGGCCGCTGAAAGTTTGCCGCGAGGTAATTTCTGTTTGTTTGCCATTCGGCCACCTTGGGGATCACTTATCCCTCAATAGCGAAAGAGCGCGGCAGGGTGAACCCAGCCGCGCTCGAATTCTCAGTTTATCTTCGTCTCAAGGCCGCTCAATTTGAGCCCAAACTCAGCTTCGGCACAGAATTCCAGGCCTTCGAGAGCCATGAGTCGCCGTCGTTGCGCGGCGCCAAGCCGTCAGACTTCAGCAGCGAGTAGGCGTCCTTGTACCACTTCGAATCCGGGTAGTTGTGCCCAAGAATGGCAGCCGAGTTCTGCGCTTCCTTGGTGATGCCAAGCGCCATATAGCATTCCGTCAAGCGCATCAAAGCTTCTTCGACGTGCGCGGTTGTCTGATAGTCGCTGGCAACGGTCTTGAAACGGTTGATCGACGCAATGTAATTTTTTTGCTTCAAGTAATAGCGGCCAACTTCCATCTCGGACGCCGCAAGATTGTCCTCGGCAACGCGGATCTTGTTGTCGGCGCCGCGCGCATATTCGCTTTCGGGATAGCGCGTCTTCAACGTCTTGTACTGTTCCAGCGCCTTGCGCGTGGCACCCTGATCGCGGTTTGGCCCCTTCATCTCGTCAAAGTATGCTGACGCAATGATGTGGTGTGCCAGCGGCGCTTCTTTGGTGCCGGGATGCAGCGCGACGTAGCGCTCTGCCGAAGCAATCGCTTCCGGCGACATGCCACCCCGGTAGTACGCGTATGCCGCCATCACAATGGCGCGGCGCGCTTCGGGCGAATAGGGATGCTCGCGATCAAGTGCTTCGAATTTGGAAGCCGCGTCTTGGAACTTTCCGCGCGACATCAAGCTGTCGCCATCGGCAAACATTTTCGTTGGCGGATCCGGATTGAGGGCTTGCGTGGAATCGAGTGACAGCGACGACGACGAACAACCCTGGAGCAGGCCAGCGGCAACTGCGGCCGCGAGAAGCAATCCGCCTCTCAAGCCCCGCATCCGATTGCCCAGCTTCTTAGTCATCCCAACCACGCCCCTGAAGTTTGCGTCATACGCCGCGCCGCCTCAGCGACTTCCAATATGCATGTGGCAACGCACCGGCGCATTGTCACGAGCCTTAGTCCTAGCACACCTGCGTCGCTTCCGAAATGGCGCAACACCCTGAAATCGGTGCAAGATTACACGTTTTTAGCATCAGTGAATCTGAGTACCGGTAAAATGTGTTGCGACTTCGGCAGCGGGCACACTCGCCGCCTTCTGTCAGCAACACGATTCATAACCAGACAGCTTATTCAGCAGCGGCCACAGACGAGCGGGCGGAAACCGCGACCGGCGAGCGGGCGGAACGCGTGCGCGGTGCCTGAACCAATGTCCAGTTCGCCTCATCCGCAAACAAAGCCTGCAGAACCAGCGAATTCAAGCGATGGCCGCCCTTATAGGAACGATAAGCACCCAGAAGCGGCGAACCGGCAAGCGACAGATCGCCAACGGCATCGAGCATCTTGTGACGCACGAATTCCTGCGGGTAGCGCAGTCCTTCGCGATTCATGACTTTGTCTTCGCCGATTGCGACTGTGTTGGTAAGATCTGCACCCAAGGCAAGACCCATTTTCCAGAGCTTTTCAACGTCGCTCATGAAGCCGAATGTGCGCGCGCGCGACAATTCATGGCGGAAAACCCCGGGGCTCATTTCAAAACTGAGACGCTGACGGCCAATGAGCGGTGTTGGAAAATCGATCTCAACGTCAAGTTGGAAACCGGAATGGGGCACGAGCTCTCCCCAGCAATCGCCTTCTTCAACGCGAACAGGCTTGAGAACTTTGATGAACTTACGTGGTTCGGAAAGTTCGCGAATGCCGACGCGGTCGATAGCTTCCACGAAAACGGCAGAGCTGCCGTCCATGATCGGCACTTCTTTGCTGTCGATTTCGATGTAGCAATTGTCAACAGAGAGGCCGCGCAGAGCCGCGAGAAGATGTTCAACTGTGCCAATTGTTACACCGGCATCGTCGCCGATAACCGTGCAAAGCGTGAGACTTTTGACATTTGCGATGCTTGCTTGGATTTCCGCAGTGACCCGGCCACGTTTGGTGACAAGAAAGCGGAGCCCAGTATCTGCCTCTGCAGGGTGCAAAGTAAGAGATACCGGAGCTCCGCTGTGCACCCCCGTGCCTGTCAAAAGGACTTCGCGAGCAAGCGTTGTTTGCCGCGCACCGATGAATCGATTCGACATTCTGCGCCGTCCCTCATTGCCACTTGGCCGACCGCTGCTCCCCAGCATATGCGATCAACCACCCCCCAAACCCGCTTGTTACCCTTGTGTTAGCCCTTTGAGCTTGCGACCTTTTTGGCCTGTTCTTCTCAAAGGACCGGGGCTTTAAACCGGTTCGTTATGATGAAACTAACTGCTTCGTTCGATTGCTACAAATCACGGTTTCTTACACTGTGTTACGCTTTAGCCACCCTGCTTGACGAATGTTTAGCGATGGTGCAGGCGCCCAATTTATCTCCGTTCCCGTCCGAAGAATATTGGCAATGGTACTTCATCCGGTGACTGGCTTTCAATGTCATAGGAGCGTGCCGCGGCGGGTTCCGGCTTTCCCCGCCCCAATCCCGTCAGCCTGCTGAAAAGGCCCCCCTTGCGGCGGCCATCACCATCCCGGACGGCGTCTGTCTTTGCCGTCTCAGGTTGCACGCCCGCCCGCTTCGATTGCCATTCACGCTGCGCGACTTCCGGAAACTCTTGCAGGTCAGGCATTCGCCGCCCCGTCCTTCGAATGTCGGAAGGTGGCATTGGCTCAAAGCCTTGAGAAGGCGCGGTTGCCGTTGGGTGCGGAGCAGGACGTAATTGAGCACCGTTGCCGCGACCCTGTTGGCCGAATGGCGAATAGCCTTCTTCGATCATCACATTGCCCGGAGCTTGCCAAGTATCGCGTGCGTGCCCGTGGTCAGCATAATGCGCTGCGTGAGGCACGGACCCATGTGCCAGGTGCGATGGGCTAGCCCCCCCTGACTGGTGCGGCGGCTGATACGGCGCTTGTGATTGCTGCAAAACTTCCGTTAGGCGGCGTTGGATCTCATCGTCTCCGTGAGAGGCACTGTGCCACTGCTGCGGACCAGCTTGCGGAATGCCCGTTTGGGGAATGCCCGTTTGGGGAATGCCCGTTTGGGGAATGCCCGTTTGGGGAATGCCCGTTTGGGGAATGAAAGACGGCGGACTTGTCATCGGCTGCATATTTGGCTGCATTTGAGGCATCAGCGAGGCGTTCGCACGTAGTACGTTGACCTGCTGCATCGGCATGGCCGCCGGCTGCGGAACTGGTGCAACGGGCCGCGCCGCTTCGCCGGCTCGCTTCATGCCGGACGCAACGATTGAAACCCTAACCCGGTCGCCGAGATTACCGTCGAACGTCGCGCCGACGATGATGTTGCATTCGGGGTCGACTTCTTCGCGCACTCTGCTCGCCGCTTCATCGACTTCGTACAGTGTCAGGTCTGGCCCGCCGGTGATCGAAAGCAGAAGCCCGCGCGCGCCTTTCAACGACACGTCGTCGAGCAGCGGATTGGCGATCGCTTCTTCGGCAGCAAGAATGGCGCGGCGGTCGCCAGAGGCTTCCCCCGTCCCCATCATGGCAGTGCCCATGCCGCTCATAACTGTGCGCACGTCGGCAAAATCGAGATTGATGAGGCCTTCCTTTAATACGAGATCGACGATGCAGGCGACGCCCGAATAGAGCACCTGATCGGCAAGCACGAAGGCTTCGGCGAACGTCGTGCGCTCGTTGGCGATGCGGAACAGGTTCTGGTTTGGGATCACAATCAGCGTATCGACGTGCTGGCGCAAACTCTGCACCCCCGCTTCCGCGATGCGAAGCCGCCGCGCGCCTTCGAACAGAAATGGTTTCGTGACAATACCAACAGTCAGAATGCCCAGTTCACGAGCTGCCCGCGCAATAACTGCCGCTGCCCCTGTGCCCGTGCCACCACCCATACCGGCAGCAATAAAGACCATATGCGAGCCAACAACGTGTGCGCGGATCTCTTCGATCGCTTCTTCCGCTGCAGCTTCGCCGATTTCCGGTTTTGAGCCAGCGCCTAGACCTTCGGTCAAATTGGCACCCAGCTGAATTCTGTGTTCGGCGCTCGAAGCGGCCAATGACTGAGCGTCGGTATTTGCGACGACAAAGTCGACGCCTTGTAGCCCCGCCGCAATCATGTTGTTGACGGCATTGCATCCGGCGCCGCCAACGCCGATGACGGTTAGACGCGGCTTCACGTCCACGAGTTTTGGCAGCTGTAACTTCAAGCTCATCACGCACCCCTTGGGTGTGACCATGGGTTGAATTATCCGGCACCCTTGGTCGAGAGTGGCGAACCGTTACGCACGACAGACGCACGAACATTCAACTAAAAACTGGCACCTCAAAAACTGGCGCGCAGCCACGAACCGACCCGGCCCAGATACCCTTGCCCCGAATGCGCCCTCGCACCGTACGCGCTATCGGCGCCGTCCCCCGCCGCAACTGCGGCCGCAAGTCCCGCAAGCGTCGCAAAATGCGGACCTGCGACAGATAACGGCAACCCAGGCAGTGATGCGGGTTTGCCAACCCGCACGGGCCGTCCAAACTCGATCGCAGCGAATTCGGCCGCACCGAGAAGCTGGCTTGCCCCGCCCGTCAGTACAATTTTATCTCCCGCGTAGACGCTCGCTCCGTTCTGAGCCAGGCGCTCGCGCACCAAGCTCATGATTTGTGAGACACGAGGGCGGATGATTTCCGTGAGCCGCGCCTTAGTCGTCTGATAGGTGGCGCCGTCTTCTTCGCCGGCAAGCGGATAGGAAAACGACTCATGTTCGTCCGATTGGGCAGAAATCAGTGTGCCATAAAGTGTTTTGATTCGCTCGGCTTCAGCGAGTGGCGTCTGCAACGCTTTGGCGATATCGAACGAAATGTGCTGAGAGCCGACAGGAACCACATCGACGCCCGCAAAACGCCCCTCCGCAAAGAGCGCAATCGACGTCGTACCAGCCCCAAAATCGATGCATGTCACACCAAGTTCGCGCTCTTCTTCGGTTGTAACCGCAAGTGCGCTAGCATATGGGCTCGCGACCAGCCCTGCGCAAGAAAGATAGCAACGCTCGACTAGCATCAGCAGATTTCGCAGCGGCGCTTCGTCGGCGGTGACCGCATGCAGGTCTGCCGCGAGGTGGCGAGCCGCCAACCCCAGTGGGTCGGCCACTCCCGGTACGCCATCAAGCCGGAACCCGACGCGGTTGAGATGTATCAGCGACCGTCCATCGCGTTCGGCATAAGCACGGCCTGCGTCCATGACGCGGTCGATATCTTCGTCCAACACCATGCCGCCGTGGATTTCAGCGCTCGCTGCAAAGTGTTGCGACTTGAGGCGCCCACAGGCGATTGATACAATAACGCTGTCGAGCGTTAGGCCGGCTGCGCGCTCGGCTTGCGAAATCGCGCCGCGAACAGCTGTTTCTGCCTCATCGAGATCAGTCAGAACACCAGCCTTGACGCCGCGCGACCGGTGCATGCCGAGGCCCGCGATGCGCAAGCCGGCATAAACATCGCCCGTAGCGGCTGAATTTGGATCCTGGACCAAGATAGCGGCAGCGATTTTGCTCGTACCGATATCGAGCAGCCCTAAGATGGATGAGCCGCGCCGGTCAGGTCTTTTGTGCCCAGGCGTCATTGCGTCGCTCCTGTTTCAAGAGGAACTATTGCCGCATTCGCGGTTTTGCCGGGCTGAAGCGGCCGCAACGCAATTCTTCCGGGGGTGCGAACATCGACGACGAACGCAGCGCCCTTCAACACAGATCTGAGGTCGCTACGCGACGCCACGTGCGCAAGACCTTCGTCTTCCCGGTCAGCGCCGAGTTCAAGCCGCGAACCATTTCTCAAGACAACAGACCAGCGACGCTCGGCAACCCGTTCCGCGTGATCAAATTGTTCTTCGATTGCGGGATACCGGCCAAGCGCGGTGAACAGCATGAGGGCTTCGCTGTTGGCGCCTTCGCCGGAAATACGCGGCAATTGCCAGCCGTGCGGGAGTGCAACATGGGCAAGAACTCGCCCCGACGTATCTATGAGGTATTCTTTATCAGCGCGTTTCCAGATCGCGGCGGGGCGGCGCTCGCGCACCTGAACCTTCAAAACGCTTGGATATTCGCGGGTAATTTGCGCGGTATCGACCCAGGCCAATCGTTCGATGCGCTTTAACGCAGCGCCCGCGTCAAACTCCGCGAACGTCCTGACGTTTGGCAAATCAAGCGCGTCGAAAATCTCGGAGTCGGGCGTGTAGTGTTGACCGGTCAAACTGACCTGATCGATACCAAAGCCAAGTCCGAGCATGACGCCTGTCGCCTTTTCAGAGGCTAAGGACTTGATTTTCTCGGGCTCGAGGTAATCGGACATCAAAACCGCCGCGGCGGCTGATGTACACAGCACCACACCTGTGACCGCAGCTGCGAGATACGAAGTGCCGCGGCGTGCGCGCTGCCGCGCCGGCGGCCGGCGGTCGCCTTGAGATATCTGCAGAGCGAATGGATTGGCGGGGGCGCGCCGCTGGGCGGCTGCAGGCGAAGTCCAAATGCTTGAATTTCTAGGCGGGTTATAGATATCGGGCTCAGACGCGGGTTCTTCGGGCGATAGCGCATCAAGCGCCCGCCACCAAAACCTCTTGTCCTGCTTCACCTGTTGCAAGTCGCGTCCTCTATAATCCACCTAGCGAGCGTGCCAAACGGCCAACCCGCGAATGCTGCCAGTTCTGGCACCAGGGACGTCCCTGTCATGCCCGGCTGGGTATTCACTTCAAGGCAGATCAACTCGCCCGTTCCGCTTGGCGTGTCGTCGAAACGGAAATCGGCTCGCGATACGCCACGGCAACCGAGCGCTTGATGTGCCTTCAAGGTTAACTTCCTTAGTGTTCGGTAAATATCTGGTAAAAGTTGTGCAGGCAGCTCGTGTTTTGAGCCTCCGGGGGCGTATTTTGCTTCGAAATCGTAAAAGCTGAGCCCTTTGAGAGGGACGATCTCGATGACATCGGTCACGAAGTCCCCGATGACGGCACAGGTGAGCTCCCGGCCAGCGATGTAGCGTTCGACCATAACAACCTGATCAAGCGGCCCGCCTTCGGCGATGGAGTTCGGCGGACGGGCGGCGTCCGGCGGCACAATGACGACACCGAAACTTGACCCTTCAGCAATCGGTTTCACGACATAGGGCGGGCGCATAACGTGCGCGTTAAGCGCCTCGGCACGCGTGACGAGCTTGGCTTGCGCAACCGGAACACCGGCGACCGCCATCACCTCCTTCGCGCGCTCCTTGTGCATGGCGAGGGCGGATGAAAGAACGCCCGAATGCGTATAGGGAATTTCCAGCATCTCAAGGACGCCTTGAATGCATCCGTCTTCGCCGAATTTTCCGTGCAGGGCGTTGAAGCACGCGTCAGGCTTCAACTTCGCCAGGACGTCCGCAACATCGCGGCCGCAATCGATTTCAGTGACGCGATAGCCTTCGCCGCGCAGCGCTCCGGCAACGGCCGCGCCTGAGTTGAGGCTCACCTCGCGCTCTGCAGATAGACCACCTTTGAGAACCGCAACATGGTTCCGCGTGCGCTTTGGCGCAGCACCAAGCTTGCTCATGCTTTCTCCGCCAGATCTTCGCCAACCGGCTGGCCGGCGCGCGGCAGTCCGAGGCGTATTATTTCCCAGTTCGAAAATCACGCCCGACTTGGCTTTTACGCGCGCGCGCACGGTCTCACCCAAGCGCTCGACGTCCTCACCGGACGCCTGGGCATCGTTGATCAGAAAGTTGCAGTGCATGTCCGACACTTTGGCGCCACCAACGCGAAACCCACGGCATCCGGCGTCGTCAATGAGCTTCCAGGCGCTGTTGCCCGGCGGGTTCTTGAAGGTTGAACCGCCGGTGCGCTCTTTGATTGGCTGGTTTTTCTCCCGGTATTCTGCGACCTCGTCCATTTCTTTGAGGATATCTGCCGGGTCGCCCTGCATGCCTTGGTAGGTCGCTTCGGTGAAAATCCAACCGTCCTGCACACCGCAATGGCGATAGGTGAAGCCCATGCCGGCAAGCGAAAGAGTATGGATATTGCCATCAAGATCAACGACACGCGCGCTCGTCAGCACGTCCTTGGTTTCGCGGCCGTGCGCGCCCGCGTTCATGCGCAATGCGCCGCCGATCGATCCAGGGATACCGCGATAAAATGCGAGCCCCGCTATGCCGGCTTCAGCCGCAGCGCGCGCAACTTTCACGTCGGGAACCGCCGTGCCTACGCGCAGTCTGTTGCCCGAATTCGACTTTGATATCGCCGAAGCCGCGGCCTAGCCGGATGACGACGCCAGGCACGCCGCCATCGCGAACAAGCAAGTTCGAACCCAGCCCCACGACATTGATCGGTACGCCATCGGGGAGCCGCTGGAGAAAATACGCGAGATCGGCTTCGTCAGCTGGCGAAAACAACACCTGTGCCGGACCACCGACACGAAACCATGTGATGTCGGCCATGGTCGCGTTAGCAATCAAGCGGCCGCGCAGATCGGGCATAAGTGCCTTGAGATCGCCTGTTATATCTTCAAACATCAGCCCGCTCTCCCTGCAAGCCAATCCGGCAGTGCATGCGCCCAATCGGTCGACATGCCGGCGCCGAGGCACACAACCGTATCGCCCGGCTTGGCTATGCGCTTGAGGGCTGGCACGAGGTCGGCAGGGGCAGCGACGGATTCAACCGAGCGATGCCCCGTGTCGCGAATGCCTTTGGCGAGGCTGTTGCTATCGATACCCGGAATTGGGCTTTCGCCCGCCGTGTAAAGTGGGGCAACGATCACGCTGTCGGCGTCCTTGAAGCAGGCCGAGAACTCGCCGAAGAGATCGCGCACGCGCGTATAGCGGTGCGGCTCGACAATCGCGATAACGCGTCCCTTGGCGCCGCCGCGCGCCGCCGCTAGGACCGCTGAAATTTCAGCCGGATGGTGGCCGTAGTCGTCATAAATAGTCACGCCATTCCATTCGCCCGTCAGCTGGAAGCGGCGCTTGACGCCAGAGAAGTTGGCCATGGCATCATGGATCTTGCTGTCCTCGATGCCCGCTTCCGTCGCAACCGCAATGGCTGCAAGTGCATTCAAGGCATTGTGCTGGCCCGGGATCGGCACGACCCAGCCTACTAATTTGCGTGATCCGCCTTTGACCGAAGCACTGAGCGTCGCATCGAATGTCGTTGCGCTGCCATCGATGCGCACGTTTTCGAGCATGATGTCGGCGTCCTTGCTCGCGCCGTAAGTCAACAAACGGCGGCCGTCGCTTCTCAGATTCAGCCGCTCAACCATGGCGCGCACGACCGGATGATCGATACATACCACTGCAAGACCGAAGAACGGGATGTTCTTGAGAAACGCTTCGTACTCGTGATGCATCGCTTCGACCGAACCGAAATAGTCGAGATGCTCCGGATCGATATTGGTGACGATACCGATTTCCGTAGGTAGCCGCGTAAATGTACCGTCGCTTTCATCGGCCTCAACGATCATCCACTTGCCCGACCCAAGGCGCGCATTGGAACCCCAGGCATTGATAATGCCGCCTGTTATGACGGTCGGCTCTTGACCAGCCTCCGTGAAAATGTGCGAGAGCAGCGACGTCGTAGTGGTCTTGCCGTGCGTGCCCGTGACAGACACCGTCGAATAAAGCCGCATTAATTCGGCGAGCATTTCAGCACGGCGTATAATCTGCAGGCCTTTGCTGCGCGCCGCCGCAAGTTCCGGATTTGTGGCTTTAACCGCAGTCGAGATGACCACATAGCGGGCGCCAATGAGATTGACGGCATCGTGCCCGACGAAAACGCGAATGCCTTTGGCGCGCAACCGCCTAACGTTAGCGCTCTCTTTTTGGTCGCTGCCTTGAACCGTATATCCCTTAGCGACAAGAATTTCGGCAATCGCGCTCATACCGATGCCGCCGATGCCTATGATGTGGAACGGTCCAATATCGCGCGGCATCTGCATGTGAATTCGTATCCTCGGAAGATGGGCGGTCAATCGCCCTTTAGGTTTGCGCGGCCTACTTGGTCTCAGCGAGAGCCAGAACAAAATCGGCCAGCCGGCCCACCGCGTCCGGCTTGCCTGCTTTTTTAGCGGCCTCAGCTGCCGCTGCAAGCACTTGCGGCGCGTCAGTTGCGCGCTGAATTTCGCTTGTCAGGCGTTCAACGGACAAGTCTTTCTGCTCGATACACCAGCCACCGCCTGATTCGGCAAGGCGGCGCGCATTATTGAGTTGATCGTTATCCAAGGCATGCGGCAATGGGACAAGAATTGACGGACGTCCGATCACGGTCAATTCCGCCACCGTCGAGGCGCCAGCCCTGCCGATAACCAAGTGCGCCACCGCCATGCGCTCCGGCAGATCCATGAAGAACGGCGCGACGTCGGCGGCAATTCCGCTCTGCGCATAGGCCGCCTTGACCCGCTCCATGTCTTCCTCACGCGCCTGTTGCACCACGCGAATGCGCGCCTTCAATTGGGGGCTGAGAGCCGCGAGCGATGCCGGAACGGTGTCGGCGAAAAAACGCGCACCTTGACTGCCGCCAAAAACGAGAAGTTTGATCGGACCGCTCCCTTGCGGCACCTCGAACGCGCGCCGCGCCGCATCGACAACGCCTTGGCGCACGGGATTACCGGTGAACACCGCTTTAGCTGTCAATGCGCCATCAAGAAACGTCGTGCGCTCGAACGAGGTCGCAATCTTGGTGACGTTCTTGGCGAGCATCCGGTTGGCACGCCCGAGCACCGCGTTCTGCTCATGCACGGCGGTTGGAACACCGCGCAAGCGGGCGGCAGCAAGTGGCGGGTAAGACGGATAACCACCAAAACCAATCACGACAGAAGGCTTCACCTTGCCGATAATGGAATACGCAGCCTTCGTTCCGCGCGCCAATGCCAGCACCGTCTTAGCCGCTGCAACCGGCGAGCGGCTTGCCAGCGTTGCGGCCGGCACCTGATACACCGCGCGCGCGGGAAAACCTGAGCCGTAGCGGTCTCCGCGCATATCCGTGATGAGATCGACCGCCACACCGCGCCGCCCGAGTTCTTCGGCCAATGCAAAGGCTGGAAACAAATGTCCGCCGGTCCCGCCGGCAGCAAGCATGACGGAAAGTTCATTTTTCATCGCGTACCGGCATGCCCCTTGATGTCGTGCCCCTCGATGGTCGGCAGCAATCGCGGCTTTTTAAGGCTCGCCGCATCGACCCGACGCCTAGACAAGGCCAGCAACATGCCAGCCGTTACTGACAGCGCCAGCATGGACGATCCGCCCGCCGAAATAAACGGCAGCGTCATACCCTTGGGCGGCAATAGCCCCACATTGACACCCATATTGATCAGCGCTTGAAGACCAAACACGACCGCCAAGCCCTGAATAGCCAAACGGATTGACGCATCGGGCTCGGTTGCAGCACGCATCAAAGCCCGCAGAACAATAAAGGCAAATATGCCGAGAAGTACGAGGCAGGCGACAACACCGTATTCTTCGGCAACAACTGCAAAAATGAAATCCGTATGCGCGTCGGGCAATACCGATTTGATCGTGCCTTCGCCTGGCCCGCGGCCGAACAGTCCGCCCTCGGAAAACGACTGGATAGCGCGGTCGCCTTGAAAGTTCTCGAATGGAAACGGTTTGAAAAAACGATCAACACGTGACTGAACGTGCTCAAAGTTTTCGTACGCGAGCCAGAGCCCGGCACCGCCAACACCCAGAATGATGGCCGCCCCGATCAATGGTAACCCGGCAAGCAGGTAGAGCGCACCAGCCGTTGTGCTAATCAACACAGTCTGTCCGACGTCAGGCTGGCTGACGAGCAAGATTGCAAAGCCGAGCCACACCAGTGTGGCGAACGGCAAAGCGGGAACGTCCTTGCGGGCGGCAGCTTCGGCAAAGAGCCAAGCCATCAGCACGACAAAGCCAGGCTTTGCGAATTCAGACGGCTGAAACGAATACCCGGCAAAAGATAGCCAGCGCTTAGCCCCATTGATTTCCTGACCGGTCGCCAGCACGACGGCCATCGCTGCAACGGAAAGTACGAATATCATTGCGGACAGGCGCCGGACGCCCGCCGGAGATAGAAACGACACAGCGGCAAGAGTGATCGCTCCAAGCGCCGCAAAGACGAAATGACGTTCAACAAAGTAGTACGTCGTAAGTCCCTTCTTGATGGCAACGGCAGGGGAGGCCGCGAGCGACAACACGAGCCCGATGCCGATCAAGGCGAGAATCGACGTCATCAACACGTGGTCGACCGTAAACCACCATTCGGCAAGACGGCTGCGATCGGTGCGGCTGAGCCTCATGCCTTGTTCCTCATCTGGATGCCGGGCATGGCGGCGACGATCGCACGGAAGGCGTCGCCGCGAATCTCGAAATTTTTGAATTGGTCGTAGGACGCGCACGCGGGCGAGAGCAGGACGACGGGATCGGCTGACTTAGATGCCGAAGGATGTGGACGGATCCCTGGCACGCGTGTGCCGACACCCATCGCCCCTTGCACGTTATATGACAACATCGCTTCGCCCTGCGCATATGCGGCAGCGTCAGTGGCGGCACGGGCGACGGCGACGTCAAGGGTGCCACAGGGAATGATCGCGACATCGCCGTCCAGCGTATTTGAGAACTCGTCGCTTGAGGCGCCGATCAGATAAGCGCGAACAATACCCTCAAAGTAGGGGCGCAATGGTTCTATGCCGCCCTCTTTCGGTTTGCCGCCAAGAATCCAAAAAACGTCGCGCGGAAACGACAGCAGCGCTTTTTCGGCACTGTCGGCATTGGTTGCCTTGCTATCGTTGATGAATAAAACCCGGCCTACCCGGCCGATTTCTTCCATGCGATGCGCGAGGCCGGGGAATGATGCGAGGGCTGCTTGCCAATCGATGTTCGTCTTCTCGCCGATACGCGCAAGGCACTCACGCACCGAAGAAATAGCCGCCAAAGCGTTCTGCGCATTATGCTTGCCGCGTAGCGTTGCAATACCCGCAAGACTGCCAAGTTTAGCCGCTAGTCCTGTCGCATCGCTGCAAACAACGGCGTCGCCGAGCATAGAATAGCCCGGCGCCAATTTCTTTTCCGCACTAAAGGCGCACGCGAGACTTGCGCTCAAGCGCCGCCTGAGGACGGCGATGCAAATCTCATCATCGACGCCAATGCAGGCAATATCGGCCCCCTTTACCAGCCGCTCTTTAACCGCAGCATATTCTTCAATCGTGCCGTGCCGGTCGAGATGATCGGGGGTGACGTTGAGTAAAACGCCAACCGTTGGATTGAGCGTCGGCGTCAGGTCGATCTGGAACGAACTCATCTCGATGACGTGGAAGCGGTCCAGTGCTGGCGGTTCAAGTGTTAAAATCGCACGGCCGATGTTGCCGCCCATTTGCACGTCTTTGCCCGGCGTCTCGCAAAATGTGTGCGACAAGCGCCGTCGTCGTCGATTTGCCGTTGGTGCCGGTAATGGCAATGAACGGCGCCTCGGGACACGTTGCAGCGCGCTCGCGGGCGAATATCTCGACATCGCCGATGATTTCGACGCCCGCCGCTTTCGCTTTAACAACCGTCCAATGCGGTTCGGGGTGCGTCAGCGGCACACCGGGCGCCAGAACCAGAGACGAAAACTGAGACCAGTCCGCTTTCGTCAAATCAACAAGCGGCACGCCCGCCTTTGAAGCGGCGTTGCGCCCAGCCTCACTATCGTCCCATGCGGCAACGACCGCCCCGCCCGCCACGAGCGATTGCACCGTTGCATTGCCCGAGGCTCCTAGCCCGAACACAGCAACGGTCTTGCCAGTAAATGTGGTGGCGCGAATCATGGCGCGGAATGTAGCCCAGTTCGGCCCGGCCCGCATGGAGCGCACATGTGAGGCTTCGGGCGGCTTAGCGCAGTTTCAAGGTGGCAAGGCCCGCAAGGGCGAGCAGCACGGCGATAATCCAGAAGCGGATCACAACGGTCGATTCCTTCCACCCCTTCTGCTCGTAGTGGTGGTGCAAGGGCGCCATACGGAAAACGCGCTTTCCCGTCCACTTATACGACGCAACTTGGATAATGACCGACATTGTCTCAAGTACGAACAGCCCGCCGACGATGGCCAGGACGATTTCATGCTTGGTCGCAACCGCAATGGCGCCGAGGCAACCGCCGAGCGCCAGCGAGCCGGTATCCCCCATGAAGATCATGGCCGGTGGCGCGTTGAACCACAAGAACCCGAGCCCGGCGCCGATGAGCGCCCCGCATATGACCGACAATTCGCCGGCGCCCGGAACGTGGTGCACCTTGAGGTAGTCTGCAAAGTTGGCGTGGCCAATGAGGTAGGCGATCAATCCGAAAGTTGCTGCCGCAATCATGACGGGAACAATGGCCAAGCCATCAAGGCCGTCGGTCAGGTTGACGGCATTGCCCGCGCCCGCAATGACCAGTGCGCCGACACCAATAAAGAAGATTCCAAACGGGATCAGTAGATCCTTAAAAAATGGGATCGCGAGCGACGACGCGAAACCCGAGTGAAGGCTTGTCCAGAAAGTTGGGTCAATCGGATTCCAGGTTCCAGGCGTTCCGACGCGCATCATCAAAAGCGTCGCAATAGCGGCCACCAGAAGCTCTAACCCGAGCCGCATCCGCCCTTCGAAGCCCGCGGTGGATCGCTTGGAAACCTTGAGGTAGTCGTCGTAAAATCCGATGGCGCCGTAAGTGAGCGTCACGAGCAGAACAATCCAGATATAAAGATTGGAGAGCTGGGCCCACAACAGCGTCGCAACGCTGACGCCGGCCAGAATCATCAATCCGCCCATCGTCGGCGTTCCGCGCTTGACGAAATGCGATTGCGGCCCGTCCTCGCGAATGGGTTGACCCTTGCCTTGCTTTAGGCGCAGTACATCAATGATCGCTGGGCCAAACATCATGACAAACAAAAAGGCCGTGAAAATCGCGCCCCCAGTACGAAATGTGGTGTAGCGAAATACATTGAGCGCGTTGATTTGGTCGCTGAAGTTGACGAGTTCGTACAGCATCCGTCGTCAATTCTCCCCGGGGGCGTTCCTCTCGCGAGGAGCCGCCTTACGAAAATTGCCTTTGAAGCGCGGCGACAAGCGGCTGCAACCGCATCCCGTTCGAGCCCTTGATCATCACCACGTCTCCGGCCCGCAGAGCCGACGTTATCGCATCTGCCAGACCCGTAGCCGTCTCCGAGTAGTGCCCCTTGATAGCGTCTGGAACACAATCATAAAGGCTTTTCATGTGTGGCCCACAGGCAAAGAACAAATCAGTGCCCGCTTCATCAACATCATCTTTAAGACCGGTGTGCAAACCGTTCGATGCCGCCCCGAGTTCGAGCATATCGCCCAAGACCACGATTCGCCTGGGAAATTTCAAACGCGGAACAGTCGCCAACGTGGCCAATGCAGCACGCGTGGAGGCGGGATTTGCGTTGTAACTCTCGTCTATGAGAAGTGCCTCGCCATCCCCAACTTTTAGAGCTGTGCGGGCACCTCGGCCAGGAGGCGGCGGCAACGACGCCAAGGCCGAGACGGCCGTTTTTATGTTGGCGCCTACCGCGTGCAGTGCCGCAACCACGGCCAATGCGTTTTCAGCGATATGACGGCCCGGCATGGCTATGTGAAATGACAACGGCACGCCTTCGACGCTTGCAGTGATGTCGCTGCCTTCCACGCCGGATATGATCTTCTCAGCAAAAACATCTGCGCCTGCTTCAAGCCCGAAGCTGACTACTCGGGCGGCTTGAACCTGCGCGCGAACTCGTAGCCGGTCGAAATGTGGGCTGGCACGCTTGATGATGGCTGTGCCGCCAGACACGAGCCCTTCAAATATCTCGGCCTTGGCATCGGCGATTTCTTCGACTGAGGCAAAGTGCTCAAGATGCACCGGCTCAACCGTTGTGACGATGGCCGCATGCGGATTGACGAAGCGTGTCAGTGCGGCGATTTCGCCTGCGTGATTCATGCCGATCTCGAACACGCCGTACTGCGTATCCTGAGGCATGCGCGCGAGCGTCAGCGGCACGCCCCAGTGATTGTTGTAGGATTTCTCCGACGCATGAACGCGTCCTGGTGCTGCCGCATTGAGGCACGCGCGCAACATTTCCTTGGTGCCCGTTTTCCCGGCGCTGCCTGTTACGGCAATGACACGCGCATCGGGCGCCAAGCGGCGGCGCGCCAGTGTGCCTAGAACCTCAAGTCCGAGCAACGGATCGCCATCGCGATTGTCCTTGCCAAACTGATCGCGCAGAAAATTCGTTTTGCACCTGATTAGCGCCCCATCACCAGGCCTGCGCTCGTAATGATCGCCAACGAGCGCCGCTGCAGCTCCAGCCTTAAAGGCGCTGGTTACAAATTCATGCCCGTCACGCACATCTTTCAGCGCGACGAACAAATCGCCGGGCTGCAACGATCGCGTGTCGATTGATACGCCCGTAATGGGCAAATCCGGAGTGCCATCACCTGTAGCAAAAAACAACGCATCCAGTATCTGCGGCCAGGTCCAAAGCGGATTGGTCATGTATCAGTGGCTCTCAAGCGCGCGGCGCAGCTCATCGTGGTCAGAAAACGGGATGACCCGATCACCTACGATCTGGCCGGTTTCATGGCCTTTGCCAGCAATGAGAACGACATCACCTTTACCCATCATGGCGACGGCAGTGCGGATAGCCTCGGCCCGGTCGCCAATTTCGAGTGCGCCTTTGGCTCCGGCCAGTATTTCAGCGCGAATGGCGGAGGCAAGTTCTGTGCGCGGGTTGTCGTCGGTCACGATGGTAACGTCGGCCTTCTCGACAGAAATCTGCCCCATGATCGGCCGCTTGCCTTTGTCGCGATCACCGCCACAGCCGAAAACTGAGATGAGCTTGCCCGAAACAAACGGCCGGCACGCATCAAGCGCGGCTGACAGCGCCTCGGGCTTATGTGCATAGTCTACAATCGCTAGCCCACCCTTGGCTTCGCCGATAATTTCGAGACGGCCGGGGACCCCGTGCAGCGTTTGCAATGCCGCGAGCACGAGATTGACATCCTCGCCGGCCGCAATCGCAAGACCCGCAGCCGTCAGTGCATTTTCGGCTTGATAGGCCCCGACAAGCGGCAGTGCAACATCGTATGTGCGCCCCTCGGCCTCGACAAGCATGACCTGTGAGAAGCCTTCATTCTTGAGAGAGAGCCGGCGCAATGTTTGGCCTTTGCGGCCAACCGTCAAAACGCGCAGACCGCGCGCGTCAGCAGCCGCAATCACGCGATCTGCGTAGGCGCCGTCCGTATTGATGACCGCTGCCTGACCAGGCTGGAGCAACTCCGTGAAGAGCCGGAGCTTGGCATTAAAATAATCGCCAACCGTCGGGTGGTAGTCCATGTGATCGCGGCCGAGGTTCGTAAAGGCGGCTGCCACGAGGCGCACACCGTCGAGCCGGTGCTGATCAAGACCGTGCGACGAGGCCTCGAACGCAAGATGCGTGACGCCCTCACCCGCAAGACCATCGAGCGTCGCATGCAAGGTAACGGGATCGGGCGTCGTCAGCGATCCATAGATGGCTCCATCGGGTTTGATCAGGCCGATAGTTCCAAGCGATGCTGCCTGCCGGTCAAGGCTTGAGAAAATCTGACGCGTGAAATCGGCAACCGAGGTCTTGCCGCTGGTTCCCGTTACGGCAACTGCGATCTCCGGCTGACGGGGATGAAAGCGCGCGGCGATGAGTGCGAGCGCGCGGCGCGGGTTCTTGACGCAAAGCATCGGCACAGGACCGTCGTTGGCGATGCCCCTGCCTTCGCCAACTATAATTGCTGCGGCGCCGCGCTGTATGGCATCAGGAATAAAGCGCGCGCCGTCCGTTTTGGCGCCTGGCAGCGCGGCAAAAATCCAGCCCGGGCCGACCGCGCTGCTGGCAGCGGTAATGCCTTTGACATCGACACTGGCAGCGCCCGCTGGCGCGCTGATCTCAGATGGGAGTACGTCGCTCAGTCGCATGGCCGCCTGGCTTCAATCGGCGCACGCAGCGCCATAACCTGCGGGGTTGTAGGTTGCGCGGAGCGTTGCGTCAAACCCGCTTTGACTATTGGGGGTTATTGCGTCACTTCCGCCATCAGTGGCGCCACCGCGAGTTGCGGCGCAATTCTGCGAATGAGCCGGCCCGTTACCGGCGCCGCATTCATAGACGCCGTGCGCTGGCCACCCGTCTCGACCGTACCTTTGGGTTCGAAAAGCAGAACGAAGGTCAGATACTGCGGAGCATCCATCGGAAAAGCGCCGAGAAATGAGGATATAACCGTTTTCTCTTCGTAGCGTCCGCCCGCGGCTCGGTCCGCGGTCCCTGTCTTCCCACCGACCCGGTAACCGGCAACGTCGGCGCGCTTACCTGTGCCGCCCGGATCGAGAACATTGAGCCGGAACAACCGCGCCATTTCGCGGCTCGTAAGGTCGCTTGCGACCCGTACAGGTTTTGCAGCGGCCTCATGACGGAATCGTAAGAAAGTGGGCTTCACAAGTGTGCCGCCATTGAGCAGTGACGCGGCAGCAGACGCAAATTGCAGAGGAGCAACCGCAATGCCGTGACCATAGCTCATGGTGATGAGTTCAATCCGCTCAAAGTTCTTCGGCACTTGTGGTGGACTGACTGCACTAGCTTCTGTGTGAAGTGGGTCGAGCAAGCCGAGACGCTGCATAAATGCGCGAAACCTATCTGGCCCCGCCTCGAGTGCCAGCATACCGGCACCGACGTTAGACGATAGCGTGAAGATTTCACTGACTGAAAGCGGGCGGCCGGCAGGATGGAAATCGGTGATCGTAAAGCGTCCGGCTGTGAGCGGGGCGCGCACATCGAACATTGTCGCGGCGGTCGCCGTGCCTTCGTCCAGCGCCATGGCGACGGTCATCGTCTTGAAGACGGAACCGAGTTCATAAGTACCACCTGAAATCTTGTCGAGCCGGGCGGGATCAAGTGCCATCGCAGGCCGCGATGGATCGATTCGGGGCAAAGACGCGCTCGCTAGTACTTCCCCGCTCTTGATATCGAGAACGACTCCGGCAGCGCCGGCCGTGTGGTAACGCCGTACGGCCGTTTCAAGTTCGTCTTCAAGCGTGTGCTGTACGCCGATGTCGAGCGATAGTCTGACCGGCGCGCGTGCGGAAAGTTCTGCGCCATGAACGGGATCCACGCCAACCGCGTCATCTATATGCTTCTCGATTCCCGATACGCCCTTGTTGTCGACGTTGACAGTTCCGAGCACGTGTCCTGCCAGTTCGCCAGCCGGATAGGCACGGCGCAGCTCTTTGCGGAAAGCCAGACCTGGCAAACCAAGATCATGGATACGCTGCGCAACTTTGGGCGAAAGGCCGCGCCGGATCCACACGAATCGGCGTGTCTTGTCGGCTAGGGCGTGCCGCAGTTCTGCCTGATCAAGATCCGGAATGACACTGGCAAGCTTTTCAACCACTTCATCTCGATCAAGCACGATAGCGGGATCGGCAAAGAGCGACGGAACCTCGATGTCGGTAGCGAGAAGCCGCCCGCCCCGGTCAATAATGTCGGGCCGCGCGAAACTCGTCGGAGCGGCTTCGCTCATCGCAAGCGTCACTTGCGGACCAGCGTGAGTTCCAAGGAAGATCAACCGGCCGGCAACCGCACCAAACGCCACCAAGACCGCGCCGGAAAGAACCAGGTTTGCTCCACGGCGCCGTGGCACGGCGTTAGCAGCGCGATGCGTCTGGGGCTGCCGATGCATGGTACCGGTTCGCATTTCAGCGGTGTCCAGGAATGAGGTCCGAAGCCGTTGCGTTCGCAAGACGTGCAACATTCGGCATCTGCTCCGGCCGGGGCGGGGCGAGCCCCTGCGCGCGCGCCAGCGCATCGATGCGATCAGGGCGGCTGAGATGGCTTTTTTCAGCCTTAAAAACGGCGATATCGCTGCGCGCCTTGTCAGTGGCCTTTTCCTGAGCTTGCACGTTAGCCTCAAGCCGCCGCGTCTCGTAATTGAGGCCGTAAAGCATGAATGCACAGGCCATCGCGAAGAAGAACGCGGTAAAGTTGGCAATACGCATCGTCAGTTCTCCGAGTTGTCGATACTGCCTGTGCTACCGTTGCGGCACCGGCACCTCAATCGCGGCGAAGTCGAGCACGTGGGGCGCTTCGTCCGTCCGGATCGCCGTTCTGAGTTCGTGCCGAGCGGGCACGCGGGTTCAGATCTAGTTCACCTTTAGAAGGTGTTAACGGCTTCGAGTTAACAATCCGGAAACTTGGGCGTTCAAGTTTTATCGATTGCGGCGGCAAATGCCGCGAATAGCCGGGCTCTTTCCCAGTACGCGCCGTCAAGAAGCGTTTGACGATCCTGTCTTCAAGGCTATGAAACGTCACAACAGCCAACCGTCCGCCGGGCTTCAGAATGTGTTCCGCCGCTGATAGAGCATGCGCTAGTTCGCCGAGTTCGTCATTGACGTAGATGCGCAGCGCCTGAAACGTCCGCGTTGCCGGATGACGGCCATCGATCTTGCGGCCATGAAAAACACGGCTGACCACTTCTGCCAACTCGAGCGTGCGTTCGAATTTCTTCTCGAGTCTCGCCTTAGTGATCGCCCGTGCGATCGCGCGGGATTTATGCTCCTCGCCATAGGTATAGATCACGTTGGCAATCGTCTCTTCCTCGGCAGAGTTGACAAAATCTGCTGCACTTTCGCCGGCATCAACTGTGCTGCCATCGAGCGGATCGATCGCCGCCGACATGCGCATGTCGAGCGGCCCGTCCTTCTGAAACGAGAAACCGCGCTCAGCTTGATCGAGCTGCATGGACGACACGCCGATGTCGAGCACAAGGCCATCGACAAACGGCCCGTCAACGAGAGGTGCGCCATCCGGCGTTTGTTCGATGCGCGCAAACTCTTCCATGCACGAGAACGGCTTGTTGATGATATTCAACCGGTTTGGGAATTCGCTGCAGAGCACAGCTCCAGCGCGTACAGCGGTGATGTCGCGATCAAACGCCAAAACGCGGCAATTGGCGGCTTCAAGGATCGCGCGCGAATAGCCGCCTGCGCCGAATGTGCCGTCGATAATCAGATCATTATCGTGCGGCGCCAAGCTCTCGACCACTTCCCGGAGCAGAACGGGTAAGTGGCGGGCTTGCGGATCGTCAGTGCCGCCTGACAGCGCGGAACGCCGTGGTGGACGCTTCATTCGCGCGCACCGCCGTCGCCGTCATTTCCGTTGCGATTGCCCGCACCGAAGAGCTTTCGTGTTGATTGCACTTTGTTGCGGGCCTCCTCGCGGCGCTTTTCGAAGGCTCGAGGTTCCCACATTTGAAACTTGTCACCAAGCCCGACAAACGTGACCGCACCAACGAAGCCCGCGTGGGCGCGAAGGTTTTGAGGAATAATGATGCGGCCGTCCCCATCGAGGCCGAGAACCTGGACATCGCCGTAGAGTGCGACAGAGAGCTCGTCGCGCTCGTCCGAATAGTCCGGCAAGCCGCTGAGAAGCCCATCGATCTTTTTCGCAAGTCTTTCGCCGCCGCAATCGAGTGCCGCACTATCGAGCGAGGGGTAACAGTAGATTCCCCCTCCATAACCATCGCGTTCGAGGACTGCGCGGAATGGAGCTGGAATTGAAACCCGCCCCTTGGCGTCAATTTTGTTTGTGAATGTCGAGACAAAGCGGTCCATCCCTGTTGCAGCGAAAACTTCGCCCTCCACGCTTGCACCCGACTGCTGCAACTCGACACGTTCCCGCTTTTAAGCGGGCATTCCCGCCCGCCCGGTGGGCCGTGGCGGTCGCCGAGACTGAGCCCTCTTCAGTCTGGCGCCCGGCCACGAAACCCTACCCGGTGCGGTCGGGCTTATATGGGATTACATGGGATTTAATGGTCGTCAATGGATTATTAAGGATTTCAACAGGACGAGCACGGACCGCGGCGGCGCGGACACGCAAATCCAGGTCTTGCGCTTAGTCGGGACCCCAAACGCAAGCCGGCCGGCCAGAGGCTTCCCCCACGACCGGCCGACTAATTTTGGAGCCCTATCGCCGTTCTCGCCTACTTCGCCAGGAAGAGCGTCGAAAGTTTCATGGCGATATCGCGGAAGTGGACCTGCAGTTGCGCCGAGTTGAGGGCATTGTAGAAATGACTGACGTCGGTGCCGCAAGACCTCAGCGTGTTCTCGGCGCGCGTTCTGTCTGACGGATCCAATTCATCAAGATTAAACCCGACCGTATAAATTTCTATGCCCGCCGCCTTCATATTCGTGCAGATCGTCACAGCGTCGTTTGACACCGCATCTTTGGGTTGGTCTTTCCAACGCGCTGTATTGTAAACGCCGTCAGACATGAGCACGGCGATCTTGCGAAGCCTGGGCGCTCCCGAGGCACTCACAGCCGACAAATCGCTGTAACTTCCTGGCGCACTAGTCGCCGGTCCAAATCGATGACCAATTCGGCGAAAGCATGTACCAGCTCCATGCCGTGCCAAGGGCTCCGGCCGTCGAGCCATAAGCTTCGAGATCGTCGATTGCATCCATGATATCTGACTTGTTCGAAGTCAGCGGCCAGACGACGTTCTTCTCGCTGACGTCCGAACAACCACCATCGTTCGTCGTAATCCCAATGATCGGCGGGATCGGTTCTTGCCTGGCCGAGATCTTCACCGTTAGTGCCGTATCGGAGCTATCCCAGCTTAACGGAAAACGGCTGAACCGCCATGAGCATTCAACCAGGCATTCGCTCCGGGCGCGGCATCAGCTGAATTTTTGCGGGCCGCTGCGGTCCGTCACGCACGGCATGACTTTCCAATTTTCAACGTGGCGGCTTTCGATACTCATTGCACGATCCAATTGCCAGCCGCCTTCGCTTCCGCCGCTTCCGCTGCTATCGTCACAATAATTGTACCAACCGGTCCATTTCGCATCGAGGTTTGTAAGCTGCTTCATCCGCAACTCACGCTTCGCCTCTTCGAGCCGCCGCTGTACCCGCCAACGCGAACGCGGGTCGAAAATGGCACCAGTGCCACGCGGGCGGTGTCATCGCCCTCGTTGTGAATGACAATATTGACGAGATCCTTGGCAGCGGTTTTGAGCGCATCCATCTTTGGTCCTCGAATCGCACGGGCCCTTCGCCGTCGGCACACATCGATCCGGTTACATCGAGCATGAGCGACACTTCAAGTTCACTGCCACCATTGCCGCCGGTGGCCAGCATGGCTTTTGCCTCGGCCACAACAGGAAGATCCCTAAACTGCAAAATCCCCAACAAAGGCGTTTTTATCTTGGCGTTGACTGAGCCATTTATGGCCATGTCGCCGTCCGACATGACAAAGGTTGCGGTTTCACCGGTGAGCGGAATTCTGCGCTTAATTTCCTCGTTGAAATAGGTACTCGCGACCTCCAACGCTTCGGCTGTCTGCGAGGGTGACGACTGAAGGTGCCGGCCTGCTGCCAGAACCGCAGCATCGAGAACGTCGGCCGTGCGCGATTGTGCATTTACCCAGCGGCCGTAGTCGACGGCAGCACCAATTATGCCGAACACAATGACTGCGAAAAGCCCGAACATGATTGTTACAGCGCCCTCTTGGCACTGCACAAACGATCTGAAACCTAACGGTTTTCCCATTTTTCATTCCGCCAAATCGGAGTCTTAACAATATCGACCAAGATGCCCCCGCGACGGTTCATGAAGTCTTGTCCTGATAGAATAAAGCAGGTGTTTAGTTCGTGTTGTGTGGATATTGGTTAAATGACCGCGCACCCCTGTCTCGAAAATGGACAGGGTTTGAATGCAAGTTTGAGCTGCAATGAGCAAACGATAACGCGCTGTCAGATTGATGCAGCTGCACCGGAATTTCGATCCGGGTCGTGGGATGACTTGAAGTCAGTTACCAGCCCGCTGATGTACGCGCCGGAGTTACATGTCGCGCGAGGCCTATTTCTTTGCGTCTTGCGGCATGACACGGATGGAAAGTTCGCGCAGCTGCTTGGGTGAAGCCTCGCTCGGCGCACTCATGAGCAAGTCCGCCGCCTGCTGGTTCATGGGGAAGAGTGCCACTTCGCGCACCGTCTTGCAGCCCGTCAGCAGCATAACGACGCGTTCGATGCCGGCCGCCATACCGCCGTGCGGCGGCGCGCCATACTGGAAGGCGCGATAGAGACCGCCGAAGCGGTCTTCGACGTCCTGTCGCGTCAGACCGGTAATCTCAAAGGCCTTGACCATGTTCTCGGGCAGATGGTTACGAACCGAGCCGGACGCGATCTCGTAACCGTTGCAGACGATGTCGTACTGGTTGGCTTTAAGCGCGAGAATGGCGTCCTTGCCTTCCTTCTCGGCAGCGGTCAGCGCTTCCGCGCCGCCCTTCGGCATCGAGAACGGATTGTGCGAGAAATCGACCTTCTTGTCTTCTTCGTTCCATTCGTAGAACGGGAAATCGATGATCCAGGCGAGCGCAAACTGGTCTTCTTTGAGAAGCTTCAATTCAGTGCCGATGCGGTCACGCGCGCTGCCAGCAAACTTGTAAAAGTTGGCCGGGTTGCCGGCCGTGAAGAAGCAAGCGTCACCCGTCTTGAGGCCCATCTGCTTTTGAATGGCCGCCGCTCGCTCTGGCCCGATATTCTTGGCAATCGGTCCGGCAGCTGTCCCTTGCCCGCCTCCGGCAGGACCCGAACCTTCTTCCTCGCGCCACATGACATAGCCAAGGCCCGGCTGGCCTTCACCCTGCGCCCACGAATTCATCCGGTCGCAGAAGGCGCGAGAGCCGCCGGTCGGCGCGGGGATAGCCCACACGCGCACCTTCGGGTCCTTCTCGATCATGCCCGCAAACACCTTGAAGCCCGAGCCGCGGAAGTGCTCGGTCACGTCTTGCATCTCAATCGGGTTGCGCAAATCCGGCTTGTCGGAACCGTATTTCGCAATTGCCTCGCTATGGGGAATGCGCGGCCAGTTTTTGGTCACCGACTTGCCTTCCCCGAACTCCACGAACAAGTCAGTCAGAATAGGTTCCATCGTCTGGAAGATGTCTTCTTGTTCGACGAAGCTCATCTCCACGTCGAGCTGATAGAACTCACCTGGCAAACGATCAGCGCGCGGGTCTTCGTCGCGGAAGCACGGTGCAATTTGGAAATAGCGATCAAAGCCCGAGACCATCAGCAGCTGCTTGTACTGTTGCGGCGCTTGCGGCAGGGCGTAGAATTTGCCCGGATGAACGCGGCTCGGCACAAGAAAGTCGCGCGCGCCTTCGGGCGAGGACGCAGTTAGGATCGGCGTGGGAAACTCGTTGAAGTTGGCGTCATGCATGCGCCTTCTGATCGACTTCGTGATCTCGAGCCGTTTCATGATAATGGCGTGCAGGCTTTCGCGCCGCAGATCTAGAAAGCGATACGTGAGGCGCAGATCCTCCGGATAATCGGGCTCGCCGAACACGGGAACTGGAAGTTCCTTCGCAGCTGACAAGACTTCGATTTCGGTGGCATAGACCTCAATATCGCCCGTCGGCAGATCGGCATTGGTTGTGCCTGCCGGCCGGTCGCGCACGGCGCCGTCGATGCGGATCACCCACTCCGAACGCACGGCTTCCGCCGCCTTGAAGGCTATGGAATCGGGGTCCGCCACCACCTGCGTGATGCCGTAATGGTCGCGCACGTCGATGAACATCACGCCACCGTGGTCGCGCACGCGATGCACCCAGCCGGAAAGCCGGGCTGTTTCGCCCACATTCGCCTTCCTCAAGCCGCCACAAGTTGTCGATCGGTAACGGTGCATCTTGGCCGGAGCCATGGCCTTTGTCCTTCATCGAAAATCAATGGAAATCGACGCGGAAAAGCGCATGGGGGAGGCCGAAAGTCAAGATTGGCGCACTGGAGACAAAAAAGGCCCCGGAGCCCGCCTCTTCAGGGCTATTCCTCCGGGGCCGGGACGTCTCGTTGGCCAACTTCAGATAATGAAGAAGTCAGCGTTGGTGAGGATTGGCCGCGCAACAGATGCGCCTTGGAACCCTGAATGTAAATGATGCGTTCGTCTGTGCCGGGCATTACCCATCACAGGATGAAATCGCCCATACCCAAGACCGTCAGACCATCAAGCTGGATCTGGAAATCGGCTCTGCCGTCGCCATTGACGTCGCCCGAGACGATGACATTCGCGCCGGAGCGTACATAGTGCAATTCACCTGCCTTATGGTGAAAGCCTTGAGTGGCAATCCACTTGAATGCCTGATTTCCTGTCAACGTGGTGCGGGCATCAATCGTGCAGAGATCGAGCTTGTCGGACCCTCTGACAAAATCGGAAATATGATCGCGGTACGTCGCGTTCTTAGCCGAGTCCTTAATCGAATTGAAATCAAACCGGTCATTTCCGGCGCCGCCGGTCAGTACGTCGCGACCTGCACCACCTGTGATGAAGTCGTTTCCACCTTGGCCGTCAAGAGCGTTGCCACCCTTATTGCCTGTAAGGACGTTTGCCGCATCGTTGCCGGTTCCACGAATGCTAGCAACGCCGAGTAGCCCAAGCCGGACCGCGCCCGCTCCAAGCGTCGTTGAAACCGACGAGAGGATTTCATTGGCATCCAGCAAATCGACTTTCGCATTCTGCGAGCCGGCGGCGATCGTAACGGAGACAGTGCTTACGAGATCGCCGCCCGAAAAGGTAAGGTCCACAGTGCCGCCAGCAAACTTAGCCGCATATCCGCCTGCCGCCGCCGTTGTATCGCTATTGCCGCCCGCAATCGTCATCGTGATGTCGGCGCGCGCTTCACCGATGTCGTAGAAGTTGTCGCCGTCCGTGTCGCTGATTGCAACGCCGGTAACGAAGAAGTCCGGGCCCGATGTAGCAAAATTCTCCGTCGCCATCACCGCATTGTAGGTGGTCGCGCCAGACTTAAACGGACCGCCAACGATACCCGTTCCAAGCTCGCGGAAATCTCCGCCCAAAATGTTGACGCGATGGCCAGGGCTTAAGAATAAATTCTGATGGAGTTCGTTCGTGTAGCTCAACAGGTTGGGGGTTCCGGTTGTCCCGCTCCAGGCGATGTTCTCGCCCCAGGTCCATGATCCTGTAAATGCGTAGCCCGCCGCGCCCATGCGATCACCGGGACTAGAGCCGCCGGCACCGGTATGGGAAAAAATATCGTTATCGATCATCCACTGGCTGTGTCCCCGCGCCGAACTGACAAGGAACTCGTTTGGTGCAAGCGCCTGCTTGGCCCCACCCGTCAAGGTGCCAGCAGCAAGCCCCGAATTCAGGGAAATGCCGTAACGCGCCGCTTCCCCGGCAGGATCGAGCCGGGCCCGGTTCACCAGTTCCAGAAGCAGTTGTTCATAGACGGTCAAGGCAGCCATAAAATAAGCTCTGTGTTTTGGACATCGGTGGCGAAAATCAGCGCTCAGGCTGCTCTAATAGAATTAGAAACCCGCTCAATTTATCGAGCAAATTGTATCGATCCACCTGTTGCCAAAGCGGTTAGCTGAATCGCGGGTTAAGGGGCAACCCAATCTGAGACGATCTGAAGCCAAATCTTGGGTGCTGAGGAGGCGACAAGACCGAGAAGTTGGGTTATAGCCGTCGCAACATGCGCGTCATCACCACCACATCCGAACTCGAAACGTTCTGCAGATCTCTCGCCGCAGCCGACTATGTCACTGTCGACACGGAGTTTTTGCGCGAACAGACCTATTGGCCACAACTCTGTCTCATCCAGATCGCGGGTGATTCGGGAGAGGCTATTGTTGATCCTCTGGCCGACGGCTTGGACCTCGGTCCGTTCTTCGAACTCATGGCTGATGCCAGTGTCGTCAAGGTGTTCCACGCGGCGCGCCAGGACATAGAAATCGCCTACGCCAAGACCGGGGCCGTACCGTCGCCCATCTTCGACACGCAGGTTGCCGCCATGGTGTGCGGATTTGGCGAGAGCATCAGCTACGTCAACTTAGTGAAGAAAATCACCGGCGCCGATATCGACAAGTCCTCCCGCTTTACCGATTGGAGCCGGCGCCCGCTCAGCGAAAAACAGCTCGTATACGCTCTGGGCGATGTCACCCATCTGCGTGACGTATATCTCGCACTCAGGCGCGAAATCGACAACGGCGAGCGCATGTCATGGCTTGCCGAGGAAATGTCATTGCTGTCCGATCCGCAAACCTACGACGCCGACCCAGAGCGCGCTTGGCAACGCCTGAAGCTGCGCGTCAAAGGCAAAAAATCTCTGGCCGTGCTCCTCGAGTTGGCAGCGTGGCGCGAACGACTGGCACAGGCTCAGGACGTGCCGCGCGGACGCATACTGCGCGACGAAGCATTGTACGATATCGCCAATCAGATGCCCGTCACAACTGAGGCAATCGGTCAGCTCCGGACCTTGTCCGATGGATTTGGCCGATCAAATCGCGCCCGCGAAATCGTCGATACCGTTAATCGCGGGCTGCAGCGCGATATGAAAACCCTGCCAAAACTGGAGCGCAATGATCCGCTTTCGGCGCAGGCGGCCGCAACCTTGGAATTGTTGAAAGTACTATTGCGTTCAGCGGCCGCCGAACATCGCGTCGCGCCGCGACTGATCGCCGATTCGGAAGACTTGGAACGGCTGGCGACCGAAGCCGAGCCAGACATTCCCGCACTCAAAGGCTGGCGGCGCAAGCTGTTTGGAGACGATGCGTTGCGGCTCAAGCGGGGCGAACTGGCCCTGACGCTGGCGGGTGGCGAAGTGCGTGCCGTTCCGGCCGGAAACACACTCGTTTGAGTTGTTTGCTTCCCGCTACTTGCGGCCGGGATCGTAAGCGTTTTTCTGGCGCCATTCCGTGAAGAAGTACGCCAGGCTTTCATCGATAACTTCGGGTAGCACGATGCGCACGGTCACCAGTTCGTCACCGGTAATACCGTTGGATTTGTTCTGAACGCCCTTGCCCTTGAGGCGGAAAATCTTACCCGAGCTCGTTCCCTTGGGGATCGTCAACTGTACGCGGCCACTGATGATCGGCACTTCGATCTTTGCACCAATCACCGCCTCGTCGATTGTAATCGGCACTTCCACCAGGATATCCTCGCCCTGGCGCTTGAATTGAGCGTGTGCGCGAACTTTGATCTCAACCAAGGCGTCGCCAGCGGGGCCACCTTGTTGACCTAGGCCACCCTTGCCCTTGAGGCGGAGCACCTGTCCATCAGTGACACCTTCCGGCACCGCCAGATCTAGGACACCGCCCTCTGGAAGCGTCACGCGCTTCTTGGCGCCGCCAACAGATTCCAAAAAATCGATTTCCAGTGTGTAGCGCAAATCCTGCCCCTTGGACGCATACCCATGCGCGCCGGGCCCATGCGCTCCAGCACCGGCACGCCCCGCGCCCGCCCGGCCTTGACCAAAGACGTCAGAGAAAATGTCGGAGAGATTAAAGTCGTCGGTACCGCCGCTATAGGTTCGCGTCCGGCTACCACCCGGACCAGTACCAGGGCGCCACTGTGGACGGCGCGGCTCTCCCTTGGCATCGATTTCCCCGGCATCATACTGACGCCGCTTCTGGGGATCACCCAGGATCTCGTTTGCTGCCGTGATTTTCTTGAAGCGTTCGACCGCCGCCGGACTCCCGGGATTCAGATCGGGATGATTTTCTTTCGCGAGTTTGCGGAAGGCGCGGCGAATCTCTTCGTCAGAAGCCCGCCGCGGAATACCAAGAGTTTCGTAGGGGTTATCTGCCATTGATCCGTTGCAGTGTTGAGAGATGGGACCGTTCCAGCCCATCTTGATATGAAACTACTATACCAGGAATCAAGATGGCACATCGCGTTCCCCAACGAACCCAATCACCGTCCTAAAAACGTGTGTAATTAATCCTCAAGCCGAATAACGCCTTGGCGGCCCACTAACCCAGCCAAAGTCTCGTAACGGCGGCGCAAGCGCTCCCCATCCAACCCCGCATAGCTCTTGGGAATTCGCAGGACGAGCTTGCCGCCCTCGTGCGACAACGGCGTCTCGTCGATGACCCCTGCCATGCCGATCGACAGCATGTGGGCCACTCGGATGGCCGCACCCGTAATCCGCGCCCGCTTCAACGCGCGCTTACTTACGAGGGACTTAAGTCTTTCTGGCAACGACTCGGCGCTGAATTCACCGGACTCGTGGCGATAGAACACGGAAAGCGCCAGAAAGATCCGTCCCGCATGATCGACGCCGCCAAGCCCTGCGTGCGCAATCGTATTGAGGCTCTGTTCGCCGCGATAATCGGGATGAGCCCGCCAACCGACATCGGACAGCAAACAAACGGCGTGGCGCAGGCGGCGCTCATCGTCCGTCTCGGAGAGTTCAGGATCATCAAAAAGTTGATCGGTCCACCGGCAGAGTTCTTGGGCGTGCTCGACGGACCTGGAACGCAGCGTGGAGTAGTCCTCGCAGAAACTCAGCAACGGATCACGACGGCGCTCTGGCTCGGGAAGTTGCGTATAAATCAAGCCTTCGCGAATGCCGTAAACCGAGAACACGACGGAACCTGGCTGCATCCGGCGGACAATGCGCTCCAGCACGAGAGCTCCGTAAGGCAGAACTTCGCGGCGGGCACGCGTCACATCGCCAATACCAGGCAAATCCTGCCACTTCTTGCCCTTGCGCAAGGCTTCGCAAAAATCAAGGGCCTCGCGCGCAGGTAGGCGGTAGCCGTGCATCACGCGCAGCGGATATTGCTTCGATTCCATATGTAGTTTGGCGAGCGCGCGCCATGTCCCGCCAACCGCATAAAAGTCGCGCCCCTTGCCTTGCTGCAACCACGGCAACCCGGCCACGGCCGCATCGACGACATCCATGGCTTTATCGATTTTGTTGCCACTGGTGTCGATCAATCTCAGGCCACCCAAAGGCAACGTCACGGCGTCGTTCAAGGTCTCGCCGGAAATATCAATAAGTTCGAGGCTCCCGCCACCCAGATCTCCGGCCACCCCATCGGGATTGACGAAGCCCATCATGATGCCCATCGCTGCGAGCTGCGCCTCCTTGGCACCCGACAGAACTTCGATCCTGCATCCTGCCGCCGCTTCGCCCCAGGCAATGAAGTCTTTGCCATTGTTTGCGTCGCGCACAGCCGCCGTTGCAATAGCTCTCACGTTCTTGACGCGCAACACGCGCAGGATGGTCTTGAATCTAACAAGTGCTTGAATGGCCCGCTCGACAGCTTCGCTGCCCAGACTTCCGGTTGTCGCGACGGAACGGCCAAGGCCGCACAATACCTTCTCGTTGAATACCGGCGTAAGCGAGCGCACCGCACCTTCGTATACGACGAGACGCACTGAGTTCGAACCGATATCGATGACCGCAATCGGTTCCATTTCGGACCGGCGATCCCTCGCTCCGATGAGTTCCTTGAGCCGTGTCACCAAATTCCCCCTCGCCCTCAGATCGACTGACGGAACCGCGGCGGAAAATTCTCTTTCAGTGCTTGTCCGCGGCCGGAAAGTGAAGGATTCGTCATGAAATACTTGTGCGCATTGAATGGTTCCTCCCCGGCCTTTGGCACCACCCGCATGGACGAACCATCGGGATTAATCTGCCAGCTCTGTTGGTTGTCCCTAAGATTGGCAACCATAATCTGGTCCAACACTTGTTCGTGGACCGTTGGCGTTTTCACCGGCACCATGGCTTCCACCCTGCGATCCAGATTTCGCGGCATCATATCCGCCGAGCTGATGTAGACGGCAGCCTTAGGCGATGGCAAGGCCTCGCCATTTCCGAAGCAATAGATGCGCGCATGTTCCAAAAACCGGCCGATAATACTTTTGACGTGAATATTCTCCGACAATCCCGGAATACCCGGCCTTAAACAGCAAACCCCGCGAACAACCAGATCGATCGGCACGCCTGCATTGCTCGCGTCATAGAGGGCGGTGATGATCTGGGCATCGACGAGAGCATTCATTTTCATCCAGATGCCGCTGGGTTTGCCCGCTTTGGCATTCTTTATCTCCTCAGCAATGTGCCCCATGATTTTGCTGCGGATACCGTGCGGGCTTGTAGCCATGCATTCGAGCTCTGTGGGCTGCCCATAGCCGGTGACGAAATTCATGACACGCGTGACATCAACAGCGATCGCAGGGTCGGTCGTAAAGAGCGAGAGATCTGTATAGATGCGCGCGGTCTGAGGATGATAGTTTCCGGTGCCTATGTGGCAATACGTGGTGAGTTCTGGACCCTCGCGCCGCACAATCAAGCCAAGCTTGGCGTGGGTTTTGAGTTCCGTAAACCCATAGACAACGTGCACACCGGCACTTTCCAAATCGCGCGCCCAGCGGATATTCGCCGCTTCGTCAAAGCGTGCCTTCAATTCGACCACCGCCGTGACCGACTTGCCGGCCTCCACGGCCTCCTTCAATGCTTGGACAATCGGACTGTCGCGCGAGGTCCGGTACAACGTCCACTTGATAGCCATGACGTTCGGATCGGCCACTGCTTGCCGCAGAAACTGCACGACGACATCGAAACTTTCGTAAGGGTGATGTACGACGATATCCTTCTTGCGGATTGCGGCAAAGCAATCGCCGTTGAATTCACGAATGCGCTCTGGAAAGCGAATATTGAATGGCTTGAAGAGCAGATCCGGCCGGTCGGCGACAATGAGTTGCGCCGTATCGGCAATGGCCAAGAGGCCGTCTTTGACGAAAACACTGTCCTCCTTGACGTCAAGCTCCTCAACGACAAACTTGCGCAGCCGCTCCGGCATACCCGCTTCGATCTCAAGCCGGATCACGTTGCCGCGGCGCCGCCGTTTCAGTTGACTTTCGTATGACCGGACCAGATCTTCCGCTTCTTCCTGAAGCTCAATGTCGCTATCGCGCAGCAGCCGGAAAGCCCCTTTACTCTTGATCTCAAAGCCCGTGAACAGCTCGGTCAGGAACATGGCAATCATGCTCTCAAGCTGTATGAAACGAATTTCCTTGGGCTTTGCCGGATCTGGCTCTAAGCGGATAAAGCGTTCGAGTTGGCCCGGAATTGGGATCAATCCGCTCATCGCTTTCAGATCGGTCTGGCGCTGCATCTCCACAACGATGGTCAGTCCCTTGTTCAAAATGAACGGGAAGGGATGTGCGGGATCGGCGGCGATGGGCGTTAGGATCGGGAATATGTGTGAGAGAAAAAGTTTTTCAAGCCAAGTCTTGTCGGCGGCATTCAGATCGCCGGGTTGCACGACATGCACACCGGCCGCGGCCAACTCTGTCTTGATCTCCCGCCAAGCGGCTTGCTTATCCGACACAAGACCCACGACAAACTTGTTGATCGCCGCAAGCTGCTGCATCGGCGTTTGCCCGTCTTGTGAAAGCGTCGATATACCGGCTTTGACTTGCCCATAAACGCCGGCCGCGCGAACCATATAGAATTCATCGAGGTTTGATGCCGAGATCGATAAGAACCGTAGCCGCTCCAACAGGGGATGGTTTTTATTTTGCGCTTCTTCAAGTACCCGGCGATTGAACTGCAGCCACGAAAGTTCGCGATTGTAGAAGCGGTCGGGGCCCTGGGGCACCGCCGGCAAATGAGAATTTTTTGATGCCTTCGTGCGCACGTCAGCCATGTCTCTACTCCCGATAGCCCGCGACACAGCGGTCATCAAACCTTAATCTAACACAATCGTGACACGCAAAATGCCGGCCTTCAACCGATTGGGCGGGTGAAGTTACTTTTCGTGGTTGCCAACGAGTTCCAGAGCCTGTGCCGCAATGGCACGCGTCACGCCGCGGTGCATGGCGAGAGCCAATTTATCGATTTCTGCCACCAGCCGGCGGGCCGCTTCCAGGGATCTCTCCATACGCACGAGCAGGAAGGCGATCACTTGGGGATCAACGCTCAATTGACGATCTGCAAACAGCTTAACGAGGACAGAACGCAGCAGCGCGTCGTCTGGCGTCAATATCTCGGCAAACGGCAGCGCTTTGAGCCTTGAGCTGAAATCCGGCAATATCAAGCCCATGTCGCCAGGACGCGTCGCCGACGTCAGGAGTGCGGCAAATCTGCGCTCTTTGACGAGATTGAGTAGGTGAAAAAGCGCTGTTTCGCTGCACGGCCCTTTGTCGATGTCCTCAACGACCAGGGCCTCGGTCGTCACGAAACCTGACAACGTGGTGTCTGTAATCTCTCGCGCACTAACCACACGTGCCGCGGATTTCAACCGCCACACATTTGCAAGATGACTTTTTCCAGAGCCCGGTGGACCGGTAATGACGGCGGCACCCGCGGGCCAATCGGGCCAGCGATCAATCAGTGCCACGGCCTCTTCGTTCGAATCCGACACGAGAAAGTCTTCGGCACCCAGCGCTGGCCGGTGTGGAATATCAAACGCTAGCTGGCGCGGGGATGTCGTCATTTTCTTGGGAGCCGCCTCAAGCTTTCGGCGTGTCACGGCCATGATAGACCGACGAATTGAGATAACGGTCCAAACCGAATCTGACCAGCACGCCTATGGCCGCCGCGACTGGAACCGCGACGAGCAATCCGAGAAACCCGAACAAATAGCTGAATACGAGCAACGAAAAAATCAGCCAAACGGGATGGAGGCCAATTTTCGAGCCAACAATCTGTGGACTAAGCAGCGCTGCGTCGAGCGCTTGACCGGCAAGAAATACGCCGCCCACCATGAGTATCGGCAGCGTCTCCGGCCAAAACTGCACCACGGCCAGCGCCAGCGCGCAGAGCAAGCCCAACGCCCATCCGGCAAACGGTATAAAACTCAAAAGTCCGGTCAAGAGCCCGACCAGCAGACCGTATCGGAGTCCCAGCGCACTCAACGCGATGCCATAAAACGCGGCAAGAATCAGACAGACAATACCCTGTCCGCGCACAAACGCAGAGACCGTGGTGTCAATGTCACCGGCGATTTGGCGAACCTGCGACGCGCTGTGCACAGGCATCCAGCTGTCTACCTTGGCGACGATCTTCGGCCAGTCGAGAAGCGCATAAAACGCAACGAGCGGCGTCACGAGCATGAGTGTGAAAAAGTTGAAAGCCGCTGTCCCATGGCTCCATAGCGACTGCGCGACGGACGTTGCCAATCCCGGCAGCAAGTCGGTCAGGCTTGCAATGGCACGATTGAGCGAAGCTTCCGCCTCCGGAAAGCGCGGCCCCAATTGTTCGCGCGCAAACGTCTCGGCGAGAGACTTCAGCCGCGCCGCTTCGGCAGGTAGCGTGGCAATCAATTGTTGGGTTTGCTCGGCGAGAATAGGGATGAGAAAAACCAAGGCCGCAATTACGGCCGCAGCCGACACCAGTAGCAACACGACTGCACCGGCCACGCGCGGCAATCCAAAACTCGTGAGCTTATCGACAATTGGATTGAGGAAGTAGGCGATGGCTAAGCCAACGACGAAGGGAAGCAACACGGGCGCGAGTGTTTTCAGCGCGAACGCCAGAATCAAGCCCACTACAATCCAAAACAAAACGTGACGCTCAACTTGCATCGACTGTCCCCCCGGACCGGATTTGTTTGCTACTGTTCTGACGGCGCACGGCGAATGGCCCCTCCCGCCGCATCATGACTTTGATCCGGTCGATTCATACATCGTCATGTGCCGGAGCCAAACCCGCAAATATGCAATAAGGGACGCGACCGTCAGGGCAGCCGTCGTCCAGATAAGAACCGGCACCGCACCGCCAAATTTGAGATCAAAGGCCTCGTTGGCGAGAACCGTCGCTGCGAGCACAATCTGTGCAACCGTATTGGCTTTGCTGACGACAATCGGCTTCATAGGCGTTGGATGATCAAGCAGCCATGACAAGATCACACCGATGACGATCAGAATATCGCGCGACACGACCGCAATGACGATCCAGGGCGGCAACTGTCCCGAAACCCCAAGTGCAATGAAGATACTAACGATCAGAAGCTTGTCTGCTATCGGATCAAGGTAAGCGCCAAGCTCTGTTTCCCAATTGAAACGCTTGGCTAGAAATCCATCCACGGCATCGGAAATTCCCGCAACGACAAACACGAGAAACGCGGCCTTGAGTTGGTGCGTGATCAAAAGCCAGAATACGATCGGCACTAGGATCACCCTGCCGAGCGTGATGAGATTTGGAATGCTCACGCCTTCATAAGCCTTATCATCGAGTTGGAGACCAGCGAACGGTGACCCGCGTCTGACATACGAACAGATGCGGTGCCGACCCTAGAGTGCTTCCGGAAAAGTGGGAACCGGTTTTCCGAAAAGAAGCACGGCAAAACAAAGAGCTAGGGTCTGTCCTTGATTTAATCAAAACCGGACAGACCCTAGCCTTCTACGGTTCGCCCCGTCGAGAGCATGACTGGAATTTTCTCAGTGTTGTCCGCACCGTCCCATTCAAGTACATTGGGTTAGGTTCGCCGAAATTAGATTTTGGTATTTTATATCAATATGTTGACTTGAGCGTCCAGCCCGCGCCAGCGTTGCCGAGCGCCAATCCCCGCCCGCCAATGGCGTTTGCAAGGGCCGCAGGACCGCCTGGAAACCGCAAGATTACGTCGGCGTTTCGCGCCGACACGGTCGCTATTTCGAGGTCTTCAACGCCGGGAGTATCCAGGAGTTGGGTCCGAATTTCGTTCCATTGGGCGAGGCTCCCGAATTCCGCAACAAACCGGACGGGGTCGCCGCTTCCTGTTCCGGTCGCCGTCCAAGCAGGGCGCTCGCCGGTTGGGGGCGGCGCGGTTAGGGCCGCAAGGGCCTGAGTTTTGACGGCCTTCCAGCGGCCCTCGAGAACACCGAGCGCTACTACGGCGGCAAATTCGCTGGCGTAAGCAACATCGCCGTCCGACATGCGATAAGTTCGCTTGAGATTTAGGGCTCCAACGGCATCTTGTCCGGTAAGCGTCACTGCAATGGTCTTTGACACCACATCGGGTTCAGCGATCGCCAGAACGATGAGTTCCGTTTTGTACTCACTTGCTAGAATGCGCATCCCGCTGTCGTCGCCGTTCGCCAGCATCGCAACCGTGTCGCTATGGATGACGGGCTTCAGTTCGTCGAGTTTAAGCGGCGTCAGCGTGTGCTCGAGATCAAGACTCTTCCATGCATTGCGCCAGGGGCCCATGTCTCCCTTGGCGACCGCAGGATTACCTTGCCGCGAAAGCGGTATCAACGTAACGGCTGGTGCCTGCTCTTGAACGAACGGGATACCTTCACGCAGTAGAATGTTGCGTACAGCCTCTGGCTGGAACGCAAAGTCCAAGCTCGCAATATACGCGGTCGATGAATTCTGTTCGGATCGCACCGATACGCCTGAGACCATATCCGCCGCTTTGACAGACTTGAGCCGGGTAAGTTGCTTGTATGCAGTGACGGGAACGAGCCGCTTCAAAAGCGAGCGGAATGCCGCATTCTGGCCATCGGCAAGAGCCTTCTCCTTGGCGGCAACGGCGTTCGTATCGGTCGCTTCGACCGGATAGTTGGCAACGGTAAAGGCTTGGTCTGGTTTTGCGGCTAGCGCCGGCGGCGGCACACCGCCCGCGGATATCGCTAAAGTAGCGATGGCGATGACGATGCCCAACGAATTGCGACCGAGTTTCACGATGCCTCCACACTGTGCGGCCCGATTGGACGCCGTCCCCGCAAAATTTCTGGTGCGAGTTGCCGCTAGCCAATCTTGCTGCTACGACCCCCATCACTTATTGGCAATGGGGCAAAAGTGAGTTTAAGGCCCGAGAACCGGCGCGGGATCAGGCTTATTCCCGGGTTTGTTCGCGAGCGCGCCGCCAACAGTTTGCACCCGACCGCAGCGAGGCCTGATGTCTAAGCCGAAAGCTTCAAAAAAATCGCCGCTGACGTATCGCGATAGTGGTGTCGATATCGATGCCGGGAACGCTCTCGTCGCGGCCATAAAGCCGCTGGTCAAAGCCACGCGCCGCCCTGGTGCTGACGCAGATCTCGGCGGCTTTGGCGGACTATTTGATCTGAAGCGCGCAGGTTTCAAGGACCCTATACTCGTCGCCGCCAATGACGGGGTCGGCACAAAGCTCAAAATCGCCATCGATACCGGCCGCCACGCCACCATCGGTATCGACCTCGTCGCCATGTGCGTCAACGATCTTATTGTGCAAGGTGCCGAGCCACTCTTCTTTCTAGACTACTTTGCCGTTGGAAAACTCGACGTCGCAGTCGCCCGCGATGTCATCGCCGGCATAGCAGAAGGCTGCAAACAGGCCGGCTGCGCGCTCATCGGCGGCGAAACGGCCGAGATGCCTGGCATGTACAAAGAGGGCGACTATGATCTCGCAGGCTTCGCAGCCGGCGCTGTCGAACGCGGGCAGATACTGCCGCGTGAAGATATTGCCATCGGCGACGTTCTCATCGGCCTCCCCTCGTCCGGGGTCCATTCGAACGGCTATAGCCTCGTGCGCAAGCTCGTCGCACGGGAAAAGCTCGGCTGGGACGACCCAGCGCCGTTTGCCAAAGGCAAGTCCATGGCGGATGTCCTCCTTGCGCCAACGCGCATTTATGTGAAGCCACTTCTCGCTGCTATCCGCGCGACCGGCGGATCAGGCCCTAAAGGTGCTATCAAGGCGTTGTCGCACATCACGGGCGGCGGCCTCACCGAAAATATTCCGCGCGTCATGACGGACGCCGTGGCCGCGCGCATTGATCTCTCCAAAATCAAACTGCCGCCGGTCTTTGGCTGGCTCGCCAAAGCTGGTGACCTTAATGACACAGAAATGCTGCGCACATTTAACTGCGGCATTGGCATGATCATCGTCGCGGACAAGAAGCGCGCGGGCGACGTCGTTGCCGCTTTGAAAGACGCTGGCGAAAAGCCCGTCATCATCGGCGACGTGATTAAGCCCACCGGCGAAAAATCCGACGCCAAGGGGAAGGGCGAAGCGAATGCGGTGAAGTTTGAGGGCCGGCTCCACGTCTAACTTCGACGACGTAGCGCATGCATCCGTCGCCGCATCATTGGTAAGACTGAACATCTTTCCAAAGCCGAGTGTCAATTGACCGCTCACTGGACGCCTGCCAAAATGTCACTATTCTGCAATTTTTGCAGGCCGTCTCTTGCCGCATCTGGTGCTTGTGGCTGGCGCGGTGTTTAGTGCTCATTAATACTGAATATATTTTGTGACATGGTTGCGTTGGAGTTTTCTCATGATGCGCTTTACTGCAATTGTTCTGCTCGCGCTCGCCGGCTTGATTGCTGTGGATCAGGCTCCGGCTCATGCACAAGATGGCGGGTTCTATCCTTCATGGTTCGCAAACCCGCGCGCAGACTGCTACATTAAACGCTACACGTCATCGCACCTGAAGCACCATCCCGCGCAGAGTGTCGAGGTCATTGCGTTCAAGGGCCGCGCGCGCAACCCCGACGGCTCAGAAAACTGGGAGCCGAAATTTGGCGTTTCGCTCGGCGTTAAGCGTAAGAACGAGCGGGCCTGGTACATGGCCTACATGACGTGTAGCGGTGGCGATGTGGGCGGCGGATGTTCGCTTTCAAATGGGGACCATATTAGCCTTGGGCCCGAATACGTCGGCGACCGCCTATTTCTTTCCGCTTCAACGGGTAAGTTCGACCTGCGGAGCCGGACAAGCACCATGACGCTGGGAACCGGAGAGGATAATAATTTCCGACTCGAAAGGCGCCCCAATTCAGAATGCACGCGCATTTTCGGGCGATTGCGGTGATGCGTCTGGGCTCATGTTCGTGTATCTGATGCGGCCATGAGCACAACGTACGTTTCCCATAGGAAGCTAACAGCGATCCTGATCTCCGGCCGAGGCTCCAACATGATGGCGCTGGTCGAGGCCGCGCGCGCCGCCGACTATCCAGCAGAGATCGTAGCCGTCATCTCAAACCGGCCGGATGCCGAGGGCCTAGCCTGGGCTCAATCCCAAGGCATTCCGGCCATCGCCATCGACCATAAACAATTCGCCACGCGCGCCGCCTTCGAAGCCAAACTGCACACCGCTCTGATCGACCACAAAGCAGATCTCGTGTGCTGCGCGGGCTTCATGCGCATGCTGACCGGTGGCTTCATCGACCGCTGGCGCGACCGTCTGATCAACATCCACCCTTCGCTACTGCCGGCCTTCCCCGGCATCGACACCCATCAGCGGGCCATCGACCAGGGCGTCAGGATCGCGGGTTGTACAGTCCACTTGATGCGCCTTGAGATGGATTCAGGTCCAATTGTCGCGCAAGCGGCCGTACCGGTGTTTTCGGGCGACACCGCGGACGAATTAGCCGCACGGGTCCTTGCCGCAGAGCATAAGCTTTATCCCGCCGCGCTCGCTCTCGTGGCCTCCGGGCGCGCCCACGTCGAAGACGAGAAAATCGTTATTTCAGAGGACTTTAACCACGGACGCGTGCTGTTCTCGCCAATGGCCTGAAGGCGGGCTATCTCAAGTGTGCGGGAACGCGCATTGGGAACGACTCTCGGCCCGGTGCGCGGGGGCCGCATGGACATGAGGAGCCGCAAGTCCGTATTATCCCCCTCGCCCAGTCCGGTGGGGTGACCAGGTTTTCTGGTACAGGGATTGTTGCACCTCAGAATCATATGAGGCCGGTTCGGCCGAAAAGGACGAGACAGTTCGCGTTTCGTCACGTGTCGCGCATGAACCGGGTCTCAGGAGAATTGAAGTAATGACGGAAAGCGCCAGCCATACTCAAGGTCTCGGCGAGGAAAGCAGTATTTGGTTCAAGCTGGCGCCGCTGCTCCGCGGCGATCCGCAAAACCCGATGCGCATTCTCATGCACATGACCGAGCGCTATGGTCCCGTCATTCCGGTCAACCTCGCGAACCAGCGCATCGTGCTCATCTCCGAGCCCGAATATTTCAAGCATGTGCTCGTCACCAAAGCCGACAACTACATCAAATATTTCGACGGCCTGAAGCCAGTCTTCGGCAAGTCCATGATCACGCACGATGGCGCACTCTGGCAGAAAATCCGCATGCCGCAGCAGCCCGCGTTCCACCCGGATATGTTCGCCGAATACATCCCCTACTTTCTCAAGGCCATCCAAGCCAAGATGGACATTTGGGCTGGGCTCGCCAAGACAGGCGAGACCTTCGAGATGGTCGAGCAGACGTGGACGCTCGCCGCCGACATGGTGTGCAAGGCGCTGTTCGATCGCGACATGCCGTTCAATCCGCACGTCGTCTTCAAGTGCGTAAAAACCTACACCGACGTCATGAACCACCGCGATATCCGCCTGCGCAAACAAGCCGGCGAAATCATCGAAATGACAGATGAAGACGCCGCCAAAGCCATGGAAGTGTGGGCCAATGTGCCGCCCGCCGTCATGGGCGCCGATCCGCGCGAAATGCGTGAACGCACGCTGCTCACCATGATCGAAGCTGCGGTCAAAGATCCAACCATCCCCGAGTTCGACCACCAGCAGGCGATTGATGAGTTGAAGCAATATCTGTGGGCCGGCACCGAGACGACAGCGCTGACGCTCGCCTGGGCGATGTACGAAACCTCTAGGCGGCCCGAAGCTGCCGAACGCATCCGCCGCGAAGGCGAAGAAGTTTACGGCGACCGCGAGCCAACAGCTGCCGACTATTCGGGCCTCGCCTACACGCGCGCCGTCATTCAAGAAACCATGCGGCTCTACCCGCCGATCTGGGGCTTGATCCGCGTTGCCGTTGCAGCGGACGAAATCGGCGGCAAGGAAATCAAGCCCGGCGACCGCGTCACGCTGTTCGCCTACGGCGCGCACCACAATCCGAAATTCTGGGAGGAGCCGGAAGAGTTCCGCCCCGAACGCTGGATGGGCGGGGCTGCGAAAAAGCAGGTCAAGTATTCCTACATTCCGTTCGGCGCGGGCAAGCGCTCGTGCATCGGCGGCGCCATGAGCCAGGTCGAGAACACGCTTGCGCTATCGATGTTGCTGCGCCGCTTCCGCCCCGAGTACGTCGGCGCCAACCCGGCGGGCATCAACGCCACTGTGACGCTGACCCCCAAAGGCGGCCTGCCGTTTAAGATTAGGGAGTTGAGCTAGGCTTCGCCAGAGCGTCAATCATTCGCGCCGCTGGTGAATGCGAACGCGGCCCGGCTCAATAATGCAAAGTTTACCGTCGATGGGATACTCGCGCAGCACCAGCGAGAGTTGGTCAATTCGCGCAGCCAACGCGGCGAGGGACTGACGGCCCCTGCATTCCAGCACGACGATGCCTGCCGTTACTTCGGGCGGGAACCGGAGAGTATGGCCAAAATCATGGTCGAGTGTGACGAGCACCCGGCCTTCGTCGCGGCAGACCTCGTAAACACGATTATCCGTTGCCCCAGAAAGCTTTTGCTCATTGACCGTCATGACATCATGACCTGCGGCCTCGAGCATGGCTTTGCCGTGGGCCGCCAAGTTTTCGTCGAGCTTGATTTTCATTCCGCCGCCGGGCCTGGGATCGGCAAAATCCGCTCGCGCGCGACCTCTGCTCCATACGCAATCGCCGCCCGGATATCGCCGGGTTTCAGTTGCGGATAGTTGGCGAGGATGTCCGCCTCGCTGTCACCGCTCGCCAGATAATCCAGGATCAGCGACACCCAAATGCGCGTGCCCTTGATGCACGGCTTACCAAAGCAGATGTTCGGGTCGATTGAAATGCGGTCGAGTGGGTTTGCCATTTTCGAATTTTAGCAGATATTCCGGCAAAAACCAGCGGTGCCGGTCAAGGTCGGGGGCAGAACGCTGGTCAAGGACTGCGATCCCGGCGGGCATCAACGCCACCGTGACGCTGACACCCAAAGGCGGCCTGCCGTTTAAGGTCCGGGAGTTGAGCTGAGGGGACGTTTCGGTTTCAAAATATTAGTTTCAGACACCGGCCGGCGCGAGCTCTACCTTCATAAAATAAAATCAGTCTCCAACAGATGGACCTGACCGGCGAATTCAAGGGTGTAAATTTTTGTAAAGGCAAAAAATTCGGACAAAACACCGTCGCCAATCACGATTTGAATGACCGTCTTGTTGTTGACGGCGTCAATCTCATACCGAACTTGGCCTTCCCACAGCGAATGATTAGATGGAAACGGGATATGAGTAAAAATGAATTCATTTGTATCCTTGAAAATAAAGCTCTGATCTCCTGGCCGGTCAACTCGTCGATTTGCGTCGATTTCGCTTAAGTCGATCTTGTCGCCTTCGGATTGATTGAAGTCTTGAACGATGAACGTTGCCGGGGTGAAAGGGGTGCCGCCGACAGTCAAGTATTCGTTGCTGAACACAAACGTATCGGCTCCGCTGCCACCCGTGAGTTGGTCGCCAACGCCACCAGCGCCCCGGATGATATCATTACCAGCGCCGCCATTGATCCTATTGACGTTCGCATTGCCAATCAGCGTATCGCCATAACCTGTGCCGGTGAGATTCTGGATGCTGAAAAGCGTATCCCCCACCGCGTCTCCAAACTGGCCCGTGCCGGTGGTGAGATTTACCGCCACTCCGATGCCGTTCGAGGCGGAGGCGTAACTGACGACCGCTTGGGTTCCAACGGAACTCAAGTTGTCAGCGCCTGCTCCCCCATCGAGGACACTTGCATCCGTATAAGCGATAAGAATGTCAGCGCCGTCGCCGCCAAATGCTGAACCGCCGCCCAACAGATTGATTTCATCGTTTCCGGCACCGCCACGCGCGACGCCACCGGCATTCAATACGATCGAATCGTTTCCGCCCAAGCCTTCGGCAATCCCACTTGCACGCAGTAAAATGAGATCGTCAAACTGAGACCCGCGAATATTTTCTATCTTGCTGAATGTATCGCCAAGCGCGCCCCATGTGGCGCCCGAGACGCCGCTTGCGTCAACGTTTACACCAACGGATTCGCCTATGCCTCTTTGGATTGGCCCATTCGATACCGGCGCGGTGAGAACGAAGCCTCCGAATAAGCTATAGTCTACCCAGTCAATCCCATCGCCCCCGTTAAAGGCGTTCGTACCCAGCGCCCCGCGCAACGTGTCATTCCCACCACCGCCATTCAATGAGTTAATGCCGCCACCGCCATCGAGGACATTGTTCCCCCCATTCCCCGTGATGGTATTGCCGAGCACATTCCCCGTGCCGTTGACGTTCCCCGTGCCGGTCAGCGTCAATTTCTCAACATTCGAGCCAAGCGTGAACGTCACCTTCGATTTGACGGTGTCCGTGCCCTGGCTCGCCAGTTCGATGGCCCGGTCGGTCGTGCGATCGACGATGTAGGTATCGTTGCCTAAGCCGCCGCGCATCGTATCGGTGCCCGTGCCGCCATCAATTATGTCATTTCCACCATTGCCGTAGATCGTGTCGTTACCGCCGAGGCCATAAATCGTATTCGATGAGTTCGTGTCGCGGAAAATATTTGCAAGATTGGTGAGACGCTTGATGGCCATGGAACGCTCCTACAAAGACGCATTGAGACGATCTTTGTGCCAATCCTAGACCATCCGGCTACTGATCGTCACCGGACGAACGTCTGACATGGTAAAGAACTGTGTTTCACCGTAACGAGAAATGGCTGTCACACCCCGGCTCACTGAGCCGGAGTTACAAGACTTACGGGTTTTTCTAATGAAGGCCGGGTCTATTGAAAGCCGGCAGGGCCCCCTCAAACGTCCCCTTCCGCGATCCTATTCGCGGCAACGACGGCGTCGCGCAGGCGGCGGTAGTTCTCGAGTTCGTCCGACAGCGATGCAACGCGCGCCTTCAAATGCGCAACGCCGGTGACATCGCCATCCGCAGACCCGTTTGCAGCTCCATTCAAACCATTGGCAAGCGCGCCGCGTCCCGTTGCCGGCCAAACGCGGCCCGCGCCTTTGTGCGAAGCCGCGGCACGCCATTTGGCAGACTTGTTCAGGAACAAAGTGCCTGACGCCGCAGACGGCACCGGACGGCCAGATACCACACCGTTGCCGCCAGACTTGGTCTTCGCGGCAACGCGTTTCGTGGAACCAGCCGATCCATTGGCTTTATGGAACGCTTTCCCGCGACGGGTCTTCAAAGCCTTTTCACGGCCGCCAAATCTCAGGGCGCGCCCGGGTGACACCGCCGTCGCCGCAAGATCAGCTTCGAGCTTGTCGCAAGCAGCCCTCAATGCCTTCATGTCGGCGGCCTGCTTGATCGTCAGATTGCGGGTGGCGTTGAGATCTTGCAAGGCGGTGTCATAATCGCGCTTTGAGACCGCGCTCGTCGTCCCGCGCTTTTCAAGTTCCGCGCGCAGCAAGACAATCTCCGACGCGGCGGCACTGTATTCGCTCCTGAGTTTCGGCACGTCTTGCAGCGCGTTCGCGGCAGCAGCAAGATCAGTGCGTAATTTTTCAAGGTCGCGGGCGCGCGTCTCAGACGCTGCGAGATCCGCTTTGAGCTTTTCCATTTCGCGGGTCCGCGTCTCGGACGCCGCACCCGCTGCGTTGCTCTCCGCCGAGATGAACTGCAAGCGCTGTTCCAGCGTTGTGTTGCGCGAGGTTAGAGTTTGAAAAGCGGTTTTCAGATTTTCCAATTCTGTCGCCGTCGCGGCCCAGCCAGCGCGAGCTTGAATTCCAGCCTTGTTCAATTCCGCGTTCGCGCGCCCCATCTCTGGAACAGCAGCCGCCCGGCGTTCGGCGTCGGCAAGCGCCGTTTCAAGAAAGCCGAAATCGCTTTGCAGCTTGGTTGTGATCGCTTCGCGCTCGTCTCGGGTGCTGCGCAGGGCGTTGAGGTCGAAGAGCGCCGTCTGCAATTGCGCGGAGCCTGCCCGGCTGCTGCCAAGCCCACGCCACAGTGCCGTCAGCAACACACCCAACAAGAACCCGCCCACAGTCCAGGGAAGTGCCGCGCTGAAGTCGAAGCCGAAGAAGTGAGGAAACATGCCAACAACCTTTGCGTTTCTGCTTTTACTTTTTTAGACGCTGCCCTGGCCCGCTGATGCCCTGAGCGCGATCCAACCCTTACATGCCAGCCCTTTGAGCCAGTCCGGCAGGGTCATGAAATAGCACAGCAATTTTGGCCATGTCTGCCTGCATTTTAAGCAGAAATGGGCTGATATTTTGTCAGGACGTCACAAAGCTGATGCAAGGCCGCGTCTTGGCAAGACACACTTCCGCTAAATTGAGGGCCCGGGCCATTCCAGTAGCCTCGCCCGAAGGCGGGACAATGCGGCTCGGCAGGGGCCATGCTCAGCCTTTCGAGGCGATGCGGCTCGCCTCTTGTAGGGCTTCCCTAACCCTCTGATAGTTCGCGATATCGAGATTGAGCGCGGCATTTTGCTGGCCCAGCCGGGCAATTTCGGCTCTCAGGTGATTATGTTCGGCGATGTAAGCGGCCGCCTGGCCGGATTGCCCTTGCAGTCTGCCGAGTTCAGATTCCCGCGCCGCAAGCCTTGTCGACGTGTCCGAGAGATCGTTCCTGGTCTGATCAACCAGAGCACGCAGCCGCATGATCTCGGACGTAAACCTTGTTGCGTCGGCGATCGAGACTGGCCCCGTTGAATAGTTTTGCGGTCCGTCGTGCCCCTTCGTGACGAGCCCTTCCAAACGGTCGAGCTCGGCGTCACGCATGGCGATAAGGCTGGTCTTGCTCGCCACTTCGTTTGAGAGACGCCCAACTTCCGCGCGCAAGCGGGCGCTTTCTGTTTCCAGTTTCGATGCCTCTGACGTTGGAAGTGGAACAGCGCTTAGTTTAACTGGCGCACTGTGCAAGGGCACAACATTTGTCGCCGTGGTATTGTTAGCCAGAAGAGCTTCGAGCCGGTCGAGTTCAGCGTCACGCATGGCAATAAAGCCGGACTTGTTCGACAATTCGGTCGTCTGCGCATCGACCCTCGACTTTAACTTATCGACTTCGGCCGTCAGCCGTTTAACTTCAAGGTCAGCTGGCGAGGGAGCACTGAGTTGCGCCTTCAGCCGCGCAATCTCGGCTCCGGAAGCGCGTTCCTGTTCTGTGTGTGACACGTCGCTGCGGCGCAGAGCCCAAAGCTCGGCGTTCAAATCTGCGATTTCATTGCGGCGGCGGATATCGAGGCCTTCCAACGCGGGAAGGGCCGGTGATGCGATGACAGGCAGAGGGGTTGCTGTTGGTGCAGGCAAGCGGTGAGCCGCAGTTTCGAGTGCTTTGCGCAGCTCAACTTCCAATTTCGACTTTTCGTTCGCGTACTGCACGGCCGACGCTTTGGCCGTCGCAAGATCCGTTTGCAGCTCGGCCAATTGTTCCGATAATCCAGGATCTTTTTGCGCGGGCGAAGCGAGCGCCAGCGCACCTCTTTTAAGGTCCGCCTCGATCCGTACTTTTTCATTGGCAATGCCCATGGCCGACGTACGGGCAATATCTAAGTCTGCCTGCGTCTCCGCCAGTGCCTCACGAAGCTCACCAATTTCTGCGCTTATCGAGGCGTCTGGGGCAGAAAACGCCAGCGGTTGCGAAGCAACACTGCGGCTGCCAGATAAGAAATTCCACAGCCCCAGAACGCATGCACTCAGCAGAAAACCCATGAGGAACCACGGCAGGGCCGCAGACATATCAAGTCCAAAGAAATGCGGATTCATACGCGTACGACTTTCCCCGGCATACTGCCGAACTGGAACACACTCTATTGACCGCTGGAACTTGCCTCGATCAGTGACGGATCTTAGCCCCGCCAGCACGTCATTATTAGCATGGCAATGGGGTGGTTTGGAAAGGCATTACGTTCGCGGTTGCGAGATTCCACGAATAGCCCGGGCGCGCTGCTTAGCGACCACACTTAACCGGGTAACTCCAGTACCAATGCAGCAGATACTGCCCGCGAACTCCCGAATCTTCTAAGATCAATCGCTCATTCGCAAACTAAGGATACGACACCATGACCGCGTCAGCCACCGATAGCGCCACGCTGACCGCGGCACCGGCACGCCCGTTCTACACGCACCTCTACGTTCAGGTTCTGACGGCAATCGCACTTGGCATTTGGCTTGGCCATTACTACCCCGCGACGGGTGAGGCGATGAAGCCCTTGGGCGACGCCTTCATTAAGCTGATCAAAATGATCATCGCCCCCATCATCTTTGTGACCGTGGTTCATGGCATTGCCGCGATGAGCGACATGAAGAAAGTGGGTCGTGTCGGGCTGAAGGCGCTCATCTATTTCGAGATTGTGACGACGCTCGCTCTCGCCGTTGGGCTCATCGTCGCCAATCTCGTGCAACCCGGTGCCGGCATGAACATCGATCCAGGTGCGATCGACACGAAGAACATTGAGACCTACGTCACGCAGTCCAAAGACCAGAGCACGATCCAGTTCCTGCTCGACATAATTCCAAAAACGCTCATGGGCGCATTTGCCGAGGGCAACATTCTCCAAGTCTTGTTCGTAGCGTTGCTGTTCGCGTTTGGCTTACAGGCGTTAGGAACGCGCGGAGAACCTTTGCTCAACATCATCGAACAAGTGGCTCAGGTTCTTTTCAAGATCGTCGGCTTCATCATGCATCTGGCGCCGATCGGAGCATTCGGCGCCATGGCATTTACGATTGGAAAATACGGGCTCAAATCGCTTCTGCCTTTGGCTTGGCTCATGGCATCGTTCTATCTCACTTGCCTACTTTTCGTTTTCGGCGTGCTTGGCCTGATAGCCCGCCTCTACGGCTTCTCGATCCTGAAATTCATCCGCTACATCGGCGACGAGCTTCTCATCGTCCTTGGCACATCGTCGTCGGAGAGTGTCCTCCCGCGCATGATCGGCAAAATGGAAAAAGCGGGTGCCGAAAAAAGCGTCGTCGGCCTCGTGATCCCAACCGGATATTCGTTCAACTTGGACGGCACGTGCATCTATCTGACGATGGCCGCGCTATTCTTGGCGCAAGCGACCAATACAGATCTCTCAATCTGGCAACAGCTCGGAATTCTCGGCGTGCTCCTGCTCACGTCAAAGGGAGCGGCGGGCGTAACAGGTGCCGGCTTCATTACTCTCGCCGCGACGCTGGCCTCCATCGGAACCATTCCCGTCGCCTCAATTGCCATCATCTTAGGTATCGACCGCTTCATGTCGGAAGCCCGTGCCTTGACCAATCTCATCGGTAACGGCGTCGCCACAATCGTCATCGCGAAATCGGAAGGTGCGCTCGACGAAGCACAGCTCAAACGTGCGTTGGATGGCACAACCTAGAAAATGGGTGTGGAAGACCCTGCACATACGACTTTCGGATTGCCTTTTTGGCTTTGAACGGCAGTCGTCTCCAACACCGTTCGTGTTAGGCTTTGCCGGGGTTACGATGAAATAGCCGGGGATTAGGAATGCAGAGCAGGCACTTGGGGGGCAGCCGCACCGCGTTCTTGGCGCGTTGGATGCTCCGCGCACTATTCTTGCCGGTACTTTTCCTGGCGTTGATTCCGGCCATCCCCGCGACCGGACCGGCAGTGGCCAGTGAACTCGACCGGGCGGCACTCTCCAAGCGTTTCCCCGAACCCTTCTATGTTGGTGAGCGCGATACGGCGTTGCCGGTGTGGCCGCTCTTCCGGCACAACATCCCGCAGTCCGACGACTTCATCGGCTACATCTTTGAATTGATCGATCTAGCGCCAATCGCAGGCTATGCGGGCAAGCCCGTTAACATGCTGATTGCCATCAATCCAGAGGGCACCTTCATCGGCGCGTCAGTGATTTCTCATTATGAGCCGATCTTCAATCATGGTGTCAGCGAAGACACTGCTGCTCAAATTTGTCGAGCAGTATCGCGGTCTGGGCCTGAAACAAAACATCAAAGTATCGGCGTCAAACTCCTCGGGAGGGCAGCAGGCAACAAGCAGCAAATATATTGATGGCGTTGCCAAAGCCACCGTTTCAGTGCGCATCATTAACGAGACGGTGCTGACTGCTAGTCTCAAGGTTGCGCGAGCAAAATTGAAACTTGGCCTCGGCCAAGACATGGGTCTCGCGCCAACCCTCAAGCCCGACAACGGACAAACAGTTACTGACGAAATTCTGACGTCCAAGAATTTCCTGAGCAGAACCGTCATTGATAACGCTGGCATCGACAAGCTCTTTGGCGCAGGTTTTCCGACAGATGCCGACATTGGCGCACAGTTTGATCCCAAAGCGACGGCCACCGAACTCTGGGCTGCATACGTTAGCGTGCCGGAAATCGGTCGCGCGGTCATGGGCAAGGCCAATTACGATGCATTGATGAAAGAATTCCGCCCAACCGATCATGCGATCCTCGTCGCAACCCGGGGACGGTATAGTTTGCAGAGCCCTGCGCACCGCGTTGGCGGCGTTCCTGACCTGCTGTCGATTACTCAGTCGGGCCTGGCCATCAATGTGAACATGGCGTACGTGCGCTATTCGCCTGTTACGCAGATGTTGCCAAAGGGTGTGACGTGGACCGTGCTAAAGGTTCTCTCGGAGTTTGGTTTTGACCCGTCGCGCCCTTGGCAATTGGTTTTGACCGTCAACCGGCAAAAAGGCTCCTCATTTCCAATACGCTCGTCGAAGGACTTTCCCATCGACTACCAGGTGCCTGCAGAGTTCTTCATTCCGGCACCCGTTGAACTTACCGGCTGGCACGCTGTCTTGTTTGAGCAATGGCCGAAAATTTCACTGACCTTGTCGCAACTGCTTTTCCTAACGGTTCTATTAACAAACACGCGACGCTTATCTGCCACTCCCAAGCATTTTCAGGCGGTCCGGTTCGCTTTCCTCGCGGTGACGCTTGTTGGCATCGGCTGGTGGGCGCAGGGCCAGCTATCGATCAACAACATTCTCGGCATCATCAATGCTGCCAAGTCGACCGGCGATTTCGGGTTTCTGCTTCTCGACCCCGTATCGACGCTGCTCTGGGCCTTTGTTCTGATTAGCTTGGTGATCTGGGGCCGCGGCACTTTCTGCGGCTGGCTTTGCCCTTTTGGCGCGTTACAGGAATTCGCGGCACTCGCGGGTAAACGCCTCAAACTTCCACAGCTGCAAATCCCCAATGCGGTGGATCGCATACTCAGGCTGACAAAGTATTTGGTACTAGCGGCCATCATCGGCATGGCATTCGTATCGACGCCCGCCGCTGAAAAAATCGCCGAAGTCGAGCCCTTCAAAACAGCGATCACGCTCGGCTTCGACCGGGCTTGGCCTTATGTCCTCTATGCCGTTGCAATCCTGGTCCTCAGCGCGTTCGTGTTCAAAGGGTTTTGTCTGTATTTATGTCCGCTTGGCGCCGCTCTCGCGCTGCTTGGCTGGGCGCGGGTATTCAATTGGATTCCTCGCCGCAAAGAATGCGGTACACCTTGCCAGCTGTGCAGCGTGCGTTGCAGCTACGGCGCCATTGAACCTACGGGAAAAATCAAATACGACGAGTGCTTCCAGTGCATGGATTGCGTGAATATTTATCACGATCCAAAAGCCTGCGTGCCGGTGATACTGGCGCGCAAGGGGCGAACGCTCCCCATGCCGGTGCCCGCTGGTGCCCGGCGCAAAGACCTGTCCAAAACGAAATCGCCGGAGCTTGTGGCATGACGAATCGCACACCCTGGAAGCCCTCGCGCCGCCAGATTCTCATTGCCGGAGGTCTGGTAGGCGCTAGCGCCGGCGTTGGAACCATGTTCAACGCGGCTAAACTCAAGACGGGACAGCGCAGCGGCATCGCCTTCGGCACAACGGTATCTCTCAAAGCCAATCACGCCGATGCTACCCAATTGAACACTGCGCTCGACTCTGCTTGGCGCGAAATCGTGCAAGTCGAAAAGGCAGCGAGCCTGTTCCGGGCTGACAGCGCGCTGAGCCAGCTCAACAGCGTGGGTTTCATTGACAATCCGTCCGTTACCCTCATCCAAATGCTGACAGACGCCCTCGACATCGCGCGATTGACCGATGGCGCGTTCGATCCAACGGTGCAACCGCTTTGGCGAGTTTATGCCACCGCACATGCCTCCGGACGCACGGCCACAGACACGGAAATCGCATCAGCGAGTGCACTCATTGGCTGGCAAGACATTGAAGTTTCACCAAAGCGTATTCAATTGGCGCGGCCCGGCATGGCATTGACTTTAAACGGCGTCGCCCAGGGTTTTGCCACAGGCCGCTGCCTTGCGGTCCTCAGAGACCACGGCATCGAAAACGCCTTCCTCAATACCGGCGAAATCGGCGTCGTAGGAAAACGCGACGACCGGTCGCCTTGGACAGCCGCCATCGCCGATCCCAGACACCCTGGAGACTATATTGGTCTGGCCCAACCGCTCTCTGGCATCCTCGCCACCTCGGGCGATTATGCGACTGTTTGGAGTGCTGACTTCTCACACCACCACATTCTCGATCCCAAAACGCACCACTCGCCAACGGAGACCGCATCCGTTTCGGTCCTCGCACAATCCGGCAGCATGGCTGATGGCCTCGCGACCGCGATGATGGTGATGGGCCCAGAAAAAAGCCTCGCTCTTGCGCGCCGCACCTCGAACGTCGAAGCTCTCATCATCGCAAAGACCGGCCAGACATTTAAATCAGACGGCTTTCCGCTCGCATAGCGCAAGACAGGGCCTTGCCCCCATTGCTGCCCACCCATGGCTGCCCACCTTGACGAACGCAAACATCGCTTCCGCAAAAAAAGAAAGGCCCCGTCACCGGAGCCTTCCTGGACATCACATCAATCTTATCAGCATCTAGCCGACAATTTCACTCAGTCGGAAGTTCAACTCGATTTCGCGATCAGCGGACGCCGCGCTATCGGAACCATGCGACGAATTCGACCCCTTCGATTTCGGCGAACAGCTTGCGGATGGTGCCGTCTTTGGCTTCCTTGGGATCGGTTGCACCCATGACGTCGCGGTACTTGGCAATGGCGTCTTCGCCTTCCAGCACCTGCATTACAATTGGTCCAGACGTCATGAAATCCACGAGCTCGCCATAGAAAGGCCGCGCCTTATGCTCTTCATAGAATTTCTCAGCCTGGGCCCGGGTCCAGCGAACCCGCTTTTGCGCCACAATCCGGAGGCCGGCGCCCTCAATAACTGTGTTGATTTTGCCCGTCAGGTTGCGCCGCGTGGCGTCCGGTTTGATAATAGAAAAGGTGCGCTCGATGGCCATCAGTCTGTCTCTCTTTCATAATCCGGGACATAATCCGGGATCGGCTTTGCCGGGTTCTGGGCCGGGTTATAGCGGCGCCATACCCCCCCAGCAAGCGCGGCCCTTTAGCTTTGCGGGCCTCGCGGCTAAATCGAGGCAGACTGCCCTTGAAATGGTGATACAATATCGGATGAATCACCCGATTGACGGGCGAAGCAGCGTATGAACACTGTGGGTATCGCGCGGGGGGCGCACGAGGAGCGGAGGGCGCAAGCCCGAACGTGTGCTAACGGACGGCTATGAACGCACAGACCAACGAAGCCCAGTGGTATATCGCTCGTGATGGAAAACAGCACGGGCCCTTGACCGACGTCGAGATGAAGACGTTCGTCGGGCATAATTATTTGCGCCCGACCGATCTCATCTGGAAACCCGGTATGGCCGACTGGCTGCCGGCGCCGCAAGTCTTCGCCGGCTTGTTTCAGCAGCAAACGCCGGCCGCACCGCCCGCACCGCAGCCGGTTCAGCCCGCAATAGCGGCGGCGCAGCCACAACTGACGCAGCACGCACCAGCAGCAGCGACGTCTCCCCAAGCAGACAAGCCACGTGGTCAGTTTGATGATACCGGCCCCGGTCGCAGCCTCATCCGGCAAATAGCCGTTGCCGCCCTTGCAATCTCGCTTATTGGCGGCGGCGCCTTCGCCATTGCAGCCTATCGCGAACCGTTGATGCGCATCGTCTCCGGGCCGCAGAAAAAACCGGCGGTTGCTGCGAGTGAGGATCCGGCCGAAAAGCCCAAGACCGAAAGTTCTGCAACCGCCGAAGTCAAAACCGAGATGAAGACGGCGGCACTCGATCCGACCGCACCCGCCCCAATGCCGCAGCCTGTCGCGTTAATCGAAAATTCTCCTACAGACCTGCGCTTGCAGAAAATTCCACTTTGGGAACTCTTGAAACGCGAATACCCGGACTGGTACGCCAATCACGTCGCCTCCGCCGACAAATTGTCCGCCGAGAAGAAGTCAGAAACAGAAATTGCAACGCATCTGCTGCAGGGCCTCGTGGCCTTGAGAAAGCAGAACGCCGATAAGGCGCTGGCTGCAAGCCCGGAAAAGCTGAAGCGCATTGCAACGGCATTCCTAGAAAACTTGCGCGCTCTGCAAGCCCAAAGTGTCGGCGCCTGCTACGGTTATATTTCCAAAGGCGAGCTGAGCCCAGCTGTTGTCCAAATGATGCAGACGCCGGAAGGCGCAACAACGGTCCACGCCAATGCGGCGGCTGTTTTCGAAGCGGCCTCCGAAGGAGGCAAGACCCCGGTCAAGCACGACTCGGCCGTCAAGGCCGATTACGACTTGCTAATCCAAGAGCTCGGCAAAATCGGCTGGAAGGAAGAAGACTTGCAAGTCTTCTCGAACCCGCGCCTGCTCGCCAAGCGCGAGCCTGGGCAAGTGTGCAAGATGGTGCAGGACTGGTTCGTCGCACATCTCGCTGTGCAAGATGCCGCCGCGCAGAACAGGTTATTGTTCGAAACCTTGAAACCGGTCGTCTCTGGATAGATAGGGGCGCCGTCGCATGACGCAGTACGCCCTCAAGGTTGTCATCACCGCCGTCCTCGTGGTGCTGATCTCCGAGGTTGGAAAGCGTTCGAGCACGCTCGGGGCAATTATTGCCTCTCTGCCGTTAACTTCGCTGCTCGCCTTCGTCTGGCTTTACGGCGAGACCGGCGATACCGCCAAGGTCGCCGATCTTGCGCGCGGCATATTCTGGTACGTGCTGCCCTCGCTGGTGCTGTTCATCGTATTCCCGCTCATGCTCTCGCAAGGCTTCAATTTTTGGGCGAGTTTGGCGGCCGCATCCGCCCTCACATTCGCCGCCTACCTCGCCATGACCGCCATACTGTCGCGCTTTGGCATCGTTCTTTAAGCGGCGGGTGACAGCAGCAGCGATCCGCGCTATCGGCTCGATTGATGCTTCACATCAACGATCTCACCTATCGCATCGAGGGCAAGATTATCCTCGATAGCGCCACGGCGGCCATCCCGCCCGGCCACAAAGTCGGCCTTGTCGGACGCAATGGCGCTGGCAAGACGACGCTGCTGCGCCTGTTGAAGGGCGAGATCCACCCCGACGACGGCGGCGTTTCAACGCCCCGCAACGTCCGCATAGGCCATGTGGCACAAGAAGCGCCCGGCGGCGACGCGACCCTCATTGAGTGGGTTCTCGCCGCCGATACCGAGCGCGCGAGCCTTCTTGCAGAAGCGGAAACCGCCACCGATCCGCACCGCATTGCCGATATCCAACTGCGCCTAACCGATATCGACGCGCATTCCGCGCCCGCCCGTGCCGCGCAAATCCTGTCCGGTCTTGGCTTTGACGAAGCAGCCCAGCAGCGCGCGTGCCGCGAATTTTCCGGCGGATGGCGCATGCGCGTGGCGCTTGGTGCTATCCTGTTTCTGGAACCGGAAATTCTCCTCCTCGACGAGCCGACCAACTATCTCGATCTCGAAGGCACGATGTGGCTCGAGAGTCATTTGAAAACCTATCCCCATAGCGTCGTGATCGTCAGCCACGACCGCGATCTTTTGAACCGAGCCGTCAACGCCATCCTGCACTTGGATCGCGGCAAGCTCACCATGTACTCCGGCGGTTACGACGACTTCGAGGAATCGCGCCGCGAGAAGCAGCGGCTCGAACTCAAACTCAAGAAAAAGCAGGACGAGCAGCGCCGCCACATCCAGGCCTTCATCGACCGCTTCAAGGCCAAGGCCAGCAAGGCGAGCCAAGCCCAAAGCCGCGTCAAGGCCCTTTCCAAAATGAAGCCCATCGCGGCGCAGATCGATGATCGCGTGGTGCCGTTTATGTTGCCTAATCCGGCGAAAACCATTGCCAGCCCGCTCTTGCGGCTTGAGTCCGCCAGCGCCGGCTACGAACCAGGCAAACCCATTCTGCAAAACCTGAACTTGCGCATCGACAACGACGACCGCATCGCGCTCCTCGGCCAGAACGGCAATGGCAAATCAACCTTCGCCAAGCTGATCGCAGGCCGTTTGAAGCCGCTCACAGGCAAAGTCTACGGCGCCCAGAAGGTCGAGGTCGGATACTTCGCCCAGCATCAGTTGGACGATCTCAATCCGCTCTCAACGCCCTACGACTACATGCTGAAGCTCATGCCGGACGCGACCGAAGCGCAGCGGCGGGGAAAACTTGGCGCGTTCGGTTTCTCGTTCGATAAGGCGGATACCAAATGCAACGTGCTCTCGGGCGGCGAGAAGGCGCGCCTGCTGCTGGCGCTCACAGCCTTCCACGCACCGAACCTGTTGATCCTTGATGAGCCGACAAACCACTTGGATGTCGATAGCCGCGAAGCCCTGATCCACGCACTGATTGACTATGACGGCGCCGTCATCTTGATCAGCCATGACCGCCATCTCATTGAGGCCAGTGCTGACCGGCTATGGATCGTGCGCAATGGAACTGTGTCCAATTATGATGGCGACATGGAGAGCTACCGTGCGGAACTTCTTGCAGAACGCGGACAAAAAGCGCGCGAACGTGTCAACGACCGCGACACGGGCGGCGACGCAACTTCAAGTCGTGCAGACCAACGCCGTGCCGCTGCAGATAAGCGCACTGAGCTCGCACCATTGAAGAAAGCCATGACCGCAGCGGAAAAAACTGTGGAAAAACTCTCCATCGAAATTGCCAAACTCGATGCTGCTCTTTCTGATTCGTCATTCTATGTGCGCGACCCAGCCAAGGCGCAGCAGACGGGACAGATACGCGGCCAACTCGCTAAGCAATTGAGCGACGCGGAAGAAACGTGGTTCAAAACAAGCGAAGCGTACGAAGCCGCTCTTCAAATGACATCGGAGTGAATCAGACTTAGGTCCGTGACGAATTTGAATTACGTGTTCTTAGCCGAAACACCATCGCTTTGAATGGGGTTGGCGCACACGCTCAAGTTGGTTAATGAGACGGAGCCGGGAGCTGGCGGGGCCGCGGTGCGGGGTATCGCGGCCAGATGGTGAGGGCCTTTTGGTTTGCTTCGTCAGCTCCCTACGCGTTTTCGTCCCCTCGTTCGAGGGACAAAGCGTGCCACTGGCCGGAGTAATCTCTTATCTCCGGGCTGGCACGCACCACATACCCAACCAAATTGACAGGCGTGTGACAGGACGACGAATGTCATCCCGGCCACGAGGTGCCTGACCCTTCGGGTCTGACACCGTCATGCCGTTATCCCGCGATCTTGGAAAAATCTGCAACCGTCTGCGTCGCGGCGCGGATTTCGGAGAGGAGCTTCAAACGGTTCTCGCGGATCTTCGGGTCATCCGCGTTGACCATGATCTTGTCGAAGAACGCGTCGACCGGAGGGCGGAGTTCGGCGAGCGCGCGCATGGCGCCGGCGAAATTCTCGACGTTGATGGCGGCAACCGTGTCCTGCTTCACTTCCTCGATCTTGGCGGCGAGCGCGGTTTCTTCGACTTCCTTGAGAAGCTTAAGATCATACGTGCCGGCGTAGGATTTCTTGTCTTTCTTTTCCTCGATTGCGAGGATGTTCGCGGCGCGCTTGACGCCCGCAAGCAAGTTCGCGCCGTCGTCGGTTTTCAAGAAGGCATCCAAAGCTTCAACACGGCGCACGATGAGCGCGAGATCGTCCTGCCCACCAAGCGAGAAAATGGCGTCGATCAAGTCGTGGCGTTTGCCCTGATCCTTGAGGAAGACTTTGAGCCGGTCAGCGAAGAAGGAGAGGAGGTCTTCAGCGAGACCACGAGGTGACGCTACAGCAAAGCGCAGCAGGGCCAAATGCTGCATTACGTACTTACCGACTGGCACCCTCAAATCATTCTCAATCACAATCCGGATCACGCCCAGCGCCGCACGCCGCAACTGATAGGGATCGCCGGAACCTGTCGGCTTTTCGTTGATGGCCCAAAACCCCACCAGCGTATCGAGCTTGTCGGCCAAGGCGACCGCAATCGCAACAGCATCGCCCTGATCTTCGCGCGGAACGGTGTCAGTCGGGCCCTTCGGCTTGTAATGCAACTCAATCGCCCGCGCGATTTCGGCCTTCGTGCCCGCGTGCTCCGCATAGTAGCGGCCCATGAGCCCCTGCAATTCCGGGAACTCGCCAACCATGCCAGACACGAGGTCGGCCTTGGCCAGCTGTGCCGCCCGGCGCGAATCTTCCGGGTTCGCATCCACCGCGCCCGCAATCTGGAACGCCAATTCGGCCACGCGCTCGACGCGATCCTTCTGGCTCCCCAACTTCTCATGAAATGTAATGCCCGACAGCGCACTCGCCATTTCGTCGAGCGGCTTTTTCAGATCCTGGTCCCAGAAGAACTTGGCGTCGCTCAGCCTGGCGCGAATGACCTTTTCATTGCCCGAGATGATCTGCAGACCCGCATCCTTGGCCGTCAAATTCGACACCAGTAGAAATTTATTCGCCAGCTTCTTGGTCTTTGGATCGCGCAAGGAAAAGCACTTCTGATGCGATTTCATCGACGTCATCAGGCATTCCGCCGGCACGCTCAGGAACTCCTTTTCAAACGACCCCATCAAAACGACAGGCCATTCGGTCAACCCGGCATTTTCGTTCAAAAGCGCTTCGTCCTCGACGAGTTCGAGCTTAGCGTCCTTCGCCAGTGCGCGCGCTTGTTCCGCTATTGAAGCTACGCGCTTGGCCGGATCGAGCACCACCTTGTGGGCCAGCAGTTTGCCTTCGTAATCGGCGAAGTCCTTCACCTTGAAGGCCTCGCCGCCTAAAAACCGGTGACCCGAAACAACGTCGGCTGAGGTAATCCCCGCCCACTCTAGTGGAATGATCTTGCCCCCAAGCAAACACGTGATCGATTGCAGCGGGCGAACCCATTGGAAAGGCGAGGCTCCCCAGCGCATGGATTTCGGCCAGGGGAATTTGCCCAGAACCTCATGCACGGTTTCAGCGATGATCTCCGCCGATGCACGGCCGGCATGAGCTATTCTTCGCGACGTAATAATCGCCCTTCTTCTCATCCTTGACGATCTCGGCGTCCGACAGTTTCGCAAGTCCCGCCGACTTCAAAAAGCCCAGCACGGCCTGTTCCGGCGCCCCAACGCGCGGACCCTTTTTCTCTTCCGAAATGGCCGGCGACTTGGCGGGAACGCCCGCGATCACCAGCACCAACCGGCGCGGCGTCGAGAAACTTTTCGCTTCTCCCGTCTCCAGTCCGCGCGCCTTCAGGCCGTCGCCAACAAGGCGTCGCAAATCGTCCGCCGCCCGCACTTGCATGCGCGCCGGAATTTCTTCGGAGAACAGTTCAAGGAGAAGTTCGGACATTTAGAACCACTTGTAGGTTGGGTTAGCGCGGCCACTTTCCTTGAAGTCGATGCGTTATCTACATTCCGCGCGTAACCCAACGACTTTGCGTTGGTTGAATGAGGTCTTGATTGTTGGGTTACGGCCGCTTCTTCTTGCGCTTCGGTTGCCCACAAAGCAACCGCGCAGCAGCCTAACCCAACTTACGTTTTGAAGTCCCCCTTTCCCCACGCAAGTACACAGCATGAGGTTAGGAAATGGCTCAGTACGCGCCAGCAGGCTTTGCGTCAGCAGCAGCGGGTGCTGCCTCTTTGGCCGCCGGTGCTTCAACAGCAGCCGGCGATCCACCCACCAACCGTGCGCCGATGTCTTCAACGGCCCCCGTCGCGGTCAGGTATCCGAGACCGACCAGCAACATGGCAACAAACATGCGGAATATAGGCGGCTTTTTATTCAGCATCAAATACCCAACCGCGAACAGCGGAATGAAACTCGCCAATAATCCAACGATAAGATTTGAACTCATGCGCGTCCTCCTTCTGTGTTGAGCCAGGCGCCGCAGCAGGCTTTCGCCAGTTCGCGCACGCGCAGGATATAGCTTTGCCGCTCCGTGACCGAGATCACGCCACGGGCATCGAGCAGGTTAAAAACATGGGATGCTTTAATGCACTGGTCATACGCCGGCAGCGCCATCAAATGTTTAGGGGTCTGACCCGTTCCGCCGGAGGCGGGCAAGTACCGGGGGTCTGACCCCGTGCTGGAGGTACCTGAACCTGGGGTCAGACCCGCAGGGTCAGACCCCTTAGGCCAGCCCTTCTCAAGCAGCGACTTGCACTCGGCTTCCGCGTCCTTGAAATGCTGCAGCAGCATGTCAGTATTGGCGTGCTCAAAATTGAAGCGCGAAAATTCCTGTTCGGCCTGCAGGAACACGTCGCCATAGTTCAAGCGGCGCGCATCCGTCCGGCCGTTGAAATTCAAATCGAACACGCGGTCGACGCCCTGCACGTACATGGCAAGACGCTCGAGCCCATATGTGATTTCGCCCGACACGGGATTGCAATCGTAGCCGCCGACCTGTTGGAAGTAAGTGAACTGCGACACTTCCATGCCGTTGCACCACACTTCCCAGCCCAAGCCCCAGGCGCCGAGCGTCGGGCTTTCCCAGTCGTCCTCAACGAAGCGGATGTCGTTGATCGACGTATCAATGCCGATGGCATCAAGGCTCTGGAGGTAGAGTTCCTGAATATTCGCCGGCGAAGGCTTCATGATGACTTGGAACTGATAGTAGTGCTGCATCCGGTTCGGGTTTTCGCCATAGCGGCCATCCTTGGGACGGCGCGAGGGCTGCACATAGGCTGCCGCCCAGGGCTTTGGCCCCAGCGCGCGCAATGTCGTTGCCGGGTGAAATGTTCCCGCGCCAACTTCCATGTCGTAGGGTTGCAGCACGACGCACCCCTGCGCGCCCCAAAACTGTTGCAGCGTCAGGATCAAATCCTGGAACGCCTCTTTGGGGCGAAGAGCCGGTGTAGCGGATGTTTTTGGGGCTGTTTTGGTGGGCATCGAAGAGCTCTTTTTATGCGTTTGCGCTGCACTATAAGCATTCGCACCCCCTTGTCACCCGCCGATGCCCCTAAACCCACGTTTGTCTTTGTGCGGCAGGCCTTTGGGGCTAGGCTCTCGCGTGGCGCGGCAAGCTTGCGCCACCGCCCAATTCAAACGCGTTCAATGGAGTACTCACAATGGCCGTCCTAAAAGTCATCGAGCTTATGGCGTCGTCGTCCAAGAGCTGGGAAGACGCAACTCAACAAGCCGTCGCCAAAGCCAGCAAAACCTTAAAGGGCGTCAAATCGGTCTGGGTTCAGGATTTCTCGGCATCCGTCGGCAAGAACGGCAAGATCGACAATTTTCGCGTGACTTGCAAAGTTACGTTTGAGCTCAAAGACAAGAACGGCGGCTAGCCGCGGCTCTCAGGTGCTGTTCTGGCGCGGTTTATAGGCGCCAGCCTTCTCGTCCCACTCGAGTTCACCCAGATCTTTCGGGCCGCCCTTTGCGGCGGCTGTTTCACGCCGGCGCCGCTCGACCTCTGACGGGCTCTCCGTTTGCGCCTGCGCGACGAGTTTCGAAAATAGCTTGTAGCCGGCGTAGAGGCCAACTCCGGCAACAGCGAGGATGATGAATGGCGGCATGAGATTAGTCTTTCGTCACAGCCCGAAGCGCGACCAGAGCGCTCTGGTTTCGACAGCGGACACCAGATCATCGGCGAAAGCAAGGCCGCCCAAGGACTCAGCCGCCGTCTGGCCCGTTGATGGCGCAAAGCGGCGCAAGCGCGACAGCAGCCCTGTTTTCTGGGTCTCGACCACCTGCAAACGAACGTCAGTCCCATGCAGTTCCTGCATTTTGCTGCGCACGTCGGCTATGCCGTCGATCAGGCCGTGCTCCATGGCTTTGGCGCCGGCCCAAAACGCGCCTGAGAAAAGTTCCGCGTCAGGGGCTTTCAATTTGCCAAGACGGCGCTCTTTCACCAGAGCCGATGAATACGTCGTGCACATCCCGCTGCATGGCCTTCAGGCGTTCAACATCTTCTACTTTCTCCGGCAGAAACGGATCAAGTAAGCTTTTCGATATTCCAGCCGTATAGACGCGCCGCTCGATGCCGAGCTTGTCGATGGCTTCGACAAAGCCAAATCCCGACGAGATAACGCCGATCGAGCCGATGATCGACGACGGGTCAGCATAAATCTCATCACCCGCAATCGCGAGGAAATATCCACCCGACGCCGCAACGTCCTCACAGAACACGTAGACTTTCTTTTTCTTTTCTTCCGCCAGTTGGCGGATGCGCTTGAAAATGAGGTTCGACTGCACGGGCGAACCGCCCGGCGAATTGATGAGCACGGCGACCGACGGCAGCTTCGAGAGATTAAACGCCTTTTCAATCGCACCCGCGACGCCCGCAATCGAAAGGCCTGGGCGCAGCGGCGTCACCATGCCGATGGGGCCGGTAAATCTCAGAACGGGAACGACAGGCTTGCGCGAGAACGGCCACATTCAAAATCACTCCGCGAGGTCAAGAAACAGCACTGATTGACGCCCAGTGTGTGCCCCAACAGGTAGGTGAAAAGAATTGGCTTTGCCAGTCCTTGATTATCAGGGCATCACATGCCAAGCGCGCCTGCGTGGCGCAGAATGTTTTGAGCGTCAGTGGTGAACGCATTGCCCTCGCTGTGCAGCACGAACGCTGGCAACAACGTCAGCGGCGCGCGGCTTGCCTTAATGCCTTGAACGATCACGCGGATCGCAGGCTCACCGGCACGCGCATGAATGGGCAGAATCGTCAATCCGCCGAAACGCACGCTTCAAACGCGGCCAAGATATTCGCCAACGATCAGCCTTATGAATGAGCGTCGCGCGGCCGCCTGGGCGCACCATGCGCGCCATAAATCGCAGCCAATCGTCGAGCGATTGACTGCGGCATAGCGTGCGACGCCGACTTCAAAGCATTCGGCGCCAGCGTACCAGAGCCTGTATCATGAAACGGCGGATTGGCGACCACGTCATCGAAACTTTCAGGTTTCAAACCTTCCGGCGATCCCACCTCTGCCTTAACGGCGGTAACGGCCCAGCCAATGCATTTGCCGCGATGTTCTCGTTCGCCAACTTTACGAGTTCTGCCTCGCGCTCCAGCAGTGTGACGCGCAGAGACGGCAACCGCGCCGCCGCACACAAGCCGACCGTGCCCACGCCCGCGCCAATATCGAGCAAGGTTGCATCGCCCTTGTCGGAAGCCCGAACACTCGCCGCGAGTAAAACCGCGTCAACCCCCGCCCGGTATCCCTTGCGCGGTTGGCGCACGATCAATCGGTCGCCGAGAAAATAGTCCTCTGTGACAGCGCAGCCTGTATCAGGGTTGACTTCTGTGACTTCCAAATCTCTCGACATCACTCTTTTTCGGACCCAACGACCCATTCTCCAATGCCCGCCTCGCGCATGAGCCGGGCCGCCTCGTCCCAGGAATTGTCCGGCACCATAAGCCGGCGCGGAAAGGCTCCAATCGAGCCCTCCACGATGCTGATATGCTGATCGAAAACAAGGGCTTCGATCCCGGCATCGCGCATGATGCTCTGGACGAAACTCAATAAAACCGGATCGGTGGTCAAGATCAGTTCACGCATGCCTAAAGAATAGACTACAAAAACGCCCCATGCATGCGCCAATCCGACCATCTAGCGTTAGCGTAACGACGACACTATATTCTATTCAGCTTCAATATGTTGGGGGCCGGGCTTTGGGTCGCGTTATACCACTCGACGAGGCGCGCGACAGCGCCAAGGAACTGCAACCGCTGATGGACCTCGTCCATGAGGACATGCAGGCGATTAATCGCATCATTCTTGACAAGGCGGTGTCCGACGTCGAACTGATCCCGGAACTCGCCCATCACCTGATCGACAGCGGCGGCAAACGTTTACGCCCGATGCTGGCGCTGGCATCCGCGAAACTCTGCAAGTACCCCGGCAACGGACATGTGCGCACGGCTGCGGCGGTCGAATTCATGCACACGGCCACGCTGCTCCACGACGACGTGGTGGACGAAAGCGGCACACGGCGTGGCAAGAAGACGGCGCGCATGATTTGGGGCAATCAGGCGAGCGTGCTCGTCGGCGATTTCCTTCTTGGTCAAGCCTTCAAGATGTTCGTCGATGTTGGCTCGCTGACCGTGCTGCGCATTATGTCGAACGCGGCCGCCACCATTGCCGAAGGCGAGGTCATGCAGCTTTCCGCCGCGCAGAACACCTCGACCACCGAAGACGATTACCTCGCCATCATCAACGCCAAGACGGCGGCTTTGTTCTCGGCGGCGGCCGAAGCAGGTGCGGCGCTCGCACAGCGCCCGGCAGAAGAACAATCGGCGCTGCGGTCTTATGGCAAAAATCTCGGCCTCGCGTTCCAGCTCGTCGATGACGCGCTAGACTATTCGGGTGACAGCAAGAGCCTCGGCAAATCGACCGGCGACGATTTTCGCGAGGGCAAAATCACGCTCCCCATCATTCTCTCGTTCCGTCGCGGCTCAAGCGAGGAACGCACTTTCTGGAACAGAACGATTGCCGAAGGCGACATCAAGGATGGCGACCTCGAAAACGCAATTTCACTGATGAAACGCCACAAAGCCATCGAAGCAACTTTCGAGCGCGCCCGCTCCTACGGCTCCATTGCCCGCGACGCGCTGGCCATCTTCCCCGCCAGCCGCGAAAAAGATGCGCTTGAACGTGTCATCTCGTTTTGCGTCAGCCGGACGCATTAAGTCTTATTTGTTTCCCGCCAGCACTTCCCGCCAGAACAATGGCAGGATCCTCAACTCCTTGAGCCCAGGCGGAACTGCAAGCTATATTCTGACGTTTCTTCAGTCCCACACGAACCGGGCGAAAGGCAATACAATGGCCAAGAACACGATTTGCTTATGGTATGACAAAGACGCCGAGGCTGCCGCCCGCTTCTACGCCGCAACGTTCCCAGACAGCAGCGTCACCGCCGTCCACCGTGCGCCGAGCGATTATCCATCGGGCAAGGCGGGCGACGTGCTGACGGTGGAGTTCACAGTCGGCGGCATACCGTGCCTGGGTCTCAACGGTGGCCCGGCCTTCAAGCACAACGAAGCCTTTTCATTCCAAATTGCCACCGGCGATCAGGAAGAGACTGACCGCTACTGGAACGCCATCGTCGGCAATGGCGGCCAGGAGAGTGCATGCGGCTGGTGCAAAGACAGGTGGGGCATCTCCTGGCAGATCACACCGCGCGCACTCACCGAGGCGATAGCTGCTGGCGGCGGCGAAGCGAAACGCGCATTCGATGCGATGATGAAAATGACGAAGATCGACGTCGCCGTGATTGAGGCGGCGCGGCGCGGCTGACATTGCGCACTCCCACAGCTCCACTGTCCGCGATGCGCTGGCCATCTTCCCGGCAGACCGCGAAAAAACGCGCTCGAAAGATGATCTCGTTCTGTGTCAGCCGGACGCATTAGGAATTACCTCTCCCCTTGGGGAGAGGTCGGCGCGATCCTTGCTGCGCGAAAGTGGAAACGACATTCTCGTCCGCGCCGGGTGAGGGGGCGGACATTGCTGAATGTAGCTGCCCCCTAACCCTCACCCCCCCATCGCGAAGCGATGCAGCGCATCGACGGGGAGAGGGGTTCACATAGTATCAACCGAGCGTCACGGCCTTCACCCACCAATGAGGCTGAGTGCGTTGCAGCGCAGCGGCGGCGGACGCGGCGTTTACCGCATCGTCGAACATGGCAAAGAATGTGGGTCCAGCGCCAGACATGCGACTAAGCCGGCCACCCGGCGGTATCGCCTGCATCACCTCAGCAATCACCGGAAACGTTTGCCAGGCCGCGAATTGAAGATCGTTCCACCCTGGACCAATCACTTTCAGTAAGTCCTCGCGGTTGTGGATACCCGGATGATTTTCTGGCCGTTCTGCATAGGGATTTGGCTCTGCCGCATAGGCGCGAAAAACCTGCGCGGTCTTGTCTTCGGGCATCGCAATGAGTGGATTGACGACGATCGCATCGACGCGCACGGGCTTGGAAAACTTGAGCGGCGCAACGATCTCGCCAATGCCGCGCATCCAAGAAAGATGAGAAACCAGACAAACTGGAACATCGGCGCCGATGCGCAACGCGAATGCCTTCCATTCGATATCGGCCCCGCGCTCCGGATTAGCCCGCTGCACCGCACGTATCACAGCCGCCGCATCCGCCGACCCGCCTCCAATCCCCGCCGCAACGGGGAGATTTTTCTCCAGATGCACAGCGCCAAGCTGCAACTGCGGCGCCTCTATCTCCAAGCGCCGCAAAGCGACCTCGACGAGGTTTGCGCCCGCAATCGACCCCGCGAACGGACCCGAAGTCGTGACACCAATGGGCTTTGACACATCGAGCGTGACCCAATCGCCAACGTCCGCAAACGCCACCAGACTTTCGAGTTCGTGATAGCCATCCGGCCGCCGGCCCAGCACGCGCAAGGTCAGGTTTATCTTGGCTGGTGCAAATTCTTTGATGACGGTCATGAGTTGAATGCCCGCCTCATACGAAAACGGGCGCCAGCGGCGCCCGTTCCAAGATGTTCAAAAAACTTTTCAGAACCCTACTCCACGACGCGCTTTTGCGGACCCGAACGGTTCTCGCTGCGCCGGCGCGACAATTCTACACGCTGCACCTGCTTGTTTTTCTGTCCGGCCTTAACCTCGGCCTTGGCCGGCAATCCGCTTTCCATTTTCACTTTGATCTTTTCCGCGTCTTCCGGCTCAGGACTGAGCGTCAGGGCTTGGCTCCACTGGAACTTGGCTTCACGCTCGCGGCCAACCTGCCACAAAGCGTCCCCCAAATGATCGTTCAACGTCGGGTCTTCCGGCTTGATCTCGACAGCGCGCTCAAGATAGCGCACGGCCTCCTTATAGTTGCCTTGCTTGAAATGGGCCCATCCGAGGCTATCGACGATATACCCGTCATCGGGCTTCAACTGCACGGCCTTCTCGATTAGCTTCATGCCTTCTTTGAGATTACGGCCTTGGTCAATCCAGGAGTAACCTAGATAATTGAGCACCAAAGCTTGTTCCGGCGCGAGAGCCAGCGCCTTCTTCAAGTCGGCTTCTGCTGACGGCCAATTCTTCAAGCGCTCATACGCCGTTCCGCGCGCGTAATAGTAGCCCCAATGACGGCTGTCTGGCTTGCCAATGATGTCGATGGCGCGCGTGAAATATCCAACCGCATCAGCGTATTTCTTGCGCGCACGCATAATGTTGCCGAGCGCTTCGAGCGGCCGCACATCGCGCGGATCCTTCTTGGCGAGCGTTTCAAGCAGAGCCTGAGCCTCCTCGGACTTCTCCAATGAATTGAGGTTGAACGCCTTACGTATCTCAATCGCGCTCTGGAGGGCGGAACCCTTCGGAATTTTTTCGTAGGTGGCAATAGCCACGTCGAAGCGGCGCGCCGTTTCTTCAGCACTAGCAAGGGCCGCAAGCGCAAAGGCGTGATCTGGTTTCGCGTAGAGCGCAAGCTGCAGGTAGATGGTGCCGAGGCTGACGCCGCCTTCGCCGGTCAAGGCTTCTCCTAAGCCGTAGAACACTTCCGACAGCCCTTCGATCGGCGTTGCGATCAACGGTCCAATTTTCTGCTTGGCGTCGATCCGGCTGCGCATATCTTTAGCCAAAGGATGCGGTTCGCCCTGTGCCTTTTCAAACTGATCCTTCAAAACTTTGCGCGCGTGTTTGTAGTCACCCTGACCGGCCGCATGCTGCGCATACGCAAGCGATGTTCGAAGCGTGCGGCTGTCTTGCTTGAACATGCGCTCAAAGGCTGTGCGCGCCTCGCCTTTCTTGCCAGCCATGTCGGCAATGAGCGCTTTATGATAGCGCAGGTAAAACTGCGCCCACTCGGGCTGCTTGGGCAAATCGACGGCCAGGAGTGCGCCCGCCGCGTCGCCGGCTGCAAATTTGGTCCAGCCCAATGCAACCGCGCTTGTCAACTCGCCGATAGGATTTTCTGAGGCCGCTTTGAAATGTTCCTCGGCCTTGGCGTAGTTGCCAGCCTTGAACGATGTCACCCCAAGGAAAAAGCGCGACATGCGATTCGACGGCTGCACAGCTGCCAGCTGCTCGGCGAGAGGCAACGCCTGATCCCATTTGCCAGCCATCAGCTCCATTTGGAAGGCCTGCTCGAGAATAACTTCGTTTTGTGGATCGCGTGCCAGCGCGCGGCCGTAGAACCCGGCGGCACTCTCGGTGTCTTGCTGTGCCTTGGCAAACCGGCCGGCAAGATAGTTGCCGAGAAGCGAACGGGTAAATTCAGCTTCATCCGGCGACCGGGCGATGGTTCCGCCGGTCATGCCCACGGCCGTTAGCACCGCAGCGCCTAAACCGATGACAAGAAACCGTCCGAGGCGAATGCGCATGAGCAGATCCTTATACCCGGCGTCACGCGCCGATTCTTGAACATCAGAGAGACTAGCAAGAGTAAGGGCTTCTTGGCGACCCGATTTGCATTAAAATCCAGCAATAAAATGTAGAAAGGCGAAAACCGGAGGCGCAGTTGTTGAAAGCGCTTGCCTTTGCCCCCAACAACGCAACGGTTGTTCCCAAACCTGCAGGCCATGCCAATGGAGTTTTCAACAATACAATGCGCCGGGGCCACTTAAACTTCGACAGCACAAATCGCCTCGCGTTGCGCGATTAATCGACACGGCTTATTTCAAAACGGTCCTACATTCCGGCATAATTGGGGCCGCCGCCGCCCTCGGGGCAAACCCACGTAATGTTTTGGCTCGGATCCTTAATATCGCAGGTTTTGCAGTGCACGCAGTTCTGCGCGTTAATCTGAAAGTGCGGCCGCCCCTCGCCATCACGGACAATCTCATAGACGCCAGCGGGACAATACCGTTGCGCGGGCTCCGCATAATCGGGAAGATTGACGGCAACCGGCACGTGCGGATCGGCAAGCTTGAGGTGAACCGGCTGATCCTCCTCGTGATTGGTTGCCGAAAACGACACGTTTGTCAGTTTGTCGAATGTCAGTATTCCATCAGGTTTCGGGTAGACGATCGGCTCATATCGGCCAGCTTTCTTGGTCGCCTCCGCGTCCGTCTTTCCGTGTTTCAGAGTATAACCGAAGCCGATGCCTGGAATTATCGTGTTGAGCCACATATCGACAGCGCCTAAGCCGATGCCGAACACAGTGCCGAGCTTCGACCAGAACGGTTTGACGTTACGCACCTTTTTCAAATCCGCAGCAATCTCGCCCGTGCGCACCGCTGTTTCATACGCTGTGAGCTTATCATGCGCGCGATTGTCGCCGATGGCTGCAAAAGCCGCTTCTGCAGCTGCGATGCCCGACAGCATGGCGTTATGGCTGCCTTTGATGCGTGGCACATTGACCATGCCGGCCGCACAGCCAAGCAGCGCGCCACCCGGAAATGCGAGATCGGGCATCGATTGCCAGCCGCCCTCGGAAATGGCTCGCGCACCATAAGAGATGCGCTTGCCGCCCTCGAAGACTTCGCGGATCGCCGGATGCGTCTTGAAACGCTGGAATTCGTCGTAAGGCGAGAGATAAGGATTTTCGTAGTTCAAGTGCAGCACGAACCCGACCGACACCAGATTGTCGCCGTAGTGGTACAGGAACGATCCCCCGCCCGTCCGGTTGCCAAGCGGCCAGCCGAACGAGTGCTGGACCAGGCCCGGCCTGTGGCGTTCCGGCTTCACCTGCCAGAGTTCCTTGAGGCCGATACCGTATTTCTGCGGCTCGTGCCCCTTGTCGAGGCCGAATTTCTTAATCAAAACTTTGCTGAGCGAACCGCGCGCGCCTTCGGCAATCAACGTGTACTTGCCGCGCAGTTCCATGCCGCGCACGAAGCTGTCTTTCGCGTGGCCTTTTCGATCGACGCCCATATCGCCGGTCGCCACGCCAACAACAGCGCCATTCTCATCATAGAGAACTTCGGACGCGGCAAAGCCTGGATATATCTCGACACCAAGTTCAACCGCCTGTTCGCCGAGCCATTTGCATAGAGCGCCCAAACTCACGATGTAGTTGCCATGATTTTTCATCAAGGGCGGCATCGGCCAGTTCGGAATTGTCATGTCGCCTTCTGGCCCAAGCACCAGAAAGCGATCCTCGGTGACGGCGGTCTCTACGGGGGCGCCCTTGGCCTTCCAATCCGGCATCAGGCGATTGAGCCCAATAGGATCGATGACCGCGCCCGAGAGAATATGCGCACCAACCTCAGAGCCCTTCTCGAGAACAACAACTGAAATCTCTTTTCCTTCGGCAGCGGCGAGTTGCTTCAGCCGGATGGCCGCCGACAGCCCGGATGGACCCGCGCCAACAATCACCACATCGAAATCCATGGCTTCCCTCGGGGCATCCCTGGGGGAGAGCTCGGCGCCATTGAGTGCCATATCAGCTATTGTCCTGTCTTAAGTTCTCTAGCGTTCCGAATAGGGCCGCTGCGGCCGGAGCGTCAAGCACGGCGGGCCGCCTGCGACAGTGGGACGGGCACTTCAAATGCTTTTGCTGTGGGCGAAGTCCCGCATATACTGGAGCACATGACGACCACCCTACAGCAACAAGAACTGCTTGCGCTCCTCGACTGGCAACGCGCCATGGGCGCCGACGCGGTACTTGGCGACATGCCCGTGGACTGGCTTGCCCGCGGGCCTATTGCCCCTGGTGCCGGATTTGCTTGGCCAGATCGGGACCCCCAAGCAGCGGCGGCCGGCATACCTGCAACGCAAACCGTTTCTGCGGTAAGGCCGGTTGCGCCGCCGCCAACCGCGCTCCGCGTCGAAGCCCCGGTCCGGCCGCAAACGCCGCTCGCTCCGAGCGCGGCTGAAACCGACGCCCGCCGCATCGCCAGGGCAGCAACAAGCCTTGAGGGCCTCGGCACTGCCTTGAAAGCATTCGACGGCTGCACGCTCAAAGCCACAGCGACCAATTTATGCTTCTACCGGGGCGCTGCGAAATCGCGGCTGATGCTGATTGGCGAAGCGCCCGGGAGAGACGAGGACATCGAGGGCAAACCGTTTGTCGGCCGCGCCGGCCAATTGCTCGACAAGATGCTGGCCGCCATCAATCTCACTGAAGCCGACGTCCACATCACAAATATTGTCTACTGGCGCCCGCCGGGAAACCGCACGCCGACGCCTCAAGAAGCCCTTGCCTGCCGCCCTTTTTTGGAACGGCAAATGGAGCTGGTCGCACCTGACATCGTGCTCGCCGTTGGTGGTGCGGCCGCAAAGGAAGTTCTCGGCGTCACCGACGGCATCATGCGGCTGCGCGGCAAATGGCGCGAGATAGAAATTTCCGGAACAAAAGTGGCCGCCATGGCGACCTTGCACCCGGCCTATTTGTTACGCACACCTGCCGCCAAGCAGATGGCATGGCAGGATTTACTGGCTTTAAAGGCCAAACTCGGCACATGATTTTTTAGCAATTCTTTATCCCTAAGAAGAATTTCATATCAAATTTGAATCAAATTCCGCGCGAATAGATAAAATTTTACGGATCGGTTTAAGCGAATTTGAGCGGCATCCGGCGCATGATGGGCCAAGAGGTGCAAGTCTTGGCGCTTGCGTGTTCCAGCAATGAAGCGAGTAAGAAACATGAAAAGCGGTTTGCTGTACTTGAGGCCGTCGCGGTTGACGTTCGTGCGCCTCACGGGCCCATACGAGACCACAATTCCGGCTGCCTGGGACAAGATGTTCGCCTGGCTCGACAAAGTTGGTTGCAACTCGTCGTTCGGGCGCGGCTATGGCTTGGCGCGCGACAACCCCAACACTGTTGGCGCTGATAAGTGCCGCTACGATGCCTGCATTGAACTCGAACCGATCTTCGAAGAGCGCGCGATCCGCGAGCTTGGCGCGCAAACCCTTCCCGGCGGTTCTTATGTGCGCGAGCGCAGGATCGGCGATTACCAGGATCTTTGCGTCCAAGTCGCCAAATTACACGCTGCTTTTGAGGCGCCAACAGGCCTGATGATCGATGATAAGCGCCCGGTGGTGACGATCTATCTCGATGATCCGCGCCGCATGCCGCCTGCTGAACTGCGCTCGGACTTCTGCGTGCCGGTCAAAGCCAAGACCAGCCGCACCGAACTCGAAGCCGCATAAATACTGCCCCGCCAACCCAGGCGGCGATCCCAGACTGGACGCCAGACTGGACGCCAGACTGGACGCCAGACTGGACGAGTGTGGCGAGACACGCCACACTCCCGGTCCTCCAGGAGGTCTTCCCGGGTTAGGCTGAGGTTGTTTATGGCTGGCATCGACGAAACGCGCGACTTCATCTCTATCCGCATCGCCATTTTGACGATGTCGGATACCCGATCTGCCGCAGACGACAAATCAGGTGATGCGCTGGCGGAACGGATAAAGGCCGCCGGACACACGGTCGCTGACCGCGCCATCGTCAAGGACGACACCGCCGCCATTCGCGCTAAAGTCGAGGGCTGGATCGCCGACCCTGAGATCGACTGTGTGATCACCACGGGTGGCACAGGCTTCACCGGCCGCGACGTCACGCCCGAAGCCGTCAAACCGCTCTTTGAAAAAGAGATCGAAGGCTTCGCGATCCTCTTTCACATGCTGTCATATCAAAAAGTGGCGACATCGACGATCCAGTCGCGCGCTTGTGCAGGCGTCGCCAGAGGCACGTACATTTTCTGCCTGCCCGGCTCACCTGGTGCCTGCAAAGATGCTTGGGACGGAATTTTGCTATTTCAACTCGATATGCGCCACCGGCCCTGCAATCTGGTCGAGATCATGCCGCGTCTCGAAGAGCACCGGCGCGGCAAAGCCTAGCCAACAGCAACAATGCGCCGGCCTGTCAAATGTGCGAGGCGCGCGAGATCTCGGCCGTCGTCAACATCGTCCTTGACGCTGATTTCAGCGCATTTCAGCCCGCATAAATTTGCTTTCGTATCGCCAAGCGCAAACGCAGTCGACCATCGCACATCGTCAAATATGCGCGGACATTTGGGCCGCCGTTTCAATCCAACGAGCCAGTAGCCGCCATCGGACGCCGGGCCGAACACGGCGTCATGAGTTCCGAGCGCCCGGAACGCCGCCCAAATATCTGCGGGCAATATGCTGGGTATATCCGTGCCGATGATGACGACCGGGCCCGCTGGTGCCCTTGCGGTAACATGTTGCAACCGCTGTCCCAAGTCTCCGTTCCCTTGCGCCATGCGCATCACACCCGCAGGAATCATGCGGCTTGCAATCGCTACATCGGGGCTAACGGCGAGGATCATCTGCCAGCGCGGATCTCGGCCAAGCCGCCAAACCACCGACGTCATGACGTCGCGATAGAAACGCACCGCGAGCGCGGCCCCAACATCGCGTGCCAAGCGGCTTTTCACGCGCCCGGCTTTAGGCTCTTTCACCATGATCACGAGCCGGGGGCGGAATCTTTCGCTCACGACCCCGTTCCACGATTGTAAATCGCCGCGATCCTGTCCGCCGGAACTCCACTGAAATAACACCCCAAACACATCAAGTTCCGCAAAGTCCGGCGCGCATAGCCGTCGCGCTTGTAGCGTTCGGGAGATGTGATCGCTGGCGACTCCAGCATGACGATGCGGCGGCGGCCGAGACGGCGCACCAGATCCAAATCCTCCATCACCGGCATGTCTTTGTATCCGCCAACCTCAAGATAAAGCCGCTTCGATATCAGCATGCCTTGATCGCCATAGGGCAAGGCCAACGCCCTGCAGCGCAGCGCCACAAGTCCTTCGAGTACGCGCGGCTTTAAACCCCGGTCATCTAACTTGAAACGAAAGGCTGCAGCAGCGGCCGGGCGCCGTTCCTGATCAATGGCACGCGCGAAATCCGCGGCTTCGCGCATCCACTCACCCTGCGGCACCGTATCGGAATGCAGAAACAACAGCCACGGGCCACGTGCGCGCGCAGCACCTTTTGCCAGTTGTACGCCGCGTCCCGCTGACCCAACGAGAAATTCGGCACCGCAGCCTTCGGCGATTTTTCGCGTGCCGTCCGTCGAGCCGCCATCGGAAATGATGACTTCCCGCACCAGCCCATCGACCGCCGCCGGGATCAAGGCTGACAGCGTCTCGGGCAGCGTGCGCTCGGAATTGAGGGTCGGCATGACAACGGAAATCATAGCGTTTGTCTCGCACGCGTCATGGGCCTGAAACAAGCGCCGCTATGGACTATCCCGGCGAGCGGACCGCCGGCGCTCAATAGTTGTTCTTTATTTGTTCTTACGGATATGGTAGGTGAGTCATCGCAGGAAGGCGCCAATGGACGACACTTTACCAGACGAATTACCTGACGAACTACCCGGCGATGCGCCAAACAATGCACCGCTGTCCATCGATCCGGAGCGCCGGCGCGGGCGGGGCGCGGTTTCAAACAAGACAGGCCGTTTCGAATCTGAGGCCGCAGACCCCTTCGACGACGGCTGGGAAAGCCTCGCCTCGCTCGACACTTTCAAGACCGAAGTCTTCGAAGACAGCGCAAAAAGCATCATCAGCCGCAACGACAGCCCGGATATTTCCTTCGACCGCTCGATCAATCCCTATCGCGGCTGCGAGCACGGTTGCGTCTACTGTTATGCGCGCCCAACCCATTGCTATCTCGGCCACTCGGCAGGGCTCGATTTCGAAACCAAGCTCTACGCCAAATCCAACGCCGCCGAACTGCTCGAAAAAGAACTGTCACACGCCAAGTATGAACCGCGCACAATTGCGCTTGGCGCCAACACAGATCCCTATCAGCCTATCGAGCGCGAACGGCGCATCACGCGATCACTCCTCGAAGTTCTAGCCCAAACCGGACACCCGGTCGGCATCGTCACCAAATCAGCGCTCGTTGCCCGCGATATAGATATTCTCGCACCGATGGCGGCCCAGGGCCTCGCGAAAGTCGCGATCTCGATAACGACGCTTGACCGCCACGTCGCGCGCGCCATGGAGCCTCGCGCCGCAACGCCCAGCCGCCGCATAGAGGTCATTCGCCAGCTGACATCCGCCGGCATTCCGGTCACAGTCATGGTCGCGCCCATCATCCCTGGTCTCACCGATCATGAGCTGGAAGCGATTCTAGAAGCCGCACGAGACGCCGGCGCGCGCGATGCAGGCTACGTGCTTTTGCGCATGCCGCTTGAAATCAAAGATCTGTTCCGCGAGTGGCTGGCGCAGGAATTCCCCGACCGCGCCAAGCGCGTCATCAACTTGCTTCAAAGCATGCACGGCGGCCAAGACTACAACTCGGCGTTTGGCACGCGCCAACGCGGCTCTGGCCCCTACGCCGATCAGATCGCACTGCGTTTCAAACTTGCCCGCAATCGCTTGAACCTCGACATAGAACGCCTGCAACTGCGCATCGATCTCTTCAAACGCCCAATCGTAAGGGGACAACAGCTGCCGCTCTTTTGACAGGCAGGGCGCGCATCTGCGAACGTGCCGCCCATGAAGATCTCCGATTCGCGCTACAAGCCCACATTCGAACTCGAAGCCGCAGAACTCCAAGTTAGCGGCGGACCTATTGCGGGTGTCGATGAAGCTGGCCGAGGCCCCTGGGCCGGACCCGTTGTTGCAGCGGCCGTTATACTCGATCCCGAACTTATCCCGGCCAACATCGACGACAGCAAAGTCATCGACGAAGACGGGCGCGCGTTTCTCTACAACCGCATTATGAAAGTCGCCGATGTCGGTGTCGGCATCGCGGATATCGGGCGCATCGACCGCGACAACATTCTTGCGGCAACGCTCTGGGCCATGGGCGAAGCAGTCGCCGCACTAAAGAGCCGGCCCAAACTCGTGCTCATCGACGGCAACAGAGCGCCGCGCATTAAAATCGAAACGCGCACCATCGTCAAAGGGGACGCCAAGTGTTTATCAATTGCAGCGGCATCCATTATTGCCAAGGTCACGCGCGACCGCATGATGATTGCGCTAGCTAAGGAATTCCCCGGCTACGGCTTCGAACGCCATAAAGGCTACGGCACGCCCGAACACCAAATGGCGATTGAGAAACTCGGCGTTTGCCCCATACACCGGCGCTCTTTCAAGCCCGTGCAACTAGCGCTTGGTTTGCTCTAACCGCTCAGAATTACACGATCACGGCGTGGCTGGCGTCGAGATCGTCGACCGTCAATCCATGCACGTTATCCAGCACGACGACGTCGATGAAGCCTGACGTGCCGCCCATATCGACGGCCACAACAATGCCCGACGCCGTATCGGTCAGACGAACGGCATCGTGCGCAGCGGAGGGATGAATTGTGAACAGTTGCGAGAAGTCGAGCCGGTCGCCGGCACCGAAATCGGTGATGTGATCGAGGCCGTTGCTGGTTCCGCCCGCCGTTACAACGTCCGCGCGTTCCCAAAGATAAGTATTGTTGCCGCGTGCGCCGCCGTTATTGAAGCCGGCACCCGTCATAATGTCGTTGCCGGCACCGCCCGAGAGAGTATCGTTGCCGCCGTCGCCATAAAGCCGGTCGTTGCCGTCGCCGCCATAGAGTTTGTCGTTGCCGCCGCCGCCGAAGAAGCCGTCGTTGCCAACGCCACCCATGAGCACGTCGTTGTGCGCGCCGCCGTTCAGCGTGTCGTTGCCATCGCCGCCATCGACGTAATCGTCACCATCGTCGCCGAAGACTTTGTCGTCGCCTGCGCCGCCGTGAACCTTATCGTGACCCGCGCCGCCGCGAACATCATCCTTGCCAGCGCCGCCCGAAAGAATGTTGGCGCGTGCGTCTCCGATGATGATGTCGTTGAATCCGGAACCGACAACGTCGATCGCCCAGGTGACGCGCGAGGCATCAATGCCGGTTGCGGCGTCGGTCGCAAGATTCATATTTGCGGCAACAGCATTCGCCGAAACGTCGAGCGTACCGAATACGCCGAAGTTGACAACGTGATCCGTGTGTCCGCCGTGACCATCATCGACGTCGATGGTAAAGCTGTCGGTTCCTGCGAAATCGACGGCATCGAATGTGATGTTTCCGTTTGCGTCAACCGTGACCGAGCCGTGTGCCGGGCCATTCTTGACTGAATATCCAAGGCCATCGCCGTCAGCGTCGGTCGCCACGACGCGGCCGGCTGTGCTGTTTCCATAAACGAGCGAGAAGAAGCCCATAGATGCTGGCGTATCGACAACTGCAGCTTCATTCGTTTGATTGACCGAAACAACGTGGTCGGCAAAGCCGCCATGACCATCCGAGACGCGTAATGTGAAGCTGTCGTCGCCGACATAGTCATCGGCTGAGTATACGTAACTGCCGCTTTCATCGCTAAAGGTCACCGTGCCATGCGCGGGACCGGACGAAATCGTGAAGCTATAAGCGTCGCCGTCGGCGTCTGATGCTTGGATGGCGCCAGTGGTGCTTTTGCCGTGACCGACAGTCAGCGACGCCGTTGAGCTGGCGCCGACGACCGGATCATCGTTCGTCAAGCCAACGTTGACAGTATGATCGGCAAATCCGCCGTGCCCGTCGCTCACGCGCAGCACGAAGCTGTCTGAGCCAACGAAGTCGCCTGCAGCGAACGTATATTCGCCCGTCGCCGCATTGAGTGTAAGCCCACCATGCGCCGGGCCTGTCTGGACGGAATAGCCAAGTGTGTCGCCGTCGGCATCCGTCGCGGCAATCGCGCCGTTGACAGATTGCCCGTGCGTCACCGTGAGAGAGCTATCCGACGCCGCGCCTGCAACCGGTCCCGTATTCGTCAACCCGACATTGACCGTGTGATCGGCGAAGCCGCCTTTACCGTCGCTGACGCGCAGTACGAAGCTATCCGAACCAACGAAATCTGCGGCCGTAAAAGTGTATTCGCCGGTCGCAGCGTTGAGCGTCAGGCCGCCATGGCCCGGACCTGTTTGAACGGAATAGCTCGAGCGTGTCGCCATTCGCGTCGGTCGCAGCCACAACGCCGGTCGCGGTGCCATTGTGGACCACATCGAATGACGACGTCGAAGCGTTGGTATTGATAACCGGAGCCTGATTGAGCAATGTCGCCAGCGGCGTGACAACACCGTCAACAACCAGCGTCAGGCTTTCAGCGCCCGTAATCGTCAGATTGCCCGGCGCCGTGAACTGATAGGACGCGCCAACGTTCAATGGGTTTGCCATGAACGCCTGAAATGACTGCAGCTCGGCGAGCACGGCTGGCGTCACTTGGGCGGACGTCATGGCGAACTGTACGTTGTCGGTGCCGGACCCGCCATTAAACGTCTGTGCCCCGGTCGTGCCAACCGTGAATACAAGCGTGTCGTTGCCGGTTCCGCCGTTATACGTGCTATTGCCGTTGGCTGCGATCAGTGTATCGGCGCCGGCGCCGCCGTTGAGGGTATCGTTGCCGCCGTTACCATAAAGAACGTTGTCGCCAGCGTCACCCGTGATGACGTCCGCAAACTTTGTGCCGGTGACGTTTTCAACACCGCTGATGTTGTTTTTTCCATCGGCAATCACCTTGCCGGTTAGGAGATCTATCGAGGCACCTTCGGACGAATTTGTACCGTCGAACCAGTCGATACCGGCGCCGCCGTCGAAGTGATCGTTATTGTCGCCAAGCATCAACCGGTCGTCGCCGTCGCCGCCGTAAATCCAGTCGTTACCCTGGCCGCCGTCGAGGACGTCGTTACCTGCGCCGCCGTAAACGCGATCGTTGCCTTCGCCACCAGAAAGTGTGTCGTTGCCGTTGCCGCCATCGACGTAATCGTTGCCGTTGCCCGCGTTGACCGTATCGTTGCCGTCTTCGGCATAAACCGTGTCGTTGCCGTCTCCGGCATTGACCGTATCATCGCCCGCGCCTGCGTAAATTTGATCGGTCGCACTTGTGCCACTGATCAAATCGCTTACCGCTGTTCCAACAATCTTTGCCATCGCACAACGCTATTCTAGAGCTTCAACACAAACGCTCCGGCCCCCCGCAGGCCCGAAATCTGCCATGAAGATACCTGGAACACTTGAAAGCCCAGTTATGGGTTTTGATAAAATTGCGCCGATTATCGTCCCATCTTGCAACACCGCCGGTGCGCAGAACGCACTTCCCGCCATCGCGCATCACAATGATTGGCGCCGCGTTCGAGTTGCCTATCGAATCCGAGAAATCGTATTTCCCGAACTGTTTCGCCACCATCCAGCCCTACCCAAAGGGCGGCATGGTCCTATAAGGTGCCCCTCAGTTGATCATGGGCGCCGCCGTTCGCGGGGCTCAAAATCGTAAAGCGTTTGTTAAGGGTTGCGTTCATGGGTTCCGGTCAGCGTACAGGCAAAATTTCCGCTAATTCCATTTTACTCGGCGATTGTTTGAAAGAACTCGCCAAGCTTCCCGCGATGAGCGTCGATCTCGTATTCGCCGACCCTCCTTACAACTTGCAGCTCGCCGGCGAACTCCTGCGCCCCAACAACACGCGCGTCGATGGCGTCGATAACGACTGGGACAAGTTCCAGGATTTCAAAGCCTACGATGACTTCAGCCGCGCGTGGCTCAAAGAGTGCCGCCGCATCCTGAAACCGGACGGCGCGCTCTGGGTCATCGGCTCGTATCACAACATCTTCCGCCTCGGCGTCGCGCTGCAAGACCTCGGCTTCTGGATCCAGAACGACGTTATCTGGCGCAAAGTGAACCCGATGCCGAACTTCCGGGGCAAGCGCTTCACCAATGCACACGAAACGCTGATCTGGGCCGGCCGCGATCAGAAATCGCGCGTCACCTTCAACTACGAAAGCCTCAAAGCTTCCAACGACGATCTGCAAATGCGCTCCGATTGGCTATTCCCGATTTGCGCTGGTCCCGAACGCTTGAAAGACGACGGCGGCCGCAAAGCCCATCCGACGCAAAAGCCTGAGGCACTCCTCCAGCGCATTCTCATCGGCTGCACCAATCCAGGCGACGTGGTGCTCGATCCCTTCCTCGGCACAGGCACAACCGGCGCGGTCGCGAAACGCTTAGGGAGACGCTTCATCGGCATCGAGCGCGACCCCGACTATGCCAAGGCCGCAACCGAACGCATCGCCCGCGTGCAGCCGATGGCACCCAGCGCCCTCGAAACTGTGCGCTCGAAACGCACCGAACCGCGCGTTCCATTCGGCACCATCATCGAGCTTGGCATTCTGGAAGCCGGAACCAAGCTCTTCGACCACCGCCGCAAGTTCCGCGCCGAAGTCAAAGCCGACGGCTCACTCGTGCACGCCGGCAATCAAGCGTCCATCCATCGCCTGGGCGCTATCGTCCAAGGCAAGGCCGCGTGTAACGGCTGGACCTATTGGCACTTCGAAGCCGAAGGCAAACTGAAACCCATCGACGTCCTGCGCGATGAAGCCAAACGCCAGCTCGGCCTCGTTAAAATGCCGGCGATCGAAGCGGC
>CAWFWU010000002.1:0-101700 GCA_963819605.1 uncultured Alphaproteobacteria bacterium | reverse complement strand
AAGCGCAGATTGGGCGGGGTGCGCGCATTGCAGCGTGTGCCGTGATCGGCCGGCGCGTCACGATTGGCCGTGGCTCTTACGTCGGTGCCAACGCAACGGTGGTGCACGCCCTAATCGGCGACCGCGTCATCATTCATACGGGCGTGCGCATCGGCCAGGATGGCTTCGGCTTCGCCATGGGCCGTGACGGGCATCTCAAAGTGCCCCAAATTGGCCGCGTCATCATCCAAGACGACGTTGAAATAGGGGCTAATACAACCATAGACCGGGGCGCCCTTAAGGATACGATCATTGGAGAAGGCTTAAAAATTGATAATCTCGTCCAGATCGGGCACAACGTCATTCTTGGCCGGCATTGTGTGATCGTTGGTCAGGTTGGCATTTCAGGTTCGGCGGAACTTGGCGACTTCGTCGTCATGGGCGGCCAATCGGGACTTGTCGGGCACATCAAGGTCGGGGCCGGTGCGCAGATTGCAGGCGGCTCCCACGCCAAGGATGATGTTCCGGCGGGGGCCAGATATGGCGGCACACCGGCGCGGCCGTTCCGGGAATGGGCGCGCGAAGTAGCCGCCGTTAGGCGTCTGGGGCTTCGCCATAGGCATGGCGGCGACCCTGGCTCTGACGACGGGAATTGACGAAATCGCGGATCAAGGGCCACCGGATCGATTGAAACGTGAGGGCCGGACCCTCTGGAGTGAAGAGTTTATGGGCGAGCAGATAATGGGCGAACAACAGCCGCAGAACAGAAATTGGGTACCGCAGACATCATTCGTGTGATGAAACTTTTGCCGCATCGCTATCCTATGCTTCTTGTCGATCGCATGTACGACATGAAGGGCGACGAGAGTTGCGTTGGCGTCAAGAACGTCACGATCAATGAGTCATTCTTCCAAGGGCACTTTCCGCAGTTCCCGGTGATGCCCGGCGTCCTGATTATCGAAGGCCTAGCGCAGACGGCCGGTGCGCTATGCGTTTCGAGCCTGAAAGAAGATTACAAAGCCGAACTTGTGTATTTCATGGGTATTGATAACGCGAATTCAGAAAACCTGTTCTTCCCGGCGATGAGCTGCATTATCATGTCAAGAAGATCCGCAACCGCGGACGCGTGTGGCGGTTCTTCGGCGAGGCCAAAGTGAACGGACAAACGTGGCGGAAGCCGAAATCAGCGCCATGCTCGCCGACACGGCGGATGCAAAGGCATTCGCGAGCAAACCTGGCTGAGCCGCTCATTCACCCGACCGCAGTTATCGAGCCGGGAGCAACGCTTGGTGCTGATGTTAAAATCGGACCATTCTGTATGGTCGGCAGCGGCATGTCGCTCGGTGACGGTGTGGAATTTGTTAGTCATGCCGTTGTTGCGGGAGACACGATCGTTGGTGCGCGCACGCGCATCTTTCCGTTCGCCTCCATTGGTCATCAACCGCAAGATCTGAAATATCACGGCGAACCGTGTTCGCTGACGATCGGTGACGATTGCATCATCCGCGAAGGGGTGACGATGAACCCCGGCACGGAAGGCGGCGGATCCGTAACGACGGTCGGCAATGGTTGTGCGTTTCTCGCCAACAGCCATGTCGGGCATGATTGCCGGGTCGGCAACAACGTCATTTTTTCCAACAATGTCATGCTGGCCGGTCATTGCACTGTCGGAGATTACGCATTATTGGCGGCGGCGCGGCGGTCATCCATATGCGCGCGTTGGGCCGCATGCTTTTGTTGGCGGGATGTCCGGTCTTGAAAACGACCTTATTCCGTATGGAATGGCGCTGGGAAACCGTGCCTATTTGTCGGGTCTAAACATCGTTGGCCTGCAGCGGCGCGGGTTTTCGCGCGGTGATATTCATGACTTGCGGCGGGCTTATAGGCTATTGTTTGCCGCCGAAGGTACGTTGGTGGAGCGGCTCGACGATGTCTCAAGAGTTTACAAGCCATCCGATCGTCCAGGAAATCATCGCCTTCATCCGCGAAGGCGGTAAACGTTCGTTGTGCACGCCGAAAAATGGCGCGGATGCGTGAGGCGGGGCGATGACGGGCCCCTTGCCATTCCCGGGATGCATTCAGTCGCGCGACCGGCGCTTGGCGCAGCCGGCAAAAGAAAAACGGTGGAACGGATCGGTATTATTGCCGGCGGCGGAAATCTTCCGCTTGAGGTTGCGCGCAGTGTTGCTGGCCGCGGTGGCTACGTCATGTTGTGATGATTGAAGGCGAAGCCGACAGCGCGCTGCGCACGTTCCCGCATGAAATCTTGAACTGGGCGGGCTCGGCCGTGCGGCACGCAGTTTCAAACGTGCGGGCCTGAAAGACATCATCATGGTTGGACGCATGAGCCGCCCCTCGTTTAAAACTGCGAGGCCGGATTTCGGGTTCCTCGCGTCGTTGCCGCAAATGATGAAGGCGCTGCGGGCGGGTGGAGATGACGCCGTTTTGCGCGGTGTTGTAGGCTTGTTTGAATCGCGCCGCTTGCGTGTGCTCGGCGTTGCCGATGTTGCGCCCGAACTTCTCATAAGCGACGGCCCACTCAGTTTTCAGCGGCCGAGCGGTGCCGATGAAATCGACATTGCGAAGGGGTTAGCGTTGGTCGGCGCACTCGGCCCTTACGATATCGGTCAAGCCGTTATCGTCACCGACGGTATCGTCGAAGCGATCGAAGGCGCGGAGGGAACCGACCGGATGATTGCGCGGGTGCGCGATAGGCGGCTGGAAGGCGGATTGGATTTGGCGCGCGTTCGTAAGGGTGTGCTCGTCAAACGGCCAAAGCCTGGGCAAGACACGCGGCTCGATCTGCCCGCCATCGGGCCCGATACGGTCGCGGCGGCAGCGGAAGCGGGACTTGCAGGAATAGCCGGTATGACGGGCGAAGTTCTGGCCGCAAGCCGTTTTGAGATGATCGCGGGCGCCGATCGCGCCGGGCTATTCGTTGCCGGAGTGGCGGGCCCGGAACAAGATGCGTATCTCGAAAATTCGTATGTCGATCCGATTGTATTTGGCAATACCAGCATTCCTGCAGCCGCGGAGGCAGATGTCGCTAAAGGTGTGTATGCGATGAGCGAACTCGCGCGCCTTTCAACAGGGACCGCTTTAGTTATCGCAGACGGACGCGTGCTCGCCGTGGGCGCCGAGGAAAGTGCGGAGGACGTGCTCTATCGCGCGGCAGCATTTATCCGGCGCAAACGGCGTTCGGCACTTGTCGTACTTGGTCCACAGACAGCGCTCGACGCGAAACTTATCGAAGCGGCGGCACACGTCCGTCTGCAGGGCGTGATACTGACGTTCGGGGCGGGCGATGGGCCGCGCCACACAGGCCCCATTCTCGATATCGCTGACCGGCTCCGGCTGTTCGTGGCTGGTACACCTATTTTGACGCCGGTTCCAAGTCCCTTGGGCGCGCTGTGACAAAGCACTTAACTGGACCCGGCGGGCCGTTGCGCCTCTTTCTGATCGCTGGTGAACATTCGGGCGACGCGTTGGGCGCGCGGTTGATGGGCGCGTTGAAGGCGCGGTTGCCACAGGGTGTTACATTCGCTGGCGTTGGCGGCGAGGCTATGGAGCGCCAAGGGCTCAGTTCGATGTTCCCGTTGCATGATGTGGCCGTCATGGGGCCAATTCATATCCTGGCGGTACTCCCGCGGTTGGTGCGCCGCGTTTATCAAACTGCCGATGCGGCGCTGGCCTTTAAGCCGGATGCCGTGGTGATTATCGATAGCCCCGAATTCACACACCCGATTGCCAAGCGCATCAGAAAGCGCGCGCCGGATATCCCGATCATCAATTACGTGTCCCCAAGTGTTTGGGCATGGCGGTCTGGGCGCGCGAAAAAGATGCGCGGCTATGTTGATGAAGTGCTCGCGTTTCTGCCATTTGAGCCGGCGGCGCACGAGCGTTTGGGCGGGCCGCATTGCACCTACGTCGGGCATCCGCTGATCGAACGTGTGGACGAAATTGCGTCCGCCGATACGGCAGGTCTTGCCCGCAGACTTGGTATTGCGCCTGAGCGCGATGTGTTGGCGGTGCTTCCCGGCAGCCGCAGGTCTGAGGCGGGACGGCTACTTAGCGTTTTCGGTGAGACAGTTTCTCTGCTGGCAAAACAAGGCCGGGCATTTGACGTTATCATTCCAACTGTACCACATCTGCGCGAGCAGGTTGAAGCGGCGACGCGCACTTGGGACGTCCAGACTCGGGGCGTGCCGTGTCATGTGGCCGATGGCGGCAGGGATGGTTTTTGCGCCATGCGGCTTGCGCGCGCGGCCTTGGCGGCGTCCGGTACGGTGACGCTGGAACTTGCGCTGGCTGGAACGCCAATGGTTGTCGCTTACAAAGTTGATGCCCTTGCCGCGCCGTTCTTGCGGCGCATGATCAAAGGGGAAACGGTCGTTCTCGCCAATCTCGTGCTCGGCGAAAATGCGTTCCCAGAATTTTTGCAGGAAGATTGCACGGCAGAAAAAATGGCGCCGGTGCTGAGCGAACTTTTGGGCACGAGCACGCGGCGCGATGCGCAAGTCGCGGCGCTGTCGCGCATTCCCGGTAAGCTCAAATTATCGGACGGCAGCCCAAGCGAGGCGGCGGCGAAAGCGGTGTTTGGTGTGCTCGCGGCGCGCAAAAAATAACGAGCTCTGGACGTTTACTATGATGACCGCTTGAACGTTGCGCTCCTTCGTGGTAATCTTAGTCAAATGCCGATCTAGGCATCGAGACGCCGGTCCCGCTCACGTGGCCGGCGTTTTTTGTTTGGCGGGTGGTGGGTCAGACTCTCTTGGCCGAAGACACGCCTTCGGCATGATGTGTCGAAGACACGCCTTCAACATGATGTGTCGAAGACACGCGTTAGGCATGATGTAGCCGGCAAAACTGCGCGAGGGTGTTTGCGGTTGGAATGGAGTTAAATGCAGGATAACGGGCGGCAGGGATTGAGCGTGGTTCCGGATGACGTCCCGCCAACGGTTGCTGGTCGTCATATCCGCGCAATTAACAATAGAAGCGCGATTTGCGATATGAATGAATGACTATCCAAGCCTGTTCAGCATCCTTTGTGATTGCGTATTCTGGACCTTGGTCCGTGATCGACTTTGGGGGTGGCCTGTGGCTAGTGTGCTGATGAGCACCGCCGACCATCCGGAGACGACGCCCCCATGCCCCAGTACCCAGCGATAATTGCCCTTTCGGGACTAAACGGAACCACCGGCTTTGCGTTGCCGGGACTGAGCTCGGGTGACCGGACCGGCAATTCGGTCTCGTCCGCAGGCGACGTCAATGGCGATGGGTTCGACGATTTTATCATTGGCGCTTCCGCATCGTCCCAGGTCGCGAGCTTGGGTGGTGTAGCCTATGTGGTGTTCGGCAAAGGCACGGCCTTCGACGCCTTGTTCGACTTTACAACGCTCGACGGCACCAACGGCTTTCGCATCGACGGCGCGGCCGCAGGCGATGAAGCCGGCACCTCGGTCGCGGCGGCCGGCGATGTCAATGGCGACACTTACGACGATATTATCATCGGCGCGGCGCTTGCCGATCCGGGTGGCAAGGCGGACGCGGGCTCGTCGTACGTTATCTACGGCAAGACATCATTCGCTTCCGGAACGATCGCGCTCTCGACGCTAGCTCCGCCCGATGGCTTTACGATCATCGGGATCGATGCAGGCGACAAGGCTGGAACGTCCGTCGGCGGCGGCGGTGATTTCAACGGCGATGGGCTCGACGACTTTTTGATCGGCGCTCCGGGTGCCAACGGCGGCGAAGGCGAAAGCTATATCATCTTCGGCAATAACACGACCGGCTTGCCGGCGACGGTCGATCCATCGACGATAACGGGGACGAGTGGGCTGTTGCCGGGCGCCATCCTGGCCGGCGGCACAGGCTCGTCCGGCGGCACTTCGATTGACTTTATCGGCGACATCAACGGCGACGGCTTTGACGACGTTATTGTCGGCGGTCCGGATGCGTTAGCTAACACATTTGGCAGTGCTGGGTCGAGCTACGTCGTATTCGGCTCGAATTCGTTCACCGGTGCCAGCATCCTGCCCGTAGACCTGGACGGGACTAACGGCTTCAGGATCGACGGCATATCGCCCTTCGACGATACCGGGTTCTCGGTCGCGTCCGCTGGCGACGTCAACGGCGATGGTATCGCCGACATGATCATCGGCGCTCCAGGTGGCAATGACCCGGGGAACGCCTATGTCGTGTTCGGCAAGTCGACCGCTTATGCCGGCGTTCTCGACTTAACAACGCTCACTGCTGCCGACGGATTTTCGATTTCAGGAGTGGGCAACTTCGATCTCTTCGGCGAGTCCGTCGCCTCCGCCGGCGACGTCAATGGCGACGGGTTTGACGATATCATCATCGGCGCCCGCGGGGCTACGGTTGGCATCCTCGCGGCAAGCGGCGAGAGTTATGTGATATTCGGCAAAGCAACGGGCTTCGGCACCTCGTTCGACTTGAACAACCTCAATGGCACCAACGGCTTTCGTATCGAGGGCGCGGCGGCGAGCGATCGCAGCGGCAAGTCGGTCGCGTCCGCAGGCGATATCAATGGCGATGGCCTCGACGATCTTGTCATCGGCGCCAACCAAGCGGGCGGCGCCAGGCGTTGGCAGTGCGGCCTTATGTGGTCTTCGGCCAGTTAGTCCCGATACGGCCGTCAACCTGACGGGCACGGTGGCAAGCCAGACACTGGTTGGGAGCAATCTTGGGGACACGCTGAACGGCCTTGGCGGCAACGACGCGCTCTGGGGCCATGATGGCAACGACACACTCGACGGGGGCACAGGCAACGATACGCTGCGTGGCGGCGCCGGCAACGACACCTACATCATCGACAGCCTTGGCGACGTGTTGATCGACACATCAGGCATCGATACCGTGAGATCAACGGTTAGCAAAACACTGGCCGCAGGGTTCGAGAACCTGACGTTGCTTGGGACGCTCAACATCCAAGCCGCCGGCAACACAAGTGGAAATATACTGACCGGCAACACAGGCGGCAACGTGTTGAGCGGTGGAGCCGGGGCGGACACGCTCATCGGCGGCCGCGGCCGGGATATCATGACGGGTGGGCTGTCAACCGACCCGTCTGTGCGCGACGTGTTTGATTTTAACGTGGCCTCAGAGACCGGCAAGACGGCTTCAACACGAGACATTATCAAGGACTTCCGGCACCTCATCGACGACATTGATCTGCGGACGATCGATGCGAACGGTTCGGCAGCTGGCAATACGGCGTTTAAGTTTTTAGCGGCCAAAGGCGCCGCCTTCACCGGCGTTAAGGGCCAGCTGCATTGGTTGCAACTCAATCGGGCAGGGACCGCCGCCGACAAAACGATCATCGAAGGCGACATCAACGGCGATAAAGTCGCCGATTTTCAGATCGAACTCACGGGACTTAAAACGCTCACAGCGGCGGATTTTTTGCTGTAGTAAACCCCGGTCTATTCGCCACGAGCGCCACGTTGGCTATGTCGATGGCTCGTCGCGAAGGGTATATCCGCTCCTGCGGAAGGCGATTTAGTGCTCTGGTCCATCCGCCGTCACGTCTTGTTCTTCGCGCCACACTCCGGATTATATCTCATTGGGTCTTAGAGCCGCCACGCCTACGGCATGATGGGTCAGACACCATTTATTTGCAACCCTACTCCGCTGGAAAATCGCGCCTGGGCTGGCCGATGTAGAGCTGGCGCGGACGGCCGATGCGCTGCTCGGGATCTTCGATCATTTCTTTCCACTGCGCGATCCACCCAACGGTACGGGCGACGGCAAAGAGCACCGTGAACATATCGACCGGGAAACCCATCGCGCGCAGTGTAATGCCGGAATAGAAGTCGATGTTGGGATAGAGCTTCTTCTCGATGAAGTAGTCGTCCTGGAGCGCGATACGTTCGAGTTCCATGGCGACTTTTAGCAACGGATCGTGCTTGGAGCCAACCGCGTCGAGCACCTCGTGGCAGGTTTTCTGCATCACCTTGGCGCGCGGATCGTAGTTCTTGTAAACGCGATGACCGAAGCCCATCAGGCGGAAGCCGGAGTTCTTGTCCTTCGCCTTTTTGATGTACTCGGGGATGCGATCAACCGTGCCGATTTCCTGCAACATGGTGAGGGCAGCTTCGTTGGCGCCGCCATGTGCAGGACCCCAGAGACACGCAATACCGGCCGCAATGCACGCGAACGGATTGGCGCCGGACGACCCGGCAAGTCGCACGGTCGAAGTCGAAGCATTTTGCTCGTGGTCGGCGTGCAAGATGAAAATGCGGTCCAAGGCCCGCGACAGCACCGGATTGACGACGTAAGGTTCGGACGGGACGGCAAAGCACATCTGCAAGAAGTTCGACGTGTAGTCGAGGTCATTTCTCGGATAGATGAAGGGCTGGCCGATCGAATATTTATACGCCATCGCCGCAATCGTCGGCATCTTGGCGATCATGCGGTGGGTCGCGATTTCGCGCTGGCGCAGATCGTTGATGTCGGTTGAGTCATGATAGAACGCGGATAGCGCGCCAACCGTGCCGACCATGACGGCCATGGGATGGGCGTCGCGGCGGTAGCCGGTGAAAAAGCGCGTCATCTGCTCGTGCACCATGGTGTGATTGGTAATGGTGCGGCGGAAATTTATGAACTCGCCATTGGTCGGCAGTTCCCCATGCAGCAGCAGATGACAGACCGCAAGAAAGTTGGTGTTCTCGGCCAACTGATCGATGGGGTATCCGCGATACAGCAATTCGCCTTTGTCGCCGTCGATGAAGGTGATGCGGCTTGCGCAATTCGCGGTCGAGGTGAAGCCCGGATCGTAGGTGAAGTGCCCGGTCTCTTTGTAAAGGCTCGCGACGTCGATGACGTCAGGACCAATGGTGCCCGAGCGGACGCTGAGATCGACGGACTTGCCGCCAACGCTCAGTTGGGCGCTTTTTGCTGCCGGGTCTTTCCCTGGCTTCTTGGCCTTGTCCTGAACGTTCATGGCTCTACTCCTGAGGCGCATCCACTGAGACGGGGCCAATCAAGCCCCAAGACTCTTCATGCGTTTGATATCGTGGGCTTTAAATACGCTGCAACACGCGCGTTAGGCCGGTTTAGACTACATATTGCAGTGCGGCAATATCGCCCTTAGAGGGGGTGCAGCGCAACAGGTTTTTCAAGCAGCGCAATCACTTATGCGCGCCAAGGCCTCCTCCCGGCCAAGCACTTGAAGAACATCGAAAACAGGCGGTGAGACGGAGCGGCCGGTGAGCGCGGCCCGGAGAGGCTGCGCAACTTTGCCAAGTTTGGCGCCGGTTTCCTCGGCATAGGCCTTGACGAGGGCTTCGAGGGCCGCAGCGGTCCAATCGGGAGCTGATGAAAGGCGCGGGAAGAGGGCCTGCAACGTTGCTTTGGCCTCGGCGTCGATGAGCTTCAAAGCTTTGTCATCAAGCTTCAAGGGCCGCTCAGCGGCGATGAACAAGGCGCCGGCGATCAATTCGGCCAAGGTCTTGGCGCGGTCTTTGAGGGCGGGGAGTGCGGCGGCGACTTTATCCCAGCCATTCTTCGCAAAGATGTTGGCGAGTCCGGTTCCGGTGATGATGTTTGGCAGCTGAGACTTCACTTCTGCCGCGAGCGCAACGTCCGAACGCGGTGGCGCCTTTGGATCGAGTGGCAGGGCTAGGAGGTCTGCGAAGTTCAAATGCGGCAGCAAGCTCTTTATGCGCGCGAGCAGTTCCTCGTTCGATGTCTGGCGAATGTAGTGGCCATTCAAATCGTCGAGCTTCTTGAAGTCGAAGCGTGAGGCGGACTTGTTGATGTCGTCGATGTCGAACCATGCGATGAGTTGTTCGGGCGAAATAATCTCGTCATCGCCGTGGCTCCATCCGAGGCGCACAAGATAGTTACGCAGTGCGATCGGCAGATAGCCCATGGAGCGATAGTCTTCGACGCCCTGCGCGCCGTGACGTTTTGAAAGTTTGGCACCATCGGCGCCGTGGATCAACGGCACGTGTGCGAAGTCCGGGACCCGCCAATCCATGCCTTGATAGATCTGCGTCTGCCGCGCCGCGTTGGTCAGGTGATCGACGCCGCGAATGACGTGGGTAATGCCCATGTCGTGATCATCGACGACGACGGCGAGATTGTATGTCGGGTTGCCGTCGGAACGCAGGATAATGAGGTCGTCGAGATCCTTGTTCGGGAACGTGACCTGACCTTGAACGTGGTCGGCGACAACCGTCTCGCCTTCGCGCGGTGCTTTGAGACGTACAGTTGGTTTTATATCTTTGGGGGCGTCCTTCGGATCCCGGTCGCGCCAGGGGGAGTGGTAAATCTGCGGGCGTCCTTCGGCTTTCGCGGCTTCACGCGCGGCGTCGATCTCGGCGGGAGAGGCATAGCAGTGATAGGCCGCGCCGCGTTTCAAGAGTTCGGCTGCAACCTCGCGATGCCGGTCCGCGCGGGCGAACTGCGAGACGGCGTCGCCCTCCCAATCGAGTTCCAGCCATTTGAGGCCGTCGAGAATGGCGCCGACTGCAGCCTCGTTGTTCCTCTCCCGGTCGGTATCCTCGATGCGCAATAAGAACTTGCCGCCCCGGCCTTTGGCGTAGAGCCAGTTGAACAGGGCCGTGCGGGCGCCGCCGATATGGAGGTAGCCGGTGGGGGAGGGTGCGAAACGCACAACCGGCGCGCTTTGGGGCGCGCCTTTCTTGGTCTCAGTCATCGGACCTTTTTTCTCTTCTCGACGATGCAGGAATGATTGTCCCCGTGTAGCATGTGGCGTGTAGCATGGGGAGCGAGCCCAACGGAAGGGGCGGCCTGACAGGCTGCGGCGGCATGACTTACGCCATGACAGATAGCGCGACAGGGCGCGAAGTTGAGGACGTTTGGAACGGCGCGGGTGCGCCCGCGTCCAAGGCGTCACTTTTGCGTGCCGCCGCCGAAGACGAGAGATCGCGCTTTTTTCTTTGGGCGCCGGTTGCGCTTGGGGCGGGAGTGGCGAGCTATTTTTCAATGCCATCGGAGCCGGGATATGTGACGGCATTGGCACTTCTTGCTGCGGCTGTGATCGTCAAGTTTACGCTGCCCCGGGGCACGTTGGCGGCGGTTCTAGCGGCCGGTGCCGTGCTTGCGGCGCTGGGATTTCTTGCCGCGAAAGAGCGAGTTGAGCGGGTTCGTGCGCCGGTACTCGAAAAAGTACTGGTCAATGTTGCCGTGACGGGGCGTGTTGAGCGCATTGAGCCCAAAGCAACGCGCGGCGAGCGGATTACGATTTCGGTGGAGACGCTTGGAGAGTTAAGCGTGGCGTCGAGGCCCGAACGCGTGCGCGTGCGCACGATGAAGGCGTCCGCCGCGTTGAAGCCCGGCGATCGCGTCAGTTTCACAGCGACGCTGTCGCCACCTGCTAAACCGGCGCTTCCCGGCGGGTTCGATTTTGCACGGACCGCATGGTTCGAGCGGCTTGGCGGCGTGGGCTATACGTTTTCCGCCCTTAAAATCGAGCCGCGCATCTCTGCAATATCCTGGCGGGAGGACTTTCAACTCGGAATAGAATCGCTCCGCCAGTCGATCGGTACAAGAGTGCGCGCGGCCTTGCCGGGTGAGACGGGGGCGATCGCGACGGCGCTCATTACGGGCGAGCGCGGCGGCATCTCGCAACAAACCAACGACGCGTTCCGGGGATCAGGCCTCTTTCATATCCTGTCCATTTCCGGGCTGCATATGGTTGTGATGGCGGGCGCGGTGTTCTTCTCGGTGCGTTTGATGCTGGCGTCGATACCGGCTCTCGCGCTGCGCTTCGACATCCGCAAGTGGGCGGCGCTGGCGGGCATTTTGGGTGCACTCGCTTATCTGGCAATATCGGGCGGCGCTTTTGCAACCGTGCGCAGTGCCATTACTATTCTCATCATGTTCGGCGCGATTCTCATCGGCCGCCCGGCAATTGCATTGCGCAACGTGGCGATTGCCGCCTTCGTCATTCTGCTTATTTTTCCCGAGAGCCTGTTTGATGCGGGATTTCAAATGTCGTTTGCGGCGGTGACGGGACTGGTGGCCACCTATGAAGCCGTGCGGCGGCGCTTCAGTCAGCGCGGCGAGCGCCATCCTGTTTTGAGCGCTGGCATGTTCTTCGGCGGGATCGCTTTATCGACGCTTGTGGCAAGCGCGGCGGTAGCGCCCTTCGCGGCGTATCACTTCCATCAGAGCCAGCAATATGCCGTGTTCGCAAACTTGCTGGCGATCCCCGTTTGCAATTTTCTCGTCATGCCGGCCGCGCTCGCCGCCTTCGTGCTCATGCCGTTTGGGCTTGAACAGCTGGCTTTGTGGCCGATGGGCAAGGGCATCGAGATCATGACGTGGTGCGCGTCGAAGGTTGCGGCCCTTCCCGGTGCGACAGGGCACATTCCCGCTATCCCTCCGCTCGCTTTTGTCCTCTTCATTATTGGAGGGCTGTGGCTGGCGCTGTGGCAGGGGCGGCAAAGGCTGCTAGGTGTCGCGGCGGCGCTGGCCGGGTTGGCGTTAGCGCCGACGCTGCCGCGGCCCGATGCGCTCATCGCGCGCGGCGGCGAACTGGTTGCGGTTCGCGCGGCTGACGGGACACTCTCGGCACTTCCCGCGCGGCAATCTAAGTTCGAGCTGCAACGCTGGCTTGAGCATGATGGCGACGCGCGCGACGCCAAGGATGCGGCCAAGGCGCGAGGGTTTACGTGCGATGACGTTGGGTGTGTGACGCGCGTCAAAGGTATGGTGCTGGCGGTGTCGCGGCATCCCTCCGCCATCGGAGATGATTGCGCCAAGGCGCAGGTTCTGGTGCTCGACGTGCCGCGGCCAAGGGCATGCGAAGGGGCTGAAACCGTCATCGATTTCTTCGATATCTGGCGCAATGGCACACACGCGCTTTATATCGAGCCGGGCGCGGAGGGTGCTGCTGCACGGGTGCGCATTGAAACGGTTGCGGCACATCGCGGCGATAGGCCGTGGGCGAAATTGCCGGCGCGGAAACCGGAGCGGCGATTGCCTAAACCGCGCGTTGTTGCGCGAGACGGTAGCCCCGGCGCGCGCGGAGCTGTGCCGCGAGACGCCGCGCAGCTACCCGGTTTTGCGACGCGGCCCGAGTGGCTTCAGCCCCTCCCGCCGCGCCCTGAAGTCGAGGACGGCGAGGAGGGGGATGAGGAGGAAGGCGGGCAATAGGCAGTGGGCAATTGCCTACTGCCTATTGCTATGCTTCAATACCGCCTGAGCAGCCCAACAAGCCGGCCCTGAATATCGACCTGATCGGGGCCGAAAATACGCGTCTTGAATTCGGGGTTTGCGGCCTCGAGCGCGATTGTCGAACCCTTCTTGCGCAGACGCTTCAGCGTCGCTTCTTCTTTTTCGACGAGGGCGACGACGATGTCGCCGTTTTCGGCGGAATCGCAGCGGCGGATGATGACGGTATCGCCGTCATGGATGCCGGCCTCAATCATACTGTCGCCTTTGACTTCCAATGCGAAGTGCTCGCCGTTGGTCAACAGATCCGGCGGGCAGGCGATGTCGTGCGTGTGGTTTTGAATGGCGCTGATCGGCGTGCCAGCCGCGATGCGTCCCATGACGGGCACCGAGACGGTGCGCGCGTCGATGATGTGCGAGGGTGGCGGCGAGAGGCTGTTTCGCGGTGGGCCAGACCCTTCAATGACACTGGGCTGGAAGCCGCCCCGCTTGTTTGCCATGGCGGGTTCGTTCTCAGGCAACTTGATGACTTCGATGGCGCGTGCGCGGTGTGGCAGGCGGCGGATGAAACCGCGCTCAACGAGCGCCGTGATCAGACGATGAATGCCGGACTTCGACTTCAAGTCGAGCGCATCTTTCATCTCGTCGAAAGACGGCGGCACGCCGCGCTCCTGCATGCGTTCGTGAATGAAGAGGAGCAGCTCTTTCTGTTTCTCGGTCAGCATGCTGTGTTCCTGTTGGGGCGCGGGCGAAGCGATAAGGCAAGGCCAGCGCGGCGGCATCAACTCCGGCTACAGCTCCGGTCTTGGAGCAGGCTGCCGGTACAAATCATAAACGTACCCTACACGTTCTCAAATCGTTCCGCAAGGGGGGGTGGGAAGGGTAGTGGGCAAGGGGCAATCGGCAATCGGCAAGCGGAGTTGAGGGTGCGAGCGCGCGGGGGGCACGGCCTCGACTTCCGGTTTGGCGCGAAGGGCCGGATTGACGCGAAGGGCCGGATTGACGCGAAGGGAATGTGACCTCGCGGAATAGCTGGGTGTGTGGAGCAATGGGCCGGCTTCGCGGATGCGAAGCTGGACGCGTGGAGCTCCGGCGCGGGCAGTGAAAGTTCCAGAAAGTGTCTGTACAGAAGGAATGCGCCGCGCAATAGTTAACGCGGGCTGAGTTAAGCGGCGCGTGTCATTGCGCGCGGACATCACGGCGCAGCTTTGCGGGCGCGGCTTGTGGCGCGCCGCGTGCGCGTGCCGTACACGCAGTGTTTGTGGCGTTGAGTGGGGGAGTGGGTCTTTAAAAAATATCACGATAGTCTCGATCAGACTTAAGGCGGTCAGTAAACATTTCTCGAAGCCGTCCTAGTGCGGCATTCGAGCTACAATGCCGACAATTCGTTTCGATTGTCTGGCGCTAGCGCATTGATGCGCCGTACTCTGGCATCTGATAGTCGAGTTGGGGGTGCGTATCTGATGCCCGAGTTCAATTGGTTTCAAAGTGCGGCGACAGACGCGCCCGGTCAGAATTGGGTTTTTGCAGCAGCTGTTGCAATCGTAGTTGGATTCCTCAGCTGGTTTGCAAAAAAGGTTGCCTTTTGGGCATTCCCGAGAATTCGCCTAGTTGTTCGAAGTGTTCAAGACATTGAGCGCGCGCGGATTGCGGTTTCGTCCGAAAGCAAAGGTATTTGGTTAGCCAAATCGATTCCGCCCACTCCACCTAAAGACTACGCCGACAAGTTGAGGGTCAGCATTCCGATCATTACGATTTCGAATTTGAAGGGGGGCGTAGGGAAAACGACGACAGCAGCAAACTTGATTGCACACTACGCCAATAAAAAACAAAAGCGCGTTCTTGCGATTGATCTCGATTTCCAAGGCTCGCTCAGTGCGACTGCACTAAGCGAAAGTAATAGTGAAAAACTTTCCGACGAGGAGGCCGGTGGTAATCTAGGCCACAGACTTATTAAACCGCATCCAGATGCGGATTGCAGCCAGTTTTATTGAGGCCATGAAGTTGTCGTCGTGGCGGTCGAAGCGGGTGGCGATGGCACGATAGTGCTTGAGTTTGTTGAAGAAGCGCTCGACCCTGTTGCGTAGCTTGTAAGCGAAAGGACTGAATGCCGGCTGTTCGACGCGGTTTGATTTAGGCCGGATGTTCGCGTACCCGCCTTGGCCAGCGATTGTCTCGCGCAGCGCATTTGAATCGTAACCGCGATCAGCCAGCAACATGCAGCCGTCACCGATCAAGCCCAACATATCCGCAGCGCTCACACCGTCATGAGCTTGGCCTTCGGTCAGCTTGATTTGGATAGGCAAGCCTTGCGCATCGACGAGCGCGTGGATTTTGGTCGTAAGCCCGCCGCGGGAACGTCCCATGCAACGGCTGCGGCCGCTTTTTTTTCGCCATTGGCTGCGTGTTGATGCACGCGCACCACGGAACTATCGATCATCTGGATTTTGCCGTTATAGGCTTGCGAAACGGCCTTCAAAATCTGATCCCAGACGCCTGCAGCCCGCCAGCGAACGAAGCGATTATAGCAGGTCGTGTAAGGGCCGTAGCGCTCTGGAATATCGGCCCACGGTGCGCCCGAGCGCAGCCGCCAGAAGATGCCGTTCAACACGCGGCGGTCGTCAACGCGCGGCACGCCACGCGGCTTGTTGGGCAAAAGCGGTGCAATGATTTTCCACTCGGCGTCGGTGAGTTCGTAGCGTGCCATCTCAAGCTCCCCCGTTTGGTAGCTTGAATCACTGTTCGCGCGATTTGCAAAGTCAGTTTATGAGTTTGTGGCCTAAGCAGAGCAGCACACCTAATAAACAACAAGGACGGAGCTTGGCTATGCCAGTGTACCATGAATATCGAAGGCGTTCCAAAGGCACAGATTTTGCCGGCGTACTATACGCTTTCCAATATGGAAAATCGTGTCATGGTTGAATGGCTTATTGGTAAGCGACGGGAGGACATCAGGTACCATCTTGCAGATGTGCTTCATTCACCAGAGGTCCAAAGGGCATTTGATATTGTCATTGTCGATGCCCCGCCCAGGCTAACTACAGCGTGTGTCCAGAGCCTATGCGCGAGCACTCACGTGCTTATTCCGACGATACTTGACGAATTGTCAGCGCAAGCGGTCGGGGCGTTTGCAGATCAGTTGTGTGTCAATCAGGAAATTTGGCCGCACCTTAAGATCGTCGGAGTTGTTGGTACGATGACTGACAATAATCCAGGACGGGATGGAGTGGCTCCCGAGGATGCTCTTAAGCCGTTTGAGGCCGATGCAATTGTTGCCGTTAAAGATGCGCTTGCTCATGCTCTTCAGACAGCATCGCGACCTCTGCGGAATGCCACTGTTTTTCCAGAAAAGTGTTTTATCCCCAGAAAACGGAACTGAGTCGGGCTGCCGGTGATCGAATCGTCTACGCCTCAACAGGGAATTCACCTGCGGTTGTGGAGATTCGCGAAGCATTTGATAGGCTCGGCGATGCGATTGACCGGAGGATCAAGGCTTCTGATTAAGATTTGCACGCGGCCTTTGTTGCAACCGAATCAGACAGTTCATATGTTGACGGCCTAGGAGGTCGTTCATGGCAAAGAAGTCTGTTGCGTCTGCGTCTGGGAAAAAACAGAAGAGGGCGCGCGCGGTCATGGATCGAACGGTCGTACAATCTTATTTGGCTGAGCTCGTTGCCAGTCTTGGCGACGACGATGCTTTCATGAAGGTCTTCAATCGACTTCAAGACGATAAAGCAGTGCATCAGGCTGAGGCTGTAGGTATCGGATGCGAATTTGTGGCGCCGATGGCGGCAAGCACCACGAAGTCCAAAGTGCTGGAGCGAATACTCAAACGACACAAAAACTTGGTGTCTTTTAAGCGCCGACAGAAGGCCGTCGGCGGACGTTCCGCTGCTTAAATTTTCCGCCGAGAAAAAGAAAACTTGAAACCCCGGGTGATTTGTCCCCGCCGCGCCGCAGACGCGGCGAAGTGACGAGGGGCGCTAGAGGTGGGGAACGCTGCGCAGCGTGCGCGGGCGTCGATGAACGCTGCCGGAAACAGCGTATGTGGCCCGATGGATCCCCGGGACAAGCCCGAGGATGACAGTCTTGGCGAGGCTGTCTTGGCGGTGAAAGTCTCTGGGGTGACAGTCGTGGGGTGACAATCTTGGAGTTGACAGACTTGGGGGTAACAGTCTTGGCGCGGCTGGGTTCAGATGCGGCCTGAGGCGATCTTAATGCGGAGGCTTGCTTGGGTCCCCGCCTTCGCGGGGATGACGAAGTGTTGTGGGTCCCCGCCTTCGCGGGGATGACGAAGTGTTGTGGGTCCCCGCCTTCGTGTTGTGTTCCGCGAGATTGGTAACAGCTTCTATTGGGGCTTTGTAGTCGAGACATTTGAGGCGGGTCCGGTTGTAGTTTCGAACGAACAGCATCAGGTATTCGTTTCTCTGTTGGTGAGTTTCAAAGCGTTTGTGATGGCCTGCGGCATTTCTGGGCAAGCGTTCGAGCTGCTCGCCGATACGCCGGTTGAAGCGTTCGACCATTCCGTTTGTCTGAGGCCGGAATGGCTTTGTGAGCTTGTGGATGATGCCGCGCTCAGCACACAGGCGATCGAACGGATGAGCGCCGGAAGGTCTGTCTTTGGGCTTGTTCTTTTTGTCTACGGCAAAGCGGTCGGTCCACTCGCTGCCGTTGTCGGAGAGAACGGTGTGGACTTCGATATCGAAGCTTTCAAGGAAGCGCCGCAGGAACGCGGCGGCAGTTTCGCCACGTCTGTCATAGAGGATTTCGACGTAGACGAAGCGTGTCGCGCGATCAATCGCGACATAGGCGTAAGTCCGCTTTTTGTGGAGCGGTGGCAGGTATTTGACGTCGATGTGGACGAATCCTGCGGGCGTGGGAGTGGAGAATACGGCGACGGGTTCGCGCGGAAGCTTGGGCTTGGCGGAAACGCCGTTGCGTTGCAGGCAGCGGTGCACCTGACTGCGCGACAGCTTCGGATTTATACAGCGGCGCAACACTTCGACGATGTCGTCGAGGGGCAGAGCAAGACTTGTGCGCAATTCAACAGCCAACCGCTCTTCGAGTGGGCTCATAGTTGTGGCAATGCGGTGCGGGCGATGCGAGCGGTCGGAGATCTGCTCGCGGGCTTTCCAACGCGCGACGGTTCGTTGGCTAATGCCAAGCTCGCTGGCGAGGCGGCGAACGGACAGATTGGAGTTGCGGATGTAGGCTCTGGTTTTAGGCGTGGTCGTCGCGTTCGCGTGCAGCTTGAGTTTCATGATCCGAGGCGCTCCCTGACAAAAGCGATGCCTCGTTGTACACCAATTCCATGCTGCCAATCTTCCGGGACTAAACACCTTCGCGGGGATGACGAAGTGTTGTGGGTCCCCGCCTATGCGGGGATGACGGAGCATGGGGATCCACGCTTGCCCCGCAAGGGGACTTCTCCCGCCGGGGGACTTCTAAGGAGTCGCAAGTGGTCGCGCGGGGATGACGGAGCGTGATGGGCAGTAGGCAGTAGGCTGTTGCAGTATTCCGTAACAAGTCTCACCCCATCGCCAGTAGCTTGCCTTCGATCTGCACCTTACAGCTGTCGAGATTGTACAAAATCTCGTCGATCTCGTGGATCTGCGCTTCGATCTCGGCGAGGGAGCGTTTCGGCTTGATGGCGCGCGCCTTGCCGAACAGGCGGGCGATACGCGAGAATAATCCCGGCGACTTCTTGCGCAGGGGCGATCCTTCGGCTTTCTCGGCGGCCGCCTTGGCCAGCTTTTGCTGATAGACGAGCGCGCGCCGCTTCAAGGCGAACTCGCTTTTCTTTTGTTTAATTTCCTTCAACGCTGTTTTGCCATCGGCCGCGTTGGTGACGGCCGCGTGCACTTCCGTGCCGGCAATGGATATGAAGCGCGTGGGTGATAGGCGCATGCGGAGAAGGGCTCCCTCTGTGCCGCAAGGAACAGCCACCGCGCGGGCGCTGTGTCAAGGTGCCGTCCTACGGAATTCTTGGAGGAGGCATCCATGATCAGTCATTTCAAACGGATTTGTTCGGTTCTCATTGCGCTGATGACCTTGGCGTTGTGCATTTTGGCGGCCCCCAAGGCTCGCGCCGCCGATGCAACGGCAACAGCGCTGCCGCCTGCCGGGCCGGTGCTTCAGCAGCAGGCGATTGCTGCCCGGGATGTGGCAAATGGATTCTTAAATGCCATCGCCTTGGCAGAATGGCTTCGTGCTTACGACATGTTTAGCCCTCAGATGCGGGCCACGTACCCGCTGGAAAAATTTCTGAAATTCGCCGATCCGCTCTATCGCGGCGGCATGAAGACGGCCACATGGCAGAAGGCCAAGATGTCCATGCCGCCGGCGGGCAAGGCCTCGGACACGGGTGTTGCGAACTACAGACAAACAGCCGAACTGCCTGCAGTCATCACGGCGGCCAATGGCGACGTCGCCGATATGATGTTTTTGTTGGTCATGGACGGCGGCGTATGGAGAATTGAGAAATTTAGGGTCAAGGGTCGCGGCGTCAACAACCCGGAGGCACCCGTAACGGCCGCGCGATAATTTCACTCGAGGTGCCGCGTTGCCGGCCGCATCAGGCGATGAAGTCGAAATCGGAAATTAGCAAGTTCGAAATCGAGCCTTGCAGTATGATGACAGGCGCACTTCCGGTGCCGCCGTCGGCGTCGTAGTAAAGAGTGCCCGCACTGCTATCGTTGTAGAGGATTGGCGAGCCGCCAACGCCGTCGTTGCCAGACGGCGCGGCATCGCTCGAAAAGAAGTTGATGCCAAAGCTCAAGCTTGACAGTCCCATCTCCGAGATATCGATAACGAACTTGTCGCCGTCGACGAAGTCCCAATTCGAGAGTGTGATAACTCCGCCGACGCGCAGGATCACCTTATCTGCAAAGATGTCGGCACCGCAATCGATGGTGTTGTTTTGCGTACCGCCGTCGAGCGTATCAGCGCCGTCACCACCATTGAGAATGTCGCTGCCCGCGCCGCCAATCAGCGTGTCATCGCCGCCTGCGCCATTCAAGGTGTCGTGACCGCCGTTGCCGTAAATGACGTTGGCATGCTCGTTACCGGTCAGGTCGTCATTGCCCACGTCGCTGCCCGCAAGGCCTTCAATGCTGGAATAGGTGTCCGTCCCAAGGCCAAACCCTGATAGATTGACCGTATCTGCGCCCGACGCCGCCAGGACGAATGTGATCGCGACGCCGGCACTGAAAAACGACATGACGTCATTGCCGATGCCGCCGTTCAAAATGTTACTGCCGCCACCGCCGTCAAGGGTGTCATCACCTTCGCCGCCGGTCAGGACGTTGACGCCAAAATTTCCGGTAATGACGTCATTGTTGTTGCCACCCGTCACATTTTCGATGCTGGTATAGGTATCAACGCCATTAACGTTCGCCACCCCACTGCCGAATCCGGCAAGCGTGAATGTGAAGCCCGCGTCCTCACCCTGAAACGTAATCGTGTCAAAACCGCTGCCGCCGTTGAGCGTGTCATCGCCCGCGTCGCCACGAAGCGTGTCGTCATCGGCGCCACCTTCGAGTAAGTCGTCACCATCGCCGCCGGCAATGAAATCTATGCCGTTGTCGCCGTAGAGAAAATCTCCAACAGTACCTCCGAATAGACCGTCGTCGCCGTCGCCACCGTACGCTGTAACAGTGCCAAAGACGCCATATATGTCATCGTCTCCAGCCATCCCATAAATGGTCGTTGATCCATTCGTGTTCGCTTCCAATATATCACCAGACAGTGCGAGATGGCTGCCAATCAGGATTTCAATGCTGGAATAGGTATCGCCCGCGGCCATGCCGGTGTTGGTGGCCGGAAGGCTCAACGACACCTCGACGCCCACGCCCGATTGGAAGTACGTGACCGTATCGGTGCCGTTGCCGCCATCCAAAACGTCACCTTCAGTGCCGCCGTCGAGAATATCGTCGCCCTCGCCGCCGAAGAGAATGTCGATGCCGCCGCCGCCGTTGATCGTGTCGCCGCCGCCGCCGCCATTGAAGAGATTGGCGTTGCCGTCGCCGGTGAGAAAATCGTCACTGAGGAAGCTGCCGAATATGCCCGAGAACCCCGAAATGGTGTCGCCCTGGGCGTCGCCGCCCGACGCCGTATTGGTGGAGAGATCGACGGTCACTGCCGTGGTCGAGTTGTTGTAGGCAACAATATCGGACCCGCCGCCGCCAATCAGTGCATCGCCGCCGCCGCCGCCTTCGAGGATGTCATCACCCAGGCCACCGTCGAGGATGTTTGAGCTTTCATTTCCGGTAATAGTGTTGGCCAATTCGTTGCCGTTGCCAGTGGTTGCACTGCCCCCAGCAATTAGAATGAGGTTCTCCATATTTGTGCCGAGATCATAGTCGTAAACACTCTTGACGGTATCTATACCTTCGCCCGCGTTCTCGTATGCAGAAGACGTAAGTGCGTTAACCGTATACGTATCATTTCCTTGTCCGCCAAAGGCCGCGCCGGTTGAAATATTTATTGTATCATTGCCCGAAGAACCAACGAATCCTTCTACCGAGACAAATGTTTGAACCACGCTGCCAAGAATGGTAGCCGTTCCTGCGCCGTCGAAATCCTGGTTGATGATGACAGATGTAGTGAAGCCGGAGTAATCAATCTGATCTCCATTGCCGCCGCCATCAAATGTGTCCGCACCTTCGCCTGCGATAAAGATTTCCCTGCCAACACCGCCAAAAAAATGATCTGCCGCGCCGACGCCGTCGCCGAGCGTATCGCCGCCATTTAGGGTGTTGAATGCGCCAGTTCCTGAGACCCTAATAATGTTACTCAGTGCGTTGCCAGTACCGTTAATGTTGACGTTGTCCGTCGCCACCAGCGTCAGGTTTTCAATGCTCGCGCCGAGCGTGTAAGTGATCGAGGATTCCACCGTATCCGTGCCGGAAGTATCGCTGACCGTGTCGCCCGCATTGTCGACGATATACGTATCATTGCCGCCTCCGCCGGACATTGCGTCGGCGCCAGCGCCGCCGTTCAGAATGTTGTTGCCCGAGTTGCCGTTGATCGTGTTGGCAAGTCCAGTGCCCGTGCCGTTGATGTTGCCCGCACCTGTGAGCGTCAGGTTTTCGATATCGGCGCCGAGCGTGTAGGTGATGCGCGAATTCACTGTATCCGTGCCCGACGCTATCGGAAACCGTGTCGCCCGCGATTATCGACGATGAAGTATCGTTACCCGCCGCCGCCGGACGATGGTGTCCGCGCCAGCGCCGCCGTCGAGGATGTTGTTGCCCCAGTTGCCGGTCATGGCATTGGCGAGCGCGTTGCCGGTGCCGTTGATGGCGGCAGCGCCCGTCAGCGTCAGGTTCTCGACGTTGGACCGAGAGTGAATGTCACCTTCGACTTGACGGAGTCGCTGCCCTGGCCTGCATTCTCGATTGTCCTGTCGCCCGCGTTGTCGACGATGTAAATATCGTTGCCCTTCCGCCCTTCATCGTGTCCCGGCCTGTACCGCCATCGAGCGTGTCGTTGCCGTCCGCGGCCAAGAAGCGTATCGTTGCCGCCCAGGCCGAATAGGCGGTCGTTGCCGCCGAGGCCGAAAATGGTGTCGGCCGCTGCCGTGCCGCGCAGCCTATTGGCGCCGTTCGTGCCGGTGATTTTGGCCATTGCGCTGTTCCCTCAATGATTTCCGCGATTTGAAATGAGTTGAGCGGAAAGTCAGACATAGTTTGGGGAATTGCACATCATTCAAATAGATGAGATTGGGCGAAATGTTTCGCGAGTGCCCAGGAAAAGTTGTGCCGGCAATCCGAGCCAAGGCCCTCAAAAATCAAGCGTAATGATGTTGACCACGGCACCCGCAGGAAGCGCCTGCGCGTTCGCCGGAATGACGATCAGGCAATCGGCGTCAGCGAGTGCCGCGACGAGTGCGCTGTCCTGGTTTGGGAGCGGTGTCACGCGCGGCGGGCTTGTTGATGGGTCGAGGCGGCCGCGCATGTAATGGTCGCGCGGGCCGTTGGGGCCAAGCGGTTCTGCGAGCTGCGCGGTGACGGCAGAGTGCGTATCCGCGCGGCCGAGCATTTTGGCGATAAGCGGCACGAGGAAGACGCGTGCGCCGATCATGGACGAGACCGGATTGCCCGGCAGGCCCAGGATGCGCATAGCCCCGAGCCGCCCGAAGAACATAGGTTTACCGGGCCGCATGGCGATTTTGTAGAAATCGAGTTTGGCGCCGGCTGCTTCAAGCGCCGGGCGGACGAGGTCGTGATCGCCGACGGAGGCGCCGCCCGTGGTGACGAGGATATCGGCGCCGCCAGATTGCCGTGTGGCTTCTGCGATTTTTTGCGCGAGATCGTCCGGTTCGTCACGGGCGATGCCGATGATTTTGGGCTGGCCTCCCGCAGCTTCGATGAGGGCCGCGAGACCGTAACTGTTGGATGCAACAATCTGCCCGGCTTGCGGGCGGTCGCACGGTTCCACGAGTTCGTCGCCGGTCGCGAGGATGGCAACAACGGGGCGCCTGACGCAGGCCAGCATGGCATGACCACTCGATGCGGCGAGCAGGATGTGGCGCGCATTGAGACGTGTGCCTGCGTGCAGCACCGCGTCGCCCTCGTGGAAGTCTTGGCCGCGCAGGCGGATGTTGGCGCCTTTCACTGTCGCGGCGTTGAAGCGTATGTTGCCGCCGTTTGCCGTCACGTCTTCCTGGATGACAACCGTGTCGGCGCCGTCAGGCACGGGCGCGCCGGTGAAGATGCGCACCACTTCGCCTTTTTTGACGCTGCCCGCGAACGGCCATCCGGCGGCGCTTTCGCCGGTCAATTTCAGATCGCAGGGAATTTTGGCGATGTCGCTCGCGCGGACTGCGTACCCGTCCATGGAGGAACTATCGAACGGCGGGTGCGTGAGGGCGGCCGCGAGATCGTGTGCGAGGGTACGCTTGGCCGCTTGCAGCAGCGGCACCTGTTCGGGTTGGAGGTGTGTTGCGCCGTCGAGCACGCGCGCGAGGGCGTCCGCGACGGGCATGAGGGGGGATTTATGCGTGGGGCTCGTCGCCGCTGTTTTGGATGAGGTCATGGCAGCGATGCTACAGCCTTGCCGCTGATTTGCCGAGCGGGGATCGGGATTAAAATTCGGGCGGTTAACCGCGCTGCACGCGCTCGATTGCCGGAAATTCGCTCTGCGGCGCGCCGCCGCGAGGTTCGCAGCATTGGTCGATGGCCATCCAAACCTCGCGCACGGCCGGGTCCTGGAGCGCGTCGTTGAGGCCGCCGTCACGCCAGTCGAAGAGTTCGAGCATGACGTCGCCATCGCTATCGTGGCGGATGAGGCGGATGGGTTCCGGGCCAACGGCAAATCCGCGTGCCGAGATGATTTGCCAATGGCGGTCGAGGAGGCCGCTCAGTTCGGCTTCGGCACCGGCGCGCACGCGGAAAGTAGCGAGAACGGTGTGGGCCATGAATGCACCCGATGAGACAAGAAAAATACGACGATCAAAATCCGGAGAATATAATATGACGGCAGTCTATCCGTACAATTCGGACCGGACAATGGCGGAAGCAATGGGCCTGAGAAATTTTGCGCGGGGATTGGGGATTTGCTCTGGGTATGGAGATTTGAACGTGAAGCATTTGTGAGGGCTGGGGGGCTGCGTTGAAAATCGGTGGAGCATTTCGACCAAGGTCGAAGTCAGCCCGCGTAGCCCGCAATAGAAACGCGAAGAATTGTAGGGTGCAATAGGCCCGCGCCGTTCCTGGCGCTTCAGTTGCCCAGAGACAACCGCGCGCGGGGCGTATTGCACCATGGCTTGCGCCGGAGCGTGTTGGAAAGCGGCGCATGACGGCCCGGCGTGCGGCCGCTGGCGCTCAACTGAAACGGTGTGCAGACGCCGTGCCTTATGCGCCCTACGCACCTCGTATCACTTCGCCTTATAATGCCCGCTGCGGCCGCCGGTTTTTTCCATGAGGCGAATGTCGCGGATGATCATGGCTTTGTCCGCGGCTTTGAGCATGTCGTAAATGGTGAGGCAGGCGACCGAGACGGCGGTTAGCGCTTCCATTTCGACGCCGGTCTGGCCTGAAACTTTGACTTCGGCGACAACGGCAATGCCAACGGGGTTCTGCGAGGTTGTGAATTCGATCGTGGCTTTGGTGATGAGGAGGGGATGACAGAGCGGGATCAGCTCGTGCGTTTTCTTCGCCGCCATGATGCCGGCGATGCGGGCCGTTGCCAGCACGTCGCCTTTTTTGGCTTCGCCCTTTTGGATGAGGGCCAGCGTCTCCGCGCTCATCTTGACGAAGCCGGCCGCGCGGGCGGTGCGGCTCGTTACGTCTTTGTCCGAGACGTCGACCATGCGGGCCGCGCCTTTGTCGTCGAGATGGGAGAGTTTGGGGGACTTGGTGGTCATGTGTTCTTATCGACCGCTTTTTGTCGGAGACAATTGCTTTCATTGCATACTGTGAGGCCAGTGCACACCCCCCACCCCAACCCTCCCCCGCAAGGGGGGAGGGAGCTTCCTGTGATCGCCACTCGTGCCTGTCACGAGGCTGTGGCGTAACACAGCAACATTTTGGTTTCGATGTGGAGTTGAACAGGCGCTTCACTTCTCCCTCCCCCTTGATGGGGGAGGGTCGGGGTGGGGGTGGTGCACAATCCTATCGGGAGTGCACCCGAGAAAAGTTTGGATTCGAGATAACGTTAATTCGGGATCAGTCATGATCACTTCGTTGCTCAGACGCAAGATGCGAAAGCGTTGGGTTGATAACCAGTGGTCGCGTTGAATATCGTTGGATCGGCGCGCAGGGTTGTCATGCACGTCGCCATCCGCTTCGATGATGACGCGGCGTTCGAGGCAGACGAAATCGGCAATAAAGGGTCCGATTGGGTGTTGCCGGCGAAACCGGTGGCCAACGATTTGACGGTTGCGCAGAATTTCCCATAGGGATCTTTCAGCCAGCGTCTGATGAGTTCTGAGATGTCGCGCATGTTTGTTTGGCATTTTTTTTACGCGGCTGGTGTTGAGGACACCCCCCTCCCCAACCCTCCCCCGCGACCAAGCGTAGCTTGGCTTCGCCAAGACGGGGGAGGGAGGGCCGTTGGAGCAGCTTCGGCGCATGATCGCTCTGTATGAGCTGATGCGCAATTGTTTGCTGCGCTAACCGAGCAACGCCTTCGTTGCTTTCGCGACGTCGTCCTGGCGCATGAGGCTTTCGCCGACGAGGAAGGTGTTGACGTTGATCTTCTGTAGGCGGGCGATATCAGCCGGTGTGAAGATGCCGCTTTCGCCGATGGCGATGCGGTCCTTCGGGACGCGCGGCGCGAGATTTTCGGTTGTCTCAAGCGTCACGTCGAAAGTTTTCAGATTGCGGTTGTTGATGCCGATCATGCGGCAATCGAGGCGAAGCGCGCGATCAAGCTCCGCGCCGTCATGGACTTCGGCGATCGCGTCCATGCCCCAGTCTTTCGCGGCGCTGGCGAGATCTGCGGCCAGCGCGTCATCGACTTCGGCGAGGATGATCAAGATGCAGTCGGCACCCCAGGCGCGCGCTTCCGCCACCTGATAGGTGTCGATCATGAAGTCCTTGCGCAGCACGGGGAGTTTTACAGCGGCGCGTGCGGCGATCAGATACTCGGGGGCGCCTTGGAACGAGGGCGTGTCGGTTAGGATTGAGAGGCACGCCGCGCCGCCGGCTTCGTAAGCGCGGGCCAGCGCGGGCGGATCGAAGTCGGCGCGGATCAGCCCTTTTGACGGCGACGCCTTTTTGATCTCGGCGATGAGCGCGGGTTTCTTGGCTTTGAGCTTGGCTTCAATCGCGCCCGCAAAGGGGCGCACGCGTGGCGCCGAGCGCGCGTATTCTGCGATGACGCGCAGCGGCTTTAATGCTTTCGCGCGCGCCACTTCTTCGCGTTTGTACTGGGTAATTTTTTCGAGGATGTCGGCCATGTTTCTTTACAGTTGGGGCTCGTCTTTAGCGGGATTTCTTAGGTCCTGGTAGGGCGGGCGGGGGTTATGGTCAAGGGTAGGGAAAGTATAGGCACGAGTGGAGCGATAAACACTCCGCAATACTGTCATCCCGGGGCTCGTCGCTGGGATCCATTCACCCACGTGCACCGTTGAATGTTGAGCGGTGGATCCCCGGATCGGTTCCAATCGCGGGCGCGATTGGGTCCGGGGCAGGCTCCGGCACAAGGCCTAGGATGACATTGGGGGCGCGCCTGCCTGCCGCATAGGCTCCGCCTGCACAAACGCGTCTTGGCTCATGATCGGGCCCATGATGCGGCGGATCGTTGGAATGTCCGGCACGTCGATTTTGAAAATCGGGATCACGGCCAGAAGGCTCGCCAAACAAATGTCGGCGTGGGTGACCGTATCGCCGTGACAGCATGAGCCGGTCTCAGCTTCGCTCGCCAAGCGCTTCTCAACCGCCTGCAGGCCGGTGGTCAGCCAGTTGGTTTGCCAGGCGCGGAATTTGTCGTCGTCGAAGGCCGCATTGGCAACGAGATACTTCTTGATGCGCGCGGTGATCATCGGGTGCGTATCGGCGGCGAGCGCCAACGCTATTGCGCGCACGCGGGCGCGGCCTGCGGCGTCTTTGGGGAGCAGCGCGGGCGTGGGTGCGACCTCTTCCAGGTATTCGAGAATGGCGATCGACTGCGAGATCGGCACGCGCGATGCACCTTCGCGGTCGATCAATGCGGGGATGGCGCCAAGCGGATTTATTTTCAGGAACGCTTCGCTGCGCTGTTCGCCGGTGTCGAGATTGACGTTGTGCTCGTCCCAGGTAAGGCCCTTCAAGGCGAGCGCCACGCGCACGCGGTAGGTCGCCGCCGTGCGCCAATAGGAATAAAGTTCGAAGCGGGGTGTGGTCATGGGGGCAGGATAGCGGGATCACAGCAAAGGTGCCAGGGCAATTCGATACCTGTAGCGGGACCTTGACAACATACCAAAAAAGATATATTTGTTGTCTCTTGGGGACGTGTGTATGACCTGGTCGATCACGTTTCATGAAGCGGCAGAAGTTGAGTTTCTTGCTCAACCAGCGCACGTTCAGGCGAGCTTCGAACGGATCAAGGCCGTAATCGATGTGTTCGGTCTTGAACGGTTGCCCGGCAAATATGCCAAACATCTTCAAGGCGCGCTTTGGGAATTTCGTTTGAGAGGACGTGATGGGATTTCGCGCGCTCTCTATGTGACACGAACTGGAAAAACAATTGTGATTGTCCGAAGTCTTCACGAAGAAGACCGACAAGGTTCCACGCAGGGAAATCGAAATGGCATTATTGCGCGCAGCGGAGTTGTTATGACACGAGCAAGGCAAATGATCGCACGGGCTAGACCACGGCTCATTCCGGCCGAAGAGGTTATCGCAAAGGCGCGGCGCAACCCGACGTATCAAGCCGCCTATGATGCGCTCGAAGAGGAGTTCGCACTGGTTTCCTCCGTCATCGAAGCGCGGACGCGGGCCAAGCTGACGCAGGAACAATTGGCAAAGAAAATGGGCACGACGCAGGCCGTCGTGGCGCGGCTCGAAAGCGGGCGCTCGATGCCCTCGACGCGGACGCTCGAACGCTTTGCCAAGGCGACGGGGACGAAGCTGCGCATCACCTTCGAGCCGGTAAAGCAGGGGAAGGCGCGGGGGTAGCTCCGCCGCGTCTCTAGATCGCGTGACCTTATGGCAATTGGGGTGCTATACGGCCCGCAGCCTTTACAACCCGAGATTTCGTGACCTTGACCGAAGAGCAGGTAGCCCAGATGGTTCAAAGCGAAGAAATGTAGGGCGGAATAGGTGCGGTCTTTTCACAGCTATTTATTGTTCCGCATTCGGTCGTAGATCGCGTAGCCCGCAATAAAAACATGGATTGTAGGGCGCATAAGTCGCGCGCATTTTTCCGGCGCTTCGGTTGCCCACCCGCAACCGCGCGCGCGGCGTCATGCGCCGTAATCTTGCACCGGAGCCTGCTGCCATGCGGCGCATGACGGCCCGGCCCGCCGCCGGAGGCGGCCAACTGAAGCAACGTGAAGGGGCCGGACCTTATGCGCCCTACGGCCTAAACCGCCCCACGGCTCTTCACAATGCGTTGGCGCAAAGCGGCGGGGTCAGAAGCACAGCCAAGCGCCTAAACAGGTCTTGGGTGTTGCGCCTTTGCAGGCCACCTGCGAGGAGTGACACGTCGTCGTCATCGAGGCCGTTTTGCAGGTCGTGCTCACGGGCCCTTTCCCCACGCGACCTTGCGCAGCGAGCGTATTTTTAAGAGCGTTATTCGAGAAGAGCACGGCGGTATCATGCGTCAAGGTTTCGCCGAGGGCTGTCACCCGGGTACAATCGGCGGCCTGAGCCGTCGCTGAAATTGCGCAGACCATCGCTGCCGCCACCAAGCCGAATTTCAAGGACTGCATTGCCCCCTCCGAAAATAGAATCTCAGCCGGACGCTAGTTCAGTGCATGCCGCTTGCCAAGGAATACTCCCGTTGCAAGCCGGATTTATCCCGCAAAGCCTCTCCGCTTAGGAGCTCACGTAGACCGTAATGAAACACGGATTGTAGGGTGCATAAGCCGCGTTCTGCACTCGCGGCGTCATGCACCGTGGGCTTGCGCCGGAGCGTGTTGCAATCCGGCGCATGACGGCCCGGCCAAGTGAAGGGGCCGGACCTTATGCGCCCTACGGCTCTACGGCTCCACCACCTCCCCCGCCGCGTCTCTAGATCGCGTGACCTTATGGCAATTGGGGTGCTATACGGCCCGCAGCCTTTACAACCCGAGATTCGTGACCTTGACCGAAGAGACCGACATCACCCGCACTGACGAGGCGGGCCAGAGCACAACTCCAGCGGCGCAAGTCCCCGCAGGCGTAGGTGGTGCGCCAGCTTCAATCATGGAGCGCGAGATCGCGCGCCGGCGCACGTTCGCGATCATTTCGCATCCCGACGCCGGCAAAACGACGCTGACCGAAAAGCTCTTGTTGTTTGGCGGCGCCATTCAGCTCGCAGGCCAGGTCAAGGCGAAAGGCGACAAAAAGAACACGCGCTCCGACTGGATGGCGATCGAACGCGCGCGCGGCATTTCGGTTGTGACGTCGGTCATGACGTTTGAATATGGCGACACGGTCATGAACCTGCTCGATACGCCGGGGCATGAAGACTTCTCCGATCAGACCTATCGCACGCTGACGGCCGTCGATAGCGCGATCATGGTCATCGACGCGGCCAAGGGCATCGAAGCGCGCACGCGCAAGCTCTTTGAAATTTGCCGTCTGCGCGACATTCCCATTGTCACCTTCATCAACAAGATGGACCGCGAGGCGCGCGAGCCGCTCGAATTGCTCGACGAGATTTCGAACGTGCTTGCGCTCGACACCGCGCCGATGGTCTGGCCGATGGGATCGGGGCGCGATTTCAAGGGCACGTACGATCTCTACAAACCGCGCGTCAACCAGGTGGATACCGAAGCGCAGGATCTAGGCAATCTTTCAGGACCCGATGATCCGGCGATCACTGAGCTTATGGGTGAGGAAGCGGCCGCGCGTTGGCGGCAAGATGTTGATCTCGTGCAAGGCGCGTGCGGCAGGTTTGATCTCGAAGCCTTCCGGCATGGCACGCTGACGCCGGTTTATTTCGGCAGCGCTTTGAAGAATTTTGGCGTGCGCCAAATCCTCGACGCGTTCGTCAACTTTGCGCCGCCGCCGCGTGCGCAGAAAGCCGCCACGCGCACCATCCAAGCCAATGAACCCGCCATGACGGGGATCGTGTTTAAGATCCAGGCGAACATGGACCCGAACCACCGCGACCGCATCGCGTTCATGCGCGTGACCAGCGGCAAGCTCACGCGCGGCATGAAGGCTAAGGTTTCACGCTCGGGCAAAGTCGTCGCGTTGCAGTCGCCGCAGTTTTTCTTTGCTCAAGATCGCTCGATTGCCGAAGAAGCCTACGCCGGAGACATCGTCGGCATTCCCAATCGCGGGCTTTTGCGCATCGGCGACGCGCTGACCGAGGGCGAGGATATTTCGTTCCTCGGCATTCCGAGCTTTGCGCCGGAAATCCTGCGCCGCGTGAGGCTTGAAGATGCCATCCGGGCGCGCAAGCTCAAAGAAGCGTTGCAGGAAATGTCGGAAGAAGGCGTGGTGCAGATTTTCACACCCGTTGAAGGCACGCAGCCCATTGTTGGCGTCATCGGCGCGCTGCAGCTTGACGTTTTGGCCGAGCGCTTGAAGAACGAATACGGGCTTCCAATCGCGTTCGAGCAGGCGCCGTGCGATGTTGCGCGCTGGATGAGTGCGAGCGACCCAAAAGTGCTCGACGCGTTTGCCGCCAAGAACCGCTCGAAGATCGCACAAGATCAAGACGGCGATCTTGTTTATCTCGCGGAAAGCGCGTTCTCGCTGCGCTGGGCGGCGGAGCGCAACCCCGAGATCACGTTCACCGACGTGAAGACGATGCGGGTGGGGTAGGGTCGGGAGGCGCTCACGGCTTCTCGAAGAAATGTCGGTACGCATACGACAGGAAACCCAGCCAGATCATTGAGACGAGCATCCCATAAGCCGTCATGCCGCCGGAAGCGATCGCCGTGCTCTCCATAAATTTGGCCGGGTCGAACGGCTGCCCTGGGGTATGCAATCCTGACATCGATGAAAACGTGATAATTTGCACCGGAAGAGCTGGTGGAATTGTACAGAGTGCCAGCCCGCCGATGAGACGCCAAGTATTGCCTTTAGTGTGCTTCAAAATGGAACGAAAATTCAGATCGTTGTTTCCGATCGCGCGAGCCGGCAAGACCAGCATGAGGCGAAACATGAAGTAGAACGCCACGAGGTAAGCCGCGAACATCAAGGCAAATAGGATGGGCGATAGCGCAAGAGGGCGAGTCAGCTGGGCTGTAGCAGGGTCAAGAAATCCCGGCATCCAAACTAGAGCAACCGGAAGAACCAAAATCCAGAGGGGTATCGCCACGGCCAAGATCATGGCAATTCCGGCGCCGATGTAGCGCCAGATTGTGGAACCAAGCAGTTTGCCGCCGATGTCCGGTTGTTCGCCCAACAACAGCTTTCGATGCCACGCGACGGCGATGGCGGCTGCCGATATCAGTGTAACAAGTGCTAGAGCCAATCCCGCTACGTGATTTTGCCACGTACGGGGAGGAAAGGGCACATACCAAATGAGACCGCAGACAAGGATCAACCATGGCCACGAGATCCAAAGAAGAGTCGCAAAATTCTTGAAAAATGCCGAGTAGGCCTTTCCGATGGTTTCCCAAAATGGCAATTTTCCGTGTGAAGTTTTGGTGTCCAAGTGCGAGCTATCAGCCATGAGAACTCCGCAGAAAATCGCATTGAATTGATGGAGCGATAGCACAGTCCAATATCGATGAATACTGATTGTAAGCTTGCGCCGCCGCCGACAAGAACCCCGAGATCACGTTTACCGACGTGAAGACGATGCGGGTGGGGTAACAGAGGTCGGGTCTAGGGAAATCTCTCTACGCCTCGCTTATCACCGCAATGGAGCGGTGTCTGACCCTCCGGGTCTGACACCGTCAGCACCGGAACAAGGGTGTCAGACCCTTCATACCGTAGGCGTGTCTTCGACACGATGGGTCAGACACCCTCCACGCCCTCGTTCGTCACGGCAATGAGTTTGTCGAGGGCTAGGTTGGCCGCGCCGCTGTCGATTGAAGCGGCCGCCTGTGCGACGCCCATTTCAAGGCCATCGGCTTTACCGGCGACGACGAGCGCGGCGGCGGTATTGAGGAGAACGATGTCGCGATAGGCGCCGGGCTCTCCGAGAAGCAGTCGCGCGCAATTTCGCGGCGTTGGTCTGCGGATCGCCGCCTTTGAGGTCTGCGAGCGTTGCACGCGGTAGGCCGGCATCTTCCGGCGTGACTTCGAACACGGTGATGTCGCCCTTGTGCAGTTCCGCGACCGTCGATGAGCCGGTCGTTGTCAGCTCGTCCATGCCGTCCGTGCCGTGCACGATCCAGGCGTGGGTCGAGCCGAGAGACTTCAAGGCTTCCGCCATGGGCTCCAGCCATTTGCGGTCGTAGACGCCGAGCACCTGACGCTTGACGCCCGCCGGATTGCACAGGGGGCCAAGCAGATTGAAAAGCGAGCGGATGCCGAGATCGGCGCGGATGGGCGCCCACTGTTTCATGGCGGGGTGGTGCATCGGCGCCCAGAGAAAGCCGACGCCTGCGGTTGAGATCGCGCGCGATACAACGACGGGCGCGACGTCGATTTTGACGCCGAGGGCTTGCAGTACGTCGGACGCGCCCGAGAGCGATGAGACGGAGCGGTTGCCATGTTTCGCGACCGGAACGCCCGCGCCTGCCGCAACGATGGCCGCGGCAGTTGAAACGTTATAGGTGCCGTGGCTATCCCCGCCCGTGCCGGCGATGTCGATGGCGTTGGGTGGGGCTTCGGCGGGTGTCATGCGGCTGCGCAGGAATTTTGCCGCGCCTGAGATTTCGGGAACCGTTTCGCCGCGCACGCGCAAGCCCATGAGAAACGCGCCCATCTGCACGGGTGTTGCGACGCCTGACATCAGGAGGTCGAGCGCGTCTTCCATTTCCGGTGCGGACAGCGTTTTGCCGTCGGCGATGGCGTTCAAGAGTTTTTTGAGTTTGTTTGCGGGCATGGAGACTCGCGTGTTGTTGCGAGGCGGTTCTAGCGGGTTTGGGGGGGTGGCGGCAATGGTGAAGCGAGGGAGGACGTGGGCCCTGGCGGGGCCATAGGTTGTAGCCATGGGTGAAGCGCAGCGAAACCCGTGGATGTGAGTTTATTTCCATTCCTGCCCCGAAGGGGCAAAGGAAGGCTGCACTTCCGTTCAATCGAACACGTACTTCTCGTCGAAATCAATGGCATGTGCGCGCAGAATGCGGAGCAGTTCTGACTTAAAACTCTCGCCCTTGTGGTGCTCTGCCTGTCCAGCAATGTATCGTTTCAGCGCGTCTTCATGGGACTTGCTGACTGAAAAGACGCTGTATCCCTCCTGCCAAGCGAACGCACCAAGATTTGGAAATGTATCGTGTATCCATTTGCTCGACCGCGACTTGACCGTGCGCATCAGGTCAGACACCGATCCGTCCGGCCGCCACCGCAGGTACATGTGCACGTGATCTTCTACGCCGCCGATATCATACAAGATGCCTTTCTCGGCCCGGATAATACCGCCGACGTACGGATAGAGGCGCTCGGCGACGCTGGCGGAAATCAACGGCGCGCGGCCCTTCGTCGAGGTGACGATATGAAGGAGGAGCTGGGAGTATGTGCCTGGCATGTGACTCCTTCGCCCCCCTGGGGCGACCCGGAAGAGAGGGAACATTGTCCACGGGTTCGCTGCGCTTCACCCGTGGCTACAATCCATCGCCCCGTTGGGGCGATTTATCCGTCATACGGATCGTTGCGAGGCGGTTCTAGCGGGGAATGGGGGTCGGGGGCAATGGCTATACAAGTGTTTGATGACCGCAACGGGCCCAGGCTGTGTGAAAACGCGCCGGCGTTGGCCATGGCAGATCAGCGGTGCATCTTTTTCAATGAGAAGGCCAATAATTGGCCTCGATCGCGCCTTGTGCCGCAAGGTGGCTCGCGTGCGCTCCTGTGGGCAAGTTTTTTCTTGATCAACCTCACGTACGCATCGCCGCCATCAAACTGGCAACGCCTAGAATGTTGATCACGCGCTTCATATTGTACGCCAACACGCAAAGCGCCATCTCGCTCGCTACTTTCGGCAAGGTTTGCATCAGAAAGTGCGTTGCACCCATCCACGCTTTGATCGTGCCAAAGGGATGCTCGGCCGTTGAGCGGCGCACGCGCATCGCATCCAGATTGCGATCAAGGCGGTCTTGGACTCTTTCCAACACGGCCTCGTGTTCCCAACGCTTGATCCGGCGCTGAGGTCCCGTCGTGCATTTGGCTTTTAGCGGGCAAGTGTTGCAAGCATTCGTCCAATAGGAGCGCAGCGCCTTATCCTTCTCGACGCCTGTATATCGATAAATGAGCCGTTCGCCTGCGGGGCAACGATAGACGTCATCGGCGGCGACATAGATGAAGTCCTGTTTGCCGAACCGGCCTTCGGACTTGGCGCCTGATGTCTGCGGTTTTGGCAGCGTCACCGTGATGCCCGACAGCTCGCAGGCGAGAATATCGTTGCCAGAGTAATAGCCGCGATCAGCCAACACATCGAGCTTCTCCGCACCCATCTCTTGACGCGCCAACTCGGCCATATCAGCGAGTGCATTGCGATCCGTGCCGACGTTGGTCACCTTATGAGCGACAATCAGATGGTGGGTCGTATCAACAGCACTTTGCACGTTGTAACCAACGATTCCAGTGTCCTTGCCACTTGTTGCCATCGAGCGCGCGTCCGGATCGGTCAGCGACACCTGTTTGTCTTCGCTCGCGACCATCTGATCATTAATGGCATTCAAACGGGAGATCTCTTCTTTGAGCTTCGTCACCTTATCCTTGAGCCGGCTGATCTATGCTCTCGTCGATCCGCTCCAGCCGCCGCTGCATCTTGCCTTCGGTGAAGTTCTTGTCGCGCGCATTGACCGCTTTAAACTTACTGCCGTCGATCGCCACGCTCGCGTCGGCCAGCAGATCAAGCTTGTGGCAGAGTACGACAAACGCGCGGCAGACTTCACGGATGGCTTTGCCATTGTCCTTGCGGAAATCGGCGATTGTTTTGAAGTCAGGCGCCAGTTGTCCTGTCAGCCAAATCAGCTCGATGTTGCGCTGGCATTCGCGTTCGAGGCGGCGGCTCGACTGCACGCGATTGAGATAGCCGTAGATGTAGATCTTCAGCATTGTTGCTGGGCTGTAACCGGGACGGCCCGTCGCCAACGGCTGAATATCGCCGAAGCCGAGCTTGCCGAGATCAAGGCTATCGACAAAAATATCGACTGCCCGTACGGGGTTGTCCTCGGCCACATATTCGTCAAACCGCGCCGGAAATAGCGTGCTCTGCCGCCGATCCACACCCTCAATGAACCCAGCCATCGTTGCCCCCACCGATTCACGTTAGGGATTTTAGCATCAGGTGGAGTTTTCACACAGCCTGGGCCAGAGGCTGCCCTCCGTCTCGTCGCCGATGCGACTGCAGTTTGTCCGGTCCCTGGTAGGTTAGCCGTGTGGCGTGGGGACGGAGGAGTTTGACTCTAAGCAGGTTAAGGATTTTCTTGGCGGCAGTTGGTTCGCGATTGTCCCCTTATTTTTTTAACTGCCTTTGGCATTTGAATACGACATAGTCTGGAGTGCCGAGCTTTTCGTAGCTGCCATCAGGTCGGGCAGCATAGAATGTGGGAACCCCGGTCCTAAAATCTTTAAGTATGGCACCCCAGCCCTCCTCTCTCTGACTTGACTTCGTTTGGATCCAGCACAGACCCTGGTCATCGCTGCCACTATTGGCACGGAAGTCGGTTACTTTTGGGAAAGACGTGGTAATCGTATGCAGATCATCGTTACCAAAAGTAACAGCATCTACCTTCTTCGAACTGCAGACGAAACCCAGATATCTGCAGAACGAGCCCTGGATCGGCCCATCGACGATGTAGGTTTCAGCATTCTCTGCATTGGCATGTGGACTATCGAGCGCAGAAATCATTGAGCAAGCTAGGAACACTACAAGATTGCGTTGTGGCATAGGTACTCTCTGCTCAGACTGTTTTCCGCCGGCGCGCCTAGACCAACAGTTATTCCCAAGTGCCCGCAGGCTCCCCCTCGAAGCCAAGCACTCTAGCGGGTCCGGAGGGGACAGCTACCGCACCCTCGCGTGGCTCAACGGCTTCGATGACCTCAAATCGGCTGTACACACTGGAGCCAGATCGCGCCTCACATAATTTGGCAGCATGCTCCTCTGAACTTGCGGCCACAATAGCTACGCGCGGCTCGTCATCATCGTCGTCGATCAGACGCCGACAGGCAACCCTGTAAAAATTCATCAAAGTTCTCATTAGTTGAAGACTAGAGTGATTTTCGACCGCCGCATACGGCAGTAAAGGGTCAACAGCAGGAACTCATGCCGCTTGCTTGCGCTTCGGCTTGAAGCCGGCGAGTTCGAGGAAGTTGGCGAGCAGCGCGTGGCCTTGTTCCGAGGCGATGCTCTCAGGATGGAACTGCACGCCGTGGACGGGATGCGTCTTGTGCTGCAGACCCATGATGATGCCGTCCGCCGTCTCGGCCGTGATTTCCAGGCAATCGGGCAGCGTCGCGCGCTCGACGATCAGCGAATGATAGCGCGTGATCTGGAACGACTTCGGCAGGCCTTTGAAGACGCCCTTGCTGGTGTGTGTGATGGACGAGAGCTTGCCGTGCATGGGTTCGGGCGCGCGGATCACCTTGCCGCCGTAAGATTGCCCGATGGATTGATGCCCGAGGCAGACGCCGAGCAGCGGGATTGTGGGGCCGGCTTGTCTGATGAGATCGAGACACACGCCCGCTTCGTTCGGCGTGCAAGGACCGGGCGACAACACAATCGCTTTCGGCTTTTTGGCGAGCGCTTCTTCGACCGTAATCTTGTCGTTGCGCACGACCACGCTTTCCGCGCCAAGCTCGCCCAAGTAATGGACGAGATTGTAGGTGAAACTGTCATAGTTATCGATGAGGAGAAGCATGGGGAGGGTTTAGGGGGCGATAGGAAAGATGGCAATAGGCAATAGGCAATGGGCAGTACGAAACAAATAGACTGCCTAATGCCCATTGCCTACTGCCCCCTATTTCACTTCTTCGGCGTCCAAAAAGCGGTCAAGCGGCCCATGCGCGGGCCGATATCGCGCCAGGACTTCTTATTGAAGGTAAAGACGGCAATCGCCGCGGTCGGGAATTTCTCGGCCAGCTTTTCGTTGAGGACCTCGGGCCCGGGTCCAGCTAGCGCGTCGGCGAGATTGTGTGTGCCGGGATTGTGCCCGACCATCAGCACGCACGCTTGGTTTGCTGCCACCTTCTTTAAAGACTCGAGCATGAGAGCGGGCGGCGCGAGATAGAGCTTTTCGTCGAAGACGATTTCGGGCGCGGCAGCTAAGCGCATTTCAGGCAGCGCCAGCTCCAGCGTTTCGCGCGTACGCTTCGCGGGCGAGCAAAGGATCAGGCCCGGCACGATCTGCAACTCGCGCAACTGTTGCCCGGCTTCGGGTGCCGCTTGACGCCCGCGCGCATTCAAGGGGCGGTTGAAATCGTTGCTGGGCTGGTCGTCCCAGCTCGATTTGGCGTGGCGCAGGAGGGCGAGGGTGAGCATGTGGACCGTTTAGCGTGCGATACAACTTGAAGAGATGGATGCCAAGCTTATCTATAGACGGTCTTTACAGGTATGACAGCTTTCGAGTGTCGTTGCGCAACGGAGACGCGTGAATGGACTATCTGACCGGCGGACTTTGGTGGATCATTTCGAGCATTTTCGCGGTTTTGTGGTGGATCGTCACCACGCTGTTGTGGATGCTCGTGTGGTTCGTGCTGCCGTTTGCGGTTCTGGCGTTCATCGCGCTCAGGGTTGCGGAGAGCACGTTCGGGCAAGACGCCGTGCGCGCGTGGCTCAAAGCGCGGTCGATGAAATACGGCGCGGGCGTATGGGATCGCGTCAGGCGCATTTCATTCGCGCTGGGCGTGCTGCCGTTCCGCGTGATTGCCTGGTTTGTGGTTTATGCCGTGTGGCACGCGTTTGTCAGCGTCTTCTGGCGGCCGAAGTGGCAGCCGTGGACGCGCGCCTGGGGGAAGAGGTGGCGGCCTGTTGCTGTTGAGCGGACGAAGAGCGGGCGGGTGGTGAAGGCAGGTGCCAAGACGTAGGATCGGTTACGCGCGGGTGCGCTGTTGCATCGTGGGTAATCGAAGCGCTAAAAGAGAGCGCCGTAACCCAACGGATCATGCTGATCGAGCTGTTGGGTTGCGCGCGGAAGCAGTGCACTAATTTTACTTTTTGAAATGCACGGGCCGCGCTAACCCAACCTACAAGTAATTTTGCTTCGCACTGACGGTGCCGGTGCCTTGGTTCGCAAGTTCGATAGCTTTGTCCGCGATGTTGTCAACGATGTAGGTGTCGTTGCCCTTGCCGCCGCGCATGGTGTCACGGCCTCTGCCGCCATCAAGCGTATCGGTGCCGCCAAGCCCGAAGATCTTGTCTTTGGCGGCGGTGCCGGTCAGCGTCTGTTTTTTATTCGTGCCGCGAATGGCGGCCATGGGGGTGTCATTTCTCCATGTTTTGAGAGATTTTTCCGAACCAGTTCGGCGTCAGGGTTTCATGCCTGACGCCAAAGGTGAACCGGGAATCGCGCTGGAGGTAGAGGGTGGTTCATCGGCCACCCATTACAAGTCGAAGTTGGCAGCTGTAAGTGAACTGGTGTAGTTGCCGCTCGCCAAGTAAATGGCCATGTCCGCGTCGAAGTTTCCATCTTCCGCAAAATCGATATAGATGAACGTGCTTCCCGAAAGCGGCTCGAATTCGGCCCAGACTTCAGCCACAGATGCTTCCGCGAACGTGTGCAGAAACCCGATGTTCGCCTGACTGATAAATGCGAAACTTTGATTGCCGGCCGTCGCAATAAAGGCGTCGATGTTCGCGAGATCGATCTTATCGTCAGTAGTAGAGAAACCTAGGATGGTGTCGAAAACGAACGCCGTGCTGTCGGACGTGGCGGCGTATGTAAAGGTGTCGATACCTGCACCGCCGTTCAAGATGTCAGAGCCTCCGCCTCCAATAATGGTGTCCGTTCCGTTCAGCCCATTGATGGCGTTGATGGCGGCATCACCAATCAACGTGTCGTCCTGGTTGCTGCCCGTCAGATTTTCGACGTTGCTGATAAGGTCTTCGCCGCCATTGAGGCCTCCGTCAGAAAGCGCGGCAAGAACACCAAAGGCATTTCCCGCCTCCGAATAGCTGACAGTGTCACCAGTTCCACCACCGCCATCGATAGTGTCTAGTTGTAAATCGTGGCCGGGGCGCAAGATATCGTCCCCGTTCCCGCCATTGAGTATGTCGAGGCCAAAGCTGCCATCTAACGTGTCAACTCCGTCGCCGCCGTTCAGCGTATCGTCGCCACCCAAGCCGTTCAGCGTGTCGTTTCCATCGAGACCGTTCAAAACGTTATCGAGGCCGTTGCCGTTCAGCGTGTCTCCTACGCTGGCGACGTTGCGCCCGGTTACATTTTCGATGCTGGTGTAATTGATGGTGTTGGCCAGGGCGAAAATATTGTTTCCGATTGCGGCACCCGACCCCGATGCGTCCAGCGTAAACGTCATCGCGCTGTTAACGATGAAACCAGCGGCCCCTAGCTCGAACGATAGCGTGTCTGTATTGGCGCCACCATTCAAGTTTGTCGTGTTAGAATTGCCGAACAGGTTTCCTCCAACGAACAGCGTGTCGTTTCCGTTACCTCCGTTCAAGGTGTCGTTGCCCGCGCCGCCATTTAGGGTATCGGCTCCAAATCCGCCGAAGATCGTATTATCGGACCCATTTCCGGTGCCCGTGAAATTGCCGAAACCCAGAAAAATCAAAGTCTCAACGTTGGCGGCGAGCGTGTATGTCCCCAGAAAAGTATTGATTTGGTCGCCGCCCTCACTTGCAAGCTCGGTGACGACGTCGCCGATGTCACGGACGTAATAGGTGTCGTTCCCCAAGCCGCCGATCATGGTATCTGCGCCAGCGCCGCCATCGAGAAAATTCGCCTCCCCGTTGCCAGTCAGAATATTGGCCGTCCCGTTGCCGGTGCCGGTGGTCGCGGTGCCTGTGAGCGTCAAGTTCTCAATGTCAGCGCCGAGCGTGTAGGTGAGCGACGAATTGACGGTGTCGATGCCCGCGCTATCGGAAACAGTGTCGCCCGCGTTATCGACAATGTAGGTATCGTTACCCGCGCCGCCGGACATGGCGTCGGCGCCGAGGCCGCCGTCGAGGATGTTGTTCGCCCCGTTGCCGGTGATGGTGTTGTTGAGCGCGTTGCCCGTGCCGTTGATGGCGGCAGCCCCGGTTAGGATCAAATTCTCGACGTTGACGCCAAGCGTGAATGTCACCTTCGACTTGACCGTGTCGGTGCCTTGGCCCGCGAGTTCGATGGCTTTGTCGAGCAAGTTATCGACGATGAAAATGTCGTTGCCCCTCCCACCCTTCATCTTGTCCCGGCCCGTGCCTCCGTCGATCGTGTCGTTGCCGGTGCCGCCATCGAGGTTGGTGTCGTTGCCGCCCAGGCCACGGATGAAATCATTGCCGCCGAGGCCGAAAATGCTGTCTGCCGCCGCTGTGCCGCGCAGTCTATTGGCGCCGTTCGTGCCGGTAATTCTAGCCATTGCGCTGTTCCCTCAATGATTTCCGCGATTTGAAATGAGTTGAGCGGAAAGTCAGACATAGTTTGGGGAATCGCACATCATCAATTTGAATGAGATGGGCTAATATTTTCGACTTTGGCTAATTTTGCGCATCGTTTCAGGGGCGGCGGCGGCGTGGCAAAGTTCTATAAGGCTTAGAGACACTTAATCGAAAAGCCCACCACTGCCATTTCCACCTTTGGTGCTTTTCGCGGCAAAGCGCACGGCTTTTTCAGCGGCGCGGACGATTGCCTTGGCCTTGTTGATGCACTCTTGCTGTTCGCTGGCTGCAACGCTGTCGTTGGTGATGCCGGCGCCCGCTTGAACGTGGAGCATGCCGTCTTTGATGACAGCTGTTTCGAAGTAAGGAAATATGTTGGCTCAACTGTCCAAAAGCCGTTCGTAGTCATCGTGGATGCCGATCCAGAACCAAGTGATCGTATCGCCTTCGAGAAGACCAACAGCGCGGTAGTAAATCCCAATTCGGACGGAATATATCGGCTCGCTCGTAGCTACGCGCTTAAAGTGAAGTGAGGGGTACGCGGGGTTGCCTTGAAAGAGCAGATAGGCTTGCCGTGCTTGCTGACGGATATCAGCGGGCAACCGGTCGAACAGACGCCAAAATTTGCGCGTCGTTCGTGATTTCATTTCGCTGTTTTGCTACCAGGATCGAGATCGTAGACTTCTCCACTGGCAATGTCGGCCCGGGCCTCTGCTGCGAGGCGCGAAAGCGTACTGCTCGAACGAGGATCGGCAAGGAGCTTATCCCAGCGGGCGTCCGCTTCCAGGCGATCCAGCATTTCGCGCGCAATTGCTTCCTGCTCTGCGTCCGGGAGCTTGGCAATGGCCGCAATGGCTTTGTCGAAAAGTGCGTTCATGAGAGCGAATATAGTGCAGGATGTGGCTGGGTCAAGCGCAGCCCGGTCTTCAGTCGGAACGTCCCTCTCACCCAAACACCCCGCCATTGCCGCTGCCGCCCTTCGTGCTTTTCGCGGCAAAGCGCACGGCTTCTTCGGCCGCGCGGACGATGGCCTTGGCTTTGTTGATGCACTCTTGCTGTTCGCTGGCCGCAACGCTGTCGTTGGTGATGCCGGCGCCCGCTTGAACGTGCAGCATACCGTCTTTGATGACAGCGGTGCGCAAGACGATGCAGGTGTCCATCTCGCCGCCAGCAGAGAAGTACCCGACGCAGCCGGCGTAAGGTCCGCGTTTGGATTTTTCCAGTTCCGCGATGATTTCCATGGAGCGCACTTTGGGCGCGCCGGAAACTGTGCCAGCGGGAAAACCCGCCATCAGCGCGTCAATGGCATCGTGGTTGCCGTCATCCAACTGGCCGATGACGTTCGAGACAATGTGCATGACGTGGCTGTAGCGCTCGATCACAAATTGGTCGGTGACGGAGACCGTACCGGTTTTCGTAACGCGGCCGACGTCGTTGCGGCCGAGGTCGAGCAGCATCAAGTGTTCCGAGCGTTCCTTGGGATCGGCAAGAAGCGCTTCGCCAAGCGCCTTGTCTTCGGCTTCGTTGCCGCCGCGCCGCGTTGTGCCCGCGATGGGCCGGATGGTGACTTCGCCGTCGCGGACGCGCACGAGAATTTCAGGAGATGAGCCGACGAGCGAGAAGGTGCCGAAGTTCAGGTGAAACAAAAACGGCGACGGGTTTAAGCGGCGCAGTGCGCGGTAAAGTGCGAACGATGGCAGTGCGAACGGGCACGAGAAGCGTTGGGAAAGCACGACCTGGAAGATATCGCCGGCCTTGATGTACTCTTTAGCCTTGGCGACCATGCCGAGATATTCGGCTTCCGTGGTGTTTGAGACGGGCTCGGGAAGCTCCAGCGTGTCGAGACGCGCGGCGGCGGTGTGCGGCAAGGGTGCATCGAGTTTAGTGACGCCGTGCGCGATGCGAGCAAGTGCTGCGTCGTAGGCGCCGCGCGCGGAGACGTTTTTGTTCGCGCGCACGGGCGTGACGACCAGCACCTCGTCTTTGACGCTGTCGAAAATCAGCATCAACGTCGGGCGGATCATAATGGCATCCGGCACGGCAAGCGGGTCGGGGGTCATCTCCGCCAAGTTTTCGATCAGGCGGACAGTGTCGTAGCCCATATAGCCGAAGACGCCCGCAACCATCGGCGGCAAGCCTTCGGGGAGTGAAATTGCGCTTTCGTCAAGTAGCGCGCGCAGGGATTTGAGCGTTGGGACTGTGTCTGAAGTAAACGCGTTGGCGCCGTCTTGTGCCGCGCGGTTGATCTCGGCCTTATCTCCATGCGCGCGCCAAATGAGATCGGGCGCTAGGCCGATGACCGAATAACGCCCGCGTGTGGCGCCGCCTTCAACGGATTCGAGCAGAAAGCTCATCGGCTGCCCATCGGCGATCTTGAGATAAGCCGAGACCGGCGTTTCTAGATCCGCGACAAGCCGCGTCGAGACGACTTGCGGCGTGCCTGCCTGATAAAGGCGTTCGAACGCCGCGAAGTCCGGTGCATAGCCGGCAGCCGGATTCGATTGCTTCGGCGCTGCCACGGCGCGCGTCTCCCGTGCTACTGTTCGGTGATGCCAAGGGCGCGCTTCAACTCGGCTTCGTTGACGTTGGCGCCGAGGCGCGCCTTCAACGCTTCCGTGTACTCAGTCAGCACTTGATTGGAGAGTTCGGCCTCCAAAGTCTTGGTCAGCTTGTCGAGTTCGTCCTTGGTGGGTGGCGCCGCGGGTGCGACCTCCACAAGGCGAAAGACGCTGCGGGTTTGCCTGTCGCTGCTTTCGGCGGATCCCGCCTTGCCTTTGGCAAGCACGAACGATTGGGCAACGGCGGCTTCGCTGAGCCCCTGCGGGATGGTCGAGCGTGTGATTGCTTCCGTTTTCTGGGTGGTGCCAAATGCTGCCGCTTCGACCGCAGACATTGCCTCGCCATTGTTGACGCGCTCGGCGAGTTTTGCGGAAAGCTCGGTGAGCAGCCGCACGCGCTCGTTCTCGAGGTGGCGAGCTTTGACTTCGTCCTTGACCTCTTCGAAGGTCTTTTGCTTTGGCGCTTCGGTCGAGAGTGTATTGACCCAGGCATAACCGCCGTCGGCGAGTTCGGCGGGCGGCTGATCGGAACTGCCGTCAGGCGAATAGGCAAGGTCCATGAGTTTTGACAGGTCCGGCCGGTCCATGGCCGGTTTGTTGTCAGGCGTCATGCCACGCCGGTCTGCAGCGGCAACTTCGGTGTGCGTGAGTTTCAATATATCGGCAATTTCCTTGAGCGTCTTGCCGGCCGAGCGGTTGTCGTCGATCTCATCGTGTTTGGTTTGGATGAGAGACTTTGCCTTTTCCGTCGCAAGCTTGTCTTTGACCTGGTCTTTGACGTCGGCAAGCGTCTTTGTCGTGCCCGGTTCGATCTGCGTAACGCGCAAAAGGACCGTTGCGAAGCGGCCCTCAATGACGTCCGAGATCTTGTCTTTTTCGAGCGAGAACGCGGCGTTGGCGATTTTCGGATCGATGAGAGCTTTCTTGGCGATGAGGCCAAGGTCGGCGTCGGTATCCTTGGCGCCGGCTTCTTTCGCTACGTCACCGAATGTTTTCGAGGCGTCTTCCAACGCCTTTTTAGCAGCATCTGCGGACGCCTTGTCCTTAAAGGCAATCTGCTGCACGCGGCGCTGCTCGGGTGTGTTGAAGCTGTCTTTCGTCGTCTCATAGGACGCAGTGATTTCTTCGTCCTTGATTTCGGCCTGCTTTTTTAGATCGTCGAGCGATAAGAACAGCGCTTCGAACTTGCGGTATTCCTGCGTCATGTATTTCGACTTGCCGGCTTCATAGAGTTCTTTGAGCTTGGCTTCGTCGGGCTCAGTCACCGTTACGGATTTTTGTGGATCGAGATTGAGCCATTCGATCACGCGCTTCTCTTGAGCATAGGCGTGCATCAACTCAAGTATCGGCTTGGGTACCGTTTGACCTTTGACGAAGGCACTAAAGACTTGCGTCCTCAGTTCATCTTTGCGGCGCAGCCTGAGAAATCCCTGCTCGGTCAATCCGATCTGGCGCAGGACCGAAGCAAAGCCTTCCTTGGTGAACTTTCCCGTGGCGTCCTTGAAATCCGGATCGTCGGCGATCATGCCGGCAAGCGTCTTGTCGGAAAGGGCAAGGCCGAGGCTGGTTGCATGTTGTTCGACGGCAGCCCCGCCGATGAGCTGGCCGAGCACGCGCCGGTCAAGACCGATAGCGCGGCCCTGTTCTGCCGTTATGCGCTGGTTGGATTGGCGCGAGAACTTGTCGAGTTCGCTTTGGAAGGCGCGGCTGTATTCTTCGGCGGTGATCCCTGTCTCGCCAACCTTGGCGATCGACCCTCGGCCGAAGCCTGTGAACACGTCGGCTACGCCCCAGATGGCGAATGAGAAAACAAGAATTCCGAAAAGAAGCTTGGACACCCAAGTTTGGGCGCCGCGTCTCATAGCCTCGAGCATGGAGGATCGTATCCTGTGGTTCCGGGCGCGTCCCAAAGGCCCGCGAAGGGCGGGCGGGGTGCGCCTGCAAGTGAAAAAGGTCAGCGGCCCGCAGGTGACGTGCCGTGTTGGCGTGATATGAAGCGCAGGCTGGTTCCGATTGCAAGGGCGGGGTGAAGGCGGGTATCCAGGGTTACCGGGGCCGGCCCCCTATCAGGCCTTTTAGGTTGGGTTGGACGACGGGTTTCGGGCTGCGGTTGTCCGGCTTCGGCCCCGCCGCATAGAGGAGGCATAAACCATATGGCCGGATCGAATGCGGCTCCAAAACCTCTGGTGGCGGGGAATTGGAAGATGAACGGTTTAAAATCGGCCCTGCAAGAGGCATTCGCCGTTCGCGACGCCGTATCCGGCCCCCTCGCCACGCTGCCGGTCGAGGTCATGATAGCCCCGCCAGCGACACTTCTGATGGTGATGGCTGAGGCCTGCCGGGGCGGCGCGCTCGCGTTTGCCGGGCAAGATTGTCACGCCAAGGCCAGCGGAGCTCATACCGGCGATATCGCGCCGGAAATGCTCAAAGAGGCGGGCGCGTCCGCCGTCATCGTCGGCCATTCGGAACGGCGCACCGATCATGGCGAGACCGATAAAACCGTGCGTGAAAAGGCAATCGCCGCCCACCGTGCCGGGCTCAACGCCATCGTTTGTATTGGCGAAACCCAAGGTGAACGCCAGGCCGGGCTTACGCTCACCGTGGTGGCACGGCAACTCAAAGGCTCGACGCCGGAGGGTTCAACGGCGGCAAATACGGTGGTCGCGTATGAGCCCGTGTGGGCCATCGGCACGGGGCTGACGCCGACCATCGCCGATGTGACAGAGGTTCATGCCGCGATCCGCCGCGATCTCGTGTCGCGCTTTGGGCCGGAGGGATCACAAATGCGTATCCTTTACGGAGGCTCGGTCAAACCCGATAATGCCAAGGCCTTGATGTCTGTTGATAATGTCAACGGAGCGCTGGTTGGGGGCGCGAGCCTTAAGGCAAGTGATTTTCTTGCCATCATTCGTGCGTATGAAAGTTGAGCATGTCTCAGTCTATTAGAATTGCTTTGGCCGCGTGCGTATATGCAGTGCTGTCGCAACCGGCTTCGGCTGCGCCGAAGCTCGACAAGGAGACGTGCGAGCAACTCCGGACCGATCAAGCGAAGTTTATCCAATCTGGCATTCTCGCCGATCTGCAGCGCGGCCCAGAATGGGCGAAAACAAATCTTGCTGCAGAACGCATTCGCGAAATCGAACTTTTTATTTCGCTCGACGAGCAAATTAAATTCGGCTGCCGCGACGTGACGCTGACGGGCGATGCCTTACGTGCCGGCGAAGCAGCGCGGAGGCTTGAACTCAATCCCAACTTGGATCCAACTCAGCCGCCACCTGCTCCAGAGCAGCCGGATCAGAAAGCCGGGGATGATGCCGTCAAATCTGACACTACGGAATCAGGTGACGCGGCAGAAGCGGCACCAGCTGTTGTTGGGGAACCTGCTGTCAAGGCCGTGGTGAAACCCAAGACCGAACGGCAATCGGCGCCGGCCGCAAAACCAAAGGCAGCAAAAACTAAGGCCGATGACGCCTATGTGCCGCCGCCGGGAACGGAGAGCACGCGTGATGCTCCGGCCGTGTCAAGTGAGCCAAGTGGGACTGACGATACGGGCGATACGGCCGCGCCGTAGCGCGACCCTACCTTGCCAATTCTTCCTTCACCTTCTCGGCCAGTTGCGGCAGCGAGAAGGGCTTGGGCAGAAACGCGAAGTCGTCGGTCCCAAGGCTTTCGCGGAAGGCTTCGTTCGGATAACCCGACACGAAAATCACTTTGATCAAGGGATTATCTTTGCGCAGTTCCTTGAAGAGCGACGGCCCGTCCATTTCCGGCATGACGACGTCTGAGACGACGATATCGACCTTGCCCGGATTGGCGCGCATCATTTCGAGCGCTTCGACGCCGTCGGCGGCTTCAAACACTTCGTAGCCCTGGCGTTTCAAGGCGCGCACTGCAAATTGGCGCACTTCAACTTCGTCTTCGACCAGCAGGACGCGGCCCGTGCCGGTCAAATCAACGTTACGTGCTTCTTTCTTGGCGGCGGCCTTCACTTGTGCGGCGGCCTCGACATCTTCATTGGCTTCGATGATGTAGCGGGGCAGGAAGATCTTGAATGTCGTACCCTTGCCGACTTCGCTGACGGGCTGAATAAAGCCACCCGATTGCTTGACGACGCCGTAGACGGAGGCGAGGCCAAGACCGGTGCCCTTGCCGATGCCTTTGGTGGTGAAGAACGGCTCGAAAATTTTGTCCATGACCTCCTGAACTCATGCCAGTGCCGGTGTCCTCGACTTCGATCATCACGTATTCGCCGGGGGTGAAGCCGACGACGTTGCTCATCTTCTGGCTGTCGCGCTCGGTGATATTTTTGGTGCGGATTGAGAGCTTGCCACCAGCCGGCATGGCATCGCGCGCGTTGACACACAGATTGATGATGACGTTGTCGATCTGAGTTTTGTCGGCTTTGACGTACCACAGGTCGCGATCGGATTGGAACTTGAGTTCGATCTTCTCGCCGACGCTCGTGCGCAGCATCGGTGTGAGATCCGTTGTGACTTCGCCGAGGTTCAGAACGGCAACCTGCTGCGTCTGCTTGCGCGAGAAACCAAGCAGGTTGGCGACAAGGCCCGCCGCGCGGTATGCGGCCGACTGGATGTTCTTGATGTCTTTGTAAGCAGGGTCGCTTGGGCGCTGGGTCTGCAGCAACAGATCTGAGAAGCCGATGATGGCCGTCAAGACGTTATTGAAATCGTGCGCAATACCGCCCGCGAGCTTGCCGACGGCCTCCATTTTCTGGGCCTGGGCATAGCGCGCTTCGAGGGCCCGCTGTTCTGTTGTGTCGATGAGATAGAGGGCAGCCGCTTCCGCGCCGGTGCCGGCGGCGAGAGGGCTCATGTAAACACGGCGGAAGGCCTGCTTGGATTCGCCGCCCGTGATATCGATAGGGGCGACGTTGCCGCGGCCTGAAAGGACAGCGGCAAGGCCCGTCTCAAGCTGTGCGCGTTCGTGCGCTTCGGCGTAGCGGCCGAGCGTGCCGCCGGCCAGATCGCCTAAGGGTGCGCGGCCGTCCGTCATCATACGCATGAAAGCGGCATTGGCACTGGCGATGCGGCCTGCGTGATCAAGTGTTGCGATGCCGAAGGGTGCGGACTGGAAGAAATGCGACAGCCGGATTTCGTTGGAAGCGCCGCCGCCTGTCAGACCGCGCAGCGTGCGGTTCAGCGCCGTGATCGTGAAGCCTGGACCGGCAGGCTCGGCGTAGAGAGTAAGCGGTACGATGCGGCCATCTTCGCGCGGCAAATCGAGATCGATCGAGCGGCGCTCTGCGTCGGTTTCTGCTGCCAGTTGCGCAAGGAGTTTAGCGCCGTCTTCGCCGGCAAGATCGGCAAGCGATGTGGCGCGGTTTCTGAGCGCTCCCGGCACATAGCCAAGCCAAGTCTCGAGCGTGGCGTTGACATGGGCTACGGAGCCCGTTGCCCCGATCGACATGAAGCCGACCGGCATACTGTCGAAGCCCGAGAGCGCCATTTCGAGGCCGCCAATACGCTGCGCCTCGCGTGTGCGCTCATCGGTGATGTCGTTGATGTTCCACACGACAAGCGTTTCGCGCCGTGCCGTGTCGGCTGCATCGCTTACGGGCGACGGAAACGGCCGGACTGAAAGGCGCAGCCAAATTGGCTGATTGGGACTAGCAGCGGGTGCTTTGAGGCGGATTTCTTCGCGACGGGCTTCGCCGCGTTCGGCGGCACGCATCAAGCGGAAGTAAGCTTGCGAGGATTCTGGATCGCCCGCGAACGCGGCTTCGATTGCCGCGAGTGGTCCGCCTTCGGAACGGCCGAAAATTGCGTCGTGCGCGGGGTTCCAGTAGAGGACGTTGCCAGTTGCCGTAGCGATAAGCGTCGTCTCGGTGTTGGCGTCGGCCGCGGCTTTGAGGACGTCACCGGCCGGAAGGCGGGCACCGATGCGCACGTGTCCGGCGGCAATGCCAAACAGCATGAACGTGCCAAGCATGGCCAGTACAGCCAGAATGGTCAGCAGGAGGGGTTCGCCCGAACCCGACGTCAACAGACCGAAGACGACGGCACCGGCCACGGCCACAACGAATATTGTTGATAAAAAGCCGCCGATCCCGTCCGCTGCGGTGAGCGGATCAAGGACTGCCGCCTCAATCTTCAACGCCTCGCGATTGTTCATAGCCGCGGACGATATCTGATTCTCAAGGCGCAGGGCTTGGGTAAGGTGCATGGATCAACTCAAACGCAACAATTGGTGCAACAACTGGTGTACCGCTTCAGGGCGGCTATTTTATTCCCTGCAACACTTCGATCATTAGGGTTAAAATGGCGTGAACTGCGGTCTATAGTTTGGGACGCCGGGAATTATGACGAGGCGTGCGCGCTTGGGGCAGAAATGCCGGTAGCAGGCGGCACGGAAAGACGTTCTGCGCGTTCAATTTCAGCGGGGGCAGTTGTTCCGGTCTGCAATGTTTTTTTGAGGGTGGCTCATGAGAGCCGGGGAGGGGCCGTATGTGGGATCTTATTTATTGGATTGTCATGCTCAGCGTCGTAGCGGCCATCGCTCTGGCGGCCGTCGTCGGCGTGCGCGCCTACATGAGTGGCACGTCGCCCGGGGAACTTCTGTTTAGGCCGCGCCCGGAGCCGCGCGTGTCTGTCGTCGAGCACACGAATCTCGATGGGAAGCGCAAGCTTGTCCTCATCCGCCGCGACGATGTCGAGCACCTGATCATGACCGGCGGGCCGGTTGATGTGGTGGTTGAAACGGGGATCGGCGAAAAGCGCCGCCCGGTCGCGGAGCCGGCAACACCTTCCGCGACAGTTTTCACGCGGCCGGCGCGCACGCTTGGGCAATCGTCCGGCGGCGAGCAAAGCTAGGCGCCAAACGAGCCACCAATCGGTGCGCACGAAATGAAAAGTTTTGGGTTTTAGTGGTTGGTTGGCTCGACATCGCCGTAGTCGGCGATGGTGATTTTTCCAAGATCGAGCGTTCCGGTGATAATGACCACCGCTTTTGGCGGAGCAGGCTTGGTATTTTCGGGAGCCTTCGCGGCTTCGCGAGAGTGAGGCGGTCTGCTCTCGTTTTGGCCGGCTAGCGCTGGGACGGCTGCAGCCGTTGGCAAGGCGAGGGCGTAAACGGCGGCGGCGAAGCCAGAGCTCCACTGGGATCGGAACACGTTTGAACGGAACACATTTGAACGGAACATATTTGACCGGAACAGGGAACGGAACACGGGCGCTACATCCTTTTTCGACGCTATGGCGGCAATTGCGCCGATTGTGCGCGATAACCCGTTAAAGTCTCGTGAAGACGAGTCCCAAAAGTGGACGAGGCAGAAGAGGCGAAGACGCGGGGCAAGACAACGGCGAGGGTTCACTCTTCCCTATAGACCTTTTCGCGCCGTTCGTGGCGCTCCTGGGCTTCAACCGAGAGCGTGGCGATGGGCCGGGCATCGAGCCGCTTCAAGCCAATCGGTTCGCTGGTATCTTCGCAAAACCCGTAGCTGCCGTCTTCGATGCGCGACAGCGCCGCGTCGATCTTGGAAATGAGCTTTCTTTGCCGGTCGCGCGTACGCAGCTCCGTTGCCCGGTCGGTTTCGGACGTCGCGCGATCGGCGAGATCGGCGTGTTGGGTTGAATCCTCGTGCAGGATGGCCAGCGTTTCCCGCGTCTGGCGCAAGATTTCATCCTTCCACTCGATGAGCCGCTTGCGAAAATACGCGCGGTGCATCGGGCACATGAAAGGCTCGTCCTCCGAAGGACGGTAATTGGGCGGGAGTACAATCTCCGAGACCTTGGCACGCGCCGCCATCTTTTTCGGAATCCCTTCAATGGATTTCTTGCCGGGTTCAGGCTTGACAACGGCTATGGTGCGCGCAGGCGGCGGCAATGGTGTGGCGGGCAGTTTTGCAGGGGCCAATTTTGCAGGGGCCTGTTTCGCGGGCACAATTTTCGTGGACACAATCTTCGGGAACGCAGGCTTTGCGGGTGGCGTCTTCGCGGCTACAGGCTTGGTGAGCGCAGCCGTCTTTTTCGCGGGCGGTTTTACGCCTGCGGCGGGCTTCGCAGCCTTTGCCGCCACCGGTTTTTGGGGAGCGGCTTTCTTTTCCGGCGGCTTGGGCTTGCCACCCTTGCCGCTTGTTTTCTTGCTCATCGTCCGCCTTCCAAGAGGCCGCGTCCGGTTTGCACTAAAGGCCCAGCTTCGGGCCCCACCTTCAACTCAAGAGACCCCAGTAGCCCCAAGTAGGCCCCAAGTAGGCCCAAAGGCGCCCCTGAATACGCCATCCGACTCAACGCTTATGTCGGGGTCGCCCCGCTATTTAGGCGGGGCAGCTGCCAAGTCAAGCCGTGCTGTGTGCCCCGGCGCTCGTGATGGGTCAATTTTTGCTGATTGGACAGCGGTTTATGGGCCCGGTTGCGGGGTATCCGGGGGCAAAATTCAGTACCACGCGCCCAAGCCTGAAAAGAGTTCGGGCGGCCTGCACAGCCTTAAGCTGACGTTAACTACAGTCATGCCATTTTAAGTTGCATTGAAATTGCCAATGCAGCCACCGGTGGATGGATGAGGCGGGGTTGTCACTCTCCTTCCCAGTCAGATCCAACGCCGCCACGTATCCCACCAAAAAGGGAAAAGAAAAAAGTTCGAAACTCGAGTTCAAGGGCCACCCTCTCTCTCCTGTCATGTTGCACGGCCCAAGCGGAAGCGCTCCCACGGCTCCCACCGCACTCGGATCTCGCGCAACACCAGCGGCCCGAACTCGTGAAGGCGCGCAACTTACCGCCGCCGGCGCCGCACCTCGCCCCACACGAGGTGCGGCGCTTTTTTTTGTTTAGAGTAGCCCGATGCCAAACTATCGCCGCGTCTTCATTCCGGGCGGATCATATTTTTTCACCGTCAACCTGCTTGAGCGGCGCACCAAGCTGCTCACGGAAAACATTGCGCGGCTCCGGCACGCAATTTTCTGGACGAAACGCCATCTGCCATTTCGTATCGACGCACTTGTGATTTTGCCGGATCATCTCCACGCCGTCATAACCCTCCCGCCGGACGACAGAAATTATCCGTCAAGGTTGCGGCACATCAAAAAGCGCTTTTCGCGCAGTCTTGCGAAAACCGAGTGGTTGAGCAGCACGCGTCAAAAACGCGGCGAGCGCGGCATTTGGCAGAGGCGGTATTGGGAACATTACATTCGCGACGACGATGATTTTCGTAACCACATCGACTATTGTTATTACAATCCAGTCAAGCACGGATTGGTGCAAAGCATTCGCGATTGGCCGCATTCGACGTATCATCGCGATGTCCGGTGCGGAAGGTTCGAAGAAGATTTTCGAATTTCCGATTGGGTGCAGCAAAGGTGATTTTGGAGAGGAGGCGTAGGGCGCATAAGGCGCGGCGTCCGCACGCCGTTTCCCTTGACCACCAACGGCCGCACGCCGGCCGTCATGCGCCGACTTGCAGCGAGTGCGGTAGGGCGCATAAGCTTCGCACCCTTCACTCTATTTGTATGAGCCGCCTCCGGCAGCGTGCGAAGTGTTATGCGCCGCTTGCAACATGGACCGGCACTAGATCATGGTGCATGACGCCGAGGCCTTCTGCCGACGAGCGAAACAAAATAAAGTGTGCAAAGGCCTCGTCTTATGCACCCTACATTCCGCGTTTTTATTGCGGGCTACGCGGGCTGAACCAACAGGCAAATAGCGCGGCTTATGCACCCTACATTCCGCGTTTTTATTGCGGGCTACGCGGGCTACAGCCAGATCGGATACTCCGAGAGCGTTGGCATATGCTGTTATATCGCTCTTTTTTGCTGTAATGATGTCGAGCGAGGCTTGAGAATAGGCCACGTCGAAGTTCATGTAACTAGCCATTTCTAAACTCCCATTCGAGAAACCGCGACCCACCAGCCAACGTATATATACGTCGCAAAGTAGGCTATCAGACAAAGCAACAACGACGTCCTCCAGACGAGAGTGCCGAGAGACGACGCCATTGCACTTTTCAGAATAGTTGAGATGAATACGACAAAAGGTATCCAACAAAATAAATATACACTGCTGCTTAAGGACACCCACGATGGGTCGATCGGATTATGGGGAAAATGATCCAAGATCCGATGGTACAGGTATGGGTATGGGACACGAAAGATGAAATCGGCGCACTGCAAAAGAAATCCAGGAAACGCAACGAGCGAAAGTAACTTTGTAGTGTTTTTGGATCGACGATAGTCAGCGGCCACAACGACCGAATAGAATAAAAGAAAATACAGACCGTAATCATAAATCGCAGAACCCCAACCATTGCCGGCCATTATAAGCCCGACCTTTCCAGGGAATGTGAGAGGGTTTACCATTACCGGCATTAGCCAGGGCAACAGCAGCACTTCGAATAAGTACGACGAGAATGATGCCCCAACTCCACTCATCCCAGCCAATCGCTTCCCCTGCAGCTTCTTGCTTGTATAGGCGTCGTCCGTGCTGCCCGACCGCTCACTGTTCACCCAACCCTAGTGCACAAGGTTCGTCTGTCAAGACTACGCATACGAATTATTTTCCGGGAATGTCTAATGCCGAGTACTGAACAATGGCGAACTCTGAGTATAGGCCACGTTGAAATTCATATAGCTAGCCATGTTCTACACTCCCATTCCTCGAGAATTTTCGACCCACCAACCCACGTAAAGGTATGTCGCAAAGTACGCCAACACACAAAGCAACAAGCACATCCGCCAGACAAGAGTGCCCTGGGGCCGGTCTATTGCGCGCATCAAGATTGTCGTAATGAATACGACGAACGGTATCCAACTGAAAATATATGCGCTGCTAAAGATGAACGTGAATGGGCCCAATGGACTTGGGCGATTATCATCGAATAGCCAAATGTATGCTTGTGGAAGTCGAACGATCAAATCGGCGAACTGCAGAATAAATCCTGGTAACGCGACGAGCAGCAGCAACCTGGTAGCGTTACTGGATCGACGGTAGTCGATGGCAGCCAGGATCAAATAAAATACAAGAAAATACTGACCATAATCATAAATCGCTAAGCCCCAACCATTTCCAGCAATTTTGAGTCCGGCCGCCCCGCTGAATGTGAGGGGGTTCAACATCACCCGCCACACCCAAGGCATAAGGAGTACCTCGAACAAGAATGACGATAGACTTCCTCCGACTTCAGTCATTCTAGCTCGCGTGCTCCCCCGCCCAGATTTGTTTTTCTTGTTGTCGCCAAACTAGGTTATGGCGTCCAACGATTGCAAGCGATAATTCAGTAGCCGTTGTTTTTGGTTTATTCCCACATATCAGAAATATGAGGTCGCGATCGCGCGCGTCAGGCCGTGCTTGATTGTTGCGGCCGCGCGAGAATGCCAACCTTGTAGCTGCCATCCTTGGTTCTTGCGCGCATTTTGACTTCCTTGCCCTTCCACTCAGTATCGACAAGACGCGAGAGCATCGCCTCGATCACCTTTTGCTCACCCACGGCATCAATGATCCAGAGAATTTGCCCGCTGCGCCATTCGGCGGGCGCGAGTTGAACCGGTTGAACGATTTTGTGTAAGGTTTCGTGCGTGAGGTGTTGGGTTTCTCGCGGAAGCAAATTCAATTGCGATCAGGAGCATCCGGGCCGCGCTCTACCCAACCTACGATTCTTCGTTATGATACAAAGACACGGAACAGAGAAATATTCGAGGCTCACTTCACAATGCAATTCCAAGGCACGAAAAATTACGTCGCGACGGACGATTTGAAGATCGCCGTCAACGCCGCGATCACGCTACAGCGGCCGCTCTTGATCAAGGGCGAGCCGGGGACGGGGAAATCCGTGCTGGCGGCGGAAGTGGCGCGCGCGCTCGGTGTGCCGTTGATCGAGTGGCACATCAAGTCGACCACCAAAGCGCAGCAGGGCTTGTACGAGTACGACGCCGTCTCGCGCCTGCGTGACGGGCAGCTCGGCGACGCGCGCGTCAAGACATTACCAATTACATCCGGCGCGGCAAACTCTGGGACGCCTTCACGCTCGACAAGCGCGCGGTGCTCTTGATCGATGAAATCGACAAGGCCGATATCGAATTCCCGAACGACCTGTTGCAGGAACTCGATCGCATGGAGTTCTTCGTCTACGAGACGGGCGAGACGATCAAAGCCGTGACGCGCCCGATCGTGATGATTACCTCGAACAACGAGAAGGAATTGCCGGACGCGTTTTTGCGCCGCTGCTTTTTCCATTTCATCAAGTTTCCGGACACGGAGACGATGAAGCAGATTGTCGAAGTGCATTTCCCAGGGCTGAAGGGGCGCTTGGTGCAAGAAGCGCTGCGCGTGTTTTATGAACTGCGCGAGGTGCCGGGCTTGAAGAAGAAGCCTTCGACCTCGGAATTGCTCGACTGGCTGAAGCTCTTATTGAATGAAGACATCGATCCGGCGCTGTTGCGGAAGTCTGATCCGCGCAAGCTGATCCCGCCGCTGGCCGGCGCCTTGATCAAGAACGAACAGGACGCGCATCTCTTGAGCGGCTGGCGTTTATGACGAGACGGCGCGGGGAATAATTGTTGAAAGAAGGGCGTCCACCATGTCCATCAACCAACGGCTTCAAGACCTCGGGATTACGCTTCCAAATGTGAAGGCGCCTGCCGCGAACTACGCCAACGCCACGCGCACAGGCAATCTCGTCTACGTTTCAGGCACGGTTCCCGTGTTACCCAACGGCGAACTTCCCAAGGGAAAGGTGGGGCGTGATGTGACGACCGCGGAGGCGGCCAGCCACGCCCGCTTGGTTGGGCTGCAAATCCTCGCGATCCTCAAGCAAGAAATCGGAGATCTCGATCGCGCCGTGAAGGTCGTCAAACTGCTCGGGCTCGTGAACGCCACGCCTGATTATGAGGAGCACTCAAAGGTCATCAATGGCTGCTCGGATTTGTTCGCCGAGATATTTGGCGCGCGACATGCACGGTCCTCTGTCGGCGTCGGCAGCTTGCCCTTCGGACTAACCCTCGAAATCGAGGCAATCTTCGAGGTGATGTGATGTTCAAGGTGCGTCCGGGCCGCACTTTGCAGTCGACCCAGTGCCCAAAGGCGCTTCCGTCCGGCTCGAGGAACGAATGCCGGATGCGCGCAGCAAAAAAGAACAAAAGGTGATTGACACAAAAGAACAAACAAGGTACATGATGGGTTAATTGCTGAAACGCGGCACTTGCCATAGCTAAGAGGGCAGAATCATGGACCGGTCAGATTTGACAGTGTTCGAAGGGGGAAAGATGGACAAGAAGCAGGCGCTCGATCAGGCACTCGCGCAGATCGACAAGACCTTCGGCAAGGGGTCGATCATGCGGCTGGGTGCCAACGACAAGGTCGACATCGACTCGATCTCGACGGGCTCGTTGGGCCTCGACATCGCGCTCGGCATCGGCGGCCTGCCCAAGGGCCGCGTCATCGAAATTTATGGGCCTGAAAGCTCAGGCAAGACGACTCTCGCTTTGCAGGTCGTGGCTGAAGCCCAGAAGAAGGGCGGCACGTGCGCGTTCATCGACGCGGAACACGCACTCGATCCCGGCTACGCCCGCAAGCTCGGCGTCAAAATCGAAGATCTTCTGATTTCGCAGCCCGATACCGGCGAGCAGGCGCTTGAAATTGCCGACACGCTGGTGCGCTCAGGCGCCGTTGATGTGCTCGTTATCGATAGTGTCGCGGCACTGACACCCAAAGCCGAACTTGAAGGCGACATGGGCGACAGTTTGCCGGGCCTCCAGGCGCGGCTGATGAGCCAAGCACTGCGCAAGTTGACCGGCTCGATTTCGAAATCGGGGACAATGGTCATTTTCATCAACCAGATCCGCATGAAAATCGGCGTCATGTTCGGCAATCCGGAAACGACGACCGGTGGCAATGCTTTGAAGTTCTACGCTTCCGTTCGTCTCGATATCCGCCGCATCGGCCAGATCAAGGCGCAGGAAGAGGTTGTCGGCAACCAGACGCGCGTCAAGGTCGTCAAGAACAAGGTGGCCCCGCCCTTCAAGCAGGTTGAGTTCGACATCATGTATGGCGAGGGCATTTCCAAAACCGGCGAGCTCGTCGATCTTGGCGTCAAAGCGGGGATCGTTGAGAAGTCTGGCTCCTGGATTTCCTATAATGGCGAGCGCATCGGCCAGGGCCGCGAGAACGCGAAGACATTCCTGAAGGAAAACCCCAAAGTCGCCGCCGAGCTTGAACGCGCCATCCGCGCCAACGCGGGCTTGATTGTCGAAAAGATGCTGGCGAACCCCGATGCGGGCGAAGACGACGGCGAAGAGCCCGATGCTGATGGCGTGCTGCCCGACGAGGGCGAAGCGCCCAAGAAGGCCAAGGGCCGGAAGTAGGCCGAGTGGTGTCTGACCCTCTGGGTCTGACACCAGGCAATAGGTAAGACGGGGTGTCAGAGCAGGGTTGCCTGCTCGTTACGGCACCAGAACAGGGCGGGCTTTAAAGGCCCGCCTTTTTCGCGTTTTGAGAACCCAGATTTGCGCTGCTGGATCAGAGGCGTTTTGCCTTTGTGGACAGCGGGAAAGCGCGCCGCTACAAGTCGCGCGAAACAGATTCATTTTTGCCCGAAAGCACCCTCAGATGGCTGGCGTCAGCGAAATTCGTTCCTCATTCCTGGATTACTTCAAGAAGAACGGCCACGAGGTTGTGGCCTCGTCTCCGCTCGTGCCGCGCAACGACCCGACGTTGATGTTCACCAACGCCGGTATGGTGCAATTCAAGAACGTCTTCACGGGCCAAGAAACGCGGGCTATCCCGCGCGCGGCGTCCAGCCAAAAATGCGTGCGGGCAGGGGGCAAGCATAACGACCTCGATAACGTCGGCTACACCGCGCGCCACCACACGTTCTTCGAGATGCTCGGCAATTTTTCGTTCGGCGATTACTTTAAGGATCGGGCGATTGAGCTCGCCTGGAACCTGATCACCAAGGATTTCGGTCTCGACAAGAAGCGCTTGATCGTGACGGTCTATCATGACGACGACCAGGCGCACGGACTCTGGAAAAAGATCGCAGGGCTCAGCGATGACCGCATTATTCGCATCCCGACTTCCGACAACTTCTGGGCCATGGGCGACACGGGGCCGTGCGGGCCGTGTTCGGAAATCTTCTATGATCATGGCGACAAGATCCCGGGCGGACCTCCGGGCTCGGCTGATGCCGACGGCGACCGCTTTATCGAGATCTGGAATCTCGTCTTTATGCAGTACGAGCAGCGTGGTCCGGGCGACCGCGTGGCGCTGCCAAAACCCTCGATCGATACCGGCATGGGCTTGGAGCGCATCGCCGCCGTGCTTCAAGGCAAGCATAACAACTACGAGATCGATCTGTTCGAGAACCTTATTCAATCGATCCGCGAAGAGTGCCGCAAGCTCGGCGCGGGAGAAACAAACAAGACCGTTGATGTTGTCCCCGCGCGCCGCGTCATCGCCGATCACTTGCGCGCGACGAGCTTCTTAATTGCTGATGGCGTGCTGCCGTCGAACGAAGGGCGTGGTTATGTCCTGCGCCGGATCATGCGCCGCGCCATGCGTTACGCGCATCAGATGGGGTGCGCGGAGCCGCTGATGTACCGGCTTGTGCCAGCACTCGTCAAAGAAATGGGCGACGCGTTCCCTGAACTCGTGCGCGGGCAAGCGCTTATCGCGGAAACGCTGCAACTTGAAGAAACGCGCTTCAAGAAAACGCTCGAAAACGGTTTGAAACTTCTCAGCGAAGAATCCACGCGCCTTACAAAAGGCGCCGTGTTCCCGGGCGACGTCGCCTTCAAGCTCTATGACACGTTCGGTTTTCCGCTCGATCTCACAGAGGACGCGCTGCGGCCGCGCGGGATCAGCGTTGATAACGCGGCCTTCCAGGCAGCGATGAAAAAGCAAAAAGATGCCGCCCGCGCAGCTTGGAAAGGTTCGGGCGATGCGGCGACGGAGTCCGTCTGGTTCGACATTAAAGAGAAATCCGGCGCGACGGAATTCTTGGGCTACGACACGGAAACGTGCCGAAGGCGCGATTGCCGCGCTCGTCAAAAGCGGCAAAGAAGCGGGCGAACTCAAATCCGGCGACGAAGGCGCGCTCATTCTCAATCAAACGCCGTTCTATGGCGAGAGCGGCGGGCAGGTTGGCGATACCGGAATGATCAAAGGTGTCAAAGGCGCGGTGTTCCGCGTCAACAGCACGCAGAAGAAGCTCGGGGATCTTTTCGTCCACTTGGGCAATGTCGAGAAAGGCGAGTTCAAAGCGGGCGACGCCGTCGAATTCATCGTCGATCATGCCGCCCGCACGGCAACGCGTGCCAATCACTCGGCAACGCACTTGCTGCACGAAGCTCTGCGCCAAATCCTCGGCACGCATGTTGCGCAGAAAGGGTCGCTTGTGTCGCCCGAACGGTTGCGCTTTGACTTCTCGCACACAAAGCCGATGAGTGCGGACGATATCAAAGCGGTTGAGGATATGGCGAATGCCGTCCTACTTGAGAACACAGCGGTTGAAACGCGGTTGATGGGCCTTGAAGAAGCGCGTGCGTCCGGAGCCATGGCGCTGTTCGGCGAAAAATACGGCGATGAAGTCCGTGTTGTAGCGATGGGCTCCGTGCGTCCGGGAGCCAACAAAGCGTGGTCGGTGGAACTGTGCGGGGGAACGCACGTCAGGCGCACGGGCGATATCGGCTTGGTCAAGGTCGTCGCGGAAAGCGCGAGTGCGGCCGGCGTGCGCCGTCTCGAAGCGCTGACCGGCGAAGGCGCGCGGGCTTACCTCGCCGAGCAAGATGCGCGCGTCCGCGAAGCCGCAAGTGTTTTGCGCACGCGGCCTGAAGATTTGGTTGAGCGCTTGAAGGCACTTGTCGAAGAACGCAAGTCGCTTGAGAAGCAGCTGGCCGATGCGAAGCGTCAGATCGCGCTCGGCGGCGGCGCGGGCGCTGCTGCGGCGAACGGCGCGGCGGCGGGCGGCGATGCCATCAAGACGATCGGCGCGGTTAAGCTGCTCGCTCGAACCGTGCAAGGCTTGAATCCCAAAGATCTTCGCGGGCTCATCGATGAGGGCAAGAAGCAAGTCGTTTCGGGAATTGTCGCGGTTGTCGGCGTGACGGAAGACGGCAAGGCGGGCCTCGCGGTCGGAGTGACGGACGACCTGACCAAAACCTGGAGCGCGGTCGAACTGGTTAAAGTTGGTGCCGAAGCATTAGGCGGCAAAGGCGGTGGCGGAAGGGCGGACATGGCGCAGGCGGGCGGCCCCGACGGCGCCAAGGCCGGCGACGCGCTCAAAGCCATCGAGGCACATCTGGCCGGCTAGCGGCTAGGACGCCTCAACCTCTCCAAAATTTCACGCTTTTTCTTGCGCGCGGCCCGCTATAGAAGGCACCAACGAAAGTACTGCCCGAAGTCAACGTTCAAACAAAGGTTATGCCGGTCATGCCGTTCAAGCCGTTTCTTGCCGCCGTTGCGTCCATCGCTGTTCTTTGTTCAGCGGCGCTCGCCGTCGAAGACATCGTGAAGCCTGAGGCGACGCCCGCGCCAGCCGCCGGTCCAACCATCGCAGCCGCTGAAGCGTTTTGCGGCGACCCGACCGGCAAAGCAGACGAACTCGCCAAACTCTACATGGGCAAGGCTGGACTGAAGCAAGTCGACAAGAGCACGGAGTTCTTGACCTACGCGGACGACGAAAAAAATCCGACCGTGATGTACAACTTCACAACCGACAAGAGCCCCGCGCATCCATCTGCTGTATGCCGCAAGTTCGTCAAGGACGGCGATCAGGTGGGCTTGAAGTACAATGTCGTATGTGGCGCTGCAGAACAAGCCTGCGCCAAGCTCACCAACGACTTCAACGTTATGATCGCGCGCATGCAGGCCGCAGTCGAAGGCAAGATCAAAGACGACGGCAAGTAATGCCGCAACTTCGTCGCGTGCCAAACGACTTTGGCCCGGCAGGGGAAGTACCCGCCGGGCCGGTTTGCATTTGAGCTGGCACGACGCTCAGCTGGAAATCGCGCCGAACTTGCCGCCTTCGAATTCGGCAATCGCCTGACGGATTTCGGCCTGCGTGTTCATGACGAACGGGCCGTGGGCGGCAACAGGCTCATTGATCGGCGCGCCTGCGAGCACGAGCAGTTTCGCGTCGTTATTGGCCTCGATCGTGACCTCTCCGCCCTCGTTCGCCAGAATGACGACTTGGGCTTCGCGCGCAATTTTTTCGCCGTTGACCAGGATAGTTCCGGCGAGTACCGCGAGCGCCACAGTGTGCCCTTCGGGCAGTGCGAACGCCGCCGTCTTTCCGGCATTCATCCGCACGTCCCAGATGTTGATGGGCGTGAAGGTGCGCGCGGGTCCATTGTGGCCGTCAAAGCTTCCGGCGATAACGCGCACGTTGCCGGCGCCGCCGGGCAAAGTCACCGACGGAATGCTGGCGGCTTCGAGCGACTGATAGCCGGGCGCAACCGTCTTGTCTTTGGCGGGCAGATTGACCCACAGCTGCACCATTTCGAAGGGGCCGCCTTCGGCCGTGAAGGCCTTGGAATGGAACTCCTGATGCAGAATTCCGGAAGCCGCCGTCATCCACTGCACGTCGCCCGGGCCGATGATGCCGCCGCCGCCGGTCGAGTCACGATGTTCGACTTCGCCGTCGTAGACGATCGTGACGGTCTCGAAGCCCTTGTGCGGATGCTCGCCGACGCCGCGCGGACGTGCTGCGGCATCGAACGCGTAGGGGCCCGCGTAGTCGAGGAGTAGGAACGGGCTGATGGCGGAGCCCTGCGCGTGGTGCGAGAGCAACGAGCGAACGGGAAAGCCGTCGCCGACCCAATGGGGACGAGGGGCGTCGAGAACACGGAGAATATTTCGCATGACCGCTCCTTTCTGTTGGAGGATTGTGACCGTTTAAATGGTCACAAACGGATGGCACCGCAATGGTCCGCGACAATGCTCATAGGCACGTGCGGGTAACCGGTCTTCGCGTTCTCATCGCAAGGAGGGTGCGAAAAAATACAGGCGGCCCTTGGGCCGCCTGCCGGTGTCTCCAGACAAGCGCAGCGTTCAAACAGCCATCGCCACTTTCAAATTTTCATCCACCTTGTCGAGGAATCCCGTGGTCGATAACCACTTCTGATCGGGGCCGACGAGGAGAGCTAAGTCCTTGGTCATATGACCGGCTTCGACGGTATCGACGCAGACTTTTTCTAGCGTTGACGCAAATTTCTCTAGCGCCGGATTGTTGTCGAGCTTGGCACGATGCAACAGGCCGCGCGTCCAGGCGAAGATCGAGGCGATGGCGTTGGTCGAGGTTTCCTTGCCCTTCTGGTGCTCGCGGTAGTGACGCGTCACGGTACCGTGAGCGGCTTCGGCTTCCATCGTCTTGCCGTCCGGCGTCATCAACACTGATGTCATCAAGCCGAGCGAGCCGAACCCTTGCGCGACGGTATCGGACTGCACGTCGCCATCGTAGTTTTTGCACGCCCAAACGTAGCCGCCCGACCATTTCATCGCGGAGGCCACCATGTCGTCGATTAAGCGGTGTTCGTAGACCAGCTTGCGCTTATCAAACTCGGCCTTGAATTCGGCTTCGAAGATTTCTTGGAAGATGTCTTTGAAGCGTCCGTCATAGGCTTTCAGAATAGTGTTCTTGGTCGAGAGATAAACCGGATAGTTGCGGTTCAAGCCGTAGTTCAAGGAGGCGCGGGCGAATTCGCGGATCGACTCGTCCAGATTATACATGGCCATGGCGACGCCCGCGCCTGGCGCTTTGAAGACTTCCTTCTCGATCACCTTGCCGTCTTCGCCAACGAACTTGATTGTGAGCGTGCCCTTGCCCGGAAACTTGAAATCGGTGGCTTTGTATTGGTCGCCAAACGCGTGACGGCCGACGATGATCGGCTGCGTCCAGCCGGGGACGAGGCGCGGCACGTTCTTGCAGATGATGGGCTCGCGGAAGATGACGCCGCCCAAGATGTTGCGGATCGTGCCGTTGGGCGATTTCCACATTTCCTTCAAGTTGAATTCTTTGACGCGCGCCTCGTCCGGCGTGATCGTGGCGCACTTGACGCCGACGCCATGTTTCTTGATCGCGTTGGCGGCGTCGATCGTCACCTGATCGGCCGTCTTGTCGCGATATTCGATGCCGAGATCATAGTACTCAAGCGGCACGTCGAGGTAAGGGTGGATCAGCTTGTCTTTGATGAGTTTCCAGATGATGCGGGTCATCTCATCGCCGTCGAGTTCGACAACGGTTCCGGTCACCTTGATCTTTTTCATGTCGGATAAGCCTATGGGTTTGGCGTGAATGATGCGCCGCACCATAGTTGCGCCGGGTGCGCGCGCCAAGACCCGACTAAAGGGCAATTGGGCCGGTTCGGCGCGGCGGATCGGCGCGATTTGCGAGGTGCAACCACATGCGATTGGGACACTGCACGCCGGTTGCCTATTGCCGTTTGCAACTTCAAAGCCGCAAAAATTGGGAATACAGTCGGCTCAGGCGCTGCCGGGATATTCGGCTGTGGCACGGTGCTTCGTTGATTGTATTGCGGTGATGTTGTTGCGTGTTGTTCACATAACGGTCTTGGGCATTTTTTCGGCCGCCATGGCACTTGCCTGTGCTGCAGCTGAAACCGCTGCTGTAGTTATCGATGGCGCGCGCGGCGGGCAAAAATCAGTCAGCATGAGAGTTGGCACCACGCTCGCCATAGATCTCGCAGCCGTGCCTGGCACGGGGTTTCGTTGGATTGCCAACGAGCCATTGCCGCCCATTCTCGCGTTGAAGGGCGACGAGACAGTGGGCCAAGCAGAGCGGCCCGGTCAGAAAGGCCGGCAACGCCTAACCTTTGTAGTCACGGGCCAGGGCGAAGGCAGCCTTGTGCTGCACTACCGGCGGCCATGGGAGCCTGTGACCGGCAAAGAAGAACTCATTTGAACTGAAAGTCATTGCGAAGTAGGGATCAGGAGTGGATTTTATGTACAGGTGGATTTGGCGCGGGTTCTTATTTTCCATCGGTGCCGCAGTTCTCATGGATGGCACGATGCTTTTCTCCGAAGCGCAGGCGCAAACAGCTGTTCGCGAACAAGAGCGGCGCACCCAGATCCGCACACTTGAACGCGTCACCGGCGAAAAACTCAAAGCCTCGGTTATTGAAAAAGAGCGCCAAGCACCACGCGAAATTCAAACCAAATTGCGCGATGTCCGCAGCGAACTGATTGAAGGCGGAGACGAGAAGTTTATCGGCGGCAAGCCAACCTTCAATGTTGGACACACGTCCGCGTTGCGCCGCACCGTCCGGCAACTAACCGGGTTGACGGTTCCTGACACAGCTCAATCGGCACGCCCTGAAGAGGCCCGCAAAGCCGATCAGCTGATGGCGCGCGAAGTGAAGCTCAATGAAGCCCTGAGCGCGGGTGGCGCTTTGACCAGCCGGCATGTGGAAAAGAAACCGGTGCGCGCGTCGTCGTGGGGGTGCTCGCCGACGGCCCAGTCATTCGATTGGCGCGAAAAAGGCGCGGTAACGGACGTCAAAGACCAGGGAGGATGCGGAAGCTGCTGGGCCTTTGCGGCCGTCGCGGCCCTTGAGGGCAGTCACTTTGTCGCCAATCGCAGCGATATGACGGGCTCCGAACAGCAGGTGTTGAGCTGCTCGCGCGGCGGCAATTGCCTTGACGGCGGCTGGTATTTTACCGCTTGGGACAATTTGCAAGGCGAGGGTAACGCCGCGCAGTCCAACTACTCTTATGAAGGGCAGGATGCGCAGTGCAAATGGAGTACGCCTACGCCTTATCATTGGGGGTCCTGGGGCTGGGCGACAGACGGCGTCGATCCAGACGTCCCAGCTATCAAGCGGGCATTGTGCAAACACGGGCCTCTGGCGACCGCCGTTGTGGCGGGCACGCCTGCATTTGGTGCTTACCGCTCTGGCGTCTTCAATGAGCGCAGCACGAAGCCGATCGATCACGCCGTCACGATCGTCGGATGGAACGACACGAAGAAGGCATGGCTCATCAAGAATTCTTGGAATGCGGGCTGGGGCGACCGGGGCTACATGTGGATCCACTACGACAGCAATCAAATTGGCAGCTACACGGCCTGGGTGCAGGCGCGCAAACATGTGCGCCTCGTGGACGACTGCTTCAGCTTTAAATCATCCAAGGCCAAGGCCTACAAAATCAACCAAGTCTGGAAGGTGATTTCAAACAACGACATTATTGCCAATCTTGGCGGCAGCCGGGACGATGCGGATCGTGCCGTCCAAATTATAAAACATTACGGAATGTCGAAGCGCTGCTTCGTCAATCGCAAGGATTGGGATTTTCAGTACTTCTTGAAAGACAAGAAAGCGCCAAAGGGCGAATGGGCGGGCGAGGCGTGCACCAAGTTTGCGACCGGCAACATCGACGTCAATAAGGAAGGCGAGAAGTGGCTGCTTGAAGATGGTGTCACCCGGATCAAGACCTTCAAGACGGAGCAGGAGGCGTGGATGGCTCTGGCATATATCCGCCGCCACGAATTCACGCACCAATGCAGCGTGGCGAACGGATTCCAGTATTACCGGCAATAAAGTGGCCAAAGAACTAGGCCGAGGCGCGCCGATTAAGCACTTTGATTTGTGACCGGCTCCGTGCCACCAGTTGGCGTTGAGCCCGGCACGGGCTATACGCGCACGCGAAGGGTAAGCGCTTTGCGCTTTGCGCCGGAAGGTTTCATGAAAATCGAACTGACGGAAAACGAGCCGCAGCTGGCTGGCAAGAGCGTGGGTGCGATCGTGCATGCCTGCCATGTTGCGACTATCGACCAGGGGCTTGAAGCACTCGCCATTCCGGGCCTCTCGCGCGAGACACTCGAGCCGGTATTGCAATACTGCGCCGAGGTGCGCTGCGCCGCCGACAACGTGTCGTGCCCAGGATGCAAGCGGCGCACGGAGATGCTTGGTCTTGAGACGCTCGACCAATTCATTCTGAGTAAGAAAGAAGTTGTCGTTGGCGATGGGCGCGTGCGCTTGAAGGGCGAGGGGACAGAAATTGTCACGACGCCTTGTCTTGAGAGCCTGACGCGGCAATGGTCGGGCGAGAACTACTGGTTCTGGGCGCGGCGCGTTATTCGAAAGCTCCGCCATGGCATCCGGCGCGCTCATATGCAGGGCGAGCCGGTCGCGGGCGAAGGCGAAACGCCGGCCATCATTTTGATGGAGCCGCAGCTTGCCGACAACATCGGCATGGTGGCGCGGGCGTGCGCGAATTTCGGGCTCGACGACCTGCGTCTCGTCAATCCGCGCGATGGCTGGCCCAATGAAAAAGCGCGCATCGCGGCGTCGGGTGCAAACTACATCATCGATGATGCGCGGGCATTTTCGTCTCTTGAAGAGAGCATGAGCGATCTCAATTGGATGGCTGCGACGACGGCACGCCAGCGCGATTTGCGCAAACCCGTGCTGACGCCGGAACAAGCGATTGCCGAAATGCGCACCCGGATTGCCAAGGGTGAGCGCTGCGGCATTCTGTTCGGGCGTGAGCGCAATGGGCTTGAGACGGGCGAGGTCGCCAATGCGGATGCCCTCATTATGATCCCGGTTAATTCGCGTTTTGCCTCGCTTAACCTTGCCCAAGCCGTGCTGCTGCTCGGCTACGAGTGGATGCGGGGCGCGCCGGAGCGCAGTCTTGGACGCGTGACAACTTATGAAAAGCCACTCGCCGAAGGCATGAACATGGGCCGCGACCGGCCCGCAACAAAAGCGGAACTCACGGCGCTTTTCGAGCATCTGGAAGGGGAACTCGACCGGTTGGGCTTTTTTAATCCGGAATACCGTCGCCCTACTGTCGTCCAGAACTTGCGTACGTTCTTTCTTAGGGCCAGCGCGACCGATCAGGAGGTGCGGACCCTTCGTGGCATTGTTGCCACGCTCGCACAGGGCAAAGGCCGGGGCCGCAAGGGGCCGGGCGAGGTGCCTTGATCTGGCCAAGTTTTGGGTCGAGCGATGCCGCTTGAAACGGCAACTATTGAGCAAGGCGGGCGGCGGCTAGGTGCGGCGCCCTATTGCTGCAGTTATGTCTGAATACGAAGGCGGTACTGAACTAGTCCGCCCGAAAGCAGGCTTTTGGCTTCCGGATGTTTCCGGTATCAAGTGAGGCTCATTTGGAGAACGTGATGAAAACGAGGGCGGGGAAAGTTTTGGCGGGTGCGGCAGTGCTCGCGTTGATTGTGCCGGTGGCATCTGCCTCCGCTCAGGATCTGAGCGAAAAGGCCGTCACCTCATTTATGGAATATGCTTGGTCGTTGACGCCGCAGCAGTTTTCTAAGCCCGACGGCACAACGATACAGATCGACAAGAAGAAGCCGGAAGAGGTCAAAGTTCCGGTCGATGTGGCACGCGAAGTCATCAAGGTCGGCCGTCTATCGGCGCACGCTCAGATCTGCGATCTGCGTGACGAGCAGAAGGCCAATCATCTCTCACTGATGAAGCGCGAAGAAGAAAAGAAAAAATGGACGCCGCAACAGCTTGTCTACATCAGCCAGCTGCACCTGACGACCGTGATGCTGCTCACCGGAAAAATCCGTCTGGTCGAGAAGCAAGGAGACAAAGAAGTCATCATCGAAGAGGGTAAGGCGCCTGCAACAACGTGCACCGACGAGCAACGCAAGAAAGTCGTCGAAATGATCGTGGCCTACGTAAAATCTGGTCCGCAGCCAAAAGTTGCCGCTCCGGCAGCCGGTGCTGCGCCAGCTGATGGCGCGCCTGTTCCAGCAGCAGCAGCAGCTCCCGCTGCGGCGGCTGCGGCTGCCGCCAACAAGAAGGCTGCAGACGGAACGACCACGGGTTCAACCACGTCAGCCGCGCCTGCGGCCGGGGCAGCGCCTGCGGCGAAACAGCCAGCGGCGGCCCCTGCAGCCCCGGCACCTGAGAAAAAGTAGCGCTTTTGGGTTGGATTGGTCTTTTGACCACCCGCCCCAGTTGACGCCATCCGGCAACGCCGGTATCAGACGTCTTGATGCGCGGGCCATTTCGGCCCGCGTTTCATTTGCGCACCCGCGGCGGAACTTTTGAAGGTTCATGCCTGTCGTCTCCATCATCCAGAATTTGGTGAGGGAGCAGAGGAGGGGGCGCTCCTGACCGCGCATGGTGTCTGACCCTCCGGGTCTGACCCCGCGACGCGGATTTGAAACATGGTGTCAGACCCACCATTCTTGCCCGCCTCCGGCGGCATGGGTCAGACACCTTTCATGGAGTGCTAGACTATGACCAAGCGCGTCCGCGCCAAACACAAGATCGATCGCCGTTTAGGCGAGAACATCTGGGGCCGTCCTAAGAGCCCGCTCAATCGCCGCGAAAGCCGTCCCGGCCAGCATGGCGAACGCAGAGTCGGCAAAACGTCCGACTTCGGCCAGCAGCTTAAAGCCAAACAGAAACTCAAAGGCTATTACGCCTCGATCTCGGAGCGTCAGTTCCGCAAGGTCTACGCGGAAGCTTCCTCCATGAAGGGCTCGACCTCCGAGCACCTCATCGGTCTTCTCGAGCGCCGCCTCGATGCGCTTGTCTATCGCGCCAAATTCGTGCCGACGGTTTTCGCTGCACGCCAGTTCGTGTCGCACGGCCACGTGACCGTCAATGGCCGCCGCGTGACGATTCCGAGCTATCGCCTGCGCATCGGCGACGTCATTGAAGTCAGAGAAAAAGCCCGCCAACTTGGCCTTGTTCTCGAAGCCGTCAAGAGCGCCGAACGTGATGTGCCGGATTACGTCACTCACGACCACACCAAGATGACGGCGTCGCTGTCGCGCATTCCGGCGCTTGCCGATGTGCCATACCCGGTGACAATGGAACCCAACTTGGTCGTCGAATTCTATTCGCGGTAATCGTTTCGCAACTGGAATTTTACAAAGGGCCGGGCATTTGCCGGCCCTTTTTCTTTTGGCCAACGCATATAGGATTCATTCAGAAAGACGCTGCCACTGCCAATCCGGCAGCCATCAGTAAGACCCCAATCGGTTTGGTCAACCGCGCGCCAAAGGGTGCTAGCTTTTCAAGCAATACGAGGATTGATAGCCCCGCAATCCAGACGAGGTTCATGACCCCGCCTGCAAATAAGAGCAGCATCAAACTCCAGCAGCATCCCAAACAGTAGCCCCCGTGAACAAGTCCAAGTCTGAAAGCGCCTCCGCTACCCGGTCGCCAGTTCTGACTGAGGAAGGCGGCCGGCGAGCGGCAGTGGTTGAGGCAGGCGCGTTTCAGGCTTGAGAATTGATAAAGTCCGGCAAGCACGAGCAATACGCCTGTCAAGACGCGGCTCAGCGACCACATCCACATTCCGTCCACCAGGCCGGCGTGCTCCAGCAAGTATTGCAGTGCTGTCGCCAAAACAGAGAACGCAAGCCAGCAAAGCAGATAGCCGGTGGCGAAAGCGGCGATGGGAATTGAAGATCCTGCAATCTGTCCCTTTCGCTGTCCTTGGGCATAGACGCGGGCGTAGATCAGCATCATGGGCGCGGCGCTCGGGAGCATCATGGCGACCATCATGACGAACCACATGGCCGTCATCATGAGTGCGTAGCTGGGCGTCCACACGGCGGGACCAAAGAGTGTTCCGGCGGAGGGCGGGAAGCGCCATGTCGTCATGGCTGGGGCTGACATGCCGGTACCGGCACCGCCAAGAATATAGCCCCAGGCGAGGAGTGTTATGACTGTGATGGCAATTGCCAGGATAGCGCGTTCGCTTTTAATCGCGCGTTCGAGCGTTGCGAGCGGGGATTGAGGCTGCGGCAACGTCAAGCGGCCGACTTACTCTTGACGATCCCGTAGTTGTTCAAGCGCAGCGTCGCGAAGTGAGCGTGCGACGCCGAGAGCGAAAGCGGAATTGGCCCGCTGATCTTGGCGCTCCCTTGCGCGACCTCGGCAATCTCGTACTCGAAGCCGTCCGGAATATCGATTCTTGCGCGGTGCTCGGCGCCGGTTACCGGGTTCAAGATGGGGCTGCCCGTCGCCTCGATAATGCCGTCGATAACGACCCGGCCGCGCCGCTTGTCGATGTCGATTTCTACGTCGATTTTCTTGAAGGCCGGATCGAATGCCTTCTCAAGAGTTGATGCAAAAACGCTGAAGATCGTTGCACCGGGCGCCGTCTCGCCGCCGGTCATGATGGTCAAAATAGCATCGCGCTGGGCTTCGTTTGCGCGCTCGTCGATGATGAGAAAGGCTTCGCCCTTGCCGAAGTGGATCGGTCCCGGCCATTTCATGATGCCGACCGCGCGAAGCCCATCGAGTTTAACATCGCCGAAGTGCCCCTTGTCGATCTCAAGACCGACGAAGGCCGCGCAATCGCCGTGCGTCGGCAAGGCGTTGAATTGGCACGGGCAGCCAAAATCGCAATTGCAGTTGGCAAATTCGCGGGCTTCTATTTCCCAGGGGATCATGCTGGCGCTCCAGTTCTCAAATGACGTTGTGTTGTAGATGTAATTTCTTGATTTGCGAAGCAAACGTTACGCGGCATCGCAATTTATGCTGGCTTGCTCCGGCTGGCCGGGGCGGTATCGATGGTCTTCAGTTTATTGCTTCTCGATCTTAACGCTGGCGGGGAGGCATTCGCCCAGCCATAGGCGAGCATGGTGATGAGCGCGCTGGCGGCAAAGAAATAGACGCCCGGCAAAACGGTTGCTTCCGTGTAACCGCTCGAGTTCACATAAAAGATCATAAGCGCCAGCACCATGACGTCGGTCATGGAATAGCGCCCGAGCCACTCCATGGTGGCGATGGATTTGCGGCGGAACTCGGGCTCGATGTCGTGCGAGGTGATGAGCGTCAACAGATAAAACAGCTTCATGAACGGAAAGAAGATCGACACGGCAAACAGCACGGCGCAAAGGAAGATCTCATCCGTTTCAAAGAGCGCATACATGATTGTCAGGATCGAATGCTGGTTGGTCCAAACGTAAACCGTCGTGAACCGGATCGTCGGCAGAATGATGCCAAGCGCGAAGAACACGGTCGCGACGATGATCAGAAAACTCAAGCCGAAGTTGCGCCAGTTGGATCGTGGGGCCGCTCCCGTATCGGGTTGAGGCAGGTTAAGGGGCGCCTCAAGGGCGGCGCGGTCGATGCCATCGGTTCTGATCCAGGCATAAGCCAAGATCATGAGCAAGACGGCGGCGGTGAAGAAGTAAACGCCATAAAGGCTGGTCGCATCATACATGCCGTGACTTTTGACGAAGAAGATGGTCAAGGCCAGCACGAGCACGTCGTGCATCGACCATTTGCCGAGCCACTCGAGCGCGAGCAAGCGGCGGTTCTGGCGCACGATCTCGGCGGGGGGAAGCGTTGAGACCATGAGCAGATAGAGAAGTTTGGCGACGGGAAGAATAATAGAGAAAATAAGCACGATCGCTCCAAGAAACGTCTGCCCTTCGGAGACAAGGACGTTGACCGTTGAAAGGAGGGAATGTTCGGTCGACCAGATGCCAAATTTAGTGAGCTTGATAATCGGCAATGAAATGCCGAGCGCTAAGCAGACGCTGGCTGCGAGGATTGTCAAACTCAATAAGAAGCGCCGGCCGCTTTGGAGCATTCGCCGTACAATCCCGCGTCTAATGTTCTGGTGCGCATTCTATAGGATCTGTGGCGTTAACGAACGTCAGAATTGTGAAGACTGGCCACTGAGGCGGAATGAGAAGGGGAATATGGTTGCCGCCATGGAAAAGGGTGGGGCCGAAGCCGCCACCCTTTCGGATTTCAAAACAGGTTCAAGGTCACCGTGCGTCGCCCAGTGGCGTTGCCTTAGCCGTGCTGATGGGCGTGTGGGATGCCCTTCTGGCAGATGAGATCGTGCAACTCTCCCGCCTGGTACATTTCCTTCATGATATCGCAGCCGCCGACGAATTCGCCCTTGACGTAGAGCTGGGGAATGGTCGGCCAATTGCTGAAGGCTTTGATGCCTTCTCGAACACCTTGATCTTCCAGCACGTTCACTTCCTTGAACGGGACACCGAGGGCTTCCAGGATCTTGACGGCGGTCGCGGAGAAGCCGCACTGCGGGAACTGCTTGGTTCCCTTCATGAACAGCACGATGTCGTTTTCTGTGATGGTCTTGGAAATGGCCGTCTGGTTAGTGTCTTGAGCCATGGGGCTGCTCCTTTTGGGGCCTGTGCACGGGGTCCGTACGAATTCAATTGAGAGATGTGGGAGAGGCGCGGTCCGAAGTCAATCTTTGGGTGTGCTGGTGGTCAGTTGCAGGGCGTGGAGAACGCCGCCCATGTTGCCGCCGAGCGCAGAATAGACCATCTGATGCTGCTGCACCCGGCTCTTGCCCTGAAACGCTGATGATACAACTGTCGCCGCATAATGATCGCCGTCGCCCGCCAGGTCCTTGATTTCTATGGCAGCGTCGGGGAATGCGGCCTTTATCATGCGCTCGATTTCGGTTGCCGGCATGGGCATGGGCGGAACTCCTGTGTTAGGCCCGGCTTATAGCGCCCGCTGGTGGAAAGCGGGATTGGGGGCATTTAGCGCCCGCAAAGCATTTTCACTATGTGACGTGACAGCGTAATCAGCTTAGATGCACCACTTGATAAGGTAAATTGATGTTGATCTCACGCGAATGCGATTTGTGGTTATCGCCATGAGCACCTACGTTAGATCTTGTAGGGACGTGTGTTCTTATAGTTTTTTCTTGATGGAGACGACCATGAAGACCTGGATGAAGCCCGAAGTTCGCGAAACTGAAGTTGGCCTCGAAGTAACCAGCTATCTCCCAGCCGAAATTGACATGATCTAATGTCGTTTTTGGACTAAGTTTAAGCCCCAGCGGCGGCTGATTTGATCAGAAGCCGCTGCGGTTTATCTCGAATGAACATTTCTGAATAACGTTTTTTATGCGCCGGAGCCTTTGTGCTTGGCGTTTTTTTTGTTTTTCGGGCGCCCGCATAGAGCGAAAGTGCTCCGAAGCGCTTCCCCACCGGTTGCAATCGCAGTAGATTAACTGCGTTGATTCATTTTAGCCTTTTCAAATGGAGTGCCGCATGCTGCTGCGTGCCGGGCTCATATATGTCCTCACAGTTTTGACGATGCTGCTCGGTGGATTAGCAGCCTGGCAGCGCTTGGATATTTCTGTCCGGAGCCAGAGCGCAGCGGCCCTCAGCCATAGGATAACGACGCTTCAGAGCGACTTGGAAGCCGCGGGTCAGCGCGAGGACGCGGCGGTCCGGCGCGCACGTGTTGCCGAAGACAGCCTGACGCGTAACGAAACCTACAACTCGTCCGACGCAATCCGGTTGAATGAGGTGCGTACAACTCTCGCAATCGCCATTCAAGATAAAGCTGTTGCGGAGACCGTGCGTATTAGCCTCGAAACCGATCTCGCTCAAGCGATCAAGGAGCGTGATCAGATCCTCGTTGAGCGTGATGAATTGCAGCGTGCGGCGGACGAAGCCCGGGTTGCCGCCGACAAAGCACTGCAAGAAGCCGACACCGTGCGTCAGGAACTTTCCGATTTGAAGACGGCCGCGTCTGCTGTGACGGCCGCCACGCCGCCGCCAGCGATTGCACCACCAGATATGGCGGTTGTCGCGCCGGCGTCTCATGCTCCGGCGTTAGAGGCCCCAGTTTCTGAGGCCCCAGCGTCTCATGCTCCAGCGTCAGAGGCCCCAGTGTATGAGGCCCCAGTTTATGAGGCCAAAGTCGCGCCGGATGAGCCGGTCCGGCCGGCTGCTGAGAGCTCAAAGGCAAATTCCAGCGAAGCCAAGGCATCGCTTGTGCCAAACGCAGTGACGATTGAGCCTGCGCCGAAGGCCGTGAAACAAGCAGCAAAACCGGCGGCTGCGAAACGCGCCAACATTAAGAGTGAATCACGCGGGCCTAAGTTAAAGTCCGCGTCATCAAGTAGTAGCGCGGCTAAAAAAGTGCCGAAGCAGGCGAAGAAAGACGAACCATTCTTTCCCTTCTGATTGCCGGCTTTTTTGGTTTTCCGTTCCAGCGCGCTTCGTTACTCGCAGCCAAATTCAATTTTGACCCAAGGTAGATCGAGTTGGCAATCGCCCGAGCGCGTTTTTTTCAGGAACTTGCTGACGTCGATGTCGCCTAGATTGAGTTTCTTTCTGGCGTGCGGCTCGCTGTCATCGGCGTCTTCGGCGTCATCAGCCTGGGCGGTTTGCCCGTCGCTTTCGGCACCATCTTTGCCAGCTGGCGGGGCTGAAGGTGGTGGCGCCGTTTCAGCGGTGGTTGAGGGTTCAGTTGGGGGCGTTTTGGCAGTGCCGCTATCGGGGGCTGCGGTTGCAGGCGTTTTATTGCCGGGTGGCGTGTTGATAGTTGCCTTGTTTTCAGTTGCGGCGACGCCTTGGGCCTTCGGATCAGCGGCTTTGACGACTTGCGTTTTTGCTTCGGCCGCCGGCGTCGAGACCGGAGCTTGTACTGAGGCAGCGGCGGGTGCTGCAAGTTTGATATCAGCCTGCGGTGCCGGCGCCGCTTTTGGGGTCACCGATTTGGCAACCGTCTCTGTGCCGCAGCGCTGCAAATCAGCGGGCGCGCGTTTCCAGATCATGGTCTTGGAGAATAACTTGACGCCCGCATAGCCAACGACACGTAACTTGTCCTCGCCGAGTGGCGTCAGTTCGACATCGTAACGGCGCTTCTTTTCAGGCGAATAGATCCAGCCATTGCCCCAGTTCGCGCCGCCGGCCGGGCGCGCTTCGCCAATAATTTGCTTGCCGCAGCCTTTGGCGTCGGCGCCGTCCTTGACCCAAACGACATGGCCGCACAGCGCGCCGCCGCAGTTTTTTATTTCAACCGCACCACGCCCCGTATCATTCATCCATACACCCGTGAGGTCCGAGGCCGCATGTGCCAAGCCTGGAACTGCGCAAGTCAATACCGCCGCCGCGAGCGGCCCAACGGCCGAATTTGATTTCCACATGGCAATTATCCTTCCAAAATTGATCCAGCATAGCCTTGTGCGCGCAGCAACGCTCAGCCGCTGTTCCTAATGGAACAGAGGCCGCAAGCCTCGAACCACACGCGTATGTCGCGGTATGCCGGCTTGTGGTTCAAGCGGGATCATCGGCACCAAACACGCGGGTCAAAAGGTGTCAAAAACCCGCGTGTCGTGCTCGTTCTGGAGATTTAGGCACCGCGCTTGAACGCAATGTCCTTTTTATCGACGAAGCCGTAGAAGGCGTTTGTGCGGTCGGCGCCTTCTTTCAGGTAGGCTTCCTTGGCCTTCTGCAGTTTGTCGTCTTTGAAGTTAATGTTGTGCTTGCCAAGGTCTTTCAAGTCGATGCCATGGATCCGCGCCGAGTTCAGACCGAAGATTTTCTGCTTGACCTCGGAGTTATCGCCGCCGAGCGGCGCAAATCCGAATTTCTTCTGCATGTCTTCCGGAATTTCGATGCGGCGCATGGCTTCGATCTGCCATTGCGGCGAGCCGTACCACACCGAATCCGAGCCCCAGACGACGCGATCGGCGCCAAGGCCCTTGACGAGCGTGCCGAGCATGGCGGCGGCGTGCTTAGGATGCGAGATGACGCAGTTTGCAAAGCTGCTGCCGAGTTCGCCGTAGACGTTGTTGACGCCATACTTCGCCGGAATCTCGGCGAGATCGGTCACCCAATCGATGCGCCCCGTATCCTCGAAATTCTTGAGATGCGATTCCGGATAGTCGTTCAGCGGCTTCAATCCCGAATGGAAGATGATGAAATTGATCTCGGGGAAGGCCTTGGCCGCTTTGCCGATGTCATCGACCATGGCGTGCTTCCAGGCTTTGAACGTGTCGGCGTAGTCGTTCGGCAAGAGGCCTTTATGGATGCAGAAGTTCTTGATGCCCGACTTCATCATCTTTTCGTAAGCCGGGTACATCAGCTTTTCGTCGTCGAGGCGATACGGGAAGTCGCTGTTGGAGAGCGGATCGCCGACCGTGTAGCCCTTCCAGGCGATGGGCTTCTGTTCGGCGATGCAGCGGTCCATTTCTTCGAGCCAGCCGTCGACGCGCGGGCGCACGATGGCTTGGGCGAACATGCGGCGCGAACCGCATAGCTCGTCCATCAGGCCTTGTGCGCGGTGCATTTCCTGGTTGGTCAGGAACCAGTTGGCGGCGTCGTCCGCCGGCGCGCCCGAAAGAATGCCGACTTTGGTGTCGCTGTCGAAGTAGACTTCCTTCAGGAAGTTGGCGAACTGCAAACTTTCAAATGTAGTCTTCTTATCGCGGTATTGCTCAGGCACCCATTTCTGCATGCCGTAATTCCGGAGACCAATCAGGCCTTCGAACGAGAAGCCTTCGTAGACGAAGTGCAATTGGTCGTCGAAGATGAATTGATCGCGAAGCGATGCCGCGCGCTCTTCGGCCCGCGCCGTGTCGGCGGCTTCAGCGCGCGAAGCGCCAAACACGTTGCCATAGTGCTCGTTCATGATTGTGAACGACAGTGCAAAGCCAGAGGCCGAGCGCAGGAAGTTGCGCCGCGACTGGTTGTTTTTCTTGCTGAGCTCACCGGCAACTTCAAGAATTTGCGCTTTGATTTTTCGCTGTGTGTCGTTCAAGGGCGACGGATTGAATTCGCCATTGGAGAGCACTTGTGTCGGTACGGGAATTTCTCCCCCGATGTCTCCCAACTCTGTCCTGTCCTGCAGTCCGAGCTTGTACTCTTCCGTCTTGATCCAAAGCGACATGACGCACTCCACTTGAAAAAAACGCTGATTGAAAAGTTGTCCATCCGTCGAACAATTCAAAAATAATGTAACATCCGTGCGTCGACAAGCAATGCGCCGGAGGTAGTGGCGAGCTATCAGCTCCAATGAGTTTGGCATAAATGGCGGCGCATTCGGAATAAATGGCAATGCAGTGTGCATCCAGAAATTCAAGCACTGCAAGCCCAAGCACCGCAAACAAATGCATGACGTGCTGGAAATTTTGTTACTTGGTCATGCGCAGCGGATTGAGTTGCACGCGGTGCGGCTTGGCTTCTCGTGCCAGGATGTTCGCGACTTTGCGCATTTGATCCGGCCATAATGGTTTTGGCATGATGGTCAGCAGCGGCTCGGGGCCCGCAATTTTCAGGAAATCATCGAGCGAATAATCTGAATATCCCGAGACGACGACAATGTGCACGTTGGCATCGATCAAGCGAATGCGTTTCGCTGCTTCTAGTCCGTCAATGCCAGGCGGCATGCGCACGTCGAGAAAAATCCCTGCAAACGGATCTCCATCATCGATGGCCCACTTGATGGCATTGACCGCATCGAGGCCTTGCTCGACGAACGTGACGCGCCATTTCGGTTTGGCATCACTTTGCGTACCAAAGAGTTCAGCTTCAAGGGAGTCGAGCCCGAATAGTTCGCGCGCGTTGTCGCTCTCGTCTGCTTTACCAAGCACGAGGCGATAAGCGGAGATGACACCAGGATCATCGTCTGCGACCAGTAAGCGAGGTGTGGAATGAGATGACAATATGTTGGCTCCTTCGCAGGCAAGCCACGATTAGGTTAACAGCGTTCGACCATGATCTGATTCTCAATTTTATCCAGCAAATGCTGCAGTTATGGTGTGTCCGCTCTAATTCCTGAGCTTGCAAAGCGGTCCTGGATCGCGGATTGCATCACTGGTCAATGGTAATCCAACACCCCGTTCAAGAAACCAGCTGCAGTGGCAGGATCATGCGTCGCGACTTGCCTTCGAAGTAGCAGCCGTCTTCAAGAATGAGTTGATTGTGAAAGATATCCCCGGTTACCGAGCACGCCGCCTTGAGGAACAGCGTGTTGGCGAAGATCTCTCCGTTGATTTCGCCGAGCACGGTGACGGTGTTGGAGCGGACGGCGCCGTTGACGATTCCGCGTTCGGTGACGGTGAGGGAGGTACAGGTGATATCGCCCTCGATGGTGCCGGAAAGGACGATTGGCCCCGGATAATCGATGGCGCCTTCAATGATTACGGCGCGCGGCAGGGTGAGAGTTTGGGACTGTGTGGAAGTCGTCTCAGACTTACCCTTAACGGCGGACTCAGACATGGAAATACCCCCAGATCGAGCGCCCGCGCGCTTTGACCCGAGTTTACTGCCGATGGTGGCGAGATTGGGACGGGAATCGCGTTCCTTGTGCCGTTGCCGTCCCGGGGCAAACGGGGCAGGCCATCGCCCGAGCGAATTGCGCAATTGACACTCCATCGTTTCCTCCTACAACCCAAGAAAACGGGAGAATTTCAAATGCCGACCATGTCGAACCTGCGCCGCCGCAAGATTCAGAACAAGCAGCTCAAGGCCGAGAACGCCGCCAATCGCCTCGCCAAAGCTGCCAAGAAGGAACTCAACGCCAAGAAGAAGGCGTAAGGGGTTCGCGCCGCGCTGAGCATGACTATGGCGTGGCGAGGGTGCTGCGCGACTGCGGCCTTCCCATAAATTTATTGATGATGATCTGTTCGTCGCGGCGCTTGTCCTCCGCCGTGCGGGGCGGGTACGTCCGCCGCAAGCGCTCTATTTCATCGGGCGCGGCGATGAGCGATGCCGCCGCTGGGCCGTTGATCAGATGCGGATCGCAGGGGCCTAACAGCGCGTCGATGCGCCCGCTATAGACGACGCGGTTCGACCATCTGTCTTTGGCTTCGCTCGGATTCGCAAGCGTGTTGTTCAACGCGAGAACCACGCGCTCGCGGTCGTCCGTTCCGTTCTCGAATTCCGGGAGCGCCGCGAGCCGGCAGCCGCCGTCGCAGATCTTTTCGCGAATGAGGAACACTTTGCCGTCATTGGCCGCCAGCGGCATTGCGCCTTTGAGCACCGTGACGCCGTCGTAGACTTCAAGGATCGACGGCACGTAGGTCTCGTAGATGTCTGAGAGATAGCGGCGCGACGCGAGACGCCCGCGAAACACAATATCGACATCGTCGAGCGCATCGATCAGAACGCGCAGCCTGAGATCCTTGCGCTTTTCTTCCGTGATCGTGCCGTCCGACACAGAGGCGTAGTCCGACTGATTGCCCAAGCGGCATTTGGAGAGCGGCCGGGCGGCAAGCGGTGTGGCCAGCGATGCAGTCAAGCATAAGGCCAAGCACACAGACAGGCACCACATCACGTGTGGCGCAGCGCGGGCCAGCAACTTTTGTGCGAGCGCTCCGGTCATGCACCGAGTTTAACCGGGAAGGCTGGCGATGTCATGGCGTTGTTGTCATGGCGTTGTGATGGCAAAGCGGCACGCTTGACTGCGCCGCGTTGCCGGCAGACCGGCTCACCATTGCCGCTTCGGTGCGTTGCTGGCCTGACCGCGCGGATGGAATGCGCCGTCACCATCCAATTCGGACTCATCGACGGCTTCCGCCGTTCCTTGAATGACGTCCGCGCCTTGGGTGCGCGTGATCCATTCCAACGTGCGTTTGACCTCGGGGTAGAAGGTCTTGTTCTTGTTATTGTCGTACCACTTGAAACCATACACCGTGATTTTCATGGGAACCCCCCATGTTACGTTTGCGACCTGCGTTGGCGGCAAACATAGCATGGTATCGCTTTAGACGAGGTGTAATTCTTCCCGCTTGCTTTCCCGGCCGAGCGGGTGTCCGCAGGACAGGCGCGGAGAGCCGGGGTCACGCCTTGTCCATTCAGAGTATTGTAGCAACCATTAAAGATTGATGGCTGTATTTTCGACCCACGGGGCGTTTCTGGCCAGCACGGTGTTGGCGTAGATGAGCAGCTTCCGGGCGCAGGCAGTGAGTGCTGATTTATGGCATTTGCCTTTTGCGGTCAGCCTTTTGTAGAGCACGACTAATGCAGTGTTCCATCGGAAGGCTGCTGGCAATGCTGCGGCATACAACGACCGCCTGACACGTCCGCGCCCGCCCGCGATGTGGCGGTAGCCTTTGTGTTTCCCGCTGTCATCATCGAAGGGTGCGAGCCCTGCCAGCGCTGCTGCTTCTTCGCGTGAGACGCGGCCAAGTTCCGGCATGCGGACGATGAGCGATATCGCAGTTCGCTCGCCGATGCCTGGCACGCTCATGACGAGATCGAGGCGGCGGGCGAGATCATCGTGGGTGCGGAGTTGAGCGGCGATGCGGGCAAGTTCTGCGGCGCGGCGTTTTTTCAAGCGGGCGATGTCGGCATCAGCCAGGCGTCTCAGCCTTGGTTGATCAATGTGTTCGAGACGTATTTTAATACGCGCAATGTCTTCCTCGATCTGTTCGACGAAAGTGAGGTTCTGCGCAAGATCATTGAGGCGTTCGTCGGTTAGGCGTTCGTCTTGATCCAATGCCGCGGTGCAGGCAGCGATTGTGCCAGCATCAATTTTATCGTTCTTGGCGCGCAGCAGATGCATGCGGGCGTAGGCTTTGACCTGGACGGGTTGCAGCACGAGAACGGTGAGGCCGTGTTGCCGAAGATGCGCAACAACGGCGTGTTCGTATCCGCCTGTCGCCTCGATGCCAACGCGCGTGACGCCGGCGTTTGTGAACAGTGCTGCGAGTTGTTGCCAGCCCTTGAGTGCGTTCTGCACCTGCCAGCATTGACCGGTGCCGGCAACTGCAATGTCGAGTTTAGCCTTCGATGTATCTATTCCAGCTGTCGTGGGATTTGTGGTAGCGTTGTGCATCTTCGTCGTCCCTGCCTTGTTAGCGAACCAAAAGTTCCAGCAACCATCCGGGTCTGATGAAGAAGCTGGCGCGATCACGCTACGAGGCAGCCACAAGCGGCTCAGGGCGGATACGATCCGATCGCCAGCGGCCCTGCTGCCGATTGCAGTCTGCGGCAGGGCATTCCTTCCGGAACGAGGCGATGATAGCCGGGATTGCTATAACAAGGGCGCATAAGGCGCGGCGTCTTTCTTCGCCGGGCCGTCATGCGCCGTTTTAGCCGCAAGCACGTCGCCAAGATCGCGGTGCATGACGCCGCGAGTGCAGAGCGGCTTATGCACCCTACGGTTCTTCGCTTTGCGGGCTACGCGGGCTTCGTGCCCCAATGACGCTTGACTGGGTCCCCGCCTGCGATGGCTTCGCCATCGTCGCGTTCCGCGACGCGGGGATGACGGAGGAGAGGGCTGCGCGATTAGCCTACAATTCTTCGCGTTGCGGGCTACGTGGGCTACATTTCTTCGCGGTGCCAGACGGTGTCTGACCCTCCGGGTCTGACACCGGATAAGAATCGCGCAGCGGTGTCAGACCCGGAGGGTCAGAAACCATTCACGCTTCTTCGCGGTGTGGCCTAAGGGGCCTCGTGCGCCATGCCGGGGTCGGTGAGAACCGCGTCATGTGCCCGCAATAGCAATTCACGAAGGTCATCGCTCGTATCTGGCCGAATCGCGGTTTCAATAGCTGCGGCGATCTCAGGACGAAACAGCCATTGCCGGATTGTTAGAGCTTGCTCGCGGTGATTGTCCCAGTATGGCCCTGGAAGTTCAAAGCGCATGCGGACCAAGGCAGAGCCCCTTTCACAGAAATTGACTATGCACGCAGCGTGATAGATGGATTTATCGTCATGGTGCTCGCTCCACTCGTGCAGAAGTTTCTCCATGCTGCCGCCGGCATAAGCGATACTGCTTAGAAGATCATCGACATCGGAATAGGCCATCGGTGAGCCGTCCGCCCGCGTTGTCCAAGGGAGCGGCTTTTCGAGTTCCCGTGACAATAGTGCTGCAAAAAATTCATCGATGCTTTCGACTTCATGCACGGGCCACGTTTCGCGATATTTCAATTCGCCGAGCTGCCGCAGCGCCGGTTGCCAATCTCCGGAATAATTAGGGATCAATCCATAGGCGATGAAATGAAAATAGCACGGCAGGAAATGACGCATCTCGTCGGCGCTGAATTTCCGGTTGTTGCTGCCGGACGCGGACCACGTGTACTCGCTGAGCAGCTTCAATCCGATCTGGCGAACCGGTGTTGAAAGGAGTTGCCGTTCTGTTTCATCGTCCATGCATTTAGGGCAGCGGCAGGTAGCGAGTTGCGGACCCGGCTGATATTTCTCGAAAATCGAATAGGCGGTCTTGACCGCTGCACGCAGTCTCGGGGTCGGACGGCTGCGCGTTGTCCAAGGCATCACACCCCGAACTCGCTTTTCATCAACCCCTTCATCCATCCCTCGTGCGCTTGCCGCAACTCGGCGAGGGGGAGGGGCTTTTCGCCCTTCAAAGAAATAGTCGGAGGATTGGTGGCAATCGGCTCGCCGGTCTTCTCGTCAAAAGCCGGCGCGGGTGACACCACACGCCCGACAATCCGCGACGGCAATTCGAGCAGCCGCGCGCGTTCGAGAACTTCTTCGGCCTTTTGCGGCGTGACTTCGACAACGTAGCGGCCTTGGTCTTCGCCAAACCAGATGGCGTGCGCGGGGAGTTTGCCTTCGTAAGGATAGAGTTCCGCGCCGATGCCGCCCGCCAACGCCATCTCGGCAATCGCAACCAGCAACCCGCCATCCGCGCAATCATGCACCGCTTGCGCAATGCCCGAACGAATAAGCGCGCGCACCAAGCGCCCGGCTTTGATCTCGTCTTCCAAATCGACCGGCGGCGGCGCGCCTTCAAATTTGCCGGTCGCGTGGTTCTGATAAATCGATTGGCCGAGGTGCCCGCGTTCCGGTCCGATGACGACGAGCATGTTGCCGTCGGACTTAAGTGCGATATTCGCGGTCTTGGTCCAATCGGGAATGAGGCCGACGCCGCCAATCGCAGGGGTGGGCGGAATGCCAACGCCATTCGTCTCGTTGTAAAGCGAGACGTTGCCCGAGACGACCGGATAGTCGAGCGCCTTGCAGGCTTCTGCCATGCCGCGGCAGCTGGCCACGAATTGCCCCATGATCTCGGGGCGCTCGGGGTTGGCGAAATTCATATTGTCGGTGATGGCGAGCGGATCGGCGCCGACGGCCGTCAAGTTGCGCCAAGTTTCGGCCACGGCTTGCTTGGTGCCCATCTCGGGGTCCGCTGTCACGTAACGCGGCGTGCAATCACACGCCACCGCAATGGCCTTGTTGGTGCCATGCACGCGCACGACGCCCGCGTCGCCGCCCGGCCGCCCAATCGTGTCGCCCATGACCATGTGGTCGTACTGTTCCCAGATCCAGCGGCGCGAGGCTAAGTGGTGCGAGCCCATCATGTCCTTGAGCGTGCCGAGCAACGAATTCGGCGCCGGAACCCACTCGGGCAGGATTTCGGCTTGCTTCTTGGGCTCGACCCAAGGGCGCTCGTACATCGGCGCGGAGTTGGCGAGCTTATCTACGGGCAGATCGGCTTCGACCACGCCCTTGTGCTTGATGACCATGCGGCCGGTATCGGTCGTGATGCCGATGACGGCGAAATCGAGTTCCCATTTTTGGATTATTTTCTGGGCTTCGGCTTCGCGGCCGGGCTTGAGCATCATCAACATTCGCTCTTGTGTTTCCGACAGCATCATTTCGTAAGCGGTCATTTCGTTTCGCGCTGGGGAACCAAATCGAGATTGAGTTCGATGCCGACGCCGCCTTTGTCGGCCATTTCCGATGTCGATGAGGTAAGGCCGGCCGCGCCCATATCCTGAATGGCGATGATGCAGTCGGTCGCCATCAATTCGAGGCAGGCTTCGATGAGTAGCTTTTCGGTGAAGGGATCGCCGACTTGAACGGTCGGGCGTTTTTCATCGCTCTTGTCGTCAAATTCGGCCGACGCCATGGTGGCGCCGTGGATGCCGTCGCGTCCGGTTTTTGATCCGACGTAGACGACGGGGAGGCCGACGCCTTTTGCAGCGGAGTAGAAAATTTTGTCCGTGCGCGCCAGGCCGACGCACATGGCGTTGACGAGGATGTTGTTGTTGTAGCCGGCGTCGAAGTTGGTTTCCCCGCCGATGGTCGGCACGCCCGTGCAGTTGCCGTAGTGCGCGATGCCGGCGACGACGCCGTTGACGAGGTGGCGGGTCTTGGGGTGATCGGGCGCGCCAAAACGCAGCGCATTCATATTGGCGACCGGGCGTGCGCCCATGGTGAACACGTCGCGCATGATGCCGCCGACGCCGGTGGCCGCGCCCTGAAAGGGTTCGATGTAGGACGGGTGGTTATGCGATTCCATTTTGAAGACAACGCAATCGCCGTCGCCAATATCGACGACGCCGGCGTTCTCGCCTGGGCCTTGGATGACCTGCGGGCCGGTGGTGGGCAACGTCTTCAGCCAGACGCGCGAGGATTTGTAGGAGCAATGCTCGCTCCACATGACGGAGAAGATGCCGAGTTCGCAGATTAAGGGTTCGCGGCCGAGGATTTCGAGGAGGCGGGGATATTCGTCGCCTTTGAAGCCGTGCGACGCGATCATTTCGGGGGTGATTTTGGAGGCGGGGTTGGCGGCCATCGTGTGCGTGTTCCGGCGTGAAGGATTTGAAACGTTGCGGCTGCTTATAGCGGCGAGGGGCGCGCTTGTCCTAGGCCTGCAGAGCCGCGTCCACGACTCCCGCCCGAGCGCCGGATTTGTGACCTGTGGATGACGTCACGACCCACTTGGGCTGTGACCATACCGCGCTGCACAAAACGCATTCCCGAAATGCATAGCTGTCTATTTCAATAGCTGAGTCATAGGTTTAACTATGGTGCCAGAACATAGCCGTCATGCCCAGACACTTCTGCGAGGGCTTGAACGCTGTGAAACAATGGATAGGAGGCCCCATCCATGACTTTCGTAAATACAAAGACCCTGGCAGTTCTCGCTCTTGCGGGACTTGGAGCCATGCACGGCGCATTGCCCGTGCGCTCTGGGCCCGTGCACTCTGGCGACGCGAATATCGGCGGGAAAGTTCTTGCCGAACGCATGGGATCGTCGTTCGAAGTCGGCACTAAGAAAGCCGTAGCCTATTATCAAGGCGATCGCGGCGCATGCAACGTGACCGTATTGGTTTCCGAGACGTACAGCGAGCAATTGCCTTATCGTTTCGCAACGGTGCGCTTTAACACCCATGTGGCAGCCGGTACGATGGCGCAACTCGATACGTCGGATGGCGCATCATTGGCTCTCACGTGTTCCGCCGGGGCGAAGTCCTTGCTGGTCGCGCCCATCGACCGCGTGGCGTACCAAGCCCAGCCGCGCGCGACGAACTGACCGGCTATTGGCTCGAGTTTATTGACTGTGAGTGGGGGGCGCCTGAGGGGGCTCCCCATTTTGCGTTTTGTCACCAAAGCAAGTGACTGATTGATGCAAATCTCTGGTGCCCAGTCTATCAATGCTGCGACGCAACAAAAACACCAAACAAAGTACCCATCACGCCCCAAAACGAGGGCGCTACAAGTCAGGAGGTAGCGGCAAGTTGCCGCCCTTTTCGTGGTTAAATGCCTATAAAACATAACAATTCGTGGCCGAACAAGGGGTTGCCTCTGGCGTCCTAGATCGCCCCCCATATTTCGCATGGCTAGCCTGCAGGCAGACACCTTCCCTTAACCGGTGAGGTGTAATATCTACACTGTAGAAATGAACTCATAGAGGGGACGGACCCCTTCTCCCTCAGGCAAGGCAACTTGGCTCGCGGGGGCAGCAACCGGACGAGACGTCAACAAACCAAGGTGATTATCATGAAAGCGATCGTGTTCGCTCTGTTGCAGACTTTGTCGGGGCCGACTGCGCCTCAGTCCAACAAGCGGCGCGGCGGCGCCCGCTAAGCGGAGCGTTTGACTGCACGAACAATCGAAACGAATTAGGGACCCTCGCGGGTCCCTTTTTTGTTTTTGGCCATTCCTACGAAGTTTGCAGGGTTCTGTTTGCGGCGCGCACCCCACTTGTGCACTACCCTGATACTACAGCATCAATTGAAAGCTCGTATCGGAGTGCATTTTTCAAAACTTCTTCGGCTTTACGTTGACTGTACTTTGGTAGAAGGGCACGGTCACGGCGTCCTGCGGTGACAATGAAGGCCGAAAGAAAACGGTCAGTCGATCAGCGGTGACGTATGGAGGATACCCAATGACAATTCGCATGACTAGGAGTGGCTTCTCAGCCGCTCTGGTGCTTGGCGCGACAACGCTCGTGTCGTCTGGCGTTATGGCCGGTGAAGAAGTTAAACAGGCGCCTGCTACCAAAGGCACAGCGGCTCCTGCTGCTGCTGTTTCGCAAGATATGTTGAATGCCGCTGCCGGCGACGCCAATAACTTCCTGCACACCAACGGCAATTATGAACAGACACGCTATCACCCGGCCAAGCAGATAAACACCGGCAACGTCGCCAAGCTTCGCGTCGCCTGGATCTTCCAGACGGAAGTGAAGGAGTTGATGGAAACCTCACCGATCGTCGTCAATGGCGTGATGTATGCCACGACGTCGTTCAGCCACGTCTATGCGCTCAACGCCAAGACGGGCGAAATGTACTGGCACTACAAGCACAAGATGGGTGCTGTCACGACCTACTGCTGCGGCCCCAACAACCGTGGCGTCGCTGTGGCTGACGACAAGGTATTTTTGGCAACGCTCGATGCCAAGGTCGTCGCGCTTGACGCGAAGACGGGCAGCGTTCTGTGGGAGACACAGGTTGGCGAACCCGAGAAGGGGTATTCGGAAACGATGGCCCCGACTGTCGTCAATGGCAAAGTGCTGATCGGAACGAATGGCGGCGAATACGGTATCCGTGGTTTCGTAAAGGCGCTGGATGCCAAGACTGGCAAACAGCTCTGGTCGTTCGACACCATTCCTGAAAACTCTTCCGGTGTTTGGGCTACCAAGGACGCGACGGGCCGCGATATGCATCGCGACATCGCAGCTGAGAAAGCCGCTTATGCCAAACTCGGCGACCCATACAAGACACTTGGCGGCGGCGTCTGGCAGAACCCGGCCGTCGACTTGAAGTCGAACCGCATCTTCTTCGTGGTTGGCAACCCTTCGCCTGACCTCGACGGTTCGATCCGCCCCGGCGACAACCTCTACACAGACTCGCTCGTCGCAGTTGATCTGGAGACCGGCAAGTACGCTTGCCATTATCAGTACATTGCGCATGACGTGTGGGATCTCGACGCCGTCAGCCCGCCGATCCTGGTTACCGCAAAGGACAAAGACGGCAAGGATGTTCCGGCTGTGATCCACGGCGGCAAGACCGGCCACGTGTATGTCCACAACCGCAGCGACTGCAGCCTCATCCGTTTCTCGGACGCGATGGTGCCGCAGGAGAATATGTGGGTGCTGCCAACGAAAGAAGGCGCACGCATGTTGCCCGGCGCCAATGGTGGCGTAGAGTGGTCGCCAATGTCTGTTAACGCGGAACTTGGGCTGACGTATGCGATCAACCTGCATCAGCCGATGACGTATCACGTCGAAAGCTCGCCTTATCCAGATGGCAAGTTGTGGCTTGGCGGCGCCTTCAAGGTTATCCCGGGTGAAGAACAGTCGGGTAACGTGACGGCCGTCAACTACAATACCGGAAAAATCGCGTGGCAGGTGAAAACACCTCAGCCGATGATCGGTGGCATCATGGCAACCGCTGGCGGTCTCGTCTTCACGGGCGAAGCCAACGGCATGTTCAAGGCCTATGACGCCAAGGACGGGAAAATACTCTGGGGCTTTCAAGCGGGCGCCGGCGTCAATGCTCCGCCATCCTCCTACACCGCCGACGGCAAGCAATACATTGTCGTCGCGGCGGGTGGCAACGCTCAGATCGACAGTAAGCGCGGCAACAACATCATCGCCTTCACCACCGATTGATGAAAAGCCAGTTGCAAGCTAAGTCTTGAGACCAACTTTGAGGACGGAACCTTCGCTAGGGTTCCGTCCTTAATCATGTCAAACCTGTTTTGCCCATAGGACAGCAGATGCGCCCCGCACGAAATGTTTCGATCGCACTTTTCACTCTTGGCTGCATGCTGACAAGCCTTTCGGCGCGCGCGGCCGATCCGATCGAAGAAAAGGCCGCTGTATGCGCCACGTGCCACGGCGAAAAGGGCACGCCAATCGACAAGGTGACGCCCAACATTTGGGGACAGCGGGAAGGCTACCTCTATTTGCAGCTCAAAGACTTCAAAAGCGGCTCCCGCAAACACGAACAGATGCAGGCGATGGTTGCCGACTTATCGAAAGAGGATTTCAAAGCGCTTGCTGCTTATTTTTCAGCAAAGCCTTGGCCCAATCTCCAACAACCGGCTGCACCGAAAGACGTCACGGCGAAGGCCCTTGCGGCGAACGTGTCAGTCGCGTGCACGGGTTGTCACTTGGCTGATTGGCAGGGTGACGGCACGGTGCCCCGCCTAGCGGGTCAGCACCACGAATATTTAGACCAGACCACGAAAGCCTTCCGCGACCGCTCGCGCGGCAACAATCCCGGCATGTCGGACTTGATGAGCGCGACGCCCGTCGATGATTTGGAAGCGCTGTCGCACTATTTGTCCGGGCTGGAAATCCGAGTCGAGCGGTAGGGAGTTAGCGTCCGGCCAGGGCCGTGCGCAGTGCGTCATCTCCCGCGAGATCAGACGCTGTCTTGCCGGACTTGTCTTGAAGCGACACGTCCGCCCCCGCCTTCATCAATGTCTCAAGCGCAGTCGTGCGCCCGAGCACCGCAGCTGTCATGAGCGCTGTGCGCCCGCGATCATCAACGTCGTCGATGTGCGCGCCACGTGAGATCAAGAGTTCAATCGTTTCTTTGACGTCTGCCGCGCCCGCTTCATCCGAATGTCCCGCCGCCCACATGAGCGCGGTCAGGTTGTTGCCGAGCCGCGTATTGACGTCGATGCCGTGATCCAGCAGTTGCTTGACGACCGGCGCAAAGCCACGCCCCGCCGCATAGATGATGGCGGTCTTTCCCGTGGCATCCAGGGCTTTTGGGTCCGAGCCGTTAGTGAGCAAGAGGCTGACGAGTTCGCTGTTCCCGGTAAAGGCAGCCGCCGAAAGGGGAGCGAGCCCGCTGCGTCCGGGGATGTTGGGGTCTGCGCCAGCGGCGAGAAGTACGGCGGCAGCGGCCCGGCGCTCGTCTTCGGTCGCGAGAAAAAGTGCGGTGGACGCTTCGAGATTACGGGCGTTCACGGGCGCTTTGAATTCAAGGAGCAGCTTCACGATCTCCACATGGCCGTGCCTTGCAGCAATTGCGAGCGGCATGTTGCCAAGGCGGTCGCGCGCATCGACGGACGCGCCGTCTGTCAGAAGTTGTTTGACGAGAGAGATGCAATCCTGCTTAGAGGCAGAGAACAGCAACGAATTGCGCTCGGCCGAACTTGCGGCAGATTTGATCTGCAAATAACGCTGCTCCAGCGCTTGGCAGGCCCGCACGTCTACGGCGTGGGCAGCGTGCGGCGCGGTTAAGGCGCCAATGACCACGACGGTGACAACGGGGATTCGACGGAGGGTATGATGCATCATGGAGCGACTATAAGTTATTTCGCAGGAGCGGAAAGTGGCTTCTCGTAGTGCTGAGAACAGATGCGAGATTGGTGTCTGACCTTCCGGGTCTGACACCTCGTACCGGTCTCGCCAATAGTACAACGGTGTCAGACCCGGAGGGTCAGTCACCGGTCAAATGACCTAAGCCGCCTCAAGCACACTCAACAACGCGCTTTCGAACACGCGCCGTCCGTCGGTGCCGCCAAGCGCTGCTTCGTAGAGGCGCTCCGGGTGGGGCATCATGCCGAGCACGCGGCCGGTCTCATTTGTGATGCCGGCAATGTTGCGCTGGGCGCCGTTGGGGCAGGTGCTGGCTGAGACGTTGCCGTCTGCGTCGCAATAGCGAAACGCGACGCGGCCTTCGCCTTCGAGTTTGTCGAGCGTCGCTTTGTCGGCGAAGTAATTGCCTTCGCCGTGGGCGATTGGGATCTTGACGACTTCCCCCGCGCGATAGCACTTGGTGAAGAACGACTGATCGTTCTCGACTTTGAGGAACACGTCGCGGCAAATGAAATGCAGCGAAGCGTTGCGCATCAAGGCGCCGGGTAGCAATCCGCTCTCGCACAGAATCTGAAAGCCGTTGCAAATGCCAATCACGGGCGTTCCCGCTTTGGCTTTGGCGATGACGTCCTTCATGATCGGCGAGTGGGCCGCCATGGCGCCGCATCGCAAATAGTCGCCGTACGAGAACCCGCCCGGCAGCACGATCATGTCGGAGGAGGGGACGGAGGCATCGCCATGCCAGACCATTTTGGGCGCGAACCCTGTGACGCGCGTAATCGCGGTTTTGACGTCGCGATCACAGTTGGAGCCCGGGAAGACGATGACGGAAGCGCGGAGCATGGGATGATCTCAGGCTGCAGGTTTGAATCGTGGAATGCGCGAAATGTCGATGGCGCGGCGGGCGTGCCAGAGATCATAGGTTTCCTGCATGCGAAGCCATGCCGGTGCGGTCCGGCCGAATGCGGCTTCAAGACGGATTGCAAGTTCTGGGCTAAGGCTCGTGCGCTCGTTCACGAGATCGGACAAATGCTTTTGGGTTACACCAAGGGCTTTGGCGACTTCGCTCATCGGCTTGTGAACTGCCGGGAGTACAATCTCCCGCAAAATTTCGCCGGGATGACACGGACGAAGATCGGCATGGGGTTTACTGCGCTTGGTGGCTGCTCTTGCCATCAGTGATAGTCCTCATAATCGACGTCGAGTGCATCCTCTTCATTCCACGCAAAAGTAATACGCCAATTCGCTCTGACCGTCACCGCGTATCGCCCGCGCATTTGACCCTGAAGTGCATGAAAATGAAGGCCGGGTACATTCATGTCTTCGGGAGCCGTGGCATCGTCAAGTAAACGCAATATGCGAACAATACGTTCGACGTGGTCCGGCGGCAATTTCTTGGGATCGGCCCGTTCCCAAAATCGCTTTAATGCGCGACTTCGAAACGACCGGATCATGAGAACTCACCCGATCTCGTAGCTGTAATTCTCGATCACTGTATTTGCCAAGAGGTCCTTGCACATCTGCTCGACGATGACTTTGGCTTTGGCCGGGTCTTTCTCGGCCAAGTCGACCTCGATGTACTTGCCCTGGCGCACGTCACAGACGCCTGAGATGCCAAGGCCCTTGACCGCGCCTTCGATGGCTTTGCCCTGGGGGTCCAGGACGCCGTTTTTCAGAGTGATTTTGATACGGGCTTTCATGGGATGCTCGTGAGTGGTGAGTGGTCAGTCGTAAGTGAAGGGCGGCCCCGGCCCTGAGGGTTCTAAAACCACTCACGACCTCACGACTCACCACTCACGCTGTTTAATTCGGCTTACCGTTCAAGGGCGGCGTCGGCTGATCCTCAAGCGTCGGCTTTTTCACAACCGGCACCGGGACTGGCGGATTCGAAGCGACCAGTACAGGGCCAGATCCGCGCGGACGCGGCGTCTCTGTCAAGACGCCCAAGCGTTTGGCGACTTCCTGATAGGCTTCCAGCATGCCGCCGAGATCGCGGCGGAAGCGGTCCTTGTCGAGCTTGTCGCCCGTCTGGATGTCCCACAGGCGGCAGCAATCCGGGCTGATCTCGTCGGCCAGGATGATGCGCATGGTGTCGTTTTCGTAGTGACGGCCGAACTCGATCTTGAAGTCCACTAAGCGAATGCCGATGCCAAGGAACAGCCCGACCATGAAGTCGTTAATACGCAGCGCGAGCTGCATAATTTCGTCGATTTCCTGGGGCGTGGCCCAGCCGAACGCCGTAATGTGCTCTTCCGAGACCATCGGGTCGTTCAGTTCGTCCTTCTTATAATAGAACTCGATGATCGAGCGCGGCAGCTGCGCGCCTTCCTCAAGGCCTAAACGGGTCGATAGCGAGCCGGCCGCGACATTGCGGATCACGACTTCGAGGGGAATGATCTCGACTTCGCGGATCAGCTGCTCGCGCATGTTGATGCGCTTCATGAAATGCGTCGGCACGCCGATCTCGTTCAGCTTCGTGAAGATGAACTCGGAAATGCGATTGTTGAGCACACCCTTGCCTTCGATCAGGGCATGCTTCTTGGCGTTGAACGCGGTTGCGTCATCCTTGAAATGCTGGATGAGGGTGCCGGGTTCGGGACCTTCATAAAGCACCTTGGCTTTGCCTTCATAGATGCGGCGACGCTTGGTCATTCCGGGTCCTCTGAGGATCAACGTTGTACTCTCACTTCTTATTCGGAACATGATACAGATCGATCCGTGCCGTTGACACTGACCCTTTGATTTTCCAACGTGTTTTTTGCATGTCGGGAGCAGGGGCGGGGTTTGCGGCGCGGCAGATTTCGTGAGCTTGAGTCTAGCGGAACGCCCCCCGGGAAACAATGTAGACCATGAGCCGCAGCAGCGAATTGGTAAGCGTTTAGCCAAGCCGTTGATTTGGCTCTCAGAGCGGGGTATCGCTCAGATTAACGGATACGGAATTGACCATGGATGTGCCCCCGCAACTCGCTCTGAACGGGAGTCAATTGTGGATACATCTTATGGTTGCAGGCCTCTAGGGAGATGAAAAGCATGACGACGTTTGATGATCGCGAGAAGGGCTATGAGAAAAAATTCGCCCACGACGCGGATTTAAAATTCAAGGCCGAGAGCCGCCGCAACAAGGCGCTCGCCGAATGGGCTGGCGGGCTGATGGGCCTCATTGGTCCGGGGCTCGAAGACTACATCAAGGCTGTGCGCAAGGCCGACCTTGCCGAGAAGGGCGACGACGACGTGTTCGGCAAAGTCAAAGCCGATCTGGCTGCCAAGGGTCTGAGCATCGCCGACGCCGACATCCGTAAGGTGATGGGCGAAGCACTAGCAAAGGCCGTGACGGATATTGAAGGCGGGAAGTAGTGAACAGCCTATCGAGGGCTTGGTCCGGAAATGGACGCTTGGTTTTTTGCTCGTCTATCGGCGCGGGCAGGCAACGTTGGAAATGAGGCGCGATGTCGGCATTTGAACTCGGCCGCTTGATCGGCAATTTCGTAGGACCAGTGCTCCTGATTGGGGCGCTCGTGTACGTGATGCGTGGCGGCAAGGTAAGTTTTACCGAGGGGGTTCGCCATCCGCTTGTGTTGTCACTGATCGTTTTAACAATTGCAGCGAATGCTATTCCCAATCCCAATAGCGTGCAGGGGGATGTTTCGTCTTCGACACAGCCGCCGGCGCTGCCCAACGCCGGTTCCAAGCGCGTTTTTTCGGACGGAGCACGCGTTTCTTTTTACAACGGCTGTATTGATAGCACTGAAGCCCGTATGGATCGCGATGCCGCGGGCAAGGCGTGTGCTTGCGTCATCACCGAAATCGAAAACACCTTCAGCCCAGAGCAATTTAAGTCTGTCAGCGCAAGCATGGAGAAAACGGGTGTAGCCTCTGCGGAGATTGGTGCACTCATTGCCAAGTGCGAACCGCAAAGCAAGTGAAACCAAACAAGGACTGGTGTCTGACCCATCACGCCGGAGGGGTGCCTCCGGCACGACGGGTCTGACACCGGTAGAAATTCAGCGATACAGATGTTGTTGTGTCAGACCCGGAGGGTCAGACACCGTTTTAAAACCTTACGATCATTCTAATCTTGCCACCTCCCGCGCAATCTCCATTGACGCCAGCGCGCCGTTGCGCTTTGACGGCGGGGCTGCGCTTGGCGCGCGGCGATTGTCGGGGCCTTGAACCCCTTCTAATGGAGACACACACTATGCGCCTTCAACGCGTCGTGCCGGTTATTGCGGCTCTTGCACTTTCCCTCACCCTTTCCGCACCCGTCTTTGCAACTTCGCCCGGCGAACACGGCGAAGGCAAAACGGCACACTTCGAAGTGCCGCTGCCTGAAACTAAGGATGCGGCCATCAAACTTCTCAAAGACAACATGGGAAAAATCGAGGCGGCACTGGCAAAGGCCGACTTCAACGCCATTCACGAAGCGACCTACAGCGTAGAGAGTGCCATCGCGCGCATCGCCAAGGAGCCGGGCTATGATGGTTTGACGACCACCGTCGCGCCGCGCGTGGAGATCGTGCATCTCGCGTCCGAGCAGGGCGATGCCGAGACGCTGAAGGCGGCGGTTCCTATCCTCTCGAAAGCGGTCAAAGAACAGCTTGCGGCGCTACTGAAGTGAACCAGGCCCCTTAACAAAAAACGCCGGCTCGAAAATTTCGAACCGGCGTCTCGCGCCATGAGCGGCATGTTAGCGAATATACCCCAAATCAGCGTTACGCTCAAATGCAATCAGCGTTATGGTCAACGGCTTGCGGGACGCGCGAAAATTATTTGCGTTAACTTTATCCTCTTAGCCCAACCCTCTCAAGAACTGCCCGAACTGCAACACGCCATCGGGCCAAGGGCCGTGACCGGTCAGCCTTCAAAGTCCTCGCGGGTCAATCCGCTTTGCCGGATGATCGAAGCAAGCGTGCCGGGTCTGATCTCGTGATGGTCTGGAACGACGACAGTCCGTGTTCCGGTGCCAGCCGTCTGTTGCATAACAATGTGGCTGCCGCGCTGGCGCACCTGAATAAATCCGTGTGCAGCGAGTATTGCGCAAACTTTCCGGCCGGTAAGCACGGGTAACTTAGCCAACGCGGACCTCAACTTGGGTCACATAGAGTTCGCTGTTCAATCTTTCGCAAACTTCGACCGCAGACGCCGTTTCCAAAAACAGCTCGATCGCTTCCGTCAGATTGGTGCGCGCTTCAGCGACCGTACCGCCTTGGCTGGCAATATCGAGATCAGGACAGTGAGCGACGTATTGATTGCCGTCGCGTGAGATGATGGCTGTAAACTGGCGGGTCATAGGTATAAATCCGAGGTTCAATTGGCTCGCAGTGTATCACGGGCCTTGCCTCACCCCAACCCCCGCAAAAACTGCCCGAACTGCAGCACGCCATCGGGCCAAGGGCCGTGGCCGGAGGCAATATTGATGTGACCGCTCTCGCCGGCGTCCGTGAGTTTTGCGCCCCAATTTTCAGCCAGCAGTTCGGCGCGTGCGTAACTGCAATAGAGATCGTTGTTGCCGACGATGAGCTGCGCTGGGAACGGAAGCTTGTTCGACGGCATCTGTGCAAACCCGCCGAAACCTTTTTGCGGTGGCCAGCGCTCGCCGCCTGTATCCGGCCAATAGTGCGCAAACTCGACGTCGGCAGGCGCGACGAGAAACGCTCCAATGACACCGGCGGGCTTTAATTTTTCCGCCGCATAGACGACGGCTGGCACGCCGAGCGAATGCGCGACGACAACAACAGGCTGCGTCGCGCCCTTCGCGAACTTGGCAATCGTGTCACCCCAGATCTCGACGTCCGGGTTGTCCCAGTCGGCTTGGATGACGCGGCGCGCGGTTCTAAGGCTTTTTTCCCAGCGGGTCTGCCAATGGCCGGGACCGCTGTCCTGCCAGCCCGGCACAATCAGAATATCGACGTCTGATGTTTTCATGGAGCGGTTGAATAGCCGAGCCTTGGGCCCAAGGGAAGAGACAGCGCATGCAAAAAAACGGACGCGTTGAGCGCATCCGTTTCATGGTTGACCAAGTTATCTGGTATCAGGCTTTACGGGCCTTGCGCGCGGCAAAGCGGGCGTCGCGGGCGGCCTTGCGTTCGGCTTCGAGGACAACCTGCTCTTCAGCTTCGCGGATCTGCCGCTCGGCCTTGTCAATTTTGTCCTGCTCAGCGCGGGCAATGCGCTCTAACTCGGCGCGTTCGTCTTCAAGACGCTTTTGAGTGGCCTTCTCTGCAATGCGTGCATCTCGTGCAGCAGCGAGTTCCTGGCGTACGGCCAAGCGGGCAGCCAGCTCGGCGTCGTTCGCGGGGGTCTTGGCGCGGAATTTTTCAAGAGCGGCTTGGCGGGCGTCGTTTGCAGCGCTGCGGCGGTCGGCGAAAGTTTGGGGCTTAAATCCGTTCATAGGTCTCCAGGGGCATGATCAGAAGGGGAAGATGATTGCAAAAAATAAAACGGGCGCAGGCTTGTGGCCCACGCCCGTTAACAAGCACGCTAATTAAGCAGCCTGAATGTTGCCGACAGCGATCTTGCCCGTGCGGCGGTCTTCCTGCGTGTCGAACTGGACCTTCTGGCCCTCGACGAGATTACGCATGCCAGCGCGCTCAAGGGCGGTTGCGTGGACAAATACGTCCTTGCCGCCGTTGTCTGGCTGAATGAAGCCGAAGCCCTTTTGGTCGTTGTAGAATTTAACAGTACCGGTATCCATGATATTCCTCAGAAGATATAAGTCATAAGCGACGCGGCCTGACACATGCCAGACAGCGTTTTTCGTTTGTCGATGTTTGGGAGGGGTTGTCGCGTTGCCAGCGCGGGCATCTTGATCAGTTTGATCAGAGAGCGGGCAATGGCGAAGCGGCCAGGTCGTCCGGCCAAAAGTCGATTGCGGTTCTATATAGTGTTTAGGACTTGATAACAAGCATTAGTTGTGAACGTCCAAAACGCCGCGGAATGTGGCAGCAATAGTGACGTTTGCCGCGCGGATGACTGCGGGCGCAAATCAGACAGCAAGGACGTTATCGCGCGCAGCAGCGGCACGCACGAACGCCGGCCTTGAGCGAACGCGGGACATGTAGTCCGCGACGTTTCCCGGAGGAATGTCCCACTTCGTGGCTACCGCCCAGCCGCCGCAATGGCCGAGAATGAGATCAGGCACTGTGAAGCTGTCCCCCATGACGTAGGTCTTGGCGCCCAAGCGCTGCGACAAGGTTTTCATCGCCCGGTCGAAATCCCACTGCGCCGCGCGCTTGGCGTCCGGCACCCGATATTCTTCGGGGAGGGCAAAGCTATGCTTAGACGCTTGCCACAAACCGCTTTCGACGTCGTCAACCGCGAACATGGTGAAGCTGTCTTGATGCGCGCGTTGGATCGTACCCGCGGGATAAGTGAACTGTTTGTGTTTGTCGGCGAGGTATTGAAGGATGGCGGTGGAGTTGATGATGTAGTCGTCTCCGTCTTTGAGAACCGGGACTTTGAGCGAAGGATTGATCTCCGCGAGCGATGCCGTGCGCGGCAGCGTAGGCTCAATCTCATACGGCTGCCCTAATTCTTCAAGCATCCACACAACGCGAAAGGCGCGGGTCTTGGGCGAACCGATGACGGTGTACATGGGGGCGGGGGACATGGGGGCGGGGGACATGGGTGCAGGATCCTAAAAACAATTTGGAACATAGAGCCTAGTGCATTTGCTCGCACCTTGCGAAGGGCCAATAAATTAGGCCCGGGCGCGTAAACCGTGGCGAAATGGCCATGGTTCGGGTGCTATTTATCCCGTTGTTGGTGGTTCAGAGATCTTGAAAAGTGCCGTGGAGCCACGAAATCTGATAGAGAAACTGCTAAGAATCGCGCGCTGCGCGTTCGCCGCATATTCGGCAGACTTTGAAGCAGACTTGGAAGGAGCGGGACCATGAGAACTTTGCCACGGCAGGTCGTTGCAGGGGTGCTGGGCCTTTGTGTTTTCACGGCGCCCGCTGCTTCGGAAACGCTGAAAGGAACATGGAGCGGCGGCGGCTACGTGCAGCCTAAAGATGGCGAGCGCGAGAAGGTGCGCTGCCGCGTCACCTACAGTCCGCAGGGCAGCTCCGTCGTTGCCGTGTCCGCAACATGTGCGTCTGCATCTATGACCATTCGTCAGAGCGGCGAGCTGTCGATGGTCAGTCCCAACCGCTACGTGGGCGACTTCTACAATAGCGACTACGATATCTCGGGCCGCATTCGGGTGAACATCAGCGGCTCGTCGCAAACCGTCACGTTCTCAAGCGGCCGCGGCGGCGGCAGTCTCAGTCTCAGCAAGCGCTGAGGCGTTTGGGCTGAGGTTCAAAGATGTCCGCCGCAGCCGTGCGCGCGCGGAGACGACGGCGGCGCAATCCATTTCAGGAAGCGGCATCGGCTCCCGTCGGCTCGGGCTCGTTTGGTGAGAGTTGTGCCGAAAGGAAAACCAAACACACGACAATCAAAATGATCAGCCAGCTTCCGGAGATGACGTTGATGTTGGCTCGCGCGCTCATGATCTCCAATGCCACAATGATGGCGGCGGTGATCGCACCGGCAATGAGCGCCCAACGGACGGCCTGGGCGCTGGCAAGGGCTCGTAACGGGCGCGTTACGGCTCGAAGATATGCAATCAAAAGGATCATGGCGGCGCAAAGAATGAGATAGACGGGATCTACCGGGTCGAACGAATATGCCGTTGTCGTTTCAGCTCCCGTCAGAAAATTCCAAGCGGGCGCCATCATCGTGAGCGTGGAAGCGATGGCAAGTCCGAGCAGCGGCGGCATCATGATATCGCGCGGAGCTAAGCGGCTTGCGAGTGCCCTGGGATCAGACGGCGTGATCCGCAATCTGTAAAGCGCGACAATCGAGAAGATGGCGGCGGCGATCACGATGATCAGGGCCAGCATTGCTTCTGTGCTGGTCTGGCCGATCGCATGATTTTCCGCGAGTTGTTTCATGACGGTTGGAAAGGTCCCGATTTCTCCCGCCAAGATCATGACCCAAAATCCGCTGCCGATGCCATGCCGAGTGATGATTTCGGCAAGCCAATAGGTAAGTGCTACGCCAGCAAGGAGAGTGATCATGTAGCTCAACCGAAACTGGGTACCGCGCTCTTCGACCAATGGGACGCCGTTGGAGCCGAGATCCTCCAGCGCAGTTGTAATGCCGTAAGCCTGAAACGCGGCGAGGAATAATCCCAATATGAGAACGGCCCGATTAAATGTATAGGCGCGGCTGGAATTGTCTTCCAGCCCGTAGAGCGGCGGCGCGGCCAGCTTCAAAAATTCGCCCGCAATGAGTGCTGAAAGGATTGGGCTGAGACCCAGGGCCACAATCGACAATTGCGAAAGCGCAACGCCGCCGCCGGTCGTTGACGTCATTTGGGTAATCGCATCGGCAGATAAACCCGGCGCTGGGACATAGGCGAGCAACGAATAAATCGTCAGCACCGCCGCCGTCACAGCCACGCGCTGAAGTGTGTCCGGTTTGAACGCGATGGGCGAGGATGTTTCATCGATCATCGCTTCTTGGATCTTGGCGTCGGGCTCGCTGACCATTGAAGTGATCCTTTGCCCGGCATCGCGGTTGCCGGTTGTGAGAGGCAGAAATCAAAACGCCGCCACGCGCTGCGATTAGAGGATTGCGCGGAACAGTTCGGCAAGTGGTAACGACAGTCCTAATACTGAAATCTCAATTGTGCCGTCGCGGCTGCTGATCTCCGCAGGGATTTTCGGAAATTCGCGCGTACCGGCGTCGCGCTGCCAGACCCACACAATCGGTTCGTCTTGGCTGGCGACGATGTAGGCTTCAAGCGATGCGAGGCTCGTATATTCGGCGAGCTTCACGTTGAGGTCGCGGCCAACGGACGAGGGCGAGAGGACTTCGACGAGGACGACGGGGGCGGATGTAGAGACGTCGTGGTCGTCTCCTTTTGTGGTCCTGACGACCAGAACATCTGGATAGCGAATATCGTCGCCGATTTCGACGGCAACTTCAGTTGGAACAACGGACCAGACCGCTTCATCGAGGCGGTTGCCGAGCGCACGTACAAAGCTGGCAATGATCCGGCCATGACTTAATGTACTTCCTGGATGCATGATGACCCGCCCGTCCTTGAACTCATAACGGCCACCCTCTTGCCTCTGCACCCAGTGCAGAAACGATTTTTTATCGCGGGGCGCGTCGCCGCCATAAGGCGCTTGGGGGTCTTCGGAAAAGCCGGTCATAGGGGGAGATTAGCGCAAGCGAAGCAACGTGTCAGCCAGGGGAGGCAATTGCCGCCAATATACCGTCATCCCGGCGCTGAAGCAGCGCGGGCGCTGCGCCAGGTCTCCGGCCGGGCCGTCGCCGCTCTCTCAGCTCGCGTCATTCCCGCGCCGCTCGCGTGCGCGCGAGCGGAACCACGGCGGGAACCCAGGCAAGCGTCCGCACAGCGCAGGTGTTACGGCCCCACGCACTCGCTGCATCTCATGTGCGAAGAAAAGTGATTATTGGACAGCGGTTTGGAAATAAAAACGCGAAACCCGCACGGGCACTTTCTTTGTCCTTGTATTTGACGCTTGCTTGGGTTCCCGCCTCCGCGGGAATGACGGTTTCAGGACGGCTTGACCGCGTCCAATGCGGGAGTGCTATGACTGGCAGATGCTCAGGCTCCGCCATTTATGTCGCCTCGCCCTTCTAGCAACAGTATTGCTGGCTCCCTGTGCCGCGCGCGCGTTCGACTGTGCCGATACCAAATGCAATCAGATCAGGTCGTGCGAAGAGGCGCACCACAAATCGATTTGACGCATGTAACATTACATGCTACGAACGCCTTATGATCGAGAGCTTCCGGCACAAAGGTCTGAAGCGCCTTGTTGAAGATGACGACCCGAAACTGTTGCCGCCGGAAATGCTGGAGCGCATCCGGGATATTCTGACCCTTCTTTCGGCTGCGGATAAGCCTGAAGATTTAAATCGCCCGAGTTTGAGGCTGCACACGTTGAAGGGCAAACTCAAAGGCTCCTGGGCCGTTACGGTCAGGGCCAACTGGCGCATAGTTTTCCGCTTCGAGGAGGGAAACGCGCACGATGTCGATTTCCTCGACTATCACTGAAACGAGGGTCTTATGCCGCCGATGAAGTCACCCGCCCATCCTGGCCGCCTGTTGAAGGACGACATTGAGGCCTTAGGGCTAACGGTGGCGGAAGCAGCTGACTGCCTCGGCGTCACGCGCCAGCAGCTCTATAGGGTTTTGAATGGCACCTCGGCCGTGAGCCCCGAGATGGCATTCCGGCTTGAGAAGGCGATAGGCACGAGTGCCGATACCTGGCTTCGGATGCAGATGGCTTTCGATTTGGCTGAAGTGCGAAGACGGTCCGCGAAGATTTCTGTCAAAAGGCTGGTTTCGAAGGTGGCGTGAGCGCTCTGTGCGCACCCCCTACCCAAACACCCGCTTGAAAATCGTCTCGACGTGCTTCGTGTGATACCCGAGGTCGAACATTTTTTCGAGGTCGCGGGCGGGCACCTTGGCGACGACGTCCTTGTCGGCTTTTAATGCGGCCAGGAAATCCGCGCCGTGGTCCCAGGTCTTCATGGCGTTGCGTTGAACAAGGGTATAGGCGTCCTCGCGGGAGGCGCCGGCTTGCGTCAAGG
>CAWFWU010000001.1:0-112096 GCA_963819605.1 uncultured Alphaproteobacteria bacterium | reverse complement strand
CTGTCGGCACCGATAAGGGCCTGGTCGTGCCGGTCGTGCGCGAAGCTGATCGTTTGAGCCTTGCCGAAATCGAGCAGCGCATCAACGAATTTGGCACCCGGGCGCGCGATGGAAAGCTGACAATTGACGAAATGCAAGGCGGTACGTTCACGATTTCGAACGGCGGCGTTTACGGCTCGATGATGTCGACACCGATCCTCAATGCACCGCAGTCGGGGATACTCGGCATGCATCGCATCGAAGAGCGCCCGGTTGTGCGCGCCGGTCAGGTCGTGGTCCGGCCCATGATGTACTTGGCGCTGTCCTACGATCACCGCATCGTCGATGGCAAAGAAGCCGTCACCTTCCTCGTGCGGGTGAAGGAATGCCTCGAAGATCCGCAGCGCTTTATTTTGGAGCTGTGAACCGGCGGGGCCAAGGCGGGGAGAGCGTTATAAACTCTCCTGCTATCTCTCTTCACTGCCGAACACGATGCTCGCGAGGATGTTGCCATGCCCGGACCATATGAACTGATCGTCATCGGCACCGGTCCGGGGGGATACGTCGCCGCCATTCGCGCCAGCCAGCTTGGCATGAAAGTCGCCGTCGTTGAAAAGCGCGCGACCCACGGCGGTACGTGCTTGAACGTCGGCTGCATTCCATCCAAGGCGTTGCTACATGCTTCCGAAGCCTTCGATCATGCAAAGCACGGCTTCGCTGCCATGGGTATCGAAGTCGCGCCAAAACTTGATCTCGCGAAAATGCAGGCGTTCAAGGCCGAGGGCGTCAAAGGCAACGTCGATGGCGTCGCCTACCTCTTGAAGAAAAACAAGGTCGATAGCTATCACGGCACCGCGAAGATCACCGGGCAAGGCAGGGTCGGCGTTACGTTCATGAACGGCGAAACGTCTACACTCGACGCCAAATCCATCGTCATTGCCACGGGTTCGGACATCGTGCGGCTGCCCGGCATAAATATAGACGAAAAGCAGATCGTCTCGTCAACAGGCGCGCTTGAGCTGGCGGCAGTCCCCAAGAAGCTGCTCGTCATCGGTGCGGGCGTTATTGGCCTGGAACTCGGTTCTGTCTGGCGCCGGCTCGGCTCGGAAGTCCTTGTCGTCGAATATCTCGATCGCATTCTGCCCGGCATGGACGGCGATGTCGCCAAGTCCTTCCAGCGCATCCAGGAAAAGAAAGGCATCAAGTTCCGCCTCGCCAGCAAGGTCACGGGCGTTGTCAAATCCGGCACAGGCCTCAAAGCCACCGTCGAATCCGCTGCGGGCGGCCCAAGCGAAACAATCGATGCCGATGTTGTACTCGTGGCTGTCGGCCGCGCGCCTTACACCGATGGCCTCGGCCTCGCCGAAGCTGGCATCGCACTCGACGCCAAGAAGCGCATCCTGGTCGATGGCAATTATCAAACAAACGTCACTGGCATCTACGCAATTGGCGACGTCATTGCCGGGCCCATGCTCGCCCACAAAGCCGAAGACGAAGGTGTTGCCGTCGCAGAGTTGCTTGCCGGGCAAGCGGGGCACGTCAACTACAAGGTCATCCCGAACGTCATTTATACCGATCCCGAAGTGGCGTCCGTGGGCAAGTCCGAAGAAGAATTAAAGGCAGACGGCATCGCCTACGTTGCGGGTAAATTCCCCTTCTCGGCAAACGGCCGCGCCAAGGTCAATCGAACGACCGATGGATTTGTGAAAGTCTTAGCCGACGCCGCGACGGACAGGATACTCGGCGTGCACATTATCGGTCCCCATGCCGGGGAAATCATTGCGGAAGCGGCGGTGATCATGGAATTCAGCGGATCGGCTGAAGATCTGGCGCGGACTTGCCATGCCCATCCGACCTTGACCGAAGCCGTAAAAGAGGCCGCCCTCGCGGTTGCTAAACGCCAGATCCATATGTAATTGCGGGCGCCATATTGATCGGAATCGTCAACGCCTGCGTAAACATGGCAGTATCCTCTGGAGTCTAAGCCATGAAAGTCTTGCTGGCGTATCTCGCGACGCTTGCCGTGTTCGTCGCCGTCGATCTGGTTTGGCTGGGTGTCGTCGCCAAGGATTATTATCGCAGTCACATCGGCCACTTGATGGGTGACGGGTTCAACATCCCGGCCGCCTTGGCCTTCTACTTGATCTATATCGCGGGCGTTATGATGTTTGCCGTGCTTCCGGCCGCCCAGTCTGGCGATTGGGTGCGCGCTGCGATCCTCGGCGCAGCCTTCGGGTTCTTCGCTTATGCGACCTACGATCTGACAAATTTGGCGACACTGAAAAACTGGCCGCTTGGGCTGGCGCTTGCCGATATGGCATGGGGGTCTTTCGTAACGGCTCTCGCCGCCGCCGCAGGTTACGCTGTTTACGCCCGGCTATAACTTATTCGACCGCCTTCACCGTGTATCCGGCGTCGCGCAGCAACGCGACGAGGCCGGTTTTGCCCGGCAAGTGCAAGGCACCTACGGCGACAAAAGCCTGTCCTTTATCCAACAGTGGCAACGCTTTTTTGGCCATTTCGGCATTGCGATCGACCAAAAGGTTCTTTTGAAAGCCGTCAAAAATTGAAGCCGTAAATCCCGACTTCTCGGCAAGCGCGACTTGAAACGGCATGGCAGCACCCATCTGGCGCTTCAAATAAAGCTGCAGAAGCGTTTCCAGCATATCGGAGGTGCGGTCCGTGTACGCCAATCCCACTTTGAGCATCTGAAGTTGCTCGTCGTCCGGCACGCTGGCGAGTGCTGCGAGTTGCAGTTCTATGGTTTCCAAGCCGACGACTGGAATGCCTTTCTCTTTAGCGAGTTCGGCAAGGCGCATATCGACGACGGGTAAGCCGGCTTCGATCTGGCGGCGCTCGCAGTCAGATATGGCAAGGAGCGTACTGACCAGCCAAGGCTTCAAGAGTTTCGACACATCGGCCGGGATATCAGCCTTCGCCGTAAGCGTCCGGACGCGCTCAAACTCTGCTTTTTGCAAATTTTGCTCGAGGGTTTGCCCGTCGGCATAAAAAAGCAGATCGGCGGACGTCGCCATTGCCTTACCAAGTGCGGCGTCCGAGAGATCGGCGACTTCGAGAGCAAGGGTCTTGGATGACAATAGCGCGTCGGTCACTTTTAGAGAAAGTGCCGTCACGCGGGCGTCCGAAAGATGGATCGTTCCGAACAAATGCGATGGTGCTGAGCCTGGCTTTTCAATGCGCCAAAGCAAAGCGTCGCTGTTTTCGAGCTGAGCGGCCTGCTCGAAAACCCGCTTGTGGCTCTCGGGATCAGTTGCCGCGAGTTCTGCCAGCATGTCGGTACCGCGGCATTCGGCAGGAGTTAAGTTCTCCTGCGAGCCGCCGGCCAATGCGGGGACGGCAAATAGTTGGCTCAAAAAAGCGAGACTGATTGCGACCCGGGCAGCGTTACGCAGAATAATCATCACACACCTCAGCTGATTTCATCTTGCCCATGGGCCTGCGATTAACATGGGCCCGCGATTTAATCGCCCTAAAGCCGCGCGGCTCTTGGGTGAGCTTTATCATAAACCGCAAGCAGCCGGTCGCGGTCCACTTCGGTATATATTTGTGTCGTCGACAACGATGCGTGACCGAGTAGTTCCTGAATTTGCCTGAGATCAGCACCAGCCGACAACAGATGCGTGGCAAATGAGTGACGCAACGCGTGCGGTGTTGCCGTATCGGGCAACCCAAGGTCCACACGCAGCTTTTCCATGGCCAATTGAATAAGACGGGGGGAGAGCGGACCGCCACGGGCGCCGAGAAACAGGGGGCCGTTCACATCGAGCGGATAAGGACAGAGGTCCATGTAGCGCTCAATCGCCGAGGATACGACAGGTAACGCCGGAACCATGCGTTCCTTACCGCCTTTGCCCACAATGTGCATGACGTCCCGGCCTTTTACCGGGGCGTCGCGCGGCGTCAAGCTCAAGGCTTCGCTGATGCGCAGGCCGCAGCCGTAGAGCAGCAGCATGACGGCGCGGTCGCGCGCTGAAATCCAATCCAACCCGGATGTCATATCGGGTGCCACGACCTGGGCTGCCGCATCCACGTGCAAGGGTTTTGGCACCGAATGCGGCACCTTCGGCAAAGCCACTTGCGCTACGGCGCGGTTCTTCAGAGTGTCTTCCGATTCAAGCCAGCGGAAAAACATGCGCAATGCCGAAAGCGTCCGCGACAACGAGCGCGACACAGTACCGGCTTTGCGCCGGTTGGCGAGAAATGCGCGCACGGTCTTAGCGTCCAAACGGGCCAGATCGCCGAGGCACGGCGGATGCCCAAGATGCGATTTCAAAAACCTCAGAAATTGCCGGACGTCGCGCTCGTAAGCTTCGGTTGTCTTTTCGGCGGCGCCGCGCTCGTGGGTCAGCGCTGCCAGCCATCCGCGCACCGCTCCCTTGAGATCATCGCCAAGCGGCAGCTCGGCATCGCCTTGCAAGATGTCATCGAGAGTTTCAGTCGTCATGTGCAAGACCCGTTCGCGTTCGGCCAAGCTTCGGTTGAGACGCGTTAATAAATCCCTAACGCGGGCTTCGGTGGTCTCGGATCCACAGGGAGTCTAATTGACAACCCGGCTCCTGCGAATCCTAAGTGCGGTGCTGGATAATGAGGACAATAATCGTGGCGCAATTCAAGACGTTTCCGTGCATTTGCTTCGACTGCGATAGCACGCTCTCGGCCATTGAGGGGATCGACGAATTAGCCGTGCGCGCGGGGCGTGTGGAGGAAATCGAACCTCTGACGACCGCAGCCATGAACGGCCTCATGCCGATTGAAGACATTTATGCCCAGCGGCTAGAGATCCTGCGCCCGGACCTGGAGGCGCTGCGCTGGCTCGGGCAGCGCTACATCGAAACCCAAGTCGAAGGCGCGCGCGCGGCGGTGGCAGCCCTGCAGCAGGCCGGCCGTAAGGTCTTCATCGTTAGTGGCGGATTGAAGAGCCCTGTTGTGGCACTTGCTGCCGAGCTTGGGATCGCTACTAAAAATGTGCGGGCGGTCGATGTCTATCTCGACGAACGCGGTCGTTATCGCGACTTCGAACGCGCCTCGCCCCTGACACGCTCCGATGGCAAGGCACATATAGCCAAAGACCTAGCAGCTCAATTCGGGCCCGTCGTGCTTATTGGCGATGGCGTAACCGACATTGCCGCGCGCAGTGGCGGCGCATTCGTTGTCGGATTTGGTGGAGTTGTGCGGCGCGAGGCCGTCGTCAAAGGCGCGGATCTGTTCGTCGAGGGTCCTTCACTCCTAGAGGTCGCGGCGCGCCTCCTCGCTTGAGGCTCGTCCGATTGCCTGTCACTTCGCTGGGTTCAACATACGCGCGCGAATGGTGCCCGGCAAATCGCGAATATCTTCGAGTACACTTTCGGCATCATCAACCGTGCCGTCGGCGTCGAGCACGACGTAACCGATCGCTGCGTCGGTCTGCAAGAATTGCGTGGCAATGTTGACGTTGTGGCGTGCGAAGACCTCGTTCAAGCGCCGCAACTCGCCGGGCACGTTCTGATGCACTTGAATGAAACGCGTGCCGTTTGGACGGGTCGGAAGCTGGACTTGCGGGAAATTGACCGCGCCCTGCGTCGTGCCGACGTCGGAATACTCTACAAGCTTACGAGAAACTTCGGCGCCGATGTTTTCCTGCGCCTCGAGCGTCGATCCGCCGATGTGGGGCGTGAGAATGACGTTCGCGATATTTTGCAGCGGCGACACGAATGCCTCTTTATTTGACGCCGGTTCGACGGGGAAAACATCGATAGCGGCACCTGCTAAGTGGCCCGATTTTAAATGTGCGGCCAGTGCGTCGAGATCAACCACCGTCCCGCGCGCGTTATTGATCAGGAACGCGCCGGGTTTCATGCGTGAGAGCTCGGCTGGCCCAATCATGTTCTGGGTATCGGGCGTTTCGGGCACATGCAGCGAGACGACGTCTGCGCGCGCGAGGAGGTCGTTAAGCGTGTCCGCCGGTTCGACATTGCCGTGGCGCAACTTGTCCCGCAAATCGAAATAGATGACGCGCATCCCCATCGCTTCGGCGAGGTTGGAAAGTTGCGAGCCGATGTTGCCGTAACCGACGATACCGAGTGTTTTGCCGCGGACTTCGTGCGCTCCGTCCGCGTACTTGTGCCACTGGCCTTGATGGACGCCGTTAGACTTTGGAAAGATCCCGCGCATCAACATTACGATCTCGGCGATCGTCAATTCGGCAACGCTGCGCGTGTTCGAGAATGGGGCGTTGAAAACTGGGATGCCTTTTCCATTGGCCGCGTCGAGCGCAACTTGATTGGTGCCGACCGAAAAACAGCCCACTGCGATCAGCTTGTTGGTTGCGGAGATAACGTCAGGCGTGAGATCGGTGCGCGAGCGGATGCCGAGGATGCGCACGTCCTGCAGGGCTGCGATCAGTTCAGGTCCTTGGAGCGCTTTTGGCAAGCGGACGACATCGCGATAACCGCTGTTCTCGAAGACAGCCGCCGCCGTATCGGAAATTCCTTCGAGCAAGAGGACTTTTATCCTGTCCTTCGGCAATGATGGATTGCGGATTTTCGTCATGAGGGAAAGCGTTCCAAAATCATCAAGCATCCAGAGGGAATGCGCGACGTTGCGCTCAATATCAATTCACCAAAAGAACCATACACTTAAGTCGAACACGTTTGCTCTAAATGATGACCTTGCCGGGATTTAAAATGCCTTTGGGATCGAGCGCTTTTTTAATCGCCCGCATCATGTCGAGTTCGATTTTTGATTTGAAGATCGTGAGTTCGTCGCGCTTCAATTGTCCGATGCCGTGTTCGGCGGAGATCGATCCGTCCATTTCGGCGACAAGTTCGTGCACGGCGTGTGACATGTCGTGCCACAAAACGAGATATTCAACCCGTTCCATGCCGTCGGGCTGTGTGACGTTGTAATGAATGTTGCCGTCGCCGAAATGACCGAAGGGGACGGGCCGCGCGCCTGGGCAGACGCGTTCGACCACCGGCCGTGCGCGTTCAAGAAATTCCGGAATGCGTGCGACGGGCACTGAAATATCGTGCTTGATGCTGCCACCGGCGGGCTTTTGCGCTTCAGACAAACTTTCGCGCAGCTTCCAGAAATCTTTCGATTGTTGCAGTGATCCAGCGATGGCCGCATCAAGGACCAGCCCGTCCTCGCTTGCCTTGACGAGCAGCGCTTCAAGTTGTGCAGCAGCCCGGCCGCCATGCTCGCCGCTCGAAATCTCAAGCAGCGCATACCAAGGATGCACTGCCGCGAAGGGATCGCGCGTGCCGGGCATGTGAGACAAGACGAACTGCATGCCCAACCGGGACCAGAATTCGAAAGCCGTCAGGCCGGCGCCTGCGTGCGATTCTGCAAGCCGGAATAGTGCCAGCGCCGCCGCCGGAGTTTCAAGCGCTACAACGGCCGTTGCTTGTTCCGCCGGGCGCGGCAGCATTTTCAGCGTCGCCGCCGTGATAATGCCGAGCGTGCCTTCCGAGCCGATGAAGAGATCGCGCAAATCGTAGCCTGTGTTGTCTTTTTTGAGCGCGCGCAGGCCGTTCCAAATTTCGCCGTTGGCTAAAACCACTTCAAGGCCAAGCGCAAGATTGCGCGCATTGCCATAAGCCAGAACGGCGACGCCACCCGCGTTCGAACCCAACACGCCGCCGATCTGGCAACTGCCTTCTGACGCGAGGCTTAGCGGAAGGAGGCGTCCCGCATTTTCGGCCACAGCCTGCGCTTCAGAAAGCGTGACGCCGGCTTCGAGTGTCATGGTGCCGCCCGCCGCATCGACGCCGCGCACCTTTTTCAGCCGTGAAACCGAGAGGACGATTTCGTCGCCGCGCGTCGAGGGTATTTGCCCGCCAACGAGTCCAGTATTTCCGGCTTGCGGCACGACGCCGACGCCCTCGGCATTGGCGAGCGCCAGAATGCGAGAGACTTCGTCCGTTGAGCCTGGGCGCAGCACCACAGGTGTCTTACCCACGTACAGATCGCGCCATTCGCGCAAATATGCCGCCTGATCCTCCGCGCGCACCAATGCGTTCGCCTGGCCAACGATTTCGGCGAAGCGCTGGATCAGGTCTTGGGAAGGCGGGTTGTGTTGCGGCTTCAATTCGATCTTCCGGTCGTGATAGGCTCTGAGGTGGCTGTAACGGCTATAGCGGATGTGGCGTATCTGCCATTGATGCCCATTGAGGCCAAGTATCCCTGGAGGTCAAGAATGCGTAACCTTAAGTCGATGAAGATGTTCGTTGCCGCCGCCGCTTTGGCCGCCATGAGCCAGCTTGCCCAGGCTTTCGAGGCCAAAACCTACGACGATGCCGCGTTCAAGGCAGCGCAGGCGGCGGGCGGCGAAATTCTCGTGCATGTCACGGCGCCCTGGTGCCCGACCTGCGTATCCCAGCACAAGACCGTGACCGACCTCGGCAAGAAGCCGGAGTTCGCCAAGGTCACCGTATTTAATGTTGATTTCGATTCCCAAGGCAACGTCTGGAAGGGCCTCAAGGCGAATTCGCAGAGCACGCTGATTGCCTTCAAGGGCGCAACAGAAACGGGCCGGCTCGTTGGCGCGACCAAGGCCGACGCCATCGAAGGCCTGCTCAAAACCACGATGAAGCAATAGGGACCCGGCCATGAGCGGCACTTTCGTGCTGGCGTTTCTGGCTGGCGTTTTCTCTACTCTCTCGCCGTGCGTGCTGCCGCTGTTGCCGGTCATCCTCGGCACGGCGGTTAGCGAGAGCCGGTATGGCCCGGCGGCGCTGGCGGCGGGTCTGGCGTTATCGTTTGTGACAATCGGCTTGTTCTTTGCCGTGGCCGGGCATTCGATCGGGCTCGATCAATCGGCGTTGCGCGTTTTCGCGGGCGTACTCATGATCCTCATCGGCGCGACGCTTGCGCTTCCCGTGCTCTCCTATAAATTTGCCGAAGTGGCGGCCCCCTTGAGCAACTGGGCGGATACAAGCTTCGGCGGTTTCTCCACCGTTGGTCTCAAAGGTCAGTTTGCGCTTGGGCTATTGCTCGGGGCGGTGTGGAGCCCGTGTGTCGGCCCGACACTTGGGGCAGCGTCCGTGCTTGCGGCGCAGGGCAAGGATCTCGTCCAGGTCGCCGCGACGATGGGGTCGTTCGGCATCGGCGCGGCGTTGCCGTTGCTCTTGCTCGGGCTGCTCTCGCGCGAGGCGATGCTCAAGTGGCGCAATAAACTTCTTGGTGCAGGACAGAACGGCAAAGTCGTGCTCGGCGTGATTTTGGCCCTGATCGGATTGCTCGTGCTGACGGGCTTCGACAAGAGAATCGAAGCCGCACTCGTCGCCGCATCACCCGAATGGCTGACTGAACTGACGACAAGGTTTTGATCGCGCGAATTGGCGTAGGGCGACAATAGCCCCGCCCTGCACTCGGGGCGTATTGCGCCGAGATCTCGCGCCGGAGGTTGCAGCTTGACGGCGCAATACGCTTCGGCCAAGTGCAGAGGCCGACGCTATTGACGCCCTACAAGTGTTCCGCCGAGTTGCAGGCTACGCGAGCAATGTAGTCAACCTCGCCGAGATCGGTAATCGGGCATGCTTGCTTGTGTTATGTGGCATGAAGACTACAGAATTTGGCTGCGTCACTAGATATAACCAATTGCATATAGCTATGGAGAGCAGATTTGTGGCGCAAGATAAGAAAGCCGTCAGGCAAGCACGCGGCGCTGGTTTAAAATCCAAAACCGGGGTCAGACGCTCCAGGGTCCGCCGCGCCAAGGGACTTACGCTAGGAGAGTTTGGATCACTGAGTAGTGCAGAAAAGCAGTTGCTTGCAGCTTGCGGTGCGGGTGAGATTGCCGAAATCTCAGAGCTAGATTGGAACGACGATGAAGGCATAGACGAACTGCGAGATAATGAAGACTACCACGTGCGAGGGGATTTCATACGTTTTCTCTCGCTTGGGGGCGATGATCGAGCGCCGATAGCCAGTCAAGGAATCCAGTTATCCCACGCTTATATAGATGGCGACGTCGACCTCGACGGCGCAACCGTACGTTATCCACTGTCATTCACCAATTGCGCCATGTCAGGCGCGTTCTGGCTGTCCGACGCCACGATGCGAAGTCTGTATATCACGACTCCTGGATTGACGGAATGGTAGCGTCAAACCTCCGAATGTCAGGGCAAATATCGTTCATTAATTCGTCGTCAGATGGAAGCATAACGCTTCATGGATCAGAAATAAAAGGCAACGGCATTTTTTCTAGTTCGATCATCAAGTCAGATTTGTATGTGTTGAGGCCCTGGGACACGAAAGCATGGGGCGCCGTAAGCAAAGATAAAAATACTGATTCAGATCCCGACGAGAATTCGCATGAATATTCGTTTGCTGCCGCTAACGCTGTATTCTCGGGGTCACTAGACTTTACAGGCGCGATTATGGCGGGGCCCATTGACCTTACCCATATCGATGTTGCGAGTGATTTGTCGTTAGCGGGAATCGAACTTGAGGTGTCGAAAACATCGGGTGTTGAATGCCATGGGGCAACAATAGGAGGAGGTGTCTTTCTTTCCAATGGTTGTCGCATTCAAGGGGAAACGTCGTTTCATACTGCTAAGATTTCGGGGAGTGTGCTCTTGTGGGGCGGAGCGTTTAACAATTCTGTAGAACATCCGCAGAGAAAAGGGTGGAGCAGTGTGGCGCTCGATTTTTCCAACGCCACGATAAGGAGGCTCTCGTTCGATGCTCCCGAAAGCGTTGGGCCGCTTGAAAAGGATGAACGCACTGATTGTGAAATTGTCGGGTCCATTGCCTTTGGTGGGGCGAGGATTGATGTCTTCGAATTTCGTGAGCATTCGTGGCCGCGACTGGTTGGAGACGAAAGTCTGCGAAATTCCATTGAACTGGAAGGCATAAGCATTGGGCGCGTCGAGTCGGAAATGTCCCAAGACGCAGCACTAGCGCTACGCTTTCTTCGGCGTGGCGCTAATCGCGACAAGAATGAATTTGTGGCCCAACCGTATGAGGAGATTAGCGCTGCCCTTAGGCGCATGGGCCACCTCGAAGTGGCCGAGCGGATCGATATTGAACGAGAACATCTTTGGCGCGCGACGCGGCTTAAGCAGATGAGACCAAGTGTTCGTGACGTCATGCGGAACCCAATGAAGGTGCTCACTTGGCCGTTGCAGACATTGGTGTATGGAAGCGAATGGATTCTCGTAGGAGGCATTGCCCGGTATGGATATTCCGCAAGCCGCGTTTTAGGAATGCTCGCGCTCTTGTGGTTTGGTTGTGGGTACTTTTATCAGCGGGCGGCCCAACAAGGAGCATTCACTCCTGTGAATCCAGTTATCTACCTTAATGCTGATCTCAAGCGAGCATGCAGTTCTAATTGGGCTTCCTGCAGTAGTAAGCCAGAAGAGCTTTCCAACTTTTCTCCATATCTATTCTCTGCCGATGTGATGTTGCCTGGCGTTGATCTCGGCCAAGACAAAGATTGGCAACCCGTGGATCGAGCAATAAGTTTCGACTTTGGAACAACTGGGGAACACACACTTTCTGAAGACTGGCCGGGTCGAATGATGTGGATGCAGACCATTATCAGTTGGATTGGACTCGGTCTGCTCATTTTGGTTTTCTCTTCGGCGTTGCGAAGAAAATGATGTTTTCTCCTAAGCTACCGAAGGACAAGGCTCCGGCTTACTATCTCGACATTGCCGCTCCTGGCCCTCAGCAGCCGATATATTCGCGCGCCCGGCACCACCGCCCAGCCACCCTCACACAATCTTCTGCCCCGTCTTCTTCCAGTCGCTCATGAAAATCTCGATGCCCTTGTCGGTCAGCGGGTGCTTGACGAGCTGTTTCAATATCGCGGGCGGAACAGTCGCGACGTCCGCGCCGATCATGGCGGCGTCTTTCACGTGGTTCACGGTGCGGATCGACGCGGCGAGAATGTCGGTCGAGAGATCGGGATAGTTGTCGTAGATCACGCGGATCTCTTTGATGAGGTCCATGCCGTTCAAGCCGATATCGTCCAACCGGCCGATGAAGGGCGACACGAACGTCGCTCCGGCCTTTGCCGCAAGCAGCGCCTGGGTGGCCGAGAAGCACAGCGTGACATTGACCATCGTGCCTTCACTGGTCAGCACTTTGCAGGCTTTCAAGCCTTCCAAGGTCAGCGGCACCTTGACGGTCACGTTCTTGGCGATCTTGGCGAGCTCGCGGCCTTCTTTCAGCATGCCCTCTGTGTCGAGTGCTGCCACCTCGGCCGAAACCGGTCCCGGCACGATGGCGCAGATTTCGCGGATGATGTCCTTGAAGTCGCGCCCCGCCTTGGCGACGAGCGAAGGGTTGGTCGTCACCCCGTCGAGCAGACCCGTTGCGGCCAATTCCTTGATTTCGGCCACATCTGCCGTATCGACGAAGAATTTCATTTTGCACTTCCCTTTCGCATCATCAATTTTGCTGCCCGCCGTCGGCCGGATCTTTTACTTGGCCCATCCGCCCTTGCCCCCTCCCCCCTTGCGGGGGAGGGTTGGGGTGGGGGGTGTCCACAACAGCTCCAGTATTGCACCACCCCCTCCCCACCCTCCCCCATCTCGCCGAAGGCGAGCCTTCGGCTCGACGAGGGGGAGGGAGAATGCCGAGCGGCGATTGTGGCGGATGCCCTCGGCTCGCCTCAGAGCCGCGCCTAGGGTATCTCCCTGATTCTCTTGGTTCAGCTTCTAATCCGGTAGCGGCCACTTTGGAAAGTTTTCTCGACAAACTGGAAGGCACCCCCTCCAAGGCCCAGGACAGGCCGCTGGTGCCGGTTCTGATGCCCGTCGCCTTGGACCAGACCTACGATTATTTGGTCCCGGACGGCGTCGAGGTGCAGCCTGGAGCCTTTGTTCTGGTGCCCTTTGGCCCGCAAAGCCGGATCGGTATCGTTTGGGACGAGCCGCGCGGTGTCCAGAAGCCCCTAGACCCCAAGAAGCTCAAAGCCATTACCAGCCGGCTGGACGTGCCGCCGCTGCCCGTGATTTCGCTGCGCTTTGCCGAATGGATCGCGAAATACACCCTTGCCCCCCTTGGCATGGTCTCGCGCATGATGATGAGCGCGCAGACCGCCTTTGAGCCCGAGAAGCCGCGCTTCGGCGTCAAACTGGTCGAAGGCGCGGCCAATCCTGCCAAAATGACGGCTGCGCGAACCAAAGCGCTGGAGGTCGCGCGCGACGGCTCAATCCGCGCGAAGTCTGAACTTGCCCACCTGGCTGGCTGCTCGACAGGCGTCATCGATGGACTGGTTGCGGCTGGCAGTCTTGTCGAAGTCGCGATCCCGGAGAAACAATTCCCCCGGCCTAATCCGGCGCATCATCAGACCGAGTTCACTGAAAGTCAGCAACAGGCGGTCGAAACGTTGCGCGCTTCCGTCGAGGCCGCCAACTTTTCCGTGACGCTGCTCGATGGCGTTACAGGGTCTGGCAAGACCGAGGTCTATTTCGAAGCAGTCGCGCGCACGCTGGCAGCTGGGCAGCAGGCTCTCATCATGCTGCCGGAAATTGCGTTGACCTCGCAGTTCCTGGATCGCTTTGCACGGCGATTTGGCGCGCAGCCGGTCGAGTGGCATTCGGCGTTATCGCCGCCCGAGCGCGGCCGCATATGGAAAGGTGTGGCGCGCGGCGACGTGCGCTGCGTCGTTGGCGCGCGCTCGGCCCTGTTCCTGCCCTATCCGTCGCTCGGTCTCATCGTCATCGATGAAGAACACGATCAGGGCTACAAGCAGGATGATCGCGTCCACTATCAAGCCCGCGATATGTGCGTCGTGCGCGGCAACATCGGCAAGTTCCCAGTCATTCTCGCGTCCGCCACGCCGTCGATCGAAAGCCACGTCAATGCATCGACGGGCCGCTATCGTCACGTCGTCTTGCCGGGCCGGTTCTCCGGCACAGAATTGCCCGAGGTCCAGGCCATCGACATGAGGCGCGAAGGCCCCGAACAAGGCAAGTGGCTCGCCCCGCGCCTTGTCCAAGCCATGACGGAAACCTTGGCGAAAGGCCAGCAATCGCTATTGTTCCTCAATCGACGGGGTTACGCGCCGTTGACGCTGTGCCGCAGTTGCGGCCACCGGGTCGAGTGTCCGCAATGCACAGCCTCGCTGGTCGAGCACCGCTTCAAGAAGCGCTTGAATTGCCACCACTGCGGCTTCTCGCTCTCCATTCCGTTGAAGTGTCCAAAGTGCGCGGCCGAAGGCAGCCTTACAGCGTGCGGTCCCGGTGTCGAACGCGTGGCCGAAGAAGTGGCAGAAAGGTTCCCCCAAGCGCGCCTCGCTTTGCTCTCGTCGGATCTCGTCCCAGGACTGACCGAGATGCGCGACATGATCCACAGAATCGAGAAGGGCGAGATCGATATCATTATCGGCACGCAAATCGTCGCCAAAGGCCATCACTTTCCCGATCTGGCCCTTGTCGGTGTTGTCGATGGCGATCTGGGGCTCGCGCATGGCGCCGATCCGCGCGCGGCAGAACGCACGTTCCAGCTCCTGCATCAGGTGACGGGCCGCGCCGGCCGTGCCTTCGCGCTGGGGCGCGGCCTCGTGCAAACGCACATGCCCGATCACCCCGTCATGGAAGCCATAGTCGCCAGCGACCGCGAAGCGTTCCTCAATTACGAGGTCAAGTCACGCCAAGCTGGACTATTGCCCCCCTATGGCCGTTTAGCCGCTTTGATCATCTCGGCGCGCGACAAGGAACTCGCGGAACGCATAGCCCGCGAGGTCGTGCGACGCGCACCGGAATCGGAGAAAATCACCGTCCTCGGGCCCGCCGAAGCCCCCATCGCCGTTGTACGCGGCCGCCACCGCTGGCGCATCCTCGTCAAGGCCCCGCGCGAGATTGATATGCAGGCGTATTTGAGGGAGTGGTCTGCAAGTCTGCCAGCGCTGAAGGGCGATATCCGCATCACATTGGATATCGACCCCTATAGCTTCCTCTAAGCTCGCTACAACTCTGGTTCAGCTGAACTTGGCCAAGGCTTCCGCCCGGCTGCTCGTGAAAAGTACGCCGGCCTGATTTCCTGTTTCGTGACGCAATTCGCAATCGGCCGAGAACAATTCGCTGGCGATGATGAGGCGGAATGAGGCGGGGAGCCCCGGATAAGCGCCGAAATCTATGAGAGCGCCCATCGGCGATATGTTTTTAACCCTGCAGTTGCGCGCAGTACCGTTGGAGAAGCGTACCGATGCAGCAAAATCGACTTCCCGTCTTTGGTGCTGGCGCCGTTCAGCGGGAGCAGCTGAAGCCGTGTTCGCTTTCATTTTTTGTCCTCAAGAGGATTTTGTCCCGCAGTATAGCCAATACCATGAGCGTGATAAGACCGGGTAATTATGCGGAAGACGGATTAATGCAATTTTTCGCCTAATTCGGTTAGGTCGCTCTAAGACGTCCGGCGAATAGGCGTTCCGCTCGCCAGCATGATAACCTTCGCACGTGAAGAACGTCCCGGAAACATTCCAGATGTCAGCGCTTGATCGTGTTCTTAGACGTTCTATCGAACTTGGCTCTGCCGCTGGTGTTGTCGGCGGGGCGGCGACTCGTGAAGGTATTTTTTATCAAGGGGCGTTCGGCAAACGAAGCGTTGACGTCCCGGCGCCCATGACAGACGATACAATTTTCCGCATATTTTCGATGACCAAGACTGTTGGTGCCGTGGCTGCCGCCCAGCTTCTTGAGCGCGGCGAACTCAATCTCGACGCGCCTGTTGAGTCGATTGTTCCTGCATTTGGCGAACTTCAGGTTCTGGAAGGGTTCGACGGCGATACGCCGCTGCTTCGGGCTCCCAAGCGCAAGGCGACCGTGCGCCAGTTGATGACGCACACATCGGGTCTCGTCTATGAGTTCTGGAACGCCGACATGGCCAAGTATCTGGCTGTCACAGGCAATCCAGGTTTTCTGTCGGGAACCATGCGCGGGATCATGTACCCACTGGTTTTTGATCCCGGCGAGCGCTGGGATTACGGGATCGGTATCGATTGGCTAGGCCTCGTCATCGAGGCGGTCAGCGGAAAGCGGCTCGACGCATATTGCCGCGACGAAATTTTCACCCCGCTCGGCATGAAGGATACCGATTTCGAGTGCCAAGGCGACAAGCGCAACCGGCTGGCGAGCGTCCATGCCCGAGGCGAGGACGGATCGCTGAGTGTCATTTCGCTCGACCCGCCGTCAAATCCAGAGGTTTATTCTGCCGGATTCGGGCTTTACTCGACCGCGCGCGACTATCTGCAATTCCTGCTGATGCTGCTCAACGACGGGAGTTATAATGGTGCGCAAATTCTGAAGCCGGCAACAGTCAATTATATCCTCGAAAATCACATCGACGATCTTGAGGTTGGCAAACTGACGTCGGTGGCTCCGGCCGTTACGGGTGATGCCGAATTCTTCCCTGGCATGTCGAAGAAGCACAGCCTCGCCACCATGATCAATATTGAGCCCGCACGCGGCATGCGCGCTGCCGGCAGCCATTGCTGGGCGGGAGCGTTGAACACCTACTTCTGGTTCGATCCGTTGAGCGGCATCGCCGGCGTCGTGTTGATGCAGTCCTTGCCGTTTGTCGATCCAAAGTGCACGGATGTGCTCGTTGAATTCGAGAAGGCCGTTTATGCGCGCACCTGCGTCGCGGTCTGATATCCTGCTTCGGTCAAGGGCCGAAATCGGCCACGCTGCGCGTCAAATACTCCATTGAGCCACAGATTTGTTGGCCTGCCGGAGTTTCTGGCTTGGCCGCGCGGTTCCAGCGATGATATTGGCGTTTCTAGCGGCGTGTATCGCGCCGCGGTAGTCGTTGCATGAGGCCAAGATGTTCCCGCTCTCGCATATGCTGAAGTCGTTCGTAAAGACCGGCTCGCTCGAAGTGATCGACGCCGAGGGCGGACGCCATCTCTTTGCGGGCGCGCCAGGTCCAAAAGTGACGATGCGGATCAAAGATCCAGCGCTCTACAAGTCGCTTTTCTTCAATCCCGAACTCGCCATGGGTGAAGCCTACATGGACGAGCGGCTGACGTTCGAAAATTCGACGCTCCGGGATTTTCTGACCCTGTTCTCGATCAACCGGCTGTCGCTTGGGTCTTATCCGCTACAGAAAGCGCTGCGTACGGTATCGCGCGGGCTGAAGCGCTTTCAGCAGGCGAACCCCGTTGGCAAGGCACAGCAAAACGTCGCGCACCATTACGATCTCGGAAATGATTTTTACAAACTCTTCCTGGACGAAGGCATGCAGTATTCTTGCGCCTACTTTCAGGATGATTCGAACACGCTCGAAGAAGCACAGCGCAACAAGTTGCGGCTGATCGCGTCAAAGCTCAATCTGAAGCCGGGCCAGAAGATCCTGGATATTGGTTCAGGCTGGGGCGACATGGCGCTCTATTTGGCCGCGATGGAAAACGTCGATGTGACCGGCGTGACGCTGTCGAAAGAGCAGCACGTCTTGTCGAATGAGAAAGCAAAGAAGGCGGGATTATCGGATCGCGTGCGCTTCGAGCTGCGCGACTATCGCGATGTCACGAGCAAGTTCGATCGTATCGTTTCCGTCGGCATGTTCGAGCACGTCGGCGTCGCGCACTACAACGAGTTTTTTGCCAAAGTGAACGCGATGCTGGCGGACGATGGCGTCATGCTATTGCATTCGATTGGGCATATGTCGCCGCCGGGAACTGCCAGCCCTTGGCTCAGGAAATACATTTTCCCAGGTGCCTATTCACCGGCACTTTCGGAAGTGTTCACACCGGTTGAGCAGAACTCGCTCTGGGTCAGCGATCTCGAATTCCTGCGCGTGCATTACGCCAAGACGCTCAAGCACTGGTGTGACCGCTTTGAAAAAAACCGGCCGCAAATTGCAAAAATGTACGATGAGCGCTTTTGCCGGATGTTCGAGTTTTATCTCATCAGCTGCGAAATGATGTTCCGGACGGGCAGCCAGCTCGTCTTCCACATGCAGCTGTCGAAAAAGCGCGATGCGGCGCCAATCGTGCGCGATTACATCACGGACCTGCAACGCGATTACAAAACGCGCGAAGCTGCGGCACTCAAAATTCTCGATGGTTCGCGCGGGTAGGGTTCAGAGGCTCTCCTTGGCGCTCGGGCGCACTGAAACCTCTGCGTACCAGCGCGCGACACCCGTGCATTCAGGCGGAATATCCAGTCCGGCGAACTTGGCGAAGTCCATAGCGCAGAGCGTCGTGATGTCGGCCATCGTGAAGTTGTCGCCCGCGAGATAGCGGGTCTCGCGCAAACGCGTGTCGTATTTCTTGTAGAAGCGGCGCACCCGGCCCTTACCCCGCTCGATGAGTGCGGGGATTTGCGGTACGGGTTCGAGACTCCCCGGGATGCCGCGGTCGTGGAATTCGGTCATGGAATTGCGCACGACCTCGGCGGTGCCGATCATGCATTCATCGTAAGCGCGACGCTCCCACATCTCGATCGTCGCCTTTTCAAGCCCCGTTCGCCCCATGAGCGGCGGGTTGGGGTGTTCGTCCTCGATGTACCGGCAGATGGCTGCGGCCTCGCCAATCTGGGTCCCGTTATCGAGTTCAAGCATTGGCACAAGTGCGTGAGGCCATTTGTCGATGTATTGCGGGAACATGCGGAAGCCTTCGCCGACCACCTCTTCTATTCCAGGAAGATCGAGGCCCTTTTCGAGAACGAACATGCGCACGCGCCGGCAGTTGGGTGCGAATTGCCAATTGTAAAGCTTCATGGCGCGCTCCTGCAGCATGTCTTGGGTGGTGCCTGAGCTTATGCGGAGCCAGACTCAAAACCAAGCGGAATGCAGCTGTGCCGAAGTACGTGAGGTCGTGAACCTATTTCGGCGGCGTGACCGTGATCTGGATCGACGCGTAGTACGCTGCAAGATCGTTGATGTCGTCTGCCGAAAGCTGACCGATGATCACGCTCATCATTTCGTTTTTGCGCGCGCCCGATTTGTAATCGTTGAGCGTTCGCACAAGATAGATGGGGTTTTGTCCGGCAAGATGGGGCGCCTCAGGCAGCTTCGACATTCCGTCCATGCCATGACAGGTCTGGCATTGTCCGGCTTTCTTCTTGCCGGCTTCGGCATCTCCTGCGGCAGATGAGGGCAGTGCTGCAGCCGCTAGAATCAATGCGGCGAGAGTGAGAACTTTGCGCGTCATTGGAGACTCTATAAGGCTTGAGATGAGGGGGTTGAATAAGAAAGCCCCGCACCGGGATAATATCCGATGCGGGGCTCAATTGTCAGCACTAAGTTTTACTTGCCGTAGGAGATGCGATAGACGGCGCCAGCGAGATCGTCAGACACGAGGATGGAACCATCCTGCAACTGCGCAACATCGAGCGGCCGGCCGAGGTATTCGCCATTTTCTCCGATCCAGCCTTCAGCAAAGACTTCCGTCTTGTCGGCTGTGCCGTCTTCCTTCAGCGACGTGAACTGGAGGCGCGCGCCTGACGGCGTCGTGCGGTTCCAAGAGCCGTGCTGAGCGGAGATGATGCCGCCCTGATACTTCTTCGGGAACATCTTGCCCGTGTAGAAGATCATGCCCATGTCGGCTGAGTGAGCCACAAACTCGATTTGTGGGAACACGGCGTCCTTAGGCGCTTCCTTGTCCTTGTATTCGTTGGTGCGGACTTTGCCGCCGCCATAGTACGGGAAGCCGAAGTTTTCGCCCATTTTCGTGATGCGATTGAGCTCGCCCGGCGGGATGTCGTCGCCCATGCCATCCACCTGATTGTCGGTGAACCAGAGCGTCTTGTCCTTGGGGTTGAAGTCCATGCCGCCGCTGTTGCGAACGCCGTTGACGTAAGTTTCGCGGTTCTTGCCGTCGCGGTCCATGCGGATGATGCCACCGATACCGATCTTATTGTAGAGGTCCATCTTTTCCGGTGCGAACACGTTGGTTGGCTGGCCGAGAGAAATGTAGAGCTTGTTGTCGGGTCCGACGCGGCAGATGCGTGCCGTGTGGTTGTAGCTTTCTTCGTCCTTCGGGATGAGGTCTCCTTGGGCGACCACCTGGAAGGCGGCAACGTCGGCACCTTCGTAGAAGTATTCGGCAGCCGGATAGACGATGACGCGGTTCTGTTCGGCGATGAACAGGAAGCCGTCCTTCGAGAAGCACACGCCGTGCGGGATGTTCATTTCGAGCGACGCGGCGAACACCTTCACTTCGTCGGCAACGCGGTCCTTGTTGCGATCGGTGACGGCGTAGACCTTGTCTTTGCGGGTCGAAACAAAAGTGACGACGCCTTGCGGGCCGACTGCGATGTCGCGGGCATCGGGAACGATCGCATAGAGATCGATCTTGAAGCCATCGGGCAGCTTGATCTTTTTCAGTGTTTCCTTGATGGCGGCAGCGTTTTCGCCGCCCTGTTCGATGAATGGAATTTTGGTCATGCCAGTCGATTTGAAGTTCGACAGCTTTTCGAGCGTCGACTGCGCGATGGCGCTGGTGCTCGAAAGCAGTGCGGCGATCGTCGCCACTGCTGCTATGGATTTGAACATTCGATCTACTCCCTGAAGTTTTTTGATTTAGCGTTCGTTTAAGTTCCAAGCGCCAGCGGGTTTCGACCCCTTCTGATTCGCCAGACGTCCGAAATGTTGGCTGCCTGTCCCCGATACGTCCTCGCCGAAGGATTGGACCGGAGATACGGCGGGGCATTTGCCGCCGCACTAATCAATACCTTGGTCTAAGTACCGAGGTGCGTTACCGGGATACTACTAAAGTATCGCCAGGCCAATTTTCTGGAATTGAATTAATGGTCTAGGGCGGCGGTCGCAACATCAGCTTTTATGCGGTTTGAGTAGATCCGGTCTGCGAATAAGCGTCAGCCTTTCGGATTCGGCGCGGCGCCAGTTTTCGATTTTCTTGTGGTCGCCCGAAAGCAGAATGTCAGGCGCCGTTCGCCCCTCCCATTCCCTGGGCTTTGTGTAGTGGGGATACTCGAGCAGGCTGTTTTCAAAGCTTTCGCTCTCTAAGCTAGCACTCGCGCCGAGTACACCCGGCAGCAGGCGCACGCAGGCTTCGATGAGCACCATGGCGGCGAGTTCGCCGCCAGCCAACACAAAGTCTCCAATTGAGATTTCGCGCAGGTTTCGGCCTTCGATGACACGCTCGTCGATGCCCTCGAAGCGGCCGGCGAGTAGCGTCACACCGGAGCCTGATGCGAGTTCTTTGACGAGGGGTTGCGTCAGGCGTTCGCCGCGTGGCGACAAGTAGATCAAAGGCGCATCAGGAGACAGTGTTTGGGCGTGATCGAGTGCCGGTCCAAGCACGTCTGCGCGCAGCACCATGCCAGCGCCTCCACCCGCGGGCGTGTCGTCGACTTGGCGGTGACGGCCGATGCCGAAGTCACGGATCTGGATGGCATCGAGTGTCCAGAGCTTGGCTTCCAGTGCTTGGCCTAACAACGAAATTCCAAGCGGCCCGGGAAACATTTCCGGGAACAGCGTCAACACAGTTGCGCGCCAAGCCGGCCGGCCATCGTTTGAGGGAAAGTGGGGCATGTAGTTACGCGATCCGATTATAAGTTTCCTCCCCCTTGAGGGGGGAGGAAGATGCGTCCGCGGTTTAGACGGGCGCTCACACTGCAGTCCACAAATTCATTTCGCCCGGCTAAGCCGCTGGACGCATCAGGTGGGGGTGTCGAGATGCGTGTTTTGCCCAGCACCCCCACCCGGCGCGCCAAGAATGAGTTACGACGCGCGCATAGCGTGCCGGGAATTATCGTTGTGCGTCCTAACTCATGGCGCACCGCCCTCCCCCCTCGAGGGGGAGGCATTCCATCAAACCCCTTCAACCACAGTCATATCGAGCGTGCCGGCGCCGTGCCGCAGGGCTTTGGCGGCCAGGTATTCGGCGCACGTCGCATAACCAATCGCTTTCTCGTAGCTTGGGAATTCAATCACAACGTTGCGCGGCGCGCCGGTGCCTTCGACAATCTCACAGCGGCCGCCGCGTATGATCGGCTTGCCTTCGTAGCGTTCGAGAACCGGCTTTGAAGCCGCGAGGTATTCGCCCCACTTTTCCGGGTTTGTGACGGTGGCGCGGACGACGAGATATCCCTTGGGCATTGCTTCCTCATGAGGCGGATTGCGGAGTTAGCTTGAGCCATAGCGCGCAGGACCACCCGGGGCAACTCCCAGCGGCGTCTATTGGTTGAGAAATGGCGTCATACTGCCCAGGCCACCGGGATTGATGCCTTTTGCTTCTTTGCGCATCTTGCGGTTTTGCTCTAGCTTCTCGGCTTCGGCAATGGCCGCTTTGGCGATGGAGGAGTCCCAATTGGCTATGTCCTCAACCGAGCGCATCTTGGCGCCGTCCGCCACCAGCGGATCGCTTATCAGTCTCTTCGCCAGCTTGCGCGAGAGCGGCGCCAAGAGTTTGCCGGCGCTTTCGGGACACGCGCTTGCCGGATCGCTTTCGGATTCGTTGGCTGAGGTCCAGACCGGATTGATCACATAGCGCTTCGAGCACATGGCAACTCTCGGCGGCATCTGGGTTTTCCAGAAGTCGTTGTAAGCTTCCATGAGCGGTCCCCAGGTCGCGGCTGCTGCATGATTGGTGTGGCGCTTGAGGTTTGCCGCCGTCATGCGAAACGGAAAGACGTGCACGGGCACGCGCTCTTGCCCGCCCTCCAAGGCTTCGCGCACGAAAGCATAAATTTCCTCGATTTTTTCATTCGTCATGGCGAAGCAACCGACGCTCTTGCAGTCGCCGTGCACCATGATGAAAGCGCCGCTGCGCCCGAGCGCGCGGTCGAGTGCGTTCGGGTAGCCGATGTTCAAAGCTAAGTGATAGGTGCTGTCGGGCTTCATGCCCCAAGAGCCGATGCTGTAGAAGCCTTCCGGCGCCATGTGGTCGCCCTGAATTGTCTTCGGCCCAAGGGCACCGGACCAAGTGCAAATTGGGTAAGTCTTGACGTGCACAAACCGGCCGCCGGGGCGCGCCTTCCAGATTTCGAGTTCCGACTCTTCTTTGAAAACGCGGATGTAGGTTGGTGCTTCCGCGGCAATGCCCTTGAGTTCGAGGAATGCCAGCGTCGCGGCGCTCAATGGTTTTTCGGCGGGCGGATTGGAATTCGTTTCGGCTCTTGCCGATGCTGTAAGTGCTGCCAATGCAACCAACCAAAGCCGGCTGCGCGCAAGCACATGAGTCCAAGACAGCATTCAAACCCCGCAACGCGAAAACAAAGGCGATATGAAAAATAGCTATCGTCGTCTCTTGGTTAATGGCGAGTTAACCGAGTAATTGGGGTGAAGCGTGACGCGGTGAAGGCGAGTCTGGGGCAGGATGGCCTGCCGTGCTCCAAATTTGCGTCCTGGCGGCGATTTAAGTGGCCCGGCTCAAATGCTCCAGGAAGGTTTGAGCGGCCTCTACCGGGTTCCTAGCGGCATTTATCGGACGCCCGACCACAATATGGTTAGCGCCGTCGCGGATGGCATTTTCCGGTGTCGTGATGCGTTTTTGGTCGCCCGCGTCGCCACCAGGCAAGCGGATGCCCGGCGTGACGATGAGAAAATCCGGTCCGCACGCGGCGCGGATGCTGGCTGCTTCCTGTCCCGACGAAATGACGCCATCGACGCCAGCTTCGCGCGCCAGCTTCGCGCGCTTCAAAACAAGTTCGCTTGGCGAGAGCAGGATGCCTTGTTCGTTCAGATCGTTTTGGTCCAGGCTCGTCAACACCGTGACGGCCAGGAGTTTGAGTTTCGAAGTGCCCTTGCCTTTGATAGCGGCCTTCATCGTTTTGGTGTCGGTGCCGTGGATGGTGAGAAAATCGAAACCGAGTCCAGCAACTCCCGCCACGGCTTTTTCAACCGTGTTGCCGATGTCGAGAAACTTCATGTCGAGAAAGATGCGCTTGCCTTCGCTCTTCAATTCGCTGGCGAGCGGCAATCCTTCGGAGAACAAAAGTTCGAGACCGATCTTATAAAAGCTAACCGTATCGCCGAGCTTTTCGACCAGCGCGCGTGCGTCGTCGTAGCTTGGCATATCAAGCGCGACGATGAGTTTGCCGGAGGGGCCTTTCACGAGACTACTTTGGCCCCGCTTCGTTTCAATGCTGCCACGATCTCCGGAACCTCCACTTCGTCGAAAATTATAATTGGCGCGTCCGCGCTTAGCTTTTCAGCAATTGCGACTGGTTCGCGATCCGTACCGTTGTTTGAAAAAACAAATAGCTTGTCCACTTGTGGTGCCCATCGCCCTAGACTCTGGTGGGTCTTAGCCCAACGCTCTCGAACTTTGCTGGCTGGTACATCATGCAGACCTGCGGCCACCCGAGACTTGATCCGCTGCAGTGTGTCTTCCACCGAATGCACCCCGATGTAGACAAGACCTATACTAATGCCGCGCTGTTTGGCTATGCGCAGTATTGGATCGAACTTTTCAGAACTGAGGACAGTCTCGATTGCGAAATTTGCTGCGTCGTTGACGGTCACGGCGTTCTCGAATGTACGGCCCTGTGTAATGTTGGCGGCGGCCAAATTCGCCAAACCGTACTCTAATCCCCTGCTCGCAATCTCGCGAGCTAATGCGTCTGGGTTGACGACCTCGCGAACGCCCATAATTCTGAGAACAGCAGGCGACGAAGCGAAAGTTGATTTCCCTGTTCCGTTGATCCCGCCGAGAAACCAAATCATCAGCGCTGAATCCGATCAGCGCGGGCGGCGCGGTTTGACCACGGCCTCATGAGCGGTCCGGCCCGCAGATCGATGATCTTCGACCGCAACCTTGATGGCTTCCGAAAAGCCTTTTCTGAGCGCCTCAGTCGCCTCAGACGGTTTCTGCCGAGTGAGCTTCTGCGTGCTGATGTCCGAAATGTATTGCTTCGACATGGGCGGAGTCCAAGTTTAAGTACCCAACTGAACTAGCACATTTTCTGTGGTTGAGCAAATATGCGGGCGACCAATTCCTACCCATGCAGAACATGCGCTGCGCGGGCGAGTTTCTGGATGAGCTTCTTATACGTTTCTTGGCTTTCCTTGTTCTTCAAATGCCCGTCTTCGTCAAAAGCGTCAACGGCACGCGGCACTGCAAACTGATCCGGCAGTACGAGTGCACTCAGGCCAATTTCTAGCACAAGCCGCAACTGTGATAACCCGCGCAGGCCGCCCATGCCGCCGGGCGACGCGGATCCGAGAGCAAACACCCGCGTCTTGAAGACTTCAAGCGGCTCCTCGCCTTCGTCGCGTGTGTGGCTAACCCAATCCAGCGCGTTTTTGAGCAGCGCGGAAAACGACGCGTTATATTCGGGGCTCGCAATAAAAATGCCCGAGTGCACCTTCATCAAGGCCTTCAGCTTGCGGGCGTTCTCCGGCGGGCCATCCAGCACTTCAATGTCGCCGTTGTAGATCGGCATCGGGTAATCGCCAAGATCTGCAAAGGCAGATGCGATGCCGTTTGCGTCCGCGATCTGATGACCGAGGCGCGCCAGCTTCTTGTTCCATGATTTTTCGCGCGCACTGCCCGAGATGAACAGCAGGCGCGGTTCTGAGTTCGTTCGTCTTGGTCATGCAGTTACTCGTTCTGCGGTGTGCGTTCTATGGGAGGATTGTGCAACGCTTTTGGTACTCGCAGCATTCCGGCGGCCGGACCTTGAGAAGCGGTTGCCTACCCGCCCTTCCCCTCAAAAAAATCCTTCACGCGCGAGAAGAACCCGGCGCTTTCGGGGCTCGTTTCCTTGTGGCTTTCTTTTTCGAATTCTTCGAGCAATTCGCGCTGACGCTTGGTCAAATTTTTCGGCGTCTCGACATCGACCTGAATATACATGTCGCCCGTTACCTTCGAGCGCAGCACCGGCATGCCCTTGCCCTTCAAGCGGAACTGCTTGCCACTTTCGGTGCCTTCCGGAACCTTGACCCGCGTCGTCGCACCCTCGAGTGTCGGCACGTCGATCTGGCCGCCGAGCGATGCCGTCGTCATGGAGATCGGCACCTTGCAGAACACGTCGGCGCCATCGCGCTGGAAAAACGCGTGCGGTTTGATCGAGAGGAAAATATAGAGATCGCCCGCCGGCCCGCCGCGTAATCCCGCTTCGCCTTCTCCCGCAAGCCGGATGCGCGTGCCGTCCTCGACGCCGGATGGAATGTTGACGCTAAGCTTACGCTCTTTGGTGATGCGGCCCGAGCCCGTGCACGTGGCGCAGGGGTCGTCGATTGTTTCGCCGCGTCCATGGCACGCCGGACACGTACGCTCGATCGTGAAGAAGCCTTGGCTAGCGCGCACTTTGCCTATGCCGCCGCAACTGGTGCAGGTCTTGGGCTTCGTGCCGGCCTTGGCGCCGGACCCGGAGCACGTTTCACAGGAAACGCTGGCGGGAACGATGATTTCGGCTGTCTTGCTGGAGAACGCGTCACTGAGCGTGATGTCGAGATTGTAGCGTAGGTCCGCGCCGCGCTCGCGGCCGGTGCTGCGGCGCTGCTGACCCCCGCTCTGTCCCCCACCCTGTCCAGGCGCACCGCGCCGTCCGCCCATGAACTCGCCGAACAGGTCGTCGAAAATATCGGACATAGACGACGCGAAATCGGGACCAAAGCCAGCTTGTCCGCCGCGTCCGCCCATGCCGCCGTCGAAAGCCGCGTGGCCGAACTGATCGTAGGCGGCGCGCTTTTGCGGGTCTTTTAAAGCCTCGTAGGCTTCGTTGACTTCCTTGAACTTGCGCTCGGCATCCTTGTCGCCGGCATTGCGGTCGGGATGGAAATCCTTTGCAAGGCGGCGATAAGCCGATTTGAGATCTTGCTCGCCGGCATTGCGGGCGACGCCCAGAACTTCATAATAATCGCGTTTGGCCATCGGCTTTATTCGGCTTTCAGATGTTTGGCTGTGAGCCGCCTGGCCGCAGGCTGAACCTCGGCGTCATTGGCGCAGTCTGTTGCGAAGCTGTCAAATTTTTCGAGGAGATCCAGACTTTCGTCGTCCATCCAAGGTTCAAAACGGCCCTGCCCGTCGAGCTTGTTGATGGCAAATCCGACGGCAATGAGCAAGTTTGTCAGCGCAACGTCGCAACCGCAGGCGTTGCCGCCGCCCTCCATGTGCTTTTGGGTTTCATCGGAGCGGGCGCGAATGTCTTCATAAACGCGCTTAAGTTCAGCGGCGGACTTGCTCTCGATAGCAATTGCGGCCCTGCCTTCGAGTTCCAGAGTAACTGGGAGCAGCAACTGCGAACGCGCCTGGATTTCGTCCATTTTGCCACCTGAGACCGCTGGTCCTGCCGACTGCATCCCAATCGTGAAAATGGCTGCAGCGAAAAACGATCGCTGCAGCCCGGAATTTGGTCGCGTACGAAAGAGGCGTATCGCCATCGTACAACTCAACCGGATTTCTTTTTGTCGTCCTTGACCTCTTCGAAGTCGGCATCGACCACGTCGTCGCCGCTTTCGGATTTAGCGTCCGCTGCGTCTTCGCCATCCATGCCGGCAGCGCCGCCCTTGGCCGTATAGACGGCTTCACCGATTTTCATGGCGACTTGGGTCAACTCGCCGGTCGCGGTTTTGATCGCGTCGGTATCTTCGCCAGCGATTGCTTCCTTGACCTTAGCGACAGCCGCTTCGACATCGCCCTTGACCGCGGCGACGGCCGGGATCGATACGTTTTCGGCCAGCGACTTTTCAGTGCCGTGAACCAGAGCTTCGGCGTGGTTGCGGGCTTCGACAAGTTCGCGCTTCTTCTTGTCGTCGGCCGCGTTGGCTTCCGCTTCCTTGACCATCTTATCAATGTCGGCATCAGACAAGCCGCCCGAAGCCTGAATGCGGATCGACTGTTCCTTAGCGGTGGCTTTGTCTTTTGCCGAAACGTGCACGATGCCGTTGGCGTCGATATCGAACGTGACTTCGATCTGCGGTATACCGCGCGGCGACGGCGGAATGCCGACCAGATCGAACTGCCCAAGCATCTTGTTGTCGGCCGCCATTTCGCGCTCACCTTGGCTGACGCGAATGGTCACAGCGCTCTGGCCGTCTTCGGCGGTCGAAAAGGTCTGGCTTTTCTTTGTCGGGATCGTCGTATTCCTGTCGATGAGCCGGGTGAATACGCCGCCCAGGGTTTCGATGCCGAGCGACAGTGGCGTTACGTCGAGCAGGAGAACGTCTTTCACTTCGCCTTTGAGAACGCCGCCTTGGATCGCCGCGCCGATGGCCACGACTTCATCCGGGTTGACGCCCTTGTGCGGCTCCTTGCCGAACAGATCCTTGACGAGCTGCTGCACCTTCGGCATGCGCGTCATGCCGCCGACGAGCACAACTTCGTCGATCTCGGACGCCTTGAGGCCAGCGTCTTTCATGGCCTTTTCGCACGGGCCTTTGGTGCGGGTGATGAGATCGTCGACGAGACTCTCGAGCTTGGCGCGCGTGAGCTTCATAGTGAGATGCTTGGGGCCGGACTGATCGGCCGTGATGAACGGCAGGTTGATTTCGGTCGCTTGTGCGCTCGACAGCTCGATCTTGGCTTTTTCGGCAGCTTCCTTCAGGCGCTGGAGTGCGAGCTTATCGTTCTTGAGATCGATGCCCTGATCTTTTTTGAATTCGTCGGCGAGATAAGCAACGAGCTTCATGTCGAAGTCTTCGCCGCCCAAGTGCGTATCGCCGTTGGTCGACTTCACTTCGAACACGCCATCGCCGATTTCCAGGATCGATACGTCGAACGTGCCGCCGCCGAGATCGTAGACTGCGATCGTCTTGGCTTCTTTCTTTTTGTCGAGACCGTAGGCAAGAGCGGCCGCCGTCGGTTCGTTGATGATGCGCAGCACTTCGAGGCCGGCGATTTTACCGGCGTCTTTGGTGGCCTGACGCTGAGCGTCGTTGAAGTAGGCTGGGACCGTGATGACGGCCTGCGTCACCGGCTCGCCGAGTTTTGCTTCCGCCGTTTCCTTCATCTTTTGGAGAATGAAAGCGGAGATCTGCTGAGGTGAATATTGTTTGCCGTGGCTCTCGACCCAAGCGTCGCCGGTCGGGCCCTTGACGATCTTGAAGGGAACGAGCTTCAAATCTTTCTGCACATCCACATCATCGAAGCGGCGGCCGATAAGGCGCTTGATGGCGAAGAACGTGTTGGTGGGATTGGTCACGGCCTGGCGCTTGGCGGGCTGGCCAACGAGGCGTTCGTCGTCAGATGAGAAGGCAATGATCGATGGGGTTGTATTGGCGCCTTCGGAATTCTCCAGTACCTTTGGCTTGCCGCCCTCCATAACGGAGACGCACGAGTTTGTGGTTCCGAGATCGATTCCAATAACTTTACCCATTTCGATAGTCCTTTTCGTTGCGGCAGACCGGCTTGGTCCAAGGAGCTTGGCCCATTGATTTGGCGCCAAGATCGGTACGAAACGCTCATTAACCTGAAGCGTCTCCGGCCGGTCCCCTGAGTTTCATGTGTGGCTGAGGCTTATATAGGGAGGGGCTTCACGGCTGCAACGGTTCTGAATCACCCAACTGTGATCAATTTTGGCCGCAACAGTTAAAGGCCCCTATCTCTTTAATGGAAAACAGTGCCCTACGGCGCCTGCGGCAAGAAAGACGTCTTGCTATTGGCCCTTCGTGCCGGGATCCGGCTTCGCGTCCGAAGGTGCCGCGTCATCTGGCGCCGGATCATCCAGTGAAGCTGGAGCTTCGCCGGGCGCCAAGCCCTTTTGGTGTTCTTTCAACCAACGCTGCATGAAGCGGATCTCTTTGCGCTGGGCCGCGATGATGCCAAGTGCAAGGCGACGCAGGCGCAAGTCCTTGGTGTACTTCAAAAACACATTGGCCTGATCGATGGCGCCTTGATGATGCGGGATCATGCCGCTCACGAAATCGACATCGACATCGTTGGTGTAGGCGATCGACATGTCCTTATGCATTTTCACCAAGGCTTCTTCGAAGGCCTTCGAGGCTTCGGAGAGTTCGGGCGTGCCTGCCGGTTTAGGAGCCGCGTGTTGCGAGTGATCTGGGGCGGCCCCGCTCTCGTGATGATCTGCCAGCGCAGAATGAGTGGACGCTGCTGCGATCAGGATGAAACACCCAATCGCCGTTATTGTGCGTGCGAATTGGTTCAAATGCATGTTCGATATCCTCAGTGCTCGGGTACTTTTCCGAAAATACGATCTAGCTGTTGTTTTTCTGTGGCGGAACTTCCGGCTCTGGCGGTTTGTTCGCCTTGGGCCCGCCACGCGAGACGACGACCATGGCCGGTCTCAAGCATCTGTCATCGATCAAATAACCGGTCTGGAAAACTTGTAGCACGGTGCTGTTGGGCACGCTCGCGTCTTCTTTTTCCATGACGGCTTGATGGTGGTGCGGATTAAAGGGTTGTCCGGCCGGATCGATGATGCGCACGCCGTTTTTTTCCAGCGCGGAGCGGAAATCGCGCTCTGCCAGAATGACCCCGTCGAGAAAATTTTTGAGCGCTGGGTCGCTGGCCGCTGCTTCTGGCGGTACGGCGGAAATGGCTCGCTGGAAGTTATCGCCAACGGACAGGATGTCTTTGGTGAACTTGCTGATCGCGTATTTGGCCGTCTCGTCTTTTTCCTTCTCAGCGCGGCGGCGCACGTTTTCGGTTTCGGCCACGGCGCGCATGAATGCGTCGTGCTTATCCGCGGCTTCGGCCGTCTTTTTCTCAAGTTCGTCCTGCAGCGCCATGACGATGGCCTTTAATTGCTCAAGGCCAACGTCCGGCTCGCCGCCTGCTGGGTCAGCCTCGGCCTCGCCTCCGGGCGGCCCAACCTCCGCCGCGCCTCCAGGCGGCCCAACCTCGGCCTCGCCTCCGGGCGGCCCAACCTCCGCCGCGCCTCCGGGCGGCCCAACCTGCGCCTCGCCTCCGGGCGGCAATGGCATGGGTGGCATCTGGGGCGGCATGAGGTCGTCCGCCGAAAAATCGATGCCGGTATCAGCTAGGTTCTTGTCGCCGCTCATTGTTGCTCCGCCTTAGACGCGCCATGCTGCGCCCGATATCGGCTTCTCGTGCCCGATAATCAAGGTCTTCTGGTCAGGTTAAAATGCGGCTGATCAGCCGCGCTGTATAATCCACCATGGGAATGATCCGGGCATAATTGAGCCGCGTTGGGCCAATGACGCCGAGTACGCCGACAATGCGCCGCGTCTCGTCGCGGAATGGGGCGACGACAAGCGACGATCCCGAGAGCGAGAACAGTTTGTTTTCCGAACCAATGAAAATTTTGACGCCCTCGGCATGTTCGGAATCGCCCAAGAGCTGCACGATGTCGCGCTTGGATTCGAGATCGTCGAAGAGCTGGCGGATACGTTCCAGGTCTTCAATCGCGGTCAAGTCTTTGAGGAGATTTCCTTGCCCGCGCACGATCAAGCTCTTGCGGTCGTCCGAAACGCCGGACCATTCCGCGAGACCGGCCTTGATGACTTTTTGAGTCAAGATGTCGAGTTCGGCCTTTGCGTCTTTGAGGCTTTTTTCGATGGCGCCCCTGGCTTCGCTGATCGTCATCCCGCGAATATGCGTGTTGAGGTAATTGGACGCTTCTTGCAGTGCCGAAGGCGGTAACCCGGCAGGCAGCGAGATAATCCGGTTTTCGACGTTCTGTTCTTCATCGACCAGGACGACCAGTCCTTTGCCGGGCTCCAGCGGCACGAACTCGATGTGCTTGAGGCGCGCAACCTGTTTCTCAGCCAGCACGACGCCCGCGCAATGCGAGAGACCCGACATCATCTCGCCCGCTTCCGCCAAAAGCTGATCGACGGACTTTTCGCGCTGGAATCCGATCTGGGCTTCGATCTGTTTGCGCTCGTCCTGAGAAATGTCGCCGATTTCCAGCAAGCCATCGACGAACATGCGGAGGCCAAGTTGCGTCGGCATCCGGCCAGCGGAGGTGTGCGGCGAGATGATGAGACCCAAATGCTCCAAATCGGACATGACGTTGCGGATGGATGCAGGCGACAGCGCAATGGGAAGCGCGCGCGCCAGATTGCGCGAACCGACTGGCTCACCCGTGGTGAGATAAGATTCGACGATGCGCCTGAGAATCGTGCGCGAGCGCTCGTTCAGCAGTTGCAGCTCGCTCTTGCCGTCAATCATGGGGACGTGTTCGGTGGCGGTTGGTGTGTTTCACGCCCTGAGTGTAGGGAACCCGACCCCCTCCCGTCAAACAGCTGCGCTTTTGACCGCCTTTAAGGTTGAAGCTGACGCGAGCGTTCATTAGGGTCGCGCCTCAAAGTCACCCACAGGAGCCCCCAGGACCTCATGCGACCCTCGAAGCGCCAGCCCGACGAATTGCGCCGTGTCTCGATTGAGCGCGCCGTCTCGAAACATGCCGAGGGCTCGTGCCTCATCAAATTTGGCGATACGCATGTGCTGTGCACGGCAAGTCTCGAGGAACGTCTGCCGCCGTGGCTCAAGGGCCAGGGCAAAGGCTGGGTCACCGCCGAATATGCCATGCTGCCGCGCGCCACCAACGAGCGCACGCGCCGGGAAGTAACAACTGGGCATCCATCTGGCCGCACGCAGGAAATTCAGCGGCTCATCGGCCGCGCGCTCCGTGCCGTGGTTGATTTGCCGAAACTCGGCGAACGCCAGATCACAGTGGACTGCGATGTTATCCAAGCCGATGGCGGCACTCGTACCGCCGCGATTACCGGCGCGTGGGTGGCGCTGCACGATTGCATCCAGTGGATGAAAATGCGCGACATGGTGAAAGACGCAGTTTTGCGCGATTCCATCGCCGCCATTTCGTGCGGTCTTTATAAAGGCCAGCCGGTTCTCGATCTCGACTACGCAGAAGATTCCAACGCTGACGCCGACGCCAACTTCGTCATGACCGGCACCGGCGGCATCGTTGAAGTGCAAGGCACGGCCGAGACGACGCCGTTCACACAAGAGCGCTTCGACCAGCTTATGGTGCTGGCAAAAAAAGGCATCGGCGAGTTGACACAGCTGCAGAAGTTGACGGTGGGTTGAGGTTTTTATCCCCTCTCCCCATCAAGTGCAGAGATGGGGAGAGGGGGAACATCGCGAATCATGAAACCCGAAGCCATCCTAGAAACAATCCTCTACGCGGCCGATCTCGACGCGGCGGAGCAATTCTATCGAGATGTGCTGGGCCTTGAGCCGGTTTCAAAAATGGCGGAGCGCCAGGTGTTCTATCGCGTCGGCAACCAGTTGCTGCTGATTTTCAATCCAGCATCGACTGTTATGCCGCCGAAGGATCCCAAACTTCCGGTTCCACCTCATGGAATGACGGGCGAGGGACACGTGTGCTTTGCCGCGAGCGCAGACGAGATCACCAAGTGGCGCGCGCATCTGGAATTGAAGGGCATCGGCATCGAAGCCGATTTCGAATGGCCGGGCGGCGGGCGCTCGATTTATTTTCGCGATCCCGCAGGCAATGCCATCGAGTTCGCAGAGCCGCGCATCTGGGGGATGAAATGATGCGCAAGCTCGAACGGGGCACGAAGCTCGTCGTCGCCAGCCACAACAAGGGCAAGGTTTGGGAAATCAACCAGCTTATCGCGCCATTCGGCCTCGATGCCGTCTCGGCAGGTGATCTCGGATTAGCTGAACCTGCCGAGACAGAGACGACGTTTCGCGGCAATGCATTGATCAAGGCCAAGGCGTCAGCGGTAGGCTCGGGTTTGCCTGCGCTCGCGGATGACTCTGGGACTGGAGATCGACGCGCTCGACGGCGCGCCGGGCGTTTATTCCGCCGATTGGGCGGGGCAAACGCGCGACTTCGGCTTGGCGATGTCGCGCGTGAATGACGAGCTGTCGAAACGCGCCGCCTGGAAAGCTTTGAACCCGCCGCGCGCAAATTTCATTTCGGTGTTGTGCCTCTGCTGGCCGGATGGCGCGCATGAATTTTACGAAGGCCGCGTCTTCGGTCATGTCGTATGGCCGCCGCGCGGCGGCAATGGCTTCGGATATGATCCGATGTTCGTGCCCGAAGGCGAGACGCGCACATATGGCGAGATGCAACCGGCCGAGAAATATGCCGGATCTCATCGCACACGCGCCTTTGCGAAGTTCAAGAGCGAGTGCTTAGGCCCACATCGGGCGCATATTGCCGAGTCTGCGCCGGGCGGTTCCAGCAGCGATGCTGGACTTGCGGCATTGACGGCGGCCGCAGCCAACATTTCAACGCAGGCCGAACTCTCAGCCTTCGTCGCCAATCTCCGCGCCGATTTGACGAATACCAGGGCGAATTGGGAAAACACGACGCTCGACGCCTATCTCGAAGCCTTGTCTGCTTTCTTGAACGACGCCAAGATCACGGATGAACCAAAGTGGCGCACGATCGCCAAAATCCTCCTCGCCGCGAGCCGGTATGAATAGTTTCGGCGTTTACATTCACTGGCCGTTTTGCGCGCAGAAATGCCCTTACTGCGATTTCAATAGCCATGTCCGGCACAAGGGCTGGGACGAAGCGCGATTTCTCGCGGCTTACAAATGTGAGCTGGATCATGTGGCGGGGATGATTGGCTCGCGGGATGTGCGCAGCATCTTCTTCGGCGGCGGCACGCCATCGCTCATGAAGCCCGAAACAGTTGGCGCGATCCTCGATCACATCGCCGCACTTTGGCCCATCGACGCAAAAGCCGAAATCACGATTGAAGCCAATCCCGGCAGCGTCGAAGCAACTCGCTTCCAAGGCTATCGCGCAGCCGGTATCAACCGCGTGTCCATGGGTCTGCAGTCGCTGCACGATGAAGACCTCAAAAAACTCGGCCGCATTCACACGGTCGCGGAATCCAAGGCTGCGCTCAAAATCGCGCGTGACACGTTCGAACGATTTTCGTTTGACCTCATCTATGCGCGGCCCGGCCAGCAGCCGGATGCTTGGCGCGCGGAACTCACTGAGGCCCTCGATCTCGCGGGCGATCACATCTCGCTCTATCAATTGACCATTGAGCCCGACACGCCCTATGCGGCACTTCACGCAGCGGGCAAGTTGGTCGTGCCAGATCCCGATGCAGCACTCGCGCTTTATGAAATCACGCAGGAGTTGACGAGCGCGCGCGGGCTCGAAGCGTATGAGATTTCAAATCACGCGAAGCCTGGAGAGGAAAGCCGGCACAATCTGCTCTATTGGCGCTATGGCGAATATGCCGGCGTTGGTCCGGGTGCGCATGGAAGGCTGCTTACAACCGCGGGCCGCGTTGCCACCGTCACGGAAAAAAATCCCGAGGCGTGGTTGGCGCGCGTCGAAGAACACGGCCACGGCTTCACCGAGCGAACCGAAGTCACGCGCACTGAGCAGGCCGACGAAATGCTGCTGATGGGCTTGCGGTTGCGCGAGGGCGTTGACCTCGAGCGTCTCGCGGCATTGGGTGGTGTGACACCCTCCACGCAGGCGATTGACGGCCTCATGGCGCTCGGGCTGCTGGAGCGCTTGGCGGCCACGCCAACGTCAAACTGGCGCGCCAACGAACTGGAGCCCATTGCGATGTGCATAGGTCCAGGAGAAGCCCCGGAACACCAGTTGCCCGCTCAGTCAGATATCATCCGTGTCACGCCCAAGGGACGGTTTGTGCTCAACGCGGTTGTGGCCGAGATATCGAAGTCGTTCGCGCCGGTCGTGGCGCCATCACCAATGGACAACCCCCGCAACGCACTTTATTGAGCGCCCCATGCTTCGATCACTCTACGACTGGATGATGCGCAAGGCCTCCGACGAGAAAGCGCCTTGGGCGCTGGCCGTCGTGTCCTTCATCGAAAGCTCGTTTTTCCCCATTCCGCCCGACGTCATGCTGATCCCGATGATCATGGCCAACCGGAAAAAGGCGTTCTGGTATGCGACCATCGCCACGGTAGCGTCCGTCATCGGCGGCATTCTCGGGTACGCCATCGGCTATTATCTCTATGACGCGGTCGGCCTGCCGATTTTGAAATTCTACGGCAAGGAAGGCGCGCTCGACGTCTTCATCAAGTTCGTCCAGGAGTACGGCGTTCCGGCTGTCATCATTAAAGGTGCGACGCCCATTCCATACAAAGTGGTCACGATTGCCGCAGGCGTCGGCAAGATGCCGTTTCTTTCGTTTATCGGTGCCAGCATCATCGCCCGCGCCATGCGCTTTTATCTGGTGGCCGGCCTCCTATATTATTTCGGCGAGCCGATCCGCGAGTTCATCGAGAAGCGTCTGGTGCTTGTGACAACAGCGTTTGTGGTGCTGCTCGTCGGCGGGTTCGTCGCCGTGAAGTATCTGATCTAAGCCGGGAGTGGAGTATGGCTGAGAGAATGGCGGTTGATCGGAGCATGGCGTATCAGTCGGGCAGCACAGCGCTGTTTCTTGCCGCCGCGTCAATCCTCGTCGCTCTCGGTTTTCAATACATCGGCGGCTATTACCCCTGCCCGCTCTGCTTCATGCAGCGCTACGCGTACTACTTTGCCATTCCGGTGCTCTTTGCAGCCTTGGCGCTTTCGTCAGGCGGCGAACGCAGATGGGCGATTTTATTGTTCTCAGCTGCCGCGCTCGCGTGTCTCGCTAACGCTGGTCTTGGTGTCTACCACGCCGGTGCCGAGTGGAAATTCTGGCCCGGACCTGATACCTGTGCTGGTGCGCAAGAGGTCGCCAAGGCGGCCGGCAGTTTGATCAAAGAACTGGAAACCACCCGCGTCGTGCGATGTGACGAAGCCGCGATCCGGATTCTGGGGCTTTCGTTCGCGGGCTGGAATGTGATCGCCTCGCTTGTTATTGCGGGGCTTTCTGGCCGGGCCGCGACAGCCGCGCGCAACAATTTTTAAAAACCGAACGATTTCAACGGGCGAATTTTTCTCCACAGCTCTCAGAGTCTGAGAAAGCCCCGTTTTCCGGGCTGTTGTCTCCTGTCAATCCAAATAACACCGCTCCGACAATATCGCGCCTTGGCGTTGCCCGAATGTGACGGCTATTCTCTCTTCGTTCGCGGGACACAACCGGGCAGCTGAGTTTGGCAACCGGGGCGGACGAGACGAGTAAAGCGTCATGTAAATGCGTAACGGGGGTGTTCCAGTGGTTCGAGTATCGCGTACCCCGAAGTCTGTTCTTGCGTTCAAGTCATTGGTTCAGCGCCGCGTTGATGGCGCGCCCAGTCTGACGACCGAAGTGTTGAAGCCTGAAGAGTTGCGTACCCGCGAGATTGGTTTTTGTAAGCGTAGCGTACCTGTAGCGTTTTGTAGCGTCGAGTTGCGTAAAGTTGCGTCAGCGTATGATCGGTCTCCCAAAAGTGTGCTTACCCGCACTTTCAATAATGTAAAGCGAGCAGCTCGGACAGATAGGTTCTTGCGTATGTCTCAGTTGCTCGCCCGCACTCAAGAAAAATACCGGAATCGCGTCACGAGTTTTGCGTTTTTATCGGCAAGTAACAAACAAGTTCTGTTGCGTCAGCGTGAGGTTCAAATGGCTTCCAATAGCAGCGAGTGGCGTCAGTTGAGTGATGTTGTGTCGAGTGTGTTGCGTAACGTGCGTATTGTGCCGCCAGCAATTCCTTCCCCCGTGAAAGTGGCGCGCAAGCTCCAGTAATTCGCGTAAATCAACCGAATTCAGGGATTGGAAACAGTCCCAACCAGTAGGCAGACGCATGGAGTGTTCGAGAGTTAGCCCTCAACAGACATCATCTGGCACGGTCTCGCGTAATGGTGTCAAAAGCGCTCTGTGTGTCTGCCGCCTACTTTGATGATCTTGTGTTTGTCGCCGTGCGTTCCAGTGTTTCAAGCAGTGATGTACCTGCGTACCCCCTCAAGTAACAACTCAAGTAAATTAGGAGCGAGGCCATGTCTCTCCAAATGTCTCATCCCCAAATGTCACTCCCCGTGTCGCAGTTCACCCCCGGACACATCAATCCCATCCAGTGGCATCACGCCATTTCCGTGAGCCGCCAAGCGTGCGGCCGCGTCTTCGCCGATGGCGGCACGCCCGCGGATGCAGTGGTCGCATTTGGTTTGAATGTGGCGGGAGATTCGGATCTCACCTGGGAAAAGGCTGTCGATCACATCGCCGAGGAACTGTGCGCGCATCCCCTGCCGCGCGCGGCATGAAGACTGCACGACGCTTATTTGCTATCCTGTCTGTCGTCTGTTGACTTTGCCCCGCCCTTCAAAAGGCGGGGTATTTTTTGAAATGCTGCGTCACTGTTCAAGCGATGCGAGATACGCAGCGATCGCAACAAGATCGTCGTTCGTCAATGCAGCGGCGGCAGGCTTCATGGTTGCTGCGCCTGGACCATTACGTGCGCCCGATTTGAAATCATAAAGTTGGCGGGCGAGATATCCCGGGGAACGTCCCGCGATTGGCGGCGCGTCTTTCAATCCCTTCAGACCGGGTCCGTGGCAGTCCGCGCATTTTGCCGAGCTCGCGAGCGCTTCACCCTTGGCGATGCTGCCCGGCGGCACGAAAGCGGTATAGGTCGTGTGTCCGTCGCGGTTTTCAAAAGCTTCAACGTTGTCTGGGAGTTCGAGAAGACGATTGCCGATAGGCTCGGTGTCGTTTCCTTCAAGCTTCCGGTACGTCCACCGGTAAATATCGACCTTCGGGATCGTTTCGGTTTCAACGACTTTGTAAACAGCCCTTGGCTTCATCGCTGCAAAGTAAGCGGCCGCCTCTGCCAAGCCGGGATTGTTCGCGGCTGGCCCAGAGAGCTTTAACATCAGCTCTTGCGGAAAATGCTTTGGCAGCGACGACGAGCGCGCGCCGCTCGCCATGTCTTTGACTTGTCGTACGATGTAGTCCGCTGGCAGCCCCGCGATGTTCGAATTTTCTGGCCGGCCGTTGCCAGACGGCAAGTGGCAATATCCGCAAGCATAAATGCCAGGGTTCACACCATTCGCCACAAGCGGCGGCATTTGCGGATGATCTTCAGGATACCAATCAGGCGGGGCATAGAAATTGCGGATCTGCGGGATGGAAAGCTGAACTTTGCTCCCCTCGACGTGCCGCAACTTGCCGTCGTCGGGCGGCAGCGCATTCATTTCCGGCTTCGCCGTATCGGCAAACGCCCACTCCGGCGGTCCCTCGGCTACGGCTGGCGATATGCCCGCCGACGCCGCGAAAAGTGATGCAAGCAGGTATGCGCGCAGTTTGAAATACATGTGCCGCCCCTTCGATAGATCGGCGGCAGAAATACACCCTCATGCGGACCTGCCGGAACGGGTACGATGGTATCGTCTCGCAGAGCGGTCAGCGATTAGCCGGTTGGTTCCTTGTTTGCTGACCGTTTCGGTGGGCCAACGCCGCATTTTTCCATGGGCAGCGCCGTTGTCTCCCACCGTTCCTGGGAGATGGTGACGACGTATCGGCGGCAATTCTCGGCCGCGCCTTGTACGAAGTGAACCTGGAAGTGCGCCACACCGGCTTTGCGCTCGCGCGGGTAGGTGAAGACGGCGTCGTCAGGCGTCTCTGTAAGCGCGGTCTTGATGGCAACGCCGGCATTGCGATAGTCGTCCGCGCTCATTTTTTTCAAAAGCGTGCGCGAGACACTTGGGTTGAGGCCCACGGCCTCGGCTTTTTTCTCGTAAGGATCCGTGCGCTCGAACTTCGGCGCGGGAGCACCCTTGGCCGGACTTTGTTCGGTTCCCTCAGAGCCCACTTGAGGAGTTTCGGCGGCATTCTCGGTCCCTGGAACGGGTTCGCCCGCTTCGACTGCCGGCGCATCTGACACGACGCTCTCTTCAACAGGTTGAGGTATGGCGGCGGCCGCTTCAGCGGCAGCCACCTCAGGCTCAGGCGCTTGTGCGCTCTTCGTGTCGAGCGCGGCCCCGAGTGCCGCGACATCCGCCGAAATCTGCTCGAGCCAAGCGGGCGGATCTTTCAGGAGAACCCAACCGCCACTGAGCGAGCCGAGGATGGACGTGAAGACGAATAATTTGAAAATGGCACCGCGCCGGCGCCTCGGCGGGCAAATGCGCTCACCGGCAAAAAACTCTTGCCCCTCGAAGTCGTCACTTTCGAATTCGTAGCCTTCGGTTTCGGAATAGCCCTCGGTTTCGGAATAAATTGAGTTGCGCAATACGGGCGCTGCCATGACTGTCCCCCAGTGACTGTCCCCCAGTCGCCTTTGCATTTATCGGTCTCAGCCCCACTCGTGCATATGCACCAGGACGATCTGGCCAAAAAATGGCGGGGCAGTTGATGGCGGGTCAGCCACGCAATTGGAAGCGGTTGTTCTCGGAACGAAGCCAACCTGCTGGCTTGTATCGCCGCACCGCCCCCACCCTACGGCTCGAGCTCGGTATCCCAATAGAGATAATCGAGCCAGCTTTGGTGCAGGTAGTTGGGCGGGAACAGGCGCCCGTTGCGGTGCAACTCAAACACAGTCGGCCGGTAGGGCTCCTGGCGCGGGAACATGCGGGCGACGTTTGGCATCATGCCACCCTTGCGCAAATTGCACGGCGCGCACGCAGCGACCACGTTGTCCCATCGGGTTAACCCGCCGCGCGAACGCGGGATCAGATGGTCGAAAGTCAAATCGTGCTTGTCGCCGCAGTACTGGCAGGCGAAGCGGTCGCGCAGGAACACGTTGAAGCGAGTGAAAGCAGGGTAAAGAGCGGGGCGGACATACGTCTTGAGCGAGACGACGCTGGGTAAGCGCATTTCCAACGTCGGACTACGCACGAAGCGGTCGTACTCGGAAACGATGTTGACGCGATCCAAAAAGACGGCTTTGACCGTTTCCTGCCAGCTCCAGAGCGACAAAGGATAGTAGCTCAAGGGCCGGAAGTCGGCATTCAACACCAGGGCCGGGCAGTTGTCCGGCATTCTAACGTGCGCATTCACCGTCGCAATTCCTCGCAGTTCTTCTGTTGCGAATCGCGTGTTTTTTGCCACCTGTCGAGCGGGATACTAGCCGCGCATGCCGGATATGTGAAGCGCTAGAGGATTTTGTTCCCTGGAAGCCTGTGAATCCTGAAAAATCAAGCTGTTGGCGCGCGCTTTTTTGCAGTGCCTGGCTTTTTCGTGCGCTGAGAGTGAGCGTAATCGGCCCACAGTAGCCGTGCGGCCGCCCCGCGCCATGGCCGCCAGCGTTCGGCGATTTCGAGCAGGCTGTCAGGCGTTGGGCGCTCGGGCAGTTTGAAAAGGCGCTGTGCAGCGATCTGCAAGGCGAGATCGCTAGCGGCAAACGCGTCCGCCCGGCGCAGCGCGAATAGAAGATAGATGTCCGCCGTCCAGGGTCCAATGCCGTGGAGGGCCGTCAACTTCTCCCGGATTGCGTCATCGCTCGCCCGATTGAGGGCCGCGAAATCGAGTTGGCCGCCTGCAACTGCGTCCGCCACCACCCGCAACGTTTTGACCTTGCCGGCCGAGAGGCCGATCGACTTCAATTCCGCGTCGGTGTAGGCAAGCAAGCGCTGGGCTTCGAAGGGTTTTACGCCGGCTTCGACTCTGCCCCAGATCGCGGCGGCGCTGGCAGCGGAGACCTGTTGGCCGGTCACGATCTTGGCAAGACCTGCAAAGTCTGCTGGAAAATCGCGCAACGGCGGGGCGCCACAGCGTTTGGCAATCCCGCGCATAATCCGGCACTGCCCGGCCAGCGCCGATACGGCAATAGCCAGATCGCTCTGCGTTGCCAGCCGCACTTCCCGTTTCAGCGCCATACTGTTTCTCGTTGAAAGCCACTATTTCCTGATTATGTTAGCCTTAGATTCAAAGCGGGTCTGAGCTTGTTTTTAAGGGGCTTTAGAAGATGCGCACAAAGTTTAGCGGTGCCGCGCCTGACGCGATAGTAGACACGATAGTAGGCGCGGTAGTCATCGCAATAGTCGGTCTGGCCGTCACCCTGCCAGCCGTTGCGGCTCCAAAGTTCGATGAGTGGGCGACACTTAAGAACGAACGGCACGGGTTCGCCATTGCCTATCCGACCTCGGTCTTTGAGCAGAAAACCGCGCCAACGTCTGAGGACGGCCGCGTTCTCATCTCGAAAGACGGCAAAGCCAAGCTCCTGGTCGGCGCGTTCGACAACGCTGAGCAGAACTCGCTCGCGGATTACCGGCAGTTTCTGCTCAACGACCAGTATTCGGGCGCTGCCGTCGATTACGCGCCGGTGCGCCAGAGATGGTTCGTACTGTCGGGCACGCGCAACGGCGAGATTTTCTATCAACGCGTCAGCTTCACGTGCGGCGGCAAACTCATCAATAGCTGGGCCATGCTTTATCCTGAAGCCGAGCGTAAGATCTATGATCGTGTTGTCGAAGCCGTGGCACGCACGTATTCTCCGGGTGCCGGCCGCACAGGGGCCTGCGACTAGATAGAAGATAATCGTAGCTCATGAGCCGCCCAATTTTCCGCTTCGCGCCGTCCCCAAACGGCGCGTTGCATTTGGGGCATGCCTTATCGGCCCTGACCGGGTTTGAGTTAGCGCGCCGATTTGGCGGGCGCTTTCTGGTTCGCATCGAGGACATCGATACCGCCCGGGCCAAGCCGGAGTTAGTCCAAGGAATTTTTGACGACCTGGCATGGCTCGGCATCACTTGGGAAGAGCCGGTACTTATGCAATCGCAGCATTTTCCCGATTACCTCGCGGCGGCCGGGAAATTGCGTTCCCTCGGCGTACTTTACCCATGCTTTGCTACAAGAAATGAGATCGTTGCTGCCGCGGATATCACCCGGCTCGATCCTGAAGGCGCGCTCGTCTATCCTGGTCTTTGGCGCGGGCGGAGTGCCGTGGACGTAGAGAGCCAATGCGCTCAAGGCAACCCGTTCGCCCTGCGCATCGATATGCAGCGCGCGATCAATCTCGTCCGCGAAAAACTTGGCGGCGCGGATTTGACCTTCACCGGATTCGACGATGCAGGCTCGGAGCAAACATTGGCCACCGCGCCAGCCCGCTGGGGCGACATTCTCGTGATGCGTAAAGAGATTCCGGCCAGCTATTTTCTCGCCGTTGTCGTTGACGATGCGCGCCAGGGAGTCACCCACGTGACGCGCGGCATGGATCTATTCGCGGCAACGGACGCACAGCGTGTTTTGCAGGTCTTGCTCGACTTGCCGGAGCCCCTCTATCACCATCACAGGCTTATTTTGGACGGCACGGGCCGAAAGCTTTCAAAAAGCCGGGGTGATACCTCACTCGCGCACTTACGCTCCGAGGGAGCATCAGCGGCCGATATCCGGCGGCTTCTGATGCCGGCCTGGCAAAGGGGCGTGCGGTAAGCATGTTTTGGCCATTTGTGCTGTCTAGATCGACGGTTCCGCGTTACGTTTCGGAAACCTTGTGAGCCCGCCGGGAAAATTTCGCGATTGTGGGGCAATAGTTGAGAGCGCCAATTTATCAGGATCGTGGTGCCGGCCGGAGGGCATCGGCTCATCGGGCATTGGATTCGCTACGCCGCCGTCGAACAGCACGTCTGCAGCATGATACGAATTCCCGCCACGTTGCCGCGATGGCCGAAAAATTTCGAGTGACGTTGGCGGCCTTCGAACAAGGCGCTGCGCCGGAAATTCTGCAGCCGGCTGTCTTACCCAGCCCCGCGATTGCTGCACCCTCTGAACATTATGTGGTTTTGTATTTTGCCCTCGCCGTCACGTCGGTTCTGGCGGCTGCGCAGACCCACACCGGCGGTTTACGCGCCTACCCTTGGCTGATCGCCATGACACCGCAAACGATCTCGCGGGCCGTAACAGAACCACCGAGAACGTCTCTGCGGGAAACGTCAGTTGAGGATGTTACCGTGCTTACGGCCGCCGATCCGCCGCCTTTGGCCGGCCTTACAGCCCTGCGCGAAACAATCCAATCCCGGCAAATCGAATCCGGGCGGGATGCCAGATCCGAGACAATTGGCACGCGCGCAACAGCCAAAGGCTTGTACCCGGGAGAGCCAGACACCATCGATGCCATCGGCTCAAATCTAATCGCTGCCGATGAATTTGGTTCGGGACAGCGTGCGCCGGGAATTTGTGAATTGCCCGGCGCATCCGGTAACGGGAAATCTGGGATACAAGCGCATGGGACGCAGGCGATTGCGTCTCAAGGTCAGGCCGTTCCGGATCAGACGTCAGACGCCGGCACTTCTCAGGCCGAGATTTCAACCGAAATAGTGTTGAACATCCCGGTTTCTCAATCCGAATTCGGAGCGGCACTTGCCGCCGCCGCGCAACGTCAGACCGCAGATTTCACGGTCTACACCGACAAATACCGGCGCATGTCATACCCCATGGGTGACGTCCCGGCCCTCTTTGGCGTGTGCACGGACGTTGTCATTCGCGCCTACCGGGCCCTCGGAGTTGATCTTCAGGCGCTTATCCATATCGCCCGCATTGGCCCGGCCGATACCAGTATTGCGCACAGGCGCACGTTCACACTGCGCCGTTATTTCGCTTCGCGCGGTGCGAGCATGCCCATCACGGAGTTTGCAGAAGACTATAGTCCGGGCGACATCGTCACCTATCACCGTCCGCAAAATCGCGGGTCGCGGGATCATATCGCCATCGTCTCGAACCTTATTGCGCCCTCCGGCCGGCCGATGATCGTGCACAATCGCGGCTGGGGTCCGCAGATCGAGGACGCGCTGTTCGTCGATAAGATTACTGGCCACTACCGCTATCGCGGTGCCCAATTTAGTAGCGGCGGCATTGCCAGTGGTGACGTGGGAGCCAAAGTTGGCAAGGGCGCAGGGCCGGTTCAAAAGCCACGCGCCGCAGAAGCTAAGTCCCAAACAAAGTCACGTGGAACCAAAGTCGAGCCCCCGACCCTGCGGCGTTAATGGTCCGAATTAGGGTTGAATATCAACTTGGGCAATACGGGCGCAGACTATGTTTCACGCCCGGCTGGCCGCTAATTCGCCCGGTCAATTCGTAATTGTATTCCAAATGATCGCAGCCAGCCCGGCCCATGATCAATCCACAATTTGCAGTGGTTCTGAGTGCCGGTACAGATAAGTGTTTCCTGATATTAACGAAATGCCAATGAATCAGGTGAAAATTGACCGTGATCGCGGCATCACTGCGCCGTGTGATCCGGCTGCTATCAGACCGAAGTCGGAACTTCATAAATTGCACTTGTCCAATTCGGCGAATAAGCGCAATTTGGTCTGGCCCGAATTAACTTTGAATTGGACGCGGAAACAGTGTTTAATTTCGTGGCGGAGCCCGCAAGCATCGGCATCGTACGCTCGACCGCCAAGTCGGCGTGCGTCTGGCTATTTAGCCGGCCTGAACCGGTACCGGCTCGACCGGCGCGTTCTGATCGTCACTTTCGCCCGGAACAGGCAGCGCTGGCCTCAAGTGCCCGGCTTAGCATGGCCGAACAGTGGGATCGGCTTGCGAATGTCTTAGTGGTCTCGAATAGGCAGTCGGGCCATGCCCGCGATCTTCAAGGCCGCGCATCTCAGCAAATCGATCTGGCAACTTATGCCTTTAACAGCATCATCGATGAGCTTGCCACGGTGATGGCACTTCCGGCGCGCCGGGAACTCGCTGTGGTGCACCTCTTCGAGCCGGCCATTACGCCCACAATTGGGGTGCGCACAAATCGGCGCGGGGCCGTTGCTGCATATCGGGCAGCTTAGAAACTCTACGCCCGTCAGCGGATCAACTCATCGCGGAGCCGCAGCTTCGCTGACGCTCGATACACGTTCCGGCGATGCCGAAAAGATCGGGGCCTGGTCGATGACGACAGAGCGGTATTTCTCGATTTCCAGCACGGCTAGGCCGCGCTCGCTTCTGCCATCGGGTTTCAACCTGATGCTGCCATCGACGCCTGAGAAGCCTTGAGCCTGCGTCAGGTTCTCTGGCGCAAATCGTTGCGGGCCGGGGTTGCGCGAGTTGGCGATGGCGATGCTCACAGCATCATAGGCGAGTGTTGCCAAACGAGGTGGCACTTGGCCAAATGTCTTCTGAAATTTTTCGGAAAATGTGGTCCATCCTGCAGGGTCCGTCGCAGCATACCAGCCGCCAATCAACCGGTCATCGCGGGCAATGACCGGGACGTCCCAGGCTGACGTTCCAATCAGCTTTATTTTTTGGGTGTCTAGACCTGAATACCCGATCAGTGGTCCGAGCTGAGCAATATCATCCTGGCCGGCAGGGACGAAAAGCGCATCAACCGGTTGGCCTGCGTCGCCAGCGTCCTTGATGGCTGCAAAAATCCGTTTGGCGGAAGCCAATACGCCGCTTGCATCTGGTTTGTATGTTTCGAAGGCTACAATTTCTCCACCCGAATTCTTCATGGCCTTGCGAAAGGCGGGCTCGATCATTTGGCCATAGGGGTTCGCCGGGATCAGGGCCGCAAATCGTTTTTTACCTTTCGAGACCGCAAACGTGATGACCCGGTCGACTTCTTCGGCCGCCAGGAAACTCATGAGATATACGCCCCGGCCAGCAACGGCCGGATCGTTGGAAAATGCAAGAACGGGAATACCGGCTTTTTGTGCGATAGGTCCCGCTCCAATCACGGCTTTACCAAAAAGTGGTCCGAGAATGATATCGGCACCTTCCACGACGGCCGTCTCGGCTGCACGTTTCGCGCCTTCTGCCGTGCCGCCGTCGTCTTTGACGATGAGCTGAATTGAGGGATCGTTGGCGTCGAACAATGCCATTTCGGCGGCCTGTTTCATGCCGCGTGCGATCTGTGCGGGCTCGCCAAATCCAGCGAAAGGTAACAACAAGGCGATCTTCGTCGGCTTGGATTGTGCTTGGGTGGGCTGCGCAGTCTTGGACGATGTCTGGGGTTGCTCGATCGAGGCGGTGTTTGCGCTGTCAGTCCCGAAACTAGCGGCGCAGCCTGCGAGCACGAACGCCATTAAAACCGGGAGCGCTAGCGCCGCGCGTTCGCCTATGGGGAAATTTAGGCGCATTGCAATCGGCATGAGTGCGGCTCCTGGCAGGGAAGGCCTTGGTGCAGTAGTCTCCGTAAGCAAACACGGGCCGGAGCAATGGGACTTGAGGACGATTGATTAGCGATTTGGCTAGCGCAGGTTAAGCCGTTTCATGCCACACTCGCCGGCCAATTATCAGATATACCTCTTCATTTCAGGAACAACACTTGTCGCAACCGGCTGAAGATCATCACACACCCTTAAATGCGGAAACGGCGGACGCACTGGCGCGCCGGGTCGTAGATGAGACCTCGCAGATGATGCAGCGGCCGTTGGAGCCAGGACTCTATCTCGTTGCCACGCCTATCGGCAATTTGGGGGACATTACGTTGCGGGCGCTTTCTGTGCTCGCGCGGGCCGATATCATTTACTGCGAGGACACGCGCCACTCGGCAAGGCTGCTGCAGCACTTTGCGATACGCGCTGAGACGCGCCCCTTTCACGATCATAACGAAGACGGCATGCGCGGACGCGTCGTCGAGCAACTGGAACGAGGCTGCCGGATCGCACTCATTTCTGATGCCGGCACGCCGCTTGTCTCGGATCCCGGGTTCAAACTCGTTCGCGAATGCGCGGCAAAGGGCATTGCTGTTTTCAGCCTGCCGGGGCCATCCGCACTGGTCACAGCACTGAGCAGCAGCGGGTTGCCGACTGACGCCTTCTTTTTCGCAGGGTTCTTGCCGCCTAAGCAGGCAGCTCGTAAATCCCGGCTTGGCGATATCAGAACCGTTCCTGCAACGCTTATCTTCTATGAAGCGCCGCAACGGCTGGCAGAATCATTGGCGGATATGGCCGAGTGCTTGGGCAACCGGCCAGCCGTTGTTGCGCGTGAATTGACGAAAATGCACGAAGAGCTTGTGCGCGGTCCGTTGCGTAAACTCGCAATCGACTACACTGGAAACGAGCCGAAAGGTGAGATCGTTGTGTTGTGTGGCCCGCCTGAAATCGTCGAAGTGAGCGACGAACTCATTTGTGAAAAATTGGCGGTGGCCCTCCAATCCATGCGGCTCAAGGATGCCGCCGCTGCGGTCTCGGATGCGCTCGGCGTCGCTAAAACACGAGTTTACGACCTGGGATTGAAAGTCAAAAAATAGACTGACGGGACCGAACCGCGATGGAATGGCGGCGCGACGAAGAAGGTGAGCAACGCAGCGCAATGCAGCGCGCATTTTGGCGCGGCCATTACGCGGAATACGCTGCAGCAGCGTATTTGTTGGCAAAGGGACACCGCATCCTGGCGCGCCGGTTTAAAACGCGCATCGGTGAAATCGATCTCATCGTCAAGCGGGGGCGGCGCGTGGTGTTCGTCGAAGTCAAACATCGCGCAACGATCGAGGACTGCCAAGCAGCCGTGACGCCGCTCACCCGGCGCCGGGTGCATGGCGCTGCGGATCTTTGGCTCGCACGCCATGGACCCTTCCAAAACTTCGATCTTGGCTTCGATCTCATTTTTATTGTGCCGCGGCATTGGCCTGTGCACTTGGTCGATGCGCTCTAGGCCATCGAGACGATTTTTCTGGAGCACTAAATCCTTGTGGGCCGTGAGAAAAATACGAATTCCACAGCATGCAGAAAAATCTGCTTTTGTTCTTGTCTTGTTTACGCTATAAGAACATTGCGACTGGGTCGCGGGGTGCCATGCGCTGGGATCGATGCTAGGGTGCCTGCTGCTGCGTAAGTGATGGAGTTTGCTATGAAAAAGTCTATTACGAGTTTCTGCGCTGTAATGGTTTCGCTGGCTAGCGGAGTGGTACTTTCGAGTTCGGGCGCCAGTGCGCTCACCGTTCAAGAGTGCAGTACCAAATACAATGCTGCCAAGGCTGCTGGCACGCTCGCCGGTAAGACTTGGAACGACTTCCGCAAGGCTGAGTGTGGCGACGCGAGCGAGGCTGTGGCGGCGCCTGCGGCTGGTACGGTTTTTCCAACGGCTGTCTCCTCGAAGTATGCGTCTGAAAAGGCGTCCAAGGCGCGCATGCACACGTGCCTTGACCAGTACAAAACCAACAAGGTTTCGAACGGCAATGGCGGCTTGAAATGGATCATGAAGGGCGGCGGCTATTACAGCGAGTGCAACAAGCGGTTGAAGGGCGTGAAGGCTTGAGTGGCCATTCGCAGTTCAACGCTCTAGGCAAAAAACCGGAGCTGGCGTTTCTGCCATCTCCGGTTTCTTCCCGCTAGACTGAATTCAGGCGCCTGACTTTTGGCGCTTGACGTTGTGCGCAGGCGTGCCGCGCACTTAGTCGTTGTCGTAGTAGTCGTGCTGCACTTTTGAAGTCTCTGCCGCGATGGCCAGGCCAAGGATGGCTGCAAAGACGCCAATAGCGACGTTACGGCCGGTGTGGTCGCGGTGGCGGCGATAGCCGCCGGTGTCGTGGTTTCCGGCGTTGTTCCAACGATTGTGGCGAACATCGCCCCAACGGTTGACGCGCGGGTTGGAGTACTGCACGTGCGGCGCGGCGTGGCCTGAACGGGCACCGCGATGGCTCCAATCGCGGGCGTTAGCGGCGCTTGAGAGCGGCACGAGGCTGCCGGCTGCTATGGCAACAGCCAAGACCGGTGAAATGAACTTTTTGAATGACATGACTTTGAATGACATGACGAGAGGCTCCCTGTCCCACTGGATCCAAACCGGCGTTGACGGTTTGGATATCGAGCGCCGGACATCCGGCCGCTTTCGACGCCGTTTCTAGCGGGATGCCGTTGAACGCCGTTTGAATAGGGGGTGCAGCTCCTGTTCATATCAGCCGTGACAACGCGACCAACGCCGAATTCGGCACGGCAAACATGCGATTTCCGCCGATTTTTCGTAACCTCTGTGAGTTCGGCCACCCCGGTAGGGCCTTTGTCAGGGCGCAACTCACAAATGCGGCATCGCGCCCTCTCAGGCCCGGTTGAAGCGCACAACCGCCCATGTTAAGGACACCCCGGCTTGGCTCAAGGGGGTTTTTTGGCGGTTCAAAGCCCCTCGCATCCCCTTTCTTGCCGATTGAAGACCTTCCCTTAAGCGGGTGACGGCCGGCCTGTTGCTGGCTCAACCCAAATCCGCGCCCTTCGGGGCGACGCAACAGCGCCCCTTGCGGGCCAAATGTGAGCGCGCGACGTGGCAGCAGACGATGCAATCGTTGAAGGTATGGCGGGGCGCTATGCAGCAGCCCTTTTTGATCTTGCAAAAGATGCCAAGCAGGTTCCGGACGTCGAAGCCGGATTGACCAAATTTCAAAAGATGCTCGACGAGAGCGAGGATCTGCGCCGCTTGGTTCGCAGCCCAGTCATCTCGTCGGACGATCAGGCCAAGGCACTTGGCGTTATCCTCGACAAGGCCGGCGTTGGCGGACTGGCCGCGAACTTCTTCAAACTGATCGCCGGTAATCGCCGTCTCTTTGCTGCCGCAGACATGATCAAGGGCTTCAAGGCCTTGGCTGCGCAGACCCGTGGCGAAGTGACGGCCGAGGTGACGAGCGCTACGGCACTGAACGATGCACAGGTCGCCGAGCTCAAGAAATCTCTCAAAGATTCGGTCGGCAAGGATGTCACTCTCAATACCCGCGTCGATCCCTCGTTGCTCGGCGGACTGGTGGTCAAGGTCGGCAGCCGCATGGTCGACTCGTCGCTGAAAACAAAACTGCAAAACCTAAAGGCCGTCTTGGGTGGCGCAGAAGCCTAAATTGGAATTTGAGCGCCGCTGGTGAAGTCCGGCGGCGTTTTAGCAAGTTGAAATCAACATGGTCTGCGTCACGCGGATCTAAACTGAAACGACCATAGAGAAGGGTCTAACGTCACATGGATATCCGGGCCGCAGAAATTTCCTCGATCCTCAAGGATCAGATCAAGAATTTCGGCAAAGAAGCGCAAGTGTCAGAGATTGGCCAGGTGCTGTCGGTCGGCGACGGTATCGCCCGCGTCTACGGCCTCGATAACGTCCAGGCCGGCGAAATGGTCGAATTCCCGGGCGGAATTCGCGGCATGGCCTTGAACCTCGAAACCGACAACGTCGGCGTGGTTATTTTCGGCGACGACCGCTCGATTAAGGAAGGCGACACCGTCAAGCGGACCGGCGCCATCGTTGAAGTTCCGGTCGGTAAGGGACTTTTGGGCCGCGTTGTTGACGGTCTTGGCAATCCAATCGATGGCAAGGGCCCGATTAAGTCGGACAAGAAGATGCGCGTCGATGTCAAGGCGCCGGGCATTCTGCCGCGCAAGTCGGTGCATGAGCCGATGGCAACCGGGCTCAAGGCGATCGAATTCGTTGATCCCAATCGGCCGTGGCCAGCGCGAACTCGTCATCGGCGACCGCCAGACCGGCAAGACCGCCGTCATTCTCGACACGATCCTCAATCAAAAATCTTTGAATGCCGGCAACGACGAAAGCCAGAAGCTCTATTGCGTGTACGTCGCCATCGGCCAGAAGCGCTCAACGGTTGCTCAGTTCGTCAAGGTTCTGGAAGAACGCGGCGCGCTTGAGTACTCGATCATCGTCGCAGCCACTGCTTCCGATCCAGCACCCATGCAGTACCTCGCACCCTTCACCGGTTGCACCATGGGCGAATATTTCCGCGACAACGGCATGCACGCCGTGATCGCATACGACGACTTGTCGAAGCAGGCCGTCGCCTACCGCCAGATGTCGCTTCTTCTGCGCCGCCCGCCGGGCCGCGAAGCCTATCCTGGCGACGTGTTCTATCTCCACTCTCGTTTGCTCGAGCGCGCTGCGAAACTCGGCGATGCCGCTGGCAAGGGCTCGCTCACCGCGCTCCCCGTCATCGAAACGCAGGGCAACGACGTGTCGGCGTTCATTCCGACCAACGTGATTTCGATCACCGACGGCCAGATCTTCTTGGAATCGGACCTCTTCTATCAGGGCATCCGTCCTGCCGTGAACGTCGGTCTCTCGGTGTCGCGCGTCGGATCTTCCGCTCAGACCAAGGCGATGAAAAAGGTTGCCGGCAAGATCAAGGGCGAGCTTGCCCAGTATCGTGAAATGGCGGCCTTTGCTCAGTTTGGTTCGGATCTCGATGCAGCAACGCAGCGCTTGCTCAATCGCGGTTCGCGTTTAACCGAACTCTTGAAGCAGTCGCAGTTCTCGCCGTTGAAGATGGAAGAACAGGTTTCCGTCATCTATGCAGGCGTCAACGGCTATCTCGATCCGATGGCGGTAGAAAAAGTGAAGCCATTCGAAGATGCGCTTCTTGCCAACTTGCGCACGCAGAATATGGCGATCCTCGACGACATTCGTTCGACCAAAGATTTGACCGATGCCACGGCTGCGAAATTGAAAGCAGTCGTCGAGCAAGTGCAGAAGACGTTTCTTTAAGGCGCCTCAAGAGAGATAGGAACACCGCCCCATGGCGTCCTTAAAAGACATGAGAAACCGCATCGCCTCGGTTAAGGCGACGCGGAAAATCACCAAGGCGATGCAGATGGTGGCCGCCGCAAAATTGCGCCGCGCGCAGGAAGCAGCAACCGCTGCCCGTCCTTACGCCGAGCGCATGGACGGCGTGCTCGCGAACCTAGCTTCAAAAGTCGCCGACAAGGCAGGGGCTTCGCCACTTCTGGTCGGCACTGGCAAGGATCAGGTTCACTTGCTGATCGTCATGACGGCTGAACGGGGTCTGTGCGGTGGTTTCAATTCCAACATCGCCAAGCTTGCCCGTAACGACGCCAACCGGCTGATCTCTTCTGGCAAGACGGTCAAGATCTTTACAGTTGGCCGCAAAGGCGCGGATAACCTGCGCCGCGAATTCAGCAAGAACATCGTCGAACGAACAGACTTCCAGGGTATCAAACAGCTGAACTTCGGACATGCCGAAGGCGTTGCCAATAAAGTTCTCGGCATGTTTGAAGCCGGCGATTTCGACGTCGCAACGCTTTACTTCTCGGAATTCAAATCGGTCATCGCGCAAAAGCCAACGGCGCTGCAGCTGATCCCGGCGAAAATCCCGGAAGCTAAAGGCGGACCGGCCACCGGTGCCAGCGCCATTCACGAATATGAGCCAAGCGAAGAGGAAGTGCTCGGCTACCTCTTGAAGCGCAACATATCAACCCAGGTGTTTCGCGGTCTACTCGAAAATGCGGCGTCTGAGCAGGGCGCCCGTATGTCGGCGATGGATAACGCGACCCGTAACGCCGGCGACATGATCAACAAGTTGACGATCAAATACAACCGGCTCCGTCAGGCCAACATCACCAAAGAACTTATCGAAATTATTTCGGGCGCCGAAGCGCTCTAGCGGTAACGGGTGTCTGACCCTCCGGGTCTGACACCCATAACAATACGGATCAACGGTGTCAGACCCAGAGGGTCAGACACCGGTCAGAAAACGAGGAAACGAAGCAATGGCTACGAATAAAGTTGGCAAGATCCGTCAGGTTACCGGCGCTGTCGTCGATGTGCAGTTCGACGGGCATCTTCCCGAGATTTTGAATGCGCTCGAGACCAAGAACGGCGGCAATCGCCTGGTTCTCGAAGTCGCGCAGCACTTGGGCGAACACACGGTGCGCACCATCGCCATGGACTCGACTGAAGGTCTCGTGCGCGGCCAAGACGTCACCGATACGGGAACCACCATCATGGTTCCGGTTGGCGAAGAAACTTTGGGCCGCATTATGAACGTCATCGGCGAGCCGGTCGATGAAGCTGGTCCCATCGGTTCGAAGGGCACGCGCGCCATTCACCAGCCCGCACCGAGCTTTGCCGATCAGGCGTCCGAAGCGCAGATCCTCGTTACCGGCATCAAGGTCGTTGACTTGCTCGCGCCGTATGCCAAGGGCGGCAAGATCGGCCTCTTTGGCGGCGCAGGCGTCGGCAAGACCGTTCTCATTATGGAATTGATCAACAACGTCGCCAAAGCTCACGGTGGCTACTCGGTGTTCGCGGGCGTCGGGGAGCGCACGCGCGAAGGCAACGACCTCTATCACGAAATGATCGAATCGAAGGTCAACGTCGATCCGAAGAAGAACAACGGCTCGACCAAGGGCTCGAAGTGCGCGCTTGTTTACGGCCAGATGAACGAGCCGCCGGGTGCACGTATGCGCGTGGCGCTCTCGGGCCTCACGGTTGCCGAAGATTTCCGCGACAAGGGCCAGGACGTGCTGTTCTTCGTCGATAACATTTTCCGCTTCACGCAGGCAGGCTCCGAAGTGTCGGCGCTCTTGGGCCGTATTCCGTCAGCAGTCGGTTATCAGCCGACGTTGGCAACCGACATGGGCGCGCTGCAGGAACGCATCACCACGACGCAGAAGGGTTCGATCACCTCGGTGCAGGCCATTTACGTGCCGGCCGACGACTTGACGGACCCTGCGCCCGCAACCTCGTTCGCGCATTTGGACGCGACCACCGTTCTCTCGCGCTCGATCGCCGAAAAAGGCATCTATCCGGCCGTCGATCCGCTCGATAGCACGTCGCGCATGCTCGATCCCCGCATTGTCGGTGAAGAGCATTACGCAATCGCCCGCCGCGTTCAGTCGATTCTGCAGAAGTACAAGTCGCTGCAAGACATCATCGCCATTCTCGGCATGGACGAACTGTCCGAAGACGACAAGATCACGGTGGCTCGCGCCCGCAAGATCGAGCGTTTCATGTCGCAGCCGTTTACCGTCGCCGAAGTGTTCACCGGTTCGCCCGGCAAGCTGGTTGCGCTCGCCGATACGATCAAGGGCTTCAAAGGACTGTGCGACGGCGATTATGATCATCTGCCCGAGCCCGCGTTCTACATGGTTGGCACCATCGAAGAAGCGATCGCAAAGGCCGAGAAGCTCGCAGAAGCAGCCTAAGTTTAAGCCGGACGCGGTCCGGTCGCAGGAGACAAGTCGATGGCCGCGTCCGCACAGAAGTTTGGAAGTTGCTGCGAAGAGCTGAAGGAAGCTCTGGAAGGCGGAGACTTCGAGCCGCTGATTACGGTCGGTCCCGATCAGGTCATCTACATGACCGTCGGACTCGTCGATCTCGAGGAAGAAGAGCCGGGTCTTGTCGATCACCCGCTATTTTTCTGCCCGTTCTGCGGGACTAAGCTGCAGACGGCAGAAGAAGTTCGGGCGAAAGCTGGCGGCGAAGGCGAAGACGAAACGGTTTAACTTCCTTCTCCCCGTCTATGCGGAGCATGGCTTTGCCATGACGGGAGAAGGTGCGCCGAAGGGGCGGATGAGAGGGCGGACGGACATCCGCACCCTGATTGACTGCCCCCTCACCCTAGCCCGCTCCCCAAGGGGAGAGGGGAAACCCGCTGAGGACCGCCCAAAATGGCAGGCACATTCAAATTCGAACTCGTCTCTCCGGAGCGCATCTTGATGTCGGTCGATGCCGATCAGGTGGTCGTGCCCGGCGCCGACGGAGATTTCGCGGTTCTCGCGGGCCACGCACCGGTCATCGCGACCCTGCGCCCGGGCGTGCTCGACGTCACATCAAGCGCTGGCAAGAAGCGGCTCTTCGTCAAGGCGGGCTTTGCTGAAGTCGATCCGACGCGCCTCACCGTTCTGGCCCAGAAAGCCTACGACGTTGACGATATGAGCGCGGACGTTATCGCGGCCGAACTCAAGACAGCGGAAGCGGAACTTGCCGGCGCACAGACCGACGACGCAAAGATGATGGCTGAAACGCTGATTGCTGAATTGAAGCGGCTGACGGGCAAGGCAGCCTAACCGGACCTTTGACGCCAATACTCGTTACGCGAGCGAGGCGTAGTCCGGCAGTCGACGGACCATATTGAAGTTCAGCGCATTGACCGAGGTTGGCAGATATGCCGTTGCGCGATGCATGAATTCGCGTTACAGGTTTCGGCAGGCCGTGTGACAGATGGCCTATATAAGCCGACGATCTCACAATGAAACGCACGCGGCCAAGGCGCATACGGGCGTAGGCGACTGCAATGTGCTCCGGAGGGTGCCGTCGTGCGGCTTCGCGGAGCGCGAGCGCATCCTCGATTGCCTGGCACGCTCCCTGCCCGAGGTTAGGCTGCATCGCATGGGCAGCGTCCCCAGCGACGATGATACGCCCTTCGCCAAGGCTGCGCGGAGCGGGCTTGGCGTGGACGGAGAAAGGGATGAGCCGATCCGGCGCCGACGCCGCCAAGACCTGTGAAATCTCTTTTGGCCAATGCTGGAATTGCTCCGTAAGACCGGACAGAGACATTGAACTGCATGCATTGGGCGCGGGCTCGTTGAGGAGACAGTACCAGTAGCGACCCCCTTGGCCGACATTGCCGATGCCAAAGCGTTCACCCGGTCCCCAGTACTCGCAGAGCTCTCCAGTGCCGGCTATGCCGGCGCCCTCGACCGCGTCAGTTAGCGCGAGAAATCCGCCGTAACCGGCATGATACGGCGGTGGGCCCATGCTCTGGGCGGTTGCTGACCAGATTCCATCGGCGGCCACGACGAGATCGAATTTAGATTGTCTCCCGTCATTCTCGTGCACGATCGCTTCATGGCCGTTTTGCGAGACCGCTGCGATCTGACAGTTCAGTGTGACGGTTTCGGGCCCGGCGATTTCCAGCAGCGTCTGCTGCAGCAACGTACGAGTGGGGAGAAATGCAAGGTTCTGCCCGGCTAGAATCGCGGGCGGCCGGCAACGCCTTCAGTATTGTGCGGCCATGATAGTCGCGGATAGACACCGATTGAATGGGTGCCGCTTCGCGCTCGATACGTTCTGCTGCTCCCAGCTCCCGGAGCGCAAGGATTGCATTCTCCCAAAGCGATAGCGCGGCGCCAATTGGTGAAATGGAAGGAGCACGCTCCAAGATGCTAACTTCGTATCCGGCTTGACGTAGGCCAATGGCGGCAGACAGACCTGCAATTCCAGCCCCGATGATGCCAGCCGAGTACTTTTTCGCCATGTGTGCCATCATGCACGGCAGCACAAGTTCTGCAACGGAATCAAGAGAATGGTAGTGATTGTCTTGGCTGAACTGTCGCCATAAAGTTTCAGGCGCGGCGCGCGGTAGTGCGCCGTTTTTTGTTTGGGCGTTGTTCCGGCCCGGCCCATGCGCCGGTATGTCCGAAGTACCTCTGTTCGCCGCCAAAAACGAAGCCCTAGAGTGCTTCCGGAAAAGTAGGAACCGGTTTTCCGAAAAGAAGCACGGCAAAACAAAGAGCTAGGGTCTGTCTATGATTCAATCAAAACCGGACAGACCCTAGCGGCATTTGGCAGTGATGGGTCATGACCATCCTTCGCCGAATGTGCGTTTGATAGGCTTGCCAAACGGCAGCTCCATGTGAAGACGCACCCGGTAATGCGCCGCTGGTGCGATTGCGGCCATGCGAACTATCGAAATCGATAAGTGCCGGCGTGCAAACGCACTCCATCTCATCATCGCGTGTGGGGCAATTGCACAAGTTATCTGCTGTCGCCTAGTCGGTATTTTAATTGAGTCCAAACAGTTGGGAGGTTTCCAACTTGCAATGAACAATGTATTTTTTTGAGTTTGCAAAACGCCGGGAGATTGCGGATTCCGCATTGACAGAATGCTGATCATACTTTCAAATGTTGAGTGCGGCGCGAGGTCAATGTTCACTCCAGTGCGCCGGTTGCGGGCAGGAGTGTTTCGGGAGTACTGAGCGCGCGGGCGGCTCGACTTGATTTCATATTGCACGGCCTCACATTCTGAGGCGCCACCGGTATTGCGCGGCAACAGCTCTCGGCATCCCTGCATCCTTTTTGAGATGCCGCCATTTTGGGGCAAGGGGGATCCATGATTACGCTTTCGGCAAATGCCATTCCAAACGTTTTGACGAGCGGCATGGTCGTTGGGACATTGAGCAGCGATACTCTCAGTGGCGAAATCACCTATTTGATTACGACTCAGGATCCGCTGGGATTGTTCTCAATCGTCGGCAACAAAGTCGTGGTTTTGAACGCCATAACATTGGATGCCGTGACGCAAGCGCTGGCGACGATCAATGTAAGCGGAAATGCCGGCGCGGACATAGGCACGCTGTCGTTGACTGTCCAAACTTTGCCGTTTGTGGCGGGGTCGCCCGACGGCGACTTCTTGGACGGCCTGACCGGTAGCAGCTACGTCCAAGCCAGCGACGGCAACGATGTGATTAATTTTGCGTTTGATGAAAATCCTAGCCACACGGTCGTCGTTGATGCCGGCGATGGAAACGACAGCATCTTTTATAGTGTCACGAACCCTGGTCCATTTCCCGGTGAAGCCATCGACAACCCCGACATGATCATCGGCGGCGCGGGCAACGATTACATCTTTGTCGGCGGCGATAGCGTCAACGCCACCGTCGATGCGGGTTCGGGCGCCGACCAAGTCGCCATGCGCATCGGCACAATCAGCCTTGGCGTCGATTCGGACGTGGATATCGTCAACGTCTACGCGTTTTCCGATGTGACAATTCACGGTTTCGATTCCACGAATGACAGGATCAGGATCGATTATCTTCTGGATGAGATCCGTAACCAGTATGGATCGTATCAAAATCTGTTCTGGGATGGCATTTCCAATCCGTTCGCGGCGGCCGGAGCCAATGCCCTCAACGGCTTCATCGATCTCGTGCAGGAAGACGGCGATACGCTCGTAAAGGTGCTGCGCGAAACGGCAAACCTAGGCGATATTCCAGTATACTTACACTTATAGCTATGTGACCGTGGCGCGGCTCACGAACGTCACTGCAACGCTGCTGACGGGGAACAACTTCTATCCTGTAGTGGACCCGACTGGCACGACGTTCGAAGTGCTGGTGATTGACGGGATTTCAGCCGATCCCGAACTTCTCATCGGCGGGCTGGCTGGCGACACAATCAACGGCGGCGAGGGCTTCGACGAAATCATCGGGTCTTACGGCAACGACATCATCAGCGGCGGCGCTGGCTATAACGTTCTCGATGGCGGTGCAGGCAACGACACGATCACCGGCGGCGGCGAGGGCAATTTCATCGACGGCGGTATTGGCAACGACATGCTGACCGGTGGCGCGGGAAATGACTATATTCAAGGCGGTCCAGGGAACGACACGATCAACTCAGGCGCGGGCGATGACATAGTAGGCGCAACCACGGCGACCGTGACGCTCGGTGCCGGTTTCGATGTTCTGCAGGTGAGTGACAGCTCTTCGGTTGTGCTGACGGATTTCAATGCGCTTCACGACAAGTTCGACATTGCGGCGGTCATTCAGCAGCTCCAGTTCCTCCAAGGCAGGCCGCTGAGTTTTGGTGCAAATCCGTTCGCCGTATCGGGCGATCCGGCATTGCCACATCTTAAGTTGGATTTGGTACCTGGTCCGGACGCACTTCTGCAGATGCTTCGCGAGACTTTCGTCGAGATCGACCTGGTTTCCGGCAACCCAGTCTATAGCTACCACTACGTGACACTGGTTACGATCACGGGCGGTGCGGCAATGGCGTTCACCCACGCCAACTTCGAGCCCGCCAGCAATCCCGACGGCTCGGCAGATCCTCTCACCAACACCATCCCCGTCGCGTTTGACGACATTGGCGCAGCCGCCGGCATCGGCACCGTGCTGTTCGATGTGCTCGCCAACGACCGCGATCTCGATTCGGGCGACCTCCCGCAGAACTTCGTTTTAGGAAGCGTGGGCCCAGCAGTCATTACCAATGGTCCGCCGAACGTTACGTTCGGCGTGCCGATCGTGTCGATCATGGACAATAAAATCGGGTTCAATCCTGGGTCCGCATTCGACGATTTGGCGGAAGGCCTAACCGCGACTGTCACGATCACATACGTGATGGAGGACGGGCGAGGTGGTGTCGACTCGGCCGATCTGGTGATCTCCTACACAGCCGGCAGCAACAACTACAATTTGATAAACGGGACTCAGTTCGACAATAATCTGCTCGGTGGCGATGGCCGCGACGATATTCGAGGCTTGGCGGCAATGACCAAATCGACGGAGGTCTTGGCAGCGATATCCTCAACGGCGGTGACGGCGACGATTACATTTTCGACAATGGCGGCAACAACCAGATTTCCGGCGGCGCGGGAAACGATTCCATTAATGTGTACCACTCTGTTCCGGGAGAAACCGACACAATTCTTGGCGGCGACGGCAATGACTACATCTCCGTATACGGCGCCTCCGCTACTGTTTCCGGCGATGCGGGCGACGACTATTTCGACGTGCGCAACGGCACAATCACGATGGGCGCGGGCCGCGACTCGGCGGTCCTTTGGGGTGACACGAATGTCGTCCTCACCGACTTTAACCCAGCGGCAGACATGCTCGACATCGAGGGGCTGCTTGGCCAATTGCAGTTTGGCTACAGCATCCATCCGGCTTGGGACATGGTGTCCAATCCGTTTGCGCCACAGGCTGGCGGTCTCAGCCCATTCTTCAAAATTGTTGTTGCGGACGGCGCCGACACGCTTTTCCAAGTGCTGCGCGAAGTGGACGACGGCTCCGGCGGAGTGATCGAACAATACCAAACCCTCGCCCGGCTGCAGGGCGTATTGCCTGGCGCTCTCGGAGAACTCAACTTTACGCCGCGGATCGATCCCAACGGCGGGCCGACCCCGCCCATCGTGGACAACGGCACCGCAAACAACGACAACATCTTCGGCACGTTGGGCAACGACACGCTCAATGGCGGGGCGGGGTCCGACCGCATATTCGGCTCTTGGGGCGACGATACCATTACGGGCGGCGCGGGCTATAACTGGGATCTCTCGGGCGGAGCAGGCAACGACTCGATCACCGGCGGCGACGACGGCAACTTCATCCGCGGCGGCGATGGCAACGATACGCTGACGGGCGGGCGAAGCGGCGATTTCATCGTAGGAGAATCCGGCAGCGACACCATTCATGCTGGGTTGGGTAACGACACTATCGACGAGACCATCGCCCGTCCCGACGACGCCGATGTCATCAACGCCGGAGGCGGTAACGACACGATCAATTACTCCGTGGACTACAGTAACCAGACACTCGTTGACGCTGCAAACTCGATCAACGCCGGCGACGGAAACGATAACATCGTTGCTTACAGCAATCTACTGACCATCGACGCGGGCGCGGGCAACGACACGGTCAACTCTAATCAGGCAACGATTACACTCGGCAGCGGCGCCGACACCATTTCCGTCCACATGCTCGCCAACTTGACCGTCACAGACTTTACGCCCGGCGAAGATACGATCAACATCGACTATCTGCTGATCGACATCGGCGGTGCGTATATCGGGCGAACCGGGTGGAACGGCATCACCAATCCTTTTGCGGCAAACGGTTTCCTGAGGGTTGTGCAGGACACGGCGACTCCTGCCGATACGCTTCTGCAGGTGCTACGTGAAACCGAAACATTCGATAACAATGGGATTCCCCAATACAGTTACTCGTTCGAAACCGTGACCCGGCTGCAGAATGTCCAGGCAACCGCCATCACCAACGACGCCTTCAACCCGCCGTGGAAGCCCGACGGCACGGGCACTGCGCCGAACTACACACCGCACGCCAATCCCGACGTCGCGCCCTATGGCGGCACGGACTCGATTCAGTTTGCAGCTTTCACGCCTGAAGCCGGTATCGAGATGTGGCGTCTCGGGTCGGACGGCAGCCTCACGCAGATTTCCAATACAGCCCTTGAAGCATTACCAAATGTTGCCGCGCACATTCAGGTCGGCAACGCGATGTACTTCAACCTCGTTGATCCCGCGACCGGTAATCACCAAATCTTCTACAACACCAGCGATCAAGGCCGCGGCGGGTACTCGACGCATCTCAACGAGGCAAAGGTGGTATCCGTTGTCGATAACTGGATCGAATTCGGCGGCGCGCTCTATTTCCGCGCCTCGGCTGTCAATCCCGCTGATGCGGAACCCGGCTTCCACGCAGGCATCTTCCGGCTCGATTCCGCGACCAGTACGCCGGTGCCGATCACGGATGAATCAGCGGGCGATCCGTTCGGGTTCTTTGGTCCCGCGATTGTTGAATGGACGTCTGATCTATGCGGCGGCCGACCCCACAGGCCGTTCCAGCCACGGGTACCGATTTGCTTTCGAAATCTTTGCCTTCGAAGCGGGTGCACTAGATCCGATCAAGATCACGAGTCGACCACGTCGTCGGCTCGAATTACCCAAACGCGCCGACAGTCGTGCTCGGAGATTCGTCGTACTTTGTTGCAGTCGATAAGGATGACCGGATCACATCAGCTTTACAAGCTGACGGTGCCGGCACGATCCTCGGGGCCACGACCGTCGAAAGCTCACCTCAATCAATCAGATTCCAGATCACGGCATGGTCGTGGACGACATGATCGTCGTCGGCACCAAGATTTTCCTGAAGACGCCGGTCTACCTCGCGGCCAACGACCCTTCGAACCTTGGCGGCGACAACGGCGGCCTGTTCGTCTACGACACGGTTCAGAACAACACCACGCGCCTCTATCCGACGACGGCGTTCCATCGACACCACAAGGCTTCTTCTTGCCCGCAGTAATCGGCGGTGTACTTTATTGGGGCGCATTCTCTGAAAGCGAAGGACCGGGAACCTGGCACCTGTCCTGTGGCCGGTCCGCTCGTGTTCCAGCCTAACGGTTATCTCGGGGCGAACAGCGAAGCGAGTGCGGTCTACGCAGATAAAATCTATTGGAACGGCAATTCGCTCCTAGACGGAACCGGGATCGGACAAGTCTACGCTTTCGACCCCATCGATGGAAGCGATGTGCCGTTAACGAGCCTCAACGCTGCCAATGGCGGCATCGTCGTCACCAACTTCTTCGAGATGGGCGGCGCGCTCTATTTCCATGCGCAAGAGCGCATTCCCGGTTCGGGCTTTGCCGCCGGTATCTTCAAGCTCGACGCAAATGCGCTCGGCGCCGTGCGCATCACAGACGAAAGCGTGCCCGGCACGCCGCAAGGTCTCTTCTTCTACTTCGATACAGGTGCGGCTCCCCTCTATGACGAGAACGACGTTGTCACCATCGATGTGCTCGGAAACGACACCGACCTCGATCTGAGCAGCTCTGCCGACAATTTCATCCTCCAGACCGTTTCTGTCGCGAGCGTGCAAGGCCCGGAGGGCGTTTCGCTCGGTGCACTTGCGCTGGATGCCGTGACCATCAACGTCGACAATAAGCTCGTATTCAACCCCGGCACGGCCTTCGCAAATCTCGCCGAAGGCCAGACGGTGACCGTGACGTTGAACTACACCATGCACGACACCCAGGGGCTAACCGCCTCGTCGACGGCTGTTGTGACTTATTGGCACGGGTGTGACGGGCTTTGCCGTTGACGGCTACATCAGCGGCGCGACGGTGTTCGCCGATACCGACAACGACGGTGTCCTGGATGGCGAAGCATTGATCGACACAAACAGTAACGGCATCTGGGATGTGGGCGAAGACTTTACCGATGCCAATAGTAACAATGCCTGGGACGCCGACGAAGCCTTTACGACGACCGATGCCAACGGACAGTACACGTTCGGCGCACCGGTGACCGGACCTCTGGTCCTGATGGGCGGTACGGATATTTCGACCGGAAACGCTTTCGCGGGCGTACTGCGCGCACCCGGCGGCGCAACCACGATCACGCCGCTGACAACACTCGTGGCGGCGCTTCTCGACGCAAACCCATTGCTATCGACCGGTGCCGCAAACGGCCAAGTTTTGAGTGCGCTCGGTCTTGCGCCCACGCTCGACCTTTCGAACTTCGATCCGATTGCAGCCGCATTGTCGGGCGACGCCAATGGCGCTGAGGCCTACGCGGCGGCGGTTACCGTTCAGAACACGTTGACGCAAGCAGCCGCCGTCTTGCAAGGCGCGGGCGCCAGCGGGGCGAGCGCGATCGCCGCCGTTACGGCGGCCCTTGCCGCTGCGTTGCCAGCGACCGGAACGGTGGATCTCGGCTCCGCTGCCGTGGTTTCTGCAGTCTTGACCGATGCTGCTGCGGGCACCGCAACAGAGTCGGTTGTCGCCAGCGTCGTTACCCAAACGGCGGCGATCATCAGCGCCGGCAATGCGCTGATCGCCGAGTCAACCGAAATGGGCGTCGATCTGCTGATCGCCGTTACTCAAGTCGCAGCTGTTTCGCAGGGCGGTGCAACTGCGGACTTGCTTGCCGCCGTCGCGGCCATTGCCGACACCGTAGTACCGCAGCGCTTAATGCTGCAGTGACGGACTACACGACAAACCTCACGACGCCGTCGCAGCGGCACCGGTACTCGACATCGGCGGCGCCACGAACATCGCGCCCGGGGACTGTCACGATCGGCGGCACGGTAACGGAAGATCAAACCCTCACCGCCTCCAACACCCTGACCGATGCCGATGGCATGGGCACCGGCCCTATCACCTACCAGTGGAACCGAGACGGCACGGCAATCTCAGGAGAAACGGGTGCGTCCTACATGCTCGCCGACGCCGATGTTGGCAAGACAATAACCGTCACCGCGTCCTACACCGACGGCGGCGGCACGCTCGAAAGCGTTTCGAGCACAGCAACGCCCGCCGTTGCCAACGTCAACGATGCGCCTGACTGTCACTCGGGCGCGACTGGCACCGTTGCCGAATGCGGCTTTGAGCACGATCATCTACACCGCGACGAGGCAGCGATCTCGATGTGGGGACAGCGTCACCGGCGTCGACGGACGGACAGCAAACTTCACAATCGACGGAAGCGAACTTCACGGTTTCGGCTCCTGCCAACATCGAACGGGTCGGTAAGCACTCACGTACAGCGTCATTCGACGGAAACAGCGGCGCGCTCTGCGAGACAAAGCGATCACGTTCAATCGCGCCTCAACGTCAACGATGCGCCTACGGCGGCACCCACGGGCACGCTGGCGGGACGGCCGAAGACAGTGGCGTGCACGTATCACGGTGGCCGAACCTCTAGCAGCAGGCTTCACGGACCCGGATGGACGATACGCCGATCGATCACGTCGATCACCCTCCACGTCGTGCAACGGCAGATCTGGAGCAGGTCGATCCCGGACGTGAAGCACTACACGGCTCGGCCTCCGCTAACGTCAACACGTCGGTCACGCTCACCTACAGCGTCACCGACGAAACCACGGCAGCATCATGCGGACAGACGACGCTCGACATCGCGCGCCCGTCAACGATGATCCAACCGGCTTGAACCTCAGCTCCTCGGCCTTCGCGGAAAACAACGCTGCCGGAGCCACCGTCGCGACGCTCTCGGCGACGGATCCGGACGGGGCGGACGGCTTCACCTATTCGCTCGTCAGCGGCACGGGCGCAACGGACAACGCCGCATTCTCGATATCCGGCGATCAGCTGCACTTCAACGGTTCGGCGGATTATGAAACCAAGTCGAGTTACGAGGTCCGCTTGATGGTCACAGATGCGGGCGGGCTTTCCTTCGCGAGGACGGCGACGATCAATGTCACGAACGTGTCTCCCGAAACGATCAACGGCACTTCGGCTGCCGACATTCTGACCGGCGGCAGCGACATCGACCGTATCTTCGGCTTCGACGGCAACGACACGCTTTTGGGACTTGAAAGCAACGACATCCTGACCGGCGGCAAGGGCCGTGACGTCATGACCGGCGGCGCGGGCCTCGACGATTTCGACTTCAATGCGCTTGCCGAGATGGGCAAGACCGCATCGAAGCGCGACGTCATCAAGGACTTTACGCACCTCCAGGACGACATCGACTTGTCGACCATCGACGCCAACGGCTCGGCGGCGGGACACACCTTCAAGTTCCTCGCCGCCAAGGGCGCGGCCTTCACAGGCGTGAAGGGCCAGCTTCACTGGTTCCGGATCGATCCGGCAGGAAAGGCGAACGACAAAACCATCATCGAAGGCGACATCAACGGCGACAAGAAGGCCGATTTCCAGATCGAACTTTCCGGACTCGTAAGCCTGTCGAAGGCGGACTTCATTTTGTGAATAAGCCGGACCAAGTGGTCCGTGGCCTTCAACCGTGCAGAGACTGGATCTGCGGGTCGCCGGCGGGTCCGGTGCCGCGTGATTGCGTTGGCTAGAGTCTGTCTGGTTTTGATTGAATCATGGACAGACCCTAGCTCTTTGTTTTGCAGCCAGAACTTCCGCAACGGCCTAATTGCGCCCATGTCTGACGAGTGACCGGCGCGCGATTCCTGGCGGGCTGTTCGCTCGGATGCTGACTATTGCGCCCGCACCAAATGCCCGAACGCCCCGACGACCTCTTCGTAGACGTCGCGTTTGAAGGGCACGATCAGCTTCGGCACCAGTTCAATCGGAGCCCAACGCCAGGATTCGAACTCGGCCTTTTGGCCGTCCTTCGCACCAATGTCGATTTCGCTTTCAGCCCCAAGAAAACGCATGGCGAACCATTTTTGCCGCTGCCCGCGATAGCGCCCCTTGAGGGCGACGCCAAGAAGCGCTTCGGGTAGTGTGTAGGTGAGCCAGCTGGCATGTTCAGCGATCACTTCAACGCTTGTGACGCCGGTTTCTTCGCGAAGCTCCCTGAGTGCCGCAATGCGCGGGGGTTCAAACGGCTCGATGCCGCCCTGGGGCATCTGCCAGATGTGCGCGGCATGATCACTGGCCCACTTCGGTTTGCGCCGTCCAACCCACACCTTGCCTTGGGCGTTGAGCAGCATGACGCCGGCGCAGTCCCTAAGGGGTAGCGAATCAGCTTCAAAATTGGTGCGGCGGGCTAAAGGTTTCATATCAAACATGGCCTGTGGATAACTTGAGGATAACGTGATTCTCAAGCTAAGGCATCATATTGAAAGAACTTAGGATTTTTGTGACAAACTCGCGCGCATCGAGAATGTGGATATTGCGGCCCGTCGAGGGGTCCATTCAGTCACGGCGGATCATAGGCTGGATTGATTTGGCGAGTGGCGCGAAATCGGGCAGTACGGCTTCATATACGGCGCGCTTAAACGGCACGATGAGGTCGAGGACGTCGCTGATCGGCGCCCATCTCCAGTCGATGAACTCGACGTTCTGGCCGTCCGGGGGCGTGATGTTGATTTCGCTGTCGGCGCCGGTGAAGCGGCAAGCAAACCACTTTTGCTTTTGGCCGCGATAGCGCCCGCCCCAAGCCTTACCCACAAGATCGCGGGGCAGATCGTAGTTGATCCAGCCTTCGCGCTCGGCGATGAACTCGACTGAGCGGATGCCGGTTTCTTCATAGAGTTCCCGGATAGCTGCGGCACGTGGATCTTCATTCTCGTCAATACCTCCCTGCGGCATCTGCCACCAGGCGCCCCGGCCCTCAGCCTCGTTTTTGGCGTCCGCCCGGCAACCGATCCACACCAAACCATCGCAATTCAACACCATGATGCCGACGCAAGGCCGGTATCCGAGACCGGTTGGATCAACGTAGATTTGGCCATTTCCAGTCATGTGCGCAGATGCTCCCCGATCAAGGCGGCAAGCGTATCATTAAAAAAAATGGGCGCCAACGCGGCGCCCATTTCCGATAACGACGTTTCAAGTGCCGCCATCAATTCGGTGACGGCTTCTTTTCGGCGTCGCCGCTTGCGGCCGGAGCGGGCGTCGTGCCGTCAGCCGGTGGGTTTGTTGTCGGTGTGCTGTTGGCGGCTGGCGGTTCCTTGGCGGTGCCGCGCAGGAACGACAGCGCATACTGGAGCTGCGTATCCTTCTCAGGTTCCTTCGGCACGTAAGATGAGGAGCCCGATACTTCGGTCTTTTCCTTTTCTTTCTCCTTGGCAACCTTGTCGTCGCCTTCCTTGGCGTCTTTCTCGTCTTTGGCTTCTTCTTTGACGGTGCCGTCCGGATTCTTGAGATGGCCGCGCAGACTTGCCTCGCCACGTGGCTTCTCGTTGGCCATTTTGGCTTTGAGTTCTTCCGGCAGCTCCTCTTCGATCAAGATATCCGGATCGATGCCCTTAGCCTGGATCGAGCGGTTCGACGGCGTGTAGTAGCGCGCCGTCGTCAACCTGATCGCACCGTTTGCGCCAAGAGGTATAATCGTCTGCACCGAACCCTTACCGAACGAACGCGTGCCGATAATCGTCGCGCGTTTGTGGTCCTGGAGCGCGCCGGCAACGATTTCAGACGCTGACGCCGAGCCGCCGTTGATGAGTACGGCGATCTTCTTACCTTCCGTGATGTCGCCTGGACGGGCGTTGGCGCGCTGCGTTTCTTCGTTGTTGCGGCCCTTGGTCAATACGATGGCGCCGCGATCCAGGAAGTCGTCAGAGACAGCAATCGCTTGGTCGAGAAGACCGCCAGGATTGTTGCGCAAATCGATAATATAACCCTTGAGTTTCGATCCGATCTCTTTGTTCAAGGCTTCCAGAGATTTCTGCAGGTTGGCATGGGTCTGTTCGTTGAAGGTTGTTACCTTGATATAGGCAACGTCGTCTTCTACGCGGGATTTGACGGCGTTAATACGAATGACGTCGCGCGTCACTTTCACATCAAAGGCCTCATCCTTGCCTTTGCGCATGATCGTTAATGTGATCGGCGTATTGACCGGGCCGCGCATTTTTTCGACGGCCTGCTCTAACGTCAGACCGGAAATCTGCTCGTTGTCGAGATGGGTGATGAGATCGTTAGCCATCAAGCCTGCTTTGGAAGCCGGCGTGTCGTCGATGGGCGAGACGACTTTGATGACGCCGTTTTCCATCGTCACTTCGATACCAAGCCCGCCGAACTCGCCGCGCGTCTGCACCTGCATGTCGCGGAAACTCTTCGGACTCATGTAGGATGAGTGCGGGTCGAGCGACGACAGCATGCCGTTGATGGCGCTTTCGATGAGCGCCGTATCGTCTGGTTTTTCAACATAGTCGGACCGAACGCGTTCAAGCACGTCACCAAAGAGATCGAGCTGGCGATAAAGCTCGGAGTTCTGAGGTGTGTTTGCAGAAAAGCTCTGCGTGACATTCAAAAGCGTCGTGGCCCCGGCAAGCCCTGTCATCATCAGGAACGACCAGAAGGCGTAATCTGTCTTGCGCATCATCCTTGTACCTTTTGCTGACCGGCAACCCACCAGGGGTTTGGGTCGATGGGCCGCCCGTCCTTGCGAAATTCGACATAGAGAACAGGGGCATTCGTTTGCACCGATGATTGACCGGTTCTCACCGGGCCACTCATGGTGCCAATAGGCTCCGCGGCTAGAACGAACTGTCCTGGCTGTGCATCGATTTGCGACATCCCCGCCAGAAGCACATGATAGCCGTCGCCAGCGTTGATGATCAAGAGCTGGCCGTAACTTCTGAACTCTCCAGCGTAAACAATCCAACCGTCGCACGGCGCCGTGACTTGTCCGCCGGCACGCGTTTCTATCACCATGCCCTTGGAGTTGGCACCATACTGCGTGCGCTCGCCGAATGCGAGTACGCGCCGGCCCTGTGCAGGTAGCGGCAACTTGGCATGCGCTGTGGCAAACGGGATGGCGGGCCTGATCCGGCCTGGGCTCGCAGAGAGCATACCGGCGGATGACGGCGCCAATTCGACAATCTGCGGTTTCAGCCGGGGCGGTGGAGACAAAGCTGCAACTTTAGTCTCGGCTTGAAGGCTGGCATCCGCTTCGCGAGCCGCGGACGCCGTGCTGGCCGTTGTTTGCGGTGCTTCAGGCTCAATCGTCACAGCAGGTGTTTCCGGCGCGGGCACCGGTGTGATGGCGGCTGGCTCAGTAAGGGCGACCTTGCGGCGTTCTTCCTGGTAACTGCCAAGTCCGGTGCGATCATTGACGGTCTTGTCGAGTTTCCCGATCAATTCCGAAAGATCGCCGACATTCTTGGAAATTTCTGCAGTGGCGGCCTTAACGGAGGCGAGTTCCACTTGACGCTCGGCGAGCGTCAGTTTTTTAGCTTCCATCAGGCCCGCAAGCTTGCCTCTGGCCTCGCCGAGACGCGCGGTCTCGGATTTAAGCCGCTCGCCTTCGGAGCGGATGTCGGACATGACGCGCACCAGATCTTCAAGCCGCTCCGAGAGTGATATGGCCTGATTTTTAAGCTCTGGAAAAGCAGAGGAAAGCAGCATGGCGCTGCGCACCATCTGCAGTGCATCTTCGCGCTTGGTTATGAGTACCGGAGGCGGATTGCGGCCCATCCGTTGGAGCGCGGCAAGAAGCTGGGAAATCTGGCCGTGCCGCTGCATGAGCGATCCGCGCACCAGTTTTTCTTGTGATTCGAGTTCGCTCAATCGTCCTTCGATAGAGGTCAACTGGCCTTCGCTCTTTTGTATGAGGGCGGCGGTCTCGAGCAATTGCACGTTTAGCTTTTCGCGCTCCGTGTCGATATCGGTAACATCGTTTAGGAGGACTTTGGCTTTGCTCTTCGCCGCATCGAGTTCCAAACGCTTCTTTTCAAGTGCGCGCGTGGCTTCTGCGGGGCTTTCAACCTCAAGACTTTCAACTCCGGGGTTTTCAGGCGGTTCCGGTGTTTGCGCCACGGCCGATGGCAGCGCCGTTGCCAACGCCATCACGCTGCACGAGCAGGCGAGCAATACTTTTCGCAGTGATTTCGGTTCGGCAAAACGAATGATCACGAACTCTTGGCCTCTAACCGCAGAAATTGCCGCCCGCCGCAATGGCGGGAAAACGATCCGGCGATTCTAAAGATTGAAAATTAAGGCATTTGTTGCGTCCAGCCTAATTTCATTTGCGTAATACATCTGTTTTGGCGCCGTCCGTGGGCTAGGGGTGACCGGCAATCGGGTCAATTTTGAGGGTTAGGGCGTTGCGTCCAGGCTTTGCAAGACGTATCACCACTTTTCGAAAGTCGAGGTTTTTCATATGCAAACGCTCCTCTACCACGGGACGACCATCGCCGTTGCCGCTGTTTTCGTCGTGCTGCTCCTTGGCCTTTGGACCATGATGAAAGGCACGAGCCCGAATTTGAGCCAAAAACTGATGCGCTGGCGCGTTGGTCTTCAGTTCTGCGCAATCCTTGTGATCATGGCCTATGTGTTCGTTGCGCGATGAGGCGTGGTTGAACCGGGCCTGGACTATCTAGAAGGTTCACTACCGATGGTCGTACTCAATCGCATTTACACCAAGACCGGCGACGGTGGCACAACGGCACTCGGCTCTGGCGAGCGGGTCTCCAAGACGTCCGTGCGCATCGCTGCTTATGGCACGGTCGACGAGACCAATGCCACGATTGGGATGGTGCGTATCCACTTGGCCGGGTGCGATCCGGTAGTCGATGCGATGCTGTTGCGAATTCAGAACGATCTATTTGACCTTGGCGCCGACCTTTGCGTGCCTGATCGCGGCGAGAAACTGCCGTATGAGCCGTTGCGCATGACGGATGCGCAGGTCAAGCGATTGGAAAATGAAATCGATCAGATGAACGCCGAGCTGAAACCGCTTAAGTCCTTCGTGCTACCGGGCGGAACAGCGGCCGCTGCGGCTCTCCATGTCAGCCGCACCGTCTCGCGGCGGGCCGAGCGCTTGATGGTCGAACTCGCTGGCCTTCCCAACGAGCCGGTCAGCGCTGCAGCGCTCAAGTATATCAACCGTCTCTCGGACTTTTTATTTGTCGCCGGACGATACGTGAACGATCGCGGTAAGTTGGATGTTTTATGGGTGCCTGGTCAAAACCGTTAGCATAACTCCATCGGGCGGCCCGATCCGGCTGAAACGTCAATAAGGAAAGAGTGACCGTGTTCGTACCTCTGGGCGACGACAACCCGCTTAAATCCATTCGATTTCAGTACGTCACGCTGGCGCTGATCATTGCCAATGTGCTGGTTTTTCTATTTGAATCGGCCGGTGCTCCGGCTGAAGCTTTTGTATCCAGCTTTGCGGTTGTGCCTCAGGAGCTGTTCCAGGTTTATCTGCTGGGGGGTGCCGCTCCAATCTCGGGCGATGCGATAGCGATACCCGAACGCGTGACCCTGTTTTCCTACATGTTCTTCCATGGCGATGCCATGCACTTGGCTGGAAATATGCTGTTTCTTTGGGTGTTTGGCGACAATGTCGAAGACGCGATGGGTCACGTTCGATATCTCGTTTTCTATCTCGTTTGCGGCGTCGCCGCAGGGCTAACCCATGCCCTTATCCTGCCCGATAGCCAGGATGCACTTATTGGTGCCAGCGGGGCCGTTTCTGGCGTTATCGCCGCTTACTTGATGCTGCATCCTAACGTCAGTGTCTGGGTCCTGGCCCTCAAATTCATTCCGTTGCGGATCACGGCAATGCTGGCACTTGGACTTTGGATACTTTTTCAGTTTGTCATGGCTTTTCTGCCTCAAGTGGGCCCGACGGCTTGGTGGGCGCATATTGGCGGCCTCGCAGCTGGAGCGTTGCTCATTCCGGTCTTGCGCCGTCCGGGAGTGCCGCTATTTGGGCGCTAACTTGGCCTCTGGAAAACCGTCTTAACGCTAACGTCCGCGACGCCCTCGCCGATTGACTTCCCCGAGATCGGCTCTTAGCCTTCGCACTTGCGAAAGCGAGGGTCCGTCCTCGTAGTGAAACGCCTGATTCCAGACACCTCCGTCAGCCGCCGCGATGCAAAAAGTCATGGACAAAGTCATGGAACTAGCGCCGCTGCTTCGCCGCAGTTTGAACTCTGAACAACTTCGAGAGCCAACGGCATGAAGATCATCGTCCCCGTCAAACGTGTCGTCGATTACAACGTCAAGATTTGCGTCAAGCCGGATGGAACGGGCATCGATCTCGCCAACGTCAAAATGTCGATGAATCCCTTTGACGAAATTGCCGTCGAGGAAGCTGTCCGCATCAAAGAAAAAGGCGAAGCGGAAGTCATCGTCGTTTCGATAGGTCCGGCGAAATGCCAAGAGACGATCCGTACAGCGCTCGCAATCGGTGCCGATCGCGGAATTCTGGTTGAGACGGCAGAAGGCACAATGATCGAGCCGCTGGCCGTCGCCAAAATTCTCAAAGCCATTGTTGAGGCAGAAAAGCCCGACCTCGTCATTCTTGGAAAGCAAGCGATTGACGACGACTGCAACCAAACTGGCCAGATGCTTGCCGCGTTACTCGGTTGGGGCCAGGGCACGTTTGCTTCGAAGGTCTTGCCTGAAGCTGGCTCGGTTTCTGTCACGCGTGAAGTTGACGGCGGACTTGAAACCGTGAAACTCAAACTTCCCGCCGTTGTTACCACGGACCTGCGCTTGAACGAGCCGCGTTATCCTTCGCTGCCAAACATCATGAAGGCGAAGAAGAAACCACTCGACGCCAAAAAGCCGGAAGACTTCGGCGTCGACATCAACCCGCGCTTGAAGGTTCTCAAGACGTCTGAGCCGGCGACGCGAAAGACCGGCGTCAAAGTTGGCAGCGTCGCGGAACTTGTGCAAAAGCTGAAGACCGAAGCGGGGGTTCTGTAATGGCCGTTCTACTCTTAGCCGAGCATTCGAACGGCAAACTTTCGTCTGCGACCGGTAAAGCGCTCTCTGTAGCAAAAGCGCTGGGTGGCACTGTCGACATTCTGGTCGCGGGCTCTGCTTGCGGGCCGGCGGCCGATGCAGCGGCTAAGTTGGCTGGTGTTTCGAAAGTCCTCATCGCGGATGCACCCCATCTGGCCAACGGGCTCGCTGAAGAGGTTGCCGCTGTTATCTTGTCGATCGCAGGCAACTATTCTGCCGTGGTGGCTCCGGCGACATCGTCGGGGAAAAACATTCTCCCACGCGTTGCTGCGCACCTCGATGTTATGCAGATTTCTGACATCACGAAAGTCATATCGCCGGATACGTTCGAGCGGCCCGTTTATGCCGGCAATGCACTTCAAACCGTGCAATCGGCTGATGCGACAAAAGTCATAACCGTCAGGACATCAACATTCCCTGATGCGGTGGAAGGCGGCTCGGCGGCAATCGAGACACTGACTGTACCGCCCGCTGTCAATCTTTCGGCATTCGAAGGCGCCGAACTTACGAAAAGCGACCGGCCTGAATTGACATCTGCAAAAATCATCATCTCTGGTGGGCGCGGTATGGCCAACGGCGAGAATTTCAAGAAATACCTTGAGCCTTTAGCGGATCGCCTTGGTGCGGCTATGGGGGCTTCGCGAGCTGCGGTCGATGCTGGGTTCGTGCCAAACGATTGGCAGGTCGGCCAGACAGGAAAAGTCGTTGCTCCCGAGCTTTATGTTGCTGTCGGCATTTCAGGCGCGATCCAGCATCTCGCCGGCATGAAAGACTCGAAAATCATCGTTGCTATCAACAAGGACGGTGACGCGCCGATCTTCCAGGTCGCCGACTATGGCCTCGTCGCGGATCTGTTCCAAGCGCTTCCCGAACTTGACGCGGAATTACAGAAACTAGGCCGCTGACAACCGTATTGGTTAGGGGATCCAGCAGATGGCACAGACGCAAAAGACGATGGAAAAAAGTAGGCCGGTTGTGAAGCCGGGGCGAACCATTGTCAAAGTCGGAATTGTTGGTGCAGGTCAGATGGGTACAGGTATAGCGCACGTGGTGGCGCTTGGCGGCTACAAAGTCGCCCTCAATGATTTGAAGCGCGAAGCCTTCGACAACGCTGTATCGGTCATCGACAAGAACATGATGCGCCAAGTGACGAAGGGTACGATCAAGGACGTTGAGCGCGAAAAGGCGTTGAACCGGATTACTTATGCTCCCGCGCTCGACGCCTTCGGCGATTGCGATCTTGTTATAGAGGCCGCGACCGAGAACGAAGAGTTGAAGCACAAGATTTTTGCGGCGCTCAGTCCACATTTGAAGCCGACGGCGATGTTGGCCTCGAATACATCTTCGATCTCAATCACGCGTCTGGCCGCCGCGACTGACAGGCCCGAAGATTTTATCGGCATGCACTTCATGAACCCTGTGCCGCTGATGGAGCTTGTCGAGCTCATTCGCGGCATCGCAACGGAAGACGAAACCTTCGCGACGGCCAAGGCCTTCGTCGAAAGTCTCGGCAAGAAGACGGCCGTCTCGGAAGATTTTCCGGCCTTTATCGTCAACCGAATTCTGCTGCCCATGATCAACGAAGCCGTCTACACGCTCTATGAGGGCGTTGGCACGGTTGAAGCCATCGACAAGGCCATGCGGCTTGGTGCGCACCACCCGATGGGTCCTTTGGAGCTGGCGGATTTCATCGGTCTCGATACCTGTTTGAGCGTGATGCAGGTGCTTTACGAGGGCTTGTCCGATTCCAAGTACCGGCCTTGTCCGCTCTTGGTAAAATATGTCGAAGCCGGTTGGCTCGGACGCAAGACCAAACGTGGATTCTATGACTACCGGGGCGAGATACCTGTTCCGACCCGCTAGAAAAGCCTATAGCGGCCGTTCGCTTGCTTCTCTAATCTCGATAGGCGGTCTCCAGGCCGCCTGTTTTTTGTTGGGGTGGCCTCCATGAGCAAGACCACGAAGGTAGCGGTGATTACGGGCGCCAGCTCCGGTATTGGCAAGGCAGCAGCGCTAAAACTGCAAGGCGCTGGCTACGACGTCGTATTGAGCGCACGCCGCCTGCATGAACTTCAGGAGACGGCGGCCGAAGCCAAGGACGGCGGCGGCCGTGTTCTCGTCGTGCCGTGCGATGTCACGAACCCCGGGTCGGTGAAAGCCTTGTTTGCCAAGACTAGGGACGAGTTCGGCCGGCTCGACGTGTTGTTCAACAACGCCGGAATTTTTGCGCAAGGCGCCGAAATAGACGAGGTCGCTTACGAGACTTGGAAGAAGGTCGTCGATGTCAACATCAATGGAATGTTTCTGTGTGCCCAGGAAGCGTGGCGCGTTTTTAAGGCGCAAAGCCCTCAAGGCGGGCGCATCATCAACAACGGTTCGCTTTCAGCGCACAACCCGCGCCCCTTGTCCGCGCCCTACACCACGACGAAGCACGCGATCACGGGGCTAACGCGGTCTCTGTCGCTAGACGGGCGGAAGTACAATATTGCCTGCTCGCAGATCGACATCGGCAATGCTGCGACGGATTTCACAACCAAGATGGCAGCCGGTATTCTCCAAGCCAACGGCGAAACAATGGTAGAGCCGCGCATGGACGTCACGCACTGCGCGGATGCTATCCTCTACATCGCCAATCTGCCCCTTTCCGCCAACGTGCAGTTCATGTCGCTGCTGGCGACCGGTATGCCGTATATCGGCCGGGGCTAGACCTGGAAAACGCGATCCGGCCGGAAATACGAGACAACACTCGCAAACCCGGCCGGACCCCGCAGGCCACTCAACAACAGCCCCATAGGCAGGGGGCATCAGGCTGCTGCAGAGGAGCTAAACGGCTTACTTCGGCAGCATGACGCCATCGATGACGTGGATCACGCCGTTTGACTGGAACACATTAGCGATGGTGATCTGGGCCTTGCCGCCCTTCTCATCGACAACCCACCAGCCGCCCTTGTCGTCGCCCTGCAGCCAGAGCTTGCCGCCAGCAACAGTGGTCAGCTCAAGCTTGCCGCCCATTTCCTTGGCTTTTGTTGCGATGTCATCAGCCGACATTTTTCCAGCAACCACGTGATAGGTGAGAATGCCGGTCAGCTGGCCTTTGTTCTCAGGCTTCAACAGTGTGGGGACGGTTTCCTTCGGCAGCTTTTCGAATGCCGCGTTGGTTGGCGCGAAAACGGTGAACGGCCCCCTGCCCGACAGCGTCTCGACGAGGCCCGCTGCTTTCACAGCAGCGACAAGCGTTGTGTGGTCCTTGGATTTCACGGCGTTTTCGATGATGTTTTTCGACGGGAACATCGGCGAGCCGCCGACCTCGACGGTCTTTTCAGCGAAAGAGGGCGTCGCTGCTATTGGCGCAAGTGAAAATGCGATGGCAAGTGCGGATGCGCCCATAAGTGTGGCGCGGATCAGTTTTGTCATAAGGGTAACTCCAATTGAATGTTTCAGACTCCATCGTGGGAGCTGCTGGAGTTACGGGGAACAATTGTTCAGGTTTCAGAAACGGTTTCACAAAAAGTTTTGGATTGGGCAGTGATCCAATTCGCTAGCAGCCAGAACTAGTTCGATGTCTCGATCATCTTTCCGGCGAAGACAACGGGCCCGGTCGGCGCGCCGGTTGGCGACCCGCCTTCCGGCTCAAGACTGACGGCAAGAGTGGCACCCTCGATTACATCGCGCTTGTAGGCCGCAAGCGTTGGACGTTGCATGGCGCTAACGTCATCGATAACGCCCAAAGACTTCGGCGCCCCAAGGCTGTCATGAACGATCCAGAGTTCGTAGCTCTTGCCAGCCTGTCGTTTCGCGTCGACCGGCTGCACGGTCATCAGGCGGTCTTCGACGTTGACGGTCACCAAGAAGGCCGGGGATGTTGCATCTTTTTGGAGTACTGCGACGAGATTTTTGGGCTTTGGTTGTGGCGTCAATTCGCGGACGCCGACGGCCAAAATCAATGAAGCTGCAATGGCAGAAGCAGCAATTGCCGACGTGCGCCACAGGCTCAAGCGGCGCTTGAGGTCAATGACCTCGGCGCTGGCAATTGTGCTACGTGGTGCACCCGTTATCCGCGCTTCGATTTTTTGCCATGTGCCGGGAGCCGCTGCCACATCGGGAATAGCCTCGTTCAATGGCGCTAAGCGGCGTTCCCATGATGCGATGGCTGCATTGAGCTGCGGCTCGCGTTGGCGGCGCGCCGATACAGCCGCGCGTTCGCCCGCATCGAGTGTGCCGAGCACATACTCGGCGGCCAGGCCATCTATGTCATCCGCGCCGGTCATGGACTGAGACAAGTCCTCAATTGTTGAAGCGATCTCCTAAGCCAAGTCTTAATGGTATTCACAGGCTGGCCGTAACGGGTACCCAGATCTTCCCGGCTCAGCCCTTCACAGTAAGCGAGAACGATCATTTGCGCACGGTCCGGCTCGAGCCGGGACAGGCAATCATAGAGGCGCTTGCCGTCTTCGCCGCGCAGGATGCCATCGATCGCCAGTTCTTCCTGAGAGGCAGTATCGAGAACTTCAGGGTGATCTTCGATAGAATCCGGCTTTTTGCGCCGCACTTCGTCAAGGGCGCGATTGCGGGCAATGGTTGCCATCCAGGTAATGGGTGAAGCCATCTTTGGATCAAAATCGGCGGCTCGTTCCCAGATCTTCACGTAAACCTCTTGCAGCACCTCGTCGGCTATATCCCGGCGCTTCAAGATACGCAGAACGATCCCGTAAAGTTTCGCGGAGGTCGCTTGGTAAACGGCGGCGAAGGCGGCGCGGTCCTTGCGCGCCACGCGGGCCAATAAGCTGCTGATCTCCTGCGGCGTCTGCATAGGCGAGGGACGTTCCTAATTGCGCGCGAGGCGGTTCCTATAACACAATTTCTGTTCAACAGGGGCTGGAGTGTAGGTGCTACGAAGGGGCGTGTCCGGTGGACCACACGACCCAAAAGGCGACGAGTACGATTGCTAATGCCATAACGTGCCGTAGTTTTTCAATCTTTGTTTCGTTTTCGAGAAACGGCCGTGCAGCGGCGGCGAGCATTGCGATTGCCGCATGAACGAGTGTGGCGACGACTACATAGGCAACGGTTAATGCCAGTGTTTGCCGGAGAATGGGTCGGTCTGGCGCGACAAACATCGGCAGTACCGCGATATAAAATACAACCGCCTTCGGATTGAGCAGGTTCGTAATCAGCCCGTTTCGAAAGTACTTCCAGTCATGATTTGAAAACGAATGGGTGTCCGATGGGTGACCATCAGTGCCGGTCCACGTTTCATAAGCGAGCCACAACAGGTACGCGACACCGGCCCAGCGAAGCGTCGCATAGAGCATGGCTGACTCCGAGATCAAGACAGCGAGACCAAGCGCCGCCGCGATGCCGATGATCGCGAGGCCTGTTGCGACGCCGGCAACGGCGCTGAGGCCCGCGCGGCGCCCTTCGGTGGCACTCAGCACCGCCAAATACGTCATGTTTGGCCCGGGAGTGAGCTCGATGATCAGCGACGTCCAAAGAAATGCAAGCGGTACGCCGAGTATCCTAAAATCGAAAATGCCGTCGAGCATGTGTGTTCCGTCACTTGTCTCTGGCTGAGACTCTCTGGGCAAAATACTTCCGGCGATAAAATCCGTGATGTCGTCGGTCAGATGATGGACATGCTCCGGGAGCTCGCGCCAGTCGCGCATTTTGAGTTGTGCCGGATGATCGATGTAATCTGATTTAATGAGGACGGTCGTCATGCCGAGCACGTGCGGAGCTTCGAGATTGTGGGGCATATCCTCAAACATTGCTGCACGCCGGGGATCGACGCCGTGCAAACGGATCATGCGGTCGAATGCGTCGCGTTTGGGTTTCGGCACAAATTCGAGTTCTGCGATATCGCAGATACCGTCGAAGAGATGCAGGATACCGATTTTTTCGGCGACCTTTTCTGCGTGCCGCCGCGAACCGTTTGTGAATATGAGCCGCCGGCCTTGCAACCTGCCGATCGCGGCTTCGAGATCCGGAAGTTTAGGTACGACCGAAAGATCGATGTCGTGCACGTACTCGAGAAACGGTTCCGGCGCCATTTTATGCACTTGCATCAGCCCGGCGAGCGTCGTGCCGAACTGGCGGTAGTACGCCTTCTGCAAATGCCGCGCGTGCTCGTAGGGTACGCCAAGCGTCTTAGCGATGAAAGCGCCCATGCGGTGGTCGACTTGGGCGAAGAGATTGCAGGACGACGGGTAGAGCGTATTGTCGAGGTCGAAGATCCAGGTGTTGACGTTGGCAAAGCCGCGCACTGTGGCGGGGCTAAGTTTCGGCGCCATCACTATTGCCGTGTTGGATCCCGCCATCGTCACTTCGCCTTCTTGCGTTCGGGGAGGCTCACGAGCGTGCCTACGCCGTGTTCGGTGAAGAGTTCGAGCAGCACACAATGCGGCACGCGCCCATCGATGATGACGACCGCTTCAACGCCGGCTTCAACCACCTCGATGCAGCCTTCGATTTTCGGGATCATGCCACCGGAAATCGTACCGTCCTTGATCAACGCACGCGCTTCGTCCGTTGTCAGCCTCGACAAGAGCTTCTTGTCTTTGTCGAGAACGCCCGAAACGTCAGTTAGGAGTAGGAGGCGCTTTGCCTGCATACGGGCCGCAAGGGCGGACGCAAAGCTATCAGCATTGATATTCAACGTCTCGCCATCGCGGCTGATGCCAACCGGAGCGATGACGGGGATGAGATCGGATTTGGAGATGACTTCGACAATGTGTGGGTTCACTTCAACCGGATCGCCAACGTAACCAAGATCGACCGCTTCCATTTTGTTCGATTGCGGGTCTGGCATTTCTGTAATTCTTTTGGCAATCATCAAATTGGCGTCTTTGCCCGAAATGCCGACGGCCTTGCCGCCCTGGCGGTTGATGGCTGAGACGATTTCCTTGTTGATCTTGCCGGAGAGCACCATTTCGACGACTTCGACAGTTGCCTTATCGGTGACGCGCAGCCCGTGCACGAAATCGGATTTGATATCGAGCCGTTTCAATAGGCTAGCAATCTGCGGTCCGCCGCCATGGACCACGATGGGGTTGATTCCCGATTGCTTGAGATAGACGATGTCCTTGGCAAACGCGTCGGCCAGCGCCTGGTCGCCCATGGCGTTGCCGCCGAACTTCACCACCACGGTTTGCTCATCGTAGCGGATGAGATGCGGAATGGCCTCCGCTAGAATGCGCGCCTGAAGGTGTGCGGTTGGCGCGTCGCCGGCCCGGGAGCATCGTTTTCGGCGGTGTCTTTCGGCGTTTTCACGGGCGTCCCTCGGTCGAGAAATCAGCTATTCGGCGGTGCATTGGCGGGGGGAGAAGCGGAACTCCGGCTCTTATATCGGCTGTTGCCGCCGTCTCAACGGATTTCCAGCACAATCGGGCACTAGAGAGCCTATTTCGACAGGGTTTCACAGCTTTCCGTGTCACGTGGGGTGCCATGCGGTCCGGGATGGTCTAGTTTTGACCTCTGGGCGGCATAGGCCCGGACAGGATGAAGCAACGCGACGAGTGCGGGGAACGAAGGAATGACGGGCCTATCGGCCATGGAACTGAGCCAAATACCAATGTCGCAGGCGCTTGCCGCGACGTTGTCGCGCGCTTCCGACGGTGCGCGGCAAACGGGTGCTGGCGAGGTTTCGCTTGAGCATCTGCTTGCTGCTCTTTGCGAAGACCCCGACGCCGCCGACGTATTGTTTGCCAGTCAAGTCGATGTCGGGCGGCTGAAATCTGAAGTCTACGGATACTTAAACCGAGCCATTCCCCAAGGCATGGCGCCGCCGCGGGAACTTATTCTCTCGGCGCAACTCCGGCGGATTTTGGAAGCTGCTGCAGCGGCCGCACGTGGCGGGCGGCGGCGCGACATTAACGGCGCCATCGTCTTGGCTGCAATCGTCGGCGATGGAAAAAGTCCGGCGGCTCAAATGCTGCAGGCGCGGGGGCTTACTTTTGACGAAGCGATCCGTGCGCTGCAATCAGCTCTTGCCCAACCGGCGCGCGACCCCAATGCCGGTGCCGCTGCGGACGATGTCCTTGCGCGTGCCCGCGAGCGTGTTCAATCGCGTTCTGCGCCAACATTGCGCGAAATCATGCTGGAAATGCCGCGTCCAGCTGCAGCTGGTGCACCACCCCCGCCGCAGCAGTTACCTCAGTCGCTGCCGCCGCCCGAGCCGGATCACGTGGATGCCGGTAATGCTCGAAAGGAAGACCTCGGACTCATTGAAGATGATTTAATAATCGCGGCAATCAATGGCAGAGCTGGAGTTGGCACACCGCCAGAGCCCGTTTCTAATTCGCCTGAGCGCTCTACATCTGCTCACGCGCCTGCTCCAACAGGTGCTGACGTTTTCGCGCCCGCTTCCTTGCATCGGGAACCGCAGAATCCCGTAGCTGCTCCGTCCAACGGATATGTCTACCCTACGGCTCCGCCCGTTCCTCGTGCGCTTGAGCCTGTGCTATCGGCACCCTCCGCGCCTGAGCGGCCAACTCATTTCGATGCTTCTCCGCCACGGGCTTCTCCGCCGCCGATTCCGCCACCCATTCCACGGCCTCAACCGCAACAATCCCAGCCGCAGCCTTATTATCCGCAGTCTTACGGGGCTCCGCAAATGCCGCCTGGCGGACTGGCGACAGGAGCACCAATGGGTGCGCCCATGGGTGGTGCGGTGGGAAGTGCGCGGCCGCCAATGCCGATGCCGGCTCCACAACGCGCACCCGGACAGGGGGCTGCACCGTCGCGGGCAACAGAAAGCAAAGCCGAGCTCGGCCAGCTGGCCGAAAACGTTCCACGCAGCATGCGCGTCGGGGTCAGCGAGCGGGTTGAAATCCGCGTTGCCCGCGCCCGCGTTAAAGCTATCACCGAGGGCATGGAAGGCGGCGGGCTGGCGTGGCGGCACGACGTGACGATCACCAAAGCGATGTCGGTCAGATTGCGTGCTCCGGAAGGCGGATTTTTCATTGAAACGGCGTCGCCTGAAACGCAATGGATTGACAGCCAGTTCGGCGACGTTGCCGATGACTTTGCCAGTTGGCGTTTCTTAGTCACGCCGAACAAGCGCGGTTGGTCAAACCTGCAGATCATTGTTTCAGCGCGGACAGTCGGCGCGGATGGTTTGGCAGCTGAAACAGCATTCCCGGATGAAGTTGTCGAAGTGAAAGTCCGCACGAATTATAAGCGCGCACTGGGACGCTGGACGGGCTGGATCGCTGCCGCTGTTGCAGGCGGCGCATTCGCGAAATTCGGCGAGGGCGCTTTTGAGGCCGGCTCCGCCTTGGTCGCTAAATTCTTGAATTAGGGAATTTAGGACTGCTGGTCCGCGAGCAGCTTGGCGATTGTGGCGCGCAGTATGTCGATGCCGTCGCCTTTTTCAGCCGACGTGGCGATGACTTCCGGAAATGCCGCCGCGTGCTTTTTCAGGCCTGCTGCTGTTTCGGCAATGACCTTTTCGAGTTCATAAGAATTGATTTTGTCGGCCTTGGTGAGGACCGCCTGATACGAGACAGCGGCGGTGTCCAACAATTTTAGAATATCATCATCGACGGATTTCAAGCCGTGGCGCGCGTCAATAAGCACGAACACGCGCAAGAGCGTGCGACGGCCAGCAAGATAATCGCGCAGCACAGCATTCCATGCGGCAACTTTGGCCTTGGGCGCTTCGGCGAAACCGTAGCCCGGCATATCGACGAGAAACACCCGGCTTTGCGATATCGGCGGCGCGAAGAAATTCAGCTCCTGCGTGCGTCCCGGCGTGTTCGAGGCGCGAGCTAAGTGATTTTGGCCGACGAGGGCATTGATGAGCGTCGACTTGCCGACGTTCGAACGGCCAGCGAGGGCGATCTCGGGCCTGTCGTCGGGTGGCAGGAACTCAAGCGTTGGCGCGCCGCGCACGAAGTCCCACGCCTGCGTAAACAACATCCGGCCCGCCTCGACCTCTTCGTCTGACATGGAAGGCCGCATGGTGGAACGAGTACCTTTTGAACGAGAAGGCGGCGGCTATTTGCTTTCGCTTTTGACGCCGAACAATTTCAACAACGGCCCGAACGTGCGCTTGAAGTTCTGTACGAGATGTACTTCGGCGCCGTTCTTTTTGTTGATGTACCACTGCTGCGCAATCGACAACAGGTTGCTCCAGGCCCAGTAGATCACGAGACCAGCCGGGAATGTCGCCAACAGGAACGTGAACATCAGCGGCATCCAGCTGAAGATCTGCTGCTGGATCGGATCGGGTTGCGGCGGGTTCAACTGCATCTGGACCCACATCGTGATGCCCATGACGATGGGCCATGCGCCGACGTGCAGAAATTCCGGCACTGCAAAGGGAAGCAAGCCGAAAATATTGAACAGAGACGTCGGATCGGGCGCCGAGAGGTCCTTGATCCAGCCGAAGAATGGCGCGTGACGCATATCGATGGTCACGAACAGAACCTTGTAGAGCGCGAAGAATACGGGGATCTGCAGCAGGATCGGCCAGCATCCGGCAAGCGGATTGATCTTTTCCCGCTTGTAGAGATCGAACATCTCTTTTTGTTGTCGCTGCGCATCGCTTTTATGGACTTCTTTGATGCGCGCCATTTCGGGCTGCATTTTCTTCATCCGCGCCATGCTTTCGTATTGCTTGTTGGCAAGCGGGAAAAAGGCGGCTTTTACGAAAATGGTCAGAATTAAAATCGTAATGCCGAAATTAGCGACTCCTGAGTTAATCCACTCCATGAGTTTGAACAGCGGCTTGGTAATGAAGTAAAACCAACCCCAGTCGATCATGCGGTCGAAGAGTTTGATATTGAGATCGGTCTCATATTTGTCGATCAGCGTCGCCTGCTTGGCGCCCGCATAAAGGTGCGCTTCGACGCCCTTGCGCGCGTTCGGCGGAATGGCAATTGCGCCGCGCAAATAGTCAGCCTGGAACGCGTCCTTTTCTCCAGGGCCCTTTGCCTTGACAGCCGACATCATGGCGCGGAAGGGTTCCTTCTGATCGGGGATCAGAGCTGCCGCCCAATACTTGTCGGTGATGCCGAACCAGCCGCCGGTTAAGTTCTCATAAATTTCAGGGATACCGGAAGACACGGCGTCAGCGTAGGTGAGTTCTTTGAGGCCTTTTTCGCCGGCGACGCCAATCAATCCTTCATGCAGAATGAAGAAGGGCGTAGCGTTTGGAATGCCGTAACGATGGATGCGTGCATAAGGAAGGAGCGCAACTTCCGCGTTTGTCTTGTTTTCAACTTCATCGACAACTTTGAACATGTAAGCGTTATCGACCGAGAATGTGCGGCGGAAGATAAGGCCCTGCCCATTGTCCCAGTTGATGGTGACAGGTGTCGCGGGCGTCAGGGCGTCACCCTTTTCGATCGCCCAAACGGTATCGCGGTCTGGAAGTTTCTGCTGCGATCCGCTTTGCGCGACCCAACCATATTCTGCAAAGTAAGGGTGCTCGGAGCCCGCCGGAGATAGCAGCGTAACTTTCGGACTATTAGGATCGACCTGCTCGCGGTACTTGGCGAGAATGAGATCATCGAGACGGCCGCTCTTCAGCGCAATCGAGCCTTCAAGCGATTCTGTTTTGATCGCCAAGCGCGGTGACTGCTTCAGAGCTTCGTCGCGCGAGACGGGTGCCGTTGCAGCTTGTCCGGGCGCAGGGGCAGAAGGCCCAGGTTGCGCGACCGGAGCGGTTGCAACACCCGGCGGGCCTTGCACCGCCGCGCCAGATCTTTGCGCTTCGACGTCTTGCGAAAATTCTTTGCGCGCTTGTTCCTCGCGTAGTTTTGGCGCAGCAAATAAATACTGCCAGCCCATCAGCACGAGGAGCGACAGGATGACGGCGAACATCAGGTTGTTCTGGTCTTGCGGTGAGTTTTGCGGGTTCATCAAAGCCTCGGCTCAAGGCCGCTTTTGGTTGGTTGGAATTTGATCAGCAATCGCTTAGCGCAACGAGTTTCAAAAGATAGAGGGCACCGGGTCACGGTTGGCCGGATTTTTTCGCTGTTATGCGAGGTTTCGATGGCGTTTCTTGCCCTTGTCCTCTGGAAGCGGGCCTTTTGGATGCGTCTGGGTTGTGAACAAGTTCGAGTGCGCGGCGCAGGTCGTTTTGGAGATCGGCAAAGGGCCGGTTGAAGGCGGCCTGACGGGCAACAATAACGTAATCGAAGCCCTCGGCCGCAAATTCGCTTTCCAAGGCTGTCAATGCGGCCTTGAGACGGCGGCGGATGCGGTTGCGCGTTACGGCATTGCCGAGCTTTTTCGTGATGGTGAAGCCGAAGCGGGGCCCTTCGGATAATAGGGCGCCGGGTCTGCGTTTACGGGCCTCTAACAGGCACACGGGCACCGATGCACGAGCGCCACCGCGGACTGCAAGGAATTCTTTGCGGGATTTCAGGGTTTGGAGAGCCAAAAGCATCAAGTCCTGCGGTCCAGGAAGGTGCCGCCCGGTCCATTGCCGTTATTTTTGGCTTTCGCCGGACTAGGCTGAAAGGCGTTTGCGGCCCTTGGCACGGCGCCTGGCGATAACCCGGACGCCACCAACGGTTGACATGCGCTTGCGGAAGCCGTGGCGGCGTTTGCGAACGAGGCGGCTCGGCTGGTAAGTGCGTTTCACGGACGTCTCCGTCAAGGGTCTAGCCGCCGCCGCGAGACGGCAGTTTTTCGGCAAAATGGATTGATTTTCCGTGGGTTAGACTGGGCTACTTAGAGGCGCAGTAACGCCCTGGAAGCCAGACCAACCTGGAAGTTCAGGCCTTATAGGGGCGTGGCCCTGCCAAGTCAACGCAGCCGCTGGGTCAAAAGAGCCCAGTTTCGCCGTTTCCGAACGCCGACTCTGTCGATACTCCGGTTGCCGGCGGGCACCAAAATCACGGAGCTTTGATCTACCGGCCGTATTGGGAGCGAAACATGCAAGGCCTGTGACGCGAATCTCCTGCGTCACACCAACGGATTTAGCGGGTATCAGCAACAAGGACGTTCTGGGCTATGAGGATTTCGCTTATGAAAAAATTGTTCGGACTGGTTTCCTTGCTCGTTGCCGGTCTTCCGGCTGCCGCGTCGGCCGAGGAATTCAAGAAATTCAGTGTTCCTGCAAAGGGCTCGATCCAAACGGCCGATCACAGTGCCTGGACGGCCCTTTTGCAAAAGTACGTTGTTGCAGGTGCCGATGGGTTAAATCGTGTGCGCTACGCTGCGTTCAAATCGGAAGCGCAGCCTGCATTGAAGTCCTATGTGAAGGCCCTTGAAGCGACGACGGTCACGGCTCTCGACCGGGCCGAACAGTTTGCCTATTGGGCCAACCTCTACAACGCGAAGACGGTCGACATCATTTTGGATGCGTACCCCGTGAAATCGATCAAGGATATTTCACTCGGGGGCGGAGTTGTTGCGACCATTACAGGCGGACCATGGAAAGCCAAGGTGCTCAATGTTGAAGGTCAAAAACTGAGCCTCGATGACATCGAGCACAAGATTCTGCGCGTGCATTTCAAGGATCCGCGCGTGCACTATGCGGTGAATTGCGCGTCGTTTGGCTGCCCCAATTTGGGGCGCGAAGCCTTCACCGGCGCCAATCTTGAGGCCGGGCTCGATGCGGGCGCTGTAGCATATATCAATCATGAGCGCGGCATCTCGGCCGGAAATGGCGAAGTCAAAGCCTCGTCCATATACAAATGGTTCGTCGAAGATTTTGGCGGCGATGCCAAGGGCGTTATTGCACACGCCCGCAAGTATGCCTCGCCTGAATTGAAACAAAAGCTGGAAAGTATCACCGGGATCGCCGATTACGGTTACGATTGGAATTTGAACGATGCGCCGAAGTGAAATTTATGCTTCGGACAACTGAGGACGTCAAAATGGTTTCCGATCACGATACCCGCGCGGCCAGCATGCCAGCGCATGAAACAAAGGCGGCATCCGGTCTCGGCCGCTGGCTTCCGCTGATCGCGTTGGCGGCGCTGATGGCCCTGGTCTTCGCCATGGGCTGGCACAAGTATCTGTCGTTTAAGACAATTGGTTTGAACTACGAGTCTTTGAAAACCTACATTGCCAGCAACACTGTGACTGCACTTATGGCTTATATGCTCGTCTATATCGCGGTTGTGGCGCTATCGCTGCCAGGCGGGCTGATCATGACACTGGCAGGCGGGCTTCTCTTCGGCTGGCAGCTAGGCGCACCGGCAACGATTGTGGCGGCGACAATCGGCGCGACGCTGTTATTCCTCGTTGCCAAGACCTCATTTGGCGAAGCGCTTGCCGCGAAAGCAGGCCCTTCGCTTGCCAGCTTGCGTGAAGGATTCAAGGAAAATGCCCTAAGTTACCTGTTGTTCCTGCGCCTTGTTCCGGCGTTCCCGTTTGTCATCGTCAATCTCGCGCCAGCACTGCTCGGCGTCCCGCTCAGTACCTATGTGCTCGGTACCTTTCTTGGTATTATCCCGGGAACGACGGCGTTTTCGTTTGCCGGCGCGGGGCTCGGCAGTGTGGTCGAAGCGCAGAATGCAAGTTATCAATCTTGCCTTGCTTCTGCGCCGGCAAATCCTGACACAGCGTGCCCGTATGTGATTGATACCAGCGCGCTTGTCACCAAAGAGCTGCTCGCTGCTTTTGCCTTGCTAGGAGTTGTTGCTTTGATCCCCATTGCTTTAAAACGTTGGAAGGGTCGTCATGCCAAAGGATAGTGCCGAGCCCGTGGGGGCGACCACAAAGCGCGAAACGCTCAACGCCGACATCTGTGTGATAGGTGCCGGATCGGGCGGCCTCTCTGTTGCCGCAGCGGCCGCGGCGTTCGGTCAGCAAGTCGTGCTCATCGAACGCCACAAGATGGGCGGCGATTGCCTGAACTATGGGTGCGTCCCATCGAAAGCCCTGCTGGCTGCAGGCAAGCGCGCGCATCAAATGCGAACCTCCGGTGCTTTTGGTATCGCGCCTGTTAATCCACTGGTCGATCCCCGCGCGGTCCACGATCATGTGCAAAGTGTCATCGCGGCGATTGCGCCGAACGATTCCGTAGAGCGTTTTACGGGCCTCGGCGTCAAAGTGATTACGGCCGCTGGCCGGTTTATCGATCGCAATACCGTTGAAGCGGGCGAGTATCAGATCACGGCCCGGCGTTTTGTCATCGCGACAGGTTCGTCGCCAGTCGTCCCGCCAATTCCTAATCTGCAGGATGTTCCTTACTTCACCAATGAAACGATTTTCGACAACACTGCGAAAATTCCGCACCTGATTGTTGTCGGCGGCGGACCAATCGGCCTTGAACTGGCGCAGGCGCACCGCCGTCTTGGGTCTCAAGTCACCGTCGTTGAAGGCTTGAAGGCCTTGGGCAAGGACGATCCGGAGCTCGCGGCCGTCGTTCTTGACCACCTACGTGGTGAAGGTATCGACATTCGCGAAGGCACACTTGTTGAGCGGGTTGGCAGCACCAGCGGCGGCGTCACCGTTTTCGTGAAGACAGCGGAGGGCCCTGAATTTATCGAGGGCACGCATATTCTTATCGCGGCTGGACGAAAGCCCAACACATCGGATCTTGGCCTCGAAGCCGCGGGTATCAAATTCGACAAGAAGGGCATTACGGTTGACGCTGGCTTGCGCACTTCGAACAAACGCGTCTTCGCTATTGGCGATGTTGCGGGCGGCTTGCAATTCACGCACGTCGCCAACGATCATGCTGGCATCGTCATTCGCCGCGCTCTCTTCCGGCTGCCCGCCAAAACGACGGGCCGGCCCGTGCCTTGGGTGACGTTTACCGACCCTGAACTGGCGCATGTCGGGATGACCGAAGCGGACGCCCGGCAGAAACACACCAATATTAACGTTTTGCGTTGGCCCTACCACGAGAACGACCGGGCTCAGGCCGAGCGCGAGACGGCCGGTCAAATCAAGGTTATTACTGACAAAAAGGGCCGCACCCTCGGTGCCACGATCGTTGGTTCGCATGCCGGCGAACTTATCCAGATGTGGTCGCTGGCACTGTCAATTCGGACGCGCGGGCTTCTCGGTGGGCTGCGCGGGAGTAAACCGCTCAAAATTCAGGCCATGACAGGGTGGATTTCACCCTATCCGACCCTCTCTGAAATCAACAAGCGCGTGGCTTTTCGTTACTATGCAACAGCTGCCAGTAACCCGATTGTGCGTAAGGTCATCGCTTGGCTGGCCAAATTCGGCTAGAATTCCGGTTAGCGGAATTGTCTCAACAGGCGAAGCGCGGAAATTTTGGACGCCAGAGCACAAAGTCAGGTCGAAAGAGAAGCGGCAGAGCCCGGCAAGGTCGCCTCGACTTTGCGCGCGCTAAAGAACGCGTGGTCGCGCCTTGGGCTTGCCGCGAAACTGCTGATGCTGACGGCGGCGTTTGTGCTCATCGCCGAAATGCTGATTTTCCTGCCAAGCGTTGCCAACTATCGTGTGAGCTGGCTTAACGAGCGCTTGACCGCCGCACAACTGGCGGCGCTGTCGTCGGAAGCGTTTCCTGGTGGAGAAATTCCGTCTGCCTTGCGCGCCGACTTGCTACGCACCGCGCAGGTGAAAGCAATTGCTTCGCGGCGCGGCGGAGAGCGCCGGCTCGTGCTCCCCGTTGAGCCGGGCGTCAGCATCAACGCGCACTACGATCTGCGCCCCGAGGCTTTCTCGATGTGGGGCGGTGTCGGCTTAAAGCTCCGGCAGATCAGAGATGCCATCGGCGTGTACTTCGCGCCGGAAGGGCGTCTCATACGCGTTATCGGCCGCAATAGTGACGATCCGAACGATCTCATTGAAATTGTCATTCCCGAAGCGCCGCTGAAAAAGGCGATGTTCGAATACGGCTGGAATATATTTGGTCTCTCAGTGATCATCTCGGCATTGACGGCGGCACTCGTCTATTTTGCGCTGAGCCGCCTTTTGGTCTTGCCGCTCAAAAATCTGGCGCAGAATATGCTGCGATTTTCCGCCGATCCCGAAGATCAAAGTCGTATCCTCGCACCGTCCGGCCGCCTCGATGAAATCGGCGTTGCCGAACGAGAACTCGCCGGAATGCAGCATGAGTTGTCCGGGCTCTTGGCGCAGAAAAATCGCTTGGCGCAGCTTGGCCTGGCGGTGTCGAAGATCAATCACGATCTGCGCAACATGCTGGCGAATGCCCAGCTTATATCCGACCGGCTTGTCGATCTTCCAGATCCAACGGTTCAACGCTTCGTGCCCAAACTGATTGCTTCGCTTGATCGCGCCATCAGTTTCTGTAACTCGTCGCTTCAGTTCGGACGCGCGTCTGAAGCCGCGCCGCGCCGGGATTTATTTCGTTTGAAGGGTTTGGTCGAGGAAGTTGCCGACAGTCAGGGTTTGCCGCGCGACGGGCAGATTGCATTTGTCGCCGATATGGAAGAGAGCCTCCGGATCGACGCCGACCGCGATCATCTATTCCGCGTCTTGAGCAATCTGGTGCGCAACGCTGCCCAAGCAATCGAAACGGCAGAGGGCAATGCTCCCGGCGAAATTCGCGTCAAGGCGCGCCGCGAGGGCCGCAAGGTGATTGTGGACGTGGCGGATGACGGCCCCGGCGTGCCGGCTAAGGCGCGCGAGAATTTGTTCAAGGCGTTTCAGGCATCGACCAAGAAGGGCGGAACCGGTCTCGGCCTTGTCATTGCGTCCGAACTGGTACAGGCGCACGGCGGCACGCTCGCACTTGTTGAAAGCGCAACCGGGGCGATTTTCAGAATAGAGCTTCCGGACCGCTCTACCCAGTAGCGGGCGATGAGGGACGTGCGCTTTTCCGGCGCGGGCAGGGCAGCTCAAGGGGCCTTGCACTGAGCGCCTCAAGCGACTAGAGAGTAGCCATTCCGGCCTTCCTGCCGGTTCCCCGTAGTCTTCTGCGGGTTGAAAAATGCGCCCGTAGCTCAGCTGGATAGAGCATCAGACTACGAATTTGAGGGTCAGAGGTTCGAATCCTTTCGGGCGCGCCAATGTTTTCAATGGGTTAGCTTAAATCCTCCGAAGTCGAGAAATGCTCTGGGTAGCGCATGGGTAGCAAAATCCGTGAGCTGCAGTGGGAGTGTTTGGGACATGCTGCGACGCGTACCGCTGCCCGCATAATTTTTTGTCGACCGGGGCCCGGGTGGAGCCGCAACGTTTTTCGGCAGCGTTGATCTCAGTTGCTGACAGCGGAGCCGCACAGCACTCCTGACAGACTCAAACCAGAGATTGACGGCACGAATGCCGTTAGAGATTTCGGTGGGTGCATTCGCCGGAATGAAAAACGGCGCATACGCGTTACGATGCCAGGGCATAGCGGGTTTGCGAGGTGAAGCTTCGATAGCGGCGATGTTCGGCTGCCTGCCGCACTCATAGCGTGACGGTTCGAGCGTCGCGCTTCAGTCCTTGATACTCGGACCGCCCCATAGCGATCTCGATGCCCGTGCCAATGCGCGGATCATCAGCGGCGCTGTCACAGCCTCGCGCCTTCGCGACCCAACGGGCGCGCTGCTGCAGGGGCCCTGTGCCCCGAAGCGAGCGGGTTTGAGCAGCACCGCGATCCGCACCACAAAGGGCAGCTCAGAGTTCGCAAACGGGGCGGCGCGATCAGGTGCAAACTGTGACCTGAAGAAGCTGTGGTTATGCGTAGCATGACGCCGAATGTGCAGGGAGCGAATTGCGCCGCTGTGCCTGGACTGGCTACAAAAACCGAAGGGCACGTTTTACAAGCCCAACGCCAAGTCATACATACCGATTGGCTGATCTCAATGCCTCCATGGCATCGAGCCGGTTGCGGCAATCAGCGATCGCATCTCGTACTTGAGCGGCGATATCGGCTTTGCAGAGAGCCTGTGTGAGAACCTCGATCTGATGAGGGCAACGGAGCCGCGATCGCTGTTGCGGGCAACGTTTTCCGAATTTTGGACTCAGCGTCCGTCCTTAGTCGTCGAAATCGCATTTCTGACGTAGGTTTTGTGCCCTATGAGCGCTCAGAAGGGCATGCATCACCCTCTCATCGCTTTGATCAGGCCGGGTACGCCGATGATCGCCATCACGCGCATCATGTTGTAGGCGAGCACGTGCAACGCCATTTCGGTCGCGACATGCTTCATTGTTTTCATCTTGAAATGGGTCGCACCCATCCATGCCTTGAGGGTGCCGAAAGTGTGCTCGATCGTTTTGCTCCGTAATGGGATCTTCGCAGGATCGTCATCGAGCCGTTTCTGGACGCGATCAAGGATAGCCTCATGTTCCCACCGCTTAACTCGGCGCTCCTTGCCCGTCGTGCATTTGGCTTTGACCGGGCACAGCCCGCAAACGCTTGTCCAATAATTACGCAGTTTCCTACCGTCTTCCTCATTCGTGTAGTGATAGGTTAGCCATTCGCCGGCTGGGCACAAGTAGGCGTCCTTGTCGGCATGATAAATGAAATCGGCCTTGTCGAACCGACCTACAGCGGCGGCATTGGAGGTGTGTGGCTTCGAGACGGTAACGGCGATACCGTCCAACTCGCAGGCGACGATCTCCTCGCCCTTGTAGTAGCCCTTGTCGGCGATTGCCTCGATTGAATCACTTGCCATGACATCCTTGGCGGCGTGGGCCATCATCGATAAGGCGTCCCGGTCGTAGCCGTGGTTCGTCACCTCGTGTGCGACGAGCAGATGATGCTTGGTTTCTACGACGCACTGCACATTGTAGCCGACGACGCGTGGCTGCTTGCTGGTCGTTGCCATTGCGCGGGAGTTGGGATCGGTTAGTGAAACCTGCGTCTCTCCTGTCATGTCCATTCGCTGCTCGATGGCTCGCAGATTGGCGGCTTCCTTCTTGAAATGGGCAAGCTTCTTGTTGACTCGAGAAATCCGCGCCTCGGGCATCACCATGCCGGTCTTTTCCATGACTTCGTCGGCACGATCAAGTTCGCCCAGGTAACGGTTGATAGCTTCATCTATCTCACCCAGTCGCCGCCGCAGCTTCTCGCGCGTAAAGCTCCTTGCCTTGGCGTTGACGGCTTTAAACTTGCTGCCGTCGATCGCGACGACGCTCGCGTCCAGAAGGTCGATGTCGCGACAGAGCGCGACGAACTGTCTGCAAACCTCTCGGATGGCCGGACCATTGTCCCGGCGGAAGTCGGCAATCGTTTTGAAATCCGGCTTGAGACTGCCCGTCAGCCAGATGAGTTCGAGGTTGCGTGCGCACTCGCGCTCCAACCGGCGTGATGACTGAACTTGGTTGAGATAGCCGTACAGATACAGCTTCAGTATCGTAGCCGGGTGATATCCAGGTCGGCCAGTCGCCTTTGGTTCGACATCGAAGTTGAGCAGCGCCAAATCCAGCATGTCGACGAACGCGTCGATCGCACGAACCGGATTTTGATCGTCGACGTAATCGTCAATGCATGCCGGAAGTAGAGATGTCTGATCCCGGTCCGAACCTTCGATGAAGCGCGCCATGGAAGCCCCCGCTGCGATGCGAGAATCATATCATGCTTCGCCGACATAGCCCTGAAAACGGTCGCGTTTTCACACAGCCTCCAGAGATACCGGACGATTTGCGACCTGAACATCTAACGATAATCGCGCCCGACGGCGTGGTCGGCTGTTAGGCCGTTTGCTCCCAAAATCGGCCTCTTGGTTCGGGCCGGCAGGCAAGTCAAGGCAGATTATGCGTTTAGCCATCGGTGTCCTACCAAAAATCGCTACGGCATATTGGTTTTGCACAATCACTTGCTACGGTAGTGCGGTGTGTGCGGGCGGCCTTGCTACAAATAATGCCCACAAGACAGGGAGCACTCTATGCGAAAATCGCGCCGGGAGGTGGCCGCCAATTTGACGCCCGAGGAAGAGCCGGAGCTGATCGTTGACCTTGAGTTCAGGAGTCCGCGGCCGCTTGACCGCAACATAAGCACCGTCTCACTCACAACGCCGACGAACAACGTGACAGAAGGTTATGATCTTCAGCTCTCGGCCACCTTCGGCAAGGAACGCGTTGTTCTTCTCTCCGAAGACTTCGAAATCGAGGTCGACTTCTCGATGAACAAGGCCAACATCGAACTCTCCTTCCATCACTGTGAATACACGCAGATCGACGACAGTCCCCGTGTCGAGGAATACAAGCGCAAAATTACCGAGCACGTCGACAAGAATACTAGCGCGTTAGCCAAGCTCTCAGCCCACTTCTCCGGCGGTCCCAGTGGTGTCACCAGCAAAGCAGATGCCGACGGCAGCGTTCAACATTCTGCAGCGGCGTCATCGACCATGAAACAGGAAATCGTTCGGTACGATTGGCACCGCCTTGGCGGCGATGCGATTTTGGTAGGCGGCATCAGCAACCCGCTACAAGGCCCAATGATTACTAACTTTCGCGGTTGGCGCGTGATGCCGCAAGACAGCGGCAGGATATCCGGAGTTGTTGCGCGAGTAAAAGTGCGTGAGCATTGGATCAACTTTGACAACGTCCAAGTTCTCAAACATCCGCCGGGTCTCTTGAGCAAAGTAAAGAGTTGTCGGCTGATCACCGCCGGAAGCAATACTTCGGCTTGCTTTTGCGTCACCTCGTGCAGTCGGAATTGCGGGAGCACCAAGACGGAACTGACGCCACTATCGCGTCTCATGTCCTCCTAGTTCGACCAAACCAACAGCAAGTGACATCGCCATACGGCGGGGAGAGCCGACGGCGCATCACCATAGATGGCAAACAGGTCGAACAATGGCTCGCCGCTGAAGAAGGGCATGAGGTGAGTGCGCTAATCGCCCTGGGTCTGCGCACCGAAGTAATAAGCCCCGTTTCTGGACAGAGCGAACCAGCTCGCACTAAGCGGGTAGTTCTTATTCCAGATAGCTCGCCTCACCATGCTGCCGCAACCTTTGAGCAGGTCTACAAACTAGGTACCCTACCTAAGCAGACGCCCTCGATGCAACTACCTTGCATGATCTGCGCGCCCTCAAGCTAATTGAGAACAAAGGCGTTAAGATCCGCTCAATCGCGAAAGAAAATCTCGATCCGAACAACCTATTGCGCCGTGCTGCAAGCGGAATGGAATGCATCAATGTCGCCCGACAGGTTTTGCGTATTAAGCCTACGGCGACTTCCATTGAAATTGCTGAAGCTGTTGCTCTTGAGCTTGGCAAGAACTGGCGGACGCACAGCAGCATGGTGCGCAACGGCAACGCGATTATGCGATGGACAGTCTGGCTTGAGCCTCACCTCTTGGACCAAAGCATCAGCAGCGACGCGGCTGGTCGTGTGGCTTATGCTCTCGATCCTACCGCCGCGCCTAAAGGTCGGCCGCCGTCCCTAAGAAAGGCCCGCGAGCCAGAGCTGCGTCGGTTCGTCGAAGAGGGACTCACACTTCGTGAGATAGCGCGACGTCTTAACGTCCTCAGTCACAACAGTCTCTAAATGGCGTGACAAGCTCGGTATTTGAAGTCGTCTCGATTTCATTGAATAAACGACGCATCTTGGAAACCGACAACCGCTAGCGGTCGCAACGGTCCGGCAAGCGGACGTGGCCTAAGGCGCAATTCCAATAGTGAAGCGCGACTGGCGGGATGTCCGAGATTGTATAAAATTTGCCAGCAGTCGGATCATGGCCATGAATCTCAAGAGGAAACGGCCGATCACAAACTGCAGAGTTGACCGATAGTCGGCCCCAAGCTTGACCACAAAAATCGGACAGACGGCTTATTCAGTTTAGACCGTCGTAACGTCCAATAATCAGTCCCTCGCTCTGGCGCATGCGGTTGATTGCTTTGATATTCTAAACCTCAACAAACCGGGCTGCTCGACTTCCAGTCGTCGAGCAGGTAATCGAGCTTGTGTGCCTCCCTCGGTCTGCACACCTCAGCATCCAAATTTCAAGAGCACCCCTTGTTCCTTCAGATCACGACGACGCATCAACCGGCGACCGACCTTGGGTATCTCCTGCACAAGAACCCTGGACGTTTGCACGAACTCGATTTGTCATTCGGCAAGGCCCGGCTTTTTTATCCAGAAGCCGGCGAAGATAAGTGTTCCGCGGCTCTGGTGCTGGATGTTGATCCGGTCGCCTTGGTTCGCGGCAAGGGTGGCAGTGACGGCCTCCTAGACCAGTACGTCAATGACCGTCCCTATGCCGCGTCGTCTTTTCTTAGTGTCGCCATGGGCCGGCTCATGCGCGAGGCCATCTCGGGACGCAGCAAAGAGCGGCAAGATTTGGCGGACCGTGCGATCCCGCTCGAAGGGCTCGTGACGCCGCTGCCGGCGCGCGGTGGTCCGGATCTGGTGCGCAGACTGTTTGAGCCACTCGGCTACGCTGTGACCTGCACACAAATTGCGATGGATCCTGCCCGGCCCGATTGGGGCGCAAGCCCTTATGTGCAGCTGACCTTGTCAGCCAACACCCGGTTGAGCCAGCTTCTCACACACCTCTACGTTCTCATTCCAGTTCTCGACGCCCGCAAGCACTACTTTGTCGGCGACGACGAACTGGAAAAGCTGTTGTCAAAAGGCGAAGGCTGGCTGCAGGCGCATCCCGACAAGGAGTTGATCGTCAACCGCTACTTGAAGGGCCGGCGCAGTCTCGTGCGCGAGGCCCTGGCACGCCTGACTGAAGATGAGGGCGAGCCTGATGCACTCGTCGACACGGCACGCAAGGATACCGCGGAAGAAGCGATCGAGAAGCCCCTTCGCCTGCACGACCGGCGGCTCGACGCGGTCGCCGAAACCCTGAAAGGCCTTGGTGCAAAACGGGTTCTCGATCTCGGCTGCGGTGAGGGCAAACTGATTGCGCGCTTGATCAAGGACAAACAGTTTGAGGAGATCGTCGGGGTCGAGGTTGGAAGCATCAGCTTACAGCGTGCCACTGAGCGCTTTGAAGACGTGCCCGAGCGGGTCAAGAGCCGGATCAAGCTTCTTCAAGGTGCGCTGATCTACAGGGACGTGCGACTGCGCGGCTACGACGCGGCCGCCCTTGTCGAGGTGATCGAGCACATCGAAACTGACCGCCTGCCTCATCTCGAGCGGGCCGTCTTTGGCGATGCTGCACCCGGTGCTGTCATCGTGACGACCCCGAATGCTGACTATAATGTCCTATTCCCGACCCTACCTGCTGGGAAGTTCCGGCATAGCGACCACCGCTTTGAATGGTCTCGTTCTGATTTCTTGTCTTGGTGCGAACGTGTCGCGAAAGCATACAGCTATCAATATCGCGTGGAGCCGTTGGGAGACAGCGATGCCACGCATGGCGCGCCATCACAAATGGGAGTGTTCACCCGATGAACCTCTCAATTCCCGAGTTTTCCGTCGTTCTCTTGATCGGTGCCTCCGGCTCCGGCAAATCCACTTTTGCGCGCAAGCATTTCTTGCCGACCGAAATTGTCTCGTCGGACGTATGCCGTGGCATTGTCAGCAATGATGAGAACGCTCAAGACGCGACCGGTGACGCTTTTGAGCTCTTGCATAAGACGCTGGAGTTAAGGCTCAAGCGCCGGCTTCTCACAGTGGTTGACGCGACTAATGTCCGTCCCGAAGATCGCAAGAAGCTCACCGACATTGCCAAGCACTGGCATGCGTTGCCCGTTGCTATTGTGATCGATCCAGGTGAGGCCGTGTGCCATGCCCGCAATGCGTTGCGACCGGACAGATCGTTTGGACCTCATGTTATCCGCAATCAACGAAGCGCTCTACGTCGCAGTGTGCGGTTTCTGAAGAAGGACGGCTTCGGACACGTCTACGAACTGGACTCTGAAGCAGCCATCGAGGCCGCCACCATTACGCGCGTCAAGTTGTGGACCGACAAGCGAGAGGAAACGGGGCCCTTTGACATCATAGGTGACGTGCACGGCTGCGCCGACGAACTCGAAGCCTTGCTTGCGACGTTAGGATACGGTGTATCAACGAGCCCTGATCCCGAACTCGGGACTCGCTATCACGTGGTGCCACCCGCTGGGCGCAAAGTCATATTTGTCGGGGACCTTGTTGATCGCGGCCCGCGTGTCGGTGACACGCTGCGGATTGCCATGGATATGGTTAAATCGGGCGTCGCGCTTTGCGTACTGGGCAACCACGAAGCCAAGGTTGAGAAATGGTTGCGCAGTCGCGACGTGAAAATCACCCATGGGCTCGACAAGACCATCGCCGATATTGAAGCTGGCGGCGACGGTTTCAAGCGCCGTGTCAAAACCTTCATCGGCGGCTTGATCAGTCACTATATTTTGGACGGCGGTAAACTTGCCGTTGCGCACGCTGGCATCAAAAGCGAAATGCAGGGCCGGGCCTCCAGCGCAATCCGCGCGTTCTGCCTGTATGGCGAAACGACGGGCGAAACCGACGAGTTCGGGCTTCCTGTTCGCTACAACTGGGCCTTGGACTATCGCGGCGATACGCGTGTCATCTATGGGCACACGCCTGTTGTTGAAACCGAATGGTTGAACAATACACTGTGCATCGACACGGGGTGCGTGTTTGGCGGCAAACTCACGGCGCTTCGCTACCCGGAAATAGAACTCGTCTCCGAGACGGCCGGTGCGATCTATTGCGAACCCATTCGTCCTCTCGCATCGGCAGCAGCGCTACGCTCAGCACAGCAGGAACATGACGACACGCTTGATCTCGCCGATGTGATAGGCAAGCGCATTCTGACGACGCGGTATTCTCATTCAATCACCGTGCGTGAGGAAAACGCCGCCGCAGCGCTCGAAGTGATGGCGCGGTTTGCTGTCGATCCCAAGTGGCTGATCTATCTGCCGCCAACGATGTCGCCGTCAGAGACGTCTGAACAAGATGGCTTTCTGGAACATCCGGCCGAGGCTCTGTCGTTTTTTCAGCGCGCCAACGTTGGGCAGGTGATGTGCCAAGAAAAACACATGGGCTCGCGTGCCGTTTTGGTCGTTGCGCGAGATATTAAAGCCGCTCAGAGCCGTTTTGGTGTCGCCAATGGTGCCCAAGGCGAGATCTACACGCGGACGGGCCGTGCTTTCTTCAGCGATCGCAAGCATACAGCCGAAGTCGTAGCGCGGACGGCAAAGGCTGCCGAAGCAGCAGGGCTATTTGACGAGCTGAAGACAGACTGGTTGTGTCTCGATGCGGAGATCATGCCCTGGTCGGCGAAGGCGCAGACCCTCATCGAACAGCAGTACGGCCCCGTTGGGGCGGCTGCCCGAGCTGAACTCGAAATGTCTCAATCGGCGGCATCGCTTGCCGAAGGGCGCGGAATTGATGTTGGCCTGCTGGCCACTGGTCTTGGAGAGAAACGGCAACGGGCCGAGCGCTTTGCGGCGGCGGTCCGGCAATACTGCTGGCCGGTCGAGGGCCTCGAAGGGGTTCGCATTGCCCCCTTCCACCTGCTTGCAAGCGAAGGTCAAGTTCATAGCGGCCAATCCCACGATTGGCATATGCGTACACTTGCTCAATTGGCGAACCACGACAACCTGTTCCAAGCCACACGAACACAGGTTGTGGACCTGCAAGATCAAAAGAGCGTCACGACCGCAATCGGCTGGTGGCTCGAAATGACGACCGCTGGTGGAGAAGGCATGGTCGTCAAGCCCATGACTTTCCTATCGCGGCTCCAAGGCAATCGCCTGATGCAGCCTGCCGTGAAGTGCCGTGGACGCGACTATCTGCGTATCATCTACGGCCCGGATTACGATCTTCCCGAAAACCTTGTCCGTCTCAGAAAACGGGGACTGGGTGCCAAGCGGTCTTTGGCCATTCGTGAATTCGCACTTGGTCTCGAAGCTCTTGAGCGATTTGTTGCCCGCGAGCCGCTTCGCCGCGTGCACGAATGTGTTTTCGCTGTGCTGGCTCTGGAAAGCGAACCCGTTGATCCGAGGCTGTGATTGTCGTGCCGGCAGGCGACGGACTGTATTGGGCAGAAACGGTCCAAGCATGGTGTCGGCGAGCGCGCAGTCGAGGCGGCTTAGCATCGGAAAGCGGACGACTAAGTAGCGGTTCTATATCGCCGGTCCGGTGTGATAGCCGATGTCCGAGTTTGTATACGAAGGACTAGAACAGCCTTAGAAATACAGTGACGGGTAGTTCGATCCGATAGCGTCCGTTAGGTGCACGTCGCGATGGGCCAACATGAGACCTTTTCCGCAACCGTCAGAAAGTTGGCATTGACGGCAGATGCGTTTCATAGCGGGGTACTGTCCAGTATTTTTCGCACATTTGATCAAGGCTCAGCGGGTCCCGGCCAGGGCGTCCGGTGTTCTCAGGCGGTTACAGTTTCTTCGTCGTGACCTTTCAATAGCTCCATCGTGAGATACCTCTTGGTTGACCATTCGCTCCCCGCAACATGCCGGAGCCGGGCGGCCGCCAGATTGAGCGCCGATTGCCCGTCGGGGAAGGCGCCGACGACCTTCGTGCGCCGCCTGATCTCCTTCAAGATCCGTTCCAGCGGATTGTTCGTCCTGATCCGCCGCCAGTGTTCCTCAGGAAAGGCGTAGTAGGCAAGCGTCTCGTGTACGCTTGTCTCGACCAGATCGGCCGCTTTCGTCAGCCGCAGCGACCGCAGCTTGGCAACGACGGCCTTAGCCTTCTCGCGCGCCGCCGCCACGTCCTCCGCCGCGTGGATGGCTTTCAGCATCGCTGCAACCTCGCGCGTCTTCGGACGCGGCACGTGGGAGAACACGTTGCGATAGAAGTGCACCGTGCAGCGCTGCCAGTGGGCTTCCGGGTAAAACTCCGCGGCACTTTCCGCGAGGCCAATGCAGGCGTCCGAGACGATCAAGCGAACCCCTTGCAAACCTCTTTCCTTCAAGTGCTTGAGAAAGTTCGACCAGCCTGCCTTATCTTCCTTTGCGCCTTCCACGATACCCAGAATCTCGCGATATCCCTCAGTGTTGACGGCCATTGCGACCAGTAGCGAGACGTTGCGCACTTCGCCCGCCCACGTCCGCTTCAGCACGATGCCGTCGAGATAAACGTAAGGGTGCTCGCCCTCGATCGGACGGTTCCGCCAGATGTCGATGGTCGCGTAAATCTTCTTGTTGAGATCGGAAACCGTCGAGGGTGAGACCCGCGTGCCCCACAAGGCTTCCGTGATATCCTCAACCCGGCGCACGGAGACGCCCGCCAGATACATCTCGATCAACGCTTCCTCGACGGAGGCCTCACGCCTGCGGTATCTCTCGATGATCGCCGTCTCGAACGTTTGGCGGCGAAGCTTGGGAACCTTCAAGGTCACCTCGCCGGCCTTGGTCTCCAGGTTGCGCTCGTAGTGTCCGGCCCGCGTGTCGCGGCGCGCTTCGGTCCGCTCGTAACGCTCGGCGCTGCACATCCGGTCGGCTTCCGCGTCCAGAAGCGCGTTCAGCGTCTCCTCGACCGTGCCGCGCACAACCCGGTCCAGATGTCCCTTGATCCGTTCGTCATCGATCCGGATCACGTTGTTGAGCGGGCCCGGAATCTGTGTATCCTCGTTGATAATGGTGGCTTCCTTCTCTTCGGTCTTCGGGTTGTGTTGCAACTCCCAGAAAACCCTAAGTCGGGGCCGCCAGCCTTCATCTAATTGTGCGAAAAATACCGTACGTTATCCATAGCGGAAATGCCGCGCGCGGCATAAATAGATTAAATACAGCTGCGAATTTCGAACGCTTTGCGCTCATTTTGGGGCCGACGCTGCGCCGGATTATGCTACCAATTGCATCGAAATGCTTTGTCACTCTGGATCACGTGTTTGATGGCAAACGAGCCCCTTCTATTCAAGAGCGAAGGTCTGATGTCCGAAGAACAGGGGCGCCGCTTATCTGAAACGTTGTCACGATCACCCTACTTGCTCTTCCTTATCTATCTCATCAGCTATGCGATTCTTGATTGGGAAGGCCTTAGTCACCCCTCCGATATGCCGAATGTCAGTCCGTGGGCACCGTCGTCCGGCCTTACGTACGCACTGATCCTGGTCTTCGGCTGGCGGTACTTGTGGCTTTCTTTTGTTGGTGACCTTTTAGCTCACATCGTCTTTCGGCCTCTCTTGATACCGCTACACATAGAGGTTCTGTCTTGCCTTGTTGTGGGACTGGGCCACGGGCTTTGCGCACTCGTCCTGCTTCACCCAAAACTAGAATTTAGTCCAAAACTCATCACGCTGCGCGATGTGATATTGCTGGCTCTTGTCGCGAGTGTCGGCGCATTGGTTATCGGGACACTCGACTTACTGCTTATGACGCTGACTGATCAGGTAGCTTGGCACGAATTCCGGGCGCTCCTTGTCCGTTCTTGGACTGGTGACGTCATCGGCGTTCTCGTGATGGCACCGTTTCTCATATTTGTTCTGACGGCGCGTCCAAGATTGACCTTCTCGTTGGCGTTTTTGGCTCAGTGCCTCACTATCTTCGGATCGCTCTGGTTGATTTTTCATTGGGGCATCCAGTACTTCTATATTCTTTTCCTGCCAATTGTCTGGATGGCCGTGCGCGGCGGCCTAACGAGCGTCACTGTTGGCCTCGTGCTCATTCAGTTCGGGTTCATAATGGCAATTCACCAATCGGGTTCATTGCAGGGCGATGTTTCCGGTATTGAAGCACGCCTCTTGGTCCTGACTCTCACAGGGTTTGTGGCAGGGGCTCTCGAATCCGAACGGCGCCGTGCAGAGTTTCAGTTTCGCCAACAGCAGTCGTACTTTGCGCATCGTTCACGGATCAACTCCATTAGCGGACTGGCTGGAGCACTGGCTCACGAGATCAACCAGCCGCTTACGGCGGCAGGAACCTATGCTCGAATTGTAACGGCGACGCTCGGATCGGACGAAAAAGCACCCGGGACGAGATCCGAAGCAGCCCTCAAGACCGTTGCGCAAATTGAACGAGCTGTAGCTGTCGTAAATAACCTCCGAAATCTCATGCGGAGTGGCCACCTCGACACTAGACCGGCCGCAGTACTCACACTGGTCAAGAAGGCCATCGCCGCAATGCATGCAGAGTTGGAAGGCATTGACATTGATTTGAAAATTATGGTCTCGCCTCAGTTGCCGCTTGTCAGAGTTGACGAACTATCGGTTCAGCAGGTTTTCGTAAACTTGGTGCGGAACTCCGTTGAATCCCTCACGGGAGCTGGTACTCACAAGGGGACCGTCACCATCAGCGCGCACCTCCAGAAACCGGACTTCATCGAGATCACCGTTCATGACACGGGTCCTGGCTTTTCTCCCGAAATGACTATTGACGAATTGCCTGCGCCATTCATCTCCGCGAAAGCCGATGGCCTCGGTGTTGGTTTGTTACTTTGCCGTTCAATTGTAGAAGGGCAAGGCGGACAATTTTGGATCGGGGAGAAGGGCCAGGGAGCGGTTGTTTGTTTCACTCTGCCAACTCATTCGGAACCCATTGAGAAATGAGCATGTCGATACGGATCGCCTTAATCGACGATGACCCGGGGATACTTGACGCGCTCCGGCTCTTTCTACTTCTGAATGGACTTGAGGTTCGATGCTTCGAAACAGCCACCCTGTTTCTGACCGCTCTAACCGAAGGGATGGCGGTCGACTGCATCGTGAGCGATGTTCGCTTACCCGGATGTAGCGGGCTCGAACTCCAACGTGAATTGAACGCCCGTGACATAGGCGTGCCGCTAATCCTGATTACTGGTCATGGAAATGTGGCTATGGCTGTCACGGCCATGAAGGCAGGAGCCCATGATTTCATTGAAAAGCCGTTCCTTGAAAAGCAGCTCCTCGAGAGCATTCAAGGTGCTGTCAATGAAAACAATCGAACCATGTTTGAGGGTGGCGACAAAGAGCAGATTTCTTCACGTTTGGCGGAACTGACCGATCGTCAGCGAGAGGTACTCGGTCTTGCCGTGAATGGGCTTACGAACAAGGACATCGCCGCCCAGCTCAACATTAGCGTGCGGACTGTCGAGCATCATCGTGCGTGGGTCATGGAGCGGACCGGCGCAAAAAACCTAGCTCACCTCATCAGATTGATGCGTTTGTGAGGGTTACCCATTGCAGCATATATCAGAAGACTGTTTGCCTCCGATTCTCACGTTGCGGGCGACGGTTCTGATGACGCCCTCGCCTGTACAAGTCTTGCCGATTTGAGACTATTTGATAAACAATACGTAGTTACTGAACGGCGCTGGCTTTACGTCGTCAACGACGTTCGTCTCCTCTTTCGGGCTTTGCAAAACGCTTCTCGGTACATCGACAGCTGCAGCCCGGCCCTGTTCGGCCGTAGCCGCCACCGGCACGCCCTGTTTCTCGATCGCCGCAGCGGCAAGACTGCCGCTGCCGGGCTTCCTCAGATGTGCAACTGGCATTTTTTGTGATCTCCCAACTTATCAACCGCCGAACAGTACGAAGTCGCTGATCGTGACAGTGCTCGAGTTAGAAACACCTTTGAGGCATATGCTTTCGCCGTCGACACTGATTAATGTGTCGGCGCCGAGATCCAAGACAAGGACGTGCATAGCGAAGTTCGCATCTGTAATTCCAAGCGCAGAGATGTCGAGTTTGTCTTGTCCGCCGGCTGGGTTGGCATCGAAGTCGGTGATGACGTCGTTGCCGAAGCCTCGGTTGAACACGAACTTGTCGTTGCCAGAACCGCCCGTCATGCGATCGTTACCAACGCCACCCTTGATCGTGTCGTTGCCGTCGCCGCCGCGCAGGTTGTCGTGTCCCGCGCCTCCCCACAGATCGTCGTTGCCAGAACCGCCCGTCATGCGATCGTTACCGACGCCACCCTTGATAGTGTCGTTGCCGTCGCCGCCGCGCAGGTTGTCGTGTCCCGCGCCTCCCCACAGATCGTCGTTGCCAGAACCGCCGAGCAGCTTGTCGTTGCCTCGACCGCCCCACAGCTTGTCGTTACCTGATCCACCTTCAAGTTTGTCGTTTCCGGCCAATCCCCAGACTCTGTCGTTGCCCGACCCGGCGTCACAGTGATTATTGGCGGATGTGCCAACAAACGTGTCGTCGTTGTCGTCGTCCCCGTCCGCTGGGGTTGTCGGCGTCGCTTCCGGGTTGCCGCTATCGCCATTGACGCCGTGACTGACAACGTCCTGTGGGCGCACGACGCCAATAACGTGATCGGTGCCGGCGCCGGTGTTGAACACCACGCGGTGATCAGATCCGAGCCCCGAGATATCGACCGTGTCGTTACCATCGCCGCCGTTCACGGTGACGGTGTTGAAGTTGAGGTTAGTCGGGTTGAAGTTGCCGATCATCGTTACGATGTCGTCGCCGCCACCGGTGTTAATGACGATCTCTTCAATCTCATCAAGTTCGGCGACGACCGACGCAGCACCCGTTCCAGCACTGCGCGTGATGACGATGTCGGTATTGGCAGCGAGGCCGGCAATCCCGGCCGCCAGCGCATCGGCCCTGGCGTAGACCCGATATGTTTCTGGGTTGGTGTTGCTGTTGTCGCCGTTAATGACGAAGGTGTCGGTCCCACCAGCACCACCATCGACGATGTCGCGGCCGTCGCCAGCATTCCAAATTATTGTGTCATTACCGAGCCCAGCGAGAACTACGTCGTTGCCGCCAGCACCCTCGAACGTCGACCCATTAGCGTCACCAACCAGAATGTTGGCATTGCCGTTGCCGTTGACGGCGGTGGCCGCCGAGCTGTAGGCGATGCTGAGGTTGTCGATTCGGACATCCTCACCTGCACCGGTGATTGCGCTCGCAACAAAGCGGATCGCCGAATTCGCCGTTCCGCCCGACATAGTTACAGTCGTAGTCGCACCGGTGCTACTCGACCCTGTGTTAATGGTGGAAAGGAGCGTTTCGAATACACCATTGCCATCCGCATCAAACTGCACTTGAACGGTTTCGCCGACATCCAGACCGTTCTGGTCAACGGTGAACGTCATGGTCGCGCTAGGCACACCGGCAAGATTGACAGCCCGTGTGATCGTCGCACCGTCACCGTTCAGGATGCGAAGCTCGTTACTGCCGTTGTCGATCGTGATCTGTCCGTTGTTAGCGGCATTGGCTCCGTCTTGAGATTGACCCAAGGCGTTGCCGCCCAGTTGACTGTACCGTTGGAATTGTTGAACGCGGTGGTGTTGAAGTTGTCGGCGTAGGTGTTGTTGGCCGTTACCGACGAGACGCTGACATTCGCATTGCTGTTGTTGCTGCCAGTGGCCGTGTAGGTGAACTGGTTTGAGCCACCTGCTGTGTCGGTGATCGTGAGCGAACCCGTATTCGCGGCAAGTGGCGTGACCGTCAGGCCGTTGACGGCGGATACGGCCGTCACATCAAGCGTGTTGTCAGGATCAACGTCGTTGGCCAGCAGTGCCCATTCCGGAACTACGAAAGCAGTTCCCGTTGTCGTGTTCGTGATGATCGAGTCGGCATTCGCGACCGTCGGATCCTCAACCGCGACAACTGTCACCGAAGCGGTGGCGATGTTGCTTTCCTTCTCGCCGTCGTTGACCGTCACGTTGATCGTGCGAACGCCAGCGATTGGATTGTTCTCCGCTGGGTTGCCGAAGCGGATCTGCCCGATTGCGGTCTGGAACGCTGCCGCGCTTGCTGGGCCGGAGAGATACATTGTGATCTCACCTGCAACAGCCGGGCCGAAGCTCGACGTGATACCTGCTGGCAAGTTACCTGCAATCGCCAGCACGTCGCCGATTTGTGCATTGGTCAGCTTAATCGTCGCGCCCATGAGAGTTGTGTTGTCGGCATCAGACACGGCCGGGCTCGAAGCGATGGCAACTGCCGCACCGTTTTCAGTGTAGGTGGTCGCGTAATTATTGCCGGGTGCGCCAGAGATGACAGTGGTAGAGGTCGTAACTGTATTGATCGTAAGATTGTCGATCGTGACCGAGTTGTTGGCGCTGTTGTTGTTGGTGCCGCTAGCCACGAGGCGGATCGCAGCATTGGCTGTGAAGGACCCGGTCAAAGCAACATTGTTGATGTTGCCGTTGTTTGAGTTGTTGTTAATGGTCTGGATGTTTTGGATGTGACCGGCGCCGAAGGTTCCATCATCACTGAACTGAACCGTAATGATTTCGCCATTGTCGAAGCTGTTCTCGTCGCGAGTAGCTGATCGAGGCGCTTGTCACGCCAGCCAGATTGACTGTCCTTTGAATTGTTGCACCGTCGCCATTGTCGCCAAACCGCAACGCATTGTTGTTGCCGCTGTCGATGGTGATCTGACCCGCTGTCGCGCTATTGACATTGCCGTTGTCACCGATCTCGACCCATGGCGTGGCTCCCCACGCCGCCGTGCCATTGCTGTTGTTTAGTACAGCATTGGTGAACTCGTCGCGGAATTGACCCGCCGTGTTTGTGACAATCGTCTGGTCACCGGTCAAATCCACCACCGGCGCGACGTCGACGATTTCACCCGTCACGTCATTCAGGAACACTGTGAACTGGCGAACGGCGACGAGGACGCGGGTCGCGGGGTCGGCCGTGTCGTAGCTGTTGATGACGACCTGATACTGGTTGTCGACAAATTGGTGCGACTGGTTGGCCGGCGTATGTACCGGAGCCTCGTAATTGAGAAGGACGCGCGTATCCAGCTGGTCCAGCGGACCTGTGTTGTTCAGCGCGGGATTGACGACGAGCTGATAGAGTGGCGTGCCCTGGAAGTCGAACTGCCCCGGCACGGCAACCACTGTGAAGCGGCCGCCAGCGTTGTTCGCCGGATCAATCTCGTGGTGCAACGTCGCCAGATCGACATCCGGTGGCGGTTGGCCATTGAATGACGTCGGGTCGTAGTCGATGCTGAAAGGAATGCGCGAGGCGACCACGGTTCCGCCAGCACTATTCTCTGCGACGCTGAATGCGGCCGTCGGGTTATCGGTGCTCGCCGAGATGATACGTTCTGGATGGCCCGCGTTATCTTGGAATATTGCGACAGCCCGTAAAACGTGCCCCGGATCGACCGAACGCACAGTGTAGGTCAAGCCGGTCGAAATAGTAGACCATCCCGAGTTGTTGCCAAATTCCGTTGTTTGCCATTCGAATGTATACGGCACGGTTGGTGTGCCGTTGCTATCGACCGGCACGCCGTCTGGATCAACGACGTTGGTCAGCGTTGCCGTCAGTAACTGGCCAACATAAGGGGTCACCAGGCCGTCGAACATGGTCGGGTCGTGGATCGTTACCGTGCCTGTGGCGAAGCTGTTGTCACCCGCAATCACCTTGATAGCGTCAGCGAACTGCAGTTGCTCGATGTTCTTGAGGAAGTCCGTATCGTCGGTCAGGTTGCCGCGGCTGCTTGCGCCGACCACACTGTTGTGTGATGCGCCAACGGCACCCGTATCACGATCACGGACGGAGATGAAGCCGTCGCCGTTCACATCGCGGGCGGTGGTATTGTACTTGCCGGCATCTGTGTAGTCGCCGTCATTGTTGAGATCGCGCTTTGCGCCAAATTCATTGGCGTCGTCGAAATCACCATCGCCATTGAAGTCTTCGAGCCCTCGACTTCATACTCATAGAACTGGCCCTGGAAGACGGCCGTATCGACGTCCTTCACGGTCAATGGTCGTTGGACGTATCCAGGAGTTCACGGACAATGCTCATGTTGCCTGGGTTGATGGTGCCGTTCAACATCAGCGAGTTGAGCGTCGCGCCGCCGAAAGCCGGGCTCGCGAAATTAGGCGAGCCCGCCTTGTGAGTTGAATCGGCCAATTCATCAGCACCGTGTATACGTTGAACACTTTGCCAGCATGTTCGCCGCTGAGAACGGTATCGGTGCTCATCGACTTGGCCGAATAAGTGCCAGCATTCGGCCCTGTCGGAATGACGATCTTGATGCGCACGTTGAGCCAGGCATCGCCATCGAGTAGGTCATAGCCGCCACGGCCGCGCAGGAAGTCGTTGCCGAGCCGCCCATCAAAATGTTGCCATCTCGGAAGGTCGAGATTGGCGTGGAGCCTGGAACACCTGAAAAGCCGCCAAACAATGTTTCACGCGCGTCCGAGCCGTTCATTGTACCATTGGCATTGCCGCCGAACCATTCGTTGAAGCCGGTGATGCGGTTGATGCCTTCCTGAGTCAACAAGTGATCGGCAAACAGTTCGGTTGGAACCGAGTCCGGTGCCGACGAGCCGCCGCCTTTGTGGCCACGGTCATCGCCTTGCAAACGTCGCGATATTTCCAGCCGGAGAACGCTTCGGTTTGGTCGAAGCGGTCTTTCAGAATGTCGTTCGGAATGGTCGTGAAGATCGGGATCGCCATGTCGAAGTTCACGCCGGTGATGTCGTTCTTGCCAATGGCCCAGTCGAAGCCGAACATGCCTTCGTAACGGAACACGCTGGGCCCGAGCCCATGATGTCGTCGCCCGATTCCGCGTCGTAGTCGCCTTCGTCGCTGCCATGGAACAGCACGTCGTGGCCAATCATAGTGGAGTTGAAGAAGAGTTCCGAGTTGTCGCCTGCGATGGTGTCGAAACCCGCGCCACCTTCGATCCAGTCATCGCCTTCGTTGCCGAGCAGGAAGTCTTTGCCGGCACCGCCGAGGATGAAGTCGTTGCCTTCGCCGCCGAACGCTTCAGCGGCGTCCTGACCGAGGATAAGGTAGTCTTGGCCTTCGTCGCCGAATACGAGGTCGGCGCCGCGGGCTTCCGAGATTACGTCATTGCCCTGGTTGCCGCGCAGCACGTCATCACCGAATGGATCTTCGATGATGTCGTCGCCCTCGCCGCCGAATACGTCGTCGGATTCTGTGCCGGCATTGATGTAGTCGTTACCGCCATCACCCCAAATGGTATCGATGCCCTTGTCAGTGAAGATTCGGTCGTTGCCTTCGGTGCCGCCGACCACAACGTGTTCGCCGCCCGTGAAGCGGAGTGTGCCGCCTACATGATGGCCGTCGCGGCAACGTTACCATTTGTCGTCGGTTGCTGTGCCAAGTTGCGCATGACCTTGAGTGGGAGTAAAGACACTGTGCGGTTCTCCGACGGCCCATTGGATCAATGCCGGTCGACGCCGTTTAATCTGTCAAGCCAGTAGTCTTCCTGCGCAATAGCCAGTATCCATTTCGAGGAATAATCTGGCGTCACGAACAGTGCACCGTTCAATGGGTCGCGTAACGTCGCCGAGCGCGGTGTTGCGCATGACGAGATCGGAGAAGGTGTTGGGCTCGAGGTTGTTGAGGATGTTCAGACCTTGTGTCCGGGTGAGGTAGTATAGGCGGTCGCCGAACTGCAATTTTCCATCTGGAATTCGAAGATGTAGTTGAACGTGGTGCCCAACATGCCGCCGAATTCAGGATTCGCTTCGGCGAGGCCGCCGATCCAGAGGTCAACATCGTTGAGGCCGCCGAGGCCGCCGGCCCGCCAGGCGTAAGCGCCGTACCATTGATGAAGTCATACGGCACCGTTGTGCACTAGGCTGTCGATTCAGCTTTGCGGCTGCTATCAGCGCAGCAGCTGCATCGCGCCTGCCGGCCTGTCGGCGGAGCGAGTGATGCGTCGAATGTGTGCCATATGCAGCGATGAAGTTGATGACCGACGCCGGGTTCTTGATGTTAGCGCGCGAAATCGGCCCAACTTTCGTAGGGTTTCAAATCGGCGACGGGAGCCGATGCGCCTTCGTAGAGTTGCTTGCGGGTTTCGTTGAATGACGGAATGCCGGTGTCGCGGCCGCGCGCAATATTGAGTGCTGCGAGATCGAGCGGCAGCCCCAGCAATGTGCTGCGCACATCGGGGACGATGAACTCGTCCATAGCGTTGCCGACATCGCGTGACAAGCCACGGATCAGATTGGCGTTGGCTTCTGCCACCGTGGTGCCGCTGGCGACATACATCTGCGGGTTGAGGAACGCCGCGAGCAGGGTCGCCTGATCTGCATCGCCATTGACGGGGTCGAAATTGTTATCAAGGCGGTCAACCGTGCCGGTCAGCATCGAATGACCGAAGCGGTACACCGTATGGGCGAACTCGGCCACGATCGAAGGATCGATATCCGGGCTGCTGTTGAAGATGAAGGGGTCGACCATCGGCTGAATGCGGCGCGCGAATTCTTCGAACACCAGATGCTGATACTGCATTTCAGTGGAGAAGCGTGCGGCCTGGAACAGGCGTTCGCCGTCCCAAACGAGCGTGCTGAGGTTAGACGGGACTGCTGTTACATCGACGACCAGCCACTCGTTGAGGAAGGCAAGCCCCTTTGCGGCGTGTTGTGGCCGCGTACGGCCTCAAGAAGTGTCGCCTTGTTGGCCTCGACGAAGCGGTTGTGCTCGGAGTGGAAGATCGAGTGAACTGAAGTCAGCGCAATGTTTTCATTGCCGCGGCCGTCGCCGGTGACGAAGTGCGCGTTGAGCATTTCATCGTCATAGGTGAGTGCATTGTGATCGTCGGCGACAGTGTCCTTGCATTGATGACGCCATCAAGATTGACGTCAGCAAGGTCAGCAGCATCGATGACCAGATCGCCATTCGCTTCGGTGAGGCGCTCACCGAGGTAAGTCATAGCCCCGTCGTTCAGGTATGCCACATCCGCGGCGTCGGAGATGCCATCGCCATTGGCATCCAGCATGTCGCTGTCGGTGATCTGCTGAATTTTTGACGTCGCCAGTTGTGGTCATGATCACAAGCGCAGGCGCGGCGTGGTGAGCAATGTCATTGAGGAAGGCGTGATTGGTGCCGATTGAGCACCTGCGGTCGTGACGCTGCCGTCAGGGTTCCCTTCCTTGTACCAGCGGTCGTGTGACGTGATCAGGCGCCATGACGATCTGGGCATAGCCGTTCGCGCCCGGAATGAATTTCCCGTACTGGTCCGTGAGCAGAAGCGGCACGTTGTGGACATCGAAGTCGCTGAGATTGATGCCCAGTAACGTCAGCGCCGCGCCTTCACTTCCGCCCAGTTGCCGATCGCGCCATCGAGCGAGCCGCCGGCCCACGTCCGTCCATCAACGGCCGGTCGACACGGTCTGATCGCCGACCGTGATACTCGCGCAGGAACACCTGGTGCGAGGCATGCGAGGTGTAGGTCTGGTTCTGGTCGATCCACGAGGTTGTGGTGTTTTCGTGTTGCGGAATGCCGTTGGCATCGATCGTCGCGGTTGCGCGCGTCAGCGCCATGAAGTTCGGCTGTGTCGGCGGTGCTGAATATGCCGTCGGCACCAGCGCCGTCGTCGTTGAATTTGACCGCGCCAAAGCCGGCTGCGTCGCTGAATGACTGGAGAAGGGGCCCCCGGGGGGCCAGCCTGGTGGATCGGCCGCATAGAATGCCTGCCAAGCTGTCACGGTACCTGATATTGCCGGCACTGGCAGGGTGCCCACCGTTGTGTCTGCCAGGGTGCCCGCCGGATCGGTCACAAAGTACGCATCGACAACATTGTTCGCGATTCCGTCCTTGCCTTTGTCATAAAGCGGATCATCGGCGATCAGCGGGATATAGACCGTGCCGTTCGTGCCCTTGGTCACGAGGTCGAGGCCATG